>CAXRDE010000009.1:0-211760 GCA_964229355.1 Candidatus Sericytochromatia bacterium | reverse complement strand
ACTCGAAAAACGGCCGTCTTCGCGCCGCTCCCCTCCCTGGGGCTGTCCGCCCCAGCCGCGCTCAGGCACCAGCGCCTGGCGGGTGACGGCGGTGTCAAAGGCCTTGGACACCCACGCGGTGCTGAATCAGGTTTCTTTTGAAGTGGAGCGAGGTGACCGGGTGGCGCTGATTGGCCCCAACGGTGTGGGCAAGTCCACCTTGCTCAAAATTGTGATGGCCGATTTAGAGGCCGATCAGGGCACCATTGAATGGGGACACCAAACCGATGTGGGCTATTTTCCTCAGGATTACCACCAGATTTTGCCCGCGGAACAAACCCCCTATGGTTGGCTGTCGGCTCAGGCTCTGGGACAGCCAGAGGCCGAATTGCGCAAGCTGCTAGGTCGCGTGCTCTTTACCGGAGAGCAGGTCAAACACAAAATCATGACCCTGAGCGGGGGCGAAGCCACCCGATTGGTGTTCTCTCGACTCATGCTGCGCCAGGACAATGTCTTGATTCTGGACGAGCCCACCAACCACCTGGATATGGAAGCCATTGACGCCCTGGCTGAAGCCTTAAACGCTTATGCAGGCACCCTGATTTG
The DNA here is from genome assembly GCA_964229355.1 of Candidatus Sericytochromatia bacterium. Classification (GTDB taxonomy): domain Bacteria; phylum Cyanobacteriota; class Sericytochromatia; order UBA7694; family UBA7694; genus CAXRDE01. Next base: position 211,175 of record CAXRDE010000009.1, on the reverse strand, counting down.
TGTCAGCCACAACCGCTTTTTTGTGGAGTCCATTGCCAACCGTATTTTGGAGTTGACCCCCGAGGGCTTTAACGATTTTCGGGGAACGTATCATGAGTATTTGCAAAAGCAGGGCACCGATCACTTAGAGGTCACCCATGCCCCCAAAGCGGTGAGTGAGGAAGCTCGCAGTCAAAAAGAAAAAAATCAATTAAACTATGAAGAACAAAAGAAGCATCAACGCCAGCTGAGGGCTTTAGAACGTAAAATTCCTGAGCTGGCAGCCCAATGTGATCGTCTTGAGCAACAATTGGCCACCCTGACCGAGACCCTGGCCGAAGCCTATATTTCGGGAACCTCCGAAGCGCAGGCCCGCTTGCTTAAACAACAAGAAGATCAGCAAGCTGCCCTTGATGCCTGTTTTGCAGAATGGGAAGCCGCGGAACTGGCTTACGAGGAGCTTTTATGAAACAACTGGCTTTGCTCAATGGGGAGACCATTGTCAAACGCTTTACCCTGGATCGGGACAGCTATACCATTGGGCGCAGTAAAGAGATGGACTTCACCTTTGATCATCCCAAGGTGTCTCGCAATCATGCCCGGCTTTACCGTGAAAACGGCGAGTATTTCATTCAAGACTTAAACTCCACCAATTACGTGTTTGTGAACGGACTACGGGTCAAACAGAAGCAGTTGTCGCCCAACGATCGGGTGCAAATCTCCAGCGAAGTGAACCTGTTGTTTTTAGAAACCACTCCTGAACCCCTCGACAAACAGCACACCCTGATGGACATTCAAAAACATTTTATTCACAAAGATGATCTGATGCGTCTAAAAAAGGTGACCCAATCGGTGGTTTTGCTGAACCGTCTGGACAATATTCTGCTGCAAATTTTAAAAGAAGGCATCGCCCTGACCAATGCAGAGCGGGGCTTGATTGTCTTGACCGACAGCAGTGAAAATATCCTCTGGAAGTATGCCACCACTTACCGTATTGACAAAATACAAGCCGAATTGGGTGCGGCCGATGTCTCTCACTCGATTTTACAAGAAGCCATTGAGAGCAAAACCACCGTGGTGCGCGCCAATGAAGCCTTAAAACAAACCCAGGCAGCATCTGCTGAAGCGCTGCAACCCGAGACTGCGCCTGTTGTAGAAGCAGAGGTGTTGCCGCCGGGGCTGGGTGACAGCATGATGTCTTTGAAAATCTTTTCAGCCATGTGTGCGCCGTTGGTCTTAGAGGACAAGGTGATTGGGCTGTTTTATGTAGATGCCCGCCAGGTCATGAATAACTTTAGCGAAGTGGATCAATTTCTTTTTGATTATTTGGCTGACCATGCGGCCATTGCTATTTTTAATGCCAAGCGTTACGCCGATCAACAATCCGAAACCCAACGCTTACAATTGGCTTGTCAACAATTAGAAACTGAACGCGATGCCTTGCAACGTCAGTTGGACCACGCGCAACAGAACGAAGCGCAGCTGATGGCTCAGGCCATTGGTCAGTCGGTGGCCACAGCTCCCCCGGCAGCGGGGACAGAGGCTGCACCTGTTTCTGAAGCGCCTGCTGAGCATATTGCTGAACCGGCGTCCGAAACCTCGCAGGTGCGACACACCTATAGCGCCGGGGGCGTGGTGCTTAACCCGCAGGGGCAGTTGCTGGTGGTCAATCAACATCACAGCTCCTGGTCTTTGCCCAAGGGGCACATTGAAGCGGGTGAAGAGCCTGCGGTGGCAGCTCAGCGGGAAATTTTTGAAGAGTCAGGCATTTCGTATTTGCGCCTGGTGCAGTCTCTGGGCTCTTACCATCGGCGGGCTTTAGATCGCCAGGGGCAAGAAAACCCCCTTGAAATGAAAACCATTTACATCTACCTTTTTCACACGGAGCAAGAAGCGCTCAACCCCCAGGACGCAGATAACCCTGAGGCCCGCTGGGTGTCGATTGAGGAGGCCCTGGACTTGCTCTCTCATCCCAAAGATCGCGGCTTTTTAGCACAGGTCTGGCCGCAGGTTGAGGCCTATCTGGCCCAGCGTTAAAGCCACAAAAAAACGCCATGGGAACCTTTTGAAGGCCCATGACGTCTTACAGAAGCATGAGTAGTTTAATGTTTTGGTTTCAACCGGTCTCCTTTGTGCTCGTCGGCGGCTTACTCGCTTATGTGTACTGGTACAACCGCCAGACTGATTTGCACTCTCAGGGCTAAGCCGCCTGTAGCGTTTTTTCGCTATCCTGGCTATCCTGGACTTCAAGCTGCTTGCGTGGACTGTTTAAGAATTGAAACTGGTAGCCCCGCACAAAGGTTTTCTTGCGGGTGTGGCCGGCATCGTCTTGCCAGGTGTCAATGCGCAGGGCGCCTGCCACAGAAATCAGCGAGCCCTTTTGCGCATATTGCGCCAGCACATCTGCCTGGCGGTCCCAGAACTCACAGCGTACCCAGTCTACATTTTGCTGGCCTTCGCGGGCTCTGCCGGGGCGTTGAACCGCCAATGACACTTCGGCCACAGCGGTGCCGTTCACATAACGTAAGCTCTCTTGAATGGTGTTTCCGACACGGCCGATCAGTACAATTTGATTATTTGATGACATAAATACATTTCCTTTTTTACATAAACATAGATTTGATGGGTTTGAATAAAAAAGCCGGCCTTTTTGATTCTGGAGACGTGCGCCTCACGTTTTTAACTATACCAATTGTTTTTTGAAGTGCGCAAGGCTGAAATGCTGATTATCACTTGCTTTCTGTTCTTTGGGTGTTCGTTAAGTAAGTGTTCGTTAAGTACCAATATGAGGTGCCATAAAGGTATTTCGGCCTTTAAAATAAAGCCATGAACAAAGCAAACTTGCCCACGAAAATCTGTGGTGTCTGTCAGCGTCCTTTTGCCTGGCGCAAAAAATGGGAACGCGTCTGGGACGAAGTAAAATACTGCAGCGAACGCTGTCGGCGTCGGCGGTCGAACCGTGCGTAAACTCCTGTGGCATACCCATGACTTGCGCTTTCACGATCACGCGGTGTTGTCGAACCTGGGCCCAGAAGACGAGTTGTTTCCGGTGTATTGCCTCTCGCCGCGCCTTTTTCAGCACAGACCTTACCAACAGGACTTTGTGAAGGTCGGCCCGTTACGCCTGCAGTTTTTACGCGATCATCTGATGGCTTTACAACAGGCTTATCGCAACCAGGGACAAGACCTGATTTTTCGGGTGGGTGAGCCTGCGACGGTCATGGCTGAGCTGTGTCAACGTTGGCACATTGATGAAGTTTGGACCCCCCGCGAAGTGACGGCTGAAGAGCAGCACGCTCAAGCGGCTGTGGCCCAGGCTGTGGACCCGGTACCCCTGCGCACCTTTGAGGCACGCTTTCTGTTGGACGCCGCAGCCCTACCCTTTCCCCTGGCGCGCTTGCCCAAAAGCTTTACCGGTTTTCGTAAGCGGGTTGAAGCTCTGGCGTCTTTGTTTCCGTCGCCTTTGCCTGCACCCGCCCACTTACCCCCGGCGAGCCATGCTGCAGAACCTGTGGCCGCTGTCTTTCCTGCCATGCTTTCTGAAAGGCCCGATTCGCGGACGGCTTTTCCCTTTGCCGCAGGTGAACAGGCCGCTTTAGATCACCTCCAGGCTTACATCTGGCAGGCACAGCAGGTGGCCACATACAAAGACACCCGCAATGGCTTGATCGGGCCTGACTTCTCAAGCAAACTCTCGCCCTGGCTGGCTTCGGGTGCGCTGTCGGCCCGTTATGTGTATGCCCAGGTCAAGCGTTTTGAAGCCGAAGTGGTGGCTAACGACTCCACCTATTGGCTGATCTTTGAGTTGTTATGGCGAGACTATTTTCGTCTGGTGGCCGCCCAACACGGGACCGCAATTTTTCAGCGGGGTGGCATTCAGCGGCGGGTACTGGATTTTAGCTCGTCTCCTCAGGCCTTTGAGCGCTGGCGTCGCGGTGACACCGTGCAACCCTTTGTGAACGCCTGCATGCGTGAGTTGGCCTTAACAGGCTACCTGTCGAATCGGGGCCGTCAAAACGCGGCGTCGTATTTATGTTATGACCTTGGTGTGGACTGGCGTTGGGGTGCCGCCTGGTTTGAACACTGTTTACTGGATTACGACCCCTGTAGCAATTGGGGCAACTGGATGTATATTGCAGGGGTGGGCAATGGAGGGCCTCAGCGTCGTTTTGATGTGGAGCGTCAGGCCGAATACTACGATCCCGAGGGGGCTTATCAGGCGCTGTGGTCTGCGAAGAATTTTAGCAAAACGCTTTGATGTGGTGAAGGCCTTGCGTTAGAATAGGGCTTATGTTTGAAAACAATCGCAAGAAAAAGCCGGGCATTCACTTCGAAATCATCCCCATGATTGACGTCATGATGATTCTAGTGATCTTTTTGGCCATTATGGCCTTTTTACCGGGCATTCACAATGCGATTCCCACCACCCTGCCCAAGGGCGCTTCGGTATCCGAGGTGGATAACCGAGATATTTTAATTACCCGCACCGCTGAAGAGCTGGCGGTTAATAATGAGCCGGTGTCCTCTCCATCGGAATTGATTGCGCGGGTGCAACAAGCGCAAGAGGGCGATGACACCCGACGGGTGGTTATTGCCGCAGAAGAAACTTTGCCCTATGAAGAGGTGGTGCAATTGCTCTCTGCCCTGCAAGCGGCAGGCATTCGCAACGTGGCGCTGGCAACTTCTGATCAAGAATAAGGCAAGATTTTTCACGCGCTTGCCTAAAATAAAGATAGATCTGTACAAGGAGACCTTTTATGGGCAGCATCCGCTTCGGCCAATCTCAAGCTAATATTTCCCCTGCCGTGCTCAACCACCAAACGGCAAGCCCCCTCAAAGCCAATAATATTCAAATTCGCATTGGTAGCGATTACCTGAAAGACTTTACCCCTTCGGGCATTGAGTCCTTTGTGGACAAGCACACCAAAATGTTTGAGTCGGGCGACAAAAAACTCGACGCGGCCCAGGTCAAAGCCTTTATTCAAAAGCTGGCGCAAAACCCTGAGTCTGTCAAAAACATGACCTTTGATCTCAAAGATCCTGAGTTGGGACTCTTGCGGAATGATGGCATCGAAGAACGCCACATTAAAGGCGCTTTTCAGGTGGATTTTGAAGACACCAGTCAACTGGCCAAAGGCAGCGCCACGGACGTGAAGTTTGTGGATGCCAAGTCCGTGACCTTTGACTTAAAAACCAATGAAGATACCATTGCAGGGGCCCAGAAACAGATCACCACCCTGCGGGATGAGAAAAAAGGTCTGCAAGGTGAGCTTGCGGATGCCAAAGATGAATTGGCGCTGGCCCGTCGCGTTATCGGTGAGGGTTCTCAAAATAAATACGCCCAACTCAACGCCCGTCAGGGTGAAATTACCGAAAGCCTGGCCCAGTTAGATCAAAAAGAAACCGACTACAAAGCTGAGTTAGAAGCTGAAGATACGACCCCGGAGCGCAAGAGTGAGTTGCGTCACGTGCTCGCCGGTATTGGCGAAGAACGTAAGGCACTCAAGGCCGAACAAGCGCAGCACGCTGAAGCCCTGGACAAAACCCATGGTCCCCTTTTACAGCGCTATGCCTTAAAAGACCTGCCCGCCCTGGAAGCCAGAGTAAAGGCAAAAGAACAAGCCATTGGCGAAGTGGATGAAAAAATCAACGCCCAGGTTAAAGTGGTCGAAGGGGCTGTAAGCCCCGTGACAGAAGATGCCAAAATGCCGGATAAGCCTTCGGAAACAGCGGCGGCGGCTGAAGACACCCCAGAAGCTTCAACCGCTGATGAGACAAAGCCCGCTGACAAGCCTGTGTCAGCAGATAAGCCTGCCGACAAGCCCGCTGATAAGCCCGCCGAAAAAGTCACAACTGCTGATACCGGCGCAGAGGTGCCTGAAGAAACCATTCAGGTGGGGCCAAAACCTGAGCTGGCAGCGCTGAAAGAAAAACCTGCAAAACACCAGGCGCAATCCCTGAAAGATATGTCAACGGCAGATCAACAGGCTTTTGTGAGCAGCTTAAACGCTGAAGAAAAAGCGGCGTTAAAAACCGAAGTGGAAAGCTTTATTGCCAGTACCGAGAATACGACCAGCGCCCGCTTCCGCACGGCCAACACCAAATACAAAGAACTGTTGGCCGTGGTCAATGGCACCAGCACCGCCGCCACCAGCGCTGCCTCAAACAGCACAACCACGACCAAAACTGAGTCGACGACCACCACCACGACTGCCGATGCACCCAGCAATGTAACGGTGGGTGAAACCGGTGAAGCAGTACCCGATGAAGGTCTAACCCGCAAGAGTCAGCCCCTGAAGGTTAATGGCGAAGTGGTGACCAAAAGCAGCTTTAAGTCGCTATCGGTTCAAGACAAGTTTGACATCTTGATGAAAGCAGACAAAGAGTTCTTGCGGGATCTGCTGACCAGCATGACCAAAGAAGAGCGCAGCGAAATTCGCACCCTGGCGAAGGCTCGTATTGCCAAGTATGCGGGCAGCTATAGCACCACGACAAGTACCAGTACGATTCGTGTTCAGCGTAACGATGATGGGACTGCATCTTATGTCACCACCAACGCCAGCGGTCAACAAACCGTTCGTGCGGTGTCCAAAGAGCACCAGGAAGAAGTCGAACGCGCACAGTATATTTTAGATATTATTGCTGAGTTAGACGGTCCAGACACCAGTCGCGCTTCGAGCAGCACCACCACGACCACCACCAATAGTTCCACCACTACGGTGAACCGTAACAATCAAAGTACCCAGGTCGATACCTCGGCCTCTACAGAAGGTTTACAAACGGTGAAATACCGTGTGACGCCGGGTGAAACAGCCAGCGATATTGCCAATCGCCAGTACGGTAACCGTTTAAGAGGTCAAGAAATTCTACGTCTGAACCCTGAACTCGAAGAATCAGTGAAGCGTCGTGCCAATGGTGATGACCGTGAGTATACGCGGGTCCCACTGGTGGAAGATCCCAAAAAAGAGCTGGTCATTACCATCTTGCACAAAGACGAAAAACCCCTTGAGGATCCTGTAAGCCATGCGCGTCCTGCGGCTCCTGTGCAACAGCGTCCCAAAGTTACCGAAGAAAAACCGGCAGAGAAGCCGGCAGAGAAGCCTGTGACGCCAGCGCCTGCAGCGGTAGAGCGTCCGAAGGTGACCGAAGAAAAACCCGCAGACAAACCTGCGCCACCGCCTCGCGCCACCAGCTAAGTCACTTGTGGCCGTTTGCAAGCGGCTCTCTACGAAAAGCGCCCGGTACTTCACACAGTACCGGGCGCTTTTATCAGGGCGTATAAGGTGGCTTCGAGGTGCTATTCTTCGGCGGTTTGAAAAAGAATTTCGGGCTCAAAGCGTACCATGGCAAAAAACTCGCTCCAGGAGGCATTAAAGCTGGAGCGATCGTTGCCACCCACATGGAACTGTTGGCGAAAGCCAATCTCGCCCCCTAAGTAAGGCAAAAAGCGACCGTAAAAACTGCCGGTAAAATGCATCACCGTCAAATTGTCAGGAAAAATCGCCGCTGCAGGATCGGTTTGTACGGGGGTAAAGGGAAAGACGCCCGCGTTGGCAAAGAAGAACAGTGGAAAAGGCAGGGTGTCATCGAAACGTACCGAGAAGAGGGATCCCAGACCGAAGCCAAAGCGGTTTTGGTTGGCGTGGTAATACACGCTGTCATCGTCGGGGTTGGCATCGCGATCATTAAAGTTGAGCTGAGCGGACATGCCCACGTAAGGTCCCAGTTCAATGCGATCTTCCATCAGAGGGATAAAGTAACCCAGACCTGCATCTAAAAAGTGGGTGGAGCGGGTAAAGTCCACCTCGGTACGTTGATCCTGGACGGGCTGAGACAAAAAGGTGTAGTCGCCAAACACAAAGCTGTTTTGTAGCGCATCGGTGCCCTTTCCCAGACGGTACATGCCGCCGATGCGGGGCGCGTGGTACACCACCCCCCCGGCTTTAATGGTCTCTAAATCGTTGCCGGGCAGGCTCAGGGTTTCGCCAAAGAGATCAATCTGGTACCCCAGACGCACATAGGTCTTCATGACCGGTTGGTGAACGCCATCAAAAATATTGGTGGTGGTGTCATCTAAAGAAATGGTGCTCGAAGCATTGCCCGGACTGGTTTGAGCCAGGACGGGAGAGCCGAGCAGCATCACGCTGGTCAGGGCCGCCAGGCCGAGGTAACGAGAGACATTATTGAGAAGAGCCATAAAAACCTACTTTATACATGTTGAGCTGGGGTGTGAAGTTATCTTGTCCTGCGACAATACCTAAAAGCAAGAGGTAAGCGGGGTTTAAAGGATGGGAGGTGCGAACCGCCTCAAAGGCGCTGAAGGGCAGATCCAGGGTCTGCACATCGTGGCCGGGCTGAAAGCGGCAGCGGTAGTATTGCCAGGGCATGCTCAGCTCGCGGGTTTGTAAGCGTACCTCGTAGTGGTGAGGGGCAATGGGACGCTCTTGCAGACTCTGACACACCAGACGCACTCCCGTTAAGGCGCTGGCATTGTAGAGGCGCCGTGCGTAAAGCAAAGGCAGGCTCGCCTGAATATAGCCGCCGTCTTCGGGGCGTAAACGGTTTCGTAAGGAGACTTGCCCGGTCAGGGCCAAATAAGGGGGCGTGGCGTCGTTGTGCACCGCAATGTGGCCTTCGGACTCACCGCCCATGCTTTGGTCTGTGTTTAACTCCCAGGCGGTCCCAAACCTGGAGCGCTCAGCGGTATGGAAATCGTCCAAAAGGGTGAACGTTTCGACGGTGGTGCTCATGGTTGTACGGGCTCAGTGGTTTGTTTGTTGTAGAGGTTTTTCAGGTTGCGCTCCAGGATTTTAACGCGAATTTCGCGGGTTAAGTCACTGCCGAAGAGGCTGGTGGGCGTAATGCCGCCGTGTACGGAAACGCCGAGATCGGCGTTGATCTGGGTGTCCATCAGGGCTTGTCCTTGCGTGGAGCGAATTTCACGGCGATACGTGCCGTCCACATAGGTGCCCGCAGAAATAAACGGTCCGACAATGCCTGCCAGTTCGCTTTCAAACTGCACCTGGGGTACATAGATCCGAGCATGTGCCTTACCCTTGAGCGATAACGCGGGTGGGTTTAACTGTGCTTGAATCTGGTGTTGTAAGGTACCGGTGGTGCGGGGTGTTTGTTTTAAAGCCGCTTCCATGGTTAGACGCGGCTGTAAAAAGCCCTCCAGATTTAAATCCTGGATCAGGCTGCCGCTGGCCTGGTGTCCCCAGGAGAGGGCGGCACCGGGCTTAATTTGAAACACCACGGGCACCGGGCCAATCCAGGCCGGAAAGCGGGCGGCGGTAAATTGCACCTGGCCCACCGGCGACAGATCGCTCTGGGTGGGACGAATAAAGGTGATTTCGCTGCGGACCTGGGTGTCGAGCTCAAAGCGGGGAGCCATTTCAATGCTTAAACGTGAATCTTTGAGCTGGATGTGGGCGTCAGAAAAATCCGGGCGAATGCCGAGATCCACCACAATGTCCATGACCCCACCAATATTAAAGCGCTGCGAGCGCAGGGCAATGCGTTCAGGAGCACGGGTTAAAGACACCTCATGGGCCTCTAGCTCTTTAAAGGCGTCAAAGAGGCTGGCTGGCTGTGTCGTTACCACGGTTTGATTGCCCTGCGTACTGACACTGACGACCCGACGTAAAAAGTCCTCACCGTTGCGCGAGCGGCCCATTAACACCTGGCCAGGGCTGAGGTTTAAGGGGGTATCGAACACCAGGCGGTCGGGGGTCACCGTGACGGGTACGGGTTGTTCAAACAATTGGGCGTTTTGCTGTAAATCCACACGGGGCGCAGGGCGGGCGTTTTGGGCTTGTAGGGGGGCGGGTACGAGAGCTGGAGATCGGTACATGGCGTTGTTTTGGCAGGCGTTGAGCCCCACTAAACTCAAGCTCAGAACAGTCAGTAAACGGGCGGAAGGTTTAGAAATCATTGCAAAAGGCTCCTTGTGGCCGTGGGGATTATTCTTCAGTTTAGCCTGATTTCGGCGATTTGTCATCTTCGGGGTATGGATTGACCTGGAGAAAATCGGACCCCAATCCGGTAATAATGAAGTCCTGAACGGAGTAAACCTATGGATAAACCGACCCAAAAATCAAAGCGTTTGGTGTTTAGCTCAGTGGGAGATAATCATTCGATTACCCATTGGCTTCAGGGTCAGAAAGATTTTGATCTGTGGATAGCCTACTACGGCGACAGTCATCCGCCTGAATTTTCTGGCATAGACTTCTGCTTTTCCAGAAAAGGAGGGAAATTTCCCAATTTCTTTGCAATATATCAAGCGCATTCAGAGATCATTAAGGGTTACGATTTTATTGCTCTTCTTGATGATGACTTGATTCTATCCACTGAAGATATCAACGCTTTGTTTGCGATTCAGAGGGTTTACGAGATGTTGCTCTTGCAACCCGCCTTTTCGCCTGAAGGCAAAGTCAGTCACGCGATCACGCAACGCAATGCATCCACCCTCTTGCGTTGTACAAACTTTGTCGAAGTCACGTGTCCCTTTTTCACCACGTCTCAGCTTTGTCAGTTTATGGCGGTCTATAACCCGGCGCTGGTCGGGTACGGCATCGATTGGTGGTACTTAGACTATTTAAAATTGCCGAAAGGCAAAATTGCAGTGGTGGATGCGATTCCTTGTATAAACCCCCTTGATGCGTCAAAGGGAAGGGGTAGGGAAATCGAACAGTTACAGAGCAATGCCTTGAGATACGCACACTGGCAGCAGATCAAACAGCAGCATCATGTTCAGGGAGAAGGCTATTTTGCTCAACATGCAGGGATCCCCAACCGTGCAAACCGACAAGCGTGGTTGGAATGGGTCATGAGCATGGATAAACGAATCGGGTAATTTTGACCCGCAAACGACAGCAAAATGCTGAGGATTGAAAAACGGCATGGGGTAAGATCCCCTTTTGCAGCAGAGGCACAACACTCACGTTATACTGAGTTTCCGATCGCGTGAAGGTGTCTAACCCAGGGAGGTACGAAATGTTAAAAATCAGTGTAGGGCTTTTATGTGGTGCCCTTTTATGGGCGCACAGTGCCCAGGCCAGTTTAGAAAGCAATCTGCGTCATACCCCCAATGCCGATGCGCTGGCGGTTATTAAGACAGAGCCTGCCAGCTGGGAGTTTATGTTTCAGCGCGAGCCCTTTGCCTCAGGCTTGCAGGAGTTTCGCGAAGATATCGCCGGCGATATTTCTGAGGAGCTGGGCCTGGATTTAGATGCCGAACTTTTGCCCATGTTAGGGACCCACCTGAGCCTGGCTTTTTATGCCCAGGATTCAATTCCCGTGCTGATGGCGATGGACTTAAATGCTGACGCTTCGGCACAGGCCTATGCCCGTTTGGTAAAACGCTTTCAGGACAAAGCCAAGGCTGACCCCAAAAAACAGCTTAAACAGGTCAAGGTGGGCAATTATACGCTATACGGTTTTCAGCGCACCGATCGCAAACAAGAACCTGTCTATATGACCCGAACCCCGGAAACCCTGTTATTGGGAAGTTTGACCCGTATTACGGCGGCACTCGATCCTCAGCATCGCCAAAGCATTTTAAAACACCCGCCCTTTCAACCCGTTTATAACGGCTTAAAGCAGCACAAGCTGTGGTTTTACGGCAACCCTGCAGGCATTGCTCAGGCCCTGCGCAAGCAAAAGCTCAATCCCGATGAATGGAAAGCCACCTTTACCATTTATGACAGCCTTGGGCTGGGGTTAGACATTAATCCCCAGGGGGTTTTGGCCCGCACAGTGTTTCAACTCAAAGACAAGGGCTTGCCCGCAGCACAACAGCGCCAGGTCAATGCGCTGCTCAAGAGTTGGCAACAGCCCAGCAAAACCGCTGAGCTACAGCGTACCTTGACCCCCTCGCAGGTCATTCTTTTTGCCCAGGCAGCTCACCTGAAGGCCCTCTGGCAAATGGCGCAGGCCTTTCCTGCCACAGATCCCGAAAGTCAGCAATTGCAAGAGCAATTGCACACCGGCTTTAAAGCCGTTACGGGCTTGGATTTTGAAAAAGACGTGCTGCAACCCAGCGATGGTAATCTGGGGCTGTCGGTGTTTTACCCCCCAGGGGTTGATGCTTTTGATCGTCCGCCCCAGGTGGTCATGAGCATTGGGGCCCAACAGGCCGCGGTACTGCGTCAGAATTTCACGCAGCGGTTTCAACTGGATTTTGAAGCCTTAAACGGGTCTAAAAAACGCCCTCGCCGTGCTTTACAGCCTCTGCGCTTTTTTGACAAACCCAACACCCGTTACGGTGGCGTTGCCCTGTATACCGCCCGTCCAGGCCAAAACTTAGATCGCTTACAGCAGGCCTTTTTTATTGAACCTGTCATGGCCCAACTGGGCAATATCTGGGTGCTGGCCAGCAATATGGAGGCCATGAAGCTCACCATTGATCAATGGCAGGGCAAAGCCATGACCTTAAATAGCAATCGTTACCTGAGTCAATTGGAGCAGGTGCATCATATTGATCCGCAAATGGGCACCTTCTTTTTAGATCTGCGCAGCCTGGGAGCCATGCTGGAGTATCTGGCGGGTGAAGACGAAGAAATTGAAACCATGAAACCCACCATGGGTGCTTTTCGTTCGGTGTTAGTGGGAGCCCGCCAACGTCAACGGGTACTTGAAACGGTGGCCGTGGTGGACATTCTCTGGGAAGAAGTGGACTTTAAAATCATTCAGCGGGTCTTGCGTTAACGCACCTGTATCGTGTAATCCTTGGTCACAAAGCGCTGGCCCTGGCCTAACCGGAGTCGGTACTGACCGGGCCCCAGTTCGGTGGGAATGCGCACACTAAAGTGGGTGTCGTCTTCCCAGACAATGGGCACCGGGCCTTTGCCCTGATAAAAAACGCCCCCGGGTCCCTCAACGCGAGCAAAGCCATTGCTGGTGTGTAAAAAGGCGCTGAGTTCTGTGGGTTCAAAGGCACCTAAAAACTCAAACTTCAGGTTCAGCGGGGTTTGGGTGCTCACGGTATCGGGAATCGGGCTTGTGAGTGTCGCCAGGAGGCCTGCAAAGGTTTGGGTAGCGTAGACCACACCGTTCTCATCTTGAGCGGCTCCCACACCCAGTGCGTCAAAAGTGGGTGCGATCAATTGGGGGTGGTGTTCCGGGGAGGCTTTCCAGAGCTCAAGTAAGGTCTCAGCCAGCTGGCTGGCATTCAGGTGGTCTTGAGAGTGCTGGGCCAGGTTTTCGCCAGAATAGAGAATCACGGCTTCTGAAAATCCTTCGCTGAGACGCTGATCGGGTGTTTCCCCTTCGGGACTTTGGTGCTCAAAATATTGCCGCTTGACCATATCTTCGCTATGAGCACGGGCAATGCGCCTGAGTTCGGCCCTCTCTTTTAAAGGCGGAAGAGACTGACTTTCACGGTAAATATTGGTGAGCCGGTGAACTTCTGTTTCCAGCGCCTGGAGATCCAGCCTGGAGACAGGGCGTTGGCATCCCATCACCATTAAGCCCATCCAAAGGGCCATCAGCAGTAAGCGAAATCCAGGGGTGTGTTGCATGTCAATTATCATAGCTCATGATGGGTGAATTGAACATCCACTTTTTACAACAGGCCAGGGCCAACGGGTGGCCCCTGGCGGAACGGTCCTAAAACTGTAAAACCTTGACCAGTTCTACCTCAAAAATGAGGGTGGAGTTGGGGGGGATGACGTCCATATCTCGGTCACCATAAGCCAGGTCAGGGGGAATGGTGAGCTCACGCTTACCCCCTTCTTTCATGCCTAAGATCCCAAGATCCCAGCCTTCAATGACTTCGCCGGATCCCAGTTGAAACTCAAAGGGTTCATAGGCATCCAGAGAACTATCAAAGACTTCACCGTCGGTCAGCTTGCCGGTGTAGTGAACCCTGACAAAATGACCGTCCTGGGCAGTGGGACCGGTGCCCACCCGGAGATCTTTACACTGCAGGCCCGGGCTTGCTTTTTTTGTACTCATTTATGATTCTCTTTCTCAGATAGGGTGTGATGCCGCAGCAAGAGCAGCGGAAAGGCAGGGGTTACCCCCCACAGGGTGCTGACGGCGGCATAGAGCCAGAACGGCCCTTTGGCTCGGCCTGCCCGCACTTCTCGACGGGCAAAAACCAGAAACAAAAGGTAACAAAAAACCAGATCCCAGTGCAAGGCTTTGTGAAAGCGAGCGCTTTTTAACCAGTGCTGGGGCGCCTGCCCCTGGGCTTTGGCCTGTTGCTGAGCCTGGCGATGACGTCCCAGTAATACCACAGGTGCTGCCGCACTGAATAAGGTGATGAACTGTAGAAAGGCACGATAACCCGTCTGTTTTTTTACCATAGATTCCCCAGATTGAGCCCCCCGCATACAGGCAAGTTAACACCGGTAATATATGCCGCCTGCTGAGAGCACAAAAAGCTGACCGCTGCGGAGATATCTTCGGGTTTGGCCAGCCGTTTGCTGGCGGTGGCGTGTTTGAATTTTTCTAAAAAGGCCTCAGGGGCCGCGGCTTGAAAGCGTTCGGTTTCAATAAAACCAGGGCTAATGAGATTGGTGGTGATCCCGTATTTTGAGTAGTCCACCGCCAGATTTTTAACCCACCCTTCGTAGGCAGCTTTGACGGTGCAATAGGCCGGGTAGGCAGAAGCGCCAAGCATGCCTGACAGGGAGCCGATAAAGATAATGCGACCCCATTGGCGTTGCTGTAAGCCCGGTAAAAGCACTTTGAGCAACCGGAAATGGCCGTTCAGGTCGTTGTTGAGGGTTTCATACCAGTCTTCATCGGCCATATAGGTGAGTTTTTTGGGGCGTGAGCTGCGGGCCGCGTTGGCCACCACAATATCTATGGGGCCAAGGGCTTTTTCGGCAGCCTCTCTTAGCATCTCGGGATCATCCTGGCTGAGATCATAAACCTGGGTGTAGACCTGGGCGCCCTTGTGACGCAGGGCTTCAGCGGTATGTTCAAGTTCTTCAGGGGTGCGGCTCACCAGGCTCACCGCACAGCCTTCATGGGTCAGGCTTTCGGCAATGCTACGGCCTAAACCCCGACCCCCACCGGTGATCAGGGCGTGTTTGCCCTGAATGCCAAAGTCCATTAATAGCCCAGCTTTTGCTTGCGGGCAATAAAGTCTTGTACACTTTCGACGGTGTCAAAGTAAGCGGGAATGACTTCACTGCTATGAATGGTAATGCCAAAGGTTTGGTTAATGTCCATCACCAGTTTGACAATGTCCATCGAGTTCATGCCCAGATCATCTTTCAGCGAACTGTCCAGCCGGACCTCGTCTTCAATAAATTCGGCCAATAAAATCAAGAGTTGGGGGTTCATTGGGGATCTCGCTTTCAGAAGATGGGTTAGAGCGCTTCACCCGGCCACTGGGAAAGCTGCTGTCGCTGTAGTTTACCATTGCTGTTGAGAGGCAGGTGGGTAAATTGCTTCCAGAGGCGGGGGTGTTTGGCGCTGGGCAGGTATCTGCCCACATGTTGTCGCAAGACCCTGCGCGAGAGCTTACTTTGGCTGACCAATCCGGCGGCAATGCGTTGGCCCAGGAGCAGGTCGGGTTCTGGCCAGACCGCTGCAGCTTGCACCTCAGGCAGCAAACAGAGCACCCGTTCAATTTCAAGGGGCACGATTTTTTCGCCACCGCTTTGAAAAACATCGTCCTCTCGCCCCAGAATCCAGAGGGCCCCCCCTTTATATTCAGCCAAATCGCCGGTGCGTAGCCAACCTTTTTTCAAGACGTGTTGGGTGGCCTCAGGTTCTCCCAGATAACCCATCATCGTGGCGGGGCTGTGAATGTACAGCATCTGCTGTTGGATACGCCAGTCAATGCCGGGCAAGGTCTGACCCACCGATAATCCCCCCGACAGACCCCTTGTATGGCGGTGCGGTGAGGCTTCATAGCGCCGGGCGCTGACCCGTGGCCCGGCCTCGGTCAGGCCATAGCCCATCCAAATTTCGGCCTGTGGGAAGCGTGTTTGGAGGGCCTGGGCCGTCGGCACATCTAAAGCGGCTCCTGCCACCTGAATATGTTTAAGGGAGAGGTCTGGTAGTGCCGCCTGGGGCAGCAGCAAGAGGCTGCGCCATTGCGAGGGCACGCCAGCGGTATGGGTAATGTGGTGCTGCTGCATATACGGTAGCCATTCCCCGACCAGGGTTTGGGGGTGTAAGTGTAAATCGCCACCCCGATGTAAGGTCAGTAAGACCTGGCTAATGAGGGCGAAGGCGTGGTGCAGGGGCAACAGCACCAGCATGGCTTCAGACCCACCGGTGTGGGCATCTACAGGGGGCAAGTGCATGCCGGCACAAATCGCTTGAATATTCGCTTCAAGCCCTTCGCGACTCAGCACAACCCCACGGGGTGTGCCCGTAGAACCCGAGGTCCAGAGGGTAAGGGCCGGGGTGCGTTCGCTGGCTAAAAAGGACTTGAAATCGGTTGTCACAGGAAGAGGCTCCAGGGGTTGGGGAGGTAAAATACAGGCAATGGCCCGATGGGCCAGACAGGCGAGCAATTGCCGAATAAAGGCTGGCTCTGCACGGGCCTTCAGATACACAGGCTCTCCCGCGGCCAGCGGGGTCTGTATGGCCTGGGCCCTGAGGGTCGCAAAGGAGATCTGTTCCCCGGGAGTATACAGGGTTCCCTCACCCTGAAAAAAGGCTAAAGCTGCCACAGTAGGCCGCTCCAGGTGAGCCCACCCCCCACGGTGTTCAGAGCCAAAATTTGGCCTGACTTCAAGTCGCCACTGTGCAAGCCCTCATGCAGGGTGGCCAGCACAGAGGCTCCAGCCATGCTGCCATACTGATGCAGGGTATAGCGTTGTTTTTCGGGGGGAATACCCAGGGTCTGAGCCACCTGTTGGGTGAGGGCACGATTGACCTGGTGGGGAATGTACCAATCAATGGCTGATGCCTCTAATTGGGCCTGTTGCAGGGCCCCTTCCATGGCATCCAGATACCGCAAGGGAACCGCTTCTTTAAGGGCACTGCTATTACCATGGTAATAATATTGCCCTTCCGCCACTGCCTCGGCAGTGGGGGGCAAAAGGCCGGGGGTGTTCACCAGTTGTCCCAATTGCCCATCGGCTCCCAAAAAGGCACCCAGCGGGCCCTGTTGAGGGTGGCCCGGGCCCAGCAATAGGGCCACTGCGCCGTCACCCACGCCCATGACGGTCTCTTGAATTTTAGGATTGGCGTATTTTGAGGGCGTTTCGGCAGTCACCAATAAAACCCGTCCAAAGCCCGCATGCACATGCATGGCGGCATTTAATAAGGCGTAAACCCCGGTGGAGCACCCCGCTTTGAGATCAAAGCAGGGTGCTTGAATCTGAAGTTCAGCGGCAATGGCGCAGGCCGAAGAAGAAGTGGTTTTATGGGGGGTGGTGCTTGCCAGGATCAGACAATCAATGGCATCAGGCGGCAATTGCAATTGCGTTAACAAGCGTTGTACCGCTTTGACGCCCAGGTGCACACAGTGTTCCTCGTCATGACGGGGTGGATTGCCGATCAGGTGGGTCCAGTGACGGTGTTTAATGCCCACCACCTGCTCCGGGTACAAAGGGTCCATTCCCTGCGCCTGCAAGACATCGGCAAAATTTTCGCCCAGAATTTGCCGAAAAATATCTTCGTTGGCAATGGCGGTACGGGGGCTGCCATCAAACCAGGGAATGGCTTCAGGTAAGGCCAGGGCGCTGCCCAAAATTTGAACGCCAGGCTGGCAGGGAAAGGCCCTGCCACCCGGTATTTTGCCGTGGGTCATGGTTTTAAGCTTCTGGGGAAATGGGGTCATCAAAACGCTCCTCTGTCCAATCAAAGATCATTTGTCCCTGGTTCAGGGTGTCACCCGCCTGGGCAAACACCTGGGTGATGGTGCCGCTGGCGGGAGCGTGGTAAGTCATTTGCATTTTCATGGCTGTCAGGACGTATAAAGGCGTGCCCTTTGTGACGATTTGGCCCACCTGAAGCGTGATCTGGCTCAGTTTGCCGTTGAGCTTGGCGTAGCGCGGATCGCCTGTCGGTAACGGCTGCGGAGGGCGAGCCTCTGGAACCGTGAGGGAAAAAATCTGCTGCTGCCCCTGCTGGTCTACATACAGGAAGTGATTGTCGTACTGCACGCTATAGCTGTGGCATTGGCCTGCGCTGAGCACCCACAGTTGAAAGCTTTGGGGGCCCGTCACGTGAAGATGCAAGTCTGTGGGCTGCAAGGGCTGATGCCAGGCTGTTGAAAGCTGTGCTGCAAGCAGCGGTATAACATGTTGGGGGTCAAAGCTTACCAATGGGAAGGCCTCCAGGGGGATACACCATGGGGTGACGGGTTGCCTTCAGAACGCTTAAGCGAGGTGAGGCTTTGCTTCAGTGCAGAGATAAGGCTTTCACTGACTTGCCGGGTAATGGGCGAGCTGGCATGGGGCGCTTCCTGGTGAAGGGCAGCGCTCTGGGGCGCGCTCTGGGTGTGGTATTTCCCCGCGATAAAGTCAGCGTGCTCCAGGAGCTTAACCAAAAAAGATTGATTGGTGCGCAGGTGGGTATCCCCTTGGATGACCAGGCTTTTGAGGGCTTGCAGCAGGCGGCGGCGACTGTGCTCTCGTGTGGGGCCATGGGCAATGATCTTCATAAGTAAACCGTCATAATCTGGTGAAATGTTCAGGCCCGGATAGACGCAACTTTCGATTCTTAAGCCATGGCCCGTGGGTACCGTGAGGCTTAACACTTTGCCCGTGGTGGGTAACAGGGTTTCTGGCGATTCAGCATAAAGCCGTGCCTCTATGGCATGTCCCCATGAATGCAGGGGATTTTGCTGGCCCTGCTGTTGCAAGATCTCTGGCAAAGGCATACCCTGCGCACAGGCAATTTGGCAGGCCACCAGATCCACACCCGTTAGCGCTTCAGTCACGGCGTGCTCCACCTGCAGGCGTGGGTTGGCCTCTAAAAACCAAAAGGTTTTGCCGTCCCAGAGAAACTCTAAGGTGCTCACCTGATTGATGCCCAGGGCTTGCGCAATGGTGATGGCGCTGGCATAGAGCTGCTGGCGAGCGTTTGGATCCAGCAAACCTGGGCCTTCTTCGATGATTTTTTGACGTCGCCGCTGCAGGGAGCAATCGCGATCGCCCACAATGCACAACTGGCCCGTGTGATCTGCCAGAATTTGTACTTCCACATGCCGGGCCTCTGTGAGAGCCTGCTCCACCAGCAGATCACCGCAGTCGTAATACTGTTCACCAAGACCTCTGGCCTGGGCGAGGGCGTCGGGCAATTGGGCCGCTTCTGTTACCCACATCATGCCCTGGCCGCCCCCTCCGGCACTGGGTTTGACCAGGCAGGGTAACGCGATTCCATGGGCTTGTAAGTGCTGGATCAGCACAGCTGGTGTCAATTCCCAGGACGCGCTGGCAGGGAACGCGAGGTGAGGCAGGCAAGACACACCGTGCGCTTGCAGATGCTTCAGGCACTGGTGCTTATGGCCTGTAAGCTCTAAAACCTGCGCAGAAGGGCCTATAAAGAAGACCCCTGCGGCCTCGCACTGCGCTGCAAAAAGAGCATCTTCGGCTAAAAAACCGTAGCCAGGGTGAATGGCGGCCTGGTGGTTTTTCGCCAGATGTAGCAAACGCTCACGGTCGGTATAGCGACAGCAAAAGACCTGATCTGCGGCGTGTAACCAGGGCAAGTGTTGGTCCCCCGGGGCATAAATCATGAGTACTTCCAGGCCCAGCTCACGACACGTGCGGGCAATGCGCTGCGCGATAATACCGCGATTGGCAATGAGCACCCGTTGAAAAGAGAGCTCAGGCTTCACAAGGGTGGGTTTCCTTGCAGTTTGTCGGGGTAGTGTGTGACCCGTTTAAAGTAAAAACTTTTGAGGCTACGGTGCAGCACCTGGCGGGTATCGGTGGGATCAATAATGTCGTCGATATACCCGTGGCTGGCGGCAATTCGCGGATCGTCACTGCGTAAGCCCTGGCTCTGCAGGGCCTGCATTTGGGCTTTGCCCTGGGGGCTGTGGGCCATAATTTCTTGCATGGCCGCGTCACTCATAACTCCCAGCATGGCCTGGGGATACGCAAAAATAAGATCGCCGGCGCCACTTTTGGGGTGTAACATGGCAAAGGTTCCGCCAAAACAGCGGCGTACCAGCACCGTCAGCCGCAAACTGCGCAGGTTATAAACCGCATGAATAGACTGACTCATGGCCGTTAACATCCCCGCTTGTTGAGCGGCCAGGGTGGGCAGCGCCCCCGGTACATCCACAAAAGAAATCAATGGAAAATTAAAGCAATTGAGGGTGTTGAGAAAACGGCTGTATTTATGGGCGGCTAACGTATCAATCACGCCGCCCATATGCAGGGATTGGTTGGCGACCACAGCCACGGTATAGCCCCCAATGCGCATAAATCCGGTTAAAACATTGGGGGCAAAATCTGCCTGTATTTCGAAAAAATCCTGTCCATCGGCACAGGCCTCCAGAATGACGCGCATATCGAAGGGGGTTTGCGGATCCGTGGGCAAGAGCCGGGCGATCTCAGGGGTTTTGCGTTGCTGCTCTGTGGCTGAGGGAGCCGTGGGGGCGTGGGGTGGATAGGCCTTGTGGTGCGGTGGCAGCCAGCTTAAGAGGGTGCGTGCTTGCTGGATAACCTGGACGTCCCCCTGGGCCACAAAATGCACGTTTCCCGTATGCTGTTGATGAACCGCATAACCTCCCAACGCATGTTCACTGAGATGTTCACCGGTGGCCAAAGCGTTCACCCGAGCCCCGGCAATTGACAAACTGGCTTCGGCCTCCATGAGCACCCAATCGCCCAGGGTGGCTATCAGCGCGCTGGCCCCAATACAGTGGCCAAAAACACAGGCAATTTGAGGAACCAGGCCCGAGAGTTCGGCTGCACCTTTTAAAGCTGCTGCAAAGCCCTCTAAAATGTGCTGGGCCTCTGAAATACGGGCGCCGCCCGATTCCAATAAAGCCACCAGCGGAATACCGCTTTGACGCGCCAGGCGCTGACATTCGACGATTTGTCGGGTTTGTTTGGCCCCCAGGCTGCCGCCCTGAACCTCCACGCGTGTGGCATAGGCCAGCACGGGTTGACCGTTGACGTCTCCATGGGCGCACACCAGGGCATCTTGATGGGCCGGCGGGTGGCCGGGTTGCTCAGGTACATCATATACATCATGTACAAAGCGAAACAACTCCTGGTATTGCCCCTGATCAAAGAGTTCGGCCAGGCGTTGGTGGGCGTTCAGAACCTGTGACATCAGGTGTGCACCAGGGTAAGGCCCAGGGTGTGACCTGCGCCCACGGCGACAAGCAATACGCGTTTGCCCTTGCCTATGTGATCTGCAAATTGAGAAAAGGCAAGGGGAATGGAAGCGGAGGAGGTATTGCCCACCTCGGTCAAATTCAGGAGCATTTTGCCTGAGGGCAGGGCCAGACGGCGGGCGACTTCTTGCAAAATGTTGAGATTGGCCTGATGGGGAATGAGGTAGTCGATGTCGTCGAGGCTCAGGTGAAGCTCTTTTAAAAACCAGGTGGTATAGTGGGTCATGGACTCGACCACCTGAAAAAAAATCTGCTCACCGTGGGGCATTTGAATAAAGTGCTGCCGTTGCGCTACGGTGCTTTTCGAGGCGGGCAAACGAGCCCCCCCGGCAGGGGTGTGAATGGCATAATAGCCCTGACCATCTGCAAACAGAGCGCTGGCCTGGACCGTTTTCTGCACCGTGTTGGGGCTTTGACTGAGCACCACGGCTCCAGCGCCGTCCCCAAAAATGGCCGCTGTGGCGGGGTCTTGTGGGTCTACAAAGCGAGAGCGGGTTTCAGCAGAAATCACCAGCACATGGCGGGCTCCCGTTAAGATATGGCGCAGACCGGTGTCTAAGGCATACAAAAATCCGGAACAAGCCGCTGAAAGATCAAAGGCCGGACACCGGATATTGCCCAGGGCCGCCTGTACCAAACAGGCGGTGGCCGGGCTGGGGTGATCAGGAGAAAGGGTGGAAAGGACAATCAGGTCCAGGTCCTCAGGGGTGACTTCTGCTTGCTGTAGGGCTTCCTGGGCGGCGGCAATAGCCAGATCAGAAGTGCTCAGCTCAGGGGCCAGCACGTGACGTTGCTCGACTCCAATGCGGCGGGTGATCCATTCCGGCGTCAGGGGCAAAGCCCCGCGCGCGATCACGGCCGCATTGTCCAACATCTGATCGGGCAGTTTATGGCCCCATCCGCTCAGGGGGACCTGACAACGCAAAAGCATGCTGCAAGTGTACCTCACTCTCTCCATATTATAGCGCACGGAATTTTCTTGTTAAAATTTTTTTTAGTATTTGTTTTTTCTTTGTTAAGCGGCACAACTTCACAAGGGTCACGCAGATAAGTTAGACACGGGGCAGCATATCTTTTTTTAATAAACATGCAATCAATACGCCCACAATAACCATCTTCCGAACGAAAAGGGGTTTTCATTTATGGATTTTTCGCGTTTAAGTGCAGATACAGCCTACACACAGCAATTTGCACAACAATTGCTCTCAAACGCAGCGTTTCGTGACGCTGCCATCAAGGCCAACAAAGCCAGAGAAGAGCAAGAAAATGCAGCATCAGCTGAGGAAAGCACTTCCGCACCCAGTGGCCTGGATAATTTATTAGGGGTTCTCTCAGACGCCATTAGCCAGGCCGCCAGTGCCGTTGAAAACCCCGGCACTCCCGAAGCGGGAGACGATAGTGTCACCCAGCTTTTAAATCATCCTTTTATTAAAGAAGCCCTGAGCGCGCTGCCTTTAGAAAGTGCGTTAACCCTTAAAGTGTTAATGGGTCAGGCGCCCGCAGACATTGCACAACAAGCCATTGAATTGGTAAACACCTTACCCGCCAATACCGTGAGCAAAGTGGCCACCACCTTGCAAAACCTGAGTGCTGAAGATCTCGATGAAGGGGTCGCATTCTTTAGCGCTCTCTTTGGCATTGATCGCAGCGACCGCGAGTTTACCCAGGGTAATAACAGCGATCTGTATTTAAACAGCAGCAATAGCAAAGTTCTCTCAGGTGCCGAACTGAATCAGTTTTTACGCACCGCCTACTATATCCAGGCCAGCGGCAATGACATTGGCAAATTCTTAGAGCAAGCCACCGATGTGTTACAGCGCGGTGATTACGATGATTTCGATCGCTTCTTGTCCGTGGCCGATATGGTGATGTACAAAAACGAAGACATGGATCAGTACCTGGGCTTTGCCAAACAGATGCTCGATGAAAGCCACCATGATTTTGAGTCCAACCTGTTTCAAATGTACATGACCATGGCCTATGGCGGATCCATGCAAAATTACATTGATCTGAGTGCCAATCTTAAAACCACGTCGCTCGAAGGCCGTAATAACCTGGTGGATCTTACCCGGATTACCGTAGACTTCCGCGATGCGGGGGGTTATGTGCCTGCGCTGTACCAAATGCTGGCGGACGAAGCCAATGAAGGCGGCGATGTACGCGCTCTCATGAACGACTATATGGAGCTTCGCGGACTGGCGGATACCAGTCCAGACTTTACGAAGTACGCCCGTATTGAGCGTATTGATGGCGATCCAATGGTCATTACCCAGGGTGAAAGTGCTGCACTGTTTGCCCAGGCGGTAAGCACCCGCGATGGTTTATTGCCTGAAAGCGTGCTCTATTGGAGCTCTCTTGAAACCGGTGCTTTAGGTAACGGCAGCAGCTACTTAGACCTGTCAACCTTGCCCCCTGGAACCTATCATATTGCCGTTAAAATCGGTGGCTACGGTTTAGGCACAGATACAGCCTTTAAAACCGTTATTGTTGAGCCCGGTGAAGGCGGCTCCACCACCACACCTGTGGCTGAGCAGCCCGTGGTTCTCCCTGAGTCTGGTCAAGTGCGTATTACCTTACAAGATGGTAGTGCGGGTCTGCGTTCAGACCTTTACGTTCAGCGTAATGGCGAAGAACCTCAGTTGGTGGCTGAAAACGCTCAGAACGGTGGCAGTGTTGTACTCGAGCAAGATTACAATGCCAACGATAAACTGAACTTCTTCATTCGCACCTATACCCAGGATGGCAGTAGCTATGACCACGGCACCAATACCGCAGGTTATGAAGACAAAGCGTACTTCAGTATGACCCAAAACTCAGCCAGCAGCTGGACCATTGGTTTTGAAGACCTGCCTGGCGATCAAGCCGACTGGGATTATAACGATGTGAAGGTCTTTATTGAACTCATTCCACCTGCCGCTAGCGGTGACGGCAACGAAGATGAAAGCGGTGACGGTGCGGTGATTATCGGGGGCGGCACAGGTGCTACCGATGGTTCCTCATCCACGCCGTATAGCTTTGATGAGACCGTTGCGATTACCCGCTCTGCGGTAGAAGCCCTGGGTTCCGGCGCTTCCGCTTCTGAGGTTGCCGAAGCCTTGAATGCCCGTTACTACGCTTCAGTAGACGCTCAAATCAGCAATAACCAGACTTACTCTCAACTGATTGACGATGCCCGCTCTGACAGCGGTCAACTGAAAACTGTGTTGGAGCAAGTGCTGCAAGAGCTGACCGGTGAAGCTCCAGCCACCAATCCACCTGCTACAGGTGATAATGGCAACGGTGGTGGCCAGTACGTCTATAACCCTTATGCCTAACGTGCCTTAAGGTTTAGTATTTAAAAAAAGGCCCCCTACACAGGGGGCCTTTTTTTAAGGGGATTAGCTTGAAAGGGACTCACCGCAATGGGGGCAAAACTTAGGGCATTTGGGAGGGGTTTGGGGCACGGCATTACGCCGGTTGTTTTCTACCTCTTCGACGAAGGCTGCCCCTAAAATACTGGTGGGGAGCGCAAACAAACCGATTCCCAGCACCGCAATAATGGACGCAAAAAAGCGGCCAATGGGGGTAATGGGATACACATCGCCGTAACCCACGGTGGTGAGGGTGGCGATGGCCCACCACATGGACGCAGGGATGCTTGAAAAGTTGTCGGGCTGTGCTGCGTTTTCGGCGTAAAACATCAAAGCCGAGGCGAACAAAAGTAAAAAAACCAAAAAGAACAGCGTCACCGATAGCTCTTGCCGTTTGTCCCACATGACCCGCCGAAACAGAGCCAGGGTTTTTGAATAACGAAAGAGCTTTAAAAGACGGAAGAGACGAACGGAGCGCAAGGAGCGCAAGTCAATGATTTTTTCGAGACCGATAAAGGGGAGCAGCAGGGGCAAATAGAATGGGAGAATGGCAATTAAATCCACAAAGGCCAGCGTGGTGAAAGCGTACTTGAGCCGTCCCCAGAACGGGTGACGGTAATCGGGATGAATATTGCAGGACCAAATGCGTAAGACATATTCGCCAGAAAAAATAGCCACGGAGAAAATGTCAAAGGCTCTGAACCAGTAGCGATACTGCTGTTCAATACTGGCAACGGTTTCTAAAGAGAGCGCAATGACGTTTAAAAAAATCAGACTTAAAATGAAGACTTCAAACCGTCGACTGTCTTCATCACCGATTTCTTCAATAATCGAATAGGTTTTCTCTTTAAGGGTAAGTATTTTGGACAAAGGGAAGATGCTCCTGATAGGGGGGATAGGCTGCCCTCATCTTAACAAATCAAAGGGTGTCTGTCAGAGCCCAAATTTATCGAGCCAGCGATCCACTTTTTGAAAGGTTTGCTTGAGGACTGGTGCGGGCCGAAGCATCTCCTCGCGAAGTCCCTCCCAACCCAGCTGTTGCAGGCGTTGATGCTGCTGTCGAAAACCTTCGCCATAAATGGGGTCAGCGCTTTCGTGCATGCGCTGCAACAGATAGTGTGCCAGCGGCGTATTGTCCTGCTCATAAATCAGTGCGGTGCCTAAATTGCAAAAACCCTCAATGTCCCTGGGGGAGTGCTGTCGGGTTTCGGGGTGTTCATTGAGCCACACGTGCAAAAGCTCATGGGCCAGTACCCCTTCAAAAAGCAGGCGCGGAAGCCCTGTCAAGATAAAAATACGGTGCTCACGGTAGGCCAGGACACCGTCGACGGTTTTTTCAAGGGTTTTGGTTAAGCCCTGGCTATTGGTATGCTGGCTTTTGCCCAGCATTTGATTGAGACGTTTTTGGTCGCTCAAGACAATCGCCAGGTAATCGGGAATGTAACCAAAGCCTGCCTGTTGGAGATGGGACAGTACCCGTTGGCGAGAGCCCTGCACCGACGCGGGTGTCTCCACCGCTGTCACCTGGCACAGTCCACACACCACCCGCCCATCGGCATGTTGAATGCCATGCTGGGTGTGGGCAGATAAAAAACGAGCGCAAACGCTGCAGGCGTGAGAAGGGTGCCCCTGATGTTCAGAATGCACCTGTTCACCCCAGTGGTTATACCGGTATTTACCCGTAATGGGCTGCTGACAAATGCGGCAGATCAGGGGCATGCTGGGTTCCACAGGGGGCGGAGCAGCAGGGGGGGAAGAGGGCGGTTTGCGTCGCGGTGAACACGCGGGATGGTAAGCCCAGCCCTTGTGCTCAGCATAATCCCCCTGAATCGCCTGGCGGCAGTGTTTACACGTAAAGCAGGCGGGGTGAAAGCGCGCTTCTCCGGCGCGAATGTATTGGCGGCCCAACGCTTGACCACAACGCTTGCATTTTTTTGCCATTCTGGACCTCCGTTTTTATGGTTTTTTTATTTGCCTTGATTAATATATTAATAAATTCTCATGTATTATAAATTGAAAAGAAAAAGGAGAACCCCCTCACAATGAAATTAACAATGCCCTCAACACTCACTACCACTTTGCGCCGCACCAGTCATTACGCACTGGCCGCGCTATGCACCGTTGCTGTCATGCAGCCCTTTGGTGCTGCCCAGGCCTCTACCATGCCCAAAGCTGAAGTGGATCGCAGCAGCGTATCCATTGGTTTAGGTCCCAGTGTATCACTTGACAGCAAAATCGGTCCTGTCACCAGCCTTGGGGGATCCCTCGGATTGCCCTTTCTGGTAGATGGCGGCGTCTCGGGTCGTTATGACATCCGTTTAACCCACAAATTCTTGCAACAAAATCGCTTTTCTTTAAGCGGTATTTTCGGAGTCTGGGGTAATGCCCGCTTTGATGAACCTTCTCGCTCTCGCTATGTCGGTTTAGAGTTAGGTTTGGGTCTGGCTTACCAATTTACGCCACAGCTTACCGGTCGTCTCAACCTCGTTCCGGGCTTCACCTTCCCCTTTGGACCAGGTCGTATTGTTGACTACTATCCACCAGCCGGTGGTTTCGAGTTGGCTTATCGCTTTAACAGCGGCCTCGAAGGCACCCTGGGCTACAATGGCCAGGGCGATATTCTCGGTTTGCGTTTTACGATCTAATCGCTACCGATATTCAAAAATCCGCCGTCCATGGGATATTCTCAGACGGCGGATTTTTGATGGGCTGAACCCGCTGTGAAACCCACTAAGTCGAGAAAGTAAGCAGTAGATCGCCAGCCTGGACTTTTTGACCCGGTTCGACGCTGACCTCTTGAATGGTTCCTGCCCGTGCCGTAAGAATGTCGTTTTCCATTTTCATGGATTCAATAACAAAGGCGACGGTACCTTTGTCTACCGCTTGATCTTTACTCACGTTCACCTTCACCAGGGTGCCCGCCATAGGGGAGCGAATTTCATTGGGATTCCCACTGCCTCCCTTTTCCTTCTTGTGGCCACCAGGACGGCGGCTTTGGGTCTGTGCTGCCACCTCGCGGTAAACAGCCACCTCAAAACGCTTGCCGTTGACTTCCATTTCCACCGTTTCTCTAACGGTGGTAGCGGCCTCTTCTTTGGCCTGAGATTGCTGGGTAGGTGTTTCCAACATATCGGGGGTAAAATAATGATCCAGGAAGTGGGTGTCAAAATGTCCGGCCACAAAGTGAGGCTCAGTGGTAATCCAGCTAAAGAAAGGCAGTAAGGTGGTCACACCTTCAATCTGGTATTCTTTGAGCGCTTGTTGTAAGCGCCCCAGGGCCTCTGTGCGATCACTACCCCACACAATCAGTTTAGAAACCAGGGAGTCATAGGATCCTGGAATTTCGTAATGGGCCTGTAGCATACTGTCTACCCGGACCCAGGGGCCGCAGGGTTCTTTAATAACGCCGACTTTGCCGGGTATGGGACGAAAATTTTGCTGGGCATCTTCGATGGTAATGCGGCATTCAATGGCTGAGCCGTGAAACTGAACCTCTGCTTGAGAGAACGAAATGGGCAGACCGGCTCCAATGCGCAACTGCTCGCGCACAAGGTCTCTGCCCGTGACCATTTCGGTCACAGGATGCTCCACCTGTAAACGGGTGTTGACTTCCATAAAATAGACGTCGCGGTTGTTTTGTACCACAAACTCAAAGGTGCCTGCACCCGTATAATTGAGGGCTTTGGCTCCTTTAACGGCTGCGTTCAACAGAACGTCTCGCACTTCAGCGGGCAAATGAGGAGCGGGACTTTCTTCCACCAGTTTTTGGTTGCGGCGTTGTACGGAACAGTCCCGTTCTCCCAAATGGACCACGTTACCGTGGGTGTCACCCAGAATCTGGACTTCCACATGGCGAGGGTTTTCCACAAACTTTTCCATATAGATGGTGCCGTCTCCAAAATAGCTCTCGCCTTCTCGGCGGGCTGCGGCAAAAGCATCTGCAAGATCTTCGGCGCGACTCACTTTTTTCATGCCGCGTCCGCCTCCGCCAGCGCTGGCTTTTAACAAAACAGGAAATCCAATTTGTTGAGCCCAGGTTTCGGCCTCATCCTGGCTTTGTAGCGGAGGGCTGCCGGGTGTAATGGGGACACCTGCGGCCTGCATGTGTTTCCGTGCTTCCACTTTAGCGCCCATTTTTCGCATGACCTCAGCATCAGGTCCTAAAAATACAAGACCAGCCTGTTGGCAGGCCTCCACAAACAAAGGGTTTTCTGACAAAAAACCATAGCCCGGATGGACGGCTTCTGCACCGGCGCGCAGGGCTATATCCACGATGGCTGGAATGT
Source organism: Candidatus Sericytochromatia bacterium (assembly GCA_964229355.1). Classification (GTDB taxonomy): domain Bacteria; phylum Cyanobacteriota; class Sericytochromatia; order UBA7694; family UBA7694; genus CAXRDE01. The sequence goes on along the minus strand of CAXRDE010000009.1, from coordinate 182,286 downwards.
TAAGATAGGTTTCAGCCAGGGTGCTGCCGGGCAGTAAGTAGGCTTCGTCAGCCAGTTTCACTGCCAGGCCTTGACGATCATCTTCGGCATAGATCATTACGGTTTTAATGCCCAGGCTGTGACAGGCGCGAATGACGCGAACGGCAATTTCGCCCCGATTGGCGATCAGTACTTTTTGAAACATGAATTAGTCCCGTCTTTTTTGAATGTATTGTATCAAATCCTCTGCCTGAAGCGGGGAGCGGAGAATTCCGTCGTAATCTCCAAAAAATGCTTCTTGCTCTGTCAGGGATTGGGGGGAATAAGCGGGCGATAACCAGGCCAGAATTTTTTGTTTCGGGAACAGGGTGTGCACCGCTTTTTCCCAGGCCTGGGTGTGAGCCTGATGCAGATCTGTGGAGAGAATAATCAGATCGTAGTGGGCCTGGGTCATCTCTTGTAAGCTGGGCAGGGTATTGCGCATGCGATACACCACAGGGTGTTCTTTGAGCAACTGGCTGAGTTCTAAGCGTTGGCTCTCGTGCTCAATAATACACAGCAGTTCAATTTCGGGTAAGGTAATGGTGGTGTTTTCTAAAATGGGCAGATCAAAGAAAAATTGACTGCCTTGCAAAGGAGAGCTTTCGACCCAGCAGGAGCCCTGGTGGGATTCAATCAGTTTTTTCACCAGGGCCAGACCAATGCCTGCACCTTGTATGCCCAGGACTTCTTCCGCGCGCACAAAACGCCCAAAAATCTCTTGTTGTACGTGTGGTGACATACCCGCTCCGTTATCTTTGACCCAAAAGATGTCACGCTGTTTTTCTCTGTGTAATGACACCTCGATTTCGCCCCCTTCAGGGGTATATTTGATGGCATTAGAGAGGTAATTGATCATGGCTTGCTGAATGCGCACCGTGTCTACCTTGTTATAGACGGGCTCCTCTGGAAGATGCATGTTTAAGCGCTGGGATTTAAAGCGGGTACGCTCTTCAAGCATGGTACAGGCCGATTTCACCAAAATGCGCAGGTCGACCCATTCTTTAACCAGGCGCAGCTTGCCTGACTCAATTTGTGAAAGGTCTAAAAGACTTTCTAAAAGCTGGTTTAAAAAATTACCGTCTCGCTGAATGGCTTCTGCGGCCTGAATGGCCAGGCCTGGCATGGGTTCGTTGGCGTCCAGAATCATTTCGGGCCAACCTAAAATGGCGGTTAAAGGGGTGCGCAATTCATGGGAGAGGTGAGAGATAAGCTCGCTTTTGCGGGCGCTGAGGGTTTCTAAATGCTCAATGTGAGGGTCTTCAGTGGCACCTTGAAGGCGTTGGATACCAAGCAGGGTGGTAGAAAGTGAAAAACAGCTATAGCCATAGCCCTTAATAAAAAAGGTGTGTTGAAAAGGGTGGGGTAGGCTGTTGGGGCGCTCGCCCAGGATTTTTTGTAAATGGCGATGAAGGGTTTTGAGACTCAGGGGAACCTGGTGTTTCCAGGCTTTATTTTGCTGAATGAATTGATCTTTGGACCAATCAAGAATGCAGAAAGGTGCTGGACTCTTTTTGAAAAAAAGCTCCAGCACCTTCGATGAATTGACTTCAGCCATTAGGGACGGCGGCGTTGTCCACCACCACCACTGCCGCTGCGAGAGCGAGAGCCAGATCCGCCGCGGTTGTTGTTTCCGTAACCGGGACGTCCGCCTTCACGACGGTTGCCGCGATCGCCACGATCACTGCGCTCTCCGCGGTCACCACGGGGCTCGTAACGATCGGACATGGCAGACTCAGGTACTTCAACTTCCTGGTCTAACATGAGGTTAACGCGTTTTTGAGAGTCGATCTCGTCAACTTTGACCTGCACGGTTTCACCCACAGAGAAGACATCTTCGATATTGCGGGGGCGGCCAGGCACTTTAGAAATGTGCAGTAAGCCGTCGACCTTAGGCAGCACTTCAATAAAGGCACCAAAGGTAGTCAAGCGTACAACTTTTCCTGCGTAGGACTTGCCCACTTCTGCTTCTGCGGTGAGTTCGCGAATCCACTTTTGAGCGGCTTCTGCAGACTCGCCATCGGGTGTCACGATGTACACCAAACCACTATCTTCAATGTCAATTTTTACGCCGGTTTCTTCAACGATCTGCTTGATCATTTTTCCACCAGGGCCAATGACATCACCAATCTTCTCAGGATCGATTTTCATGGTGATAATGCGGGGTGCGTACTGAGACAGCTCTTCCCGTGGCTTATCGATGGCTTCACGCATTTTTTCAAGAATGTGTAAGCGGCCTTGACGGGCTTGCTCTAAGGCTTTTTCAAGAATTTCTTGAGATAAACCATCAATCTTGATGTCCATTTGCAGTGCGGTAATGCCTTCGGGGGTTCCTGTGACTTTAAAGTCCATGTCGCCCAGGTGATCTTCTACACCCTGAATGTCTGTTAAGACTTCAAAGCGATCGCCTTCTTTAATCAGGCCCATGGCAACACCACCGACCATCGCCTTGATGGGAACGCCTGCGTCCATCAAAGTTAAGGTGCTTCCGCAGGTACTGGCCATTGAAGAAGAACCGTTAGAGGCCATGACTTCAGAGACAACCCGTAAAGCATAGGGGAACTCTTCCTGGCTGGGCAACACAGGAATAATGGCGCGTTCGGCCAAATTTCCGTGTCCGATTTCCCGGCGGCTGGAGCTCCGCTGCGGCTTGGGTTCACCGACGCAATAGCCGGGGAAGTTATAGTGGTGCAGGTAGTGCTTAGATACCTCAGGCTCGGTGTTGTCGAGCATTTGAGCGTCGCTCATGGAGCCCAGGGTGGCCAAAGACATGGCCTGGGTGTTTCCACGGGTAAATAGAGCTGAACCGTGGGTGCGAGGTACAAAGCCGACTTTGCAGGTGATATGACGAACATCCGCAGGTTTGCGGCCGTCTACCCGTAAGCCTTTGTCTAAAATTGCTGCACGCATATAGTGCTTTTCTAACTTGTAAAAAGCATTGCCGATATCTTTTGAGCGGCTGGCAAATAGAGCGGCCAGCTCACTGTCTTCGGGCAGTTGAGCAATTTCAGCTTTCAGGGCTTCGCGAATTTCTTTGATGCGTTGGCCACGATCGCTGTTATCAGCAATCTGCATGGCCTCTTGAATGGCGGAACCGCATTTTTCAGAAATAAAGCCGAAGAGGGTTTCGTCCACTTTATAAGGGACATACTCCATTTTGGGTTTGCCCACTTCTGCTGCCCAGGCGCTAATTTGATCAACGATTTTGTTGATTTCTTGTTGGCCCAATGCAATGGCTTCAAGCATTTCGGCTTCGGTCAGCATTTTGGCGCCAGCTTCTACCATGTTAATGGAGTCACGGGTGCCCGCGACGATGAGGTCTAGCTCACCTTCAGAAACTTCGGTAAAAGTGGGGTTGATGATCCACTCACCGTCAATGCGTCCAATGCGGACGGCGGCCGTGGGGCCGTTGAAGGGAATCTCAGAGATGCTCAGGGCTGCAGAGGCGCCCAACATGCCGAGAATGTCGGTTTGGTTTTCCTGGTCGCTGGAAAGCAGATGGGCAATCACTTGCACATCGTTACGGAATCCATCTGGAAACAGGGGACGAATCTGGCGGTCGGTGACACGGGCAGATAGGATGGCGTTTTCAGAGGGGCGGCCTTCGCGGCGAATAAATCCACCAGGAAAACGGCCTACAGCATACATTTTGCTTTCGTAATCAACGGTCAGGGGGAAAAAGTCAAGATCTTTCTGTTCCTTAGAAACAACGGCCGCTACCATCATCATGTTGTCGCCGGAGCTCACCATGACAGATCCGCTGGCCAGAGGCGCGACTTCACCGGTTTCGAAACGGATGGTATCGCGGCCTACTTGAATTTCTAATGCTTTGACTTCGCTCATGCAGACTTCCTAACTTTTGCGTCTTCACGGGTTAAACCGAGGGTTTCGATTAAACCGGTGTAGCGCTCCAGTGAGTGTTTGTTTAAGTAGCGCAGCAATTTACGACGGCGACCGACCATTTTGATCAGGCCACGACGGGTCGAAAAGTCTTTTTTGTGTTCGTTCAGGTGCTCGGTAAGTTCGGTAATACGTGCGGTTAACAACGCAATTTGAACTTCGGGAGAACCACTGTCGGCTTCATTAACACGGAATTTGCCGATGATTTCTTGTTTATTGTCTTTAGTCAGTGCCATAACTTTATTTTAACTAACCTCTATATACTGATTCCCTATTTTGCTCTTTGAGGAGGATGTGCGTTAACCAGCGTTTGATGCGCTTTTGACGCATGTAAATAGGGATATTTACGATCATTTTTATGATTTTTAGTCCCGTGTATTGTAACAGGAGGACGAACGGCTCACAAGGGCAAAGGGATGAAAAACTCAGGGCCTTTTTAAAAAGAAAGCCCTGCGCCCACCACAAAACCACTTAAATTTGACAACTCAGTGGTGGTAATACGTCCTGAGCCCAGTTGAGCGGGGATTTGTTCCCAATAAAAGCCCGAAAAAACATCAATGTTTTCAAATAGGCGATAGCTCAGTTCGGTGTACACCCGTTGCATACTCAGGGTAAAGGGTGAAATATTGCTGGTTTGATTGGCCAGGTGCAAAACAGGCACGTTAAAGCCATAATCTACCGATAGGCGAGCCACTTCAGGGTAGATCCAATATTCTAACCGTAATCCGGGCTCTAAACCGATCAGATGCTGGTTAACATCGTTGCCCAACGCAAACACATCTCGAAAGTTGGCCTGGGGAATAAGGGCAAAGTTTGCAAACGCAAAGCGGTAACCCACGCCTGCCGACAGATCGTTAAAGGTGGGATACCATCCTGCCGCCTCTTCGGTAACAAAACGGTTTAAAAGGGCCGGGTGGCTGCCAAAAGTATGCTGTAAATTGGCTTGAAGGATGTACCCCTGGGTGTGGGTGTCATCGGTGGGCAGGAGCTCACGGTAATTAAGCTGCAGGAGGGTGGTGCGAGAAATGTCGCTAATCCCTTGATCCATCAGAGAGGCTCGAAAGGTTTTGGTGTGAGGCAGTTTGCGCTCGGGCAAGGTCAGGCGAAACTCTTGTTCGGGCAGGGATTGCGCCAGGACCTGTTGAGAAACACCCACGCCACTCAGGCACAGAGATAGTGCTAACAGGTATTTTTTCATGGAGTGCTCCTCGCCTAACGCTTTATTTAATCAATTAATGAATTCACATGGATGGTATCACAAAAGCAAAACGCAGGGAAGCAGGCTGTCCAGAAAGCAAAGCAGAAGCCCAATGTGTTAAATTAAGTGCTTTTTACCCTGCTCTTAACCTAAATATAATAACGAACGGTGAAAAGTCCCCTATAATGAAATTAATAGCGTTGAGGTAAGACACAATGAAAAAAGTAATTTTAGCCCTTTCAGTTCTCCAAACCCTTCTTCTGGTGGGTTGTGGCGGTGGACAGCAAATGATGCCCGGTCAGGTGATGCCTGGACAAGCGGGTTACGCCAACGGCGGATATAATGCTGGCACAGGTTACGCAACGGGCGGTGGTTATGCCTCAACACCTTCTTACACAGACCCTTACGCCAACGGTGGCTATGGCTCCAACACCGGTTATGCTGCTGACCCTTATGCTACCGGTGGTTATGGTTCAAACACCGGTTACGCAGCTGACCCTTACGCCACTGGCGGTTATGGCTCCAATACGGGCTATACGAACGGGGGTTATACCAACGGCGCATACGGCTCCAACACCGGTTATGTTAACGGCGCTCCCCAAATTGACCCCATGACCGGTCAGCCTATGATGGTGAGCAATGTTTCTCAAGAAATTATCAGCAAAATTCAGGCTGCAGGCGGTTACGGAGCACTCAAGTCTGACGATGTGGTGCGCGACGCCCTCAAAGCCATCTCTATTCCTCAAGCGCTGGGTCAATCCCCTCTGGATCACCGCAGCTTAATTATTAAAACCTTACTCGAAGGCTATGCTGGCGACGAAGATCGCAGTTATGCCCGCGAGGTGTGGAACACCATTCTTCCTCAGGATCAACAAACCCTGATGGCACAGGACAGCACCCTGAGCAAACTGATCAAAGACAAACTTTTGAAAGACTCCAGCGGTGGCATCAGCTCCATTCTGGGCAGCGTCGGCAAGCTCGTCGGCCTGGGTAAATAAGGAAAGCTTTTTTATTATCTCTACGCTACCACCGCATATGCTTTAACACTGCGGTGGTTTTTTATTAGAAACCAACGGTCAATGCTATAATTGAAACAATATTCATCTTTTAGGCGTCTTTATAGCTTACCCGTGAACCGAAAACACTGCGAAATGGAATTGGACTATGTTCTCTAGATATCTACTGGCAAGTGCCCTTCTGGGCTTAACCTCTGTGAGCTTCATGAGCTGTGGCGGGCCAAACCCATTGTGCGTAACACAGCCCTTTTACCAGATTGCCCTGAATAGCCAGAGTGTGGGTATTAATCAGCGGGTACCGATTCAAGTCATTAGCGGTGATCCCTGTGGTCATGAGCTGGAGTATCGCTTTGTGGCCAACCGCGGTCAAATCATCGCCTCCAATCCCCTTTCCCCTCAGGCAGAGTATATTGCGCCCTTTACCGGAGGTGAGGACATGATTACCGTGACGGTGTATGACCGCACTGATCGGGTCAACCTGCCTCAACAACAACGTCCGTTGCTGATTCTGGGCGATGGTTTGGCATACGTAGAGGCGCCGGCAGCGGGTACCGACCTGGGAGATTATGACAACGGTGTCATTAAAATTGCCGGTGTGCAGGGGCTGGGCTCCAGTACGCCTTCTCAGCAGATTGCGGTGGGTCGTCAGCCCGCGATTTCACCCAATGGTCGCTACCTGGCCTATACCTACTATCCTGGTGATGGTTCGTCTCAGGTGCGTATGCAAGACGCTGCGGGCAACGTGACCATTTTAACGGGCAGCGGCGGTTCTTTTAACCGTGATCCTTCCTGGGCACCTATTGGTGCAGATCTTAACTTAAACCTGGTGTTTTCGTCGGATCGTTTGAGTAACCGCAACGGCCAGGGCTTTGATGAGCGAGGCGATGCCTTTAACATCTGGCGTGTGAGTGCTCTGGGTCAAAACATGCAGCAATTGGCCAGTACACCAGGAAACGATCAGGAGCCCGTGTGGTCCCCTGACGGTCGTTCGATTATCTATCGCAGTAACTTTTCGCAAAACAAAATTCAGAACTTTAACAACCTCTGGCAGCTCGATATTGCTTCGGGCCGCTTGCTGCAATTGACGTACGAAACGGTCCCTGACAAGGGCGCCTTCCAGCCTGAATTTTCACCGCTGGGTGATCGCATTGTCTATAGCCGTAAGTATTTGTCCCGACAGGCTCAGCAGATCTTTGATTTTCAGAAAATTTGGTCGGTGGCTTTGAGTACCATCGATATTCCCAGTTTGATTCCTTTTCAGCCGGGTACCGGCTCGGGCTTGCCTGACAGCAGTACGGGGCCTGTGCCTGGCACCCCTGCGCCGGTCAATCAACCCAACACCGCAAATCCGGGGTTAAACCGTGAAGGAAACTTCGGCAATATTGCTACCCAGGAATTCGATGAGGGCACGGTAGAAACGTCTCCTTCTTTCTCTGTAGACGGACGATGGATTACCTATGCCAGAAAACAAGGGGACGATATTCGTGTGGTCTCTATTCCCGGCAACCCAGGCAATATGGGCACCGTGGGCCTTGAGCCGATTAGCGTTCTGCCGCAGGGGTCTGAGCGCGCCCTTGAAGTCAACTGGGCCCGTCAAATCCGGTCCTTTGGTCGCTAGATTTTAAAAACGCATATCTCTCATGTCCTGGTGGAGCTGTTCGGTGCGCAAGCGTTTTTGTAAGTTGTGTAGCTCCTCGGCCAGCTCGGGCTTGATGGCTAAAGCCTGACGTAAAGCCTCAGCGCAACAAACTAAATCTCCATTTTCAAGGGCAGCTTCTGCCAGCACCTGATAGTCTTTGCCCCCCAATAGAGGTGCGATGCGAGGCCGCTTGAAAAGTGCCTCCAATAGCTTTTGTACTTCAAGGGTATTGCCTTTTTTGAGTGCTTTACGCGCTTGTTTGCGCGTGCAGCGGCATATCCCTTTCAAAGCTGTAGCGTCTCCTGCAGGGGCTTCGGTTAAGGCTTTTTCATAAATGCGCAAGGCAGTGTCATAGTCTTTGGCGTCGAAGAAGTTTTTTGCGTCTAGACATAGACGATGGTATCGCTGATAAGGTGAAGAGAGGGGCTTGGACGAGAGCGGCCGTCCGCCAGGGCGTTGAGGAGGCCGTTGCATGAATATTAAAGTCCTAGCTTTTGAGCTGTTTCGTTCATGGTTTGCCCCAGATTACTACGGCCTGTTTTTACTTTGGTCAGGGCGCGATTGATTTTTTGTTCTAAATCGGCCAGCACTTGCTCTGAATATTTATCCGCTTCGTAGCGCTGCTTTTCGACTTCGGTCTGCACGGACTTGCGGGTTTCAGCTGCCATTTTCTGGGCCTGTTGTACTAACTCATGTTCTTGCAGAAATTGGCGGGTGCGCTCTTTGGTTTTGCTGACCATTTTCTCGGCGGTGTCCCGTGCTTCTTGCAGAATATTGGCCTGGTTTTCAATGATGTTTTGCGCTTCCTGAATTTCCTTGGGAAGGTACTCCCGTAAATAATCCAGAATTTCAAAGAGATCTTCTTCGTCCACGAGTACACGCCGGGTCATGGGAATATGCGGGCTGTTTAAAACCAGTGATTCCAGTCGATCGATAAGGGCCATCGCATTGTTTGCATTGGATTCTTGAGGTGCGGTCATGATTAAAGTCTCTTTAAATATTGCTTACATCTTTATTATATTTTTTTCTGAGACATTCGACAACATATGGCGGTACAAATTCTTCAAATTTTCCTTGAAAGCGGGCAATTTCTCGAATGAGACTGGAATTAATAAACAAATATTGCTCGCGAGTCATCAGAAAAACCGTTTCTAAGTCCTGGTTAAGGTGTTTGTTCATAAGGGCCATTTTAAGTTCAACGTCAAAGTCAGATACGGCGCGCAACCCCCGAATAATGACCTGGGCATCTTCTGCGCGGGCAAAGTCGGCGGTGAGTTCGCTGCAACTCGTAATGCGAATGTTTTTCAGGTGTTGGGTGCTCTGGGTGATCATATCCATGCGTTCATGGACATCAAAAACACAGGATTTGCTAATGTTATGGGACACCGCCACCACCAGCTCGTCAAACAGCTGACAAGCCCGTTCCATAATATCCAGGTGGCCTTTGGTTACCGGGTCAAAAGAACCTGGGTAGAGTGCTCTTACCATGCTATAAAAATCCTTTGTGTGGCATTGGGCAAAGCATAGCATATCCGAGATCGACCCGTCAAAAGGCCCTATTCGCCTTATATATGTGTTATCTGACTGTGTTACAATCAGAACATGAATTGGGTATTTTATGGCCACTGAACCCTTGAAAAAAGACACCAATACAGAGCAATTACCTGTCAATGTCCGCAATATTACGGATAAACGCCATGTGGTCGTACGCTTAGATCAGGTGCAGCGCGGCATCCTCAAAAATCCGACGCTTTTTGAAAGCTTAGACGCTGATCGTAGCCTGCACCACGTGCGCACAGAAGTTAAAAAATTACAGGCAGCGCTGACGCAACACGCCCTTCAGCAGGTCGAGTATGAGTTTACCCAGTTACAGCGTACCTTTAAGCTGATGCAATCCTGGTCTGCAGAGGAGGAGCTCAGTGACGTATTGACTTTAGATCACCATCGCTATGAAGCCCTACAGGCTGAAAAAGACGCCTGTGAGATCTACCCTGACTATGTGGAATTGCTCCCCCGCTTAAAAGAAGAAAGAGAACGGCTTTATCACAAGTATTCAGGTTTTTTTGAGAACCGAGGCGAAGAATTGAAGGCCAAGCAAGAAGAGACCCGAAAGAAGCTCAAGCCCTGTCAGCCGAAAATGGAAGAAGCCCGCCAACGTCTGGAATCTTTTAAGTCGGTGCAGCAAGAGATCAACTATTATGCGCAACGTTCTACCAACGCCCTGGTGGGCGGCATGGGAGCCTTGCTCGGTTTGACCCTGGTAGGTTATGTGTCGGGAATTTGGGGCGGATGGTTCTGGGGATTTTTGCTGGGCTATACGGTATTTTCAAATATTGCCAGCTTGTACACCGATGTGCGAGATAAACCCATGCTTGAGATGTATGTTTTTTTGAAAAGCCATTACGATATTAAAAATCTTAAACCGTTTTTTCATTTTGAAAACAAAGAAAAGCCTGAAGAGCCCACCCGCTTCGATGCCTCCCGAGGTGAAGCATTGGCACGTTTTATGCAGAAAGATGTCAGCAGTGCTTCAAAAGATTATAGTCAGTGGGAACGCCAGCATACGGAGCACGTGGGTTATTTGCAATATCTTGAAGGTCAACGGGCCTGGTCGGAAGATCAACTGCGCCGATTAAAAGAGGTTTCTCAAGATGTGGTGCCAGAACTCTCGGCCAGCCAGCCGCCTGTGCCTGTAGAAAAACCCGTGGTGGCGGTCGCTGACCTTCCTGCTCCCCCGGAGCCTGCTAAACCCTTGCCTCAAGAGCCTGTTTTTGAGCCCATTCCAGCTTTGCCCGTTACCGAAGAAGTGACGGTCAAGCCCGCCCCGGTGGTTAAGAAGTCCTTGAAAAAGGCGGTGCGTCCGGCAAAGATGCCGGATCGGGCTTCCTAGGCAAAAGTCTGTAGAGGCATTCTGAGAGTTCGGTGACCGCTGCTTCTTGTTGAAAGATTTTGTGTTTATGCTGTGCAATTTTGTGGCGTAAGGCCTGGTTGAGTGACTTTTGAGTGCCCAGATTGACGGCTTTTTCAATGTAGTCTTCAGGGTTCAGGGCGACGGCATCCAAAACGCCCATCCGTTGGTAATAGGCGTAGGTAATGCGCCCGTGCAGACGTTCCCCTGGCCAGGTGACGATCGGCAAATCAAAGGCCAGAGCCTCAAAAGAGGTGGTGCCTCCTCCAAAGTGAAAAGGATCTAAAAAGACGTCGGCCAGGTGCATGAGTCCGTAAAAGTCCGACTGCTCCATGACAGGGACAAACCAGATGCGATCCATACAGTGGGGAATTTGCTGTTCGAGGCGTTGCAACATTTTATGGTGAATGTTTTCAATGGCGGGCCGAGCTTGTAAAATCACAACGCCCTGCGGGTCTTTTTCTAAGATGCCTGACAACACGAAATCAAAGCCAGGGCTGAGCTTGAACAGTAAATGCGGACAGAGGTACAGGTGCTTGTCTTCGGGTAAGTCGTAGTCAGAGCGGCAGGGTGTTTTGGCGGTAAAAGCAGGCGGCATGATATAAGCGGGTAGGTTTTCCGTTAAAATCAGTTGCTCGCTGTAAAAATCCTGGGCCTGTTTTTGCTCGGCGCACCGGGGTGAGATATAGTAATCCAGTGTATTCAGGCCACTGCTGCCTGAAGAAAGCCATGAGGTCACTTGTACCGGAGCAAGGCGTTGCGACGCCAGAAAGGTTTGCAAGGGGGTATCGGCATAGACTTCGGTATAAAAAATGATTTGGGCCTGAAGGTGCTCAAGTTGTTGGAGTGCCAGGGCGGGTTGCGAGGACAATTGCAGATAGTTAAAATCAGGACGTTGGCGTTTAAGGCTTTGCTCAAAAGTCTGGTCAAAGGCATCGCTGTGAAGAATAGCAATCGTGACCTTCCAATCCTCGGGCCAGTGTACCAATAGCCCCTGAACAAATTGAAAAACCGGGGAGTTTTTGTGCACCACAAAAATCAGATGAGGCAATTGAAATGAGCGGGGCAGCAAAGCCGGGCGCTGAGGAAGGCTGGCTTGTAAAAAGGCGCCGTAAGCGTTTCGGGCTGCCAGGGTATTGATGTTGAGGTAAGGTAAAAAAGCAAGCAAAGACAGGATTTTAAAAGCGGGGGTCAGTTGGTTTTCTTCGTAACTCAGGGAATGGAGGGCTTGTTCAGTGACCTGTTCCGCCCACTGATTTAAGTGGCGGCGGTACGCCGCAATTTCGGCTTCACTTTGGGAAATCATGGGATGCATGAGGTCATGTAAAAGCTGATATGCACTTCTTTGCGGTAGGGTTTTATCCTGGAGTGCGACTCTGAGACTTTGCTTTGCTTCTTCTACCTCTCCCAAACTGCGTTGTAAGTGGGCTGCCTGGGTTGCCAGCAGTGCCTTGTTTTCGGGTTTGTGTTGTGCCAGGGTGATTAAAAAGGCGAGGGCTTTATGGGGATTGTCTGTAGAAAGATAGTGTAGCCATTGATTCAGTATATCGAGACGGTCTGTATACGTTAAATAGAGCTGCTCACAAATTTCAGCGGCGGTTTTGGACTCTCCTTTTACGTACAAAACTTTTGCCTGCAATAGATGAAGCTCAGGTGCCTGGGCCCCCCAGAGCAATCCTTCATGAACAATGGACAGAGCCGTTTTGATTTGACGAAGGTAAAGCGCGGTTTCAGTGGCCTTCTGAATCAGCATTACGCTTTGCGGCGCTTTCTGCAACGCCACGCGATAAGCAGAAAGCGCCTCGCTGTAGTTCTCCTGGGTGGTATAGAGATCTCCAAGGAGTCTCCAATAAGTGCTTTGGTGAGGAAACTGTTCCAGGAGACTCTGTAGGTGCATCAAAGCCGCTTCCCAGGATCCTTGTTGCAGATACGTTTCGATCAGTTTTTCATGCACGCATTCTGTTTCTGGAGCTGTACGCAACGCGTTCTGAAATTCAACAACGGCCAGGTTGTATGCCTGGGCTTTTAAATGGTTCTGACCGGCTTCGTAATGGGATTCCCACATCAGTTATTTGGTTTAGGCAAAAGTCTGGAGAGGCATTCCGAGAGTTCGGTGACCGCTGCTTCTTCTTGAAAGATTTTGTGTTTATGCTGTGCAATTTTGTGGCGTAAGGCCTGGTTGAGTGACTTTTGAGTGCCCAGATTGACGGCTTTTTCAATATAGTCCTCAGGGCTCAGGGCGACGGCATCCAAAACACCCATCCGTTGGTAATAGGCGTAGGTAATGCGTCCGTGCAGACGCTCCCCTGGCCAGGTGACAATGGGTAAATCAAAGGCCAGGGCCTCAAAGGACGTGGTGCCACCCCCAAAATGAAAAGGGTCCAAAAAGACGTCGGCAAGATGCATGAGTCCGTAAAAGTCCGATTGCTCCATGACAGGGACAAACCAGATGCGATCCATACAGTGGGGAATTTGCTGTTCGAGGCGTTGTAGCATTTTGCGGTGAATGTTTTCGAATACGGGTCGGGCTTGCAAGATCACGATGCCCTGTGGGTCTTTTTCTAAAATGCCTGCGAGTGCAAAATCAAAGTCGGGGCTGAGTTTGAAGAGCAAATGGGTACAGAGGTACAGATGTTTGTCTTCAGGTAAACCGTATTCAGATCGGCTGGGAACTTTGGCGGTAAAAGCGGGCGGCATAATGTAAGTCGGTATAGTGTCTGTTAAAACCAACTGCTCGCTGTAAAAATCCTGGGCCTGTTTTTGCTCGGCGCACCGGGGTGAGATATAGTAATCCAATGTATTCAGGCCACTGCTGCCTGAGGAAAGCCATGAGGTTACTTGTACCGGAGCAAGGCGTTGCGACGCCAGAAAGGTTTGCAAGGGGGTATCGGCATAGACTTCGGTATAAAAAATGATTTGGGCCTGAAGGTGCTCAAGTTGTTGGAGTGCAAGGGCAGGTTGTGAGGACAATTGCAGATAATTAAAATCAGGACGCTGGCTTTTCAAACTTTGTTCAAAGGTTTGGTCGAACGCATTGCTGGAAACGCTGGCAATCGTAATGTTCCAGCCCGCAGGCCAGTGTACCAGTAGCCCCTGCATAAATTGAAAAACAGGAGAGTTGTTGTGGAGCACAAAAACCAGGTGAGGTAAGGTAAAGGTCGCTTGAGTTAAAGCCGGGCGTGAAGGGAGTCCTTTTTGCAGAAAGGCACCATAGGCTTTACGGGCAGCCAGTGGGTCAATATTGAGATACGGTAAAAAAGACAGCAAAGACAAAATTTTAAGATAAGGGGTGAGTAGGCTTTCCAGATAGGAGAGGGGAGGAGGGGTTTGTTCATGGACTTCCCGGACCCATTGCTCTAACTGCTGACGATAGCTCGTTATTTCTGCTTCGCTTTGGGGAATCATGGGGTGCATTAGGTTATGCAAAAGTTGATAAGCACTTCTTTGCGTAAGTCCTGGATCCTGAAGGGCGAGGCGTAGGCTTTGTTTTGCCTCTTCAACTTCGCCAATACTGCGCTGTAAATTGGCTGCTTGTGTGGCCAAAACAGCCTGGTGCTCGGGTTTTTGTTGTGCCAGAGCAATTAAAAAAGCGAGGGCTTTATCGGGGCTGTTCGTGGAAAGATAGCGCAGCCATTGACTCAGAATATCCAGACGATCAGGGTAAGCCAAATACAGTCGCTCGCAAATCTCGGCGGCGGTCTTGGACTCTCCCTTTAGGTAAAACACCGTTGCGCGTAATAAGTGAATTTCAATGGCCCGGGGCGCCCAGGTTAGGGCTTCGTCAATGAAAGACAGCGCTGTGTCGAGTTGGTGAAGATACAGCGCTGCTTCGGTAGCTTTTTGAACGAGCAGAAGATTCTGAGGCTCTTTTTCCAGGCCTGAACGGTATGCATAAAGGCCCTGAGTGTAGCTTTCTTGTGCCAGATACAGATCCCCGAGGAGCCTCCAATAGGTACTCTGTTGCGGAAATTGTTCCAGTAGCCCTTGCAGGTGCTCGAACGCTTCCTCCCAGGCGCCTTGTTGCATATATGCTTCAATCAGGGCCTCATGAATAAACCCAGCTTCAGGGGCTGTCGCCAACGCGCTTTGAAAGTGGAGAATTGCCAGATCATGGTTTTGCGCCTGCAGATGCGTTTGCCCCGCTTCGTAATGGCGTTCCCACATCAGGAGTGAAACCTCTCTGTCAGTGGGCTTTGAAAATATTGCGAGACATTCTCACCGCTCAGAGTACACGCTCGGCCCGTAGGTAAATGGCTGAGTTCTAGCTCAATTTGGGGAATGGCCAGGGGCCAATTTTCAAATTTATTTTTCCATTCCATCAAAATCACCGCCGGGCTATGGAGTGCTTCTTCGATGCCCAGGTCAAACACCTCTTCAACATCATGTAGGCGATAAATGTCCAAATGATAGAGCATACCGCGAGGACCTTTATAGACATTGAGAAGGTTATACGTTGGACTGGTAATGTGCTCTGTAATGCCAAAGCCTTCGGCAAAGCCCTGACTCAAGGCTGTTTTTCCGGCACCGAGATTTCCGTTAAGTCCAATAAACAAAGGCAGACGACAGGCTGCGCCTAACCAGCGTCCAAGTTGATGGGTGTCTGAAGGATGAAAAAGAACGGTTTTGTATACTTGCATGGTGATTATCGCTGTGAGAATATGCGGCGAGACGGTACAAGCTCCTGTGCAGAGCTCAGGTCAGAAGTTGTTGAGTACAGTGTTCTCAACGACAGAAGCCCCTCCCGTATTTAAGGTTTCCTCAACGTAGAGGTATACGGCCACACGAGAAGACAGGCTTCAACTTTTATAAAAAGTTAGGCTCAAAACCCTGAGGTCCTGAGTTGCACAGTAAACTTGCCCCCTTATACTAACACAAGACGCTGGAAAATCCACAAGGTGAAACAAGCCTTTTGCTTTAACCCGGATACGAAACATCTTTTATTTATTAAAAAAAAGTTAACGTCACCCTTTACTGTTTGTATTTAATTAATGTTTTATTAAATAAAAACGCTTTGGCTAGGGTTTTACAAGCGCTTTTGTGTATGATTTTTATGTCGAAACCGCTCGAGTTGGTGGGTTGATAAAGGCTTTGAAATCCCTTCTGCATGTGTGTTTCTCGTCTCTTACACCGAACCTTGTGTTTGCCACAAAGTCAAGTAGACGTAAATCATGGCGACATGATAAGATGAGAACATAAAAAAGTCATCAAACCCATTAATCTTTAGGTGATCGCGTGAAAACTCACGTGTTTTGGCTAAGCACACAGTGTAATTTGAAAAGGTAACGGTGTATCTTAAAGTATGGTTGCTTCAACACGTTTTCCTGTTAAACCCCTTGTGGCATCAGTTGGTTTAAGCGTCAGTTTGGCTCTTATTGGCTGTGCCGGAAACCAACCCACAGCATCTTCTCCCCAGGTCGTTCCGCTCCCGCAGAGCGAGGTAGTGACTCCACAAACAGAGGACGGCCCCGTTGCTTCACTTCCAGCGCTTCGTCAAGATTTTGTGGTGGATTGGACGACTGATCGTATATTTATAGGCGCTCAAGATTTCTCAACGCAGGCATTTTCTGATGCCATTAAGCCCACGCTTACCTTGCCCGATGTGGAAAAAGCGCCCAAAGATCCCCAGGACACCCAGGGGTTTGCAAACGTTTTTGCCAAAAATCTCCCCGGCTCTGAGTCATTGGGTTATCTGCCGAATGTACCGGTAACCATTACCAGTGGAGGAAACACCACCGCATATTTTCTCACAGGCAGTGGTTCTTCTACAAACTTTTATGCCCTGCAAGAAAATGGTCAGGTGCAATGGCAACTGGCTCTGCATGAAAACGGTAAGTTTTTAGGCTCATCGCCAGCGGTGGCTCCTGCCAACGGTCAAAACTATCTTTATGCCATTACCGACCAGGGTCGACTGTACGCTGTCAATCCTTCTACGGGTCTGGTGGCCGGTTTTGCGGATATTCCTGAGGCGGAGTTCGAAGACACGTCACCCTTTGCCTTGCAAGATGGCACCCGAAGCCGTGTGTATTTGGCCTCCACCGACGGACGCGTCTACCGTTACGACTTCAACGGAAGCAGCTTTACCCAGGTCTTTAACGTTAAACCCGTAAGTAGCGCGCTTTCAGGGCGCTTTTCTGCTTCTCCCTTAGTAACGGGTAGCCATGTCTACGTCGGTTCTGAAGAGGGAAAACTCTATAAACTCAATCGCGATACGGGAGCTACCGTTTCTGATTTGGATTTGAGCACGACGGTAAGAAGCGAAGGCTGTCAGGTGAAATCGGCTTTAGCCATTGACCTGACGCAAGATGTGGGCCTGGCCACCTGTGGGGGATACCTCTACAAGGTGCGTTTAAATGATACCTCTACGATTGCCTTATCTTTGGCTGCGCAGAGCCCCCTTTTAGAACTACAACAGTTGATTCCCCTGGAAGCACCTCAAATCTTAGGGCCGAATCACAATATACGTCCTGCGGTAGAAACCCGTACGGATCGTGAACCCCTGCCCAATGAAACCGATGTTACACTCTCTCAGGTTTTTGGTTTTCAGGCTGGAGATTTTGTGCGTATTGAAAGCGCTAATGGCACATTGTATGGTGAAATTGATGAGATTTCCGAAGACCGTGAAGTGACCTTTGTCGGCGACGGTCTATTCCCGATTGCTTCTCCCAGCCCAGATCCCATTTTGATTGGGGCTGAGAAAGTCTCTCTGGCCAACTTTGCTGTGCGTCCTACACCCTTTCCTTCACCCGACGCTACGCCCACACCCACGCCGACACCTACTGCTGTGGGTGCAGATCCGGTTTCTCAATTTGTGATTGGTCGCAACGTAGGGTTGAATCCTGGGGATTATCTCCGTTTCCCCAACTTGTCAGGGCAGCCGGTAGTGCAAATTTGCAGTAACACCAACGCGGACTGTGACAGCAGCTCTAGCACCAGGTATGCAGGCATTGCTCAGGTGTCTCCTGGGGAAGATGCCGATGAAGATGAAGTGGTTACCCAAATCACTGTTCCTGGAGCTGCCTTACGTACCTTGATTGATGCCAAAATGGCTCAGGATAACGACGTGGTATTTGAAAAACTCTACAATGAAGTGGTGGGCAATAGCAATTCCACCCAGGAGTTTGAACTGGCCGATGTGAAGGACTTCCGCGCGGGGCAGACGGTTCGTTTGAAACGACGGGATGGAAGCACTCACGGTCGTTACGAATATGGCGTTGTGTCTCAGGTGACCGCTTCGACGCGTCGCATTCGTCTGGTCTCTCCTTTAAAAGATGCACCTTTAGGTGGCGATGTACTGGATATTGTCAAGCCCAATGCCCAGGCTTTTGGTCGCGTCTTGCCGACACAAAAATACCCTTCGGGCAATATCGTGTCGAGTCCTGTGTTGCGGGGGAACGGTCAAGAAGTGTATATTCAGCACGGTAATACCTTGTTTGAACTGAACTACGCTTCAGACTCTGCCTTTGCCAACAGCGCTGATTACCTGATTTTACAAGCCGGTCGTTCAGACCAAAGCAACCAGGCTCTGACCAGTTTATCGCGTTCTCGCCCGTTGATTATTAACAACGATAAGCTCTTAACGGTAGATAGCGATCCGACCCGGACCACCGGTATTTTTATGAATCGTGTTTTGCTGCCTTTGGAAAGCAATGCTGAGCGCTTGAATGACACGTTCCCCATTCTCGCTCCTGACTCCCAAGGACGTATCCCCAATCGCGCAGAAACCCAACCCGTTTTAATGGGGAACACTAATTTTGCTCTCTTTGGCGGAGGCAACGGGGTTGTTTATAAATTACACAAGGATGTGGCCTGGTAATGAAAATGAAAGCTTCTCGATGGATCCTGCTTACCCTGGGTGTCGCCACCACCGTGGGATGTACCGTTCCTTTTCTGGTTAACACACGGGATACTGCCGCAAATGGTAATGGCAGCGTGGTCACTGACCCCAATGCCGTGTCTTCTAGCCTGCCTATTTTTCTGCCGCAGCCCGGTAGCAACACGGATCAGCCGTTGGTGCTTCCTTCCGCTCCCCTGGGACCCTTTTTGCCGGTGTCCTCGAGTAATCCGGCAATAGACGGACCTTTGCCCTCACCCACAGCCACACCGTTTCTGGCTGATTTAACGCCCAATATTGACAACCAGATTGGTTTTAACCCCTTACCGATCATTCAAGCCAACGGTAATCTAACGTCGACCCAACCGATCGTAAAATCGATTGTAAAAGGCCGCGTTTTGGGTTACAACCCGCTAAACATGACCTACCAGCCGTTGGCGGGTGCAGTGGTTAAAATTGACGATACCTTAACCTTAAATACCGATGCACAGGGTTTTTACGAGACCACGCAAGAGTTTGATACCGCTTTACGCATCTCTGCGGCTTCTGAAAACTATGTGGCCTCTACGGTTACCAATGTACCGCCAGGGGTAAGCCGTGATATTCACCTGAATGCGTTAAATGAGCGTTTGAGCTATCGCCAGGCCAGTTTTGATGTTCAGGGTTCTGTGGTGAATCTGGCTCAAAATGGTAAACGACCTTTGGTGGTCTTTGCCGATGGTCAACAATCGATTTCTAACGCAGCCTTTGTGGATCCTAAAACAGGTCGCTTTAATTTAGACGTTCGCGTGTTGGCCAACCGTTCCAGCACCACGGGTGCTCTGTTTACCCACGTTATGGAAGACGTGGGCAAATTGTCCGTGATTACCCAGTATGGCTATAGTCCTTCTGTCCAGGTGCCTGTGGCACCTCCTCAGCCCGTACCCACCCCAACACCTGACACCGAAGATGGTACGCCAGTGCCTCTGGACAGCACCAACTTATTGTTGTCCTTTGACCATTTGGTAAGCCCAGAAGCCTTTGGAGAGCTTAGACTTGATCTCTCTGCCGCTGCGGGGGAAACCCGCTTACAGGGGCTGGTGGTCCATGTGTATCTGAATCTTCCCAACGGTGGGCGTGTGCTGGTGGCCAAGTATAACGACAACACCAGTACGCGCATGAACCAGGCGATTCGCGTACCGCGCTTACCCAATACCTCTTTCACGGTGGTGGCTCACAGTGGTTCGTCCCTAATGGGCAGCGATATCGTGGTGCCCAACCTGCAAATTGGCAGTACGGTCACGCGTCAATTCTTGCCAGCACCTGTGTTTACGCAATTGGGTGAAGAAACCAGCTTTTCAAACATTAATCAGACCCGTTTTTCAATTGGTGATACCACACCGCGTATCTCCTGGAACCCTCAGGTCAACGTAAACTCTTACCAGCTGAATCTGCACAACGAAGCCTTTGAAGATTTCCGCTGGGAAGCTTACACGCTTGCCAATACGGTAGATTACCCGAACTTCGGTTCTGAGCACCCTTCTAGCTTGAAATTGGGCCAGAGCTATCGTTTACAGCTTTCTGCCACTGACTTCGATATTGGTACCTTTAATATCTTAGGCGAAGGTGGGTTTAAAACACAGCTTTTAAATCCAGGCCCAACGAACTTTGCTCAGGGCTACCGGGTGTCTTATAGCACCTTGTCCTTTGTAACAGAGTAAGATATCCACTAAAAAAGCCCGGTCAGATGACCGGGCTTTTTTAGTGCGTTGTTTTTTAATAGCGCACTCAGGTTTTAATAATTGTAGTGAGAGACTTGGGTCGCCGCCTGTACAAAGCCACCAATCATAGCGGGACTGGGAACGTCTGCAATGCCCCGCGCGGCGGCGGCGGCGGCCATACGCTGTGAAAGCACGGCCTGGTCTGCGGGGTTGTAATACACGGCCAGGTCCTGGGCTTTCCAGATGCCAATATCCTGAAGCAACACGGCGTGGTTTGCGTTGGCCCCGGTGCGCATTAAATCCGCTGAGCTCATCCACAGGCGCACATTGTTTGAGATTTCGGTACTGCGTGCTGAAGAGGTGAAAAGGGGTACATTGCCCGCCAGAAGGTTTAAAAAACCTCTGCCGATGGCACCCATGCCCGCACCTACAGTGAGTAAGCGATCGGGGGTGTTGATCAGAAACAATGAAAAGCGAGAAGCGGCCTGGGGATCAGAAACGATGGCTGAAATGGAGCCACTGGCAGCCATGCTGGTGTTGGCCATGTAGTAATTGCCGCCGGCATATGCATCTGCCTGATAGGCTTGGGTAGGTGCTACACCCTGAGAGGGTGCTGGGGGGGAACCTGTGGAAGATGGGGCGTAACCATAATAGGGGTTAGAGCCACCGACACCTTGTACCATAAAAAATAACCTCGCTTCTTCTCCTATTATAAGATCACGAGGTTAATTTGAGTGTGTTTTGAAGTTATGCAAAGGTTAATTCTTGCATAAGTTCTTGCAGCGATTCAGGGTTTAGACCACTTCCAGAGCGGTGCTTTCTGCACCTTCTCCAGCGCCAAACATCTGGACCATTTGAGGATCATATTTCATGCCAGCAAAACGCTTAAGCTCTGCCACGGCCTCTTCCTGACTGAGCGCACCGCGATAAGGGCGATCTTGCATCATGGCACAATAAGCATCCACAATACTCAGAATGCGTGCAGGTACCGGGATGTGTTCACCCTGTAGACCATCGGGATAACCCGTACCGTCCCAGCGCTCATGAGACCAGCGCACCCAGAGGGCGGCTTTTTCGTATTCAGGGCCCATTTCTTTGATGCGTTGGTATCCCCAAATGGGATGATTTTCGAGCTCAAGGCGCTCACCGTGCCGCAGCGCGCGCTCTTCTTGAATGAAGTCGTACTCTTCAATTTGACCCACATCGTGGAGCAGGGCCGCAATGCGCAGGCTCTCCTTGTCTTCATCAGACAACTCGTAATAGTCAGCAATGTCGAGGGCCAGATCGGCCATATAGCTTGCGCTATAGGGATCTTGTGCCAGCTCATACTCATCCGCCATGACGCTCAAAGCAAGGATATCGTCAGTTGTATACTGGGAGGGTTTCTTTTTGAGCAGGTTCGCCCGCGCGTTATCACCGGAGCCCAAACGGGGGGCAATTAAAATCAATGCGTAAACGCCGCAGGCAATATAAAGTGCCAGGGCGGCATAAAGTGAAAGGGCTTTGGGGCCCAGGGCCATAATGGCTTCCATGTTCTCAACCTCTTGTGACTATTTTTCCACGTCAATCAATGCTAAAAAGTCTGCTTCAGTGAGCAGCGTGATGCCAAGGCTCTCTGCTTTTGCAGCCTTGCTACCGGGTTTGTCTCCTACAATAACATAATCTATTTGCTTTGAAATAGTACCCTTGACACTGCCCCCCAGAGATTCAAGAATTTTTGCCGCTTCTGAGCGTCCCATTTGCTGGAGGGTTCCGGTGAGGACAAAGCTTTTACCCTGCAAGGCGCCTGTAGTAGATTTTTTTTCGGGCACCGCAAAGGAAAGCCCCGCTGCCGAAAAACGTTCCAGCAGGGTCTGGGTGCCAGGCACTTTAAAATAACGGGTGACAGATTCGGCGATTTGCGGTCCGACCCCTTTAATGGCCTCAAGATCTTCGCGATTTGCCGCCTGGAGGGCTGACAAGCTGGGATAGTGTTCTACCAGGAGTCGGGCATTACCTAAACCCACATGGCGAATGCCCAGACCGTGTAGAAAGCGCGCCAGATCCACATTGTGTTTTTTTTCGTTCAGGGTCTCGATCAGTTTTTCACTGGATTTTTTCCCCATACGTTCAAGGTGAATGAGATCGTCCACCGTCAGATAAAATAAATCTGCAGCGTTGCGTACCAATCCCTCGTGCATCAATTGCTCAATTAAGGCTTCCCCAAGTCCGTCAATATCCATGGCCTTGCGGGAGACAAAGTGAATTAAGTTGCCGCGCACCCGGTCAGGGCAGGCTTCATTGGGACAGCGAATAATCGGGCCGTCGCTATCGGGGACCAGCGTGTGCTGACACACAGGACAGGCCTCCGGATAGGTGAAAACGCGCTCGTTTCCCTGGCGACGCTCTGGAATTGAGCTGAGTACTTCAGGAATAATTTCCCCAGCCTTTTGGACCCAAACGGCGTCTCCAATCCGTACATCCTTACGCTGCAGCTCCTGTTGATTGTGGAGGGTGGCGCGCATCACCTGTGTGCCCGCTAAAAAGACGGGCTCCAGTTCTGCTACAGGGGTCACTGCGCCGGTACGCCCCACCTGTAGGGTAATGTCTTTGACACGGGTGACGGCTTGCTCCGCAGGAAATTTGTAGGCAATAGCCCAGCGGGGCGTTTTTGCGGTGTAACCCAGGGCCTGCTGGTGGGCAATGCTATTGACCTTAAT
Source organism: Candidatus Sericytochromatia bacterium (assembly GCA_964229355.1). Lineage (GTDB taxonomy): Bacteria > Cyanobacteriota > Sericytochromatia > UBA7694 > UBA7694 > CAXRDE01. The sequence continues at coordinate 159,377 of CAXRDE010000009.1, read as the reverse complement.
CACCACGCCATCGATGGCAAAGGGTAAATCCAGGGCTTCAGTATGCCAGGCCTGACAGGTGTCCCAGACCTCTTCGAGGGTTTGGCACACTTTGAGATAGGGACTGATCTTAAAACCAAAGCCATACAGCTGTTTGAGGGTTTCGCTGTGGCTTTCAGCCTCCAGATAACCGTTGTAAATAAAAAGGTCCAATTGGCGCGAGGCCGTAATGCTGGGGTCCAACTGGCGAATAGAACCTGAGGCGGCATTGCGGGGGTTGGCGAAAAGTTTTTTGCCTTCGGCGGCCTGCTGAGCGTTGACCTGTTCAAAGGAGAGCTTGGGCATAAAGGCTTCACCCGTGACCGTCAGAGAGCGGGGATAGTCAGTGCCTTGTAAACGCAGCGGAATGGAACGAAGGGTTTTAAGGTTTGCGGTAATGTCTTCGCCCTGGACACCATCACCTCGGGTGGCTGCCAGAATTAATTGTCCTTCTTCATAGCTTAAGGTTACTGCCAGACCATCGATTTTAAGTTCCACTGCATATTCAATCTGGGTAGCCCCTGTAAGTTTGAGCACACGCTCGTGAAAACTTTCAAGCTCAGCCCGATTGAAGGCGTTATCTAAGCTATACAGGGGGTGAGTGTGGGTGACGACGGGCAGACGACCGTCCAGCTTAGCTCCGACCCTTTGGGTTGGCGAGTCTGTGCTAATGAGTTCGGGGTGTGCCATTTCCAGGTCCACCAAACGTCTGTAAAGCTGGTCGTATTGCGCATCGCTCAGCTCCGGCTGCTCTAAAACGTAGTAAAGGTAATTATGACGGTGCAGGTGCTCCCGCAAGTTTTGAATTTCAGTGTGGGCAGAAAGGCTCGAAACGTCCACTAGATATCCTCAACATCACAAACGCTCACGCGGTTGCGGCCGCCGCCTTTAGAACGGTACAGGGCGATGTCAGCGGCTTCCATGAGCTCTTTGGGTTTTGTGCCATGTTGAGGGAACGTAGCAACGCCGATGCTGACGGTAATGTTGCGTCCGGTGACCAGATGTGACACGTCTGTGTTCTCAATGGCCTGGCGAATCCGCTCAGCGACCATGACGGCTCGTTCACTATCCGCTTCAGGCATGAGGATGGTAAATTCCTCTCCGCCGTAACGGCCAGGAATATCCAGTTCTGTGCGAATATTTCGTTGAATGGTGGCTGCTACCAGTTTAATGACCTGATCGCCAATGCCGTGACCAAAGGTATCGTTCACGTGTTTGAAATGGTCAATGTCCATAATCAACAGCGAAAAGCCCGTGTTGAATTGGTTTGATTTTTCAATTTGTTCGCTTAAGCGCTGGTCAAAGAATCGGCGCACGTACAAATGGGTCATGCTGTCTTTAGTGGCCAATTCGTAGTTGCGAACGTTTTCAATGAGAATTGACGCGTAGTTGGCAAAGGAAACCAAAATGGCTTCATCGCGCTCGTTAAAGGTTAAGTAGCCGCCGCCGCGCTTTTCTTTGTCAAACACGGCCAGCACATAGTTGACGGTACTATTGCCGGTACCGTGCTTACTGACAATGGGCACAAACAAGGCGTAACGGGCTTCTACCTGCCAAATGCGGCCTTCTTCGAGCATGCAAATATGGGGCTCGCCGGTTTCAATGGTTTGGACCAGGCTCTCGTAAGCCCGGTAGGGCAGTAAGGTACGCTGGGCAAAGGGTTCGGTGTTTTTACAACACATTACGGACAAAGAGTCCTGCGCCCGATCTACTTTGAGAATAACCCCTTTGCTGGCCGACGTGGAGGATAGCATTTCATCCATGATGGCGTAGAAGAGTTTATTTTCGTCCAGAATCGAAATGAAGCGCATGCTCACTTCTGACATCTTCTGCACGCCCATATTGGCTTCCACCAGCTCGGCTTTTTGTTTGCGCAGTTTATCGCTGGTCTGTTTGAGATCGTTCATGAGTACAAACTTGTAGATGTCGATACTCACTTGACGGGCAATCATGGCCAACAAGATCAGGTCGGTGGGGGTGTACTCTTCTTTATGAAGCTTATCGCCAATGAGGAGACAACCCACGAGGGAGTCTTTTACGATCAAGGGCACCAGCAATTGCACACCGCTTTGTTCGAGCTTCTCGTGGTGGGTTTCATAAAAACCGGGTAAGGCCTCCTGGAGTTCTTCTAAACGGAGGGGGTATTTGTATTCAGACCACTTTGAAAGCTCTTTGGGGTTGAGACGCAGATAAAAACTGCTGTCCATGTTGCGGATCACCACTGACTCCAGAGCGTACTTGTATTTTGCATACAGCAAAACCGCCGCCTTGGTACAGAGCACCGTGCCCATCATCATGCGCAACAGGTTTGCCATGGATGAGGTAATGTCAGGTGTATCGCTAGAGGTGATTTCTTCGCCAATGTCGTGTAATGACGAGAGGGTATAGAGCAGGCGCTCCATTTCTACCCGATCGAATTCTTCTAAAAAGTTTTCGAGGGTAATGTTGCCAAGATCGAGTTTGTGCTTCAATTCCATAGTTATAAGGTTTCTGAGTCAGGACCCAATAAGTCCCTGACCAGATCAGAGATGTCCTGTGGGTAGTAAATGACAGACATGCCATCGGCGGCAATTTTTGCGATTTGGTTTCCAATCACCCAGCCTTTGCCGTAAAAGCGAGAGTCTTCTCCGCCGATGTTGGCTTTGGCGTCTTTGAGCAGACGGGTTAGTTTTTGTGGCTGTGTATAGCGCACCACTTTGGCTCCGTCTTCGAGGGTGCTGACCTTGGCAATGCCTGGGCCCAGCGGGGATTCCCCGAGATTTTGTGCCACCACCGGTGGAGGCTCTTTACGGCCGGGCCCCACCTGGCCTGACATTTGTAAGCTATCGCCGTTCTCCAATTGAGAACGCTGCCCCCCTGGGGGAGGTGGAGGGCTCCCAGGGCGTGGAGCTTGTCCTGGCGGAGGAGGAGCTTGCCCTTTTTGGGGCGGCAGGTTGCCCGTGCCACCCAGAGCGGGAAGACGTCCTGTTTGTCCCCGTTGGCGGTTCAAGGAGGGCTGACGAGAAAAAGGACCATTTTGAGGAGGGCGTTGGTTTTGATCCATTATGCCAGTTTCTCTACCGCTTCTGCTTCAGTGGCATAAATTTCGGCATATTGTGTCAACCCCATAATGTTAAAGGTTTTTTCGATGGTTTTGGTCAGGTAGCAAAAGGCAATTTGTCCGTCCACATCCACGATTTTCTCAATCACTTCAATCAGAATGGAGATCCCAATACTGTTAACCACATTTGATTTTTCAAAGTTTAAGATCAGTTTGCGTACACCTTGCTCAATGAGCTGATCAGCCGCTTCTCCGATTTTTTCTCCACCCAGGTTGTTGACATATCCCTCGGTGCGAATGATGGCGTAATCTGTGTGTTCTTCTAAGGTTAAATTAAAACTCTCTGACAAGGTTGCCTCCGATTTTGTCTCACTTGCGGTTCTTGGACATGACAAGGGTAGTGCCATTCGCATTGGATTCAATGTACACTGTATCCATCAAATTTTCAATGAGCATTAAGCCCCAGCCCCGCTTATATTCGTGATGTAATTTTTTACCGATCTCTGGTTTTTCAATGCTTTCGAGGGCAAAACCCTGACCATGATCTTGAATGATAACCGTCAGATTTTCTTCACCCAGCACAAAGCGAATGCGCACTTTTTTATCGGGACTTTGGCTGTGTTCGAACGCATTGATAATGGCTTCGATTAAGGCCATTTTGACTTCATCAATACGATCTTCATCGAATTTCATATGTTGCGCAATGGAGCAGGCGGTCTGGGTTGCTGTAAGCTCCATGTCCTGCAACATAGGAATGATCAATTCGACTTCCTGATGCGTGGGCTTTTGCGCTTTTTCTGATGAAGAATCAGACATTCAGCAAATCTCGCTTTGAAATAAGATATGACACAGTATACATGATATCCCCCCTTGAGATGAGATGGCAGAGCTCTGGCCGCGACTGCTTCAGATTTAACATAATTTTGATAAAAAAAGCAAGAAAAAAATGCATTGTTCCCAGACCGCCGGGGCCCCCTGATACAATAGTACTAATCATAAAATCTTGAGGACACCATGAACGAGAAAGATCTGGCCAAATTGGCGATCGATACCGCCCTGCAAATGGGTGCCAGCTATGCCGATGCACGGGTCATTAAGCTTCAGCGTGAAGTACTTGATGTGCGCAATGGTAATGTCAACGGCATTCGCCAACATACCGAAATGGGCATTGGCGTGCGGGTTTTGGTCAACGGCGCCTGGGGCTTTGCCGCCAACCCCGACTTAAAAAAGAATAAAATTGAAATTGCCGTACAGCGCGCTATTTCTTTGGCGCGAGACTCAGCTCACTTGTATCATGCGCCGGTGGTACTGGCAAAGCGCAAACCCATTATTACCACCTGGAAGTCCCCTTGTGAACAGGATCCGTTTCAGGTGTCTTTAGAAGAAAAACTTGACACCCTTTTTTCGATAGAAGAGATTTTGCGGAACACCAAAGGCGTTGCCTTAAGTGATGCCAGCATGGACTTTTCAAAAGAATGGCAAATTTTGGTCAACAGCGAAGGCTCTGAGATCGAGCAAGAAATCATTCAAAGTGGGGCGGGCTTTTCGGCTACCGCCGTGTCTGAGACCGACGTGCAAACCCGCTCTTTTCCTGCTCCCTTTGGTGGGCAGTTTAAATCGGCGGGTTATGAATTGATTCCCCTGTTAAACCTTAAAGAAAACGCGCAAAAAACCGCGGAAGAGGCGGTGGCGCTGCTGTCTGCTCCCAACTGTCCTGCGGGAGATAAAACCATCATTCTGGGCGGTTCTCAATTGGCCTTGCAGGTGCATGAGTCCTGTGGTCACCCGGTGGAGTTTGATCGCGTGTTGGGCCACGAAGCCGACTTTGCGGGCACCAGCTTTTTAACCCGCGATAAGCTCAATAACTTTACCTATGGCTCTGAAATTGTGAACATTGTAGCCGATGCCACCGTACCCGGCGCTTTGGGCTCGTTTGGTTATGACGATGAAGGCACGCCAGCGCAGCGCTCGGATATTATTCGTCAGGGGCAATTTGTGGGCTATTTGATGGGTCGAGAAACCGCAGAAAGCTTTGATATGGAGTCTAACGGTTGTATGCGGGCTGAAGGTTGGAACCACACGCCCATTGTACGCATGACCAATATTAATCTCCTGCCCGGTGACCATGAGTTAGATGAAATGATTGGCACCACCGATGACGGTATTTTAATTACCGACAACCGCAGTTGGTCCATTGATGACAAGCGCTTGAACTTTCAGTTTGGTGCAGAGATCGGCTGGGAAATCAAAAAAGGAAAAATTACAGGCATGGTGAAAAACCCCACTTACACCGGAACCACCCCCCAGTTCTGGCGCAGTTGCGATGCCATTGCCAACGAAAAATACTATGATGTTTGGGGCACACCCAACTGTGGTAAAGGGCAGCCCATGCAGGTGGCCCGTGTGGGACACGGGGTTTCTTATGCCCGCTTTAACCAGGTGAAAGTAGGTGTTGGCTATGCTCAGTAAGAAAAAAGCCCACGAAATTTTATCCGCAGCGATTCAATACTCGCCCGCTGACGAAACCGAAGTGATTTTAAATGGCGGAAAAACCTTTTCGACCCGGTTTACCAATAACTACATTTCGCAAAACGGCGCGCAAAAAGAATACGACCTGACGGTCAGAGTCGCTTTTGGGCAACAGGTGGGCGTGGCCTCTTGTAATATTTTTGACGGCAAAAACCTTAAAAAAGTGGTGGATAACGCCTGTCTGGCGGCGAAGCACAGCAAAGCCGATAAAGAGTGGACGGCGGTTTTGGATCCCGTAGACACCCCCGAACGCCCAGAGATTTACCACCAGGCCACCATTGATTACACGCCCCACGAAAAAGCGGAACGTTTGGCTCCCATTTTAAAGGCATCCATGGCCAAAGATTTGACCTCTGCAGGCATGTTGGTCAATGGCGACGCCATGCTTTCTACCATGAACTCTAAAGGCCTTTTTGCTTACCAGGCCTGGACGCAAGCCAGCTTCACCTACACTGCCATGGCCCAAAACCAGGGCTCTGCCTGGGCTGAGTTCCACAGTCATAACTTTGCCCAGATTGATGTGGAAACCCTGGCGTACGATGCCATGGAAAAAGCCGTTCTTGCTCAAAACCCTGGTGAAACCGAACCCGGGGCTTACACGGTGGTGTTGGCCCCTACCGCGGTGCTGGAGCTCATTGAGTTTTTCAATTACCTGGGCTTTGCGGGGTTAGGCTACGAAGAAAACCGTACCTTTACCGCTGGCAAAATGGGAGAAACCCTTTTTGATTCCCGCATCACCCTTGTGGACAATCCTTTTATTGAGGAAGTGGTAGGGCCTGCTTTTGACCCCGAAGGACATCCCAAACAGCCTTTGACCCTGATCCAAAATGGACGGATTGAGGCTGTGGCTTATGATCGTAAGACAGCCCAGCGGGCCGGTAAACAATCTACGGGTCACGGTAGCATGCCTCCTTCTTCGAACCCCATGCCCGCCAATATTGTGCTTCAAGCGGGCACGGACACCCTTGAAGACATGATTGCCAGTACCGAGCGGGGCATTTATGTGACCCGCTTGTGGTACTCCAATGTGGTCGATCCCAAGCAAGCCATAATTACAGGCATGACCCGTGACGGTACCTTCTTGATTGAAAACGGCAAGCTCAGTCGTCCGTTGCGCAACATGCGTTACAACGAGTCTTTGCTTAAAGCCTTTGCCAATATTGAAGGCGTGGGTGACCAAATTTACGGTTTTACCGGTTACTTCGGTAAATTGGCGGTGCCGGCGTTGAAAATTCGCAATTTTCATTTTACGGGTGTTTCAAAAGAGGCTTAAGTATGTCATCAGCAGTCCACGTTGCCCAGATTCCTGTTTATGAAACCTATCTGGATGCCTTTGGTCATGTGAACCATGCCAAGTATTTGGAGCTTTATGAGCAGGCCCGCTGGGACTGGATGGCAGATTACCATCTCAGCCTGGCGGATATTCACCGTCTGCAGGTGGGGCCTGTGATCTTAAACGTCAATTTGGACTATCGCCGTGAGGTACTGGCGCGGCAAACCTTAAGCATTCATACCCGTGTGGTGAATTATCAAAAGAAAATTTTCACCCTGGGTCAAGAAATGTATTTGCCTGAGGGCGAACTGGCTTCGACCTTGCAAATTACAGGGGGCATGATGGACCTGCGAGAGCGTAAACTGGTGATGCCCCCTGATATTTGGCTGGCAGCCTTTGGCATGGCAACTTAGAAATCTTCAGGTTCAGCTTGCTTGACGCCAGTTGCAATACTGCTGACACTGCTGGGATCAATCTTAAAGAGACCTTGATTGTTTTTTTCCAGACGAATGGGCGTGGGGAAATCTTTCCCTTGACTTTGGATATAGACCTGGCCTTCCGTGTTGCCATCGATGGTATTGTTCACGCGAAGGCCTTCAATGACAGTTCCCTGCGCAGGGTAGGTGATATTTTGAGCCCTGGGATCGAAATTTTCATAATTTTTGTCGGGGGTTCCTCCCAGATAAGAACGGACAATTTCAGGGCGCTGCTGCATTTGCTCTAAAAGAAAACGATCTGAATTACCCAGTGAAAACCCTGTGGGGGAATCACTGTCTGCATCAATCTTTTTGCCGTTGTACACAGCGCTAAGCATAACTTCTGCGGTTGCAGGGCTGGTTTCAAGTTCTAAAAGTGCAATAAAGAGCATGCGAATCGCCCCTTGATAGGTTTTTCCTTCCTGCTCAAACTCTGCTTGAAACGCCTCCAGTCGTTGTGTATCTAAACTGTTGTTTTCGCTGCTTTCAGATACAGTGGAAGTGGGGGTGGCGGGTGAAAGGCTTGTCTCACAAGCGCTTATGGCTCCTGCACAAATACAAAAGAGGGCTGCGTATTGGAAAAAATGTCTCATCTTGAAGAACCTTTCTGTACAATGACCTGTAATGCCTCTATTTTAAATCTATTTTGAGAAACTTGCTTTAATGACACCTCTCACTCAGCGTCCGCTTTTAAAAGACCAGCTGTTTAATGCCGAGAAACTACGCCTGTTAAGTCAGCCGCTAGCAAGGTGCTGCGCGACTTTTGACGCCAGCGCTTTTGAGCAAGATACCCTGGCCGGCTTTGCGGAGCGAGAGCTACGGGAGCGCATTGTCTGGATACGCACCCAATTGCGTCAGCATTTGCCGGGCACTTACCGTCAGGTCGTAGACTTGCTGCTTCAGGCTTTACCCGCTCCCTGTGATCCGACGTTGCTCGATAACGATTTTGGGGATTTTATTTACGCGCCCTACAGTGATTTTGTGGCGCACTATGGTTGCACTGCTGAAGATCTGGATTTTTCTTTACATGCCCTGGGTGAAATGACCACCCGTTTTTCATCAGAATACGCGATTCGCCCCTTTTTACAGGCTTTTCCTGAAGAAACCCTGGCCCGCTTGCAGCAGTGGATCAACCATCCTCATTATCATGTGCGCCGTCTGGTGAGTGAGGGAACGCGTCCCCGCTTGCCCTGGGGACAGAAAGTGTCCTTATCGTGGAGCCAGTGTGAGCCTTTATTAACGGCTTTGCACGCGGACCCTACAGGCTTTGTGCGCCGTTCTGTGGCCAACCACTTGAACGATTGGTCCAAGATCCATCCTGAACAGGTCGTACGCTGTCTTCAGCAGTGGCGAATGCAGCAGCAGGCCCCGCCAGCTCACTTGCAATACCTTTGCCAACACAGTTTGCGTACCCTGGTGAAACAAGGCCATGGCAACGCGTTGGCACTGTTGGGGTATGATGTGGAGGCGAATTATACGGTTTCGGACTTTGTATTCACCCCTCGGGTGGTTCTGGGGGAGGCGTTGACCTTTGGTTTTACGCTACAGACCCAGGCCAAAGTAGCTCAACGCTTTGTGCTTGACTATGTGCTTTTTTACCGCAATAAAAAAGGTCAGCATACCGCCAAGGTGTACAAGCTTAAATCCTGTGTGCTGGCTCCGGGTGAAACCCTAACTTTGCAAAAATCGCTGGTCTTACAACAACGCAGTACCCGAACCCTTTACCCTGGACTCCAGGGCATTGCCTTGCAGATCAATGGGCATCAAGGGGATCGTTTTGATTTTGAACTCTATTTTGAATGAGGATTTTTAAGGATGTCACTGACACAACTTTCGCCTTCTGCCTGGATCCATACCCAGGCCTTCGCCATGCAAGGCGTAGAAATGGGCACCCGTTCCACCCTGATTGCCTATGCGCCAGGGGAGCTATTGTTGATAGGTCCTGGACCTGAAACCCAACATGTTGTGGCTGAAATTCAAGCCCTGGGTGCTGTTAAGCATGTGGTCGCTCCCAATGCCTTTCATCACTTGTATTTACGTGATGCACACCGTGCCTTTGCCAGGGCACAGTTGTGGGCGCCTGGAGCCGTGGCTAAAAAACAGCCTGATCTGCCTTTGGAACGCCTTCAAGCTGAGCGAAGCTACCCCTGGTCTTCGGCAGTAGAGACCCTGGCGCTACAAGGCACCCGTCTGCAAGAGTACGTGTTTTTTCATGGCGAGAGCAAGACTTTGATTTTGACCGATTTGTTGTTTAATGTGCTTGAGCCCCAGGGCCTTAAGGCACAGGTGCTCACCGCCCTTATGGGGACCCGTGGCAAGTTGGCCTGTAGCCGCCTGGTGAAAACCCTGGCGATTCAGGACAAAAGCTTGCTCAGAGACAGTCTCAAACGCATTTTGCAATGGGATTTTGAACGAATTGTCATGGCTCACGGCGTCTGTGTCGAGGAAAATGCCCGCACCCGCTTTACGCAAGCCCTGGCCTTTGTATTAGAATGAAGCAAATCTTTGAAACGAGTGGACCCTGTGATGAAGAAAATACGTATGCTTTTGGCAACCCTGATATGCGTGGGGCTGAGTGCGTGTCCTGCAGAAAAAACCGGTGACAATAACCCCAATGAAAAAGCCAGCCCTCAGTCCTCTGCCGCCATGTCCACAGGCTCTGATGCGGCCCGCGAAATGTATGCCCAAATCATGGGGCGCTACGCTTTAAAAGGCCAATGTGAAACCGCTGAGTTTTACTGGGAGTTTACTCCCACCACCGTTAAGCAAGGTGAAACCGTGTGTCAAATTCATGGTTTAGATACCCTTATGGATCAGCTTTCCATTGACGCTCGCCAATGTGTTTCTGAAGGTCAAGACAGCGGGACCCGTCTGTTTTATCTTTCTTCTCCGGCTCCCAATCTTTTACAGCTCACTGGCAGCGATCTTCAGCAAGAGTTAGAGCGCTGCGGTATGGTGTAAAAAGGCCATCTGAAGCTGTTATACTGTCCACGAGGTACATGTCATGAAATCTTTGAACGCAAGCGAAATTCGCCAACAATTTATCCAGTTCTTTGAGAGCAAAGGCCATAAACATTTGCCCAGCTCCCCTTTAATTCCGTATAACGACCCCACGGTGCTTTTGACCACTGCGGGTATGCTGCAATTTAAGCCCATTATGTTTGGCACCGAAAAGCCGGTGTACAGTCGTGCCACCACCCATCAAAAATGCTTTCGCACCACTGACTTAGAGAATGTGGGCTTTAGTCCCCGCCACCACACCTTTTTTGAAATGCTGGGCAACTTCTCTTTTGGCGACTATTACAAAGCCGAAGTGATCCCCTGGGCCTGGGAGTTTTTAACAGACGTTTTGGGGCTGCCCAAAGAAAAGCTCCACGTGACGGTTTACGAGAGTGACGATGAAGCCTATGACATTTGGCACCAAAAAGTGGGCATTCCCGCAGAGCGCATGTACCGTTTAGGCGATGATACCAATTTCTGGGCGGCAGGTGACACCGGCCCCTGTGGGCCTTGCTCTGAGATTTACTTTGACCTGGGACCTACCATGGACAAAAACGGCGTGACCCTACACCCCGGCCATGATGATGACAACCGTTACCTGGAAGTCTGGAACCTGGTATTTATGGAATTTGACCGTCAGCCCGATGGTTCTTTAAAGTCTTTGCCGGCGAAAAATATTGATACCGGCATGGGCCTGGAACGAATTGCTTCGGTGTTGCAGGGCAAAAGCAGCAATTACGATACGGACCTGATTCAATCGATTATTGCCAAAGTGAAGCCCATGGTGCCTGAAGAGGGCCTGCAGCATGAACGCTATACCGTGGCACTACAGGTGATTGCAGACCACTCGCGTGCAGCGGTGATGTTAATCGGCGACGGCGTACAGCCCGGCAACGAAGGACGCGGGTACGTGTTACGCCGTATTATTCGTCGTGCGGTGCGCTTTGGTCAAATGATCGGCATTACCGACAACTTTTTGTATGCGCTGATCCCCACGATCTTAGAACTGTACACGATCTACCCTGAACTGGCCCAAAAGCAGTCCATTATCCACGAAACCATTCTGACCGAAGAAGAGCGTTTTCGCAAAACCCTGCATCGGGGCACGAAGCGTTTAGACGATGTGCTCGCTGACTTAAAAGCCCAGGGCGTCAAAGTGGTTCCCGGCCCTGCGGCCTTTGAACTGTACGATACCTATGGTTTTCCTTTGGAGCTCACCCTGGAAATTGCCCAGGAGCAAGGTTTTGATGTGGACCACGCAGCTTATAAAGTGGCCATGCAAGAGCAAGTGGAGCGCGCCCGTTCTGCGGCCCGTTCAAATCTCGATCTTGGGGCCGGTGTCGTCGGCTTTGAGCCCACCGCCTTCTTAGGTTATACCGCGACCCAAAGTGACGCGGAGGTGCTGGCTGTGCTAGAAACCAACGTCCCCCATCTGCGCCGTGTTGTGCTAAAAGCCACGCCTTTTTATGCAGAAAGCGGCGGGCAGGTGAGTGACCATGGTGCCTTGTTTGCTGGCGCCCACCGTTATGAAGTGGTGGATGTGCAAAAAGTGGGCGAAGTGGTCGTGCACGTGGTACAGGGCGAAGACTGGCAGGCCCTGGAGCAGGCCTCACAGGTCAACGCTATTGTCGAAGCAACCCTGCGCGAAGAGACCATGAAGCACCACTCGGTGACTCACCTTTTGCATCAGGCTTTGAAAGATGTCCTGGGTGAGCAGGTGGCTCAGGCGGGCTCTGCGGTCAATCATGCCCAAACCCGTTTTGACTTTAACCTGAATCGCCCCATGACTGCCGAAGAAATTCTGCGGGTCGAAGAACTTGTGAATACACAAATCATGAAAAACTTGCCCGTTAAAACAGAGGTCATGTCTATCGATGAAGCCCGTGAAAGTGGTGCGGTGGCCATGTTTGGTGAAAAATATGGTGAAAAAGTGCGTGTGGTTTCTATGGGCGCTTACAGCGCTGAGTTTTGCGGAGGAACTCACGTGCCCGCCACCGGAACCATTGGGTCGTTTAAAATCATTGCTGAAGAAGCGCTGGCCGCCGGTGTCCGCCGGGTGATTGGCGTGGCGGGTCGTCAGGCGTATATCTACAGCAGTCAAAATGAACAGTTGCTGCGCACCCTGTCTCAAGAGCTCAAAATTCCCTTTGAGCAGATTCCTGAGCGCGTGAGCAAGCTGCAACAGACACTCAAGGCACAAGAAAAGGCCATTAAAGCGCTGAAGAGCGAAATGGCCTTACAGCAAGTGGCCAGCCTGGCTACCCAGTTCCAGGCGCAGGGTGAACTGCACTATCTGGCGGCTCAGATTGACGTGCCTGATATGGATGCGCTCAAACAGGTGGCTGAAAACCTCAAGGGTTACAAGCCTCAGGCTGTGGTGGTTTTGGGTGCTGAAATGGACGGTAAAGTCGGTCTGGTGGCTGCGGTTTCTAAAGGGGTGAGTACGCACCTCAAGGCGGGAGAAATTATTAAACAATTGTCGCCGCTGGTGGGAGCCAAAGGTGGCGGTAAGCCTGAATTTGCCCAGGCAGGGGGTGGCGATAAGCCAGAAGGCTTACCTCAGCTGTCGTCGGCCCTGGTGGCTTTACTGCCTTCGGGAACGCCTGCCTGATGCGTCAGCTGGTCCGTTGGTGGGCCGGGGCAGTGTTGCTGTTGAGCACCTGTGCTCCGGCCCCCACCGACGCTCCCAAAGCGCTGGTTTTCGCTATGGATCCAGCGCTGGGTTCTCCCTTTGTTTATGAGGCCTCGCCCCAAAATTACGGGGGCTTTGAAGTGGACCTCGGTAAGTACATCGCGGCCAAATTGGAACGGCCTTTTCAGGTCCAGGCGGGAAATTGGGCCAGCTTGCCGGATCTGGTGCGCCGCAAAAAGGCCGACATTGCTTTGAGTGCCATCGAAAAAACCACCGATGCCAGCGCGCCGAAGTCTTTACAGTTTACCGAAGCGTATTACACCGCTTATCAAAAGTTGGCGGTGCACAACGACGATAGCTATACCTACAACCTTTCCGATCTCAAGGGTAAAAAAGTCGGTGTGGTGATGCACTCCGTGGGGGCTTTGCTGCTCGAAGAACTGAATCGTTTAAAGAAGTCGCAGATTGACATTAAGGCCTATGCCACACCAGAAGCCCTGTTTGCGGCGCTCTCAAAAAAAGAGGTTACCGCTACTTTAACCGAGCGAGCGGTGGCCAGTTGGTATGCCTGGAAGATTAATGATATCAAACTAACGGGTGACGCCATTACCACCCCTTTGCCTTATGTGGGGCTCGTGAGAGCTGAGGATCAGGAGCTCCTGGCCGCTGTGGATGAGATTTTAAAAAAAGCGGTGAAAGATCCTGAATTTCAGAAAATTTTTGACAAATGGCATGTCAGTATTAAACGCTAAGTGAGTAATAATCAATGATTAAGGTTTTATTTGTCTGTCTTGGTAATATTTGCCGCTCGCCCATGGCGCAAGCGATTTTTGCCCATGAAGTGGCCCAACGTGGTCTACAAAGCCAGGTGAGCTGTGACTCAGCGGGGACTGCAGACTATCATCCAGGAGAGCCGCCGGATGATCGGACTTTAAAGGTGCTGCAAAACCATGGGGTAGCCACCGAACAGCAGGCCCGACAGGTGCGCCCAGAGGACTTTAAAACCTTTGATTATATCCTGGCCATGGATCAAAAAAACCTGAATGAGCTTCTGGATTTACGCGACACGGTACCTGGAGCCACAGCGAGCCTGTGCTTAATGGACGCTTACCACCCGGATCGTGACGTTAACGATATTCCTGAGGATGTGCCAGACCCTTATTGGTCTCAAGAGGACGGTTTTGAGCAGGTTTATCAGCTGCTATTACCGGCCTGTCGGAACTTGCTTGAGGTTATCGTGGAAGAGCATCTCACATCCTCAAGCCCGGAGAAAGTCTAGCGAAACGGGCGTTCGCCGTCTAAGGTGGCAAATAAAAACGTAAGGCTTCCCTGAGTGACGGGGCGTAGGCATACGGTGGCCATGCTGGGGTACACAATGGCTGTACCCTGCGGTTGCGCACTGCTGCCTACAATGGAGCACACTTGCCCTCCTTCGTAGGTGTTCTCATGGCTTAACACCACAATAATACAAACCTTACGTAAGGCCATGGGGCCCGTGCCCAGGTTGTAGTGCCAGGGCATGTGTTCGCCGCTCTGTAGCGTCATGCGCTGGACTTCAGACAAACGGGTAGCTTCAAATTGGTAGTGTCGCTCATTAAAGACCTTGAGCATGCTCTGAAGCGAGTCCCGTATCCACTGGTTACCTTCGTTGGCCGGCAAGATTTCAATATGGGCCGGTTTGTAATGGCGAAAGCCGGGTAAATGCTCTAATTCTTGCTGGTAATAGGGGTGTGTCTCAGCGGGGACGCCCCGGGCTACCAGCGCGGGTTCACAATGCTCTTTTTTGAACAGGCTTTTATAAAAAAAAGTGCGCAGAATATCGTCGTTCTGTACCAGTGGCGTGCGTGCGATGGTCATTTAAAACAAGGCCCCAGCACCCAGGCCACCAGGGTATGACGAATACCGCGTACCACCGGGAGAATTTCATGCAGAATATAAGAAGGAAAAAATACCGCGCTACCCATGCTTTGGGGCAATTGCGGATAACCCGGTTTGAGCAATAACTCACCGCCTTCGTAATCTGAGCGCTCACTTAAAAAGGCCACCATCGAAATTTTACGGTTGCTGCTTTCGCCGGTGCCAATGTCCACATGGCTATCGTAAAAGCCGGTGTTTTCGTACTCTAACAATTGCAAATGGCTCATGTTGTTGATTTCAAATTGATAATACTGGGTGTTGATGTCCTGGACTTTTTGAATCACCCGCTGGTAGATCCATTCAAAGGCGGGGGCTTTAATAATGGCTTTGACTTTGGTATTACGCTGCTCTAAGGAGAGATGGTTAAAAGAGGTATCGTCATACTTGATCACCTGGGCCTGGGTGACGGGAAGCGGGGTGTAGATAATTTCTCGGCATTCCTCAGGACTAAATAAATCCGGGATCAGCACGTAGTCTGTCAGGTGAGAGAAAGAAGGTAAGGACTGATTTTGTGGCATACTTTAGGGTAACACTAAATAGCAAGGTGAAAAAGATGCAAAAAACAAAATATGCGAGCTTTCAAGCGTTCTGGCCGTTCTACCTTTCAGAGCACCAGCACCCGCTTAACCGTCGCTTACATTTTATCGGGACCGCACTGGCTTTATGTTCGCTCCTGGGTTTTGGCATCACACGCAAAAAACGCTTTTTATTGGGTGCACCCCTTTTGGGCTATGGCTTTGCCTGGGTAGGACATTTTAAAGTTGAAAAAAACCGTCCAGCCACCTTTCAGTATCCTGTAAAGTCCTTACGGGGCGACGTTAAACTGTTTGGCGTCATGTGCCAAGATTATCTGAACAAAGTACACGAGCGAATTTTTTCATGAAACAGATTCTTATACACACAGAATATATTCAGTTGGCCCAGGCCTTAAAACTGGCTGACCTATGCGGCACCGGTGGTGAAGCAAAAATGTTGATTCAAGACGGTTTGGTGACCGTCAATGGAGAGGTGGAAACCCGTCGTGGTCGCAAATTGCGCCAGGGTGATGTGTTTGCCTTTGAGGAAGTGGAAGTAAAGGTGGATGTCCATGGATCATAATTCGGTTTTATTACGCAAACACTTATATGACGAAGGCATTGATCCTGATCTTCGTCGTTTAATTCACACGGTGAGTGTAGCGGGGAAATATATCTCTGCTCAACTCAAAGCTGCGAACCGCAAAATGTCAGGCACTCAAAACGCTTCCGCGGAGCACCAGCTTGAAATCGATAAACAGGCCGATGTGATTTTACAAGACATGATTACCCAACTTAACTATGTGGCTGAGTATGCTTCTGAAGAGCAAGATGTGGTGATTAAAACGGAGCATCCGGCCCCTAAGTTTTCCGTGTCCGTGGATCCTCTAGATGGTTCTTCTTTAATTGATGTGAACCTGGCCGTGGGTACCATTGTGGGCATTCATCGCTGTGAAAAGCTCATTGATTCGGGTCGTCATATTGTGGCCGCGCTTTATATTTTATATGGTCCTTTGACCACGTTGGTCTATACCTGCGGCAAGGGGGTTCACGAGTTTGTCTTAAACCCTGAAGGTGAATTTGTGCTGTCTCAGAAAAACATTCGCATGAAGTCTGAAGGTAAGATCTATAGTCCGGGAGGCTTGCGTACGGACTGGACGGCCCCTCACCGTCAATATATTGATGATCTGATCTCTACGGGATATAAACTGCGCTATAGCGGGGGGCTGGTACCTGACTTTAACCAGATTCTCATGAAAGGTGGCGGTATGTTTTCGTATCCGGGACTGGTCAACAGTCCCGAAGGCAAACTGCGTCTTTTATTTGAACTGTATCCGCTGGCCTTTATCTGTGAACAGGCCGGCGGTTTGGGTACCGACGGACTGACGCCGATTTTAGATCTCAAACTCTCAGAAATTCACCAGCGGGCTCCGATTTACATCGGCTCACACACCGAAGTGGACAAAGCAAAGAACTATCTCAAAGGATAGGACGATTCGCACAAAAGCAGGACAAAAATTGTGATATTTACCCAGAAATACCCCTACTTAACCTTCTGTTAATGGTATGATGCAGGGTATAAATTTAAAAATCAAGGAGACCTTTCATGGACATTATTGTTTGTGTTAAGCAAGTTCCGGATACCACCACGGTTATCCAAATTGATCCATCTGGCAAAGACATTGTACGGGATGGCATTACCAATATCGTGAGCCCTTACGACGAATTCGCCATTGAAGAAGCCCTCAACCTGAGCAACGGTGGCAAAGTGACCGTTTTGACTGTGGGTCCTGATTCTGCCAAAGAAGCCCTGCGTTCAGCCCTGGCAATGGGTGCTGACGAAGCGGTGCACGTTATCACGGAAAGCGCCATGGCTTTAGATTCTTTAGCCACCGCCAAACTGATTGCCAAAGCGGTAGAAGGCCGTGCTTACGACATGATTCTCATGGGCCGTCAAGCCATTGATGATGACGCCATGCAAATGGGCTCCCTGGTGGCTGAATTGCTGAATATCCCCCAGATCTCTACCGTGATTAAACTTGAAGTCGACGGAAACAAAGTCAAAGCCAACCGCACCATCGAAGGTGCCCAACAGGTGGTAGAGGCTGAGCTTCCCATTCTGTTAACCGCTCAAAAAGGTTTGAATACACCCCGCTATCCTTCCATGAAGGGGATTTTAAAAGCCAAGAAGAAGCCCGTTGAAGATATTCAAGCGGCTGATCTGGGTGTTGACACGGCTGCCAAAGTGGTGATTGAGTCTTTGACACTGCCACCTGCGCGTCCCGCCGGTAAAATCGTTGCCTCTGTGGACGAACTGGTGAAAGCCCTCACCGAAGAATTAAAAGTGGTCTAAAGGAGTCCTTACCCATGAAAGTATTAGTTATTGCTGAAACCAAAGATAGCAAAATTAAAAAAACCAGTTATGAATTACTGTCGCAAGCCCAAAACCTGGGCGCCAGTGATGTGACCGCTCTGTTAATCGGTGAAGGCGTTTCTGGCCTGGCCGCTGACCTGGGGCAATACGGCGCGAGCAAAGTGCTTGTGGCTGATCACGCTTTATTGCACCACTACACCACCGAAGGCTATGCCCACGTGGTCAAGCAAGCCATTGACTCTATTCAGCCTGAATTGGTACTGTTTGCCGCCTCTAGCAATGGTAAAGACCTGGCGCCTCGCCTGGCTGCTCGTTTAGACGTGGGTCTGGTGTCTGACGCCTTAGAACTCAGCCATGAAGGTGGAAAGTTTGTGGCTGTACGCCCCATGTTTGCCGGTAAAGCCATGGCGAAGGTTTCTTTGGCTGCTAGCCCAGCGCTGGTGAGCATGCGTCCCAATGTGGTCGCTGTAAAGCCTGCTGACGCTTCTCGCAGTGCTGAAGTTTCTGCTTTAGACCTGACCCTCAGCGATAGTGATATCCGCGCTAAAGTGACTGCCGTTGAAACCTCTGGCGGAGACAAAATTGACGTGGCTGAAGCTGACATCGTGGTCAGTGGTGGACGGGGTTTGAAAGCCCCTGAGAACTTCAAAATGATCGAAGAGCTGGCTGATGTACTGGGTGGCGCTGTGGGCGCTTCTCGTGCAGTGGTCGATGCCGGCTGGCGTCCTCACGGCGAACAGGTAGGACAAACCGGTAAAACCGTAAGTCCTAGCCTCTATGTTGCCTGTGCCATTTCTGGTGCCATGCAGCACCTGGCAGGTATGTCTTCTTCAAAAAACATTATCGCCATCAATACCGATGCCGAAGCGCCCATTTTTAAAGTGGCCAGCTACGGTATGGTTGCTGATGTGTTTGAAGTTTTACCTGAACTCACCGAAAAACTCAAAGCTGCTAAAGGCTAAGTTTAATCTGACTTATCAAGCCTCTCTGAAACTGTTTCAGAGAGGCTTTTGTTTTGTTTAAATTAGTTTTGTTAAGGCTCAATTAAATACGCCTCCCCTGAAGCAAGAATTCAGGTTCTTGAACGATGATTGAACAAGAGAAAAAATATATTAAAGAGGTAGCCTCATGTCCCTCTCAGTTGGTAATCTTTTATTAAGTATTGGTGTGGGCTTTGACTCCCAGCTTAAAGCAGCAGATAACTTATTCTTTTCAACGGCCATTGATATTAGCGATCCTACCCGTCCGATGTTCGGGGGAGCGGTGGGTAACACTGCTGGTCTGGCCCGTCGTATTAGTGATGCAGATGCAGAAGGCTATCTCAGTTTGAACAACGGGCCTGACGGTGATCCGTTAGCGATTAAGCAAATTGCTACCGCCGATGGGCCCCGTTACGTGGTGACTGACGGCACGGGTAAAGAAGTAATGGTTGAAGACCCCAGTGCAGGGGGAGACCCTGTGCTTCAGGCGACACCTCGGTATATTGTTAAGTCCGATGGGAACATCTACGACGTTCTCGTGCACTCTCAGCCGGGGGGTACAGGGCGCTGGCATATTGGTAACCCTGCCCAGGCTTTTGGAGGTACCGGTACTGCCTATAACCCTGGTGTGACCAATATTACCATCGACAATTATGCCCGGCCTGTAGGTAAAATTACCTTTAAAGCCAAAGAAGGCGCGACCCTGGCCCGAGCCCAGGACGAACTGAGCCGTCTGGGCAACTCTTTGCAACTGCTGGTGCGTCTTTTAGAATCGATTCAGCAAGAGAGCAACTCCTTTACCAGTATTATTAGCTAAAGGAAGTAGATCTTCAAAAGCCGCCCGGTTGTTAACAACCGGGCGGCTTTTTTATGTACAGTCATCAATGATGTGTAGCTATAAAGGGAAGGGCTTAAGGCACTTCAGTGCCAAACTCATTACTGGGGTTATCGTTTTTGCTAATAAACACCACCGGTGTGCTTGAAATAAAGGTTAAGCGGCTATCGCTACCGGGTGAAGTGGCTTGCAAACGAATATAAAAAGAACCTGTGGGCTTGGGCGTGGTGTCCCAACGGAATTCGGGAATAACGCTTCCGCCCAGGGGGATGAATGGTCCGGCATTGCTACTGCTATAGGCCCACCCATAGTTAAATGTGCGGTTGAGGGGCTTAAAAGCGCTGATCAAGCGAATGCTTTCGTTGATTTCGATGCGTCCGTTGGCCGGGTCTGTGCTAAACAGCGGGCGGCTTTCTTCAACACGCACCATGGGTGTAGGGCTAACAAACTGCAGCTGACTATCACTGTCAATGAGCGTTAAGCGAATAAAGTAGCTACCCGCCTGAGGCGGATACCAATCGATACGTTGTTGATCGCTGGTGTTAAAGCTTTGAACGGGCTGAAACGGCCCTTGTGCTGAGGTGCTATACTCCCACTGGTAGCGCAATCCCCCGCGGGTAATTTGGGAACGAAGACCTACGGGTTCCCCCAACTGATATTTATCCTGCGGGTTGGTGACTTCAATGACATTGCTTTGATCGCTCACAAACACCAGTGGATCTGCAGAGGTGAAGTTGGCTACGGTGCCGTTGGTGCGGGTCACACTGGCTCTCAGATAGAAGCGTCCGGGATTGGTGGGTGTCCAGCTAATGCTTCTTCCGGAGGCGCTAATGGCCTGGAAGGCCTGATTGAGATCGCTCCCAAAGCTCCAGTTCACTTGCTCACCTTCCTGGGCCTCGTTAAGGGTAAGCTGTACGGTTTCACCTTTTTTTACACTGCCGCTCTCAGGGGAAACCTGAAAGGTTTGGTTGCTATCGCGAACGGAGACCAGGCTTTTATTAGAAGTGTAAATACGGCTGTTCTGGGTACTGGGGTCAAACACGCGCACCCGCAAGAAAAACTCTCCTGTCAGCGGTGGCGTCCAACGAATTTGAGGGCCAGTTTCGGCAATGGCTTGAAAGGTGCCCTGGGGGCTAAAGCCATAAAACCAGGTATACGTATTATTGGCGTTGGCATTTGGGACAGCGGCACTTAGATCGATGGCTTCTCCACGTATCACGGTGCCATTTTGTGGGGTAGTTTGAATCACGTCGTCGGCGGTGGCAACCCGCACTTCAGGGCTTGTCGTGGTGTAAGTAGACAAACGGCCTTCACTGCGGGTTTGAACTCTCAGATAATAAGAGCCTGGGGCAGGCGGTTCCCAGTCAATCGCGCGGCCCGTTTCTGCGATGGGCTGAAACGGAGCTTGCAAAGAGGTGCTATAAAACCATTGAAAATCTTCTTTGTCGGGTTGATTGGCATATTCAGGCAGATCCACCTTCAAACGGAGTGACTCTCCGGCAATAATGCTGCCATCTTCGGGTTGGGTCGTGACAATATTATCGGCGGCCTGCACATACACCTGAGGCACGGGGCTCAAGTAAGTCGAGGTGCTTTGGGTAGCGGGGTCCGTTAAGGTAAAGCGAATATAGTAGCTGCCGGTACGTTGGGGTTCCCAACTAATACTCGAACCGCTGCCGGTCAGGCTTTCAAAGGGGCCCGCTGCACTGGGAGCCGCTTCCCATGAGAAACGCAAATTTTTATCGCTATCTTGCAGGGTGGCGGTAAGCTGGGTACGGGTGCCCAGGGTAATGGTTTGAGATGGGCTAACTTGAATGGGGGTATCCCCCAATTGGGCTAAGCTACCGGTTTCCAAAGTAACGGGTATTGAAGCGGTGCTATCTGCACTTAAGAGGACGCTCAATCGATTGTTACTGTCAAAGCTTCGGCTTGTACTTAAGGGGAAAATCAAGCTGCCATCGGCTTGCTTAAGGGCTGACACGCTGCTGCCACTGGTGTCGAAAATGACGCGAATCTCTTTTGCGTTTTGAAAGGCTTCCGGTAAATTTTGAAGCGAGCGAATTTGAACCTGACTGGCTTGCTGAGGGCTGGCTGAGGGAATGAGATTGACCCGTATTGCAAGGGGTGTCTGACGACTTTCGCTGACCATTGCAGAGGGAGAATCACAAGCGCTCAGACTCAAGGTGGTACTCAGACATAAACTGAAGGCAAGAAGGTGTTTGTTCATGATTAATACTTTAGAAAAAGATAATTATTTTAGGTTCTAAAATATTAACACAGGAAAGCTTTTTTATGCAGCACTTTTCCAGGCTGAGAGGGCAAAAAGAAACCAGCCACCCAATAAAAATAGGCCGCCAAGGGGAGTTACGGCGCCCCAGGTTTTTGTGTTGGTGCCCACCAGTAGATAAAGACTGCCTGAAAAAATAAGGGTTCCCACTACAAAACACAGGGCACTGCGCTCAAAGTGGCCCTCAGGAAATTGCAGGGCCAGCAGACCGGTCATTAGCAGGGCAAACACGTGGTACATCTGGTAGCGAACGCCGGTTTCAAAGATGGTGAGCATTTCTGCTGAAAGACGTGTTTTGAGAGCGTGGGCTCCAAAAGCGCCCAGGGCCACCGACAAAAAGCCCAACAGGCCCGCGAGACTCAAAATAAGGCGGGGTGTCATACTTAGTGCTCGTTTTCTAAGCGAGAGACAAAGCTGCTGAGATCGCCCGGCTTGCGCAGCATTTTATCGACTTCTGAAGCATGTTTAATTTTTTCATGAATCATGCGGCGGGCATACTCTTCTAAAGCCACGGAGTGGCTTTCCACTTGCAGGAGCAGTTCTCGGTACATGTCAATGGATTCTTGCTCACTGCGCAGAGACTCCCGCATAATGTCGCCAATGTCATGCTTGTGGGTTTCTAAAAGCGGACCAATACCCAGGGAGGGGTGTCCACCCAGGGTGGTAATCCACTCTCCGGCCTCCTGGGCATGAAGAATAGCGTCACTCGCCTGGCTGCGTAACCATGACACCAGCGGAATGCGGTTATAGCCATAGACCATTAACGAGTAGTGGGTGTAGCGGACGACCCCTGCCAATTCGGTCTCCATAATATGGTTGAGCAAGCGTACGGTTGCTTCCGTGTCAAAATGTTCGGAATTTTCAATCATGAGATGCTGGCTGCTCCTGGTTCGTTTTTTAGTCATTATACCGTGCCTTGGGACGGGTTTGTTTTCTCACACCTCTGGCTTTATAATGAAAGCAACCTAGAAGCTTTAAGGAGTTCCCATGTTGAAACATCAGCGTCTTTTATCGATTATCCTGGCTACAAGCCTTATTCTACCCGCCTGTAAAGGCGGTGATGACGAAGCACAACAGCAAAGTCAACGCTCAGAAAAAGTCACCAAAACCGTGACCATTCAGCAAACAGTGGCCGAAGGATTGGACTTAAGTACGTTGCCCGAATTGGTGGCCGAAGCTAAAAATGGTGAAGAACTTGAAAAGCTTTTGAACACCTCTGATATTAATAATCTGGATTTAAACCAGGATAACCAGATTGACTATCTCAATGTGGAAGAGTTTCGCGAGGGCGCAAACCGTGGTTTTGCACTGTTTACCAATGAAGACAATCAGCGCAATGATCTGGCTCAGATCATGATTAACCAACAGTCCGAAAGTGCCGATGTGGTGGTGCAGGGTAACCCCCAATATTACGGAAACGAAGCCCGTTATCAGTCTTCATTTCCTTTGGGAGAAATCCTTCTGGTGGGCTGGCTCTTCAATATGTCCCGCCCCCGCTATTACCATGCACCTTATTATGTGGGGCGTTACCCCAGTTATTACAGTACCCGCCGCCCTGTTTCCAGCAGCATGTACCGCAGTCGTTTGAGCAGCACGCGTTCGCGCTTAGGCATTTCTAAGTCGCGACCCACCACCACCTATAAGAGCACGACGACTTCAAAAGCAGGAGCGACAAACAGTTCCAGCAGTACAAAAAAATCCTTGAACAGTGTACAGGGAAACTCCTTTAGTACCACTTCTAAAAAGCGTCCTGCGGGCAGCAGTACCAGCTCTCGCAGCAGTTCTACCACGGGAAGTAGTTTTGGCTCCAGCTCAAGCCGCAAGCGCTCCAGCAGTAGTTTTGGCTCTTCTTCATCCTCAAGTTCTTCTTCACGCCGCAGCAGCGGTCGCAGCTTTGGTTCAAGTTCAAGCCGGAGAAGACGCTAATGACCCGTTTCGACGATTTAGACTGGGATCAACTCATGGCCGTAGAGGCAGAGCAAAGCGCCCCTCTGTCTTTGTCTGATGAAGACGTCAAGCGCTTCAACGCCCGCATCGTGCTGTATAAAATGGATCAGGGTTATCAGATTCCGCTGCTGGCTGACAGTCAGCACGGCAGTTCGTTTCTGCAAGATGTGTTGATGGAGCTTTTGGCCGATGAATATGTGGTGCTGGGCAGCCAGCAGTATGAACTCACGGTCAAAGGTCGCCAGGCGTTAGAAGAAATGGCGGAACAGTATCATTCGCTGGTCAATCACTACGATATCTTTGCCCATGTGGATATTGACAACGGCTGTTTTTTAGAGCCCGACGATGATCCCAACGCGCAGATTTCGATTGAGGGCGAGATGTACCCTCGCTTTATTGATTTACGTGTGGCGGTGATGCGTTTCAAAGGGATTGATCCCTTTGATATGGTTTTTCTCAATTTGCTGCGGGAGCAGCGTATTGCTGCCAAAGAGAATTGGGAATTTGATATGGCCCTGGGAAAAGCCCTGTACGAGGAACTAGAGGAAATCGTCAACACGGCGTACACGGTGAGTGATTTAACGGCCCTGGGCCAGACCAATGAACACGGTGAAATTCCTGGCAGTGACATCTTAAAAGATGTGATTGTGGCAGGAAATCAGACCAATCAGTCGCGAGCCCTTGCAGCCCGTGCCACGCCGCGCCACGATGAGCCCAGTCGTCCCCGGATTCAGGTGCAGGTGATTGATAAGCGTCCTCTGTTTACGCAGCATCATTACGAGCCTTATACCTATTACCATGACTATGATGACCCTTTTTACGTGGAGCCGGCCTGGCGTCGTCATCGCTACCGCCCCTGGTTTAATTGAGGCGTTATGGTCGCTACACTTACCCGTGAACAGGTATTAGAGACCCTGGCCCACTTGTATGCCCAGATGAAAACAGAGCAGGGTGGGCAGGTTGCCACCTATATTCCTCAGCTTGCCAAAATCAGTCCTGAGCGCTTTGCGGTTTCTGTGTGTTTTGTAGACGGCACCCGCGAAAGCTGGGGCGATAGCCAGGAAGACTTTTGCGTGCAGTCTGTGTGCAAGCCCATCAACTATGCCTTTGCCCTGGAACAACAGGGCGAAGAGCGGGTTCATCGGCACGTGGGGTTTGAGCCCAGTGGCAGTCAGTTTAATGCCCTTTCCCTGAATCAATCAGGTATCCCTCACAATCCGCTGATCAATTCAGGGGGCATTATGACGTGCAGTCTGTTGTATCCGCAGGAAAGCTTACCTGAACGCTTTGATTTATTGCGTCAGCAATGGCTTCGTTTGTGCGGCAAGCGTCCCGGCTTTGATAACGCGGTTTATCAGTCAGAGCGTTTAACGGCGCACCGCAACTTTGCCCTGGCCTATTTTATGCAAGAGCATCAGGCTTTTCCTGAGGGAACAAGTTTGAGCGATACCCTGGAGCTGTACTTTCAGTCTTGCTCTTTGACCCTGCAGACCGATCATTTGGCTCAGTTGGGGGCTGTGCTCGCCCACGGTGGAATGGCGCTGGATGGTGAAACCTGTTTGTTGCAGCGCGCCACGGTGCGCAATGTATTGACCCTGATGAGTACCTGCGGCATGTACAATTACTCAGGCGAGTTTGCTTTCCGGATTGGCTTACCCGCCAAAAGTGGGGTCTCAGGGGCTTTGCTGGTGGTGGTTCCCGGCGTCATGGGATTGGCGATTTGGTCTCCCCCTCTGGACGCTTACGGAAACAGCGTGCGCGGCGTTCGCCTGTGCCAGGAGCTCATCAAAGCTTTACCTTTGCATGATTATGAGCGGTGGCCATCACTGCCTTTTGGATAAAAATACAAACTGAAAGTGCTGCCTTCGCCAGGGGTACTTTTCACGCCCAGATGATAACCCAGATGCTGGCTCAGGCGGGTACAAATCGCCAGGCCCAGTCCAGAGCCTTCTTTGCTTGCGGTTGTATTTTCGCGCTCAAAGGCCTCAAAAATGCGGGCCTGAGCTTCTAAGGCGATACCACAGCCAGTGTCTTCAATGTGTAAAGCCCTGGGATCTCCCTGCTCTGTGCTTTCATATCTCAGTGAAATACGCCCCTGCGGCTCTGTAAACTTGATGGCATTATTGAGCAGGTTAATGACGATTTGCTGTAAGCGTTTTTCGTCGGTGTAAACGATCTCGGGGGCAATATCCACACTTACTTTTAAGGCTTTATTGACAATCAGCACTTCCAATTGGGCCAAAATCTTTTGGGTGAGTTGATACAGATTGACCTCCTCAATGTGTAGCAGTACTTTGCCGGATTCAAGGTGTGAAAGATCTAAGATGTCATTGACCAGGTTGAGTAGGTGACTTCCATTTTCCTGGATGCGCTGCAGATAAAGTGCTTGCTCAGGGGTTAAGGCAGCGTCTTTTTGCAATTGTAGGACCTTGGTAAAACCTAAAATGGCGTTCAGAGGCGTGCGAATATCGTGACTCATGGCGGCTAAAAATTCGTTTTTGACCTCATTGGCCCGGGCGGCGGCATGTTCTGCGCGAGCGCGATCGTCAATTTGCAATTGTAAATCATGGATGAGCTGCAGTTGGTCTCGTTGAAAGACGTCCAGTAATTGCAGCACTTCTGCGGCAATGCTGTCATCCTGAGGAATGTCAATGTGCATGGGATGGCTGCTTTCACGCAATAAAAGATTCCAGATGATATTGCGAATCTGTGTGAGCTCATTTTTATGGCGTTTTCGCTCCGCTTCGATGAGCTCATCCTGATAGTGAACCCAGGCTTTGAGGTGCTTGTGTTCGTTGGATTGGGTTTGAGTGGGTAAAGGAGAGAAAGGGTGTGGGACCGCGTCAAAATGTGCCAGCACTTCTGCATATGTGCTGACCACATAAGCGTTTTTAAAAAAAGAATCGATCACAAAGCGCAGCAGTGGATTGAGACGCACGGGACTATCGGCAGGAGGGGGAATGAGGTATAACCGGCGTTGGGGGTTTGCAGGAAGGCGTTTGCGATAGGCTTCAAAAATGAGACGGTTTGAAATATGGACGCCGTGGCTAAAGTCCACCACAATGGCACTTTGGGAATGATCAATAAGACTGCTAAACAAGGCGTGATATGTGGGAATCAAATAATCCAGCAGCTCACGAGACACCTCCCCCTTTACATAAATATAGAGTATCGCCGGGTGGGGATGAAAGAAGTGAACCCGTCCTGGTGGGGTGGCGATTTGGTAGTGGTAGGCGGTGATTTCAGTGTCCCAGAGGTCAGGGGGCAACGGAGGTACCAGGGAGAGAAGCTGGTGCTGATTTAAGAAGTGGGTATTATAGGCTCTCGCCTGCTCAAAACCTGAGTTGACATCTTTGAGAATCTCAAAGTGTGTACGCTGATTGACTTTGCCAATCAGAAGCAGAATACCGCGGGATAAACGATCGGGAAAATAAATAAAGACCCGAAGCACACGGCCCGTCCGTTGCCAGCGCAATTGGCGTAATAAGTAATTGCGCGCCTGAGGTGTAGCTTTATGGGTTTGAATTTCAATAAAAAACGAGAGATAGTTAGGCTGTTGACGCAGGTAAGTTTGAATGTGGTTTAAATGCTCACAAATAAATGCTGCCTGGGCCTCTGTGAGTACGCCTTCAGAAAGGATGTGGTAAATGCCAGTTTCTTTTAATTGAAACCGGCATTTACCTTCTTCATCGTGAAAAACATAATCCGGTGCCTTGTTGACAAGGGGCAAAGTGCTAGGTGGTTTGGCTGAAGGCATACATTTCTGTAATCGCTGAGGCATAGTTTTCGCTAATATTGCGGCGACGCAAAGAGAGTTTGGGGGTGATCTCATTGCGCTCTAACGAAAACTCGCAGGGCAATAAGGTAAAACGCTTGATTTGCTCATAGCGCGCCAAATGCCCTTCCGATAGGCGAGCAATATCCTTTTCAATCAGGGCATGCAAGGCGGGGTCCTTACACCATGCTTCAGGATCCTGCACCTTGAGACCCAGGCTTTCGGCCTGGGTCTTCAGGTTTTCGTAGGCCGGTACAATCAGGGCTGAAATGTACTTTTGATTATCGCCAATTAGCACCGCTTGCTCAATATACGGGCTGGTTTTTAAACGACTTTCGATAGGGGCTGGGGCGACATTCTTACCGTTCGACATGACCAGAATTTCTTTTTTGCGATCGGTAATCCGCAGATAACCGTCCTCATCCAGTTCTCCAATGTCTCCCGTATGCAGCCAGCCGTCCACCACGGTTTCCGCGGTGGCTTCGGGATTTTGATAATACCCCAACATAATATTGGGACCTTTGGCTAGAATTTCACCGTCTGAGGCAATTTTGACGTCTACGCCAGGAATCGGCGGCCCAACGGTGCCAAACTTAACTTTGCCCTTGCGGCTTACACAGATGACCGGACTGCTTTCGGTGAGACCATATCCTTCAAGGATCGGTAAGCCGATATACGCAAAAAACGCGCCAATTTCAGCCATCAAAGGGGCTCCACCCGAAACCAGCGTGGTCAGTTGACCACCGGTTTTGGCCCGGATTTTTTCAAAGACCAGTTTGTCGGCCAGATTTTTCTGAAGCTGTAAAGCAAAGCCCACGTGACCTTTTTGGGCGGCATAAAAATACTGTTCACCCACTTTTAAGGCCCATTTGAAAATCTTTTGTTTGGTGGGGCTGCCCTGGTTGACCTGATCCATTACTTTACTGTAAATCTTTTCGTAAATGCGGGGCACAGATGCCAGCACTGTAGGTTGGACTTCCATCAAATTGTCAGAAATGGTATCCATGTTTTCTACATAGGCCACGGTGCCGCCGTTAACGGCCACCAGTGCATAATAGACCACCCGCTCAAGCACATGAGAAAGGGGCAAAAAAGAGAGTTCAAGAATTTTTTGCTGAGGTTCTACCAAAATTTTGGAGCACTCAAAGGCGTTAGACATAAAGTTCTTATGACTGAGCATGACGCCTTTGGGGTTGCCTGTGGTTCCGGAGGTATAAATAATGCTACACAGGGCATCTGCTTCTAAAGCACTCAGACGCTCAGCGAGCGTTGTTTGATGTTGAGGCAGGTGCTTTTTACCTGTGGCAAGCCAATCGCTAAAAGTATGGGTAGCTAAACCACAGTCACTGATCTCGACGGGTTTGACATAGATCACGAATTGAAGGCTGGGGACTTCGCGGGCGATTTTAACTACTTTTTGGTAATGGGTATTATTAGAAACAATAATGCCTTTGGCTTCGCAATTGTTGAGAATGTACTCCAGTTGCTCATGGGTTAAGGTGGGGTACACCGGCACACCAATGGCGCCTACCGATAAAATCCCCAGATCAGAGATCACCCATTCAGGCGCGTTTTCTGACATGAGGGCAATGCGATCGCCGGGGTTTACACCGGCTTCAATCAGGGCTGAGGCCATGTGGTGGACGTTGTCTGTCAATGCCGCGTATGACTGGTACTGGTAGCTGCCATTGATTTTTTCTCCCAGCGCAGGCTGCTGGCTGTGCGCCTGAGCGGTCTCAAAAAAAACGCGGGGGATAACATATTCCGTCATGCTGAAAAACCTCTTGCTGTAGTCATTTTGTTTAGGAACCGTTGTATAACTCAATTCATTATACCTCAAGCTTTTCCAAAAGCTTTTGAGGGACAAAGGTTTGGGCCTCATGTTAAAATGAGGACAGTGAGTGAAGGAGTCAAAGGAATGATCGAAATGAAAGTTTCCGGTATTGTGCTGGATCCGCAATCGCGTAGCCCTATTGTGGTTTTACGTGACTTGCCCGAGCGCCGGGCACTCATGATCTGGATTGGTCCTCCAGAAGCCAACGCGATCATGTTAGCCATTGAAAATGTTCCTTTGGCACGTCCCGCCACCCATGATCTTTTTGTTAATGCCCTCGATGTTCTGGGAGCAAAAGTTGAATCTGTTCATGTCAATCGGATGGAAGAAAACACTTTCTTTGCGGTGTTAAACATTCGTTCGGGTACAGGAAAAACCGCAAAAACCCGTGAAATAGACTCACGCCCCAGCGACGCCATTGCCGTCGCTCTGCGTACTGAAAGCCCCATTTATGTATCCGAAGAGGTGATGGTGTCTAGCTCAATTCCCATTAACCCTGCCCAGGAAGAGCAAGAAACCCAGGAGTTTAAGGACTTCTTAGAAAACCTTAAACCCAGTGATTTTATCAATCAATCCCGTGAGTCAGGTGATATTAACTAAATCCCTGCGTGGGTCGCTGGCGTAAAATATAAGGAGAAGCCAATGCAAGTTCCAGGAATGAATCCCTTACAGAATTCTGCAGCCATTGGCCCCACCCAGGCCCCCACGGGTGTCCCTGATCTGATTTTAAATGCGCCTCAGCAACGGGTGCCTTCTCAACCTCAGGCTGATGTGCCCACGCAGGCCCCTTTTCAGGCGCCAGACCAACCTCAGATTCAGCATATTCAACAAAGTCTAACCAATGCCCTCATGGAGATGCATTTGCCCCCAACGCCCCAAAATCTCCAAATGGCTCAGCTGCTTGCGAATTATGGGCACCCGGTGAATCAGCACACCATGGGCATTTTAAAACAAGCCATGGCGGGCTTAACCGATAAAAGCCCTGCGGCCATGGAGGCTGCCACGATCTTACTCACTCAGGATTTACCCGTCAACGATAAAACCGTGGCAGCGGTGAAGCAGTTGATGAATGGCCAGGCTTTGCCTCAGCAATTGCAGAATCTTCCGCAAGTTGAGCAAGTGGTTCAACAAATGAAACAGGCTGTTTCTCAGCAGGCGGTCGCTCAGCAGGGCGTGGTAACACCTCAACAGGCAGCGACCACGTCGGTGGCACAGCAGGCCGCAGGTCAGGTGCAGGCGATCGTGGCTGATGCGACCACGCCCCCCGAAAAAAGCACGGCACAAAAACTAGAGATTCAACCGGTCACCTCGAACGCTCAACACCATCAAGAAACCGCGAAGCCAACCCAAAGTCAGCCGGCGCAAGCGGTGGCGCCTTCACCATCACAAGCTGCGCGACAGGGCGGTGACCAACAAGGCTTGCAGCAACTCTTCTTGTATTTGCAGGGTCAGGATCCTGAATTTTTCTCGCTCTTGCAAAAAACGGGAGGAACCGCGGCCACTTCAGCAGATTCATCGATGCAGATCCTCTTCCAAACCTTACAGCAGATTTTGAGTGTGGCCAGGCATTTGGGTGAAAACATGCAGCTCAAAGATTTTCAACACTTACCTATACAGCATCAGCAGATGATGCAATTAACAGAGGTGTTGTCCCAGCACCTTGAGACTTTTCGACAGCAGTTTCAAAGCAGTTTTCCTGAGTTGGCAGAGCGAGTGGGACTGCTTTTGCAACAAGATGGCATGGATATGCTCAGCAAGCTGTCCCAATTGCTTGAAGATCATCAACAGCAGTTGGCGCGTTTAAAAGCGGGAGATCTTCCTGAAGAACAGCTCATAACCACCTTACGCCAATTGATGGAACAGGTGGGAGTACAGGTGGAAAAAGTGCAGTCCCATCTATTGGGTCGGGAGTTACTCAGCCAAAATTTACCTGTGCACTGCGTGCCTTTGTTGGTGCACGCCCACGGGGAGGCCTTTCCAGCGGAGCTATACATTCAACAAGATTACGACCCGCAGGATCCTGACTCACGGCCTGATGAAAATCGTCCTTTAAAGCTGACCTTGACCTTAGAAACACAAAATTTGGGGCGCGTGGCCGTGGACATTGCCACCCTGAAAGAAAATATGAATGTGGACCTCAAGGTCTTGTCCCATCGGGTAAAGCAGGCTGTGGATGAACGTCTGGGGCAATTGACCCGCAAACTTGAAACCCAGGGTAATTACACGCTGGATCATGTGAGCTGCCGGGTGATTCCTGACTTAGAAAGCCGCCAGTCGATGCTTTTGCCGCCCAAATACCCTGTGCGCAGTCTGCGTCGGGTGGAGGGGATTGTTTAGAAAGAATAGGAGTTTGAAATGTCAAAGCCAGCCACAGAAATGAAAGATTACCTTGCAGCCCATGTGTCAACGCCTTTGATGTGTCGTCAGGTGCAGCAGGTAAAAAAACAGATAAATCAACGTAAGAAGTCGCTTTTATGGCTAATTTTGGCCTGTTGTGTGGGTTTTTTATGTTGGGGTGCTTACAAACAGGTGAAATCACGTAAACGCAAGCATAAAGCGGCACTGTGGTAAAGGATTTCTCTTGACTGTAGGCCGTTATTTCCCCTATGCTGAGATAATGATGCACCGTGTTAGCGCGGTGGCCCATTTTATTTTATGAAAAGGCAAGTACAGATGGTAGAACAAACTGGATTTATCCGCAATCTCTTCTTAGGAGATGTGCACGAAGACAAAATTTTTCCCTTTCCCCGTTTTCAAGAAGAAGAGCAAGAAGTCATTGAAATGATTGCGGATAGTTTAGAGCGCTTTAGCAAAGAAGTGGACTCTGACAAAATCGACAAAGATGAAAAACTACCGCCTGAGTTGCTTGAAAAAATGAAGGCCATGGATCTCTTTGGCTTATCGATCCCTGAAGAGCATGGTGGCGTGGGACTGAGTGTGTCGGGTTATGTGTATGTGTTGCAACACCTGGCACTTTTGGGTTCTGCGGTTGCTGCTACCGTGGGTGGGCACCATAGCATTGGTATGAAGGGACTGTTACTGTTCGGAAACGACGCCCAAAAAGAACGTTATTTGAGTGATTTGGCCAGTGGCGATAAAATCGCTGCTTTTTGTTTGACAGAACCCAATGCGGGTTCTGATGCCGCCGGTATTGTCACCCGTGCCGAGTTAAATGAAGCGGGCACTCACTATGTGTTAAACGGCTCTAAAATGTGGATTACCAACGGTGGACTGGCAGATTTTTACACTGTATTTGCCAAAACCCCTGTAAGTGTTGACGGCGAAACCAAAGATAAAGTTACGGCCTTTATTGTCACTCGCGATCTTGAGGGCGTGAGTAATGGCCCTGAAGAACAGAAAATGGGCTGGAAAGGCTCCTCTACCTGTATGGTGCACTTTGAAAATGTTCAGGTGCCCGTAGAAAACGTGCTCGGTGAAGTGGGCAAAGGCTTTAAGGTGGCCATGGAAATCTTAAACAATGGCCGTTTGGGCACGTCTCCCGCTTCTTTTGGCGTGGCCAAAAAGATGATTGACATGAGCATTAAATATGCCAACGAACGCAAGCAATTCGGTCAACACATAGCCCAGTTTGGCCTGGTCAAAGAAAAAATTGCCCGCATGTCGATGCTTGCTTATGGCATGCAGTGTGTGGGCTATTTGACCTCAGGCATGAAAGATGCCGGTGTCGATGACTTTTCGATTGAAACCGCGGTGGCGAAGGTTTTTAGCACCGAAGCCGTGTGGGAAATTTGTCATGAAGCCATGCAGGTACACGGTGGCATGGGCTATGGTCGTGAATTGGGTATTGAGCGCTTCATGCGTGATGCCCGCCTGGGCCTGATTATTGAAGGGACCAGTGAGATCTTACGGGCCATGATCGCTTTAGAAGGTCTGAAAACCCTGGGCAATTTCCTGAAAAAGACCGGCATCAAGGGTTATGCTCAAAAATCTTTTACTCAGGCCAAAATGTCTAAATCCCATGATCTGCTCGAAAAAGAGACCCAACTGTTCTGTAAGGGTGTCGATAAGCTTAATGCTTATGCCATGCAGCTGATTCGTGCCTATAAGAAAAAAGTGATTATGAAGCAGCACCACCAAAAACGCATTGCCGATGCAGTGATTGATCTGTATGTTATGGCTGCTATGCTTTCGCGCACCACCGCGCTCTTAGAGACCGGAAAAACCAAAGAAGAGGCGCTGACCGAGGTTTATCTTACCCGCTCTTTCTGCCGCATGGCTTATGAGCGTATTGAGAAGAACATGAATGAGTTCGAACTCAACCATGACTACTACATTGACCGTCTGGCGGATCGTCTGTGTGAAGAGGGTGGGTTTTTACCCGATATTTTAGATTTGGGTACGCAAGAAGCGTTGGCAGAGCGTCAGGCTCAGCAAAAGTCTGCGGTGACTGCTTCCTAAGTTATTTCTTTAAATAAAAAAGCCCGTGGGTAGCCTACCCACGGGCTTTTTTTAGTAAACGCCAGAGAGGTAAGCGCTCCAGAAACTGAAAAAAACGAGTTCAAGGGGATTACCTGAGATGATCCCGAAAAGCAGCAGTCCGCTACTTAAAAACAACAGGCCGGTGAGTTGATAGGCGTTTTCTCGAAAGTTAGCCACTTGAAAGTGGCTTTCGGGCTGCGTTTTCCAGGCGGTAAAAAAGCCCGGTAAAAGTCCGCACAGGAGTAGCAATCCCTGGGAAGGACTGAGCGCAATAGCCTTTAAACTGAGGGGCATAACCAGGGTTAAGAAAAGCACAAACAGAGGCAGCAAGAGTCGTAGATAAAGTTGCCCAATTTGGAGGGCTCGGGTACTGGAGTATGCAGGCTTTATTTTGTGTAAGACGGCTTGTGGCGGCTGCTCAGGGCGATCTTCTACCAGGGTTTTTCGGTAGCGCAAAGCAGGAGAAACACAGAGCCCCAGGGCACAGCCCAGGCTGACGGGCAGGCCTGCGAAATAAGGCGGGCTCAAAGGGAACCACAAGAGCAAGCTGGCATTGAAAAGGAGTAAAAGAGCCGCAATCCACAAGCCCAGGCTAAGTTCTCGGCGCGGTGCGTGCCAACGCTGATACCAAAGGGGATAGCTTTTTTGCAGCCGATGATAAATCCAGGAAGTCAGCTTTGCACGACTCTCTAAACTGTATCCAATAAAGCAGCCTACTAAAAACAAAAAGAGCCACCACAGGCTATGAAAAGCGTGTGGATTGGCTGCCACCGCATGGTTTGCAAGCTGTTGCGGCATGGAGGCGGTCAGAGGCGGCGCGCTGAAATAGCTAAAAGCAAAAAGTTCTGCCAACACCACCAGTGCCAGGGCACTGAGCCAGGTTAGCAGAACGTATAAGACCATCTAAAACTGGCCTAAAAATCTTTAGACGCGAGCTTTAGAGAATTGGGAAGAGATCTGGTCATAGGTCGATAAGTTCTCTTGAAGTTCCTCTAACAGCATGTCCATGGCTTCTTCGTATTCTTCGTCATCGCCTGTCGCTTCAGCCTGGGTTACTTCAGCGGTGGCTGAGGGCGTTGAAGCGGATTGAGCCTCTGCGGCTTGCTGGCTCTGTGCTTCTTTCAGCAAGTTTTCGTAATAGGCTTGCTTGTCTTGAAGCTCGGTGATTTGTGATTTAAGACGGGCCATTTCGTCTAAATAACCCTGATCTTTTTCGTCACCGGTATGACGGGCGCGCTTATTGAGGGCATAGACTTCGGCTTCCATATTGGCAACCTGCGTCGAAATGCGAGAAATAATGCCATCTTTGGCTTCGAGTTGGTACAAAAATTCCTGATTTTTGTCTTCCAGATCCTGAATGAAATGATCTTTTTCCTGGATCATTTCTTGCAGCGCTTCAAGTTCAGCTTGCTCTTGCTTTTGCAGCTTGCTTTGGCTTTCGTATTGCTGCACCATCTTTTTGAGAACGGTGACTTCTTTTTTCTGTTCTGCAATGGTGGACTTTAAATCGGCTAAAAAATCTTCGTCAGAACCGTCACCCCCCATGAGTTGCTGCACTTGCTTTTGCAAAAAGTGATTTTCTTTTTGCAGTTCTTTATGCTTGCTCATCAAGGCATTGACGATCATGTGCATTTCTTTTTTATAACGGGCGCGTTGGGCTTCTTTTGTCTTTTGCAAAAGACTGAGTTTCTGCTTGAGTTCAGATACCTCAAATTCTAGGTTACGCTCTTCTTCTACGTAATCTTCATCGTAGTTGTCTTCGTAGTCTGTATCGAAATCCTCAGCCATCTTATCTCAATCCTTTTTATCAGTTTATCAACGACTGTTTTATCATCTCGTATCTTATCATATCTCCTTTGAATGACCAAATCTCGCTTTTCAGCTTGTTTGTTAATTATTTGTTAAAAGAATAAAAAGTATTTGTTTATTGACACAGTTCTTCAGGGGAGACCCCGATAAGTGCACATGGATAAGTATCACAGTTTAGAGGTTGATTTATGACCAGCATTTACTCCGGCAAGCTTTACAATAGTTTTGTGACGGACCAAAACCGTTTTCGCCTGGCGAACTACGATGTAAACCGCTTTCAAAAAACCATTGAACAAAGCGCTGCTCAGGGGCGACTTGAAAAAGAGCTGCGGGATGGCCTTGAGTTTCATCAGGCGATCATGGCTGATCTCCAAACCAAGCTCAATGAATTAACCGAAAAGCTAAACAATATTTACCGCCGTTACATGGATAACCAGGTGGCCTTTAACAAACCCAAAAATCAGTATGATACGCAGGTTTATTCCGATGCCGTGGCCATGCTGCCTCGGGTTGATGATCCCAATTACCCCAACACCGGCGCGCCCAATGCCTACCCTGCAGGCGCCAACGGTATTTTGCCCTATGACGATTACGACAAAATTCGAAATTTCTCTTATAACCCTTACTTTGGATCAAAGGCCATCGAGGAAAGCGATTTAAATACCCTGCGTACCTACTGGGAACAGCCGGGAACAACCTCTGAAAATACCTATCGAGAGAACGGTGCATTTTGGTCTACACTGTCTTATCTTTGGGGATGGGACCTCGATCGGATTAACGCCACGTACGTGACCAGTGATGGTCTGTCCACGGATCCCGATGATGGGGTCCAAATCAACATCACTGCTTTGCAACCCAATAAACCCCAATATCCTCCTGTTCAGGTGGGTGATCGCTACCCTTTGAACTGGACAGGAGATGGTTCAGGACAGGCGGACTACCCCGCTGTCAATATTGGGGGGCTCCGTCCTGGTGGAGCAGATTATAACCACGCCACAGACAGTATTAACACCGACGGTGATACGGAGTTTAGTGACGCTGCATCAAATGTGGCAGGACATGACAGTCTCAATTTTGGTTGGGAGTTTGACGATCTACCCATGGCCCTGGAAGTTGTTTCTGTGGATCGTCGTCCCGATGGCACCACGGTACCCACTGAGTATAAGGTGGTTTACGACATTCCCCCCACGCATCCACACTATGATGCTTTGAAGGTGCTAAATGGTACCGAGCCGATGATTATGGATGCTCCCACGGAAATTCAAAAAGACCGCATTAATAACGATGGTTTTCGCTACTCTGGTTATACTTATGTGCCTGGCGCGCAAAGTGGTGAGATATTTTACGCCTACGACGGGATTCACAATACGGGCGGCAGTCCCTGGGCCACCAACACCACAGAAAACGAATATCCGCCACCAAAACTCTATACCTCAGCGACGGTTGCAGGGGCTGAAAACACTGCCTTTGGCGGTACAGGAACCCAGACAAATCCTATTTTAGTCTCTGCCGCGACGTCGACGCTGTTTGGGCAATTGGCGCCTATCCAGGTCTCAAATAACGGGGGAACCACCTACCCTTTCTCGACTACGGTCAGTAATATTAATACCGCCGTGCGTTACAACACTGTACAGACTCGGGGCGATACCGGTACAGGAGATGATGGCGCCTCTTCACCCATTACCGTGGATCTTGCGGCGAACAATTTTGAGCCCGGTGATTATGTCACGTTCTCAGGGATTGAGGTATCTCCGGGGGTTCCCTATGTGTACATCGTAAACTCTCCCGCAAACTCCACTGGCTTTACCGTAGATCCTGTCACTGTGGGGGCGCCTATGCCACCCTTAACCGCTGGACAAGGCGGCGTAACCGTTTCGCTGTGGGATAATGCGGCAGCTACCGTGCGTAAGTACAGCCCGGGTTCTTCCAATCCCAATTATCAAACCACCATTCCACCCGGCCAGGTGGGATTGGTTTTGAACTCGCCGGCGCCTTTTTCGGTGAATCGCGTTAAAACCCCTGACCAGGCCGGTGCCACAGAGCCGATTATGACCTTTGTATTAAACGCCTGCTCTGATGTAACCATTAGCCCTTCTACGAACGTATCGATGAAATATAAGTTTACGGTTCACCAGAACTTTAAGCAATTCGCTTCACCTGGGGACGATGGTGAGCTTCCTCAGCCTCCCTATGCAAACTGGAGCAGTTACGAGTGGACCAATGATCCTTCAACCCCGATTTCTACGGCCAACGTGGTTCAAAATGACTTTGGTTATCCGATTGCAGGGGTGAATCAAACGTATATTGCCAATGCACCGATGGGAGCCGGTCCCGTGGTTTTGGGCCGTGCTAGTGATCATGCGGGCCCAAGTTCTATTCCTGGTAATACTGCCGGCTGGTTTACTGGAGATGAGACCGTTAGCGCTGATATTGTCCAGGGCGCCAATCCCAACGAGTTTATTGTTCGTGTCTTCTTTGAGGGAGACTTGAATGGCTTTGAGATGGAAGTCGAAGACATACAATTGGTCGACTACACCTTGAACCCCAATACCACCACCTGGACTCAGGGGATGTACAATCCCGGTAACTTTTCACCCAATCCCGATGTACAGGTGGGTGATCCGACTTATACCCAATTGAATAGCCCTGACGAGGTGGTCAATAAGTATATTCCGGGCGTTTACCAATTTACCCAGTTTAATGATCAATATAATAACTCCTATACCGCAGGCGACGCCAATGACATTATTCGCAGTCCCTGGGAGTTTGCCCAACTTGACTTTGGCGCAAACTCTGGCTTAAGTGGTGAAATGTGGCTGGACTTAAATGGTCGTCGTTTAAACCTGGGCAACGATTCTCTGCAGGGTTCTACCACTGCGTGGGGAACTTTGGGTGCTGCATCTACGGTTTCGAACACGGTGTATGATACCAGTACGGCCTCCTCTGATCCCCATTTTGACCTGTTGAGTGGCGCAGTCCAGAACGCGCACTCTTTTGAAGCTGCCGTTCACCCTGGTGATGATTGTATTGTGTATGATCCTGAGGGCAATAGTGAGGCTTATCAGGCCTCAGATTCCGACCCTTTAAGCACGACCAATCGAAATGACACGGTGGACGATGAGGTGCTTGGCGGTGAAGCGCCTATCACTTCGGCCACCACCGACGCAGATCCCTCTCGAACCAGCAATCCTGGAGGCGTTGATACACCAAACTATTACCAGGCAAGTGGTACGCCAGCTCCGGTGTTTACACCCACAAACCCTGGCGGAGGGAATAATTATTTGAGTGGTCAGGCTGCCAATGATCTTACGGGTACTGTAGATCGTGTGGGCGCAGCGGTCAAATCCGTCAGCGATGCTGTCAATTACACCATTTCAATCCCCACCACTGACGTGAACGTATTGAAAAATGAAAATAACCTGCTGATTAACTTTGGGTCTGTAGAGCAACGGGACTGGAGTATCAATGTGAGCAGTTTAGACATGTTTATGCGTACTATTCCGGGCTATACATCTACCCCCCGTTATCGGGTAGATGCAGGCGGAAACATCTATGATCGCTTTGGTGATGGCCACTATGATGTTTCC
Source organism: Candidatus Sericytochromatia bacterium (assembly GCA_964229355.1). Taxonomy (GTDB): domain Bacteria; phylum Cyanobacteriota; class Sericytochromatia; order UBA7694; family UBA7694; genus CAXRDE01. The sequence goes on along the minus strand of CAXRDE010000009.1, from coordinate 120,109 downwards.
CAATCTTCACCGGGGGTTTATAACAACCCCACCGATGCTGCCAACGCTGCGGAAATTTACACACTGTCGAACGGAGCGACACGCAATGGACAGGTGAGTAACGCCAATGGAACGTATGGCAATAACCCGGCGGCTTACAATACAGGGGGCTCTTATGAGCAGATGGTCAACGAACATGATCGATTCTCCCTGGATAACGATGATTTCAACCTGTTTGACTATACACCTAACTTAAACGTGATCGCCGGCAACCCTGATGGTGCGACCAAGAGTGAGGTTTATGTGGGCTCTTTACCTTCTAACTTCTACTATTACCGTGAGATCTTAGACCAGTCAGGTCAGGAAACGGGGACTGCACCTACCGGTGGAGCCTTTAATAACGATAAAAAGCCCGCGATCAATTTTGATGGACGCAACTCTAACCTGGCGGGCGGTTTTGATACACCCCATACAAGTGTCTTTAATACTGACATGCCCTCTTTTGTCAATGTGAATCTGGGGCTCGTAGAACAAGACGCGAAATTGTATAACACCCAAAGAACGACCACATCAGCGGTTTGGCTTGATTTTCCCGCCCTTGACGCACCCCTGAGCTACTCGCGGAATGTGGTGGCTTCTAACAACGTGGATGATGCGATTAATGCCGTGGGTAACTCAGACAATTTTGCGCTGATGAATCACCCTACCTCCAGTATCACCTTAAATATGGGACGTGACGTGAACACGGCGGGCTATCTCGTCATCAATGAAGAAGGCAGCAGTGGTGCTGAACCTCATGCTATTCCTTTACCTTTGTTAGAGCGTACGGCCCCTTATCCTTCATATACAGACGGTTCGCCAACATCCTATGATTTTGATGCTTACGGACGCGGGACAGTGACGCGGACGGGCAGCAAATTTATGTCTTTTGACGGCATTGTAGATGCCGCGGACGGAATGGCTGACGGTGTTTTTGCTACAGGCTCAGAAGCTTCCAACATGAATATACTGACGGGCAAGGGGGGCGAATTTGCAGTCGGCGACCCCTTAGGTAACCCCAGTAACTGGCCTGATGGTGTTCTCCTGCATGTGGATGATGCTTCAAAATTTGAACTGGAGTATCCCAAGAATATTGTGGTGTTGGGTGATAGCGCAACCCGCTATCGCGTGATGTACAGAGACACCACCTCCAGTCCTCAAACCATGTTTTTGGTGCGCGATAACGGTGCTGATTTAACAAACACATTGCCCGGAGCCACGACAAATACCCGAGGATTGGTGCATGCCGACTTACAAATTCGAGAGTTGACCGGTACCTATACAGTCTCCGTGAGAAATGATGCAGGCACCCTTGATGTGAATGGTCAAAACATTCGTATTGATTACAATCACAATGGGACTGAGCGTGAAGGTAAGCTTGTGAGTGTGGGGTTATCCAGTGTGGCCGATAAAGTCGGGCGTATTCCTGGTGATGACCCCAGAACGCCTGGAACTGTCGAAGCGCTGGCGATTTCTCCTGAAGTCTTTGATGATCCAAAGGGGTATGTTCAACCGGATGCCCAGGTGCAACTCAATCTTGTGTCTCAAGATAAAGATGGTAACCTCAAACCGCGCAAACTCACCAAGGTGAAAGTAGAACTAAAAAGTGGTGAACAGATTATCCCCACCAACTTACAGCAGATTTACTCGACCTTTGATGAGAGCACGACAGGCATTGGTCTGGATGACTTAGGTAACCCCAATACACCATCCGGACAACCTTTTGATATTAACGGGGGTGCCGCTGGAAACTGGCCTATTGCCCTGTATGATGGAGACACCCAAATTAACCCTCTGGTTACTGATGACATCGGCTATTTTGTAGGATATTATCAGGGAATCCTGGCTCCTCTTGATAATCAAAATATTACGGTGGTAGACGCCTCTGACTTCAAAGAAGGACAGTTGGTGAGTATTAATGGCGAGCAACGTACCGTTCAGTCTATTTTAGGCAATGTGGTAACCTTAGATGAACCTTTGGTTAATACACCTATTTTAGGTGACCGTTTAAACATGGGCACGGGCACAGGAGAGCAAGAACTTAAAATGTTCTTGAACCGCAATATTGCGATGTCTATGGGTGCCGGCATAAAAGTGACTTTTGAATATGAGGAATATGACTATGTGGGATATCCTCCGACTGTAGATAAGTCAACGGCCCGTGTCGTGACTGAAGAAGTGGGTTTCTCAGAAGACACACCCAAAAGTAATCTTCAAATCTCTCCTGTAAACACGGGTACAGGAGCGCCGGGTGATGGTGTTCTTGTTTCAGGTAATATTGCCGATTATGCCGTAGGTGACATTATAAGCGTGAATGGTATTACCTTTAGCATAGCGGCCATTGTGGGGGGGAACCGTATTGAGTTGGGTACCCCTGAGGATCACACCGTTAGACTGGCCTTTAATCCAGGGGACGCACCGAAAGTCGGACAGGTCAGCCATAAGAACTATGAAGACTTCCTGGCTGTGGGTAAAGGCCGCACGGGTGGAAGTTCAGACAATGATTTCACCCATGAACTGAAACGTATTATTGACAGTCCTGAGTATGCCGATGTATTCAGACAGGGATTGTTCTCTAATATCTTTATTTCAGCCTCTGTCACGGATCCTTTTAATGATGTGATAGCGAGCAAGTTATTCTTGAACTGGGATCGCCAACGTCGTCAAGTTGAACTTCTTCAGTCTTCTTTCTCTGCGTATTATCAGAGTATTTAATGTCTGAAGCGTTTGTAGAGGCAGCGCAACTGTGCCCTTCAGGACATTCTTTGCCTGAAGGGCAGCGCTTATGCCTAACCTGTGGCTACCTCGTCCCCTTTTCTCCAGGATCCCTGATTGGGGATCAGTACCGTGTGCTGGACATGCGGGTGGCTGCGGGCCAGCGTTTTTACCATGTAGAGACAGAAGAAAACGTGCCGTACCTGATTTCCGAAAGCCTGGCTTTTTTACCTCAAGCTGAGCAGGCAGAGACCTTTGCCGTTCTGGAAACGCTTTTTCCAGGGGTAATTCAGGACTATCTCTATTTTCACCTGGGTTCTTTTGATATTTTGTATGTGGTTTATCGGGGTGAATTTTATGACTTTTTAGAACACAGTTTAGGGGCTGATTTGCTCAGGCAGGGCGTGTTAGAAGAAAAGCAAGTTCAGCGTATTGTGGGGCAATGGATTACACTATCTCAAAAGCTACGGCGTGCAGGGCTACTCCTACCGATCATTCACCCTCAGTTGTTGCACGCTTCTGAGGAAAAGTTATATCTTTTAAATCTTCATCAATGTGTTTTTACACAGAGCCAGTTTGTGTTTCCCCAGAAGCTTGAGGGCGTACACGCACCGTTTCTGCACTTGCTGCACACGGATGCCAATTTTAATGAGAAACTCGCTTACGCTGCAGAGTATAGTTTTTTTGCCACACTCATTTCAGGTCTGGATCCTGCTGATTTTTATCCTGAGCCCATTTCTTTAAAGTGTTATCGTACAATGTTTTCAAGGGCATTTTGGGACCATTGGCAACAGTACGTTCAAGACTTTGATATCGCTGCCATGACTATTTTTGAACGAGCGCCGATTTATCGTGAAGGGCTTGATCTGAATAAGTTTAAAATTGCCAATCAAAGCTTTGCACAGGGCAAAGCCCACTATAGCGAGCAAGACTTCGAAGCGGCACTGGTTTGCTTTAAACACGCAGAAGAATATGTGCACATTGGTCCACTGATACCTCGGTACATTGCGCTTTGCCATAAAACCGATTTCCCCGATATTTATTTTGAGAAACTGGACAAGGCTTTACAGGAAGAGAATCTCGCTTGCCTACATTTTGAAAAGGCGATGGGCTTTCAGGGAACCGGGGCTTTGCGATCTGCCCTGCAAAGCTTAACAAATGCGGTTGAAATCCAGACTTTTTATCCTGAAGCCTACTTCGAAATGGGAAATATTTATCTACAGCGAGGCAATGAAATACGCGCTGAACAATACTACCGCAAAGCCATTGAACAGCGCAAAAACCCCCAGTACATTAAAGTACTCAAATCGTTTTTATTGCAAAGAAAGCGATTTGACTCTGCCCAGCAATTACCTGAGTTGGTTTCTACGGGGGGCAAGCGTACGATAACAACAAAACTGAAGAGTGGTGCCTATTTCACGTATTGTAGCGCTCATGGGCATCGCAATAATTTAGATAATGCTGTTTGTGGCGTATGTGGTGAGGTGCTTGCTCTGGCTGTGGGAAAACAAATTTCCAACTATCAGATTGCCCAGGTGCTTCGTCCGCGAAAAAATATTCAGGGCGAATTTAAGGGCGCGATTTATCAAGCTCAGATAGGTGAGCAACCTTTCTTTGTCAAAGAGTATGCCGTTTATCATCGTAAAAATGGGTTTGAAAATGCGTTTGCCTTTTTGAAGCAAATTTCTCATCCGCAACTCTTACCCCTTACAGATATCATTGTCCATGAGGGCTTTGGATATCTGGTTTTTCCGTGGGTTGAAGGTCTCCCTTTGTCACGCTTCTTAGAAAAACACCACTTGATCCCTCCTGCACAACAAGCGATCTTTTTTATGTCTTTGTTGTCACTTTTGCTTTATTTGCAAGAATCGGGTTGGGTACACGGGGATATTAAGCCCGGTAACATTCTCTTGACTGCAGAGGGGCCTGTACTTGTGGACACGGACTCTATCATGCATCTGGATGATAAAGACAGTTTAAGAACACCGGTCTATACTTTTCCTTACTCTGCCCCCGAACAACAACGAAAAAACCTTGCCCCTTCGTCGGATACCTATGCCCTTGGGGGCACATTTATACACGCTTTTAGTGGCGTTAATCCGGCTTATTTTTATTGTTTTGATACACAAGATTTTGAGGGTTGGAGAGATTATACTCCATCTTTGGATTCTGTGATTATCCACTGGATTGTTGAAAACACAAGGTACGAAGCTTCAAAAAGACCTCTGCTTTCACGAGAAACCCTACAGTATTTGTTCGATTTGCGTTATAAATCTTCATCGGAGGTCGCCTCCCCTTCGACCTTACCGTGGTTAGCATTATGCCGTACCTTAAAAACCGAGAAAGATAGGGAGCGTTTGAAGCAGACAGCAGACAGTTTACTGGCATTAAACGCTTCGTCGCTGAGTTTACTTATCGTGGCTCAGGCTTATTATCGTTTGGGACATTGGGAAACGGCGATCGGTTTTCTTAAGCGCTCTATTAAAATCAATCCCAGAAATGTACGCTCTGCCTGGCTAATGGCAGATATTTATGTCAAGCAGAACCTTTATCAACAGGCAATTCAAGCTTATAAATTGAGCTTTGATTACTCGGGGACGTTCTTTGGGCCTTATTTGTGGAGCGCTCGTATTTGGGTGCAATTGGAAGATTTAAAATTGGCGATTTTAATGTATCAAAAAGCCCTGGCTCTTGCACCCCATTTGCCCGAGATCTCTTTAGAGCTGGCTTCGTTTTTTATTCAGACAAAGCAGCTAGAGAGCGCTGAAGACGTCTTACGGGCCTTGGAAACACAACATGGCTTAAACCCTAAAGATCGCTTTGATTTATTGCGTTTGCTTGCCCAGTCTTTAAGCTTGCAGCACGCCTACGCAGAGGCCATAAGAGCCTTAGAAGAGGCGCTGGAAATACGTCCTGCAGATCAAGAAGTGCGTTACGAGCTTGCTTTGAATGCTTATGCTCTCAAACAGTGGCCCCGTGTTCAAAAAGAGCTTTTCTTTATTTTAGAAGAACATCGCTATCACCCGGAGTCCCTGTTTTTGCTCTCCCAGAGCTATATTGAACAACATGAGTTCACCAAAGCCAGAGATACCTTATCTGCTTTGCTAAATACCTCAAATTGGAACCCTGTTGAGGTGCGCTTTCAATTGGCCAGAGCGTATACTTACCTGGGAGAGCTAGACAAAGCGCAAGCCATTTATGAGGCTTTGATTCCTTATGTAAAGGATCCTGTGGGGCTTTGGGTTAACCTGGCTAATATCCATTTGATTAAGCAAGAAAACGAGCAGGCAAAACATTATTTTTCACTTGCAGGAAAAAAAGCGCCAGATAACCCGTTTATCCATAATCAGCTTCAAAAACTGGTCTAGAGGTCTAGGGCGTTTCCAGGTGCGATAGGCCGGAGTTCGCTAAATTTCCTCCGGTTTTGGGCCATGGCGCGTTACTGGGGAGTCCAAGCGTAGAAACTTTAAGAGCTCGCACGCCCAATATCTGACCATCTCCACCATCACGAGTGGAGACAAAGAGGGTATTGTTTCTGTGGGTCATGCCACCCCAATTGTAGAGTGAGTTAGAGAAGGCGCGGTGGCTGTTCCACAGACTTCCGTCAGGAAACTGGCGCCAGTCCAGCTCTCCTTTGTCACCTTTGTCTCGAATTGCATAAACACGGTTATCGCTCAAGCCTACATAAATAATACGCTCGCCAGTGCTCTCTTCTCCTAAAACAAGACCTGTAATTGCAATTTGTCCGGGGGCATTGAGGTTTAATGCTGTAGACCATTTTTTTGAATTGCTGCCTCCATAGTAGGCATTGAGGGTGGGGTTAGATACATTTGCAGTGGGTTGGGTATCAATGGCGTAGACAATATCCTGGCCTTCATAGTCCACCACGGGCCCTGTACCAAAACGGCTAAGGAAGCTAGCACTTCCAGCACGGCTGAAAACCTGTGTACCGTCAGCAGGACTAAAGCCTTTAAGAAGACCTGTGGTGCTCACATAAATCGTACCATTTTTGCCGATAGCGGGTGCTCCCACAGGGTTGTCTCCAAGGTTGCTTTGGTGCATGACCGCACCTGTTTCGGTGTTGATGTGAAGCAGTTTGGAGCTGCTTCCTTCTCGTGTAAGGGCATAAAAGGTTTGCTTGTCATGCGATAAGGCGCCGCCCGGCTGAATAGGGACACTCAAATCACTTTGACCCTCTGCAGGATAACTCCACACCACATGGCCGTTTTGGGTGCCTGCAGGGAGGGGCGTTGTGGCACAGGTACCTGGTGTGGGATAGCTGGATCTTTCCTGGCGTAGGGCTAGAATACGGTATGTCCCGGTATTACTGCGGCGTGCAATAATAGCCATGTGTTCGTCATCGCAGGCACAGGCACAATTTGAAAGCCCTTTGAGGACGGGAGTAAAAGTGGATTCAGAAATACTCCCTAAATCATGTTGCCAAATGACTGATCCATCTTGCTGAGATACAGCTTTGAGAAAGCCTTGTCCTGAGCCGGTGCGCTCTATAAAAAAGGCCGCGGCCTGCCGTTGAGAGCCTGTGGAATTGCCATTCCCAAGGCTTAGGGCACCGCTATCAATGTCTTGAAAGGTTTGGGCGCTGAACAAAGGCGAAAAGCTTTTGCTGGCAGCGTTCCAGCTTAATCCATACAGGTTTTCGTTAACAGGACCCTGGACACCCGACTGTGGGGGATCATCAGTGGTATTGAAAAACAAATTACCATTGAAGGGATTGATGGCAATTTGCTGATCAATGCCTATGGTTTTTCCGCCTGCCAGATTGGTGTAAGCGCCGAGACGGTGGGGAACGGGTAAGTAGCTTGTGGGGGAGAAGCTGCTATAGTTTTCTTCGGCTGTGAACTGGATGTCCTGGTCAACGACAGCCATCGCGATCAAGCGCGGTGCCAGGGAGATCGGTGTAGGTGGTGTCAAGCCACTTAGGCGCGTAAAGCTTAACGTATTATTGTTAACCTGTGCGCCCGTAAGTTCGTTGACAAAGCGCTGAATCGCGTTGACTTCGAGAGCTTGCTCAAATCGCTCGGGAGCAAGGGTTCTTAATTCTTCTGCAAGGGCGCCAGTCAGATGGGTTTGTAAGTTTATATTTATGCTATTCCCGACAACCGGTAGATGAAAAAGCGTTTTTATCTCAAAAAAGGGTGTGGCTTCTTTGTTTTGATAAAAGCCAATCGTGGCAATCCAATTGTTGCCTTCGGGTACATCGGCCGACAACTGGATGGTGTTGCCCTCGGCTTCAATAAAGCCCTCTGTATCTGCCCCGATGGCTGTAATTACAGAATCACCGTTGCTCACTTCAAGTTTCGCAAAGTTTGTCTGTGCAACCTGTTGGGTTTTAAAATCACCGGGAACATTGACGTTGAAGCGGATATTATGGAGGGGTTTAGGGTCGACAAGAGAGGTTTTGGACGTATTTTGTACAGGTTGTGCGGGGGGAGCAAGATTTTGATGCGGGGAGGAGCACGAGCCCAGGCTTATGGCCAGGCTTAATGCCATTAAAAAAGATTGTTTTTTCATGAGCGTTCTCCAAGCATCGAGGGATAGGTTTAGGGAGGTTCCCTCGTTTTATTTTATCGCGTACTGCAGGACAAAACGGAAGCATCTTAATTAAAAATTAATACTCAGATTGTAAGGCTTGTGCCACATCCTGCATAACAGACATCCAGTCACCGGGTTCGGATTGGCGAAATAAGCGAGCAGAAGGATACCAGGGGCTTTGACTTTCTTCGCCTCCCCACCTCCAGTCGGGTGAAAAAGGCAAAACAATCCAGGTCGGGCGGTTTAAGGTTCCGGCAAGGTGAGCCACAGAAGTATCTACAGACACAATGAGGTCTAAATGCTGACAGTAAGCAGCGGTGTCTGTAAAGTCTTTGAGGTAGGGACTCAAGGACTGGTAGTTTGAGAGTCTTTGAAAGCATATAGGGGCGGGGTGATCTTTTTGCATCCCGTAAAAGGTATGGTGTGGAAACTGTTCTATAAGCCAGGCAAAAGTTTCTGCGGGTGCAGACCGTTTTTGCTGAGTGAGCCCTGTACCAGAACGCCAAACCAATCCGATGTTTAGGGAAGCCGATTCTTGGGGAAGCGTCGGGGGTGTGATGGGGAAAGGGTGGGGTAGAGAAAAGCGCTTGCGAAGATGGTTGGGAGAGGGTAGAGATTCAGGGTTTATCTGCAAAACTTTGAGAAGGCTCATCAGGGCCACAGCATAATCAAGATGTTGCACAGTCGTACCGTCAGTATAGATAGAGAAGGGCCAGTCCTGGAATAAGGCCACAAGCTCTGGACGGCAGCGAAAGGAAATTTTTGCGTCAGGGTAGCGTGCCTGTAATTCAAAAAGAAAACGGCTTAACATAATAATATCGCCAAGTCCTTGTTCGGACATGACTAAAATATGCTTATGATTAAGGTCTTGTCCAGTCCAGGGGGGAGCCGGGTACTTGAACTGCGTGTAATTTCTTTCTGCAAATCGCCATTCGATTTCCTCGAATCCAGCGGCATATTTCTTTTGCATGAGTAAAGCATCCCCATAACCTATATGGGCACGGGCGTTGTCAGGGGCAAGCTCAACCGCCTTTTTTGCTGTGCTTTCGGCTAAGGCATATTCTTTTTGCTCGTAATATGCCAGGGTGAGATTGATCCATGCTTCGGTAAACTCAGGATGAGAACTCAGTGCTTTTTGGTAATACTCAATGGCTCTGGTATATTTCTGCTGCTCGGCGAAGGTGTTTGCCAGGTTATAAAGGGTTTCAGCATGCTGGGGTTGAATGCGTAAGAACTGCTCCCAGGATGCAATGGCCTGTGAAAAGGCCTTAAGGTTTTTATGTATGTTTCCCAGGGTGGGAAGCAAATGGGGATCGCGCGTGCGCTCATAGAGCACTTCAAAAATATGGAGTGCAGCACTGTTGTCCCCTTGCTGCAGTAAAAGTTCAGCCCGCAGGTATTGGAGAGCGTCATGAGCATGAAGGGATGGCGGCACGGTTTGGAGATAATCCAGAGCGGCCTGTGGAGATGCTGTAAGCTTTAAAAAATGGGCTTTTGCCATAACATACTCAGGGTTTGTCACTGCTTTAAAAGCCTGGATTTTTTCATGGGCTTCTGCATACTTTTCCAGGCCTAGCAAGCACTGAACCATAAAGAAGAAGTCAGCGTCTGGGTTCTCTTGGAGTCGGCTTAAATATTGAAAAACCTCCAGAGCCTGAGCATATTTTTTTTGGGCAAGTAAAGCCTGGGCATAATTTTGTAGGTAATCGTTCTTATGGGGGATCTGTGCCAGGGCATTTTGAAAGCATTTTTCAGCGAGGTGATTATTTGCCTGTTGTGTATAAAGGACCCCGAGATCGTTCCACATGGTGTGGGGAAGACCTTTTTTTTGGTGTAAGAGTGCTTTAATCACATTAATAGCTTGTGGGGTTCTGCCCGATTGGTGATGCCACAAGGCAGATAGATGAACGAGCTCATAGGAAAACGCTTGGGTGCGAAAAGCGCGATGCAGAAGTTCGCCGCATAACACCAGGTCCTTTTGGGCCAAAGCGTGCTGAATATCCGGGATAAGGTCAGGTTTCACACATGCTACAATATCAGAGAAGCGATCCTGCGTGCAACTAAATATCGATAAATCATGAAAAGCGAGTCCAACGTGTGTCAAAAATAAAAACCCTGTTGGCTTTTTGCCCTTATTGGGAGCCCAGTATGCCTTACCTGTCTTTGCCCACCTTGAGTGGTTATTTAAGGCAAAACGGCTGCACTGTGGATCAGTGGGATCTTAACTTGCTTTTTTATGAAGAAGCTTTTAGCATGGCCTATCTTCAGACGGTTTTTCAAAGTCGTCGGCATTTGCTTTCTCTGGCTGTGCAAGAGGAGCTTTCACAGAGCATAGAGATGCTTCATGATGTGGAGCAAGCAAAAGACGTTTTTAAAACAGAGGCGTTTTACGATTATTCTGCTTTAATGTGGGCTGAGAGAACCCTGGAAAAGGTTTACGCGTGTTTTAGCCTTTTATACCCAGGAACTTACTTTTCTAAGGATTATTTCAGGATTGAAGGACAGTCGATAACCTCTTCACAGGCTGTGATTCAAGCGGCACAAAATACCTTAAGTAATCCTTTTATTGATTTTTTCAATCTCAAGGTGCTGCCGAGGTTAAACGAAAATACCCCGCATCTGGTGGGGTTTTCTATTGCGCGGGAATATCAGATGATTCCCACCTTTACCTTTGCTTATCTTATTCGCCAGTGCTTTCCTGAGATCCATCTCACCGTAGGCGGCGCATTCTTTTCGAAAATTGCTGACGGCTTAAAAAAAGATCATCATCCGGCCTTTTCAACTTTGGTGCATAGTGCCGTGAAGGGTGAGGGAGAAGACGCCTTGCTCAAGCTCGTGAAAGCGCTAGGCGGTGAGCTCACCCTCGAAGAGGTGCCCGGACTTATTTACAATACCTCTGAAGGTCTTTTAAAAGTCAATCCTGCAGGTCTCGCGCTGTCGATGAATGACGACATCGGGACGCCAGACTTTGAGGGTCTTGATCTTAAAAATTACTGGTCAGCTGATTTGGTGCTGCCTATTCTGGGTTCTCGAGATTGTTATTGGAAAGACTGTACTTTCTGTGATCATTACATGCAGTTTTCGGGGTTCCGCTCGCGAAAACCTCAAAAAATTGCAGAAGATATGTCTTATTTACAGCAAAAGCATGGGGTCAAACACTTTCAGTTTTGCGATGAAACCATGTCACCCAACTTTGGTCGTCGGCTCGCTGCTGCGTTGCAAGAAACAGATACCCATGTACATTGGTATACCATGGCAAGATTGCAAAAAGGCTTTGATGCTGAAACCGCCGACATTTGGCGCCAGTCAGGGTGCCTATTTATTTTAATGGGCCTGGAGTCTGCCAATGCTGAGCTTGCCCGTAGCATGGTAAAAGGCACCGATAACTCAATTACTGAAGCGGTGTTGAAAAATTTACACGAAGCCGGTATTTTTACCTTTGCTTTTCTTTTCTTTGGCTTTCCGGGAGAGACGCTTGCCACGGCCACGGAAACGGTGCAGTTTATTCGTAAAAATCAGCGTTTTATTAACTCCTTAGGTAGCGGTGTTTTCTATCTTCAAAAGAGCACGCCTGTGTTTAGGAACCATCAGGCATTTGGCCTGATCCCTGATGCTGAGGATCTTCAGGATGATTGGGCCTGCGTGATCCGCTTTCAATTGCAAAAGGGGATGGATACAGAGCAAGCCATTTTATTTCATGAAAAGTTCCGCGAAGAAATGGGTTTTGCTTACCGCGCAGCCCTTTGGCAAAAAATTCCCCGTATTGCCTTTTTCCTTTATTTGTCGCGCTATGGCAAGCAAAAGGTGTTAGAGCATAACGGTCTTTCTGCTTTAGAGGCATCGTTGGAGCAGGTGCGGCAATTTAAACAACAAGGCAATGCCGTGGCAGCAGCTTATATCAACCAAAGTGTACTTAAAAAATATACAGATCAACCCCTTGCCGCTAATCGTGCTGCTTACTTTGCTTTAGAGCAGCACAATTTATCATTGGCAGAGTACTGGTGGAAAAAGGCCCAGACGCAGGGGCCTCATTTAGCGGAAACTTACCTGTTAGAAGGTCTAATATTGCAGCAGCGAGGTCAGCTGATGGAAGCTGTGCGAGCCTTTGAAAACGCTCTGCAAAAAGATGTGTATTTGGTAGAAGCTTATCTTGCCCTGGCTGAAATCTATCATCTTCAAAATAATACTGCTGAAAAAAGACGTCACGCACAAGAGGCTTTAAAAATATATGAAGTCGAAAAAAGTCTGAATCGCTTTTCTTTTTACACCCCTGCTGATTTTGCGGTTCGTTATCAGGCGATTTTGCCAGAAGCATCAATCGCCTGATTGCTGTGAAGAGACTATAAATACTCTGCTTCTAAGCCTGAGCAGATAGAGTAAATTTCTTCTGCTTCCCAGGGGGTTTGAGAATCATATTCATTCACAAAGGCCACCCGTTGTACTTCTTCGACTGAGGTGTTGCCCTCAATGGATTTATACAGACCGTCTTCAGCCATTGACACCAGTTTGGCCTCGGTGCGGGCAATGCCCCGAATGGCTGCAGCGGGCTTGCGCTCGAGAACGGCTTCGCGAATGGCTTCGTTAATTTGGAGAATTTCGTGAATAGAGGTTTGATCTTTAAAACCACGGTTTTGGCACTCGGTACAGCCTACAGGACGGCTGTACTCGTAGGTGGTGGGATCCACATCCACAAGGCCTAACATGTCAAAAACATCTTTTTTGGGTGTGTGGGGTGCTTTACAGCTTTCACATAGCTTACGCACCAGGCGCTGAGATAAGACCGTGACGTTGCTTGAGGCAATCAAATAAGATTCCAGACCAAAATTCATGAGCCGCAATAAGGCGCCGGTGGCGTCAAAGGCGGGGTAGGTGGTTAGAACCTTACAACCCGTAAGTGCTGCTTCAACCACGGCCTCCATGGTCTCTGCGTCTTTGATTTCACCCACCACCAGAATATCAGGGTCTTGCTTGAGCATTGAACGAATCATGTCTGCATAACTCATGCCCATTTCAGGGGACCAGGTCCCCTGAATGGTACCTGGTACAGGTCGCTCAATGGGGTCTTCAGCGGTAATAATCGACCGATTTTGTTGGTTAAGGTAGTTAATCGCGGCGTAGAGAGTTGTGGTTTTACCCATGTTTGAAGGCCCTGTAATCATCACCAGACCACCAGGTTGCTGCAATATTTTTTGCATGCGAATCAGATTCAGGGGAGAAAAGCCAATACGATCTAAATTCAAGAGCAGCTCTTGATGCATGCTTTGCTTTTCGTTGAGCTGAACCACCATGTTTTCACCCCAAAGACTGGGGTAGGTAGAAATACGCAGTTCCACTTTGCGGCCCATAATGTCGCCGATGACCTTGCCCTCCTGGAGGCCTTTTTTATCGACGTCAAGGCGGCTGACCTGTTTCAGGCGTTGAATCAAGCCTGGCCCCAGCTTGCTGGGCAGGTCTGTTTTATGATGCAGCACACCATCGATCCGGTAACGAATGCGGATGTACTTTTCCTGGGGTTCAATGTGAATGTCTGAGGCCCGGTCCGTAAGCGCGTTTTGAATAAGGAAGTTGGCTACTGCTGCGGAGTTATCGTTGCTGTCGGCAGTGGGGGTGGTTTCGCCGAGATTTACCTGACTGATTTTGGGATCCATTTTAGATTCCACGGGGGTGGCGTTGGTGTAAAAGTACTCAATGGTCTGCCGAATTTCGCTGGCTGGAGCAATAGCCGGTGCAATACGCAATTGTAACTGGCTGTGGAGTTCCGTAAGCAGCTCTTTATTGGCGGGATCAGCCATGACCACTGTTAACTGATCGCCTTCTTTGTGGACGGGCAAAAACTGGTTGGAGCGTACAAACATCTCGGACATGCCATCCATGAGGCTGCGATCCATCAGTTCCAGAGAGGGGATCATGCGGGGAACATCCAACTGAATGCTCAGGGCATCCACCAGTTGGGACTCTGTAATGATTTTCTGTTCAAGCAGCAATTCACCAAAGCGTTTGCCACTGTCTTTTTGTTGCCGTAAGATCAGCTCCACGTGTTTTTGGGTGATCAGCCCCATGTTCACGAGCAGTTCGCCCAGGTAAATACGCTTGTCGTATTTTTTAAGAAAGCGCTGCAGTTCATCTCGACTGATCAAACCCAGGTCAATACAAATTTGTCCAAAGGGTTTATAGTCGCCATCAGGACTTAGCTTTTGATCCTGTTGCACATTAAGCACCTTTTGTAAGGCATCCATGGTTAAATAGCCTTCTTTGACCAAAAGCTCTCCCAGTTTAAACGGTTGGGCGTTGGACTGTTTTGCTGAACTCATACTTGCTTCCTCTTGTGTTTTTATTCGAGAATGTGGGGCGAATGACAGTTATCTTTTTAATCTGCTGAGTAAAAGCTTTGCATTGCTCTCGCCAATGTCAGAGCGAGTTACTAAAAACCCTGCGTTTAATTCTTGCGGGAGAGTAACGCCTTTTAGCTTCCACTTTTTATTGGCTTCTTCCTGAAAGAAGAGAAACAGATCTTCTTGCTCAAGACGGTGTACTTGAACCAGCGCAAAACGACTGACCTGGAATTGGTTGGCGGCATAGCAGTCCGGCTTTTTTTCGGATTTGCAAGCTAATTTTTGGGCCATGGGTAGTAAGGCTTGTCCGGGCGGATGCGTGCTTTTTTGTATACGTTCTTTCATGTGCTGAACATGAATGGCCGAGGCAGAAAAGCTGAAGCTCAACATAGCAACAGCAGAGAATGAGAACAACAATTTTTGCATGGCGACTCCTTGAAAAGCACTGCTTTAATTTTAGCAGATTCTGCGAAAGCTGTTAAAGGAACCTTTTGGACCACGTATACGTCTAATGCACTATGACATCCTTTAAAAAAGGCCCTCATTACGAAAAAAAGGCCCTTGAGTATCTCTTAGAGCAGAGATATGTGTTGCGAGAAACAAACTATCGTTCTCCCTGGGGAGAAATTGATTTGATTGTCGAAGATGTTCGTTCCCATCCCCATACACTGGTCTTTGTGGAGGTGAAGTTTCGTGAATCTTTACGCTTTGGTGCTCCCCTGGAGGCTGTCTCTATGGGAAAGCAACGTAAGATTTTGCGGAGCGCCCAGGCATACCTCAATCAATACCCCCATCAGGGCCCCTGTCGCTTTGATGTGATAGGCATATTGGGGAATCACATTGAGCATCTTGAACACGCTTTTGAGTCTTTGCTTTAACACAGGGTATAATACAAGTTTAGAATGAACGTAAGGAGCACATCATGCTTAACAAAACAAAATTTTGGCTGGCGGGCTTAGCCGTCGCAACCCTGGCTTTACCGGCCTGGTCCTTGCCCAAAACCATGATTATGGATATGACCATGAACGTTACCCAGGGCGCCCGCCCGGTGAAAGCGGACGCAAAGATTTACTACGCCAACCAGAAATTTCGTGCTGAAATCTCAAGTAATCTGAATATGGCTCAACAGGGGAACACCCCCATTAAAGTGAGCAATAAAGCCGTGTTTCTTATGGATATGAACCAACGCATTGCTTACATGATCGACAGCAAGTCAAAAACCGCTTTAAAGGTAGACCAGGGCCAGGTGGAAAAGTTAACCGGACAGTCGGCGGCCAACGCACCTGAAACCTTCACGAATCCTGCAATGTTGACCAACCCTGCAAAAATTCAGGCTGAATTAAAAAAGCAAGGGGCCAAAGTGATTGGTAAAACCAAAATGCTGGGGCATCCCGTGACGATTTACCAGATGACAAAAACAGCTGCGGTTCCCGTGGCTCAGGGCAAAACCGAGTCTCAAAGTGTAACCACAAAACTGTGGCTGGCTGACGACCTTGGTTTGCCCATGAAAGTTGAAGCTGTGGGCAGTAAGTCAGGCAAGCTGGCGACGCTGGACGTCAAAAAAGTGAGTGTTAATGTGCCCATCAGCGCTGCCATGTTTAATGTGCCTGGCGGTTACCAGGTGCGTAATCTCATGGATATGTATAAAAACAACTAAAGCTTTCAGGACATCGGGACTGAGCGACTCTTAAGGTCACGATGATAGCTGGGAAATAAATAAATTTTAAGGAAAGATGTGCCTCATCGGCGCATCTTTTTCTTGACGTTATGTCAATAATTAAGGTATGTATACTGTAGGGATTATAGACACCCCTTTAATAATTAAAAAGGTCTTCAGCTGTGAGCAAAAAACAAGGACGTGATACTTCCTCTTTTGGAGCACAATTACGTGTACTACGCAAACGTCGCAAAATCACGATGAAAAAGCTCGCAGGAGAGTTGGGGGTTTCTGAATCCTATATCTCTCGTCTCGAATCCAGCGAGCGTCACCCCGACAAAGAACTTATTTTGAAAATGGGGACCCTTTTATTTCCCGAAGGGAACCCCGCTGAGCTGGATCGTCTGTTGATTGCTGCGGACTACACGCCCGTTAACCTTGATCGTAAAACCGGCCACGATGACGTAGTGGACCATTTTCAGCTTTTGATTGAGAAAAATCCCGAAAATTTTAGGGCTTATAACGCGTTGATTGTTTTGCTGATTAAGCAGGGCAATTTGTCTGCCGCTCAACAACGTATACAGGACGGTTTAAAGCAATTTTCTGGCACGGTTCACTTATTGGTACTTCAGGGAGCTTTAAAACTGGCTGAAGGCAATTTTGAATTGGCCATTTCGCTCCAGAAAGCAGCCATTGACGCTTTTGCCCACGAAGTGGACCATGCTAATCTCCATTTTAAGCAAAGTGATTTGCTCTATAATCTGGGCGATATGTATTTTGCCCAGGGGTATGCGGCCATTGACACCTATTTGCAGTCTCCTTCTGAGACGCATTACACCTTTGCGAAAGAAAAACTTGAACAGGCGGCAACAGTGCTGCAAGATGCCCTGCAGCAAGACGAAGACAATATTTTGATTTTAGATGAGTATGCAAAGGTTTCCTTTAACCAGGCGTATTTAGAAGAGTCAGCGGGCAATAAATCCTCTTACACGCGTGCCATAGAAGCTTTTGAACGTGTTGTGCACTCAGAGCACAAACACCTGTTAAATTATTCTAACCTGATGGAAAGTATGCTCTCGCTCGTGCATGCCCATGCCAAGATAGGCAACTTTCAGGTGGCAAGTCAGTATATTGATATTGTGGAGTGTTGTTTACCCAATTACTGGCTGGTTCACTATATAAAGGCTTGTGTGTACAGTCTAAAATTTGCTACGTTTTCTCAAGAGACAGATTATGTGTGGAGTATGAGAAGTTTAGAGCGGGCCCGTCTGGCCAAAGACCCTCAGAACCGAACCGCTCAAGAGGCTCCTTATGATCCTGATCTTCTCCCGGTAAAACGACACAACACCAAAGCATTTGATACCCTGATACATCTGGAGGCAAAATCATGATAAGCCACCGTGCTTATACGCTCAGCTTACTCTGTCTGGTGGTCTCCTGTGTTGTGCCAGCAAATCCTCAGATAAATGCAAGCCCGCCTCTTCCTGAAACCGTGAATGCAGTGCCCAAGGTGGGCTCGGTCAATACCGATATCCGCCCAGGGCCCAATGGGCCCAAGCTAGAGCTGGTAACGCTAGAAGGAGAGCTTCTCATTCCAACGGGAACCAGTGCTTTTGTGGTGCAGGGAGCAACTCAGATCTCCTTGGTAAGCCAAATGATGCGTGTGCTCTCTCCTCCTGCTTACGCCGCTGTTTCAGAAGATGAAGACATTGAGGCCGAAGATATACAGGCTTTTACGGCTTCTGTAAATGGACAAATTGTTCCCATGACGGTTCTGGATCGTGTGGAAACCGATGCCGGACAAGTGATTTCGTACCGTTTAGAACAGGTGCCCACGTCTGACAACAATGTGATGCTCGAATTCAAGTCACCTTCCAATGCCTTTGTGATACGGGGGCTTGTTGAAAAAATTGAAAAGACCACCACCCGCTTATCCGAGCGTTTCGATCTGGACTCTACTGCTTTGGCCTACCTCTGGGAATCTCTGGGAGACGCTCGCCCTGAACGTTTAAACCAGGACAACCTTAACCTTTTGAAAAAACAGTCCTCTGTTCAAGAGGTGAAACAAGCCCTGTACCAGCATTACATTCGTCCTGAAATGAAATCTGCTCAACAGGCCCAGGCAGTGCGCAATGTGTTGTCTCCTGTGCTAAACCAGGCCTTGCAAAAAGATACCGCTGCCCAGACCTATCTTAAGAAAGTCAGAGCGTGTCAGCAAACAACGGTTCCTTGTGGTCTGCCTGCTCTTCAGGATCGGCAAGTTCAGGAACTGCCACCTGTATTGGTCAGGTTGGCTGAGTTAAGAGAAGCTGCCCGCAAAAAAAAGCGGGAATCTCGGTCTCGGCCCTCCAAAAGAGCAGAGGTAAGCGCTCCCGCTAATTCAGCCCTTTCTGTCAACAACGACAACCAGAAACGACCTCGGTTGAGATGAGTCGCTCAATTTGGCTTGCTGGCGCCGCAGGGAAGATGGGAAAAGAAGCCGTTAAGGCTTTAGCTCAAAGTCACTTTTATATCCTTTCAGAAGCCTTCACCCGTGAAACAGGCCTTGGCAAAGATGCTGGTCATTTTGCTGGCTTAGCAGAGCCTCTGGGCCATACTCTAAAGCTCTTTTCGCCCGATGAAGCCTTAAAGGCGCTCTCTACTCATCCTTCGGTGCCCATTTGGCTTGATTTAACGGTGGCGGACAGTGCTTTTGAACATGCCAAATGGGTATTAGCGCAGGGTGTTCCTATGGTCATTGGGGCCACGGGCTTTTCGCAGGAGCAGCTTGCACACATGCACAATTTGGCACTGGAACACCGTACAGGCGTTCTTTTGGTGCCTAATTTCTCGATTGGCGCTTTGCTGATGATGCGTTTTGCCGAGCTGGCTTCGCGCCATTTTCAATGGGCTGAAATTATTGAGCTTCACCATGAACAAAAAAAAGACGCGCCTTCAGGCACTGCCCGTATTACTGCCGAAATGATGGTGGAGGCCAACCCTGATTTCCAGGTGGCCACACCTGATTTTTCCGCCCGAGGTGATCTCTCCACGGGCCTTCCCATTCATTCGGTACGCCTGCCCGGCTTATTGGCGCACCAGGAGGTGATTTTAGGCGGACTGGGTCAAACGCTGACGATTCGTCATGACTCCCTGGATCGCGCTTCTTTTATGCCGGGTGTGCTGCTGGCTTTAGATAAAGTCGTGACGTGTGAAGGCCTGGTGTACGGGCTCGAACGCTTTATTTAAGCTTTGGTTGTCTTTTAGCAGCGCAAAATCCCAAGAAAAAAGCCGGAACCTGGTGTTCCGGCCGTGCGTAGAGATAAAGAAAAACTTGTATTGAGCGCTGGCGTGTTAAACTTCCAAGTCCTTGGCGCTAAGCGGGGCATTTAGCTGAAGGTTTTCGAGCTTCAGTGAAAATACCAGTTCTGGGCCCGCGTACATTTCATGGATGTGTACAAAGTAGTTCTCCATATCAATGCCTAACAGTTCGCGGGTAATGCTTTGATCAAAGTCGTTTGCATTTTTGAATTCTAAGATGGCAATATTGCGGCCGTTGACCTGGGTTTTGCCCAGGACTTTGGGTTCAACACTTCCGTTTAATAAGCGATTTGCAATGGCAAACACATCAATTTGATCCAGGCGGTAACCACGACGGGTTAAGATGCGCTTATCGCTCATGGGGGCACTGACTTTAACCAATCCTAAAGCGCCGGCTGCCCGGGCAGAAACTTGATCAGAACCTTCGTTGTAAGTGAGTTTGGCACCTACAAATAAACTGTTCTGGTGGGCAATAACTTCCAGTTTGGTTTGTCCGTTTAAAAACAGCATGTTGGCTTTTAAGTTGGTGGGACCTTTTTCGGCGTTGGTTTCGAAGCAGTTGACCACGGCGGTGGCGCTACTCAGGGTTTGAACACGTTTACGGGCATTAATCAGCAGCGCCTGGGTTGCGGAGATTTTTGGGGCTGCAGTCTGAGGCGCACCGGCACTCTGGGTGCGGCTAGGGGTAGGGGGCGTAGCAGTACGTTGAGGGGTTGCGTTCGCTGCCCGGACTGGGGTCTGAGGCGTGGCTGCGCGCGCTGGTGTATTTGGGGCCTGGGCAGCAGGGGGTTGAGAAATATTTGCTGTGGGCTGCTGCTGTTGCCCCGCATATTGAGGGGCCTGCTGTTGCTGTTGGAGGGCTGGGTTCAGGGTGTTTTGTGCAGCGAGATTGGGGTTTTGGTAAGCGTAACCACTTTGCTGGTAAGGGGTTTGGCCGTACTGAGGGGCATAGGCCATGGAAGGATTGATCTGAGTTTGCCCACCGCAGGCGCTTAACATAAGCAGGCTCAGGGTGCTGGTGAAGGCGGTTACAAATGATTTTTTCATGGTGTTTGTTCTCTCGTCTCTCTCGCTTGAAGTAACTTTATTATGCCCTTTTTTTAGGTAAAGTTTTTGAAGATGAGACTAGCGTTGAATTAACATTAAATTAAGTTTGAGGAATAAAGGCTTTAACCTGAGAGCAGGGTATAATGAGCCCGGAGGTGGTAATGCCTATGTCGTATGATTTGAAAAAAACGCCGGATTTGTGGGTGACGCAAACCTTGCATTTAGATACCCCGTGGGTGAAGGCAAAAATAGAGGCCTTTTTGGCAGAAGATATGCCCCAGGGCGATGCCACGACTTTGGCGACGGTGCCCGCCCATACGCAGGTGGTGGCCCATGTCATGGCCAACCAGGAACTGGTCTTTGCAGGAGCGCAGATCATGCCTGCCCTGTGGACGGAGCAGGTCACGTGCGAACTGAAGGTTTCTGACGGGCAGAGCGTGGCTGCAGGCACTGTGTTGGCCCGTTTAACGGGACCCGCTCAGGAGATTTTGGCCCGAGAACGGGTCATGCTCAATCTCTTACAGCGTTTGTGTGGCATCTCCAGTCTTACCCGTCATTATTTGCATCTTGCCGATTACCCTGAGGGCTTTAAACTGATGGATACCCGCAAAACCCTGCCCGGACTTCGGCTGTTCGAAAAGTATGCCGTGGCAGTCGCCGGGGCGTATAATCACCGGCTGGATCTCTCTTCGGTCATTATGATTAAAGACAACCATATTGCAGCTGCCGGAGGCATTGAGCCTGTGCTGAAACAGGTCAAGGAGCACAACACACAGGGGTTGTTTGTGGAACTTGAGGTGGATACCCTGGAGCAGTTGCAGATCGCTTTGAATACAGGAGGCATGGACGCTTTCTTACTGGATAATATGTCCCCTGAAACGGTTACTGAAGCGGTGGCTTTGATTCGCAACCACCCCAAAGGAGGCATGGGCATTTTTGTAGAGGCATCAGGGGGGATGCGCGCCGATACCTTGCCGTTATATGTGAACACCGGTGTCAACGGCATTTCCATTGGGGCCTTAACCACCCAGGCGCAAAATGTGGATATCAAGCTGGATTTTGTGTCCTGAGGTAAAAATGATGAAAATCCTTCATAACCTGATCAATCATCATTTACAGCCTGCCGACGACGGGCAAACGTTGCCTGTTTATGCCCCTGCCACAGGCCAGATTTATGGGCAGGTGCCCCGTTCCCAGGCTAAGGATGCAGAGCAGGCCATTGCTGCGGCCGTGGCGGCACAAACAGTCTGGCAAGGATTTGCACCTGAAGCACGAGCGGCCTTGTTAAACCGTCTTGCGGATTTGATTGAGCGGGATCGTCAGACCCTTGCTGAAGCGGAGTCTCTGGACACTGGCAAACCCCTGCACCTGGCTTTTGAACTGGATATTCCCCGGGCTGCGCAAAACCTACGTTTTTTTGCGGCTGCCCTCTTGCACCGATCCGAAGCTGTACATGCTCGCCCGGGCTTTTTGAATTACACGCTGACGCCTCCGGTGGGCGTGGGGGTCTGTATTTCACCCTGGAATTTGCCCCTTTACCTTTTGACCTGGAAAATTGCGCCGGCCCTGGCCACCGGCAATTGTGTGGTGGCTAAACCTTCTGAAGTGACACCTTATACCGCTTACTTACTGGGCTTATTGGCTATTGAAGCCGGATTTCCACCGGGTGTGCTCAATATTGTGCATGGCCTGGGGCACGAGGTAGGTACTGCCCTGTGCAATCACCCTCAGGTCGGGGCGATTTCTTTTACGGGCAGTACCCGGACGGGGGCGCTCATTGCCCAGCAAAGTGCAGCAGCCTTTAAAAAAGTCTCTCTTGAAATGGGCGGCAAAAACGCAGCCCTGGTTTTTGCCGACGCCTATCACGAGCAAGCCCCTGAGGCTTACCGTCAGCAGGTGTTGGATACGCTGCTTCGTGCAGCGTTTGTAAACCAGGGGCAGGTGTGTTTATGCATGTCGCGTATTCTGGTGGAGCGTTCGGTATACGCACGCTTTAAAGCGGATTTTGTGGCGCGGGCCCGTGCCTTGAAAGTCGGTGATCCCGCTGACCCGAATACCGACCAGGGTGCTGTGGTTTCTGCTGCCCACTACGAAAAAATTCTTCAGGCCTTACACACGGCCCAAACAGAAGGGGGGCAGGTGCTCTGCGGTGGACATGCGGTCCATTTATCGGAACCCCATGACGCGGGATATTTTATTGCCCCCACGGTCTTAGAAGGCCTGGGCCCTGAGACCTGTACGAATCAAGAGGAGATTTTTGGTCCTGTGGTGGCTTTACAAGCCTTTGACTCAGAGGCTGAAGCGCTGGCCCTGGCCAATGCCACCCGCTATGGTTTAGCGGCCTCGCTGTGGACCCGCGATCAGGGACGCATTCAGCGTTTGAGCCGCCAGTTAGAAGCGGGAATTATTTGGGTGAACACCTGGATGGCTCGCGACTTGCGTACGCCTTTTGGGGGTGTCAAGGACTCGGGTATGGGACGTGAAGGGGGCTGGTATGCCATGCACTTCTGGTGTGAGCCACGTAACGTATGTATTGCAGAGATCTAGGCTGCTTTTTCTTCAAAGTAGTTTTTAATATAACCGTCGATGGCTTTGCCCCGTTGATCACAGACCACGACCGTGTGATCACTTTCAACGGTGGCACATATTTTTGCAAAATAAGCTTCTAACTGTTTCATATTGATCTGCTCTGATTGAAACGCCTTTTTGAACTCACTGCGGTTTTCGAAAGCGCTGCCTACGGCCTGTGCCCCATTTTTGACCACGGTTTTGCCGACGGTGCCTATGCCTCCCACCACAGCTTTGCCAAAATTCATCCACTTTTTTCCATCTTTAGGGCTGGCAACCGCGGCTTCAAAGGCATTGCCCACGGCCAGAGAAGCGGTGGCCAGCTGTGGAATATGATCTCCCTTATTGCGTTGCAGAGAAACCTCGACCCCTTCAGGGAAGCTTTCATAGTCGGCAAACCCACCAAAGCCCACTACATTTATGCGGCCCATGATGGCTTCCACTTCCGCTTCCGATTTGCCCGCTGCTTTGTAGTTGGCGGCAATATTGCGCAGTGCATCAGAGGTGATGGCACTGCCCTGACTGTGGGCGAAGATTTGCAAATTTTCTCCTTTGTCGAGCACCGCCTGAAAGCGGGTCTGGACCTGTTGGGAGATGTTGGTGTTTAAACCACTCAGGTTTTTCCAGGCTTCGACTCCGTCTTGTAGGAGGCCTTCTGTGGGATTGTAAAGCAGCTCGACCGGTGTACCGAGATTATCTGAGATCACGTCGCGGGCTTCTTCAGCCTTGTTCTCTGGGGTACGAATACCATTCACATAAAAGGTGGTGGTGCGCGATGAAGGAAGCGCGCCCTGGACCGGATTAAAATCGGCCTGCTGATAATTTTTAGCTGCTGTTTGATCGCTCTTTTGTGGAGCGCTACTGGCTGCCGCGGGTTTTGCGGGTTTCACAGAAGCCGGAGGAGCAGACGCTGGTGAAGTGGGTCGACTTAAAGAAACCGGTGAGGTAGATGAAATATTCATGATAGCCCTGTCATGTGCGCTAAATTTTTGCTTCTTAAATTATATACCCATATTTTGAGAGATATTAACATTTTTCAAAAGAAAACCCGACTCGTGAGAGTCGGGAGCGTAGTAGAGTTAAAAAACAATTTTTTGCGTAAAGCCAGCGGCTTTTTAGTAGCGGGTTTGTGGGTAGTAGCTGCTATAGCCTACATACTGTTGTTGTACCCGTTGCTGCTCGACAGCTTTTTGTTGGGCCTCAAAGCGCTTGTCCCAGTCGTTGAAAAGGAACATTTCAGGAACACGCAGGAAGCGCTTTTCGTTGCTTAAAAATTCCTGGGTTTCGTAGGTGTACAAAAAGATTTTGCCGGCGTCAGACTGGCGGTACACCTGCTGGGCTTCGACCTGGGTAAAAGGAGCAACGCCCACATAGTCTGCGTCACCCTTTTTAATACCAATCACCTGACGGTTTTTGGGGTTAAGACGAAGCACATACATTTCACCACGCTCTTTGCTGACTTTCAGATCCACAAAGAAGTGGTGATCAAAGGTGGCTCGGGTCTCGTTCGCAAAACGCAGGGCGTTGTCTTTGTATTGTTCTACGGTCAGCTCGCGCCAGTCCGGAAAGGAGCGGAAGGACAGGTCGAACATTTTTTGGATATAAGCTTCGGGGGTTTCTTGATCACCTTTGCTCCAGCCATCGGCAGGCATTTTAAGTGCGTTGCGCATATCGTTGATGACGGCAATATGGTTCCATCCGCCCACCTGGGCCAGAAGGGTGTCCACAAAGATTTTTTCGGGGGTAGGCTCTGGCTTAACGGGTTTGTCGTCACCACCGTTATCACCGCCATTGTCGCCTCCATTATTACCGCCGTTGTTACCACCGTTGTTTCCGCCATTATTGCCACCGTTGTTTCCACCACCATTTGCGGGGGGTTGTTGTACGGGGGGCTGAGCTACAGGTGGTTGTTGGACAGGGGGTTGAGCCACAGGCGGTTGATCCACTGGAGGTTGGGCAACGGGAGGCTGTTGTACAGGGGGTTGATTTACAGGGGGCTGGGCAACGGGTGGGGTTGCCGGTTGATCCACGGGAGGAGTAGCTGGCTGGTCTGTAGTGGGTTGATCAGGGGTGCTTGGAGTAGAAGGCACTCGCTTGGGACAGCCTGAAGCGGTAAAAATTGCAATGGTACACAGGGCGGCGGCAAATAAATGATTCATTCTCATGGTTCTAAAACTCCCTACTACTACGTGGCGAAAAACTCAATTTCGCTGATAATACTATTCTAGATCAAATTTTGCAAAATCTAACCCCCCCTGCGACTATTTTAACCAAATATTAAACCATTGCTTAATTTTAATTAACGATAAGACCCAAAAGGCTTTTAGAACGCGGTCAGATCCTGAGGGTAAGCGCCAAGGATCCTAATGCGTAAGGTGTATTGGCTCATGGCCGTTAAGCAAGCGCGTACCTGCTCTTCTTCGGGAGCCCCCAGGAAATCGACAAAAAAGGTGTAGGCAAAGGGGTTGTCGGCTACCGGACGGGACTCTAAGCGGGTCAGGTTAATACCGTGTTTTGAAAATTGCTCGAGGCATTGCACCAGCGCGCCGGGGTGGTGACGTGTATTAAAGGCCACACTGGTTTTTTGTCGCTGCAGCTCCTCTGGAATGCGGTCTGCGCGGACAAAGCTCACAAAACGGGTAATATTGCGCTTTTGCTCTTGAATGCGATCGCTTAAAATGCTTAAGCCGTAGTATTCTGCACACAAAAAAGGGGCAATCGCGGCTTCATTTGTGCTCCCTCGTTCTGATAGGGCACGGGCGGCACCGGCCGTATCAAAATCAGGAACTGGTATCCAGCCCATGGTCTGTAAAAAAGGGCGGCATTGCTCAAGGGCCACGGGGTGAGAATAAACCCGTTGAATATCTGCCATGCGGGTGCCGGGATTTACCAGCAAATGGTGCTGGATTTTAACGTAGTCTTCGGCAATAATACTGACATCGTGACGCAGCAAAAGGTCCATATTAATAGCCACATTGCCTGCAATGGTATTTTCTACGGGAATAAAACCGCGTTCTACCAGACCCTGTTCGACGGCGTCAAACACCTGCTCTGAAAACGCAAACCCCACGGCTTCCACGTCGGGGCCATAGTGCTGGCGAATGCCCACTTCACTATTGGCTCCGGCTACGCCTTGAAATGCAACCCGCATTAAAGCGTCTGTGCGCCAATCCTCTGGCTGAGGCTATCTAAGGCCTCCACAAAGGTTTGGCGAGTTTCTTCGGCGTAGGGGTTATGTTGGTACATGTCTTCAAACAATTGCCAGGAGTCATTTTCGACGGTTAATAAAATTTTCATGAGACGTCGATAACCTTTGGTGTCTATCTCCAGGGGGGTGGCCTCAATTTCTAACAGCCCTCGACCGATCAGGTGGGCCAAAAACAGCGAGCGGCTGATTTGCCGATCATGCTCTTCAGGGCTGGATTCAATGAGTTTAATCCCATGTTTTTCGAGATAGGTTTTAATGGGCGCATAGGTTTCAGCGGGAATGCGTACCGGACACACCACCAGTTTGCTGCCAAACAGGGTATCGGCAGCACTATCGGGGCCAAACATGGGGTGAGTGGCTAAAATGGACACGTGCTCAGGAAGGTGTTTGAGCATGGTATCCACGGGCTTTACTTTGACCGAGCAACAGTCAGCGACAATGGCACCGGGCTTGAGGTACGGAACCATGGCCTGAAGCACGGTGCTGAGCTGAGAAATGGGTACCAAAGGCAGCACCACATCCTGGCTGGCGGCGGTAGCAAAATCCACCGCCGTGGCACCAGTGGCTGCAATGGCTTCTGCACATCCTTCACGGGGCTCATACACCACCGTATGAAAGTCCTGGGCGAGATAGCGGGTTAAAAGTCCGCCCAATCGCCCAAAACCAATAATGCCGAGTTTCATGCTAGGGCGTATTGCCGTGGCCGTGCTCGAATTGACGCATCATTTCGGTTTGAATGCGCACAGATTCTTCGTGAATGGCGCGATAAATATCATGGACGTGCTCGGGGTTAAGCTCCATCTCCACGGCTTTTTCGGTTTGCTTTTTCAAAATAGCGTCCAGGCGAGACACCTGAAGCGCTTTGACACCGCTGCGAATTTTGGCATCGCCGATTTTTCGCACCACCTGCATGCGGTGAGCCAGGGCTTCGATAAGATCTTGATCGATGCGATCGATCAGCACCCGTAACTCACTTAATTCACTTTGAAAAGCGGGGTTTTCGACAGTGACATTACGTACCGCCAGGCGGGCCACGATATCGGCCAGCATTTCAGGGGTAACCTGTTGTTCCGCATCGCTCAGGGCTTCACCGGGGTTGGGGTGGGTTTCAATCATTAAACCGTCCATGTCCAAATCCAGAGCCTTTTGAGCCACGTTGTAAATCATGTCTCGCTTGCCTGCAATATGGCTGGGATCACAGATTAGCGGTAAACCGGGAAAGCGGCGCTTGAGTTCCATGGGCAGTTGCCAGAGGGGCAGGTTGCGGTACTCGCTGGGCTGATAAGAAGAGAATCCGCGGTGAATGGCGCCCAATTTGGTAAGTCCCACGTTGGTGAAGCGCTCAATGGCTCCCAACCAGAGGCTCAGGTCAGCATTCATGGGGTTTTTAACCAAAATCGGAATGTTGCTGCCTTGCAGGGCTTCAGCAATTTCTTGAATGGCAAAGGGGCTCACGGTGGTACGGGCACCAATCCACACCAGATCTACTTCGTATTTGAGGGCCAGTTCAGCATGGGCGGCATTGGCCACTTCAGTGGCAATAGGCAGTCCGGTTTCTTGACGGGCCAGTTTGAGCCAGGGCAAACCGGCTTCTCCGACCCCTTCAAAGGTGTTGGGGCGGGTGCGCGGTTTCCAGATACCCGCGCGGAAATAATCCACCTGGGGAAGTTTGCTTAAGGCCTGTGCGGTTTTGAGCACCTGGGTTTCGCTTTCGGCACTACAGGGCCCTGCGATCAAAAGGGGATGCTGGGGATTACGTTGGGCGGGAGCCCAGTTCTGGAGGGGTTGAATGGTATCCATGGAAAACTTTGCCTTCACAATGTAATGGGGTGATGTTGAGACACAGCAAAAGACTGCCTGCGGCCTAACTATACCATGTAGCCACAGACAGTCTTAAAAAATCAAGGGTCTAAAGGATTTTTCTTAGAAATTTTTCTTGTACAGTTCAATACTGTCTTTGATGATTTGAATGGCAGCCTCGCGGCCCTGGGGCTCGCTCACTTCGACGCTTTTGTGTTCTAAGCGCTTGTATTCTTTAAAGAAGTCGCAGACTTCTTTCATCAGGTGAGGCCCTAAGTCTTGAATATCATTGATGTGGCTAAAGGCCATATCGTTTTTGGCCACCGCAATAATTTTATCGTCGTCTTCGCCACCGTCAATCATGTGCATCACACCAATGGGACGGGCTTCTACCAGACACATGGGCACAATATCCTGGGAACACAGTACCAGGATATCCAGGGGATCTTTATCATCGCAATAGGTGCGTGGAATAAAACCGTAGTTTGCGGGGTAATAAACCGAAGAGTAGAGCACGCGATCTAAAATGAGCATGCCGCTCTCTTTGTCGAGTTCGTACTTGGTGCGTGAACCTTTGGGGATTTCAATCACTGCGGTCACGCTTTCAGGGGCGTTATCACCATAGGACAAATCATGCCAGGGATTACTAATTGCCATGAGAAGGCTCCTTGTTTGTAGCTTTTGTTATTGATGACAATCAGTGTACAGGAATTGCCCCTGCTCAGTAAGTCAGTAAGCCCTTAAAGCTTGTGTGAGCAAGGGCAGCTTTTGCCCCGCTGGCCCCAAAATACTGAGGTCCATCATATCGCTGAGCTGGGTGGCCTCGAGATTGAACTCTACACTATAGGCCTCTGGCAGGGCCTCTTCGAGTAAGCCAGCCACAATCCACACCATGCCTGAGGTGCCCACGATTATTACATTGTCGGCTTTACGAGCGGCTTTCAGAGCCCGGTGCATGGCGTCCTGGTTATACACTTCGCCAAACCACAGCACGTCGGGACGCAACAGCGCGCCACACTGGCAGCGGGGCAAAGCGGTGGCAAAGGGCTCGGGGTGCATCCAGGCCTTGCCGGTGGCCATGCATTTGACCCGCCAGATATTGCCATGAATTTCGACGTAGTCCGCAAAGGCATCGGTGCCCACCTCTCGGTGAAGCCCGTCGACGTTTTGGGTGACCAGGGTCAGGTGAGGCAATTGGGTGGCCAGGGTGGCCAATGCGTGGTGAGCGGGATTGGGCTGGGCCACCCGCAGGGCTTCGCGCCGCTCCTGGTACCATTGCCACACCAACTCCGGGTCGCGAGCAAACCCCTGAGGCGAAGCCAGCTCTTCGGCTTTAAAACGTTGCCAGTAACCGCCTTCTCCCCGAAAGGTAGAAATACCACTCTCTGCCGAAATACCAGCACCGGTAATCACCAGGGTACGCGCTGTGTTTTTTAAGCGGTGAGCCAGGGTGTTAAAGAGAGTTGTTTTCATAAAAGAATGCCTTAGATGCGTGGCAAAAGGGACTTCAGCAGGCGCTCCAGGCGCAGAGAGGCTTCCTGGGCCACTTCCACTACTTCTTCGTGAGAGGTGCTGGCCAATGCTGCCACTTCGTGGGTGACATTGGTGACGCAGGAAACCGCCAGCACTTCCATGCCCAGGGCATGGGCCCACAGGGCCTCAGGTACGGTGGACATGCCCACCACCGTGGCCTGCATATCACGGAACATTAAAATTTCTTGCGGGGTTTCGTAGGTGGGACCCAACAGGCCCAGGTAGGTACCGTGACGCAGATTGACTTCCGCATTTTTAGCGGCTTCGGTGGCGGCCGCAATCATATCCATGGAGTAGCTGAACATTTGACGGGGGCCGGCCTGTTGATACAGCGCACTGCGCTCTTCTTGATCGGGAGAGTAGAAGTAAATGTGGTCACGCACCAGTACCAAATCACCTGGGGTGAGGTAGTAATGTAAGCCACCGGCAGAATTGGTCATGATGATTTTTTTGACGCCCATGGCATGCATCAGGGTCATGGGAAAGACCACATGACGCCAGGGGTGACCTTCATAGCGGTGTAAACGCCCCCGAAAAATAGCCACGGCTTTGCCCTGGTAATAGCCCAGGGTGATTTCGCCCTTGTGGCCTTTGACCGAGGCCTGCGGAAAACCTTCAATGGCTGAAAAAGGGACCACTTCCATGTCTTCTAAGTCTTCAAAAATCTCAATGCCTGAGCCCAGGACAATCGCGTATTCAGGGCGAATTTTGGTTTGGGCAAACAGACTTGCTTTGGCCTGTTCAGCATGATCAAAAATAGAGCGAAGTAAGGTTTTATCGGACATGTCGGTTCCTATTTCTACGTTGAATTTGAAGGGTAATAGCTTCCATTATAACCTGTTGGGGCCCGAGACGGCGTGAACCGGCAGGCACAGCCGTATATTTTGCTCAGGATCGATCGCTGGAAAGCGTTGGCGGATTTTCCAGGGTTTGGGCCAGTAGTTATTGTAGTGGGTGGGCGTGGCTTTGACCCACCCCAGGGGCAGCCCCGCGTAAGAGATCCATTGCCAGGAACTTGCGGCGGTCTGCGCTGACACCGGCAAGGCCTCGCCGTACAGGTATTGCAGGGCGGTGTCGAGATCCACGGGCAACTCACAAAAAGCATCGCGGTTAAAGCAGGCCGACAGGAGCCACGCTGTACTGGGTATCCAGTGCTTGCCCCTGGCCTGAGCAATGACCAAAGGCCCTGTGACCAGGCGCAGATGCTGTTGCAATTCCTGAAGAAAGGGGCGATGGGCCAGGGGCCAATGGTAAAGGGTATCGTCTTCGCACCACAGCGACGCGGTCTCATGGGGCAGCCACTCCAGGTATTCCTTAGGAATGGCTTGCGGGGGCTGTATTTTATTTTTGGTGCGCTGACGTTTTGCGGATTTTGAGCGACTGGCACGCTGGACTTCACGGGGATCTTTTTTACGCAAAATACAGAGTGAAAAGCCTTCACCCGCCAGACGGTGGGGCAAGCAACGGTAAAGGCCGTCGTGGCCATGAACGCCCCATTGGGAATCAAAGTCTAAAGCAATGACCTCAAAGTTTAAACGTTGCTGTAGGGCCGCTAAAAGATCTTCGTTTTCCTGGGGATTCCAGGTACAGGTACTGTAAATGAGCAGGCCCTCTTCGACCAGGGCGGGCCAGATATCGCAAATAATGTCCTCCTGCCGTTGGGCGCAGACGGCCACCTGAGCGGAGGACCATTCTTGAATGGCTTCGGGTTGGCGGCGAAACAGACCTTCACCGGAACAGGGCGCATCGACCACGATGATATCGAAGCCCTGCGTAATGTTTTGAAAATCTCGGGGTTGATTGCGGCTGACCACCACGCGATCAGCGCCCCATTTGGTGAGGTTTTCGGCCAGGATGGTGGCCCGTGCAGGAATCACTTCATTGGCCACCAGGCAGGCCTGGGCCGGCAGCAAACTTTTAAGAAGAGTGCTTTTACCGCCAGGGGCGGCACAGAGATCCAGGACCCGTTCGGCCTGGGCCCATTCGGGCAATTGCTTGAGGGCTGCAGAGAGCAACATGCAGCTGGCGTCCTGAACATAATAAGCGCCCCCATGAAAGCGCGGATCTAAGGTGAAGAGGGGCCGCTCTTGTAGATAATAGCCCTGATCGCACCAGGGGACGGGCTGAAATTGAGCGGGCAAGGCATGCTCTGGAGAAGCCGTGGTTTTGGCCGGATTGAGGCGTAGACTCACCGGTGCCCGTTGGGCCTGTGCTTCAAAAAAATCAGGGGCTTCAGGGCCTAATAATTTGTGCATGGCTGTGGTAAAATCAGTAGGATAAATGGCCGAAATGGATGTCATAAAACCCGCCTTTATAAGCTTAATTCATTATTTAGTATAGTTTAAATCACCCTTAACCAAACCATGACATGTATTTAGTGTCTATAGGGCATAATAGTATTATCAACAGCGTAAAGATAGCAAAAGAGGAGAAAGTACAATGAAGCGGAGCCAAGTTCTTCAACTGATTACCACCACCATGGCAGCAGGCATTTTATTTAGCAGCTGCGGTGGCCGCGCTCCTGGTGTCGGCATCGGCGGAGCCGATGTTCCCACCGGTACTGCTCCTGTGGCTGATACCCCCAGCTACTCTGACCCTGGTTATTCTGACCCCGGCGCGGGTTACGGCGATCCCTACCAACCCCCTGCTGGCGGCATTACCCAACCCAATATCCCCATGCAGCCCACTGGCCAACCCAACCCCAAAATTGGTGAGTACAAAGTTGACGATGAAATCCTGAATGATTGGCAAGCCCGTGGCATCGCCGTAAGCGGTGGCAGCGTTTACATTGCTGCAGTAGATAAAAGCGGTGTTTCTCGTAAAGGCACCGTCCTGAAAATGAACGCCTCTACCGGCAAAATTGAAAAAAATCTGGGCTCTAGCCTGCTGGGTCTGCGCTATAAACTCGAAAGCACCCTGATGAGTGTTGCGGTATCTGGCGGTAATCTCTACGCCGTGGACAGCAGCAAAGGCCTTTACTCCATTACCACTTCCGGTGGCGATATCAAAGAACTCAAAGGCACTGGCGCTGTGGACATCGCTGGCAACAGCACCGGTTTATTCCTCGCTGCCAATGGCCAACTTGAGCGCAGCAGCATGACCGGTACCAGCCGCGCTCCCATGAACGGTTTGACCACCACCGCTGGTGTAGGCGCCGACTCTCGCGGTAATGCTTACTTTGTGAACAATACCCGTATCGGTATGGTGGATGCCATGAACGGTCAAGCCCGCGATGTGGTTTCTCAGGGACTGATGGGTGCCATTGATGTGTCTGGTGATGGCCGCAACGGAGATGTTTATGTATTAGAGCAAAGCGAAGTCAAGCGCTTCAGCTCTACCGGTACCCTGATTGCTCAATTTGCCCACGGTGCCAGCAAAGCCTTCGGTATTGCCGTTGACGAATCTGGTAACGTGTATGTGTCGGACTTCGGTGACAACAGCAAAGGTTCTAAAATCATCAAGTTTGGTCCTGCAGACAATATGGCTGGTGTGGTTCCTCAAATGGGTAGCTACGGTGCTCCCGCCGGTTACGGTCAGCCTGTAACCAGCTACGGCGCTTACGGTGCGGCTCCTCAACAGCAAGCGGCTTATGGTCAGCCTGCCGCTTACGGTGCTTACGCTGCACCCCAGCAACAGCAGCCCATGTACCCACAGCCTGTGGCCAACAACACCACCCGTCGTTACTAAGAGCGACGGCAAACACACGATTTTTCTCAATCTCTACGCTTGCGGGTGACACGATCACCCGCTTTTTTTATGCATGGTTTAGCAGGTCGAGAGCAATTGATTTAAATAACGGTTTTCGTGAAGGAAATCGTCGCAATGCTGGCAAATGCGGGGCTGTTGGGTCTGCATCTGGGCGCGAAATTGCTGGTACGCATCGCCTTCCCAGATGGCTTTAAACCCTTTTTGCGCTTCGGGAGCATCGCTCAGACGATCAATATGCTGTTTTTCGCCTTTGAGCATGCAGCAGGCAAACACCCGTCCATCGGCACCAATGAGGCTGTGCAACCAGGGGACAAAACACTGGGCTCGTTCGTACAGACCCAGCGCATAATGGCCCTGGGCTGCCGCCTGTAAGTCTTCGGCGCTTTGACCAAAGGGGTAAACGTCTAAAGGGCTTTTGATCAGGCCCAGACTGAGGGCCTCACGGGCCAATGGGGGAGCAATGTGGGTGTTATACTCGGCAATTTCAGCGCCATTTAAGCGCAGGGGGCGATCATCGGTGTGTAGATCGTCGACGGGGAGTAAGCGTATGCCATCAATGCCGAGGGCTTTGGCGGCGTGGGGGTAGGCCAGAATTTCACGAAAATTATGGCGGGTGAGAACGGTGTTGGTGCGCAATTTAATGGGGCGCTCCTGGGCATCAATGGCCTGACGTATGTTTTCAATGCCCTGCAGCAATTTGTGCCAGCTGTCTCTGCCCCGCAGTGCAGCAAAGGTGTCGGCGTCTAAGCTATCCACCGAGAGGGTAATATTGCTCAACCCGGCCTGAATGAGATTGCGGCTGCGAGAGCGGGTCCAGAGGGTGCCGTTAGACACCAGTGACACATGAATGCCCCGCCGGGTCAAATAACTCACCGCCTGATCCAAATAGGGGGACATCAGGGGTTCCCCGCCTGAAAAATGGACCTTTTTGGTTTTGAGGGCAATCAGATCGTCTAAAACAGCCTGGAGTTTTTCCCAGGTGTCGAAATAGTTGGGGCGGGGCGGGGCCTCGCCTTTGATGCGCCATTCTGAGCACATGACGCAGGCCAAATTACAATACCAGGTCAACTTGATCTTAACGCTGAGCGGACGAATGCCCGCATTGCTTTCTAAACCCCGCAGGAGTTTTTTGGGGCGTTGTCCGAGATAGCGATCCAATTTATACATTAATGCACGTCTGCGCCCGTGAGTAGGGCTTCCATGGCGTCGGCTTTTTGGGCCACATGTAGAATAGCCTGGGCCAACTCCGGGGGATCAGCGGTGTCGGCCAATTGATTGTCGCACACCACAAACATAGAGGTTTCGCCGAGGGTGTCCAGTCCCAATGCCCCGTAAGCGTAATGGCTGTTTTCTTCGAGCGCGGTTTCATAGCGTTCAGGGCTGTCGGCCCCACAAAAAGATTGCAGGGCAATGAGTTGATTGCCGTCGAGATCCTGGCGATCAAAGCGAATATGTACGGTTTGTTGGCGGTTATCGGGCAGGCGCAGGCGCACCTTGGCCTTATTGTCTAAATAGGCAATGGGTTCGAGCAAGGGCAGACTGGCTTGTACACTTTCTAAGAGCGAGTGCTCCCAGTCGGGTTCGCGCGCTGCGCGGTAAGCCTTGGTTTTTTGCGGTAGATCCTGTTGGGCCAGGCGATTGCCCAATTGACAGAGGCCCTGAATGGCGGTTTCGAGTTCTTCACGATCCAGGGTTTGCCACAACAAGACCTTAAACAGACACAGCTGTTTGCGTCCCGCATTTTTTTGATGGATATAGGCAAAGCGTCCATAAGCCAGGGCCGGGTTGGCTTTGAGCAAACGCTCTGCAGGGGGAGCCTCACCCAAAATGGGAAGACGCAAACCGATATAGGCCTTGCCGTCGACCTGTTGCACATCGAGCCACAACACATGGGCGGTGTTGTTTGCCTGATAACGCAATTCAAGGGTTTCGGTGCCCAGGGGCGTGACCGTGAGGGGGAGTGCACTCAGGTCTAAGAGGCGTTGAACCTTTTTTAAGGGGTGAGGTGTTTTGGGACTTGCCTGGTGAGACGGAGGAGTGGGTTGTGTGACCTCAAGGGGTTTGCTACGTCGCAAGATGCGACTGCGGTAAGTTTCTTTGAGTAAACAAGCCAGCTCCAGGCCAAAGCGGGTGTCGTTTTGGATCAGCTCATTCTGACTGGTGCAGAGATCTTTGCGGACATTGAGATGCTGACCCGGTAGCAGGTCATAAATCAGGGTATTGGGGGCCACCCGCGCTTTTCCAATTTCTTGAAAGCGCACGACGGTGCCGCTTTTTTCTTTGAGTTTATCGGTGCAGCGCAGGCGTAGCATGGTGCCATCAATGAGCATGAATTTTAAATGAGTCCATGCGAATTTGTAATAGGTCTTTTTTGCCCCTGAGTAAGGGCTGGTTTTGCGCTTGTAAATATCGCTGTTTTTGGGAGGGCCGTGATTGATAATGCCTTTTAAACCCGAGTCAGGATGTAGGTCTTCAGCAATGCTGTCAAAAAAAGTGCTCAACATTTTGCTTTTGGCGGCGTGTAACTGGACCTTCTCGATTTTGCTCCCAAAATTGAAACCCATGACCACCAGGGCAATGATCACCCCAATGCCCCAAAAAATAACAAAGACCCCTTCGTCGTCTCCCATACCAAATTCATTAAAAAGCAAAATGCCGCCGATGAAGCCAATGACTACAGTACTCCATAAATACCGTTTGCGCCTTGAACGAAAGAGGACTTGTAAATTGTGGTAGTACTGCTGTTGGGCCGCAAAGAAATCAGGGATTTCGGGCGTACGCAAATACAGTTTTGCGAGACCCTG
Organism: Candidatus Sericytochromatia bacterium; assembly: GCA_964229355.1. GTDB lineage: Bacteria > Cyanobacteriota > Sericytochromatia > UBA7694 > UBA7694 > CAXRDE01. Next base: position 83,866 of record CAXRDE010000009.1, on the reverse strand, counting down.
AGGATCCACCTGGGTGACACGGGGCTGTGACATGGCTTCTTACCTTTTGATGCTTCTTTGTCAAATTGTACAACAAAACCACGGGCAAGCGAGGTGACGTTCATGGGAGCGATAATGTTAAAATTATGCCTATGAATCTCGATTATGACTATGTGATTATTGGCTCGGGCTTTGGGGGCTCGGTAGCGGCGCTGCGCCTGACTCAGAAGGGCTATCGGGTGGCGGTACTTGAAGCGGGCAAACGCTTTGCGGACAAAGATTTTGCCCAGAGCAATTGGAATCTGCGCAAGTTTTTATGGCTGCCCCAGGCCTTTTGCTACGGTATTCAGCGCTTAAACCTGCTCAACGACGTGATGATCTTGAGCGGGGCCGGGGTGGGAGGCGGCAGCCTGGTGTATGCCAATACCCTGTATGTGCCGCCGGATTCCTTTTTTGAGCACCCCACCTTACAAGCCATGGGCGGCGCTGAGGCCCTTTTGCCCTATTACCAATTGGCCAAACATATGCTGGGCGTGACCGAAAACCCCAAACTCTGGCCCGTGGACGACTATTTCCGCGAGGCAGCCAGGGCCTTTGATGCCGAAGACACCTTTCGTCCCACCCCGGTGGGCGTCTTTTTTGGCAATGAGCACCAGGCGCAGCACGTGGACACCCCCGTGCCTGACCCTTACTTTGCCGGGGAAGGCCCGGAACGCAAGCCCTGTAGCCATTGTGGGGCCTGCATGGTGGGCTGTCGCCACGGGGCCAAAAACACCCTGGTGAAAAACTACCTGTACCTGGCGGAGTCGCTGGGGGCCACGATTATTCCTGAAACCGAAGTTGTCGCCCTTGAGCCCCTTTCGGCAGACGGTTCAGCGGGCTATCGCGTGGTGACCCGTTGCCCCACCCATGTGCGCGGCAAGCCGCGACGGGTGTTGAGTGCCCGAGGGGTGGTGTGTGCCGCCGGGGTGCTGGGCAGTCTCAATGTCTTACTCAAAGCCCGTGAAAGTGGCAGTTTACCTCGTATTTCAGCGGCCCTGGGGCAACGGGTGCGCACCAATAGCGAAGCCATTCTGGGGGCCATTTCACGGGACAAAACTGTGGATCATTCGCAGGGCATTGCCATTACCTCCAGTATTTATCCCGATGCCCACAGCCATATTGAACCCGTGCGCTACCCGGCGGGCTCTGACGCCATGGGGCTCCTGGCGACACTTCTGACCGACGGTGGCGGTAAAATTCCCCGCCAGCTGCGCTTTGTGGCCAATGTGCTGCGTCAGCCCCTGGATTTTGTGCGTACCCTTTCGCCACGGGGTTTTGCCAAGCAAAGCATTATTGTGCTGTTTATGCAGAGCTTAGACAATAGTCTAAAAATCTCTCGCCGCCGGGTGTGGTGGAAACTGGGCCGCAAGGGCCTGGGCTCTAAGCCTGAAGGCGGTACCAAAGCGCCCTCATATATTCCTCTGGCCAATGACTTTACCCGCGAGCTGGCCCAAAAGATGGACGCCATTCCCGGCTCGTCGATTAACGAGGTCTTGCTTGATGTGCCCACCACCGCCCACATTTTAGGGGGCTGTGGCATTGCCGAAAGTCCCGAACAGGGTGTGATTGACTTAAACCACCAGGTGTTTGGCTATGCCAATTTGTGGGTGTGCGATGGCTCCATGATTCCCGCCAATTTGGGGGTCAACCCCAGCCTGACGATTACCGCCTTGACGGAGCGGGCCATGGCCCAGGTGCCCGTGAAACCCGGTGCCACCATGCGCTGGCTTAAGGTAGACTCGGTATGGGACACAGCGTCTCTTATCTTACAACCGGAGCAGAATCCCCCATGTCAGAAACCTACACAGCCCTAGAAGCCTTTGCCGAAGCGGGGGCTTACCACACCCGTCTGGTGCAAAAAGAACTGCGCGATCTACCCCGTCCCGCCCAGGGGTTACCGGTGGTGGTAAAGGTACAATATACCTCCTTGAATTACAAAGATGCGCTGTCTGCCGCCGGACATCCGGGGATTACCCGCCAGTACCCCCATGTGCCGGGCATTGATGCCGCAGGCACGGTTTACCACAGTGAAGACCCCCGCTTTGCGGTGGGCGATGCGGTGATTGTCACCAGTTATGACCTGGGCATGAACACTGCTGGAGGTCTGGCGGGCTTTATTCAGGTGCCTGCTGACTGGGTGGTGCCTTTGCCGTCGGGCATGACTTTACAAGAGAGCATGGCCTGGGGCACCGCGGGCCTGACGGCGGCCATGGCCATTGCCAAGCTGCGGGCCAATGGTCTGAGCCCCGCGCAAGGACCGGTGGTGGTGACCGGTGCCAGTGGTGGCGTAGGCTCACTTTCGGTGTTGTTATTGGCCCATCTGGGCTATACGGTGTGGGCCGTTAGTGGCAAGCCCGAGTACCATGAACAGCTGAAAGCCCTGGGCGCTGCGGAATGCCTGGATCGTGATGCGGTGGATGATACCAGCGGGCGTCCGCTGCTGCGTCCCCGTTGGGCAGGGGCCATTGACACCGTGGGCGGCAATACGTTGGCCACCTTGTTGAAGGCCTGTCAAAAAGAAGGCAGTATTGCGGTGTGTGGTCTGGTGCGCTCTCCGGCTTTTGAAACCACGGTATACCCCTGGATTCTCAATGGCATCAATGTTTTAGGCATTGACTCTGCCGAGTACCCAGCACCCTTGCGCCAGGCGCGCTGGCAGGAGTTAGCGGCGGTGACGCCTGCGCTACAGGCGGATTTGGCCCGTCTCACCCAGGAGATTCCCCTGACTGCAGTGCCTGAGGTTTTGACCCAGATGCTGGCGGGCAAAACCCGTGGCCGTTACCGGGTGAAGTTATGACCCCCACGCCCCGCGCTCAGTCCTTGCATCCCGCCATGCGCGCGTATTTTCCGCCAGCGGTGATTGAACAACTCAAAACCATTGGTGAAGTGGCCGACGCTCACCAGTGCACCCTGTATTTGATCGGCGGCAGTGTGCGCGATATGCTCTTACCGGGGCGCGAGTTTGACTGGGATTTAGACATGATGAGTGCGGACCCCCAATTGCTGGATGTGGCGCAAGACTTGCACCAGCGCTGGGGCGGCAGCCTGCAACAGTTTGAACAGTATGGGACTGCGAAACTGCGCCTGGAAGCGGTGGATTTTGACTTTGCCCGTGCCCGCACCGAGGTCTATGTGGAGCCGGGAGCCAATCCGGTGGTGGCCTTTGCCAGCGTTAAAAAAGATCTGGTGCGCCGGGATTTTACCATCAATGCCATGGCCATTTGCCTCAATGCCGAGCACTTTGGCGAGTTGCTGGACCCTTTTCAGGGGCTTGAAGATTTATACAATCGGCGCTTGCGGGCCTTGCATGCCCAGAAGTTTATTGAGGACCCGGTGCGCAGCTGGCGGGCGGTGCGCTTTAGCGTGGTGCTGAATTTTGAGCTGGTGCACGGCACGGCCCTGTGGGTCAAACAGGCCATGCAGAGCGGGCATTTTGACGGGTTTGTGAATGCTCGCATTGTGCGGGAGTTGCGTAAGCTGCTGGTCAAGCCCGATCCCCTGCCCTATTTCCGCGGTCTGGCTGCCTTAGAGGTGTGGCGTTGTCTGGGAGATATGCGCTTTTGGGGGCCTGAATTTGAGGCCTTTTGTCAGGCGGTGCCCCGCTGGCGCATGTACTGGAACCCTGATCTGGCCCCTTCGGTGTATCTGTTGGGCATTTTGGTGTTTTTACAGCCCCATGAAGCCACCGCCTTAATGGGGTGTCTCGAAATGAGCAAGGCCGAAACCCAGGCCTGGGAAGCCTGGCAGGGGTTTGACCCCAATGTGTTAGCCCTGGCCCAAACCCCTGCCGAAATCTATGGGGTGCTAACCCTGTTGCCGCCGCTGTGCTGTTGGCTGGTGAGCGCGCTTTACACCCATTCGGCTCTGGCTCCCACTTTGCAGTATTACGCCGAAGAGTTACAGCACGTGGAGCTGATCATCACGGGCAGAGACCTTTTACAATGGACCACGCCGGGCCCGCATCTCAAAGACATTTTGGCACAATTGTTGATTGCCAAACTCAATGGTGAGCTACCCACCAAAGCCGATGAGCTAAGCCTTGCGGAACGCCTGGTGCGGGAGCAAAGCTAAAACATTGGCGTATCCTTTTGCCTGTGTTCGACGTTATAATACCCAGAAAAAGGAGTGCCCATGTTTTTTCAATCGGATCCGGTGCAATTGTTCACCCTGATTATGATATTTATTGTGTCCATTGGCTTGCATGAGGCGGCCCACGCTTATGCGGTGGACTATTTCGGTGATTCGACCCCTGCAGATCAGGGGCGTTTGACCCTGAACCCCTTCGCTCACCTCGACTTAATGGGCTCGATCATGCTGGTGATGGTGGGCTTTGGCTGGGGCAAATCGGTGCTTTACAACCCCAATAATTTACACAGCAAGCGCCTGAGCCGTCCGGTGATGGAACAAATCATTGCCGCTGCCGGGCCCCTGGCCAATTTTGCTCAGGTGGTTTTCTTTGTGCTCTTGCTGGTGGCCACCACCTGGTTTACCCTGCCCGAGAGCTGGAATGTGCAAATGCTGCACCAGGTGCTGGTGACAGGGGCAACCTTAAACGCCCTGCTGATGTTTTTAAACCTGACCCCCATTCCACCGCTGGACGGTAGCAAGGTACTGCGGGCCTTTTTGCCGTATAAGCTGATGCAAAAATACGATGGTTTAGAGCCCTATGGCTTTTTGCTGTTGATGGCCTTGTTTTTCTTGCCCGGCGTGCGTGATGTGTTCAGTTTGTATCTGCACGGCGCCAGCACCTTTTTGGTCAGTGGACTGGCTCAATTATTCACCCTGTAAGCGTTTACAGCTGCTCTCTAAGCGCAAATCGCAGGCCTTTTGAAAGTGCTCACGGGCTTTAAAGGTCTCGTTTTGCCGTTGATACACCATGCCCTGCATTTCGTAGGCACGGGCCAGGTCTTGCTGCAGTGGGGCGTTGATCATGCTCAGCTGATCAAACAGGCGGGTGGCCTCCTGATAATACGCGACCGCTCGATTGAGGTGTACCAGGGCCTCTGAGGCACTCTGGTTAAAGCTGGATCGGGCCTGGGTATAGGCCAATAAGCCCAGATTGTAATAGAACTGCACCCGCTCGGGGTAAATCAGTTGTTCCGCCTGGGGCAGTAGACGCTCATAGGTGTTGAGGGCCTGAGCCAGGGCTTCAGACCAGCGTCCAGCATCGAGGTCCGCAGCGCCCGCTGCGAGCCAGAGATCCCCTTTCGCTCGCAGTAAGCGGCTCTGGTCCGCAGGACTCAGAGCGGGCCGAGCCAACGCCTGATCTAAGAGGGCATGGGCTTTGTCAGCCTGCTGCAACTGGCGGGCGATCTGAGCGGTTTCTAAGCTGTACTGGGCACTGGGGTAGCGTTGACTCAGGGCTTCATAGAGCGCAAGGGCCTGTTGGGCCTGGGCGGTATCCAGCTTGTCGCCGAGCACGGCCTGTTGGGCACTTAAAAAAGCCTGTATATATTGCAATTGTTGGTGGTTGGGCTGCCGATCGCGGGCGGCCTGAAGGCGGGTTTGCAGATCTTGATACACATTGGGATCGTTGCTGTGGCGGGTTTGTAAGTCCACCAGGGTAATGAGCAGTTCAGGGTTCTGGGGGTGGCTTTGCAAATGCTGCTCCAAGCGTTGTAGCGCCGCTTTGGCGTCTTTTTTAAAAAAGAAATCAAATTCTGCTTTGGCAATCTGAGCGGGAACACTCTGGGGATCTAAACTCAGGGCCTTGTCTAAATACGTTTCGGCGGCATCAAAGCGATTGAGAAACACAAAGTGGATTTCGGCCAATTCAAGCCAGCCATTAATGGCCTGGGGGTGGCTTTGCAGCCATTGTTCATAGGCCTGGCTGAGATCCATGGCGCGCATTTCGAAGCGCTGCTGTTGATCCAGGAGCGCAGGCCCTTTTAAAGACGGATCGCGGCGGGCCCAGTCGGCACGAAGTTTGACGAGTTCCCCATAATGGGGGCTTTGGGTTGTTGTGGTCTGAGCCAGAGCGGGCGCGGTGAAGGTAAACGCAGTCCCCGTGTAAAGGGCGGGATAAATCCAGAGACAGGCGAGGGCCGAGAGCATCGAGGTCTTCATGAACGAGAACGCTTTCTGTGTTTGGGGTGGCGCTTCCAAAAGCGCAGGCTGTTTTCCTGATGATAAGCCACATGGGCCAGGGTTGCAAGGCCAAAGAAAATCAGCAGCCAGTGTTTTTTAGATTTTGACGCAGGGTTCTTCATTTTGTTTTGCTCGCGTTCAGAAGTATGGGTGGGAATTAAAGGGCGGCGGTTATGGTGCTCGGCCACTTTGGCCTGGCGTTTGTGGGCGTCGATGGCGCGCCAGTCCACCAGATCATCTTTGGGGTAGGCCGGATAGGGCAAATCCTGATTGAGGAGGTGATCCACATCGGTGACGCCCTGGGTTTTGACAGAGAGGGTTTTGCGACTGTGGGCCAAATAATAGAGGCGGGAATGAAAGCCACTTTTGGTGACCACCAGATCGGCCTGGCTGACCTTCAGGCCCAGGTCCTCGTAAAACGTGGGTTTGATGGGGAGCGCGGGACCTTCGGTGAGCACCAGTTTGACCGGGCCAAGATCCAGAGCGATCATTTTACCAAAGGTGCTACTTTGCTTCTTTTGACCGATCACGCCTTTGATCTTGAGGGCGGGGTTGACCTCAGGTTGTAATGTGCCACCCACCGAAAGGTTGACGGTTTCACCCGCGGTCTGATGCCACAGACTTTTGACGGCGATGGGATCGCGCAGGGGGTACAAACTCACCAGATCAGTGGCCTGTTCGAGCAGCGCTTTGAGCAGGTGGGTGTTCTCACCACTGCCCCCCGCGTCAATGCGATCGGAGGCGTCGCACACGGCAATGGATCCGAGGGTGCGGGCGAGACGGGATTGACGGACTTTGGTGAGCAGTTCGGACACGCTCAGGGAAGGGGGCGGCGGGTATTTGCGCAGGGCCCAGCATGCTTCGGCCAGTTCATCGGCCAGGGTTTCAGCCAGATCGGAGTTGTTGTGGGTGATGACCTCTACAGCCCAGCCCACTTCAGCGTGCTGGGTGAAAGCATTGCCGGTAAAGACATTTACGGCCAGGACTTCGGGGTGTTGTTCTATTTGTTTGACCCGTTGAAAGAGGGAGCGCATGGGTGAAAACAGCGTAAAACCATTGCCCCCGGCCAATAAGAGCGGTAGGCTACGCCAGGCTTTGACGGGGGCGGTGCGCTCTTTGAGATAATCAATCAACAGTTGGCCGGTTTTGTAACCGGTGCGAAACATGTCGTAGTGGGGGTAGGTCTGGTAAACACAGCAGAGATCAATGGTCTCGTGTTTGGCGCGGGTATAGTTGGCGTGCAGGTTAAAGCTGGCGGCCACGGGCACATTGCCCGCGCTCTGGCGAAGGGCCTCAATCAGATGTACTTCAGGGTCGGCAATGCCTTCGACCCCCATGGCGCCATGCAAGGCCAGGTAAATGGCGTCGATGGGGCCAGCGGCTTTTAGACGTTCACAAAAATCCTGCACCAGGGCCTCAAAAAAGTAGGGATCAATGGGGCCTTTGGGAATCGCCCAGGCACTGACCAGGGGGACCACCTGAATGGCGACATCGGCCTTGTGAATGGCCTGCATAAACCCTGACAATTCCAGGTTTTTGAGGTGGCCTTCGATTTCCCAGTGTTGGGGCTCGCAACGGCGTAAAATAGCCTGACCTGCCACCAGATGACCGTGCATAAAGTCGATCTCGGTGGTGGGCTCATGAGAGAAATGATTGGTCTCTTGCATAAGACGCCCAATCGCGATGCGAACGGGAGCGGGATCTTGACTCATGAGCGCAGCGGTGCCTTTGCGAAATACTGCTTGATCAGGGCTTCTGCGTGTTGCCAGTCGACCTGTGCGGGCACCTGATCGGGATGGCTCAGGCCCGCGCAGAGTTCCTGCAACAGGGCTTTTTGCTGGCGTCCCCGTGCATAGGCTTCGGTATAGGGGACCCGTTGAAAAGACACCAGATTATACCGCGAGGCAAACTGACCGGGATAGCGCCGTTCCAGTTCGGTGGCGACCTTTTTGTGCAGTAGAAACGTGGGGTCTGCCACGGTATCGCGCATCTCGATAAAGTTCTCTAAGGCCATATCTGCAATGGCTTCAGCATCGGGTTTGCGTTGGGTGTAGAAGTTTTCAAAAGCGGTGGCGATGCCCTGTCGCGCTCCGGGTTGGGTGTGGTGTTTGAGGGCCTGCATGAGTAAAGTACAGTCCTCAAAGGCGGCATTCATGCCCTGACCAAAAAAGGGCACAATGGCGTGGGCCGCGTCGCCAATGAGCAGCAACTGGTCTTGCACATGCCAGGGGTCGCAGCGCAAGGTGGACAGTACCCCGGTGGGGTTGCTTAAAAATTCCTGGACATAATCCGGTGCCAACGCGGGCACATCGTGAAAATACGTCTCCATAAAGGCGGTAATGGCGGATTCTGTGGTCAAGTGAGCAAAGCTGATATCCCCTTCAAAGGGCAAAAAGAGGGTGCAAGTAAAGGTTTTATCGGGGTTGGGCAAGGCAATGAGCATAAAGCTTTCACGGGGCCAAATGTGCAGGGCTTCGGGTTCCATTTGAAAGTTGCCCTGGGCATCGGGAGGAATCGTCAGCTCTTTGTAACCGTGGGCCAAATAGTCCTGGTGATAGTTGACCCGTACCCGTTGGGTCAGGGCCTGACGCAGGGCTGAACCGGCACCGTCGGCACCAATGATCGGGGCGTCTGCTAAGGTGTACGGACCCTCGGGGCCTTCCATGTGGGCCTGGTGACGTTCAAAATCAAAGCCCACACAGCGTTGATGGAAGTGAATGTCTACCCCGGCGGCCTCGGCGGCGTCCAGCAAGACCGTATTGAGGTAGCTGCGTGAAATCGAATTGATGTATTCGTGGGGTTGTCCATAGGCTTGAAAGGTGAGGGTATCGCCGTGCTGCGGGTGCAGCATGCGACCGCGCATGGGCAGCGCTTGTTGCAGGACCTTTGCTTTGAGTCCCACTTCTTCCAGAGCGTGTAGGCCACGGGCCGAGAGGGCCAGGTTAATGGAGCGTCCGGCGGGCAGGGTGACCCGTCGCATATCGGGGCGGCGTTCATAGAGCTTGACCTGATAGTGGTTTTGGGCCAGATACAGGGCCATGAGGGTGCCGGCAAGTCCTGAGCCGATCACATGAAAGTCGGTGGGCATGAAGGTCTCCTTGTGAGCGATTACGGGCGAAGTCCCAGGGCCTCTAAACCCTGAGCCAATGTCTCTGCCGCTTCAAAGACATCACAAAAGGTATTGTATAGGGGGACAGGGGCCATGCGAATAATATGGGGCTCACGCCAGTCGCAAATCACGTCTTTGGCCATGAGATATTCGTACAGCGAGCGATCGGCGCCGGGCACCTGTATTGACAGCTGGCACCCGCGCTCTGAGGGCTCTTTGGGCGTAATCATATTCACGCCAGGCAGTTGTTCTAACAAAAAGGCCAGGTAACCTGTCAGCAATTTGCTCTTGGTGCGCAGGGCTTCCATGCCCACTTCGTCAAAAATTTCCAGCGAAGAGCGGAGGGCGGCCAGTGCCAGCACTGGCGGATTGCTGAGCTGCCAGCCTTCGGCACCGGGAATGGGCACAAAGTCAGGGGGCATTTGAAAGCGTGTGGCCTTGTCATGGCCCCACCAGCCCGCAAAACGCCCCAGCCCTGATTGACCGTGACGCTCGTGCACAAAGCAGGCTCCCACGCTGCCGGGGCCGCCGTTCAGGTATTTATACGTGCACCATACCGCAAAATCCACGTTCCACTCGTGCAGTTTAAGCACCACGTTGCCGGTGGCGTGGGCCAGGTCAATGCCGATCAGGCAGCCTTTGTCGTGAGCGGCGCGTACCAGTGCGCGCATGTCCAGCAGCTGGCCGCTGAAGTAGCTGACGCCCCCCAGCAGGACCAACGCCACATCGTCCCCATGCATTTCAATGGCTTCTAGCAAGCGTTCGGTGCTGACCCGTTCTTCGTCAGGGGCCGGGTGCACTTCAATGAGATCTTGTTCAGGGTCCAGGCCGTGGTGCAGCAATTGTGACACCATGGCGTAGCGATCCGAAGGAAACGCATTGGCTTCCATCAGGATTTTGCAGCGCTCTTCGCGGGGCTGAAAAAAGGATACCATCATCAGGTGCAGGTTGACGGTCAGGCTATTCATGACCACCACTTCCTGGGGTTGAGCGCCCACCAATTTGGCCATGCTGTCGGTAAGGCCTTCGTGGTAGCGCATCCAGGGCAAAGGGGCTTCAAAATGGCCTTTGACGCCGAGTTCTTCCCAGTAGTCTAGCTCGGCGTTGATTTTATCGCGGGCCAGGCGGGGCTGCAGACCCAGCGAGTGTCCACAGAGGTAAATACTGGTTTGGCGGTGTTTGCGTCCGGGGGGTAAGTGAAAGCGGGAGCGGTACTCGTGCAGGACGTCGTTATTGTCCATGAGTTCAGCAAAGCTACGTTGTGCACGGTATTTCATAAAAGGGCCTCTTTGAAGGGTGATTTACTACATATATACCCCATCTCAGAGCCTTTGACGCAGAAGATTCATGAGATCGCGGCCGGGATCCTGGCGGTCATAGGGCTCTAAAAAGTCGTACTGTTGTCGCGGCGCTCCCTGTTCATCGACGGTGGGCACTTTGCTCAGATAAACCCCATCGCGAATGTGTTCCCGTAGCCACTGGTAATCAGGGGTTAAGCCGAAGCGTTCACGGATGTGCCCTAAGTCTTCGTGGGAGTAAATGCGCCGGGAGGGAATGGCATAGTGCCCCTGCAGGGTGCGTATCAAATCCAGGACCGCTAAAAATTGGCGGGTGTCACCGTTTTGGTAACGCTGCATAATGCTGCCGGTTTTGGTCTGTTGGGTGTCCTGCCACAGGCTGGCACTGCCCACAATCTCAATGCCCACGCCCTGGTCATCAAAACCGGCCTGTCCTTTGCTGATGCGGTTTAAGGGGCCATACTGGTAAATTTCGCCTGCCGGGCCCACGGCAAAATGGGTCCAGATGCCGCCGAGATATTGATCGCCACTGTTGCGATCAAAAATCGCAAAGGCGTGGGCTTCGTTTTCGCCTTCAGTGCTGTGTACAATAATGGCCTGAGGCTCGGTGTCCCGCTGCAGGGCACAGCACCAGCCAAAGCGCTGTAAAAACGAAAAATTGACCCCTTCACGGCGAAAGGCGGCCTGGGCGGAATTCCGAAACAGTACAATGGGCTTTTGGATGACGGGACGTCCCCCCTGGGTCTGTTTGAGCCAGGTGATAACGGGCCGTTTGGGGGACGGGGGCGGTAAAAGGCTTTGGGTCCAGAGTCCCAATTTCAGTCCGGCCGCTACCCCTGCCACGGGCGGGTGTTCTCGGTGCAGTACTGGCCGTTCGGGGTGAGGGCTAAAGCTTAAAAAAAGACCGAGGGCGCTGAGCCACAAGAGTCCTGGCCCATAGCTCCACCGGGCAGGCCGATCGGTACTGGTCAGGCACAGCAAACACAAAGCACTGAGCCAGAAAACCACCATCACCCCATGGTAAAGCATTTAGCAGGGCCTCACTCTTTGAGTAAACGACGCAAAAAGGCGTTGTCTAAGAATTTGGGGAAGTACCAGCTGGCTCGACCAAAGAGCTTCATCAGGGCAGGGACCACCATCAGGCGAATAATGGTAGCGTCAATAAAAATGGCCACCGCCAGGCCAAAGCCAAATTCTTTAATGACGATCAGGCGAGCAAAGGCAAAACCCGAAAAGATCAGAATCATAATCAGGCCAGCGCTGGTAATAATGCCGCCGGTTTTTTCCATGCCACGGGCCACAGCTTCTTCAGGATCCCCACAGGCCTCGTACTCTTCTTTAATGCGGTTGATCAGGAAAATTTCGTAGTCCATGCTCAGGCCAAAGATAATACAAAAGAGAATCAGTGGCGACACAATCAAGAGGGCACCGGGGACTTTATCGATGCCCAGCAGGCTGGCGCCAATGCCTCGCTGAAACACCAGAATCATGCAGCCATAGGTGGCGGTAACCGACAAAATATTGAGCACCACGGCTTTCAGGGGCAGCAACACCGAGCCAAAAGAGTACATGGTCATGAAAAAGGTGGCCACGATGGTAACCCCCACAATCATGGGAAAGTAGTTGAAAATGGCGTCTTTCATTTCGAGGGGAACGGCGCTTAAGCCGCCCACCATAATGTTTAAATTGGGAAAACGGGAGGCAATTTCGTCGCGAAATTTGCGGATTTCTTCGATGGTTTGCAGATCACGATCGGTAAATTCGTAGCCTTCGTGCTCGTGGTACATGGCCAGTACGCCTTTGGTTTCATCGGCGCTAATAAAGGGCAGGTTTAAGCCGGGCTGAAAGAATTGCATGTTTTGCACCCCGCCGGTGGCAGCGATGCTATTGTACAGGGCCATGTGCTCGCTGAGCGGCTGATCCACATTGATCAAACCAATGGTGTTGCGAATGGGCTCTAAATGGTCCACGGCCTGCATAAAGGCATAGGCTTCGCGGATGTTTTTTTCTTGCCAAATGGGGCTATTGTCTTTGGTTTCGATGGTGACCACAATGGGCGCAAAGGTGTTGCGGGGATCCATCGCCAGGATTTTTTCGAAGCCCTGGCGGGTCTCTAAGCTCTCGGGCATGATTTGAATGGTGGGGTTCCATACCTTCATTTCGAGGGCCACCAGACTAAAACTCAACAAAATGCCAATGGAGACAAAGCTAAAAAAGATGGGGCGCTTCATGATGGCGTAGGTCCATTTGCTCCAGAAGCCGGGCCGATTAAAGGTGCGCAAACTCCATTCGCTCAGGCGTTTGGGCCAGTTGATTTTTTCGCCCATAATCGTCAAAAGAGCAGGCAGCAGGGTGAGGCTGATTAAAATGGTCATGCCCACCACCAGCAGGCCACTCAGGCCCAGGGAACGCATAAACACCACGTTGGGCACCAACAAGGCCGCCAGACCGATACTGACCACAATGCCCGAATACAAAATGGTACGTCCTGAGGACTCTAAGGTTTTGATCGCTGCGGTAAAGCGATCATGGCCGTTTTCGAACAGTTCCTCACGGTAGCGGTTGACGAACAGCAGCGAGTAATCAATACCGACGCCCAGACCCAGCATGGTGACAATGTTTTGCGACAGAGACGTGATCTGCAGTGACTGGGCCAGCACATACAAAATGCCCAGGCTAAAGAGAACCGAAAAGACGCCTACGACCAGGGGCATACCGGCGGCAATGAGTCCGCCAAAGGCGAAAATAAGGATCACCAGGGTAATGGGCAACACTTTTTCTTCGGTGCGAAAGCCATCGTGGGCGCTGACCGTGGTGATCTCGCGGCTAAACAGCGGGCCTCCGGTGAGCTGCATGGTAAAGCTTTCGGGCAGGGGCACGGCGCGCAGGGCATCGGTGACCACCACAGAGGTGCTGTCCGCCTCCGCAAAGCTGCGGGCATTTAAACCAATGGAAATAAACGTCTGTTTGCGGTCTTTGCTGATCTGGTTGGACTGCTGTTCATAGGTGACAGGCGCCTCGGCTTCATCAAGGTCGTTAATGACTTCTAAATAGCGTTGAAACAGCTCCTGATACACCATGTCATCCAGGGTGTAACGGTTGCTTTCGAGCACCAATTGCACACTGTAAATGTTTTGTTGGGGGAAGTGATTGTTGAGCAGGGCTTCTTGACGGTTCATTTCGGTGCCAGAGCCGCTGGCCACTTCGCCCTGCAGGTGTTCATGCAGATGAACGGCGCCGTAAACAGCCGGAATCAGCAGTAATATCCAGATCAGAATCACCAGAAAGCGGTATTTGACAACAATCTGGCCGAGGGTCTTTAGCATGTGGTTAACTCGCGATTAAACAGAAATTAAAAGTGTGCGGACTTTAGTATATCAGAGGGTCAAGGCTCTTGCGGGTGATCACTGTCCAAAAGCAGGTGCAAAACCGCTTCTTCTTTGCCAAAGAGGTCCCGTTGTACGTAATCCTGCAATTCCTGTAGGCTGGGCGGCAAATAAGCGTAAGGTAAATAGCTTAAAACGCCCTGGGTGCAACCTTGCAGCAATTGCAGCAAATCGGCTTCGTTGAGCGACTCGCCCTTGAGTACACGGCGCAAATGGGCCATGGTTTGCGATCGATCTGAAAGTTCCTGGGGATAGCAGCGCTCATAAATTTTTTCTGCAAAAAAGTCCAGATCCTCAGCGGACATGGGGCAGTTATGGAGCCATTTCTGTGTCAGGCGAAACAAGTGTGCCTGGGACTCGGGGTGGTGTTGATGGTTAAGCGCCAGGCTCAGGGTGGGGCCGATGGCGCCGGTAGGCAGTAGATTGCGATGCTGTAAAATTTCCAGCATATACATGAGGCTTTGGGGCTCAATGAGCAGGGGTTGCTGATGCCACCAGTTGTGCGCCAGCAGGGGCCATTCGCCCAGGGCGGGCTCCCACAGGGCTTGCCAAAAGTCCATTTCTGCCGGTGTGGGCGGTGTTTGGTGGGCCAGATTTTGCAGGGTAAGATACAGATTGTTCAGGGCCGGGTTGCCGCCCAGAAGCATGGCCTGTTTGACCAGACCGCCATAAAAACGGGGGGGAAACAACTGGGTGATTTCTTGCCACTCTGCAAATTCTAAACCGGCTAAGCGGTGCTGATCCAATAAAAAGCGTTGCCCCTGCGCCAGCGCGCTCAACAAACTTTGCAACACGTCGCGCACACGGTTTTTAAGCCGGTTTTTGCTATGCAGGGTGGTTTCCATCAGCATTTGAATTTCTTGATAGGTGAGATCCCGTTCCTGGAGCGGTTCTTGCCCCTGGGGCACAGCAGCCGGGCCGTGCTTCTTTTCAAGCTCGATAAAGGCGGGGCGCTCGTCTTTGGGCTTGTCCTGCGCACTGTCATCGTGCAGATGCAATTGCTCAGGGCTTTCGTCCACATCGTCCAGGCGCTCTTCTTTGCGTATCTCTTCGCCTTGTTCTTTTTTCTCGGTTTTGAGATCTTCGTAGATCTCTCCGCGCTCCTCCCATTGATCGATGAGGTCTTCCATCTCTTCCTGGTTTTCAATCAGGTCTTCAATGTAGGCGTCTTCGCGATCTTCCTGGAGATCCGCGTAGCTTTCTTGCTGGAGGTCTTCCTGGCTTTCTGCTAAGGCCTCTTCTTGCAGCTCTCCGCTGGGGTGGCCCAGGGCCAAATGAATTTGCAAATGGGTGGTTTGCAGGCTTAAGATTTGACTGGGGTTGGGGGTTAGCAGTTGCTGTAACACATCTGAAAAAGGCCTCTCCGGGGTGGGGCTGCTTTCTGTGCGTCCTCCAGAGAGGATCGGCTCAGCACGGTATAATGGAGAAGAACCATCATCAATACGCATGGTAATTATTATATGAGACAGACCGCGCAGGCATCAAGCCTTCTCCAGGCATCTTTTGACTATCAGGGCCATCACCCTGCCGGGTTGTGGCTGCGTGCGGCGCTCTCGCGTCAGGGGTATCACGTGACGCCGCTCAGCGCCTGTGGAGCACGTCCGACGATCTATGGCGTGGATCAGCAGGCCTTTAAGACCCTGGATGAGCCCTTTGTGCAGTGGCCCTTTGCGTCATGCTTGCAAAGGGTGCAAGCCAATGTACAGTATGGGCTGGATCGCAGCTCATCATCTGCAGGTTTGCCTCAATGGGTCATTGCTGAGGCTGAACCCCAGGACTGGGTGTTGCTGGATGGAGCTGAGATGGCACAAGGAGCGGCCCATATTGTTGGAGCTGAAAAATCCGCCGAAGCGGTGTTCGCAGCGGCGTTACGCCTGAACTGGAGCTGGCAACCCCCTCCTGCGATTGTGGCAGATCCAGCGGTGGCGCACTATTTTTGTGTTACGGGAACTTTGCCCACGGTCATGGCTTATTACGGGGTGAGCCAGTCGTTTGTGAGCGATGGGGTGCAATGGCATTTTGTGGCAAACCCCCTGGATGCAGGCTGCTATTTTACGGTGGCGGTATGGGCGGACTCCCTTGAGTCTGCCCGGCAGCAATTGGGGCAACAGCATCCCTTTTCGCCTGCGGTGTTTCAAGATCTGTGTGCGACAGGAACTTTTGATACCCATCACTGGTATGATGGCACCGTGCGTTGGCCCCAATGGACGTTTCAAAATGAGAGGCTTCAGCTGGTTTCTCAATGGCCTGATTTGCGGCCTGAATCTTTGCGTCTTGAGGGGTTAAATTGGGGGGTGATGGCCCATCTGTTTGCTTTTTTAACGACGCGCTATAGTACGCCGGAACAGGCCTTTGAGCGTGTGCAAAACTTTTTGCAAAAAATGCAACGGGTGTTCAAGACTTTCTGAATAAAATCGGGTGTTTCTTACCTAAATTCCCACTTAATTCGAGCAATCGCCTTCCGTTTTGCCCACGAATCCGATATAGTTGTTAGTCGACTGTTTAGATCCTGATCTATCCCAAGCGAATGATTTACGGGCCCTTTTTTGGTCCGTCCCCTTGTCATCTTGTTTTTGGGAACGTATAATTCAGGTTAAGAGAAAGATTAATTATGGCAAAAGAAGATGTCATTGAAATGGAGGGGACGATTTTACAGTCCCTGCCCAATGCAATGTTTACCGTCAAGTTAGAAAACGAGCATGAAATATTGGCTCATATTTCTGGCCGGATGCGCAAAAATTTTATTAAGATTTTGCCGGGTGATAAAGTTAAGGTGGAAATGTCTCCTTATGACTTAAGCCGTGGCCGAATCACCTATCGACTCAAATCATAGAGAGAGATTAGAACTCATGAAAGTACGTTCTTCTGTCAAACCGATTTGCAATAACTGCCGCGTGATCAAGCGTAAAGGTCGCGTCATGGTTATTTGCGAAAATCCAAAGCACAAGCAGCGTCAGGGCTAAGCCTTGAGCGCATCAGATAAAAAAGGAGTATGAAGGCTGTTCTATGGCTCGTATATCAGGTGTAGATTTACCTCGGAATAAGCGACTTATTATTGCTCTGACCTATATTTATGGAATTGGTCCGACCAAAAGTAAGCAAATTCTTGATGCTACCGGCATCGACCCCAGTACCCGTACCTACCAGTTAACCGATGACGAAACCGCAAAGCTGCGTGAAGAAATCGATAAAAACCACCGGGTTGAAGGGGATTTGCGTCGTGAAATCCAACTCAACATTAAGCGTCTCATGGAAATTGGGACCTATCGCGGTTATCGCCATCGTCGCGGACTTCCCGTACGTGGTCAGCAAACCAGAACCAATGCAAGAACCCGTCGTGGCGCGAAGAAAACCGTGTCCGGTCGCGGTCGTAAATAAGGAGATTAAGCAATGGCTCGTCCAAAACCCAGAGCAAACACCAAGCGTAAAGCTAAACGCGGCGTCAGCCGTGGGGTCGCTCACATTCAATCGACTTTTAACAACACCATTGTTACCATTTCTGACCGTCAGGGAGGAACAATTTCTTGGGCAAGCGCTGGAACCGCTGGTTTCAAAGGTGCTAAAAAAGGCACGCCGTTTGCCGCTCAGTCTGCTGGTGAAATTGCCGCTCGCGCTGCAATTGAGCAAGGCTTAAAAGAAATTGATGTTTATGTAAAAGGTCCAGGATCCGGTCGTGAAACCGCGATTCGTGCACTTCAGGCTGCAGGACTGACGATTTCTCGTATTCGTGACGTGACGCCAATCCCTCACAATGGTTGCCGTCCGCCTAAGCGCCGTCGCGTTTAGCCCTGAAATAAATCCTCCAGGAAAGGTTTGAAATCATGGAAAACCCAACCATCGAATGTATTGAAAGTTATCAAACACCTGAAGGTCTGACCTACGGCAAATTTGTTGCCGAACCCCTGGACAAGGGCTATGGGATTACACTGGGTAATTCTCTTCGTCGCGTTCTGTTGTCAGATCTGGAAGGTGCAGCCATTACCGCTGTGAAAATTGACGGGGTCCTCCACGAGTTCTCCGTGATTGAAGGCATGGTGGAAGATGTTCTTGATTTGATCATGAACCTCAAGCAAGTGGCTTTTAAGCTGCATGAAGAAGAATCCAGAACCGTTACTTTATCTGTAACTGGTCCTGCTACAGTAACCGCAAGAGATATTCAAGTGGATGCTAGCGAAGTGGAAGTGGTCTCTCCTGACCAGTTCCTGGCCACCCTGCAAGACGGTGCGTCTTTAGAAATTGAGATGCGCGTAGAGTCTGGTAAGGGTTTTGTTGCCTCTGAGCAAATGCGTCGTGAAGAGCTTCCTCTGGGCTGGTTGCCCGTTGATGCCATTTACATGCCTGTGAAAAAGGTGAACTACAAGGTCGAAAACACCCGTGTAGGTCAAATTACAAACTTCGACCGTCTGGTCCTTGAAGTTTGGACTGACGGCAGTATTCAACCTGAAAAAGCCATTAGCACCGCTGCCGGTATTTTGGCTCGTAAATTCCAGTACTTTACCGTATTGGGTGGAGAGCCCATTTCTTTAGATGGTAGCCTTTTGATGGAAAGTCAAGAGCCTCAAAAGTCTAAAGAAGAAGAGATCAGCATTGAAGATCTCGAATTATCGATTCGCGCTTACAACTGTTTGAAGCGCGCCAATATCTTCCACCTGGCTGACCTGCTCAAAAAGAGCGAGCGTGAGCTGATGGAAATTAAAAACTTCGGTAAAAAATCTGCCGAAGAAGTCATCGACAAAGTTTATGAAATGGGATACAGCCTGCGCGGTGGTAGCTCACGTCATCAAACAGTAGAAGCGGAGTAAAGATGTCATGAGACATAAAGTAAAACGTCATCGCTTAGGTCGTCCGGCAGATCAACGCCGCGCCCTGCTGCGCAACCTGACCACTCAGGTGCTTGATCATGGTCGTGTAATTACCACCGAAGCGAAAGCAAAAGCTGTGCGCTCTGAAGTTGAGCGTATGATTACCCTTGCCAAGCGTGGCTCAGAAGATTTAAGTGCACGTCGTGCCGTATCTTCTTACCTGCTTGAAAAGCGTTCAAGCCAGTTAAAGACCATTACCCTTGGCAAAGATGAAAGTCTAGATGAGAGCCGCTTCCGTGAAGTGGAAATCAAAGACGAAGCCAAGAAAGAAAGACTGCAAAAATCAGGCAAAGTGCGCGTACGGGAAAAAACCGTTGCCCAACGTCTGTTTGAAACCATCGCGCCCCGTTATACCGAGCGCAATGGTGGTTATGTACGTGTTCTGCGTATGCCCCCCCGTCGTGGAGATGGTGCACCCATGGCTCTTGTTGAGCTGGTATAACCCTTAATTGCTATTAAAAAAAGTGGCGCGCTGAATTTACAGCTTGCGCCACTTTTTTTTTCGGCTTTATAATGAGAATACAGGAGGAACCCTATGTCAACATGCCATCTGCATCCCCAACGTGAAACCCTTGGTGGCTGTACCTCCTGTGGCCGCTTCGTCTGTGAAATTTGTTTGAACAAAGTCCAGGGCAAAATTGTCTGCGACACCTGCATGCGCCTACAATCCACGCAACAGGCTCTGCAAAGGCATACCTCAGGCCCCCTTAACGTCAATACCTCGCCGGTAAATATTCCCCCTTCTTTGCAAGAATTACAACAGCGATTTATGACTTCCGATTTGCCAGCCCATGCCTTTCATGAGGTGAAAAAAGAAGTTTCGACCCTTTCACAGCGTAATTTACTGGTGGTGAATACCCTTGTTACCATGATGACTTTGGCTGCCATAGACAGCCTGGCCATTATTTTTTGGTTGCCCGTTTGTATGGGGCTGTGGGCTTTCTGGAACAAACGCAGACAACAGCACAAAGGCATGGGCAAAGCCCGCACCATTGTACAAGAAATTTTTCAAATTGCCATGTTAAACAATGGCGAGATTTCGTTGGGGCAACTGGCGGCCCAGGGCCACTACACCATGGACGAATACGAAGACGAAGTGCATAAATTGACGGCGCGGGGCGTCATCCGTCAGGAGCTTGATGAAGAGCATGGTATTATCAAGTACTATATGCAGTAAGAGGAGACAATTGAATGCAGTGTGGAATACATAGCGATCGCGAAGCCGTGGGCATGTGCGTGGACTGCGGCACCTATATCTGTGTGGTGTGCCTCAATAAAGAGGGTGGCAAGCTCTACTGCGATAACTGTGCGCAATTGCGCAATTTGTCTGCTCAAATTACACCTCCCCAGCGTTATGAAGCACCTTCTCAGGCCCTGGTGTTAGTGCAAGACAAAAATAAGGTGGCAGCGGGCGTTCTGGCTTTATTGTTAGGCAGTTTTGGGGTTCACAAGTTTTACCTGGGTCAGATGGGCTGGGGGATTATGTATTTTTTATTTAGCTGGACTTTTATTCCCTGGATCGCCGGGATTGTAGAAGGCATTTCGTACCTGACCATGCGTGATGAAGAATTTGCTCGCCGCTATGGCCGCTTGTTGCGTTAGAACTTCCAGGATATAAGAAACAAGGTGCCACCAAAAATACAAGTGGTCAGTGCACCACCGATGCCAAGATATTTGTCTAAGGTTTGAGTCCGTACATTTGTGAGCTGGGTATTGACGTTACCCCCTAGCCAGTAAAAAGCCTGTCTCCGTGAAAGTACAGTAAATACTGCCAGTAGAGAAATGGTAAGTCCCATCCCCAGCGCGATCATTGATGCCAAAACAATGCCCAGGCTTAAGGTGTTAAGTGAGAGTGAAAATAACAGAATGGTCAGGGCCCCCGGGCAAGGAATAATCCCGATGGCTAATGCTGCTAACCAAAGGTTTTTTTGAGGGGTATGGGCGTGTGCATGGCTATGGTTATGCTCGCAGCCACGGGTGTCACAGGATGGTGCGTGATGATGTGTCATTGTTGAACTGTTTTTTTTGCCATAAACCCGCTGCAATAACAAAGAAAAACCCAGCAAGGTGATGAGGCCATAGCTCACCAGGCTGACGTACCGTGTAGCCTGATCGAAAACCATCTGACTGGACCCCCTGAGAAAAAAATAGACCACGCTAACAATGGCAAAAGCCGACACTGCGTGAATGAGAGCCACCAGATAGCCCAAAAGCAACCCCCGTTTAATATCTGCTGCTTCTGCAGTAAAGTAAGAGCAAACGACGCATTTTCCGTGGCCAGGCCCTAATGAATGAAAGGCGCCATATAAAAAAGCGGTAATGATGAGTACAAACCACAGTTGGGTTTGCCCTCCATTGACAAGTTCATGGCTTTTTTCTGCCAGTTGATTTTGAAAAAAGGCCTGTTGCGCACGAAAATTAGCTGTTATCTCACGCCACAATGAGGGATTTGCGGGCGCTACTTCGTTGTTTTGTGGCATTTCCTGGACGTGTTGGGGCTGTTGTTGCGTGGGAGAAGGCGGTTCGTTTTGTTTTAAGAAGGGGTTGGCCTGGCCATAGGCCGGAAAAAGCAACAAGCCGTAGCAAAGCAAACTGAGAAGTAAGGTGCGGTATTGCAGCATTATTTTTTTACCAGAATAAAGCGGGTGCTGTCGTACATCTTTTGGGGGGGAGAAATGACTTTAAGAGAAATACCCGGTGAAGCACTCATTTTAATGGGATGGGGTTTAAGCGGGCTAAAAGCGACATAATTGGTGCTGTCTAAAGGGGTGATTGTCAGTTGTTTGGCTTCAGGTGTGACAGGGATTGTGCAGGGAAGATAAAGTCTATAGATGATCTGTTTGTTCTGATAGCTTACCTGAATGTTTTTGACGGTACGAATGGGAATCCGGTGCCCATTGACCAGGACCTGGGTAAAATATTCAAAGCTTTTGAGGTTGTCTCGCATGTTTTCAGCAATGGCTACTGCTTCCTGCCCAGTAATGCGCTGATCGTGATTGCTGTCAAATTCCTCTAAAATAAGTTGGCTATTCATCAAGTCCAGGCGCCAATCCATTTTGATGCCCTGCATTTTTCCCTGGCTCAGGAACAACTCCATTTGATAGTCAATAAAAATGTGAGGGTGTGCCCAGACTGGCGTAAGCCAGAGAAGGTTTAGTATTAAACCGATCAACAGATGGTTGTATCTCTTCATCATTTATACCTCCGAGGTGTTTTGAGGACACGTGGTGATCGTGGTGTGTAGGAATCGGTAATTCAAAAAGTGACAGGCAGCAAGTCCAAGTGCTCCACCAATGGCTAAGATTTCGTGGTGGATAAACCACTGTGAGGCAATAAGTAACGAGGCAAAGAGCCAGACTCCGAAAAGAATGGCGCGATGATGATGTTTATAGCCCTGCACTATACTCCATAAAGCCAGTGTCACAGCAAAAATAAGCAGGGCTTTTTCCAGCGTTTCATTCAGCAAAAAACCGAGACCAATGAGGGGAAGTAAGGCCATAAGCAGTGGCAGGGCTGCGCAATGTATGGCACAAAGTCCTGAAATAAAAAAGCCCAAGATGTCGAGGTGCTTACGGGTGAAGAGTGGCGTGTGGTCTTGCATAATGAAGGCATTATAGTTTAATCTTTAAATGCAAGTCAATTGCATTTATTATTGATTTTACCGTAGAAAGCATTGGATTATGAAATTTGGCTTAACAACATCAATAGCTGTCTTCTCTTTTTTGATTGCAGGTACCGGACTTTCCTCTCCCCTTCAGGGAAAGGAGTTAGCCCCTTTACCCAAAAGCATAAATGCATCTGAATTGCAAAAAATGATTTTAGAACCGATGCCGGACTGGTATACAGAACGTTTTACCCGTGGACATCTCAATATTGAAGCGATGATGGCCCATGGTTTGAGCCGACTGCAAGCAGTAGAGATTCAAAATCAAATGAAAGATATACTGAGCCAGGACCCTGAGTATTTAAGCTGGGAAGAAGCGGGTATTGCGCAGCAGGCCTTTCAACGCAAAGACCCTAAAATTATGCATGCGCTGCAACAAGCCTGGTATCGCGTCGTGGTTGAAGGCTATCATGAAAGCGGCTTTTACCCCGGTCCTTTGAATCAGGGAGCATTTTATGCCGTCTTTGATATGGATGAAACCTTGCTCAACCAATGGTATTCATCGGGTGAGCAGGGGCGTTTTGATTTATCTTCGCTCACGCCCGACTTTATTTTGCGCCCTCTGGTACAAGGCCCTCGCTATGTCTCAATGATTCCTGGCTGGCAGGAGCAATTGCAACGCCTGCTGAACGATCCCGCTTGTGCAGGCGTGTTTATTTTTACGGCCAAAGCTGATAGTGCTGCGCACGATATTGTGGATCGCTTGACTCTGGGAGACAAGCCTTTGCGTTCAATGCTTAAAGGCGTATTTACCCGCCATCATTTAACCCGTTCCTCGGAGCAGGTCAAACTTTCAAAAGATTTGCGTATAATTGATGAAAGTTTGCAACATGTGGTGTTGGTGGATGATAATCCCACGCGCATTTTACCCAAACAATATGCCCAGCTCAAAGCCTTTCCAAAATACCATGCAGACGCTTATTATCAGGATCAGAAGGCAGCGGCCATGATACGCCAGTACCTTCCTCAGGCCACCACTGAAATTTTAGAAGCAGCGGATTATGCCCGCCGCCATCAGGTGTCTTTTGCCAGTGCCTATTTTCCTTACAGTTATGCGGCAGCAGCACCATTGGCTACCTTACTTTCTCAGCAGTATTCTCTGGAACAGGCACGAGACTTCTTGCGCGGTCCGCATGCAGAATGGTTTGAACCCCCTTTTTTCATACCTCAACCCTAAAGGACATCGATCTTTAAGACCAGGCGCGGTGCCTCCAGTGAAGCGGGAGGGCTGCGATGAAACTGGCCATACGGGTGACTTTCAGGATGTGCTGAGCCTTTCATGAGTAAGACATCAAAGGGCCGGGCCTGGAACACAGCCTTTGGATCCCGGAGATTTTGGGGTAAGCGTGTGTTTTCCCAGTGTACATTGTGCCAGGGGGTCCAGAGAGTGCCTTCGCCTGTATAGGTGCACAGCAGACGGTAACGGTTTGCATCGCAGTGATAGCGGGGGCACATCATATGGGTGATCCACTGCAATTGAGCCTGACATTGCGTGCTTTGGGTGTGGGTTTTAAAGCGTTCCACCAACAGAAATACATCGTCCACAAAAGCCTTTAGCAATTCCGGATCTGCCTGGGGTAGCCATTCAAAACGCAATGTATTTTCAGCAGCAGAGCGATATGGGGGCAGCACTCGCGTGAAGGGAGCGGTAATTTGTGATTTCCAATGACTTACAAAGCCTTGCACATCTGAAAGCACAGGGCGCTTCCAGATGCTCATCAGTACGTTGGAGCAAGCAATGCTCGTTAGCGCTTGCTGGCTTTGTGCTGCTTCACTTTCAATGACCTGGTAATGCGTGCTCATGAGCATTCCAGTGTTCCACAAAAGATTCTTCTTCATCAACTTCCCAGGGGTCCAGAGGATCTTCAAACTGCTTCCATTGGGAAAGGGGCAGCTGCATGTCAGTGTCATTGAGTAAGCAGCGGTTTAAATCTTCAATGAGCTGGGCTTGATCCAGGTTCTGGCCGATCATGACAAGTTCGGTCATGGCTTCTTGTAAGGGATTTTCCCAGTAGCCAGCGGGTGAAATATTTAATATTTTGCCTGCCTGAGACCATTCTCCGGCTACCTGAGGGCGAGAGGCCAACCAGACCAATCCCTTTGAGCGCAAAAGGCGGGGAATCCCGTTTTCTAAATAAGCAAACAACTTTTGGGGGTGAAACGGTTTTTTTGCACGGTAGACAAAACTGCTGATGCCGTAGGTTTCGCTTTCGGGGGTGTGCTCTTCACCGCTTAGCCAACCCGGGTGCTGAATATCCATGGCCTCAAAAGCGCCAGTATTTAGAATCGCTTGCGGATCTACTTTGCTGTGCGTGGTGGCTATGATTTTGGCCTGGGGGTTGAGCTGCTGCATCAGACGTTGGATGCGACGGGCCGTTTCGGATGAGACCTGATCCACTTTGTTTAAAAGAATCACGTTGGCAAATTCAATTTGATCCACCAGTAAATCAGCAATGGCCCGCTGATCTTCTGCGTCGACGCCCCAGTCTCGATCGGGCAGTTCATCAAGGCTGTTAAAGTTTGCTTCAAAGTTGGCGGCGTCTACCACGGTAACCAGGGTGTCCAGGCGAGAAATGTCAGAAAGGGCGGTGCCCTGCTCGTCGGTAAAGGTGAAGGTTTCTGCCACAGGCAAAGGCTCTGAAATACCGCTGGATTCAATGAGCAGGTAGTCAAAGCGCTTTTGTTTCGCCAGTTCTGCGATTTCAATCAGTAAATCTTCCCGTAAGGTACAGCAAATGCAGCCATTGCTCATTTCCACGAGCTTTTCTTCGCTGTGTTTGAAATAGGTGTTTTCTTTGGCGATCAGTTGGGCGTCGATATTTATTTCACTCATATCGTTTACGATTACCGCCACGCGCAGTCCGTCCTTTTGGTGGAGCAAGTGGTTCATAAGGGTTGTTTTTCCGGCGCCTAAAAAACCAGAGAGCAGGGTGACGGGCAGGCGAGAGTCTGGGGGTGTATGAGATACGTCAGTAGAAGATGGCATTTTTTTGACCTCGTGTCTTGAAAAGTAAGTTGAGGGTAGTATATCCTAAATGCAATTAATTTGCATTAAAGGAAATGAAAAACATGACCGCTTTAAAATTATCTCCCTCTATTCACCACCGTATGGAGGCGCTGTTTCAACAACAAATGTGGCTGTGGGGGCAAGATATTCGTGCCCCGCAGGGAAATCTGCTGAAAGCGTATGGCTTTCTGTATGCTTCCGGGGCCGCGGCAAATGCTTTAAAGTCAGACAAAGGCCACCATTCCAGCCGTTATGCCTATACCATGTCTGAGTCAGCGCCCTTGCAGTTGGTCTTATGGTCCTTTGGCCTGGCGTTGAGCGATGGTGAAACCACGCTTTTTACCGAGCGGTATCGTCTTCGTTGGCGGGTGTTATCTGGGGATTTACCCGCGGATTTATCGCAGTTAAAAGCGTTGCCGCCGACACAGGCGTTGCGCCAGGTCACGGAACCGTTGCTGTGGGAACGCGTGTATAAGCTGTGGCGCGCATGGTGCACGACGGTTGCAGACTACGAAGCGTGGGTATTGCAATCTCAGGGTTTGTACTGGCGTGCGCAAAGTTTATCTACCCGCCCACGGGGTGTGGGGCGGAAAGCGCTGGCAGAAGGAGCGGTGGCTCAGGCCTGGCGTTCTCTGGCGCAACAGCTTGAATAGGCTTTGACACTGAGCCTAAAAAAAGACCGTTCATGAGTCAAAAGACAGCGAACGGTCGGTTTTTTGTTTTGAAAGATTTAGGCTTGTTAGACTGCCAGGGGACTAGTTCTTCTCAGGACATTCGTGTCCCAAAGGTCCCATGATGCCGCTTTCGGGGCATTCGTGGGTGGGCTTAAAGGCCTGATCGGCGTTGGATTGTTGGGCAATGGCACCAAAGCTGAGACTCATTCCCAACAAGGCCATGGCCATTCCAAGACGAAATGAACGCATAGGTATTCTCCTTTCTGTATTTACTTTAACAATTAATGCATATCATTTGCATTTATGCTATCCTGTTTTACATCATTTGTAAAGCCTTCGGGTTAAAAAGGTGGTTTTATGCTTGCTGTGCTTGAACTTCAACATTTATCAAAACGCTACGGTGATTATCAGGCGCTACAGAATCTGTCGCTCTCACTTCAACCCGGTGACATTTACTGCCTTTTGGGCCATAATGGCGCCGGTAAAAGCACCACGGTGCATTTAATTTTGAATTTTCTACGCCCCGATGCAGGGGATATTTGGATCGCAGGACAATCGTTGCGGGAGCGCGGCCAGAAGGTCTTGTCACAGGTGGCGTATATTCCTGAAAATGTGAGACTTTACGAGGAGTTAGATGCTTATGAGCATTTGCGTTTGTTTTTGTGTCTGGCCGGTCAGCGGGTATCTCGTGAACACATTGCCGATTTATTGACCCAGGTGGGGCTTCCTGATTTTGCCTGGAAGCGGCCGCTCGGTAAATTGTCCAAGGGCATGCGCCAAAAAGTGGGGATTGCCATTGCGCTGGCGAAAGAAGCACGCCTATTGATTCTGGACGAGCCCACTTCTGGTTTAGACCCTGAAGCCAGTTATGTGTTCTCACAGCAATTGCAACAGTTGGCCCGTCAGGGGGTTGGGGTGTTTATGGTGACCCATGACTTGTTTCGGGTCCGTGAGTTGGGGGCCCGTGTGGGGATTTTGCATCGGGGCATTCTGCGTCAAGAGCTGGATGCTGCTCAGTTATCTGCCAGTGATTTAGAGGCCGTGTATCTCAGCGAGACGGGTGCGCAATGATGCAGAGGATGTGGGCTTTGTGGCAATACCGCTGGCGTCAGGACCTGAAGCGACCCTGGGTTGTGGCGGTCTGGTGCGGAATGCTCTTGCTTTTGTTATGGAGTACGGTTCAGGAAACCCGAAGCTATGGGCATTATCAGCGGGCGCAGGCTGAGATCATGGCCCAACAACGGCACTTGTGGGAACATCAGGGGGCGCTGAACCCTCATACCGCCGTGCACCACGGCCTGTATGCGTTTAAGCCCTGGTTGCCCCTGAGCGTTTTAGAGCCGGGCTTACAAGCGTATTTGGGAAGTACGGTGTTTTTAGAAGGCCATCGACAACATATCAGTGCCTTTGCACCCGCAGCTGACCAATTGCGTTTATCTGCGCTCGCGCTGCTAAGCCCGGCGGCTCTGTTTCAACAGGGCGTGCCGCTGGTGATTATTTTACTGGGCTATGGCTGTATCGCCCAACTCAGGGCTCAGGGGACGCTGGCTTTTTTGGTGGCTTATGGCCTTTCTCGACGTCAGATTCTTCTGGCTGAAGGACTGTATCTCTTTTCGCTGGTGCTGCTGATGGTGTTGCCCACCTTTGTGCTGAGCAGCTGGTGGTTGTTTCAAGAAGCCAGTTGGCAAAGTACGGGCTGGCAATGGCTTGTGTTTTGGGGCGCGTTTGGGCTGTATTGGGCGATTTTTATTCAGGTTACCCTGCTGGTTTCAGGAGTCTCTTCAAAAAGTCGTCAGGCTTTATTTGTTTTGTTTATGGTGTGGTTATTCAACGGCCTTGTGCTGCCCCGCTCCATGATGTCAGCGGCTGATTTACCCGCTTACAGTGTGTTGCAAGCCCACATTCAACAGGAGCTTGATACACTTCCCGATTGGCAAACCCGCTTGTCACAATTGCATCTACCTCCTGAAGTCAATGCTGAAGCCGAGGTTCTCAAGGCCAGTGAAGCCGATGAAACCGCTGTGTTTGCAAAACATATGCAGGCGCTTTATGAGCGTTACACACAGGGGGTAGCGGGTTATTATCGCTGGCGCATGTTTGTACCTGCCCTGGCTTTACAGCAATTATCCCAGGGGCTTGCCCAGTCGGACCTATCATCCCATCAGAACTTTTTACAGGCTGCCGAAGCGTATCGGCAGGGCTATATTTTGCAACTTAACGCGGTGTTGAGCGAGCGCTCTGCAGAAGAAACCTTTTCTTATGAGGCAGGCAATGATTTATGGCAACAGGTGCCTGAATTTGAAGCGCCACAGGCCTTGACGGTATCCCAGTGGCGAGAAGCCCTTAAAAGTTTGGGCTGTTTAGGACTGTGGTGGCTTGGGAGTTTTGGAGTCCTTGGTTTTTATCAGCGGCGTTATGAGGTGTTACCATGAGTGGATTATTGGCCCTGTGGCGCATGGAGTATTTGCGCTTGCGTACCTTACTCTTCTGGAGTTTGCTGGCTTTGGTGTGCCTGACCGGCGTGGCCCTGCGCAATGGCGGCGATTTTTATCATCACCAGTTGGCGCAGCAGCAACAATTACAACAGGGCAATGCCCAATGGGTTCAGCAAAACGCCGCTAAAACCCGTCGTCGTGAACAGGCCTTGCGGGAAGAAGGCAAGCCCATACAGCCAGATCGAAAAATTTATCGCAACCCGGCTTATTTGGCCAATCAGGGACCCACCTTAAGTGTGCCGCCGCTGCCCAGCCAGGGCCTGAGCCTGGGTGAGCTGCCTCAATTGCCCACCGCTCACGAGGTCTCTTTACTGCCTGCTTCGCTGTGGAAGCCGGTGCACAATGTGTTTCATCCGATGGCATTATGGTTGGGGGCTTTCGATTGGGGTGTGGTTTTAGCCTATGTGTTTCCGTTGTGTCTGATGGTGCTGGGCTTCGATCTGCTGACCGATGAACGTCTGCGGGGCCATTTACCTCTTTACGCCACGTATCAATGGCCCTGGCCCCGCTTGCTGGCAGCCAAAATTTCGCTGAGACTGCTTTTGAGTACTTTTTTTCTGGCGATTTTAGGGCTTGAGGTGCTTTGTGTGGCGCCAAGATTGGGGCTACCGGTATCAGGGGCAGATGTGGCAGGAGCCTTGCTTCTGAGTGCTGCGTACAGCCTTTTTTGGTGGATGTTGGTGGCTGTATTGCATGTCTTTATGCGCTCCCCTGCACAAATAGCTGTCATTTTAGGTAGCCTGTGGTTTCTCTGGGCCTGGCTATTGCCAGCCATTGCGGCCCAGGCCATTGCAGCCCAATACCCTGTGCCCTCGCGGTTTACGTATTTGCAGCGTTATCGCGAAACCGAAGAGCGGGTGCGCAAAGCCCAAACCGATCACAACGCCAGTTATTTAGATACACACCCTGAGTTAAAATCGGGTGCGGATAATACCTATGCCCTGAAACAATTGGCACGTTCAGAAGCTTTGGCGCAAGCCCTCTCGCCCATTGTCCAAACTTACGAGCGTCAGCTTGAGGCACGATTACAGGCTTTGCAATGGGTGCGCTTTGTGTCTCCCATTTATGCACACCAGTGGAGCTTGCAGCGTTTTTGGGGCAGCGACCGGGCATTTTATGGGGCATATCTTGAACAATTGGAGACGTTTTCGGCCCGTTGGCAGTCTTTCTTTTTGCCTCAGATCCAGCAGGGCAAGGCCCTGGAAACGCAAGGTTTTGCTCGTTTTCCCGCCTACACGTTTCAGGCACCGCCCATGGCACAGCGTTTGCTGCAGGCTTTTTCGGGGTTGTGGGTATGGCTTGTGTTCTGGCTTTTGGCCCTCGGGCTGATCGGGTATCGCGCTTCAGCACACGAACCTACCCCGTAAATTTTATTTTTTAAATGGTTTTCATTTTTTAATTTTTACACCTGCAACAAGAGGTTGCATGCAATACTTTGCTGCAGGCAAACCCTCTGTGCTCTTGATATGGCCGAATGATACATTGCTCTCATAAACAGGGTCTCTCTCTAGAAGAGACTTTTATTTAAAATGTTTGTGAGGAAAAATGATGGATTTTCCAATTTTTCATTTGGATTTTTTAAACAATCGCATGCTGATTGCTATGATCGCCATTTTGCATGTGGTGATTAACCATGCCTTTGCTGTAGGCGGAATTCCTGTGGTTACCTTGCTGGAGTATAAAGGCTATCGCAGCGGCGATAAACGTTGGGATACTTTGGCGTATCGGATCATGAAAACGTTTTTTATTACCACCACGACCCTGGGTGCAATGACCGGGGTCGGAATCTGGCTTTCGGCGTCGCTGATTAACCCGGCGTCTATTGCGAGTTTGATTCGGGTGTTTTTCTGGGCCTGGTTTATTGAGTGGATTGTTTTTGTGACCGAAGTGGTCTTGATTATGGTGTATTATCTGTCCTGGAAACGTTCTCTGGCTTCTGAAGAAGCCAAACGTCGGCATATTCGTGTCGGCGTATTGTTGAGCCTGGCTTCGTGGGTGACGATGGTGATTATTGTGGCCATCCTCAGCTTTATGATGGATCCTGGCAGTTGGACAGAACGTCGGACATTAGTGAGTGGTTTTTTCAATCCCATCTATTTGCCCCAGCTCGGATTTCGGACCACTTTAGCCATGCTTATGGGGGGAGCCGCTGCCTTTTGTTTATCGGGCTTTTTTAATAAAAAGACGCCTGATTTTCGTTTTGCAAGCTTTCGCCTCCTGGCTTTATGGATGCTTTTTTGGCTGCCTCTGGGAGCGGTGGCCTCCTGGAATTACTGGCGTGTGGTGCCACAAGCCATGAAACAGCATTTTGGCGTGGCGATCTCTACAGAAGCGTTTACCCAATGGCATCAAAGTCTGGTTACGCTGATGGTTATCACTTTTTCTGTGGTGTTCTTGCTGGTGGTATGGTCGAGCCTGACCAATCAGGCTTTGCCGGTGCCGCGCTACGTGGGCGTTGTGCCTTTTCTGGTGCTGGTGATGTTTTTAGGCGGTTTTGAACGGGTCCGAGAGTTTGTGCGTAAACCCTATGTCATCGGTCGTTATATGTACTCCAATGGCATACGGGTTGATGATTATCCCTTACTGCAAAAAGAGGGCTTATTGACCCATGCTACTTATGCTGCTGTACAAGAGGTCACTCCCGACAACGAACTGATCGCAGGTAAAGAGGTTTTTAAGCTGGCCTGTACCCGTTGCCATACGGTCAATGGTTTAAACAGTATTCGCGGAAACCTGACAAAAATGTACGGTCAGGATCCCTGGGATGCGGGAAAAATAGCGGCTTACATCGGGACATTACATACAGCTCGCACCTATATGCCACCCTTTCCTGGAAACGAAGCGGAAAAACAGGCGCTGGCAAAATATCTGGTCAGCTTGCAACAGGGTGGGGCGCTGACGGGAGCGCAAAATGAAGGTATTCCCGCTCAGAAGGGGGCTTTATAATGAACGCACCCATTCCCCATGATATTCCCTTGCCTTTGCCTGCTGCAGAGGCCTTGATGAAAACCCTGCTGATCCTGTCGTTTCTGGCGCATATCCTTTTTGTGAATTTAATGGTGGGTGGCGTTTGGATCGGCCTGTATTATCAGCTTCGGGGCTTGAAAAATCCGGCCTATGACGGTCTGGCCCGTGCCATTGCAGAAACCGTGACCGTCAACAAGAGTATGGCGGTGGTATTGGGGGTTGCGCCTCTGTTGTTGATCAACACCTTATATACAGTGTACTTTTACAGTGCCAATGCCCTCACAGGCCATGCCTGGATTATGATTGTTCCGGTGGTTACGGTGGCTTTTTTATTGACTTATTTGCACAAATACACCTGGGACGCGCTTGCCGCGCACCGCATTTTACACCTGGGTATTGCTGCACTGGCTGCCGTAAGCTTTGCGCTGATTCCCTTTATTTTTCTGGCCAATGTGAACCTGATGCTGTTTCCAGAGCGGTGGACGGACGTTCGCGGTTTCCTTTCGGCTTTATGGCTGCCCAATGTATTGCCCCGTTATTTTCACTTTGTGGCGGCAAGTCTTGCCATTACAGGCCTATTTTTAGTGGGCTATTTTCGCCGTTATCAGCCGGAGCAGATGGCGCAGCAAATGCCGGGGTTATCGCGAGAAGAGGTGCTGCGTCAGGGCTATCTGGTGGCTTTTTCTGTGACCGCGCTTCAGTTTGTGTTGGGGCCACTGCTTTTGTTTACGTTGCCCAGTCGCGGTTTTTCGCTGGCTATGTTGCTTTCGATTTTGACAGGGGTTTTGTTGGCGCTGCCAGCCCTGGGGCTAATGTGGAAAGAACTTAAGGCTACAGATGAGGACCTGGGTAAGCGCTGGGGCTGGATCGTCACCTGTTTTAGCCTGGTGGTTTTATGCATGGGCACAGGGCGTCATCTCTATCGGGATCAAGCGCTGGCTCACCATCAGACCCTTGTGGCAGAAAAAACCGCTGCCTATCAGGAGAAAGTATCTCAGGCCAAAGCAGAAGCCGAGGAGCGTTTGCAGGCTCAGGCTGGCTTATCTTTGCCTGCCTTGGGTGAACAAGTTTTTCAACAATCCTGTTCAGGTTGTCACAGTCAGGATGTGCAGGTTGTGGGGCCTCCTGTTAAAGAGATGATGACGATTTACGCAAATGATCCAGAAGCTCTAAAACAATGGATTCGCGCGCCGGGCAAGAAGCGGGCTCAGCTTCCTCAAATGCCCGCTTTTGGTCATTTGCCAGAGCGTGAGTTGGATGGGTTGGCCCATTTTATTTTGAAGTTAGAGGAGTAGTCTTTTACACAAAATGAGGAATCCCCCTGGAGCCTGCTCAGGCTCCAGGGGGATTTACGTTGATATCAAGACAAATGCTTATTTGGCTTTTAAGACCTGGAAGGCGTTAATGCGTCCTGCGCCAAATTGATCATCCATGCCGGGATTGCCGAGGTCTACGGCGGTGGCCATAATACGACGCTTCACTTCGGTGTTTTTGATACCGGGGTTTTGTGAAATAATCAGGGCAGAAATACCCGCCACCATGGGGGTTGCCATGGAGGTGCCGGTCAGGTTGCCGTAACGGTTGTTGGGCATGGTGGACATGATCTGTGTGCCAGGTGAAGAGATGGATTTCCAGTCTCCATAAGCGCCCTGTCGGCGATTTTGCACATCGATGTTACCCACACCAATGACGCCCTCAAAGCCGGGTTTATTGGCTAAGTTGTCGGGAACGCTGCGGGGGTTGAAGCTGCTGGAGTTTGACATCGCCGCACACACCACCACGTTTTTGTCGAGGGCGTATTTTACAGCGCGTTTGAAGGCTTCTTCTACCGCTGCATCGGGATAATCCCAACCCAAACTTAAGTTGATAACTTTTGCGCCGTTGTCGGTGGCCCAGACAATGCCGTCGGTGACTTCAGCCACGCCTGCGCCATTGGCCAGTACCTGAACAGGCAGAAGCTTGGCTTTGGGGGCAATACCGGTAATGCCCTGGCCGTTATTGGCCACAGCGCCGACAATACCCGCCACGTGGCTGCCGTGGTAACCGCTATCCTGAGGGGGTTGACCTGGCTTGACGGCGTTATAGCCGGTGAGCAGGTTGGGGGCCAAATCAGGGTGCTGCAAATCGACGCCGGTGTCGACAATGCCCACCACGACGTTTTCGCCCTGACTCAGTGTCCAGGCATTTTCAGCGTCCACAGCGGGTAAGCTCCACTGGTCTTTTTTTAAGGGGTCTTCGCCATTGCGAGACACTGGAGGCTGTACAAATTGTGGGTTGCCTTCAATAGGGCGCGGGCTGCTGTCAGGGCTGGCAGCCACAATGGCAGGATCCTGAGCTAGCGCTTGCAAGGGGTTACGGCTCTGGCCGCTAAAAATTGCCACTTTAATCTGAGGAATTTCTTTTTCAAACTTGAGGCCATTTTGCTGTTCCAGCTCGCTGATTTTGGCGGGGGTTAAAGTGCCCTGATAGGCAATAATAACGCGGTTGTTGACAGGAGGAAGGGCTGTGGTGGTGGTGCTTTGAGCCCGCAGCTGAGCGGGGTTTGGCATCATCATGCCGCGGGGCACGCCGCCTGATTGACAAGCGGTGGTGAGTAAAAGGGTGCCCAAAAGACCAAGAGACAATTTTTGCATGCTATATCCTTTAAATATTCTAAAAATAACGCAATGAGACGTTCTGCTCATTATACCCTAGCTTTTTGGTGAGGCGTTCCCTTGACATGCCCCAAAGGATAGGTAACACTATGAAAGATTGAAACTCACCCAAAGAGGAAATGAATATGTTGAAGATTTTAAATACCTTGCTGATTTCTGCATCTGTGTTTGCAATGGTTGCTTGTAGCCCCACTGCCACGCCTAACGCCGCAAATCCTGATGGAACCACCACCGGCAATGACAGCTCCGCCAGCGCGGATATTACCGTGGGTTCTGTAACCAAAGCCCAATACATTCAATTGTTAGAATGTGCCCTTGCCAAGTCAGGTGCTTCTGCGGAAGCCAAAGTAAGCATTGAAAACATTAAAGCGTCTGTTAACGCCATTCCCGACGCCCAGTGGAATGTGATTGCTGCGGCAAACCCTGCGTTCTCAACCCAGTTACAACTGGCTGTACAGCAAGGTTGCTCACTCTAAGCTTTTTTCTTGAGTTCCTACAGAAAGCTCCACTTCCCGTGGGGCTTTTTTGATGGGAGCCTCAATGGCAAAGTGCGCTTGCAGGGTGTGCTGAAAAAAGCCTTCAAAATTTTGGGGCTCGTGTTCGAGCAACGCTAACATCTTTTGGAGCAAATGCTGATGCTCTCCCAGGCGCTGGGCGGTACTCTGGGCCTCCATAATTTGGGGGCACAGGGTGGGCATGAGTTGCTCATCGTGCCAGTGAAGCCGCTCATGAAGTTTTTCACCGGGTCGCATACCGGTAAAGCGAATTTCAAGGCCCTCTTGCCCCGATAAACGGCACATATTTTGGGCCATGTCTAAAATCAGGACGGGTTCACCCATTTCCAAAACGTAGGTGCCCAGACTTTGGGGCAGAACGGCAGCCTGTAACACCAATTGCACCGCTTCAGGAATGGTCATAAAGTAGCGGGTCATCTCGGGGTGAGTCACCGTTAAGGGGCCTCCCGCTGCAATTTGTTTTTCAAAGAGGGGAATGACGCTTCCTCGGCTGCCAATGACATTGCCAAAACGCACCACGGCCAGACGGGTATGGGTACTGCGAGGACGCAAATAACGCGCGGTCTGTTCAGCAAAATATTTTGATAACCCCATGATACTGCGGGGCTCAGCGGCCTTGTCTGTAGAAATCAGTACGGCTTGCTCAGCGCCATGGGCAATGGCTGTTTCGAGCACGCAATACGAACCCCACACATTGTTTAAGAAGGCTTCGGTGAGATTGTCTTCCATAAGCGGTACGTGCTTGTGGGCGGCGGCGTGAAACACCTGTTGGGGGCGATGGATTGCAAAAAATTGCGCCAATTGTAGCCGATCCCGAATGTCCATAATCACGGCCTGCACCCGTGGGTCTGCCAGCTCTTGTTGGATTTTGTAAATGCTGTTTTCACCGTGTCCCAGTACATAGAGCACCTCGGGGTCATAAGTTAGAATTTGTCGACACAACTCGCTGCCTATCGATCCCCCTGCACCTGTAACCAACACCCGTTTGCCTTTTAAATTGCTTTGTACACGGGTGTCATCGAGACGGATGGGGTCGCGCCCTAATAAATCTTCGATTTGAATGCGGCGTAGCTGCTCGATATGGACTTCGCCAGAGAGAATTTGATGGGTAGCGGGGACGATTTGCAGAGGTATATTTAGCGGCTGGCAGGCCTGTACGTACTCGCGAATCACCTGGCGGGGCGCGGAAGGAATCGCGATGACCAGGGCTTCGATCTCGCGGCTTTCGACAACTTCTTGCAGCCGTTCTCTGCCCCCATAGACCCTTAAATTGTGAATGCGTGCCCGCCACTTTTGTGGGTTGTCGTCAATAAAGCCCACAGGAATATAGCCGTTTTCACGGTGTCTCAGCATTTCACCAGCTACCATGGTTCCCGCATCCCCGGCTCCAATAATCAGGGTGCGGCGGGCGCCAATGGCTTTTGTGGCCAGGCTGACTTCGTTCGAAAAACGGCGGCTGTAGCGCACACCGCTGGCGGCCAGCAAAAAAAAGGCACCCTCAAACACAAAAATAGAGCGGGGAAAGCCACTCAATCCCATCAAAAAGGTGCACAAGACAAATAAAACGGAGCCCAGCACCGTGGCTTTAATCATGCTGAATAACTCATGGACGCCCGTGTATTTCCAGAGGTGGGAGTAAATGCCCATGCTGTAATTGGCAATGAGGCGGGTGGCGGTAATCAGCGGCAAGCCGAGCCAGAAGCCGTGCAGATCGCTGGGGGGAATGTGTCCTTCAAAGCGCAGTAAAAAAACCACGCAGTACACGGTAATACACAGTACAGTATCGATTCCCACGTGCGCCAGGCGGAAGAGGGGGAATCTCATGGTTTAGGGGACCGGGTGTCC
The DNA here is from genome assembly GCA_964229355.1 of Candidatus Sericytochromatia bacterium. Classification (GTDB taxonomy): domain Bacteria; phylum Cyanobacteriota; class Sericytochromatia; order UBA7694; family UBA7694; genus CAXRDE01. The sequence continues at coordinate 47,282 of CAXRDE010000009.1, read as the reverse complement.
AAAATACGTGCGTGCTTCACTCAGGTCCTTTTGAATTTGCGCTTTTAAGGCGTCAGGTCCGTCAAATTTTTTCTCGGCCCGTAAAAAGTGCTTAAAGTAGACCTGCAGGGTTTTGCCGTACAGATCGCCTTCAAAGTCCAACAGGTGGGCTTCCAGGTTGAGGCCTTCGCCCGAAAAGGTGGGGCGCAGTCCCAGGTTTAAAATGCCGGGATAAGCTTTGGTTTCACCGTTGATGTGAATTTCACAGGCATAGACCCCTTTGGGGGGCAGGGCCTTGGGGCTGTCTGCCAGGTGTAAATTGGCGGTGGGGACTCCCAGAAATTTACCGGCGATACCCTGACCGTGCACCACTTCGCCCTGCACCAGGTAATGGCCACCCAGCAAGATCAGGGCCTGTTGTAATTCACCTTGAAGCAAGTACTCTCGGATTTTACTGCTGCTGACGCTGGCGCCCTGGTGGGTATAAGCGGGCACCACAGACACAGAGAAACCCAGCTGTTCACCCATGGCTTCAAGCAATTGAGGCGTGCCTTTGGCCTTGTAGCCAAAGCGAAAATTAAAGCCCACGGCAATATGTTTGGCCTGAAGACGCTGGCATAGCAGGTGTTCGACAAAATCTTCGGGGGCCTGTTCTGAAAAATCTTTATCGAAGCTTTGTAACACGATACCGTCTAAAGCGCTGTGGCGTTGTAACAAGGTGATTTTCTCTTGCCAGGCACTGAGCAAAAGGGGGGCCTGATAAGGGGGAACCACGGCCTTGGGATGGTTTTTAAAGGTAAACACCCAGCTCTGGAGACCTTTGGCCTGAGCGGCTTGCTGCATGCTTTTGAGCACCTGTTGGTGGCCCAGGTGAACACCGTCAAAGGTGCCCAGCGCTACGGCGGTCGGAAAGGGACTTTCGGGAACGTCAAAACAAATAGTCATGGGGATCATTGTATCACGCTGCCCTCTCCGGCGGTGTAGCGGTTGCGGCCACTCTTTTTCGCCTGATAAAGGTGTTTGTCTGCCACAGAGACCAGGGACTCAGCGCTTTGCACTTGTTCGGGGTAGCTACTGACGCCAATGCTGACGGTAATTTTTAAGCCTTCGGCCAGTTGTTCGGCAGGGAGTGTTGCAATGCGTGTCACCAGATTTTGCGCCAGTTTTTCAGCCCCTTTTAGGTCGGTTTCGGGCAGTAAAATGAGGAATTCTTCTCCGCCATAGCGCCCTAAAATGTCTGTGGTGCGCAAGCGACTGTCGAGACTCTGACTGACCCATTTTAAGACTTCGTCTCCAATGGGGTGACCATAGCGATCGTTTACCCCTTTAAAATGATCAATATCCACCATTAATACCGACAGCGGTCGCTGGTAGCGTTCTGAGACCTTAAAGGCCTCTTGCAGACGCTGTTCTAAATAGCGACGGTTATAAATGCCCATGAGTCCGTCGCGAATGGCCATTTCATTGAGTTGGCTGTTCAGGGTGGCGTTGTGGAGGGCGCCCGCCAGGTGAACCCCCGCCAGGGTAAACCAGGTGTGAAAATTATGGAAAGTATACGGATCCTGTGCGCCGACCACTAATAACGCCCGTTGCCCCCCCGAGAGACTTAGCACCTGCCACAATAAGATTTCAGCGTTGGGAAAAATCCCTTCAGTGGCGGCAGGAAACTCCAGACAATAGAGACTTCTGGCCTGATGTGGGGGGCTTTTCCAGGCGTGCTCCCAGAAGGAGTGCTGAGAAAAAACCGTGCTGGCGGCCTGGCGCAGCTGACCCTGTTGAAAAAAATAAGGGTAGGCAGGACTTTTGGCGTTTTCAGGCTGAAAACACAGCACCACCTGATCGGCGGCCATAATGCCTTGCAGGGCGTCTAAGCCGTGATAAATCATTTGCTCGCGATCGTCGATGTGCACGCTCAAGAAGTCTGCGAGCTCTGTCAGCGTATAAAATTCTGCTTGTGCCTGGCTGTTTTCTCGGTTGAGTTGCGCCAGTCGCTCTTGCACCTGATCGTGTTCAAAACGCCAAAAAAGCAAAGATTTTTGCTGCAGGTCCACCTGAACTTCTGCCAACCGCCAGCGCAAAGGTTCTAGCTGCGCCAGGGGGTAATGGTAATGGGTGTGTAAAGCCATCAGGTAAGTGTTCAAAATGGCTAAAATCTCATTGTGTACAGAGCGGTGCAGCGACAGGTTGCGTTGGTCCCACTGAATCAGGAGCTGAGACCAGTATTTAAACTGGCTCTCGGGCTCAAAGGTCTGGGCCTCACACAGTTTCTCAAGTTCGGCGTATTCAGACTCTGAAAAGAGCAAACGCCAATTTTGCGCTTCTAAATAGTCCTGAAGGGTTTGCCATGCAGCATTCATCAGGTGTGACGCTTCACCAGACGTTCGGCCAAATCCTCTAGCCAATGGGTTTCTTTAAGATCCCCCCGATGCAATTGCTCCAGCGCAAAGGTGTAATTTTGCTCTACCAAGGCCTGGGCTTGTGCCACGCCCACGGCAGCAGGATAGGTTACTTTTTCCTGGGCCACGTCTTTGCCCGGGGTTTTGCCCAGGGTATCAAAACTGCCGGTGAGGTCTAAGAGATCATCCACCACTTGAAAAGCCTGGCCCAGACTTTCGGCATAGGTGGTCAGGGCCTGCAATTGGTGCGGGCTGGCTCCCCCCACCTGGGCACCCATGCGAATGGCAGCGCGAATTAAGGCGCCGGTTTTTAGCCGGTACACATGCAAAATTGCCTCCGGGCTGCGGGCTTCGTGATGCATGTCGAGCACCTGGCCGCCGCACATGCCCAGGGGCCCCGTGGCTTCGGCCAGCTCTTGTAACAGGCTTAAGGGGCCGTGTTCTGCTACCACCTGAAAGGCGAGGCTTTGTAAGCCATCGCCGGCTAAAATCGCCATGGCTTCTCCAAATTGTTTATGGCTTGAGGGTTTGCCGCGCCGCCAGTCATCGTTGTCTAAAGCGGGGAGATCATCATGAATCAAGGAGTAAGCGTGGATGAGCTCCACGGCACAGGCCGCAGGCAGGGCGCGTTGCCAGTCCCCACTCACGCTGTGGCAAGCGGCCAGACATAAGAGGGGGCGTACCCGTTTTCCGCCGTTAAAAACACTGTAGCGCATGGCTTCCCAGAGCGGTTCAGGGGCGCGTTTCTCTAAGTACAGGTCAAGACGCTGCTCGACGTCTTCGCGGGCACTGTGTATAAGGTTTATGATAAGTTGAGACATAATAGTCCATTGTATCATTTGCCTTTGCTTTTGATACCGGAGAAAATGAGGTCTTTGAGATGACAGTGACCCATCGTGCCCGCTGGTGGCATACCGCCGAAGACGGACGCATTGTTTGTACCCTGTGTCCTCGTTTTTGCAAATTGTCTGAAGGTCAGGCCGGTTTTTGCTATATTCGTCAGCATGTGCAGGGAGAACTGGTCGCCACGGCCTACGGTCAATCCACGGGCTTTGCCGTGGACCCCATCGAAAAAAAGCCGTTGAGTCATTTTTTACCCATGACCTCGATTTTGAGTTTTGGCACCGCGGGTTGCAATCTGGGCTGTCGTTTTTGCCAAAACTGGAATATTTCTAAGGCCCGTCTGGTAGAGGCCAATAGTGTGTCGGCGACGCCTGAACAGGTGGTGGCCCTGGCCCGCCAGCAGGGCTGCCCCAGTATTGCCATGACCTACAATGATCCCACCATTTTTGGTGAGTACGTGATCGATGTGAGTCGTGAAGCCCGTCAGCAAGGGATTCGCAATGTCCTGGTCACCGCAGGTTACATTACCCCAGAGGCCCGCCAGGAGATTTATGCCCATGTGGATGCGGTGAATGTAGACCTGAAGGCCTTTAGTGAAACTTTTTATCACAAAATTACCTTTTCGCATTTAGAGCCAGTGCTCGACACCTTGCGCTGGCTGCGACAAGCGACAGACATCTGGTGTGAAATCACCAATCTGTTAATTCCCGGTGAAAATGACGATTGGGATGAGACCCGGCGCTTAAGTGCCTGGGTGGCAGAGCACATGGGGCCCGATACGCCCCTGCACTTTTCGGCTTTTCACCCGGACTTTAAAATGCAAAATACCCCCCGTACGCCCCCGGAAACCTTGCACAGGGCACGTCGCCTGGCCATGGCCGAAGGCTTACGCTATGTGTACGTGGGCAATATTCACGATCCCGCAGGTCAGAGCACCTACTGCCCCCGCTGTCAAAAGACCCTGATTCAGCGGGATTGGCACCGGGTATTGCGTTTTGAGGTGCTGGTGGATGCCGAGGGACGGGGACAATGCCCGGATTGTGCGCAGCCCATTGCCGGGGTTTTTCGCTAAGCTTTTATTGGCCCTTTGTGCCTTTTTTATGACAAAAGTCTTAAGCTAAGACCATGAAATAAAGGCCAGGGAGGCACTATCATGTTTAACAAATTCTTTTTAGCGACACTGAGCTTTGCGGTGATTGCGGGATTAGCCCCTGCATTCTCTGCTCCCACCAGCTCTGAAGTCACCGCAAATGCAGCAGAATCCAAAAATGAGGCCTCCCCAGCCGCCCTTTCGGGTATTGCCGAGCACCGTGTATCCAGTGCTGAAGCCATGGATGTATTGGGACTGCCCGAAGACCTGCGCCGTCAGGAAAAACAGGTAGGTATTCATAAAGAAACCCTCACCGAACTGACTTACCCTGAAGCGACACTGATGTTTGTACAGTCTTCATTGGGAGACCGTGAACGTCTGGTCTACCTGAAAACAGACAAAGCCGGTTATGAGCCTGTGCCCGGTGTTCAGGTGGGCGACGCCCTTCATGAAGTCCAGCAGGCACTGCCCCGTCTTGAACAGGTAGAGGCCTATGCCTATCAGCAGTGCGACAGCTGGGGACGCGGGGACTGTCTGCGGGTGCGTGTGCACGAAGGCCAGGTGGTTCAACTGGAGCAAATGTTCGTTATGGACTAGTCACGCCACCTGACTTAAATTATTGAATTGATGCCCCTGCATCGATCCAGCGGCCGAGCAACTCACGCTCGGCTTCTGTCATATTCGTTAAGTTAGAAACTGGCATCCCCTGGGTTTGCACTGCCCGTGCCTTGATGCGGTTGGCCTGAGCTTTAATTTGCTCAGGGGTCTCTAAGGCAACCCCACCGGCAGGCTTGCCAAAACGGGTAATGCTCGGGTTTTCGGAATGGCAGGCCGCACAGCGCTGTTCTACAATAGGGGCCACCTCGGCAAAGCTAACGCTAAAATCGGGGGCCGAATTGTCGTTGCCCGGTGAAGCAGAAGCTCCGGGTGACGCAGAAACTTCAGGAGAAGGGGTGGTGTTGGGACTTTCGGCGGGGGTACTGCAGGCACTGAACACAATGAGGCCAGCCATTAATGCCAGGCCGCTGTTTAACCAGAGAGTGGGTTTCTTTAGGGTGAACATCTATCAAACGACTCCTTTTATGCCAAATAGTGTGGCTGCTTTAGTGTAGCCTAAAACGAGATAATAGGCGAGTACCGTCAGAATCCCTTATACTGGTAGGTAAATTTGTAAGGAAATAGAAGAGGTGCCCCCTATGACCCATGCGCGTAAGCCTGTGATTGCTGGCAACTGGAAAATGCATAAAACCCATGTCGAAGCAGTGCAATTTGCCCGAGATTTACCAGAGGCGGTGAAACAGGAACACAGCGTAGAAATGATTCTCTGCGCTCCCGCGACGGCGTTGGTGGCTTTGGCGGATGCTTTAGCAGGCAGCTCGGTAAAAGTGGGCGCGCAAAATGTACACCCTGAAGCCTCAGGGGCATACACCGGGGAGTTGTCCACAGAGATGTTGCGGGCTGCCGGGTGTGATTATGTGGTGATCGGTCACTCAGAGCGCCGTGAGTATTTTCAAGAAAATGATGTGTTTGTAAACGCCAAGGTCAAAGCCGTGCTGGCAGCAGGTCTAAACCCTATTTTATGTATCGGTGAAAGTCTGCAAGAGCGGGAGTCAGGCACCTTTGAAGCCAAATTGCTCAGCCAGCTTGAACTGGGGCTGGCCGGTGTGAACCTGTCCACGGGCACCTATAGTGAACGCATTTTGGTGGCTTATGAGCCCATCTGGGCCATTGGCACGGGCAAAACCTGTGACGAACAAGAGGCCAACCGCATTTTGAAACTATTGCGCCACAAACTGGCAGAATTGGCCGGTGAGGAGCAGGCTCAAAAAATTCGCCTGCTCTACGGTGGCAGCGTCAAGCCCTCGACGATTCAGGCTCAAATTCAACAATCAGACTTAGACGGTGCGCTGGTGGGGGGCGCCAGTTTAGAGGCTGAATCTTTTGCACAATTGGTGCAGTTATGTAAGGAATACGGAACTTAAAACATGCGAAATCGTTTCATGCTCATGCTGTTGATCACCCTGCCTTCGGTGATCCTGGATCAGTGGAGCAAAATTCTGGCCACCCGTTGGGCCTTAAAAACGGTAGAGGCCAGCGGCATGCCGCTGGTAGATGCCACAGGACAGGCGCTGACGGGCTTGCCCCGTGCCATTGCTCTGGCCAATAACCCGCAAATTTACAAGAGCTATCTCAACGGCTTTTTTGAGTTAGACTATGCCATTAACCTGGGCGCCTGGGGCGGACTGGGAGATGCTCTGGGTGAGCCCTGGCGCACCATTTTACTCACCTATCTGGTGGGGCTGTTTTTACTGGGGCTCGCGGTTTACATTGTGAAGCAAAAAGAATCGCCCTGGATGACGGTGGCCCTGTCTTGTATTTTGGCCGGTGGCATTGGTAACTTTATTGACCGCGCAGCCTATGGCTACGTGGTGGATTTTTTGGTCATGGGCTATGCCCCCCTGCGCACCAATATTTTTAATATTGCCGACGTGGTGATTATGATTGGGGCTGGCGTCTTGCTGGTGTATTACCTCAAAGAAAGCTTTGGCGATCGCAGCAAACCGAAGCCTGTGGTCAAAGCCGATGCTGAAGCACCGGTGAGCGAAACCAACGTCTAAACGTTAACAAGAAATGAGATGGGATTGTCTTTAACTTCTGGCAAGCCTGTCTCTTTTTTGTTGCTGAATGCTTTGTGTACAATACCCTTAGAAACGGAGCTCCCGACTTCATATGCATAGTGCCGTTTGTGAGGTGAACGATGGCTTATAAGGGATTGTTGTATAGCTTTTTTTGCATGTTGATGATGGCCTGTTCTCAAGTTTTTATACCCTCATCAAAAGTTCCTGTTTTAAAAGATAAAACTTTGGCAGAAATAAAAGCTGAAGTCCGTAATTTGCCTGAAAATATTGAGAAGCAGAATATAAAAAACAGTCCTTATACTCAGAAACTAGCTTTCTATGTCAAGCGAGAAATTCAGTTAAGTGCTGAATATGAGCTGTTTTCGTCTCCGGTTTTGGACCCTTTCCCGTCTATCTTTACAGCCTTTCAGAAGACAGACAGAGATTATGAAAAGGTGGTTGAAACTGCTTTTGATCACTATGGTTTGACCCTGACTCCAGATTACACGACGGCTATTGTGGATTATTTTCAATACCTAAAATCCCAAGACTACAGAATGTGGCCATTGTTTCAACAGGAAGTACAGGCTTTACTTATGCAGGAGAGATCTGATGCAGGTAAGACAGATGAAGAATGGCGGACAGGTTTCAGTGTATACATTTCTCCTCAATTAATGCCAGAGCAGCAAATAGATGCATCTCAGTTCAACTTTGAGGGGATGCCACTTCTCCCCTGTCCAGGAGGAAGCGATTATAGGGTAAATGAAGTGGGTTCTAAACAGCGTTTAGATAGTGATAATCACTATGCTACTGTGATTAATACGAATACTTATCTGCTTTCCTTTGTTTTCAGGTGTGGTGGGTATAGCATGAGTAATCAATTAGAAAGTTTCAGCTCATATACGTCGTTTTATCAAGAGGGTAAAAAAGTTACTTTTACCCATCCTGCTCTTGCTTTTGCTGAGGGAGAGTCAGGCCTTGAACATCAGCTACTTATGAACTTATGTTTTAATTCCCAGCAACAAAAGATAGATTACATTGAGCATTTTGCTGTGGTGCGTTTGTTCGGTAAAGGGGAGTTCATCACCCCTGTACTCCGTTTGGTTATTGATCGCGATAGAGCCTGTTCTCCATGATTTTTTTTGTGCATCGTTCTGTAACGGCCTGATCCAGGTTTTTGAGTATCAACTGCGCGTGGTGCGCGTTAAAGCCCGGATGGGTAATCACACAGCGCAACACGGTTTTGTCGGCGATGTGGGCGTAGTTGAAAAGCATTTCGCCTTTGGCAAAGAGGTGGGTGCGCAGGCTTTCTTGCAGATCATTCCAGTGTTCAGGGGCCACCTGAGGCGCCTGGTACTGAAAGCAGACAATGGGGGCTTCGGGTTCACAGAGCAGTTCACAGTGGGGGTGAGCCTTCACCGCTTCCGCCAGGGTCTGAGCCCCGGCCAACAGACTGTCGACCCGGTGTTGCAGTCCCTGACGTCCATAGGCCTGCCAGGTCAACCAAAACTTAAAGGCTTCGGGTCTGCGTCCGCAATGTAAGGATTTTTGACCCAGATTAAACTGGGTTTCGTCGTCGTGAAAGAGGTAAGAGGCATCGGTGGATAAAGAGGCTTCAAGGGCACCGGGATGGCGGGTAATCAGGGCGGGACAATGGAAGGGAACCCCGAGCATTTTATGGGGGTTCCAGGCCACAGAGTCTGCCCGGGCAATGCCGTTGAGCAGGTGGGCTTTGTGACTCAGCAGCAACGAGCCCCCGTAAGAACCATCCACATGAAACCACAACTGGTGGCGTTGGGCCAGGAGCCCGAGGGCTTCGAGATCATCATAGACTCCAGACACTGTCGTACCGGCGGTGGCAGCAATCATCAGGGGCGTTTTTCCGGTGGCTTTGGCTTCTTCAATGGCTGTGGCCAGGGCTTCGGGCAACATGGCCCCCCGTGAAGCACTGGCTACCTTGACCACGCTATCCTGTCCCAGTCCCAGCACCTGCGCAAATTTCACAAAAGAGTAGTGGGCCTGATCCGAAACAAAAATGCACACCGGGGGCAGGCTTTTGGCACCCTGGGCCCGCGCCTCTGGAAAACGTTGATCCTTGGCCATGAGCATGGCCTGCATATTCGAGAGACTGCCACCGGGGGTCATCAGACCATCCCAGGCCTCAAAGCCAATTTCTCGCGCCATCTGGGCGATCACTTCTTTTTCGATCAGGGTTAAAAAGGGAGCGATTTCATAGGTGGCCATGGAGGTGTTCACATGGCTGGTAAGCATATCCCCCAGCAGACCCACATCATGGATATGGCCGTAAAGCTGATTCATAAACAACGGGTGGCTGGTGGCCACGCTCTGGCTTTGCAGGCGCTCGATCCAGTCCTGAAGTTGTTCGGAACGTGCAGGCGCATCACGTTGCCTTAAACTGAGTTCCCCTTGTGTTAAAAGCTGGCGGGGCGAAAGGTTTTGGCGAAGGACCTTTTGAGATCCCTGGGTGCTGTGGTGCTGCCAAATGCTTTCTATCCAGCGGTAAAAACGTTCGGGGTTGTGTAAGGTGGTGAGCTCCTGCATGATTTCCTTTGCGATGTAAATAGGCTTAGACGGTGTTTTTAGGGTTTACCGGTTCGGCCTTGACGGCCACATCGGTGCCGGGACGCTGCACCAGATCTTTAAGCAACTGGTTCAGGTCGAGGCCCTGCGTATCTAAAAACTCCTTAAGAATAGGATACAGCATGGTGGACTTCATGAGGGTTTCTCCCAGTCCACCCACTTCGGCACCGCCTTTGCCATTGCCCATGCCACCCATATGAATCAATTTGATGTCGTTGATCTTGCCAATGGGGGCAGCCATTTCTTTCATGAGATCGGGCAGGGTTTGAATGAGTTCTTGCAAGAGCAGATTATTGCCCATTTGATTGCGGGCTTCTAAGAGCAGGCGCTCACCTTCAGCGGCAGCTTTGGCCTTGGCCAGCTCTGCTTCGGCCAGACGCTCCATGGCCTTGGCTTCTAAGTCAGAGGCTTCAAATTTGGCCTGGGCTTCCCGTTGAATGCGCTGGGCATCCACTTCGATTTCCGTCTGACGGGCAATTTGTTCTTGTTTGGCCTGGGTTTCGGCTTCAATGATCTCAATGGCGGCCTGACGTCTGGCGCGTTCCACCTCTTCAACGGTGACGACTTCTTGACGGGCCTTTTCGCGTTCGGCCTCGGCTTTGAGCCGTTCTCTTTCTTTGTTAATGACCTCAGACTGGGCCTGGGCTGCCACAATGTCTTTGTCTTTGTTTTGTTCAACAATTTCAATTTCGGCTTTTAAGCGGGCTTTTTCGACGGACACTTTGGCCAGGGCCGCAGCGGTGTCTTTTTGTTTGTCGCGCTCAATCAGATCAATTTCAGAGTTAATGCGGGCACTTTTAACGGTCAGGTCCTGTTGGATTTTGGTGGACTCCACGGACTGCTGTTGCTCCAGCTTGACCCGTTCTTGCGAGGCTTGTTTCTCGGCGGTTTCAGACTCGATTTTACGCTGTTGCTCAATGCGCATGCGGTTGATTTCGAGTTCGTTTTCGAGTTCGGCTTCGCGCTCTTCTTGCTCTAAAAGTAAGATTTGCTTGCGGGTTTCCACGTTTTTGCGGGCAATTTCTTCTTTGGTGTTTTGCTCGATTTCATTCTTGCGGCGGGCTGCCTTTTGAATGGTTTCGGTAATGTGGCTAACCCCCTGGGCGTCGAAGTAATTGTCGTCGCTGCGAAAGGTCGAGGCATCTAAATTTGAAATGGTGACGGTTTCTAACAGCAGACCGTTTTCATCCAGTTCGTTTTTGACGATTTCTTGCACGGCGTCGGCGAAGTCATCGCGCTTTTCGTGTAGTTCCATCAGGGTCTTTTGGGCGGCCACAGAACGCAGGGCCGAAATCAGCTTGGGAGCAATCAGGCTATCCACCTCTTCTTCGGCCATGGAGCGGTTGCCCAGTGAACGAGAGGCGGCTAAAATTTGTTGCTCGGTGGGTTCGACGCGAATATAAAACTCCGCAGAGACATCGGCCCGCAGTTTGTCGCCGGTAATAAGGGCGGCTTCGCCGTTGCGGCTGACTTCAATGCGCATGGTCTCCAGAGATACCCAGCGCAGTTCGTGCAACAGAGGAATGACCCAGGCGCCTCCGTCCAGGACCACTTTGGCTTTTCCGCTACCGGTGCGCACAAAGGCACGGCTGCTGGGGGTTTTAATGTACAGTTTGGCGGCGGCGATCGTGAGTCCAATAACCAGGGCGACAGCCAGGCCAAACAGGCCTGCTGAGACACTCATGATTTGTTCCATAGGGGTTATTCATTCTCCTTTAAGGGTTCTGCATTTTGTTGGTGTTTTAAGCTCTGTTGTAAGCGGCGATCAAAGCGCTTCATGGCTTCGAGATGACCGCTGGTATAATCGTAAAACTCGGGGCTTTCGTAATGCATCACATGATACACACGGCGTTCGGGGTCGTAATCGGTAACAAAAATCCGCTGGTGTTTTTGCGGAGGTACTGCATCTTCATGGGCGACACAAGCGATCTGCAAGAGCACACCGTGCTCGTTATATACTCTGGCTCGCCCCATGCCTTTTTCGGTGAAGCCGGGCACACGGCCCGAAATCACGGTGCCCACACAGCCAATAAAGTCCTCGGGGCGTGAGGCTGCACTGGTGTCTTGAAACACGTTTGCCAAGAGCTGAGAGCCCAGGCGGGTGCACAACACGGCGCTCAGGCCACTGGCACTAAAGCACAGGGCAAAAGCCAGGGTCGAATAAGAAGACCAAAAAGCCAGCCAAAAGCTGTTGTAAAGCAAGCCCAGGGCCCCCCAGCAAAAGCTAAAAAGCATGAGCACCAACGAGAGGGGCACCCGCCCGATATTGATAAAGCCTAAAATGTCTCCCAGGCCGCCGGGGGCGTCGAGATCGCCGTCCAGGTCAAAATCGCCGTCCACATCGTGGTCGCCCCCGATAAACTGCAGCCCCAAAAAAACAAAGGCGGTGGCAATAAAAATAAAGAACGGTGTGTTGTAGCCGATGAACATAAACTTCTCCGGGTACTAGCATACCGTTCTTTAAATCAAATACCAAGAGGGGGCTAGAGCTTTAAGGCCTGCCGGGTCTGGGTGATGGCCTGTTGGGCTTCGGTTTCTAAGGTGCGTTTGACGTTGCGCAGCTGTGACTCAAGATCCTGTTTGTCTCGCTGGTAATCGCCGTTGACGCTGTCTAGCTTTTGCTGGGTTTGATCCCGCTTCTGGGTCAAGGGGGCGTTGGGGCCCACGGTGTCATTCTGGTGTTTCAGAGCGGCGCTGTGGGCACTGGCAGCGGGTTTAACCGCAGGGTCGGTGTCAGGCCGTGGATTGTTCTTAATGTCTGCCAGCTGGGTTTCCACGCGGGCCACCTGTCCTTCGGCTTCGGTAAAGCGCGAACGGGCTGCGGTTTCCTGTGTGGTGGCCTGGCTGAGATCCTGACGGGCACCGTTGATTTCACGGCGATAGCGGTCATTTTCTTGACGGGCGGTTTGCTCGTGTTTGCGAATGTCCGTATCGTTGCGGCGCTTTTGATCGCTAAAGCGACTGAGGGCCGTACGGTCTTGAAAGTTCAGATCCAGGAAAATCAGGCTGATTTTATCGATGTCCTGGTTAAAGGCCAATTGCGTATTGACGCGATCTAAGCCGTTTTCACGGGCTTCTAAATCGCGACGCTCGGTGCGCAGGCGACCCAGTTGACTTTCCAGGGAGCGGATACGGCCTTCATCGCGGTATTGGCCGCCGCCGTTGCCGTTAAAGGGATCTTTGCCGTAAGGGTCATTGCCCTGGCTGCCCCCGCCCCCGCCAAAGGGATCCTTGCCGTAGGGGTCGTTGCTGCCGACGCTATTGCCGCCGCCGCTAAAGGGATCTTTGCCAAAGGGATCGCTGCTGCCCCCGCTGTTTTGGGGGGTGGGGCGTGGGGGTTTGCTGCGTTCGCTCTGTAACTCGTAAGAGGTACGGTCATAATCCCGCTCCACGCGGCGTAAATCGTCTCTGACTCTGGACAGGGTCATGGTGGTGTAGGTGCGGGCCTGAAAATGCAGGTTGCGGTTGTCGTCTTCAAGGCGACGGGCTTCCCGCACGTGATTTTCGGCAGAGGCGGGCAGACGCTCTAAGGTGTCCACATTGCTCTGGGCCCGTTGGCGGGTGCTCTGGGCACTTTCATAACGGTTGCGGGCATCCTGACGCTGGGTTTTGGCTTCATCGAGTTTGGCTTCGGTGGTGTGAACACCGGGCATGCGGGCTTCTCTCAGGTTGCGGGCGGTCTGGTCCACTTTTTGCTGCTCGCTGCGGCTGGCCTGGTTCCAGTTGCTTAAGGCCTTGTCTCTGTCGGAACCGGCCACCTGACTGTCTTTTTGCCAGGTCTGGGTGCGATCGCTGAGCTGTTTGTTGAGTTCACCGGTACGCTGGGACTCCTGACCGGCAATGCGGCCCAAATCCACGGTCAATGCGGTCACCTTGTCGCGGGTTTCACCGGCCCGCAGGTGAGAAATATCCTGCGCCGCTTTGTCGTTTTGGCGGTAATTTTGGCTGAGATCGTTGAGGACCTGTTTGCCCAGGGCGCTGTCAATGTGCGCGGGTTTACCCGCGTCTTCGGCAATGGCGTAGGCGGCGTTGACCTTTTCCTGGGTGGGGGCTGTTAAAAATTGCTCAGCTTCTTGCAATTTGCTCTGCGGGGTGGCAATATCTACATCTTCACCCAGATAGGTGGACTGGCTTTTTTCGTCCACTAAAAAAGCCCCTTTGCCGCCAAAGGCCTGGGCGACTTTGTCATCAATGGCCAGTGGGGTTTTGCCCAGATCTTGTTTGCTGCGGGGGTCGCGATCCAGTTCGCTGATCAGAATCTTTTTGTTTTCGCTGGCAAAGCCGTCTTCACCCTGGAGGGCGTGAACATTGGCGGTGCCGTCTTCTTGAATAACCACCAGCTCAGCACCGGGCTGACTCTTGGCTTGTTTGAGGGCTTCTTGAACATTGAGGTTTTCGGCTTTGGCTTTGGGGTCGGCGCTGATTTGGTTCTCGCGATCCCAAAATCCTGTGTCGTGGGTTCCAACTTTGCGAAGGTTAGGCATAGTGATATTTCCTGTGAATTAAGCAATAATATGCATTATATGTGCAAAAAACGTAAAGCTGACGTGAATTGATGCGGAAATGCCAAAAAACTAAAATTTCAGTTCAATGCTTTTGTGGTCTCAATTTAGACGCAAGATTTTATGATTGACGGTATCTGTGACATAGATGCAGTCTTCCTGGCCAACATACATGTCATGTCGAGCTAAGAGACGGCGACATCTTTATTTACGGTGAAGCAGCCGGTTTAAGTGCAGAGCAAATGCGACAACTGCAACCAGACTTTGGTGAAGACCTGACGGTTAAAGAAGGCGGTTATGAAGTGATCCTGGGATCTCAGTCAAACTATTTGATTCGGGTGAGAGATTATGAGGTGGATCCAGCCTTTTTTGCTGATTACCCTTATGATCGTGCACCAGAGACGACTGATCCTCAGACACTGATGCAAGCCAGGGTGATTTTTGATACTTCTGGGCTGAAAACCCAGTCCATAGGTGAAGATATTAGCCAGTTTTTCTCAAATATTTTTAACTTTGCAGCTGATCAACTGGATGAGTTTGATGAGTACAACAAAGAGCGACGGGCCAAAAACCTTGAACGTATTGGAAAGATAACGCAACCTTCAGATACTCTGGTTATTCCTACAGCGGGCTTGAGCGCTCCAAGCCTCGCCGTGAGCTTAGATGAGTACATGGTGGGCAAAAGTGAAGCTCTGACGCTAATTCTTAAATACCATGATGTAGTACTTGATGAGTCTGCAAGACGTTTATCCCGTTATGATAAACAGCAATGGGCTGCCTTGCCCTTATTCGCCAGAAATGGTTTGAAGTCAGCGATTCAAGAATTGAGCTATGTTATTCTGCCGGAAAGTGTGATTGATGTTATTCCTTTGGGCAAATCTACAAAAATAGCCAAACAGGCTATTCCAAAGCTTCGGAGAACCATTGATCTTTTTGAAACAGCGGGAGCAGATATTCTAAAAAGCGATGCTTACAAAGCAGCAACAAAGTTAGAAAAAGAAAAAGCCGACAAAATGGTTCAGCTTATGCACCAGATCGCAGACGAGTTGCGCGAACATATCGACGATATCAATAACAATTGTGGCTCAGGCTGTGATGTCTCGGTACGGTTTTATTACGAGCTGTTTAGAGACTCGTATATTAGCCTGGGTGACTATTTGCTTTATAAGCCGTTGAAAGATCACAGAAAATTTTTGACGACTTATTTTGATCTCAAAGATTTAGATGTATATTTTTCAAAGGATAACGTGCCTGACTTCTCTGTATTGCACAGGATAGTGAACGGACAGCGTGTGCGACTCAGCGGCGATGATTTGAAGCATTATATGAAAAAAGAGGTGGAGATTACTTTGTCTACTGAGACACCTGTAAAAAAAGCTAGGGACGAGGATATGAAAAGTGCTCGTAATGCGTTGCTTAATCAGCCGGAGTTTGTAGCAGAGTTAAGAAGAAAGTTCCCTGATTTAGAGCCAGATGAGGCTATATCAGAGTTTTTTGATAATTATGTGGGGCACCATGGCCCATTTACCTCATCCGATCGAACCAAGATAAAATTTCAATTTGTACATAGAGATATTCATAGACCATTTCAGCATAAAGGAACTGTACATAAGGAATGAAGTTTAGAAGTATTTTCCCCAAAATAGAACTGAAGCATATCAAGGCGTTTGAAAGAGAATCAGGTTTTCTTTTACCCGAAGACTACAAACAATTTCTTCTGGATACCAATGGTTTTTTTTCTACGGACTTTTATGCCAAAAGTAAGTTTAGTGATGAAATAAGACAGGTAACAAAGTTATTTGGTTTATATGAGCAGAGCTTACAAAAGGGAGTCAACGCCACTGTCTACGGTGAAGTTCAAAGTAAACATTCAGATTTGTTGTATAACTATAGCGCGCTACATTTGGTTAATGAACATCCCGAATGTATAATTTGTATCGGGTCAAGTATGATGATTGATGTTCTTATGTCACTTGACCGTGAACATTATGGAAGAATCTATTGTGGTCACCCTCAGGAAGGCGAAGAACAACTCTATGACGAGGAGCGTGCGGAAAGCACCTCCATCGAAAAAGAGTTGATATATGTGGGCTTTCGTCCCTTTGCTAATAATTTTACGGAGTTTCTGAACAGCTCAGTATCTGAGGCTGAATATGAGGCTTCTTTGCTATAAGGAGATTCATGCTGAGCGAATGATTTTTGAAGCAATTTTCCCCAAAATAGAACTGAAGCATATCAAGGCGTTTGAAAGAGAATCAGGTTTTCTTTTACCCGAAGACTACAAACAATTTCTTCTGGAAACCAATGGTTTTTTTTCTGCGGATTTTTATGCCAAAAGTAAGTTTAGTGATGAAGTAAGACAGATAACAAAGTTATTTGGTTTATATGAGCAGAGCTTACAACAGGGAGTCAACGCCACTGTTTACGGTAAAGGCCAAAGTAAAACTTCAGATTTGCTTTACGGTTATAATGTGCTGCAAATACTTGATGAACACCCTGACTTTTTGATTTGTATTGGCTCAAGTCCGCTTATTAATGTCCTAATGTCACTTGCTCCTGAGCATTGCGGAAGAATCTATTGCGGTCATTACCATGAAGGAGAAGAGCAGATCTATGATGAGGAACGTGCGGAAAGCACGTCTATCGATGAAGAATTGGCGTATGTGGGCTTTAGCCTCTTTGCTAATAGCTTCACGGAATTTTTGAATAGTGCAGTGTCTGAAGCTGAGTACGATGCATATTTGAAGAGCTAGATTATATGTTATGTATAATTCAAATATGATTAGATTTAGATCTATATTTTCCCTCCCACAGCAAAAGGACATTCTTTTTTTCGAGCAAAAAGCAAAAATTAGCCTTCCTGAAGACTACAAATTATTTTTGCTAGAGCAAAACGGTGGAATTGCTGAAAACTTTTATCCGAAGAGCGTTTTTACACAAGAGGTACAAGATATTAGCCCTTTATTTGGGATTCATGTGACCAGCTTGTACCAGGGCGGCTCGACGCAAAATTATGCCAAAGACATAGATAAAAGTTCTGATTTAGCCTATCAGTACCACTCATTACAATTGATTTATGACCATCCAGAGTCAGTTATTTTGATTGCTTCAAGCCTGATTTCTTATGTCCTTATGTCACTTGAGCCTGAGCACTACGGAAGGATCTATTGCGGTCACCCTCACGAAGGGGAAGAACAACTCTATGACGAGGAGCGTGCGGAAAGCACGTCTGTTGATGAGGAATTGGCGTATGTGGGCTTCCGTCCCTTTGCCAATAACTTCACGGAATTTTTGAATAGCTCAGTGTCTAAAGCTGAGTATCGGGCTTATTTGAAGAGCTAGATTATATGTTATGTATAATTCAAATATGATTAGATTTAGAGCCAGATTTTCCCTTCCGCAGCAAAAGGATATCCTTTTTTTTGAGCAAAAAGCAAAAATTAGCCTTCCTGACGATTATAAAGCGTTTTTGCTAAAACAAAACGGTGGAATTGCTGAAAACTTTTATCCAAAAAGTATGTTTGCACAAGAGGTACAAAATGTTAGTTCTTTATTTGGGCTTCACGTAACCAGTTTGTACTACGGTGATTTGAAACAAAATTATGCCAAAGATACAGATAAGAGTTCTGATTTAACCTATCAATATTATTCATTACAATTGCTCTATGAGCATCCAGAGTCTATCATTCTAATTGCTTCAAGCTTGATTTCTTATGTCCTTATGTCACTTGATCCTGAGCACTATGGAAGAATCTACTGCGGTCATCCCCACGAAGGGGAAGAGCAGTTCTATAATGAGGAGCGTGCGGAAAGTACGTCTGTCGATGAAGAATTGGCATATGTAGGGTTTGATGCTTTTGCCAACAGTTTCACGGAGTTTATGAATAGCTCTGTTTCTAAAGCTGAGTATGAGGCTTCATTTTCGTAAAAGGGATTAACGCTAAGATATATGATGCAAAATCTGTTTAGTAAGTATTTTGATGTGCCAAGTGAAGTGGACATTCAAGAGTTAGAAAAAGACATTGGCTATCTTCTACCTGAAGAATATAAGGGATTTTTGAAAACCATAAATGGTGGTTTTTTTTCTGATGGTTACTTTAGAAGCGCCTATGTAAACTCAATGACTGTCATGAATTCTTTTTATGGTCTAGATATGAACGAAAGTTTTCCTGAAGAAAAACTTTGCAACTTAAAATATGCTCATGACAATATGGCTTACAATGAATTTCCGGCATCTCAAATACAAATTGCATCAAGCGTGATCTCAGAAGCTGTTATGTCACTCCTTCCAGAGGATTATGGCCACATTTATTGTGGGCACCGAGAATTGGGCGACGAGCACGATTATAACGAAGAGCGCGCCCGCCATACATCGAACCGAGAAGAACTGAGTATTGTCGGTTTTACGTTGTATGCTGACTCGTTTACACACTTCTTAGAAAATCAAGTGTCTGAAGAAGTGTATGAAGCTTACCTGGCGTCTAGTGATTAGCGTTTGGATGAAAATAGGTTTCTGAAGGGGTAGCAATGTTGCTTTCACATAAATTTGGACTTTCTCTGGCTTTTAGCGCAAGCTTATTTACGACATTGCCCACTTTGGCTCAAGCAACTCAAACACAACCCCATTTGATTCAACAGAAACAGCAGCTTCAAGACTTAATCTCCGTTTATCAAGCCACGTCTGAACATGCTGTAAAAGTAAGTGAGACAAAAGATAACGAAACGCTTGTGCTTTTGAATGGTCCTTTGGCAGCAGTGAAGAAGCTAAAGGCCTTTATGTTGAATCCTCCGGCCCTTCATTTAAAAGTTAAAAACAACCATTCTCAATGGGTCGACTTCGGCCCTGCTTCTAAGATGATGCTTTTACCCCATTCATTTGACTTGAAAGACAATTGCAATAAATTGAAAGCAATGGGGCTTAAACATATCGTTGCGGAAGAAAATCACACTTCTTTGCATATTCAATTATGGTTTCTTAACAAAAATACCCGTTCTGTTAAATCAATGGTAGACAGACATACAAATGCAGACCTGGGCTTTTTTATAAAAGATGACTTAATGACGGGTGATCCTATTCTAAGCCCGATCAGTAGCAGCACGGTCACCTTGCAAGATCCTGACGCGAAGAAAATAGGTTATCGCGATTTAATTTCAGGGAAACCCAGTAAGCTAAGTTTTGGAAGTCCAAGTAGTGACTGGGCTCCTGTTGCTCTTCACCCCAATTTATTAAAGGCAAATTCAGAAAACTCTCGTACATTTTCTGAGGATTCAGTGTGTACGACAACAGATCTTATTGCTGTTGTTAAGACTACACGTTTGCTTGTGCTACTTCCCCATATAAATTCTGAGTGGGGTTTGTTCTTTCAAGACAAAAAACTGTTTAATCTGGAGCCAATACCAGATCAAAAGCTTAAAAGGTTTATCTCCTTAGCATCAAATCAAGAGAAAAAGCGATTTCTCAAGTATTGGGGTTTGAAAAAATCCTGGCCTGAACTTAGAGTCATAACCGATGAAAGTTAAATACCTTTAGCACAAAGGAACAGTACATAAATGATTATGTTAAGAGCAGAACTTCCACTGCCCGCAAAAGAAGATGTTGAACTGTTTGAAAAAAAAGCAGATTTAAGTCTTCCAGCAGATTATAAGGCATTTTTAATCGAAAAAAATGGGGGGTTTACCACTAACTTTTATCCCCAAAGTGTATTTGACAAAGATGTTGTGGAGGTTAATAGTATCTTTGGGGTTTTTAGAAAAAGTTTGGATGCTATCGTAAGATTTACTGATTACGAGACAGAGAAACAGGAATTTTTTGATCTGTATAGACGGTTTAGGGCACTTCAATTGACCTTGGATCACCCTGAGAGTGTGATTTGTATCGGTGCAAGTCCAATAATTGATGTCCTTATGTCACTTGATCCTGAGCATTACGGAAGGATCTATTGCGGTCACCCTCACGAAGGGGAAGAGCAGCTGTATGACGAGGAGCGTGCGGAAAGCACGTCTATTGATGAAGAATTGGCGTATGTGGGTTACCGTCCCTTTGCCAACAGCTTCACGGAGTTTATGAATAGCTCTGTTTCTAAAGCTGAGTATGAGGCTTCATTTTCGTAAAAGGGATTAACGCTAAGATATATGATGCAAAATCTGTTTAGTAAGTGTTTTGATGTGCCAAGTGAAGCGGACATTCAAGAGTTAGAAAAAGACATTGGCTACCCTCTTCCAGAAGATTATAAGCTGTTTTTAAAAACAGTGAATGGTGGTTTTCTGAACGATGGCTATTTTAGAAGTATGTACAAGGATGAAATGAACGAAATTTGTTGGTTTAATGGATTAGATATGGAAGATAAAGTTCCTGACAGAAAACAGGCTAATTTAAAGTATGTTCACGACAATATGGCTTACAATGCATTTCCTGTATCCCAAATATATATTGCATCAAGCGTGATCTCAGAAGCTGTTATGTCACTCCTTCCAGAGGACTATGGCCATATTTATTGTGGTCACCGAGAGTTGGGTGACGAGCACGATTATAACGAAGAGCGAGCCAGTCGTACATCGAATCGAGAAGAACTGAGTATTGTCGGTTTTACGTTGTATGCCGATTCGTTTACACACTTCTTAGAGAATCAAGTGTCTGAAGAAGTGTATGAAGCTGACTTGGCATCGAGGGATTAGCGTTAAGGGTATTTATTTAGAGCAACAAAGTCAGGGGATTGAAAGCTATGCTTACCATTAAAGAGCAGTATCCACATTTATTTGTACCTCGGGATATACAAGATGAATTATCATCTCTTACTACCAACGGTGATTCACCAGAGTTGGCTTTAAAAAAAGTATCTTTAGAATACCGAGCGAAAGTGCTGAATGCTTTAGAGAAAAAATATAACTTTGAAATTTATCCCTTACTTAAGGCCTGTCTTTTGGCTATTGATCATGAGACTGAATTTAATTTTGATTACACCAGACTATTGTCTCAGGTGAATGGTAAAGCTTATGAGTTTTTGGGTTTTTGCAAAATAAGGGAAGACGAGTTTGACCTTTTGGCGGTTCAGCCCGCTTACCGTCCATTGGAAGAATATGATTATGAAACAGAAGAGGATTTTTTTCTGGCTACGGACTGGGATCGAGAGCACCCACATGACTACATGCTCTTTGGCGCAGGCAATGGCGGCTCAGACCGTTTTTTAATCGGAATGCGTGGGCACAATTACGGCAAGGTCTATTATTGGTGCGTGGGCGGGCCTTATCTGCCACCGGGTCACACGTATGCACCTTTGCTTATTGCCCACTCTTTTGAAGATTTTTTAGAGGGTTTGAGTGATCCCTGGCAGTGAACAAGCTTCTTACATCTACCATTGCTTTCTGGCTCTGGTTTTCACAGTCTTCTGTCTTGTGGGCGCAAGAAATGAAGGAAACAGAGCCTGAAGCAGAAGCGATTTCCCGTTCGGTCTTAATTGAAGAAGCCTGGCGTCCCCACCATCTTTTTGTGGAGTGGGGAATACCTTCTGCAGGCTTTAATCTCTCTTCTCAAGTCTCGCCGGATTGGGCCATCGATCTGGGGTTAGGTATCTATGACCCGTTTATCATTGGGGCTTACCTGAGTTTAGCCGGACGATACTATCTGCCCGAATCCTGGACGCAGGACCTTTTTGCTTTTCGAGTGAGCCGATTTTATTTCGAAGGACGAGGACGTGTCGGGTTTCAACCGTTTGAGACATCCAGTGAACTTTCCCATAGAACCCCCTTTGGTTTTGGTTCAGCCCTGGGGCTTGAAAGCCGATGGGGAGATCTGATCACACGGGTGGGCCTACAATTTGACAAAGGCTTTAATGGAAAACGACAGGGCGGTTTTACCGTTGAGCCTGTCCTGGGGGTAGGTTATCAATTTCCGCCGACACCAGACAACGCGTATTCTGAAACGTATTTGAATCAGAAAGCTCAGCTTCTTGCAACGCGCCTCGATCCCCTGATTCAAATAGAATCAGGCAGCTCACCTACCCAGGGGGATCATTTGGCTTTTATGTTGGCAAATGACCAGTGGGGAATGGGTTTTTTCAAAGGGAGAGATAAAGACAAAAGAGGCTATCTGCTTGAAGAGACACTGGGTTTGTTCGGACGTTATTATTTTGCGCCGATCCATCCTGGTTTACAAAGTTATCTTGAAGGGGTGGGGAATTTTCAGAATGATATTCGTTTTACCGCCAGATTGGGCCTGGAGCACAGAGAACCCTGGGGAGGTGTTTTCAACTTATCTTTGGGTGTGGGAGCTGAAAAACCCCACGACACAACAGATTACGGCGTGATTTATGATGCTTCATCTTCCTTTGGTTATTATTGGTCTTTAACCCCTCAGGGGCTGACGTTTAAGCCGCAATAAACAAACGCCCACCTGTGACTTGCTCAAATGTTTAAATGGGCGTTGTTCGGTGTGCTGTTTTAAGCCCATAAAGAATGGTATTGCAAGAAACCCTATAAGCGCATATGATATTACTGATGTCATTGATATCATTGGTGTCATTCAATAGGAGCATATTATGGAACGGGTAAATATTCAATTTGAGGAAAGTATGATTAAGAAGGGGAAGCTCATTGCTGCATTGGAAAACAAGTCATTTCCAGCAGTGGTGCGTGATGCAATGAGTGCTTACCTGGAAACAAAGAAAGACGTAGCAGAGCAGGTAAGGGACATCATGTATATGGATGATGCTGCCTTTGACGCCGCCATGAGCGAAAGTTTTGAAAAATTCGATGGGGCATATAGAAAATTAGCGGAATAATGACCCGGTTTATCACCCTACAACAGTCACTACGGCTGCACAAAGCCTCTATTGATCGATTTGGTGGTTCCCATGGCTTGCGAGATAAGGAAACCCTGGAATCTGCTCTGGCAATGCCAGAATCAGGATTTGGAGGAAAATATCTCCACAATACGATTTTTGATAAAGCTTCTGCATACCTGTACCACATCGTAAAAAATCATCCCTTTGTGGATGGCAATAAGCGTACTGGCCTAGGTTGTACTGAGGTGTTTCTGTATGGAAACGGCTACTGTATTCGTAAAGAGCATGAACAAGATATGATCGACCTGGTGCTGCGTACAGCCAGTGAACCCATCACAAAAAGCGAGATTGCCAGATGCTTAGAACAATACGCCGACAAAATCGCGTGACGATGGCGAAAGCCCCTCTCCTGAGAGCGGGTATTATTTCTCTTTCTCGCAATAAAAAACGCCCACCTGAACATTCTCACAAGTCAGGTGGGCGTTTGATGTGATGTTTTAAGCTTTGTAATCTAGAATCGGGTAGCTGGGCAGACCGGGCAACGGAACGTTAAGATCCACACCGGTACACTCTTTAACGCCATCTTTGAGATAGACGTCGGCGGGGCCGGTGGCGGCAGCAAAGGTTTGGAACATTTTTAAAGGGTCTTCGGCTTCTAAGTACACCAATAAGAAATCACCGTTGGGGGTTTGCTGAACATGCCAGCTCTCGACGGGCACACCCAGTTCTTTTTGAGATGCATCAAAGCTATCTTTGTGTTCTCCGCCTAAACCGGCACCAATTTCACGGATGCGTTCGGTTTTTCCGGGCAAAATGGGAAACATTGCGGCAAAAGTCGTCATGATGAGTGATCCTCTTCTTCTATAGTTACCTTGACAGGCAGATGGATGTGAAAGGTGGTCCCCACGTTGAGGGTACTTTCCACGTCAATCTGTCCCTGATGGGCTTCAATAATATCTTTGACAATCGATAAGCCGAGGCCGGTGCCTCCGGTGACCCGAGAACGGGATTTGTCGACCCGAAAGAAGCGGTTAAAAATGCGGGGCAAATCAATATCGGGAATCCCAATGCCGGTGTCCACCACCTGCACGTGAATATTTGCCTCTTGAAGTTCCACTTTCAGGGTTACGGTGCCGTTGGGGCGGTTGCACTTGATGGCGTTGTCCACCAGGTTAATCAGCACTTGCAAGACCCGATCCCGATCGGCGTACATGGTAGGCAATAAATCGGGAAACTCCCCCACCAGTTCAATGTCATTGACGCGGGCGTGGGGCTCCATGGTCGACATGACGTCATCAATCAGGCCAGCGAGATCAAAGTTTGACAGGTGCAGGGTGGTTTTGGCGTCTTCTAAATTTGAAATCACCAGAAGCTCATTCACCAGGCGGGTTAAGCGATCGGCTTCCCGCTGAATGTTTGACAAAAAGCGCTCTTTGAACTTGGGGCTCTCAATGGCCCCCATGCGCAAAGACTCGGCGGCCATCTTAATGGAGGTCAATGGCGTGCGCAGTTCGTGCGACACGTTGGTAATGAACTCTTTTTCGATGCCTTCGAGGCGGCGTACCGAGGTAATGTCTCGCACAATGACGAGCCAGCCGGTGGTGCCGTTTTCAACGAGCTGATAAGGCTCAGCCAAAATGGAGAGATTTTTGTTGGCACTTAAGTGCTCGGTAACAAACTCATGCTCCTGGGTGTTGTTTTCACTTTGGGCACGCTCCACCAATTCCCGGAACGCCGACTCTGCAGAATGGCTGATGAAGTCAGGATCTAAGTCCCCTTCGGGCATCTCCAGAATTTGTCGGGCGTTAGGGTCAGCAAAACAGAGGGTGCCCTGCTGATTGAGGATGAGCACCCCATCTTGAAATAGACTCACGGCTTATCCCCCGAGACGATAGCCGAATCCACGAACGGTTTGGACGTATTGTGGGTTGCTCGGATCTTTTTCGATCTTTTCACGCAGCCAGCGAATGTGTACGTCAACGGTTTTGGTGTCGCCGTAGAAGTCCAGACCCCACACTTGCTCGAGCAGTTCTTCCCGCGAAAATACCTTGTTGGGGGCTGACATGAGCATGGCCAGAATTTTAAACTCTTTGGGTGACAGCTCTACCTGTTTGCCACGCACGGTCACCTTGTGCTCGGTGAGATTCATCTCTAAATCGTCGTACTGGTGCATTTGCGGTTGGGTGTCGTCGGTTTCAGAGATCTTGCTGCGGCGCAACAGGGCGCGAATGCGGGCAATGAGCTCACGCAGGCTGAAGGGCTTGACCAAATAATCGTCAGCGCCGACCTCTAAGCCAATCACGCGATCGATCTCTTCCCCTTTTGCGGTGAGCATAATAATGGGGGTTTCGTTGCGTTCACGACGAAGAATACGACAAACTTCCAGGCCGCTGAGTTCAGGAAGCATCAAGTCCAATACAATGAGATTGGGCTTTTCAAGCTGGACTTTTTGAAGGGCTTCCTGGCCGTTGTGGGCGCTGACCACTTCAAATCCTTCTTGACTTAATGCATACTCAATGGACTCTACAATAGATTCCTCATCATCAACCAAGAGAACCTTATCTGCCATAGTCTGTTTGTCAAACCTCTGCCTTGCTTAGATTAAGTTCCAGATAACCTTTATTAACCTGTCACCTGAATTCTATTACCTCATCTTAACATGACATTTCAGGATCGTCAGCTAGGGGGGCGCAAATCCAATAAAAAGGCAGTGGTTTAAGTTGTTAAAAATGGTATAATCAACTTAAACTTATGCAAATTGAGGCTAGATTTACCATGACCCACAAGCCATTATCTTTACCCGTTTACCGTCCTGCGCTGGCTGCTTTTTGTGCGTTGTCGCTGCTGGGATTGAGTGCTTGTGGCGAATCTGCAACGCCTACGCCTGCGGTAGAAACTGCCAATGCCCAGGGTTTACAAGCCTTGCAAAGCATCGATGTGGACAAGGTCCCCGCTTATGCGTTAAAGCCCGCCGCTGAAAAAGTGGGTTTAACAGGACAGCTTAAAATTCCTGCCAGTTTGATTCTGGGGGCGGATGAACTGGGACAATTAACCGCTCCTCCGCAAGGCCTCACCGCCCCGCCTCAGGGCTTGACTGCGCCGCCACAGGGTTTAACCGCGCCCCCTCAGGGCCTTTTGCCCGCCCAGTCCATCTTTGGTATTCGCTCCGTGAAGTCGCAGGGCCTGAGCACCAGCTTCTGGGTAGAATTCTTCCGCGATAACTTCAAGCTCAGTGTGTCAGAGTCGGGTCAGGCCCAAAAGGCCACCATTCATCAGACCGTGATTCAGTTTATTAACGGCGAGCCCTTCTTTGTGGCCTCTTATGTGTTGCCTCAGCTGCGGCCCAATGCCACCTACGATCTGCGCGCCCAACACCCCTTGCTGAACTTGCAAACCCGTTTAGACACGGGGGCCGCCGGACAAACCATGGCTGCTGATCTGGACTTAGGATCCACCACCGTGGATCTGGTCAAGGCCGAGGCCATGCGCCAAAACAAGCGGGTGAACCTGGCTTACCTGAGCACCCATTTGCAGGCCCTTGAGGCCACAGTGGCCGAGGCCCTGCAAAAACGCTTTAAAAGCAGTGCCGATCAAGCCCTGATTGATACCGCTGTGCGAGACTTTGTGGCGGAGTTGCCCGCCTATGTGGCGCCCACTTCAATTCGCATTCAAGAGTCTGTGACGGCGCTAAAACAAGGTCAGCCCACGCTGTTTTCTGCGGTAACCACCTTTGCCGACCAGAGCAAAACCCAGGCGGTACGCTGGTCTACCTCTGCGGGCGACATTGCTTCGGTACAGGCCGATGGCACGGTGCTGGGTTTAAAAGCCGGTACGGTGCAGCTCACCGCTCAGGCCTTAGATAACCCGGCTTTGACCCATACCCTGACGGTGCGTATTGACCCTTAAGGCGCAGCGGGTGTACAAAACCTTTTTTCGCTTCAGCGCGGGTATTGTTCTCGCGTTGCAAGCCTGTCAAACCCCGGCTTCGGCACCCACGGGAAGTTCTGCTCAGCAAGCCGTTGGCGCGCGCCTGGTCACGGTACTGCCCCTGACGGGTGCACTGGCGGCCAATGGACCTTCTCGCGAGAAGGCAGCCCGGCTGGCGGCTGATCATATTAACCAGGCTGGGGGTCTGGCTTCAGGGCGTTTACAGCTAGACCATCTCGACTCTGGCACCCAGGCTGCCCGTGCGCAGGCGCAATTGCAGGCGTATATCGCCGCCGAGGGCGCTCCCGATGTGTTGATCGGGGCTTCCAGCTCGCAGGTGAGCCGTCAGCTCTTGCAAGAAGCGGGGCGTGGTGGCTTTCCGATGATTTCTCCGGCCTCGACGGCGGCTTCCTTCACCACCAAAGATCCCGATCAATTGTTTTTTCGTACGGCCCCCTCCGATGCCTTTCAGAGCACCATTTTGGCGGATCGCATTTACGAAAGTGGGGTGCGCCGTCTGGGAGTGATTTATTTAGATGATGCCTACGGCAGTTCTTTAAAAAACACCCTGCAAAAAGCCTTTGTGGATCAAGGGGGCGAGGTGGTGGCTTCGGTGCCTTACCAGCCCGATCAAACCGAGGCTTTGTCGGCGGCTTTAGGTGCCCTGTGGTCGCAAGCTTTGGACGGGGTGTGTCTCGTGGGGTATCCGCAAGAGGCACCGCAAATTTTTAACCACTGGCTGGCCAGTGGGCTTCAGTCTGAGCTGCGCTGGTTTTTTTCTGATGGTTTAAAGTCCGCAGAAACCCTGGCGGGCGTCTCAGCTCCCTTTCGTTTGGATCAATCGCTGGGAACGGTGCCGTCTGCTTTGCCGCAAGAAGCTTCTGCGCGCTTTGAACAGGATTATTTGGCCGCTTATCAGGGGGTTCCCGTGAGCTTTGCCGCGCACACTTACGATGCAGTGGTTCTGGCGGCCCTGGCACTGCAATTGCGCCATTTTCAAAAGGATTTGTCGTGGCCTGAGGCCTTGCAACAGGTGTCCGGTCCGCCTGGCAAGCTGGTGGGCCCCGGTGAATTGGGATTAAAAGAAGCCTTGCGCTTGCTGGCCGAAGGTCAGGCCATTAACTATGAAGGCGCCTCGGGCAGTGTAGACTTTGATGCCGTCGGTGACGTGCTCAGTGATTACGAGATTTGGACCTTCAAAAGTGGTTTTATCTTTCGGGTGGAAACCCGAAGTCCTTCCCGTTGAAAAATTAGGGCGCAATGCCTTGTGAAACCTGTGTTTTTGCCCCTAATTCAGGCAGAAACAAGGTATAATGATGCAGACCTTTTAATGAGAAAGAGCATCACATGACAGACCTGCCCACCCTATCCGAAAATCAACCTACCATTACCATTCAAGATGAAATGAAGGCATCCTTTCTGGATTACGCCATGTCCGTCATTGTGTCGCGGGCCCTGCCCGATGTGCGAGATGGTTTAAAGCCCGTTCACCGCCGTATTTTGTACGCCATGGGCGAAATGGGCATGACCCCCGATAAGCCCTTTAAAAAGAGCGCCCGTATCGTCGGGGAAGTTCTCGGTAAGTACCACCCGCACGGCGATACGGCGGTTTACGATTCCATGGTACGTATGGCCCAACACTTTTCGGTGCGTCAGCTGCTGGTGGACGGCCAGGGTAACTTTGGTTCCATTGACGGGGACTCTGCGGCAGCCATGCGTTATACCGAAGCCCGTCTCACCCATTATGCCACCGAGCTTTTGCAAGACTTAGATTGCGAAACCGTTGACTTTTCGCCGAACTTTGACGGCTCTCTTGATGAACCTGTGGTCATGCCCAGTAAAGCCCCCAACCTGTTGGTCAACGGCGTTACCGGGATTGCCGTGGGGATGGCCACTGAGATTCCCCCTCACAACCTTAAAGAAGTGGTTGACGCCCTGCGTCACCTGATTGCCCACCCTGAGGCAGCCATTACCGATCTTTTGCAATACGTCAAAGGCCCTGATTTCCCCACCGGCGGTATTTTGCTGGGCAAGCGCGGCATTCGTCAGGCCTATGAAACCGGTCGGGGCTCTGTGACGGTACGTGCTAAAGTGGAGTTTGAAGAAGGCGGCAAGCGCGAGCGGGATAAACTCATCGTTAAAGAAATTCCCTTTCAGCTCAACAAAACCCGCCTGATTGAGCAAATTGCCGATCTGGTGCAAACCGGTAAAATTGAAGGCATTGCTGATCTGCGCGATGAGTCGGACCGCAACGGTATGCGCATTAGCATTGAGCTGAAGCGTGACGCCAACTCTCAGGTGGTCTTAAACAACCTGTTTCAGCAGACCCGCCTGCAGTCCAACTACAGCTTTAACATGGTGGCCCTGGTCAATAACCAGCCCCGTTTGTTGAACCTTAAAGATATTTTGGTGGAGTTCTTAAAGCACCGCGTTGAAGTGGTGCGTCGCCGCACCCAGTTCTTTTTAAGCAAAGCCGAAGCCCGTTTACATTTGGTGGTGGGCTTTTTAAAGGTCTTAGACAATTTAGACCGTGCCATTGCGATTATTCGTGGAGCCAACAGCACTGCTGAAGCGCAAGAAGGCCTGGTGGAAGCATTTGAATTGAGTAGCACCCAGGCCACTGCGGTGCTGGATATGCAATTGCGCCGTTTAACCGGTTTGGAGCGTCAACGCCTGCTGGATGAGCAAGCCGAGCTTAACGGTCAAATCGAAGACTTTCAGGGCATTTTGGCTTCGCCTGAACGCGTGAACGAGATTATCCTCGAAGAGTTAGATGGTCTGACCGAAAAGTACGAAGACGGCCGCCGCACCCAGTTTGAAGTGGATCCCGGTGACTTTACTTACGAAGACCTCATTCCCAATGAACCCAATGTGGTGATTATGACCTCCAAAGGGTATATCAAGCGCATGCATTTGGATACTTTTGAGCAGCAGAAGCGAGGTGGACGGGGTATCTCGGGCATGCAGATGCGCGATGATGACTACATTCAGCATTTTTCGGTGACCTCAGCCCATGAAAACCTCTTGTTCTTTACCACCCGTGGGCGGGTTTACGGGCTCAAGGTCTACGAAATTCCTGAAACCAGCCGCCAGGCCAAGGGCAATAGCATCGCGAACCTTTTGGAATTAGAGGCCGATGAGGCCGTAACGGCCATGCTCACCATTACGGAGTTTGATGACGATCATTACCTCATGAGCTTGACCCGCAAAGGTCTGATCAAAAAAACCGAGCTGAGCGCTTATAAAAATATTCGCCGTTCAGGTTTGATCGCCATTCGCTTAGATGACGACGATACTCTGGAGTGGGTCAAACTCACCGATGGCCAACAAAACGTGTTAGTCGGTACGGCAGAGGGTAAATCCATTCTGTTCCCAGAGGTGGACGTGCGCTCCATGGGCCGCAGCACCCGCGGGGTGAAGTCCATGCGTCTGCGTGAAATCGACTATATCGTGGGACTGGCGGTACCTCAGCCCGGTGAAAATATTTTGACGGTCACTACCAATGGCTACGGTAAGCGCACGGAAGTGGAAGACTACCGCTTACAAAGCCGCAACGGATCTGGCGTGATTAACATTAAACTCCGCCAGGATGGCAAAGTTTCTACCGTGTTGGCGGTGAATGACGATGACGAAATTATGATTATTACTGCCAAGGGCGTGGTGACCCGTCAACGGGTGGCCACCATTGGTACTTATAAGCGCGGCACCAAAGGCATGATTGTTCAGCGCCTGGATGCTGACGATACCATTGTGGGCGTTGCGCGCGTGGCGCTTCGTGAGTCTGAGGTCGAAGACGAAACGCTCTTAAGCACCGATGCCGTGCATGCAGATGAAGTTGAAATGACAGAAACGGAAATACACAGTGACGCCGATTGATAAAATTCGCAATTTTTCGATTATTGCCCACATTGATCATGGTAAATCAACCCTGGCAGATCGTTTAATTGAAACCACTGGAGCGCTTTCTCAGCGAGAAATGACGCAACAGGTCTTAGATAACTTAGATATTGAGCGGGAAAGAGGCATTACCATTAAGTCTCAATCTGCCCGTCTCAATTACCGGGCCTCTGATGGACACGATTATGTGTTGAACCTGATCGATACCCCAGGGCACGTGGACTTTAACTATGAGGTGTCACGCAGTCTGGCCGCTTGTGAAGGGGCTTTGCTGATTATTGACGCCACCCAGGGGGTCGAGGCGCAAACCATTGCCAACCTCTACCTGGCCCTTGAGCATGATCTGGAAATTATTCCGGTCATTAACAAAATTGACTTGCCCAGCGCTGACGTGGAAAGCGCCAAAGAACAACTGGAAGATTTGGGCTTGGATGCCAGCGAAGCGGTGTTAACCAGTGCCAAAGAAGGCATTGGCATTAAAGACCTGCTGGAAGCCATCGTGTTTCAGGTGCCACCACCCCGCGGACGTCCCGAAGACCCGCTGAAAGCCTTGATCTTTGACTCGGTCTACGACCCTTACCGCGGTACCGTGGTGTTCTTCCGGATTTTTCAGGGCACCTTGAACAAAGGCGATAAAATTCGCTTTATGGTGTCTGACAAAAAGTACGAAGTCACCGAGCTGGGGGTTTTATTGCCGACTCGTAAACCTGTGGATCAGCTCAGTGTGGGCGAGACGGGCTATTTGTCGGCGGAAATTAAAGACGTACAGCACGCCCGCGTGGGCGATACCATTACCCTGGTTAACAACGATGCCAAAGAGCCCCTGCCGGGTTATCGTCCGGCGGTGCCCATGGTGTTCTGTGGTTTGTACCCTGTGGACTCCGATGATTACATGGAATTAAAAGAAGCCCTGGGTAAATTGCAGCTCAACGATGCCGCCCTGGCTTTTGAGCCCGAGTCTTCCAACGCTCTGGGCTTTGGTTTCCGCTGTGGTTTCCTGGGGCTATTGCACATGGAAATTATTCAGGAGCGGCTGGAGCGCGAGTACGACATTGACCTGATTGCCACCGCCCCGAGCGTTGTTTATGAAGTGGTAACTCTCGACGGCGAAGTACTCGAAATCGATAACCCGCAAAAGCTGCCCGATGCCCAAAATATTGAGTCCATGTGTGAACCCTACGTGAAGGTGACCATTATTGCGCCCAAAGAATACGTGGGTGCCATGATGGAACTGGCCCAGAGCCGCCGGGGGGTCTTTATGAGCATGGACTATCCCACGCCCCAACGGGTCACCCTGGTCTACGAATTGCCGTTGAACGAAATGATGGCGGACTTTTTTGACCAGCTCAAGTCCAAAAGCTCAGGTTATGCGTCCCTGGATTATGAAATGATCGGCATGCGTGACGCCAATCTGGTGAAGTTGGACATTCTGCTCAATGGCGATATCGTGGATGCCCTGTCCATTATTGTGCCCAAAGAGAAAGCCTATTTTGTGGGCAAGCAGCTGACGTCAAAGCTGAAAGAGATTATTCCGCGCCAGATGTTTGAAGTGCCCATTCAGGCCGCCATTGGCAGCCGGATCATTAGCCGTGAAACTGTAAAAGCCATGCGCAAAAACGTGTTAGACAAGTGTTACGGCGGCGACATTAGCCGCAAACGCAAGCTGCTTGAAAAGCAAAAAGCCGGTAAAAAACGCATGAAAAACGTCGGACGTGTAGAAGTGCCGCAAGATGCTTTTATGGCCATTCTCAAGATTGGCCAGGAGTAGCGAACAGTAGCGTATCATGTGTGATTTTGAAATGGACTTACAAACCGCCCCGCTGGCCGATGTGGATTTGCCGGTGGGGGGCAGCCAGCCCTTAACTTTAGAAGATCTGGAGCAATGGCACGCGGGTATTGCCCCGGAAACCCTGGGGGCTGAAGGGCTCTTGTTGGATGATCTAGAGCATGCGGTACAACAGACCACGGCTCCCGTTTCGCCTCCCGCTGAACCCAAAGCTGTTAAAGTGCTCCGCGTTGAGGACGCCGACGATAATATCGAAGATCCGTTAGCGGAGCTGAACCGCGTTTTGCAATTTGCCCAGGGCAGTCACCGCTATGCCCTCGACAAGCGTGACGATTTGCGGCGTTTGGCGAAACAAAGTGAGCTTTTGTTTCAGCGTATTCCCCAGTATCTTGAACGTTTAAGTCAGGTGATGCATGCCCACGAGCAATGCCAGCTGCTTTATGACCGCCTTTCGGAGCTTTCTGAAAAGCGGGGAGCGGCAAATCTGATTATTCAAACGGCGCGGCAGATTGAAGTGCTCGAAAAGAACCTCAAAGAAAAACGTTTTCGCCGTGAAGAGCTTAAAAAAATACAGCAAGATCTGCAGTTTCACCAGGAGCTGACGGCCCGTTATCAGCAGCTTTTTGCATTGAGTGCCGAGATCGAACTGTTAAAATTTGATTAAATACCTTCATTGACGCAAAAACCTTGCTGATAATAATAACAAGTTAAGTTATGTAAACTGCAAGGAGGTAAACGCAATGGCTCTCAATGGGATTTATAACGTGCCCGAATTTAACTACACACCCCGTGTTGAAAAATTTGAGGGAAAGAACCCTGATCAGCAACGCAAAGATGAAAAGGGCAAAAAGAAACAGAAAAAAGATCAACCCGCAGAAGCTCTTTTTGAGAGCTTAGCCGATAGCCTCAGCCAATATGGTGACGAGCCCTTTCAGTTTAGCGGTTAAGTATTGACCTTAAGGCTTGTGTAATTGCAAGCGATGCTCAAGATCCCTGGCGACCAATTTACGGAGTCGTCGGGGATCTTCTTCGTTAAACTGGGCCAGGTAATCGGCAATTTCTACCACTTCATAGCGAATCTTAAGGGTTTTAAAGAGGCGCATGCGCTTTTCACCCGGTGCGTTCACATGGTGCAGTCCTCCGCTATAGCCCAGCAGCATTTTTCCGGTGCGAATGCGACAGAGAATGTCGGCAATACCGCCCCTAACACTCATGGGTTTACCGTGTTTGTCTAAGCCGTTGGCGCGCATCATACGTCCTTCGGGAGCCAGGGCCACCATGGTATCCGGTTGAATTTCTGCTAAAAAACCGCTCCAGGAGTCGTCGCGCTCGCGGGTAATGGATACTGTGCGGGGCGAAAAGTATTTGTAAAAGGTGCCTGCAATGGGGCGATTCATGGTGATATCTGCGCCAGGAACCACGGTACGACGTGCCGCATCCCACAAAAAAGACACGGGGAGTGTGCCCAAAAACAGAGGCTCTAATAAACTGGTGTGGTTCAAAAAGGCAAAGACGCGAATGTTTTGCCAGGCTTTGCGGGGCTTTGGCCCAACCCAGAGGACTTCAAAGGTGTAGAGACGGCGGGTTAAAAAACGCACCGATAAGACCAAAATACGGGTGATCCAAACGTGTAAGGGTGACATGCTGCTACTCCAAAAATTTAAAAAGCGTCTATTGTTTTTGAGGACAATAGACGCTTTGGGATTTATCGATGATGCATTCCAGGCTTAGAGTTTGCCAGCCTGGTCGATCAAGAAGAGGGCTGCGCCACGGTTTTCGTTCCAGAAGTCTTGAACTTTGGAGTACGGTGGATCGAATCCATCGGCCCAGCTGCCCATTTCGGTGGTATAAGAATAAATGCCCAACTCACCGAAGGTGTAGTCGTCAGTAATACCTGAAGCCACGTAGAGGTCCGCTGCCTGTTGTGGACGATAACCGGTCATGCGGCCCAGGGTTTGACCAATTTCTACCAATTTTTGGTTGGGATTGCGCTGAGCGGTGTAGCCCCAGGGATACAGGATCAGGTTGCTAAAGCTGTGGTAAGACATCATGATTTTAAAGTTGCTGTGCGAGCGAATAAAGTCACGAATGCCCTGGGTTTCGGGCTCAGAAAAAGCATGTTCGCCACGATAGGTATCGCTGCTGGGTGAGCTAGAGGCTCCGCCACCGCCCCACTGATAGCCGTAGTTGCGGTTTAAGTCGGTTCCGATATAGCGGGTACCGCTAAAACGGTGGGTGTTTTTACGCCAGTTTTCGCCGGCTTCGGCGCGAATGTGGCCATCGGGGTTGACCATGGGCACAATCCAGATGTCGCGGGTGTCGAGCATTTGGGTGATCTCAGGATCTTTGCCGTAGTTGCTGGTGAGGTGTTTGATCAGCAGTAAAGGAATTTCAACGGTGGCCAGTTCGCGGGCGTGGTGGTTGCCTAAGAACACGATGCCGGGCTTTTGCTCAGCCACGCCTTTGCCGCTCAGGTGAACGGCCCACAGGTCACGGTTGGCCATGCCCTGGGTTTTTTCCCAGGTGTCGCCGATGTCATGCAAAGAAGCGATTTGGCTGTACTGACCGGTAATGGAACGCAGTTCGGTTAATAGCTCTTCGTAGGTGTGGTAATTGGGATCAAAGGTGTTCATGGGGCTAACACCGGGCTCAGGACTGATCAGTTCAAAGCGCAGACGGCTGTTTTGCAGGCGGGCAAACACTTCTTCGTTCACTTGACCCAGCACGTATTTTTGGGTCACCATCCACACATCCATGCCCAGTTCGTTCAACTGGTTGACTTGTTCACTGTTCGTGTAGGCCACTTTGACCACGGTGTAACCGGTGGTTTCTAAACGGCGGGCCGATAAAAAGGAGTTTTGGAAGGTGGGTTCAAAGTTAGCGCTGTATTCAACATTTTTGGCGGTGACCGCATTTTGCCTCTGGAAAATGGGAGCCGGTCCGCTGACAGGACTGAAACCACGGGGTTGTACACTACAACCTAACAGGAGTGCCGCTGCCGAAGCGAGCGCCGTACGACGAATCAATTTCATATATTTCTAACCAATCCTAAATAACTTAAAAAACGAATCTTAATGTAAGTTTATCACACATGGGAAGGCTTAGAAATCCCCCTGAATTACAGTTTTTTGCCTAAATGCAAAAAAACTTCTCAAAACACTGTGTTTTAAGAAGTCAAAGGGGGGAGTGGGCGGTACAAGACTCGAACTTGTGACCTACTCGGTGTAAACGAGTTGCTCTACCAACTGAGCTAACCGCCCGATTCAATAATTTCATTTTATCGACCTCGGCCTTGAACGGCAAGTGGAATGAAAAA
This sequence comes from Candidatus Sericytochromatia bacterium, assembly GCA_964229355.1. Taxonomy (GTDB): domain Bacteria; phylum Cyanobacteriota; class Sericytochromatia; order UBA7694; family UBA7694; genus CAXRDE01. The sequence goes on along the minus strand of CAXRDE010000009.1, from coordinate 11,547 downwards.
ATATTTTTAACATTTTCGAGATACGGTAGAGTCCATGCCTGTTGTCGTCACCTTGCAAACCTTCGTGTTAGAATAGGACGATACAATACATGGTAATTCAACAGGAGTTTAGGGCCTTGACGGATAATCGACCAAAAGCAAAGTTAACCATCCTACGGGGTGGCACGCAGGGAAAAGTGTTTACACTGGATAGCGATTCGGTATCCATTGGTCGTTGGGACCCTGATGGGGGCGCGTTCCCTGAAATTGATCTCACCAACGATGATATTGAAGCCAAGATTTCTCGCAAACACTCGCGCATTCAGTTTGTAGACGGTCAGTACACCCTTGAAGACATGGGCAGTTTGAACGGCACTTATATTAACCGCGGTCCTCGTCTTGTACCCGGTGAGCCGCAGCCCATTAAAGATCAAGATGAGTTGATCATGGGCAAAACCTTTTTCCGCTTTGATATTACCGAGTAAATGCTTTTGATTTCGGGCTTTTCGGTATCGAGGCCTCGGCCGGGCGTGTTAAGATAAACGTACCCTATGGCTCTTAAGGTTGCTATGTCATGAAACGCTCTAACGCGATGATTTCCCAGTTTATTCAGGGCGAAGAACGCCGCCAATTCAAAGATATTATTAAGGCCCTTGCTTTGGTCACTGATCTGGCTGAAGGGTATGATGCCCAACACGGTTACAATGTCGCTTTGGGCGCTGTGCAATTGGGCCATTATATTGGTTTAAAAACCGAGGCTTTGCGGGATTTGTTTTATGCTGGACTGCTTCATGACGTGGGCGAAGTGGGTTACCCCAAAGAGGAAGCCTACGAAGACACCGATTATTTTGAATGGCAATTTCACCCGTTTATTCAACAGCACACGATTGTGGGGGAGCGTATTGTCTCTCAACTGCCCACCCTGAAAAAATCCAGTTATTTTATTCGTTTACACCACGAGTCCTGGGACGGCAGCGGTTACCCCGATCGTTTAAAAAAAGATGCCATTCCTTTAGAAGCCCAAATTATTGGGCTGTTTGACACCTTTGACATTGCCAATAGTATTTACCATGACAAACAAGAAATGCGCCGTCGCCTGGCCCCGGTGTTAAAACAGCGCTTTTCGCCCGATTTGCTGCAGGCTTTCAGTCGCATGCTAGCAGAAACCGAGCTGTGGACCGCCCAGAACTTTAACCATATGGCCTGGGCTCAATTGGGCGTCGATGCCGTCGATCTGGCCCTGTTAATGGATGTTAAAGTAGATTACTTTGACCTGACTTTAAAGGTCTTTGCCAACGTGATTGATACCAAGCACCAGTACACCAAGGGCCATTCCGTTCGGGTGGGCGCCCTTTCGCGACGGATAGCAGAAGCCATGGACTTTGATGCTGCTACCGCCAAACAGGTAGAGCGAGCCGGCTTTTTACACGATGCTGGCAAAGTGGGTATTTCGCGCTGTATTTTAGATAAGCCAGGGCCGTTGACGGACTTAGAATACGCCAAAATTAAAGCCCATCCGGGCATGTCGGCTGCCCTCTTAAAAACGGTGCAATGTCTCTCGGATCATGCCCCCATGGTGCGCCATCACCACGAGCGTTTTGACGGCAATGGCTATCCCGATCGTTTAAAGGGCGAAAACATTCCCATGGGAAGCCGTATTCTGGCGGTGGCAGACACCTACGACGCCATGACCAGTGACCGAGCCTATCGCCGGGGACTCTCTGATAAAATTGCCCGCGAAGAGATCAAAAAGTACCGGGGCATGATGTATGACCCGGTGGTGGTAGACGCTTTTTTAACCATTTCTGAAGAAGAGATTCGGCATGTGTTTGCCACCGCCGAAACGCAACTTTACTTAAACAGCCGTTAGTCTGCTTGTTTTGTAAGAGCGACAGCGTTAATGCAATAGCGCAGACCGCTGGGCTCCGGGCCATCGGGAAACACATGACCCAGGTGGGCATCACAAATATTGCAGAGGGCTTCAATACGGCTCATACCGTGGCTCGTATCTTGATGGTAAGCCACTGCGTTACGTTCCACAGGCTGGGTAAACGACGGCCAACCGGTACCCGATTCAAACTTCTCACTGGCATCAAACAAAAGGGTATTACAGCAGACGCAGGCATAGAGGCCGGGTTGAAAAAGGCTGCACATTTCTGAACTAAAGGGTCTTTCGGTGCCTTTTTGTCGGGTGACTTGATAGGCTGTGTCGCTGAGCTGACTTTTCCATTCGGCATCGCTCTTCAGCACTTTTTTGGGAGGCTCAGGATTGCCTTTGCCTGCAAAATTGAGAATGTCGTTCCAGGTTAACACGGGAGTACCGCCTTTATAGGAGTTAGGGTGCGGTTTGGATTATACCCGTTGATGTTTGTTAAAATCAATGCTTTGTGGCATTGAAAAGAGGCCGCTGACGAAGTTGTCAACAGCCTCTGAAAAGGGGTTGCAGGGCTTATTTCTTTTCGAGCGCAGCGTTGGTTTTATCGAAGATTTGTCCGGCGCGCACGGAGTTGGCGGCGGTGCTCAGCCCGGTGTCGACCACATCCCAGGCATCTTCGGCATTCAGCAGTCCTAAAATGGCGGTGGCGGTGCCCAATCGGGTCATGGCTGCTGCTTTATCGGGGGATGTACCTACAACGGTTCCTACCACGGCGGCGTCTGCGCCTGCAATGGCCAGACCTACCGCTGCTCCATGGGGGGCATACTTAAGACCGGCGATAAAACCTTCTTTGGCCATATTGCCCACCTGGCCGTTAAACAATCCGACGAATCCACCGAAGGCGGCTCCGGCAACGGCAGGGGCTAAGGCGCCGCCAATGGCAGAGGGTATAGCGGTGCTTTTAAAGGTTTCGGCAATGGCCGTTTTGACCCGTTGAGACTTGGGGGTGGCGCTCCAGGTGGTGACATCCTGGGCCAGGCTACTTTTTTGCTCGGCGGCTTTTAAGGGCTCGCTGGTTTTGGCGGGGGCAGGTGATGGACTGTTAATAAGGGGGGTACTAAGGGGACGATTGACGCTCAAATTACTCATGATTTTTTCTCCTACGCATCTGTGTGATTACCTTTCAGTATAAGGCTATTTTTCTCAAAAATAGTTAATTTAAGTTTATATGAGCGTAAATCTTTGGTTAATTCACTGAATCGGCTCATTGAGTTTTTTAATGCACATCCAGTTCATAAGCCCAAAGAAAATGAGGCTGGTGCCGAGTACGACGATCCACGACGTTTGAGGGGCTGTGTCACTGTAGTTAATCAAGGCATAGCGAAACAGGTTGATATTATGGTGCACCGGGTTAAACATAGAGACCGTGCTCCAGGGGCTGGGTAAGGCAGCCAAAGGATAAAAGACGCCTGCTAAAAATATCATGGGTTGTAGCACAAAAGTGGTGACAAAGGTCAGGGCTTCAAAGCCTCTGGCCCACATACCAAATAAGACCCCTAACATGCCGTATTGCAGCCCGGTGAGCAATACAATACACCCTAAAGCCACTGGGTGAGCCACCTGCATATCGGGAATAAACCACACGGTCATGGTCAGGGCCACCACCAGGGTCACTACCCCTCGGGTCAGGGCTGCCAAAGCAAAGGCAATGCCAATTTGCCAGGCTTTAATGGGTGCCACCTGAAGGTCAATAATGGTGCCCAGATTCTTGGCAATAATCAGGGCAAAACCGGGGTTTGAAAACCCGCTGTTGACCAAAATCATGCCCAGCAGTCCCGTGTAAATAAAAGTGACAAAATTGATGTCACCAATACTGCGGCTACTCATGACCACACCAAACACAGCCAAGTAGAGCACCATCGAGACAATGGGACTAAAAATGGTGTCAAGCAAAAGCTTTTGAAAGCGTTTGACTTCGCGTGCATAAAGGGCCCACATATGATTCATGACTGTGCCTCCGTGGTGAGTTCTAAGAAGACTTTCTCTAAAGAGGCGCTTTCATTGTGCAAGGACTTAAGATTGCTGCCATAGTGTTGCAAAAGGGTCTGCATCGAATGGCTAAGATCCGTATAGGGCAGCTCAAACTCTGTGCCCACCTGGCGCACGCCCGCCAGCGCGGGGACATCGCGGTCAAAAAGCTCAAAAGAAATCAGATTTTTTGAAAATTCTTGTTGAATGCTTTTGACTTTGCCTTCTTTAATGACTTTGCCTTTGTTAATCACGGTCATGGCTTCACACAATTGTTCGGCCTCTTCTAAATAATGGGTGGTAAAAATAATCGTGGTGCCCTCGCGGTTCAACTGTTGCACCAGTTCCCAAATCCGCTGGCGCAGCGAAACGTCAACGCCTGCCGTGGGCTCATCTAAAATCAAGAGTTTGGGTTGATGTAAAATGGCTTTGGCAATCATCAGGCGTCGTTTCATACCCCCCGAGAGCTGGCGGGCCCGGGCTTTGAGCTTGTCCTCAAGCCCCAGAGCCTCTAAGGCGTCATGAATGCGTTTTTTACGCATTCCCGTGGGCACCCCGTACATGCCTGAAAAAAAGTAAAGCACCTCTTCCACGGTGAAGGCGGGCTCAATGGTGATCTCCTGTGGCACAATGCCTAAAATGCGTTTAGCGGCTTCTTTTTCGGTGACCACATTATGGCCAAAAATCGAGATGTTTTGGGTGCTGGGATCGGGTTTCACCGAACCACAAATCATGCCGATGAGCGTGGATTTACCGGCTCCATTGGGGCCCAATAAACCATAGATTTGTCCGGCCTCAATGCGCATAGAAACCTGTTTAACCGCCTGAAAGGGTTGTCCGTTTTGCACAAAGGTTTTGGAGGCCTCTTGAACGAGTAGTGCGTCCATCGTTTTCCTCTTTTTTGTGAAGGATACCAGAAAACCTAGGTGGAAAGGGGAGATTCTTTAAGCTCTTTTAAGACCGCCACAATGCGTTTTTGAAGGCCTAACAAAGGATCGGGCAGAAAGACAAAACGGCTTTCATCAGGCTGTAGCAGCCAGTATATAAAGGGCTCCACTTCAGACGCTGGAATGCCTTCTTCCTGGCAGAGATAGCGTAAGTCCAGCACCAGGTGCAAAAGGTAACTCAGTTTTTGGCAGCGCGCTAAAAACCCTTGAATTTCTTCCTGGAGATTCCAGGCCCGTCGCAGTTGCAATTCTGCCAGGGTATTGTGCAGTTGCTGTTGTAAGGTGTTCAAGAGAGAAAATCCCTGATCTGCCAGGGCCTGATTGCCTGTAAATACAGACAGCAAACTGTCCTCAATAAAACTTTCGACTTTTTTAAGGCGTCGTGCAAAAATGCTTTGATAGAGCATGGCCGAAACCAGGGCATTGATGACAAAGGAGCTTAAGGCCGCCACAAACAAAGCCAAAAAGCGCACCTCAAACGTCAGCAGTGGCGTGGAGCGGGGAATGGCCACCATAAAAAGCGCTGTAAAAGCTGCGACCGGGTAACCTGAACGAATATTCAGGAGAAAAGCACTGCTAATGGCCAGGCCCACGGCAAGGGGCAGGCCCATTAAGCGAGGCAGGGCAAAGGTCTCTGAAAGAAAAAGCCAGGAAACGCCCCAGATGCCGCCCACAAGGCTTCCTAAAATTTGGGCCCAGGCATTGCGCAAGCCAATCAATACAGTCGGGGATATGCATAACACCGCCACGAACGTAGAGGATACGTGATCGGGGTTGCCGAGCAAATGATCTGCCAAAAGGGCCACTGCACAAGCTAAAGTGGCTTTTAGTACAATAAAAAGTGGGTTAGAGAGTTGGGATTCCATATAGAGTTAGTATGCAATAGACAGAGGGCTTACGCACAGGACTTTGCGGGAATTGCGTGGTGATGAAGGGAAGGAAAACCGGTATGGTGGAAACGGACGGAATGCGTCAATCAGGTCTTTTAAAACAGGGCATACTTCAATTGTTGCGCCCAGATTTTTCGCTGGATCAACTGTTTGAACAATGGTGTGAACTGTTGGGCGTTCAGCAAATTTTGCTCTTGCATTACAAATGGAACGCCTGGGAGGTCTTGCATGCGTTCAGCACACCTTCGGCCCCTGCTCGACTTGCCTATCGGCAGGATTTTGTCTTTGGCGTGGAGGATACCCAATATCAACTTTGGGTCGGTGGAGAACAGGTTTTGGTTGAGTCTTTGCAGGCGCTTTTGCGGGTCGAGGGGCAGCATTTGTGTGAAATGATGTTTTATCATTTGCGACAGTTCACTTCGCCTTTTAATGCCATGCGGCCTACCTTATCCAGTGATTTAATACAAAACGAACGCAGTTTGCTCAAGAACCCTCCTTCCCTGGGCTTGTGCTCGATGGCTCACGATCAGATTCAGTTTATGAATGCTCATTTGTGCGCAATGTTCGACTTAGATACAGATCTACAGACTGCCTTATCTGTGGATGAGTTCCTGACGCGAGTGAGCGGGCAGTTTGAGAATCCCGATATGTTTTGGCACATGTATCGACTGCACAAGAAAACCGATGAGGCTTTTTCGGGGCAGTTGTACTTAAAAGACGGGCGAGCCGTTTTGTGGGATTATATTCCCGTGGTGGAGGAGGGATCTGTATCCGTCGCTTTTTGGGTGTTTCGTGATATTACATTACAAATCAAATCTCGCATTGAAAAAGAAATTTTGGCACGTTTCCCGCAAGAAAACCCCAACCCCTTAATGCGCATTGATCCTGAGGGTCATGTGTTGTATGCAAATCATCAGGCTGAGTTTCTTCTCTTGTACTGGGCCAAAGAAGAGCGTGATGTGTCTGCCGAGTTGCATCAGAAAGTTAAGCAGAGCCTAAACACCAATCGCAGTGTGTTTTTAAATGTCAGCATGGCCGGTCGCACCTGGCAGGTTATGTTGGTACCTGTGGTTACCTACAACTATGTGAACTTTTACGGTATGGACATTACAGAGCGTTTACAGGCTGAGCAAAGGGCTCTGCAAGCTCGAGATCTCGCAGTGTCTGCTTCAGAAGCAAAATCTCAATTTTTAGCGACCATGAGCCATGAAATACGAACACCACTGAACGCGATTTTGGGCATGTTAGATGTGCTGAATGATACTGATATGACTGAATTACAGCGTTCGTATGTGCACACTTCTCAGCAAGCGGGAGAGCGCTTGATGGGGTTAATTACCAATCTTTTGGATTTTTCACGTATTGAAGCCGGGCAGGTGACTTTAGATAGCCAGGCCTTTCATTTGCCTTCATTGATTCAAGAAACACTGGCTATTTTTCAGCTGCGAGCCAAGGATAAAGGCATACTTTTGCAAACCCGTGGCATGGAGAAGATGCCTGAATGGCTCAAGGGCGATCGCCGTCGTTTGAGTCAAATTTTGTTTATTTTATTAGACAATGCCCTCAAGTTTACCGTGGCTGGCAGTGTGACGGTTCGTTTTTCTGGGTTTAGCTGGCAGGGGCCGGTCGGTATTTTGGATTGTCAGGTCGAAGATACGGGAATTGGCGTTCCGCCTGAAAAGCAAGCGCTAATTTTTGATGCTTTTTCTCAAGCGGATTCCTCGACGACCCGCAAGTATGGTGGGACGGGCCTGGGATTAAGTATTGCCCGCCAACTGGTACAACTCTTCGATGGGAAATTGGGGGTGCAAAACAATACCCAGGGTGGCGCCACTTTTTCTTTTCAGCTTTGCCTTGAAAAACCTCTGCCTGAGGATATTCAGGCACAGTCACAGGAAAAACCTGTTTATGCGGTGGACACCTTTAACCACAAGTGGGGCAAGCGCTGCCTAAAGCTGCTGGTGGCAGAAGACTCTTTAGAGAATCGCTTATTGATTCAAGCTTACTTAAAGGGAACGCCTTTTCAGTTGACCTTTGCCGAAAATGGTCAGCAAGCGCTAGACCGCTGTGCTGAAGCCTTACCTGACTGTATTTTAATGGATATACAAATGCCCGTTATGGATGGTTTAACCGCGATCACCAGGTTGCGGGAGCGCCAGGTGAAAACGCCCATTGTGGTACTTAGTGCAGATGCCCTTATACAAACCCGTAAAAAAGCTCTGGATGCAGGGGGCAACCTGTTTCTAACAAAGCCCATTCAGCGCTCTCAGCTTTTGCACGTGTTAGATCAGTGTTTAATGAACACCTCAGAAGCATATCCTATACTTGCCGAGCCCATGACCCAATCTTTGGGGGGCGAACCTCCACGCCCCGAGCAATCCATGCCTGCTTTTGAGCGTGTTGAAGAGCTTTTTTCTTTGTTACCCGTTTTCTTTTCGGTGCGCCACGAAGAGGCCCGACTTTTTGAAGCAGCCCTTCAGCACAAGGATGCAGAACAAATCCGTCGTTTGGGCCATCGCTTGCGCGGCGCGAGTACGGTTTATGGTTTTCCGTATTTCTCTGAAATTGGCGGTGCCCTGGAAGAAGCCGCTAAAATCGAGAATTGGCCTGAAATTGAACACTGGTTGCAGCGCTTTAACGCCTATTTGGAGTGGACCTATACCCAACTGCAACCTGAGCTAGCGCTTTTGATGGATTAATTGAAGGCCGAGCAATACGAAAATTTTCACGCTTTTTTTATTTTAACTCTTGACGTTCTATTAACCTTGTATTAACCTAGTAAATGTCGAGCGGACATGTAGTTCGCAATCTAGCAACCGCTTGACAAAACCATCAGTTATTTGCTTTAATGACTGACCCTCTTGAGTGAAAGTTTAAGAGAAATAGAGTACCTTGACAACTGCATAGAAATAAAAGAATAGACATTAAAAAAACCAATGTTTATCGTTCATTTAAAAATTCTTGAAATCGAAAGATAGAAGAACCACAAATGAGCTCATTGTCAAACAAATAAGGGCGCACGGGGGATCCCTAGGCGTTATGAGCCGATGAAGGACGTGGCAGGCTGCGAAAAGCCTGGACGAGCTGCCAAGCTAGCGTTGACTCCAGGATGTCCGAATGAGGAAACTCACCATGGTGAAGCCATGGTACTCCATGTTGAATATATAGGCATGTGAGAGGTAAGCGGGTGAACTGAAACATCTTAGTAACCCGAGGAAAGGAAAGTAACCACGACTCCCTAAGTAGCGGCGAGCGAACGGGGAAGAGCCTAAACCGATGTTATGTTAAAGCGAACAGCGTTGTAGCATCGGGGTAGTGGGAGTTATTCGCAGTGAATGTTATAGCTGCACAGAGTTACAAAATTCTACTTTAGACAAACACGGTTGGAAAGCCGGACCATAGAGGGTGATAGTCCCGTCGTTGAAAAGGTAGAGTCTCTGAATAACCACCCGAGTAGGCCGGAACACGAGAAATTCCGGTTGAATCTGCGAAGACCACTTCGTAAGGCTAAGTACTCCATAACGACCGATAGTGAACAAGTACCGTGAGGGAAAGGTTAAAAGTACCCCGGAAGGGGAGTGAAATAGACGTGAAACCGTGCGCTTACAAGCAGTCGGAGCACCACTAAGGGTGTGACGGCGTACCTGTTGAAGAATGAGCCGCCGAGTTGTGGTATACAGCGAGGTTAAGTCGTAAATAGACGAAGCCGAAGGGAAACCGAGTCTGAATAGGGCGCTAATTAGTTGTATGCTGCAGACCCGAACCCAGGTGATCTATCCATGGCCAGGATGAAGCGCGGGTGAAACCGTGTGGAGGTCCGAACCCACTGATGTTGAAAAATCAGGGGATGAGCTGTGGATAGGGGTGAAATGCCAATCGAACCTGGAGCTATCTGGTTCTCCTCGAAATGGCTTTAGGGTCAGCCTCGAGTAAAAATTCTGTCGGGGGTAGAGCACTAGTTGGGTGCGGGGGAGTATATATCCTACCAAATCCTATTAAACTCCGAATACCGACGTGAAGTTCCTCGGGAGTGAGACTGCGGGAGATAAGTTTCGTAGTCGAGAGGGAAACAGCCCAGACCATCAGCTAAGGTCCCCAAGTTATGGCTAAGTGATTAAGGATGTTGAGACACAGAGACAACCAGGAGGTTGGCTTAGAAGCAGCAACCCTTGAAAGAGTGCGTAATAGCTCACTGGTCAAGTGTTTCAGCGCCGAAAATTTACGGGGCTAAGTCATACACCGACGCTATGGATTGTACATTGTACAGTGGTAGAGGAGCGTACTGCCGTAGGTAGAAGGTTGAGCGAAAGCGCAGCTGGACGAAGCAGTAGTGAGAATGGCGGCATGAGTAACGAAAACATTGGTGAGAATCCAATGCGTCGAAAACCTAAGGATTCCCACGGCAGGTTCGTCCGCGTGGGGTTAGTCGGGACCTAAGGCGAGGCCGAAAGGCGTAGTCGATGGACACAGGGTTAATATTCCCTGACCACTAAGTATGGTTTGAACAAAGGAGGGACGCAGGAGGCTAGGTCGAGTGTACTGTTGGAATAGTGCATTGGGATATGTAGGCGTTAGGGTGTAGGCAAATCCGCACCCTTGTTAAGCTGAGGTATCCTGGAAGCGGTTACGTACTGCAAATCGATTGACGCCACGCTGCCAAGAAAATCTTCTAGTGACATACAAAGTGCCCGTACCCTAAACCGACACAGGTAGGTAAGTAGAGAATACTAAGACGCGCGAGATAACCCCCGCTAAGGAACTCGGCAAAATGACTCTGTAACTTCGGGAGAAGGAGTGCCGCATTAGTGTGATGCCATTTACTGGTTAAGCATGAAGCGGTTGCAGCGGAGAGGCCCAAGCGACTGTTTAACAAAAACACAGGTCTCTGCTAAGCCGCAAGGCGAAGTATAGGGGCTGACGCCTGCCCAGTGCCGGAAGGTTAAGGAAGGATGTTAGGAGTAATCCGAAGCATTTAACTGAAGCCCCGGTGAACGGCGGCCGTAACTATAACGGTCCTAAGGTAGCGAAATTCCTTGTCAGGTAAGTTCTGACCCGCACGAAAGGCGTAACGATTTGGGCGCTGTCTCGGCGGGGGGCTCGGTGAAATTGGAATGGCTGTGAAGATACGGCCTACTCATACCAGGACAGAAAGACCCCATGGAGCTTTACTGTAGCTTGTCATTGAGATTGGGTTGCTTATGTGCAGGATAGGTGGGAGACTGCGAGATAGCGTCGTCAGGCGTTATGGAGTCGTTGTTGAGATACCACTCTTAAGTAATCTAATTTCTAACCTTACACCGTAATCCGGGTAGGGAACAGTGGCTGGTAGGCAGTTTGACTGGGGCGGTCGCCTCCCAAAAGGTAACGGAGGCGTCCAAAGGTTCCCTCATATTGGTCGGAAATCAATAGAAGAGTGCAAAGGCATAAGGGAGCTTGACAGCGAGACTGACAGGTCGAGCTGGGAGGAAACTCGGGCTTAGTGATCCGACGGCAGCGCGTGGAAGTGCCGTCGCTCAACGGATAAAAGTTACCCTGGGGATAACAGGCTTATCTCCCCCAAGAGTCCACATCGACGGGGAGGTTTGGCACCTCGATGTCGGCTCGTCGCAACCTGGGGCGGTAGTACGTCCCAAGGGTTGGGCTGTTCGCCCATTAAAGCGGTACGTGAGCTGGGTTCAGAACGTCGTGAGACAGTTCGGTCCATATCCGGTATGAGCGTAAGATATTTGAGAGGAGCCGTCCCTAGTACGAGAGGACCGGGACGGACAGACCGCTGGTGTATCGGTGGTTCCGCCAAGGGGCCCATGCCGAGTAGCTATGTCTGGAG
>CAXRDE010000008.1:0-49328 GCA_964229355.1 Candidatus Sericytochromatia bacterium | reverse complement strand
CATAGTTCTCCAGAGAGCCCTGTCAGATTCGTGTTTGTGGGGGCTCTCTTTTTCTATGGCTTCTTGTCTGCCAAAAGTGTCTACTTTTTTCTGACGCTTTCGTCTAACTTAGCATTGTCGCTGACAAGCAAAATCAGGTTGTTGATTTTAACGGCCCTTTGGTGTACTAGATGGAAAAGTATGGATGTCAGAAGATTTCGACGAGCCCCTTTCGACCGTCTAATCATCTCACAAGCACAAGTCAAAAACCTTACTGTCGTTAGCAAAGATAGAGCATTTACTCATTTGCAACGTTAGGCATAAATGCTTTTCTTCGACACCACAAACTATAATACAATCATGTTCAAGCGCTGCATTTTGGTTTTATTGGGTCTACATGCCCTGATCGTTTGGCTGAGTCTTTACCCCTGGGGCCATTGGCAATGGGCTTTATGGGCTCATTTTCAGGTGCAGTACCTGGGTTTAAGTTTGTGTTTAACCCTGTGGGCCCTGGCGCTAAGGCCACGTCATGTTCGCCATCAAAGCGTAGCGGGGGTGATGGGGCTATTGGCGCTGGCCCCCAGCCTCTGGGTGACACTGCCTTATCTTTGGCCACGACCGCGCACAGACGCCACAACACAAAAGACCTTCACACTGCTCCATGCCAATCTGTTTGCTCACAATCGTCAAATCGAGCAGGTGGCCCAACGGATTCAGCAGACCCAGCCTGAGATTGTGGTGCTCATGGAATACACCGAGGCTTTGCGCCAACAGCTTGAAGGTCAGCCCGTTCTCAAAAGCTATCCTCACCGTTGGACGGGCCAGTCCCATGTGGGCGTGTACAGCAAATACCCCGTACTGGATTCTCAGGTGACGTTTGTGGGGCTTGGTGCAGTGGCCAATGGGGCTCAGTTACATACCACCCTGGACATCGGGCCACAGCGCGTACATCTGGTGGTGGCCCATCCCCCGACCCCCATCGGCGAACGCTATTTTGCCGCCCAACAGGCACACTTTGCAGCGTGGCAGCAACGTTTTGCAAGCCCCACAGAACCCGTTCTCATTGTGGGCGATTTCAATACCACGCCCTGGTCGGCGCATTTTCGCGCCCTGACGGCCCACACGCCGTTACAGGACAGTCAAATCGGTCACGGCGTCTGGGGAACCTGGCCCCTCTTTTTTTCTCCCTGGGGGTATCAAACCCAGAGGAGCCGATTGTGGGGGCTATTGCCGTTGATCCAACTCCCCATCGATCACGTGCTACACACCCCGGATATTCAAATTCTGGACTGGCAGCGCCCCCGCTCACTGGGGTCTGACCACTGGCCGATCTGGGTGCAATTTAGACTGAGCTGAAGGACATCCGTTACGCCCACATGCTTAGCATTCGCTATTCAACAACGCAAACTTTGAAGGTAGATTGGCCTCGAAAGTCGACGTTGAGAAATTCGAATCGCTGTCTGCTCCAGACTGAGTCGGTGCCCCCGCAAGCATCCATCAAATGAGAAAGAGGTCTAAAATTGCGTAAGCCCACACACAAGGAAATGGAAAGCATTTATAGAATGGGCTTTGATGACTGCCCTTACCCGAAAAGAGATAACGTTCAAAATGGATTGACTCCTCTTTTCAAACATAATGTAATAACAATGTAGTTACAAGAGGAGACCTCAGATGGCACAACTCATTCGGATCGGAAATTCTCAAGGACTGCGTATCCCCAAGCCACTCATTGAACAAGGAATGCTTGAGGGAAAAGAGTTGAGCATTGAAGTGCTAGAAGGGGGAGGTCTGATCATTCGGCCCCTCAGTAAAGCCCGGTCAGGTTGGGCAGAACAGATTCAAATAACCTTACTGGAGCCTACCCCTGGGCGGGAAAGCAATAAAACGCGGCCTTGCGTCATTGTCTCCCCCGATGAAATGTCAGCTCTGGCGACAGTAATTGTAGCTCCCATGACAACCAAAGGATTTGATTTTCCGTGTCGTGTACGCTGCACTTTCCAAAATAAGCAAGGATTCGTACGCCTGGACCAGATGCGCGCCGTTGATAAGTCAAGGCTGACCCAGAAGCTGGGGAACTTGCCGAAAGATGCGCAGGAAAAAGTGTGTGACTGCCTTCAGGAAATGTTCAAACTTTAAAGGTAAATTCGTCCCCTTCCTTTGGCGAGACGCTGAGTCTGTACGCCAACCCCTCAACCCGTAACACAGCAGGTATAATATAAGCCATCATCCAGCGAGCAAAGGATATCGAAGCATGGCCCTGGCACCACCTGTTGAACCCATTGAACCCCCTGCTGCTATTGTGGGCATGTCTTGCCACTTTCCAGGAGCCCCCGATCTGCAGGCCTATTGGCAATTGCTCGCATCTGGCGGCAGTGGTCTGTCGGTGGCGCAGGACCGGGGCTGGCCCGACAGCGAGGCCCTGCCCGCGGGGTATATCCAGCATTGGGAGCACTTTGATGCCGGCTTTTTTCGGCTAACCCCCGCTGAGGCCACCGCCATGGATCCCCAACAGCGCTGGCTGCTGATGCAGGCCTGGCAGGCCATTGCTGACGCGGGTTGGACCCCGGCTCAGCTTAAGGGACAGCGTGTGGGCGTGTTTGTGGGCCTATCCAGCGCCGATTATGCCCAGTGGTATTTGCAGCCTGAATCGGTGGATATGCACAGCATTACGGGGCTGGCCGCCTCGGTGGTGGCCCACCGCATCTCGTACTATTTCGATCTCAAAGGCCCCTCGCTGGTGGTGGACACCGCCTGCTCGTCGGCGCTGACGGCCTTGCATTTGGCCCAGGAATCGCTCCAGCGGGGCGAGTGTGACCATGCCCTGGTGGGCGCAGCCAATGCGCTGCTGTCGCCCCTGATTCAGCAAGGCTTTGCCGAAAGCGGGGCCCTGTCGCCCACGGGACAGTGTGCGCCCTTTAGCGCCGAGGCCAACGGCATGGTGCGCGGTGAGGGGGCGGGCATGCTGCTCTTAACCCGCAAGGCGCGACCCATGGATCGGGTCTATGCCTATGTGCGCGGCAGTGCCATCAATCAAGATGGCCAAACCCAGGGCCTGACGGCCCCCAGCGGTAAGGGGCAAAGCGAGGTACTCAACGCCGCCCAACAGCGTGCCCGCATCGCTCCCGAATCCCTCTTCTATATCGAGGCCCACGGCACCGGCACGCCCCTGGGTGACCCCATTGAAGCCCGTGCCCTCAGCCAAAGTATTGGCCAGTATCGCAAGGCCCAGCAGCAGCACTGTGCCATTGGCTCCGTCAAAGGCAACCTTGGGCACCTCGAAGCCGCAGCGGGCCTGGCTGGCTTAATCAAAGTGGCTCTGGGCCTGTATCAGGGGCAAATGCCCGCTTCACGGCACAGCACAACGCCCCATCCGCAAATTCCCTTTGAACGCTACGGTTTGCACCTGCTACAAGCGCCCTATGCCCTGGGCCCCGAAGATCGCTACGCGGGCGTGTCAGCCTTTGGCTTTGGCGGCGGCAATGCCCACGTTATTCTGCAACGGGCAGCCCGCCCCCAGAAGCCACAAGCCCCGTCACCCGAAAGAAACTGGCCCCTGCTGTTTCCGCTGTCGGCCCGCAGCGAAGCGGCCTTACAGCACCAACAGTTCCGCCTCGCCGCCTACCTCAGCACCCAACTCAGCCAGGCGGGTTCACGGGAACTCTGGGCCCTGCACACGCGCCTGAGCCACCAACAGGCCCACCATCCCCTGCGGCGCAGCTTTGTGGCCGAGAGCGTCGAGCAGTTGCAAGAGGCCCTACAGGTCGCCCCCCCACTTCACGGGTGCGCGCTGTCAGCGGCACCCGGCACCCCACCGCCGCTGGTATTTGTCTTTACGGGCATGGGCGGTCAGCCCCAGGCTCTCATACAGAGCGTACAGGCCCTTTACGGCTTTACGCCGCTGCGCGACACCTTTGTCGCCCTGCAAGCAGCCTTTGAAGCCCAGGGCATCGATCTGCATCCCTGGATGGAAGCAGCCACAGCAACCCTGGCGCAAGAGATGCCACAGGACGTGCAGCAGGTACTGACCTTTTGTGCCCAGGTGCTGCTGTACCGCTTTTATACGGCACGAGGCCTTCAGGTTACCGCCGTCATGGGCAATAGCATGGGCGAAGTCACCGCCGCTTACTGTGCCGGCCTGTTGACCCTGTCTCAGGCCGCTGAACTGCTCGTCGCGCGCATTCGCCTGCTGCAAACCCGCATAGGCACCGGCAGCCTATCGGTGGTGGCCGCAGCCCCCGAGGCACTGGAGCTGGAACAATTTCCTGAAGTGGCCCTGGCCAGCATCAACGGGCCCCAATGGGTACTGGTGGCCGGCCCCGATGACGCCCTGCAGGCCGCCGAAGCCCACTGGACCGCACAGGGGCATTTTACCCGACGCATTCCCGGTGCCACAGCACCTTCTCACACCCCCTGGATTGGTCCCCTTGAAGCGCCCCTGCGTGACCTGAGTGAACGCGTGATGGCGCAAGTACAGTCCACACCCCAACCCAATCGCCCCCAGTTCTGGTCCACGGTCAGCACCCGCGCCGAAAAACAATTGCCCAACGATTACTGGTGGCACAATGTGCGCGAAACCGTGCGCTGCTACCCCACCCTGTGTGAAATCATGGATCAACAGCCCGGCACGGTGCCGCCAGTGTTTTTTGAATGCAGTGCTCAGGCTCTGCTCAGCCCCCATCTGCAGGGGGTCACCACCCCGGCGGGGCAGCCGCTGATCATGGGCCATAGCGCCCTGGATCCCGAAGCGCCTTTACGCAGCCTTTTGGCCCACCTGGGCTGGTTTTGGGAGCGTGGGTTTGACCCCCTGACCGATCCGCTGCACCAGCTGCCTGCGGCCCTGCACGATGCCGAGATCACCGATCCGCTGGAACTGCTGCCTTTCTTTCCGAGCTATGCCTGGGATCTTAAGGCCTATGCCCATGCCCCACGCACCCTGACACATCCCCTGACACATCCCCTGACACACACCCTGCCCCCGACTCAGGCAAAGCAGCAGCCGCGCCCTGAAACGCTTTCACCCCTGGCCCAGATCCAGGCCTTATCGCCTGCGGCGGCCCGTCAGGCCCTGCCCAAATTGCTGCAGCAGGAACTGAGCGAAGTGCTGCAACAGCCCGTGGATCAGATTTCGCTGAGCACCCCGCTCAAGCACCTGGGCATTGGCTCGCTGGTGGGCATGGAGCTATACCATCGCCTGCAAAAAACCTTTGAGATTTCCCTGCCCCTTTCCACCATTTTGCAAGGCCCGTCTCTCGAAACCCTGGCCGAGCAGGTGTGGGCCCACTGGCAACCCGGCCAGGATCTAGCACCGGATACACGCCGCGACACCCACCACGACACCCACCACGACACCGCCCCTCTGTCCCCGGCCCAGCTGCGCTTTTGGCTCATGGACCAATGGCTACCAGGGCTCAGCTACCATATTCCCGTGGCCCTGCGGCTGACCGGCCCGCTCGATGTGGAGCGCTTAAAGCAGGCCTTTGAAGCCCTCTGTCAGCGCCACGTGCTGCTGCGCACGATTTTTCAGGCCCAGGGAGGAGAAGCCCCCCAACAGCGCACCGTCGCGCAGGCGGTGCAATGGCAGTACTTTCCGGCGGCGGCCCTGCCCGAGGCCGAGATTCCGGCACAGTTGGCAGACCACGCCCGCCAGCCCTTTGACTACACCACCGCCCCGCCCTTTCGGGTCAGCCTGTGGCAGCGCGGTCCCGAGAGCCACGACCTCCTCATCGATATGCACCACCTGATTGCCGACGGCTACAGTTTTCGGATTTTGTACCACGACCTGCGCCGGGCATACGCAGGCGAGCACCTGACGCCCCAAAGCCCGGACTTTTACGATTACGCCCGCCAGCACCCGCAGGCCACACCCGACGATGAAAGCACCCGGCATTTGCAGTGGTGGGTTCAGCAGCTCCACCAGGTGCCCCACTTTTTAGCCCTGCCCACAGATTTTGCACGCCCGCCTCAGCTGAGCAGCGCAGGACGACGCTACACCTTTACCCTCCACAGCCCACTGGTCGAAGCCCTCGAAGCCCTGGCTCAGGACTGGGGCGTGAGTCTCTTCAGCATCTTAATGGCCGCCTTCCAGGTGCTGCTTTACCGGGCCAGTGGCCAATCGGACTTTGTGGTGGGCACCCCTGTCCTGGGACGCCCCCACTGGCAATGGCAAGAGGTGGTGGGCCCCTTTTTAAACCTGCTGCCCCTGCGCGCCACGTCCGCCACCGGTCATTCGCTGCAAAGCTTTACCCGGGCCATTCACGAACACCTGATTGCCGCCTTTGACCACCAGCACACCGCCTTTGAAAGCCTGATTGAAGCCCTGCAGCCTGAGCGGCGGCCCGATTGGAGCCCGCTGGTGCAAGTGGTGCTTGCGCTGCATGCCGAAGTGGCCACCCCGGACTGGGAGGGCCCTCTCAGCGTTCGCCCGCAGCCCTTTGATCTGGGCGTAAGCCGCTTTGATCTGGCCCTGACCTTTCACCCCCACAGCAGCAGCGATCAGAAAAAGCACCTGGAAGCGGCCGTGGAGTACCGCAGCAGCCTCTTTCACGAGAATACCATCCGCGCGTACATGACCGCCTTTACCCATTTGTTGCACCAATGGACCGAGGCCGCAGAACCCGACCTGGCAGAGCAATCCGTACACCGGCTCTGCCTGCAGGCTGACCCCCAGAAATTTCTCAAACCGCAGTCGCTCGCCCCGCAAGGGGTGGAGCCAACATCCGCACCGCCGGCCAGGCCCTGGAAGCTGTGGCACGCCCTGGAAGCCCGCGCTCAGCAACAGCCCGAACATCTGATACTGAGCGGTGTGGTGGAGCAGATGAACGTTCCGTTAAGTGTTCAGCTAAGCGCCCGCGAGCTGTGGCAACGGGCCCAGCGCCTGGCCCAGTTTTTGCAAGGCGAACAGCTGGTGGCCACCGCCCTGCCCGTCGGGCCAGATTTGATCATTGCCTGGCTGGGCATTTCACTGGCGGGGGCGGCTTATAGCCCGCTGCCCGCCGAACAGTCAGCGGCCTTACGCCAAAGCCAGTTGGCAGCCTTGCAGCCCACGGGCCTGTTAAGCCTTGCGCACCCAACCCACCCGACCACCACCCGCACCGTACCCGAGGGCATCTTTTTTGCATCGCTCACTTACGAGGCCTATAAGACCGAAGACACCACGACAGACACCACCCACGCTGAGGTCGAGGATTTGGCCTATGTCATGCTGACCTCGGGCACCACCGGTCAACCCAAGCCGGTACAGGTGCTGCACCGCAATCTGCAAGGGCTCATGGCCTGGCACCACGCCCGGTATTTTGATCCCCACGATACCGTGGTGGTGGCCCAGTGGGCCAACCCCATCTTTGATGCAGCCAGCTGGGAAATCTGGAGCGTGCTCACCAGCGCGCACCCAGAGGTGCACCTGCACTGTTTACCCGAGGCCACGCGCCGAGATCCCCAGGCTTTAGATACCGCCTTGCGTCAGGTGCAGGCCAGCCACTGTTTTATCGCATCGGACTTTTTGCACCATTGCTTTGCCCAATGGCAGCAGCCCGCACCCAGCCTGCGGGTTCTGCTCACCGGGGGCTCGGTCCTGCGTCAGAGCCTACCGCCCCACTGGCACAAGGGTCTTCAGCTGCATCTGCATTATGGTCCCACCGAAAGCACCGTGGTCACCAGCGTGGTGCAGGTGCACGGCCCCGAAGATCTGCATCTGGGTGAGCCCTTGCCCGGCCAAAAAATGTACCTGCTCGATCCCCAACAGCAGCCCCTACCCCGGGGCTTTCACGGGCAACTGGCCCTGGCGGGACCGCTGCTGGCTCAGGGGTATCGCCATCTGCCCGAGCAGACCCAGGCCGCCTTTGTGGCTCTGCCCACGGCAGCGCATGAACGGGTCTATTTAACCGGTGATAGGGTTCACGCCCGAAGTGACGGTGACCACCCGCAACTGGAATACACCGGACGGCTGGATCGCCAAGTCAAGGTGCGGGGCATGCGCATTGAGGCCGCCGCCGTCGAAAAAGCCCTCTGCCAACTGCCTGAGGTGGCACAGGCCCATGTGGCCCTGACCCCCCAGGGAAAATGGGTCGCCTGGCTCGTGCCTCAGGCTTCCAAAGCTGCTACCTTAGGCATCGCTGCATTAGCATCTGTTGCGACACAGGTCCTGAGCCCCGCGCAACGCCAGCAATTAGCGCCCCATCTGTCTCCCGCTTTTTACCCAGACCTGTGCCAGTGGGTTGCGCAGTTTCCGCTGACCCCCCAGGGCAAAATTGACGGTTCTGCCCTGCAAAAACTGCTGCAAACCCTTCCCCAGGAAGCACCGCCCACCCCCCTGTCCACCGAGACTCCCGCAGCAGCATTGACAGACATTGAAGCCCTGCTGGCCCACTGCTGGCAGGCGGTGCTGGGGCCTCAAAAGCTGCAGACTGACAGTCGCTTTTTTGCCCTGGGGGGCCACTCTCTGTCCGCTTTAGAATTGCAGCATACCCTGCAAACGGCTATCGGGCACCCCCTGGCCCTGCACGTGCTCTTTCGCAGCGATCGCTTTCAAGACATGGTAGACGTGCTTCAGCAGAGCCAGTGGAATGACGCGGCCGCCTCCCAGTCCACAAACACCGAAACAGTGCACGCCCTGCCCCCTTTAAACCCCGAAGATTACGCGCACCATGCGGGACAGCCGTTTGCCCTGACGCCCGTACAACAGGCCTATTGGATCGGTCAACAAACTGGCCTGAGCGATAGCGTTCCGGCCCAGGCCTACCTGGAGCTACGCTATACGCCAGCGCTGTCGTTGCCCCGTTTGCAAGAGGCCTTGCAGCATTTGATCATTCGGCACCCCATGCTGCGCATGACCCTGCGGGCCGACGGTCGCCAGCAGTACCGCGAGGTCGCAGAAATCGCGCAAAACGACTTTGCCGACTACCTCAGCTACCACGACTGGCGAGGCCTGGACACAAATGCCCAGGAATCCGCCCACACAGCCCTGCGTCAGCAACTGCAGCAAGAGCGTCCCCACTTTTTACGGGTGGCCGTGGTACAAACCCCTGAGCAGGTGCTGCTATGCCTCTGCATCCACGCCCTGGTGGCCGACGCCATCAGCCTGGTGCGCCTCAGCGAAGAACTGGAGCGCTTTTACCATGAGGGCCCTCAGGCCAAACCACCCCTGGATTTGCGCTTTGATCACTGGCAGCATTATCTGGCTGCGCACCGCCATCACCCCAAAGTTCAGGCCGATCGCCAGTGGTGGCTGGCACGGCTGGCGCAGATCGCCCCACCCCCGGTCTTGCCAGAAAAACCTGTGGTGGCAGACGAAAAAATCGTGTACGCCCGCAAGGGAGGGAGCCTATCGCGCCCCCAGTGGGAGCGTTTACAGGCGCTAGCGCGCCGCCACAGCGTCACTCCCACCTGCCTCTTGCTGTCGGTGTTTGCAGCCTGTCTCGGACGCTGGTCACAACGGCAAGCCATGACCCTCAATCTCACCACCTTTTCACGGCCCCCGGTACACCCTCAGATGCAAGACATCGTGGGGGATTTTACCCAGCTGAGTTTGGTCAGCCTGACGCCCCAACAGGACTTCTGGGCCCAGACCCAGGCCCTACAACACACTTTACTTGAGGTGCTGGCCCACGGCAGCTTCTCGGGCATTGAGGTCATGCGCGCCCTGCGAGAAGCGGGACAGGAAGCAGCCTTTCCCGTGGTGTTTACCTCTGCGCTCGGTTACGGCGAAGCCACCATTCCCCTGCAAGGCGAATGGGTGTACAGTCAAACCCAAACCCCCCAGGTGAGTCTGGATCATCAGGTGATGGTGCATCAGGGGTGTTTGCATTACGATTGGGATTACCCGGAGCAGCGTTTTGACGCAGCCTTCATACAGACGCTGTTTGACACCTGGGAATCGGCCCTGCACGAGCTCTTAGACATAGAAAGCCTCCCACAGAGCATTTGTCCCTGGCCAGTACCCGCAGCGGCTCCGGTCTTTGCAGCAGGTAACCCCCATGGCGATTTGCTGGTTCCCTTTTTGGAGCAATGTCTGGAGCACCCCGAACGGCTAGCGGTGGCAAGTGTCTCGGAACGCCTGAGCTATTTTGAGCTGTGGCAGCGGGCCCATGTCCTCAGTACCCAGCTATCGGCCTTTTTTGCAGACCAACCCACCGCCCCCCGGCGGGTGGCGCTGTACATGCCCGCCGGATGGGAGCAAGTGGTGGGCGTTCTGGCTACCCTGATGGCCGACGCCTGCTATATTCCCCTGAACAGCGAGTGGCCCCGCTTGCGCTGTGAGGCTATTTTGGCCCAGGCCGAGTGCCCACTGGTGCTCTGTCACCCCACCTCTGTGCTCAAGACAGAGTCCTCTTACACCTGCTGGACGCTCACCGCCGAGCGCGTCACCTCACCCATACCATCCCATGCTGCCTTGCAGCAGCAATGGCAGCAGCGCCAACAACAGCGTCCCAGTGACCCGGTGTATCTCATTTTCACCTCCGGCTCCACGGGCACCCCCAAAGGGGTGGTGACCCACCATGCCGCGGTGAGCAATACCCTCCAGGCGGTCAACGCGCGCTTAGGGCTTCAGCCCGCGGATCGGGTGCTGGGCCTCGCAGACCTCAGTTTTGATCTCTCCGTCTACGATATCTTTGGAGCCTTATGGGCAGGAGCCGCCGTGGTGTACCCTGACCCGGCGCAGCAGCGCGAGCCCGCCCACTGGTGGCAACGGTGCCAACACGAGGGGGTCAGTGTCTGGAACTCGGTGCCCGCCCACATGGAAATGCTCTGCCAGTGGGCAGAAGGCCAATCAGATCTCTTGCCTTTAACAGCCCTGCGAACGGTATTGCTCAGCGGGGACTGGATTCCCGTGACCCTGCCCGCCCGCATCCAGCCTCTGAGTTCCCAACCGCTCACCTGTCTCAGTCTGGGGGGAGCCACCGAAGGAGCCATCTGGTCGATTTGGCACGAAATCCAAAGCGAAGACGCCCAGAAAGCCTCGATTCCCTATGGCACGGCCATGCCCGCCCAGGGGGTCTACGTGCTCGATCCCTGGCTGGCAGACATGCCGCCCTTCGCCCCCGGTGAGCTGTACCTGGCCGGGGCTGGAGTCGCCGCCGGGTATTTAAACCAACCCGATTTGACCGCCCGGCATTTTAGCCGCCATCCCCAGACGGGAGAAGCCCTGTACCGCACCGGGGACTTGGGGTACCGCAATGCGGGAGGGGAGATTATCTTTTTGGGCCGTGAAGACCAACAGGTCAAAATCAAGGGGTATCGCGTCGAGTTGAGCGAAATCACCCACTGTGCCCAGCAGTGTGAAGGGGTGCTTCAGGCCCTGGCCCTGTACCATGAAAAAACCCTGCGCTTGTACTGGCAACCCCGCAGGGACGAGCCCTCTGCGCTGCACATTGAGCAAGCCCTCAGCCACCATCTGAGCACCCACCTGCCCCGCTATATGCAACCCGACTGCTATATTTCAGTGTCCGTCTGGCCGCTCACTGCCAATGGCAAAATTCATCGCCAGGCCCTGCTGGATCAAAACCCGGTCCTGCCGGATACCCCCGAACTGCTACCGCCCCTGTCGGCCCTGCAAGAGCAGTGGGTGCAGCAGTTGCGCACTGCCATCGCCACGGTACTGGACTGGCCTCCCGAAAAGCAAGCGGCTTTACAGGCTGACACCGACTTACTCAGTCTGGGCATCCACTCCCTTGAGATGGTGCAATTGAGCCAGCATTTTCAGCAAACCTTTGGCAAAGCGCCGGGCGTGGGAGAATTGTTGCGATTGCGCACCCTGCGGGCCCTGGCCGCGGATTATGCCAGGCAGGATTCGGTTCACAAGTCGGTTCAGGAGCCCACAGACCCAGCGGCACACGGCACCGTCACAGCACGGCCGAGTCAACGGGTACAGCTCAGCGACCACCCGCTGACAGGCACCTTTGGGGATCCCCAGACCTGGGGTTCTCACCAGGACTTTGCCCCCGCGGGTCCCGGCCGCGAGGCTTTCAGCCAGCTTTTGAGTAGTCTGAGAGTTTATGAGCGGCACAGCGCCTTTGCTTCTACGCCGCAGCGGGCCTATGCTTCTGCAGGGGGATATTATGGGGTGCAGGTGTACCTGCATCTGCGCCAGGATTGTGACCCTGAACTCAGAGCAGGTCTCTGGCGCTATGTTCCTCAGGCCCATGCTTTAGAAGCCGTGACCCTCGGGGCTCATTGGCCGTATCCGGGCATCTTACCGCAGGCCTGGACGGGACAGGCCACCTTTGGCCTTTACCTGTGGGCCGATCTGGAACCTCTACGCGCCAGTTACGGGTCCGATGCCCGCAGCTACGCCCTGTTAGAAGCCGGGGCCATGACCCAGCTTTTGCGCCAGGCCGCTGGTGAGCACCTGGGGCTGTGTCTACTTGGGCAAAACGATCCCCACGCCTTTGCCGCGTTCTGGCCAGCTGCCAACGCACCAGAGGCCCCCTGGCTGATTTCGATGCTGGGAGGCCAACGGGCCATAGAAACTCAGCCTGAAGAAGCGGCATGGGAAGAATGGGTCATTTAAAAAGTCGTGTTTAGGCCGGATGATTTAAAGTGAGCACTTCACCACTGGCGTCTTTCAGCAAGAGACCCGCCTCATCAAAGGCCGCCAGGGTATAGCCTGAGCCCCGCCCTTCCGGCTCTAAATGGGCCTGGTAAAGCAAACGCCCCGCATACTCCGATAAACCTTCATCCACGGGGTCATGGGTAATGTCCAGCAGGGTTTTTTCGCTAAACAGAGGGGCGTATAAGCCGGTGTAGGGGTTGTGGCGAGAAGGGGTATTTTGCTGCTGTTCAGCAAACTGCATCAACACCGAGACGCTGTCCGGATAATAGCCCAATTTCAGGTGGTGTTTTTCGAGCAGGCGCTGCACCTGAAAGAGATCTTCTTTTAGGCTCGCCAGCGCCTCATCGCGGGCTTCGGCTTTGGCTTCGGCTTTGGCCGCCTGCTCTGCTTCGAGGGCGCTTTTGGCCTCAGATTCCGCGGGGGTAGCCGCAGGGTATAACTGTTGCAAGAGCTGTTGGTGGGCCTGCTGCAATTGTTTGAGTTCCGTCTGAAACACTGTATTTTGTTTGCGTAAGGCATCCATTTGTTGCAGGGCGTTGAGCACCACAAAAATGCTGCCCAGCATCACCAACAGGCAGACCCCCAGCAACATCAGCATCATGGGCTTACCAGCGCAGCATTTAAGGTGTTTTGCAAGAGCATGGCAATGGTCATGGGGCCCACACCGCCGGGCACCGGGGTAATCAGGCTGGCTTTTTGAGATACGCCATAAAAATCCACGTCGCCGGTAATTTTACGGCCTTCGAGGCGATTAATGCCCACGTCAATCACCACCGCACCGGGCTTGATCATGTCAGCCGTCAGGGTGTTGGGCCGTCCCACAGCCACCACCACAATGTCGGCGTCACGGGTATAGCGGGCCAAATCGGGGGTGCGCGAATGCAAAAACGAGACACTGGCATGTTCATTGAGCAAGAGCATACCCACGGGCTTGCCCACCAATTGACTGCGGCCAATCACCACCGCCTGCTTGCCCGCAGGCTCAACGCCGTGGGCTTTGAGCAAGGCCATCACGCCCAACGGCGTACAGGGCACCAGACGGGCCGCGCCTGAAAACAAATAGCCGCTGTTCATGGGGTGTAAGCCGTCCACATCTTTGGCGGGATCAATGGCTTCGATCACCTGGGCTTCGTCCAGATGCTCCGGCAGGGGCATCTGCACCAAAATGCCGTGAATCTGAGGATCCTGGTTTAATCCTTCAATCAGGGCCAACACCTCATCCTGGGCGCTGTCGGCGGGCAAATGATGCAATACCGACAACATGCCCACCTGCTCGCAAGCCTTTTGCTTGTGGCGAATGTAAATTTCAGAAGCAGGATGATCGCCCACCCACACCACCGCCAGGCCCGGCTGAAAATGCAGGCTCTCGCAACGGGCTTTGATCTCCTGACGCAGTTGGGCTGCCAGGGCTTTACCGTCCATGATGGGGTTTTCCATAATCTTTACTCCAATGCTATTCCTTATACGTCAGCATGATACGCCAACACACCCGTGGCCACAAAGTCCACCACCAGGTCGCCCCGATGATCTTGCCCCATTTTCACCTCGTCAATGGTGAAATTGTCTAAGGCATGGGGCGGGAGCGCGTCAATGGCCAATGACTTACCCGCAAACAGCTCCGCAAAGTGCAGTTGGGCCCGGTTTTTTGATTTAAACTCACGAATAAAGCGGTGCAAATAGTCTTCGCTGCTGGGCTGCACCCCCACATAAAAAAGTTCCCGGGCAAAATGTTTAAATACCCGCTCAAATTCATTGTGGGTAATGCCCTTCGCCAGCGGCGAATGGTAGCGGGTGCTCAGGGTCATTAAACCTTCGGCGTCCACCACAATGTCGGTAAACACCTGGGTTTTGATTTCAAAGGCATAACCGCTGCTGGTCAGCCGTTTGTCGATCATGCTGCCCGCAATTTTTTTGCCCAGTCCAAAGGGCAACAAGCCCAGGGTTTGATTCAGCGAGTCCGTCAGCGAAAAGGCAAAGCGTCCGGTGGCTGTTAACTCGGTATCGTTAGCAATCAAGAGCTGAGCCTGAAGGTTCAAAGGGCCGGCGACTTCTAAATCATAGGACTGGGTCATGGGTTATTTCTTCTTTGCTTTTTTTTCTTTTTTGCCGTCTTTGGAACGGTAAGGGTCTGTATACAGCGGCAACGGCCGCTCCTGTTTGCCTTCACGAATGGCCTGAAGCTCTGCCCAGGTGGCTTCAGTGGCCAACCGGGGCAGATACACCTCATCCTTGAGCACAGAGGCCTCAAAAATCGGCTGTACGTCTTCGCGCCGCACGTTCACATACCAGATATCGTCGGGGTAAATCACCACCACGGCGCCCATTTCACAGGCGTCTAAACAGTGGGTTTTGCTGGCGCGCATGTGCTCCTTCAGGTCATGCTTTTTGAGCAGGTCTGCAAAATCCTTGCGAATGGCTTCGCCCCCGCACTCGCCACAAGAGCCCTTGGGGTGTCCGGGTTTACGTTCCCGGACACACACCATCACATGCTTGGTGTATTTACCGCTCATGCGTGAGCAGCAGCATCCGCATGGGCTGCATGCTCAAGGCTTTCGAGATAGCGCTCGGCATCAATGGCTGCACGGCAGCCGGCACCCGCGGCGGTAATCGCCTGACGGTACAGTGGGTCATGCACATCTCCGGCCGCAAAAACACCTTCGACGTTGGTTTTGCTGGTGGGATAATCCACAATCAAATAACCCACATCGTCGGTTTTTAGGTAGTCTTTAAACAATTGGGTATTGGGGGTGTGTCCAATGGCCACAAAGACGCCGTCCATGGGTTTTTCGATGGTTTCACCGGTTTTGCTATTGTACAGTTTTACAGCATGCACTTTGTTTTCGCCCAATATCTCGGTGATTTCGCTGTTCCAGATAAACTCAATTTTAGGGTTCGCAAAAGCCCGGTCTTGCATAATTTTAGACGCGCGCAGCTCTTCACGGCGGTGAATGACGTACACTTTGCTGGCAAAGCGAGTTAAGAAATTGGCTTCTTCCATGGCGCTGTCGCCGCCGCCCACAATGGCCACTTCTTTTTCGCGGAAGAAAGCCCCGTCACAGGTGGCACAGGTAGAGACCCCGTGGCCCATCAAACGCTTTTCAGACTCAAGGCCCAGCAACTTCGCTGAAGCGCCGGTAGAAATAATGATGGCGTTAGCATAGTAGACGTCTTGTTCCACTTCGACGCGGTAAGGCTTTTGCGACAGGTCTACTCGGGTAACGTCTTTGGTGACCACGCGGGTGCCAAAGCGCTCGGCCTGAGCTTTTAAGCCCATCATAAAGTCAGGGCCCATCACGCCCTCAGGAAAGCCCGGATAGTTTTCCACTTCGGTAGTCAGCATCAATTGGCCACCGGCAAAGTAACCTTCAAACATCAAAGGGCTCAGGTTGGCACGACCGGTGTAAATTGCCGATGTGTAGCCAGCAGGACCAGAGCCAATAATAATCACATTTTCAACTTTTTTTTCTATCTCAGACATAGGATTTCCTCCGATTTTTTACTATAATACCGCATTACATAGCCACTCTGGGTATTGCACTCTTAATACGCTTTTAATAGGCTTTCTGATAGCATAAAAGCCAAAGAAAAGAGGTTTTTAGATCATGCCCATTGTACTTACTGTTGTGTTGGTGTTAATCGCCATTGCTTTGCTGACAGGCCCTGTACTGGCCTTAGTTTGGACCTTATTGATTGGTTTTATCGCCGGTGCCCTGGCCAAGTTTATTATGCCCGGTCGCGACGGGGGCGGATTCTTAATGACCGCCTTATTGGGGATTGCCGGTTCCTTTACCGCCTCACTGCTGGGTCGTCTGGCAGGCTTTTACCCCCCTGGTGCCAGCGCCGGGTTCCTGGCCTCTGTGGTGGGCGCGATCATTATTTTGGCCGCATACCGCGTTTTTATGGGTCGCAAAGTCAGCGTTTAAGCCTTCAACGAACCGCCGGTCTCTAGCCACCCACATCTAAGGGGGTCAGGCGCGAGTCGCGGTCCAGTAGGTTAGGCCGAATCTGGGGATTACCCGAATAGCTGAGCTCAGAGGTGGAGCTCAGCGTCGCGTTTAACAGGGTCAAAACATTGACCCGGGCAAGGGAACGATCGGTCAGAGTGGCATCTACCCGCTGGGTGCGCATGGCCTCGGCACGTACATTGGAGCGGTTATTGGCGGTCAAAACAACGCTCGAAACCGCTCCACCGGTAATGTTCAGGGTAGATTGTCCAGTGACCTGAATCTGAGCCGAGTCCGCCTCTAAGGCACCAATTTCTAGATTTGAATTGGCATCCACTTCAATGCGCACCGGAAAACGACTCACCCAGCGGCTGACATTGCCTTTGGAGCGGCCAAAGAGGCGAAGGCCCGCCAGGGGAGGGCCTTCCACCTCAATGCGCCGGGTGGCACTGGATACCAATTGATTCAAGCGCACAATCAACTGACCATTGTTGACGGTCATGTCTACAAAGGGAGAGAGATTATCGTCAATGGTCAGGCGCACGGTGGGAATCGCCCGCTGATTGTTTTCAATGAACACAAATTCAAAACCGTTATACACAGCCACCGATGAAAAGGCGCTCAGGTCACGGGATTCCGTACGGGGAACCCCCGACCCCATAATCCCCGGCTCCACGCAAGCGTGAAGTCCGCCCGCGCTGAACAGAGCCAAACAACAGCCCATCACCAGTGTGTGTATCCCGTGCTTTTTCATTATTTGCGTGCCTTTTGATCCCGTTCGATGGCTTCAAAGAGCGCCCGGAAGTTGCCTTCCCCGAAAAGGGTAGCCCCTTTGCGCTGAATAATTTCAAAGAAGAAAGGGCCGGCCTTTTCTTCCTCATACACCGCTGCAGCTTCTTGCATAAAAATTTGCAACAGGTATTTATCGTCGTCACCGTCCACCAAAATCCCCAGTTTTTTCAGGGCTTCAATGTCTTCGGTAAAATTGTTCACATTTTGATCTTTTAAACGCTGGGGCAGCATATCGTAATAGGTGTCAGGTACATCTAAAAAGCTGAGCCCCTTGCGCTGCAGGGTATCAATGGTGCCCTGAATTTCGGGCACATGAAAGGCAATGTGCTGCACACCCGCCCCCACGTTGTCTTCCACAAAGGTGTACACCTGGCTGCCTTCAAAATTGGGGACAGCGGGTTCGTTATTGGCCAGCTTGATTTTGGATTCCGGGTCCCACATGACGGTAGACGCCAGCCCTGAACCTTCATCACCCTGGGTATCAGAAGTGTGAAAACGCACGTTCCAATATTCTTCAAAGCCCAGAATATCTTTGAGCCAGGAAATATACGGCTCTAAGCTAAGCATATTGGCGGTCACGTGGTCAATGCTCTGGTAAGGCACCAATAATTGCTCCTGGGGAGCCACCCGCTGAAAGCCAGGGGGCAGGGTTTTGAGTTCTCGCTGTACAAAGCGATAGCGTACTGCCCCCAGCGGGGTGGTGATTTCAAAATACTGGTAAGGTTCTCCCTGAGCGTCCGTGGCCTGCACAATCGGGGTGGAAAAGGTAGCGCCCCGCTCGCTTAAGACCCGGTGGGTATGGGCTAAGTTTTTGACCCGCAGGCCCACCACGGCCACGCCATCGGGATGGTGTTTTAACCAGCGATCTGCCCGCGAACCCCGTTCTTTGGGGGCAATACAGGCAATCGAAATGCCATGTTGCCCAAACAAACGGCTGTCTTCGCCGGTTTCATGGGTGTGTTTTTCAGTGGACTTCGCTAGCAAGGGTAGGCCAAAAGACTGGGTATAAAAGCGTTCGCTGCGCTCAAGATCCTGCACAATGAAGTCAAAGGTATCCCAACCCCAGAGTCCCAGGCTTTCTTTTTTTGCTCCCGTGGTTTGCATCATTTCCTCCTATACAGCACCTTCACGTACGTGCAGCGCTGCCTGTTTTTTCATTTCTTGGATCATCGACACCAGCCCGTTCGAGCGGGTAGACGACAAATGCCGATCCAGTCCAATTTCGTTTAAAAAATGGAGATCAGCGGCCAAAATAGCTTCAGGCGGCTGTGCTGACAACACGTGCACCAGCATTGAAATCAGACCTTTAACAATCATCGATTCACTGTCTGCGGTATACCGCATCTGGTGCTGTTCTGCATCATAGTCCGTGTGAATCCATACGTTAGACTGACACCCGAGAATCCGATGTTCCTCATTTTTATAAGCGCAGTCAAAGTCAGGCAGATCAAAGCCCAATTCAATGATGAATTCGTATTTTTCTTGCCAATCTTCAAATTCAGAAAACTCTTCAATAAGTTCATCTTGAAGGGTGGCAATACTTTTTTTCGTAGACATAACACAAGGTTCCTGAAGGTATTTTTCTTCCATTATGCCTTGAAAAGAAGGCCAATTGTCAGAAGATGATTCCAAGAAATTCAAAAAACCCGTGAGAATACTGACATGTACCGGTCGCTAAAAGGCCGTTGAAGCCTTAAAACAACCCGGCCAGGCTGCTCTGCTGGGCTTGCAGATCAGCCAGGGTTCGCTCTAACAAGGTAAACTGGGCTTCTAAGCGTTCCTGTTTACGGTCCAGACGCTCATTGAGGGTTTGAATGCGATCCCCAATGTCGTCAATTTGGCGACCCGCGCTGCGTTGACGCTCCGAAAAAATACCCGTACTGCTGCTAATGCGCTCAAGGTAATCCTTGATTTGCGTCATGACGCCCACATTGGCCCCAGAGCTGGTGTCTTCGGCCCCCAGTAGCTGGGCTACCCGTGTAGGATCCGCCGCTAAAGCCGCTTCAAACTGACTGGCGTTAAACTCCAGTTTCGTGGTGCTGCCCGGCAGGGCGCCAATGGCTCCGGTACTCAAGCCCAACTCCGCCAGAGAACCCCGTGAATTGCTGCCGTCTAAACCGTTCACCTGACGAAACACCAGATCATTCATGCGCTGGCGCAAATTATTCACCGAAAAATCGGAGAGCAGCACACCTTTGCTCCCCGTTTGGGGGTTATAGGCGGTGAGCTCATTAATGCGGGTGTTTAACTGGTTGTACTGATCGACAAAGTTTTGAATTTTTGAGGTGGCCGCTTCCGTATCCACCGCCACCGTCACCGATACCGGATTGCCCACATTGGCCGCGCGCAGGTCCAACACCAGGCCTTCGGCACCGTCCGCCTGAACCCCTGTGTTTTGGTTAAAGGACTGTACCGCCCCTCCGTCCACACGCAATTGGGCGCTTTTGCCCACCTGGAGTGAGTCGGTGGCCTGTAAGCCTAAGGCATTGGCCACATTGCCTGTATCGGCAATTTGAATGGCCAGGGGACCATTGCTTTTGGACACCAGGCTCAGTCTGCCGCCCCCCGCTTGCGAAAAGCTGGCGCGCACACCGGCCTCGGAAGCGTTAATACGCTGCACCAGATCGTTGAGGGTATCGGTGCTGGCGTCGTAGTTAATGGACACATTATTCAGGGTCAATATGCCACTGCCCACGGACTGGGCCAGATTTGTACTGCCCTCAGAACCATCTAACTTCAGATCTGAGCGTACCGCGTTGACGGCCCCTGTACTTTCGAGGGTGCCACCGCTGTAACTGGCAGTATCGAGCTTAAAAGCGCTCAAAAAATTGCTGGTGCCCTGGCTGAGCACAATGGGTGAAGCACTGCTCAAACGCAATACATTGCCTCCCTGGGCGGGATCGGTCACCAGGTCACCGGTGACCGTGCCAGCGGTGGCCGTACTGACTTTGCCGAGCACGTCATCTAAGGTGTCCCCTGCCAGGACCGAAATGGACTGACCATTCACAAAAAAGGTGCCTTCGGTCAGGGGCTCACGCACGCGGTTGTTCAGGTTGATCTGCGCAAGGGTTTCGCCCGAAAAGTCGCTGGTGTCCGCAACACCGCCCAGGGTATTGCCGGAGCCCGCGCCGGTGCCAGTCTGTAAGCGGCTGGCGGTGGCCAACTGCAAGACTTCAATTTCGTAACTGCCGGTGAGGGCGTTGGCGTTGGCGGTGGCCAACAGGGTGTCGGTATCTGAAGAATTAGACTCACGGCCCAATAAAGAGGAGATTTTGGTTAACTCAAACGCGGCATTTTCAAGGCCGTTAATACGGGTATTGAGATCTTTGTAAGCGTCTTGCTGAGAGCGTAGGGTTTCCCGTTGGGTATTTAAGAGGTTGATGGGGCGACTTTCCAGCGCCAAAAGCTGTTGAATAATCGACGCTGTGTTTAACCCCGATGCCAGACCACCAAATGCAATATTACCCATCTTCAAAAAGCCTCCTTGCGCTTAAGTTCATTATACAATTTTCTGTGGGGCCGAAGTCAAATCATGTTAAGTTTTGCAAAGCGCTTCTTTTTTGGTTAGAATTGACACAGTACGCAAAATTGACACGTACAACTTTTATGCGGCAGGAGCCCCCCATGAAGCACACAGTACTGGTTGTAGACGACGATCCAGAAATCCATGATTTAACCCGCCTCAGCCTTAAGAAAATGGATTATCAGGGTCAGCCCATTGAATTGGTCAGTGTCCACAGTGGGGCAGAAGCGGTAAGTTATATGCAAGCCCATCCCCAGACGCCGGTGATTCTATTGGATGTGGTGATGGAAAACGACCACTCTGGTTTAGAGGCCATTCACGCCATTCGCGGCCAACAGGGCAATGAATTGGTGCGTATTGTGTTGCGCACGGGACAACCCGGTATTGCGCCCGAAAAAGAAGTCATTGACGACTACGATATTGACGGCTATTTACCCAAAGCAGAGTTAACCCAACGGCGTTTGTACACCACGGTGCGCACAGCCCTCAAACACCACAGTGAGCTCAAAGAGCTGCAGTATCACCGCGATACCCTCAGTTATTTAAACGCCTCGATTTTAAACCTACATGGCGCGCCCCATATTGAAGAATGCCTTCAGCGCCTGATTCAAATTGCCGCCGCCTCTGTCCCCTCAGAGCTGGCCTTGCTGTACTTTGCCCGCGAACGGGTAGGCAAGCCCGAAGAGTACTTTTATTACCAGGGGCCTGACAGCATCGCCGACGACGCCCTTGCTGAAAAGGCCAATCAGCTGCTTGAAACCTTACTGGCCCAGCAAAGCAGCATCACCGAACCCACCCAGTTTGGAGAGGGCTATTTAACCCCACTGATTTTGGCAGAAAATAAGGGCCTCGGCTTTCTGTACGTGGAACGTCAGATTAACGAGGCCCTGGTGGGACAAATTTTGCCCATTCTGGCTGCCCATGCAGCCATTGCGCTGGTGCTTTACTGAGCGCCTAAGCGCTACCGCTTACTTTTTCAAGCCCAGTGCCCGCAAAATGCGTGCAAAGAAGCCTTCTTGCGCCGGAGCGGGGGTCCTGGTGGGAGCAGCAGGAGGCACAGGCGGCAACTCGGAGGCTGCAGGGGGGGCTTTGGGAGGAATCGGCGGCAGCTCGGGGGCTTTCGCCACAGGCTCGGGGACGGGTGGAGCCACAGGCTCGGGGATTGGCGGCGCAACCGGTTCAGGCGCAGCAGGAGCCACGGGCTGGGCTGCGGCAGCAGCGGCAGCAGCACGGTCTTCGGCTTCCGCAGCCTGCACCATTTGGTTGAATTTTTCTTTTTCTTTTTCGCCATCTTCCACGGCCATACCGGGCACAGGCAGCTCAGCCTGACAATTGGGACATTCCATGGTGAGTAAGGATTTCACTTCGGTGTTACAGGCAGGGCAGTGGCGGGTGTTATCTTGCTTCATGTCAATGGCGGCCCACACCTGGGTGGGTTGCGCAGACATATCGCCGCCGCAAATATAACAAACGGGCATCACGGCCATTTCCGCAGGAATGACCGAATTACAATGAGGGCACGTTTTTTCAGACATTTAATCGTATTTCTTTCTGAGTGTGTTCAGGGGCATTATACCCCAACTGACTTAACGGGAATTTAAAACTTAACAAGCGGTCAAGTTTCTTTGAGGTAAGGGGCTAAACCAACGTTGCCTGACCGGCTTCCACCTGGCGCAAATAAGCCTCAAACTCGCCCCGGAATTTTTTCATATAAGAACGGGTGGGCATGGTGGCAGCCGCAGCCAGAGGACAAACGGTGCGCATTTCCATATTGCTGGCGATGTCTTCAATTTTTTCAATTTCGCCACTTTCGCCCAGACCGGCCAATAGGTTTTTCATGGTTTTATAAAGCCATCCCGTGCCTTCACGACAGGGTGAGCATTGCCCACAGGATTCATGACTGTAAAAACGCAAAAGATTGACCAGCACTTTAACCATATCTGTGGTTTCATCCATCACAATGAGTCCACCTGAGCCCAACATCGAGCCCGCAGCGGCAACACCCTCGTAACACATGGTGAGTTCTTCGCATTCCTCCGGCAAAAGCACGGGGGTTGAAGACCCCCCAGGAATGACAGCTTTCAGCTTTTTGCCGCCTTTAATGCCGCCTGCGCGATCGTTGATCAATTCCATGATGGGAATACCGAGTTCTTCTTCATAAACACCGGGCTTATTCACATGACCACTAATGCCGTACAAACGGGTGCCAGGGCTCTTTTCGGTACCAAATTGCTTATACGCTTCGCCACCGTTGGCAATAATCCAGGGAATATTGGCAACACTTTCCACATTGTTAATAATGGTGGGGCAGCCAAACAGGCCTTCTACCGCAGGAAAAGGTGGCTTCAAACGGGGGTATCCCCGCTTGCCTTCTAAGGACTCCAGCAGGGCGGTTTCGTCACCACAAATGTACGCGCCAGCACCGCGGTGCACCACCACATCGAGCTTGTAACCGGTACCCATGCAGTCTTCACCCAAAATACCTGCGGCGTAAGCCTCAGCCACCGCTTGCGACAGGTGCACTTCAGGCAAGTGAAACTCGCCCCGAATATAAATGAAGGCGGTATGCACGCCCAGGGCATAGGAGGAGATCATCACCCCTTCAATCAGCATGTGGGGATCCCACTCCATGATCTGGCGATCTTTAAAGGTACCGGGTTCCGATTCATCGGCATTGATACATAAATAGCGGGGTTTGCCTTCGGGCTTGGCCAGGAATCCCCACTTCATTCCGGTGGGAAAACCGGCCCCACCCCGGCCGCGCAAGCCTGAGGTTTTGACTTCTTCAGTAATTTCATCGGGCTGCATCTCAGTCAGGGCTTTTTTTGCGGTTTCATAACCGCCATGACCCCGATAAAAATCCAGGGTCCAGGCCTGGTCTACGCCAAAGTAATTGGAAAGAATTTTGGTTTTTAATTTAGGCATGGGTGGCCGCCTCCTGGCGCAAATGATCAATTAAGACATCAAGGGTTTCAGGGGTCAAATTCTCATGGTATTCACGGTTCACCTGACACATGGGAGCAGTGCCACAAGAGGCCAGACACTCGACCCGTGTGAGGGTGAACAAGCCATCTTCGCTGGTTTCACCGGGCTTAATATTTAAGCGCTTTTGCAGGTGCTCAATCACCGCCTCTGAACCGGCCAGTTCACAGGACAGGGTGTGGCAAACCTGAAAGTGGTATTTGCCCACGGGGCTGGTGTTGTACATCGAGTAAAAGCCCACCACGCTGTAAACAGCGGTTACAGGAATTTCAAGAATGTGGGCGATATACTCCATGGCCTCTAAAGAGACGTAGCCGTCGATTTCCTGGGCAATCCAGAGGCAGGTCAATGTGGCTGCTTTTTTATGGGGGTATTTGGCAACAGCCGCGTGAAATTGCTGCTGCTGTTCAGGGGTGTATTCTTTCATCGGATTTCTTCTATTGTTGGTTTGTTTGGCTATCCATCAAATGGCTCTACCTAATATACAGTATTTTAAACCTTCAATAACAGGTTTTTTATAGGGTAAATGCTAGCCTGCACATTATGATGAGCTTATTCTACCAGGGGTTCAGCGATTTAAAACAGCTGTTGATCATCGCGCCCTTTGCCTACTTTTCACTGGTGATCATCTTGCGCATGGGAGGCAAGCGCACCCTGTCTAAAATGAATGCCTTTGACTTTATTGTTACGGTGGCCATGGGCTCTATTCTGGCGACAACCTTGCTCTCACGCCAAACCTCTTTAAGTGAAGGAGCCCTTGCCACCCTGCTGCTGGTGGGCTTGCAGTATCTGGTGACCTTTACCGCCAGCCGCTCTTCAGGCTTTTGCAAGGTCATTAAATCTGAACCCAGCCTACTGTATTATCAGGGACACCGCTTTGAAGAACGACAAAAAGCAGAGCGCATTACCGAAAGCGAATTGCTCACAGCCCTGCGTAAAGCAGGGTATAATCAATGGTCTGAAGTGGGGGCCGTGGTCTTAGAAAACGATGGCTCTCTCAGTGTCTTGCCCCCCCATGAAGAAACGCCTTACGCTGCTTTACAAAACCTTGAGAACACCCACGTTTAGACGCGTATAGAGTGAGGCTATTCCATGGCCTGGCGCTTCGCCTGCCACAGGGCTCCCTCTTCAGTATTATACTGATAATGACAGAGCTCAATCATGAGATCATAGGCAGTGCGCAACACCGCCTGCTCCCCCACATGTGCGTTGCCCTCAAGATCTTGAATGGCTTGCCGGGTCGCATTCATGGCAGGCTCCACCTGCTTTTGCATCAAATGCCACATGCCGGTTTTGAGTCGCGTCATGCCCATCCAAAAGCTTTCGCCCTGCACGCCAAAAGCGTGCAAAGCACTGTCAAAAGAGGATGCCGCTTCTTTGAACAGTTTAAGTTGCAGCAGGGCCTCTCCCTGGTAATAAAAGGCTTGCGCCCGCTGAAAATCACTCAGACCGTGATAGCCCAGGGCCTTATGAAAATGCTGGCGCGCCTTTTCGGCATCTGCGGCCTGGCTTTCGCGGGCATAGGCAAAGTGGCTCTGGGCTAAAAGGTATTGCACCCGTTCCTGAAGCTCCGGCGAGAACACCGTCAGATGCTGTAAGTACAGACTCACGGTTTTTAAGGCCTCTCCGGGTTGGCCGCTTTTAAAATAGGCGTGGGCCCACTCCAAATAGAGCCCTTCAAGTTGAGCCAAAGGCTCTGGCAAGGCCTCAAAAGCTTTAGCTGCCTCGGCAAAGGCCGTCAGCGCCTCGGCGTAAGCTTCTGTCTTCAGGGCCTGACGGGCCCGTTTAATCGCCTTTTTGACTACCTGTGCCGTGGGCATTTAGCGTTCCAGTTCTCCAGCAATAATATTAATGCTGCCCAGGGTGGCGACCGCATCGGCAATCAAGCTGCCTTCAATCATGTCGGGGTAGGCCGAAAAAATCGTAAAGCAGGGCGGACGACAACGCACCCGATACGGGTAGCCACTGCCATCAGAGACAATATAAAAACCGAGTTCACCATTGGCCGCCTCGGTGCAATCATAAAA
This sequence comes from Candidatus Sericytochromatia bacterium, assembly GCA_964229355.1. GTDB lineage: Bacteria > Cyanobacteriota > Sericytochromatia > UBA7694 > UBA7694 > CAXRDE01. The sequence continues at coordinate 23,534 of CAXRDE010000008.1, read as the reverse complement.
CTCGCCGGGCTCAACCTTGACCCCTTCGTAGATGTGCTTGAAGTGATTGATCAGACCTTCAATATTCACATAGGTTTCGGACTTTGGCGGCAAAGACACCCGCTTATCGTCAGAGTTCACGGGGCCTTTGGGCAGAATTTTGAGGGCCTGTCGCACAATGCTAATGCTTTCAGTAATTTCTTCAAAGCGCACCATAATGCGGTCATAGGTGTCACCATTTTCGCCAATGGGCACATCAAATTTGAATTCATCGTAGTGATAGTAGGGCTGTTCCTTACGCACATCATAGGGAATGCCCGAGGCGCGCAAACAGGGCCCTGTAAAACCATAAGAAATCGCGTTTTCAGCGCTAATAATGCCCACATCCACAGTCCGGTTTAAAAAGATTTTATTGCGCTTGATCAAGCCCAACACATCTTTAACCGCAGACTCAAACTCTTTTAAAACGTGTAACACGTCTTTTTCAAAGCCATCGTAAGCATCGCGAGATAAACCCCCAATGCGGGTAAAAGAGTTGGTCAAACGGGCGCCCGTTAACTTGTCTAAAATATCGTAGAGTATTTCACGCTTGTTAAAGAGGTACCAGAAGTTGGTCATGGCCCCAATGTCCACGAGGTTGGCACCAATGCACACCAAATGGTCCACAATACGCATCAGCTCAGATACAATGACCCGCAAAAATTGGCAGCGTTCGGGCACCGTCACCCCAATTAGGCCTTCCACCGCCTTTGAAAAGCCCACGTTGTTCATAATAGACGACACGTAGTTTAGGCGGTCGGTATAAGGGATCACCTGATCATAAGTGCGGTGCTCGGCGGTTTTCTCAAAGCCCCGATGTAAGTAGCCGATTTCTAACACTGACGCCATAATGGTTTCGCCATCCAGGGCCACAAAGGTTCTGAGGGTACCGTGACTGGCAGGGTGAGAGGGCCCCATGTTTAAAAACATCAGGTCTGTGTGTAAGTCTTTATAAAACTCGGGCTCAAAATCCTGGGCTACAGGGTGAAGTTGTGTAATCCGTTGCATCTTATTTCAGTCCTTTTTCTACAAGGCGTTTTTCCATTTCATCCATCAGGGGATCGTTAATGGTGAGCACCTGGCGCCGCTCAATGGGATAGTTTTTACGCAAAGGGTGGCCTTCAAACTCAATATGGTTCAAAATGCGTTTCAGGTTGGGGTGGTCATTAAAGGTGATGCCGTACATATCGAAGACTTCCCGCTCAAGCCAGTTGGCGGTTTTCCAGAGATTTGAGACGGTATCAATATTCAGCTGGGCCATGCCCAGGTAGACTTTTACGCGAAAACGATGGCCGTGCTCCAGGGAGTGCAAATGGTAAACCACCGCAAAGCGCTGACGCTGTTTAATGGGATACTTCATGTAGTCTACCGCAGACACGTCGGTCAGCAGGTTGCAGTCAAAGTCAGGGTTTTCTTTCATAAAGCGCAGCAAAGCAAAGCTCTTTTCTCGAGAGCACACGATCACGGGCATGTCTCGCGCCATCTCAGTGTCTAGAATGGCTTCACCAAACTCGCTTTTTAAACGATCTAAAAGGGCTTCTATCATGGATTTATCCTATGGGTTGTTTACAGGGTATTCTAACACTCCCTACAGGGTCTGGTGGCAACATGATCCAGTACATTTTGAATCCAGGGTAAATAAAAGGACCAGAAGAAAGCGTCCTGGTTTTCTTTGGGTTCTTTAAAACGCCCCAGGCGCTCCCAGGTCAAACGACCTTTTAAAGCATAAATCTGCGATTCCTGGGCTCTGTCAGAGGCGTCTCCCGCCAGGTAGATCCGCAGGGGAGACTCAGCGGCCAATACCATAAACGGAAAGCGTTCAGGCAGACCCAGGGACTGTAAGGTTTTACGGCCTGAGGGCATGAGGCGCCACACATACTCCGCCAGCACCTGCGAGCCGTCCAGCGGTTCGAGAATATCGAACCAGTAGGTGTAGGGTACGGCATCATAAACCTTGTGCAGCAGAGGGTGTTGGGGCTGGGTCAAATGGATTTTTAAGGCCTGAGGGGGAACATCTCGGGAAGCGGCGTCCAGCTCCGTGGATGCTTCCAGGACCCCAATCCGCCCGTCTTCATGCACCACAACCCACCCTTTGCCTGAAAAAACCCAGGCTTTACCGTACTGACGCTGATAGTTTTCACGCGCCCAGACCGGGACTTCTTCAGGGTTTTCCAGTTGCTGAAAAAAGCGCCCTGTCCAGCCCGTCCAGCGCACCCCAAAAAAGGTCTCTAACCGTTTACGCGCTGAGGCCTCCGTGGGAGAGGCAAAGGTATTAAATTCAGCAATCACGTGGCCGCCCTGCCGCGAAAATTGTGTCATGGCATCGATTTCTTGCGGCTGCATGCCGCCATAAATATGGGCACTGTAATTGGGAGACTGCAAAGGGTTGGCGGCCTCAACATTTTGAAAGGGGCTGTCTTGCAAGGCCTGTCGTTTTTCATAGGCCGCTGCATTTTCCACATCCTGAGCATAGACCCCATAGGTATCAGTGATATAGAGCCACTGTTGCCCTTTTAAATCCGCGGCACTCAGCAATCGCCCCACGCCCGGCTGCTTCACCGAAAACACCGCCGGATCCGCAGGATAAAACCCCACATAATCGGCGTTTTTACGCCAGGCATCACCCACAGGAGGCTTGACTTTAAAGTAGTTTAAGGCCCAGGTCAGCCCCTGATGTTCACGGTAGGTGTGATCGGGGACGGTCTTGTCAAAAATGACGCCGGGAAGCTCGCGTTGGGGTTGCATGACCCAGAGGAGATAAGGGCTTGTGCCCACCAGGACAATGAGCAGCAGCAAAAGCAGCAGCGGAAGATTATTATGGACCTTTTTCGGACGTGCATTTTCAGATGTGGACATGGCAAAAGCAACTCTTTATTTGATTTCTGTTCAGCTTAGCAAAAGTCTTATTCAAAACGTGTTAATCTAGTGCCTATGTTCGTTATTCGCATTCTTTTTCTGCTTGTCCTCATTTCAATGACCCCTGCATGCCAGCGCTTGCAAAATGCAGCCTATAATCTGGCGGAAGCCCCCTATGCGGAGCGCTTCTTCAGCAGCTTGCTTGAAAAAGAAAACATCGTCGTTGAAGATTTGCACTGTGAGATGATGAACACCACCCGCAATTTTGGCTGTACCTTTACAGCCCCCGAGCAAAGCGCCGGACCGAACTTAGAAACCCAATGGGTCCAGGCCCTACAACTGATCGCAGACACCCCCGAGTCCACCCGTCAGCGCTATTTGCATACCCTTTACCCTCAGAACTGCGAAAAAAAAGCCCCTTTTGACCAGGGCTTGCAAGCTCCCCGGTTTATGTTGTTCGAAAATAAAGAGCCGCAGTTTCCCGCAGTCAAAGGCCTGGAATATATGGTGCTTTACTTTGACACCCAAACCCGTCAGGCCTGTGTGCAGGCTTCACACAGCATAGGCTAACCCCATGGTCCAATATTTTCTACGCATCACGGGTCTGAAACACGCGGATCTCAAGCCCAGTCTGCTGAGTTTTTTGGCACTTTTCTTTTTGCTGCTGTCTTATTACCTGGTTAAGCCCCTGCGGGATTCTCGTTTCTTTATGTACTTCAACGCCGACCAATTGCCTTTCTTTTACCTGATCTCCCCGGTGGCGGCCCTCATCATTACCAAAATCTTCAACTTCTTTGTAGAGCGCATTCGTGCACGCAAGCTCTTATTGGCCACCTATGGTTTGATGATGGCGTGCAAGCTCGTCTTTACGGTGTTAATGCAATTTAGCAATGCCTGGAGCACAGCGGTCTTTTTTATCTGGGCCTCGGTGTATTTTTCCCTGGTGCTGTCCATTCTCTGGGCCACCATCAACTCTGCCTTTGTGAGTGAACAGGCCGAAAGATGTTTTGGCATTATCGCCATTGGTGCCACCCTGGGGGGCATTGTGGGCTCCAAGGTTTCAGGCCTGCTGGTGGAGTCGGTGCTCAAGGACTGGACCCTCCTGCTCTCGGTGATCAGCATGCTGGTGGCCCTGGGACTGACCCTCTTGATTCAAGAAAAGAACGCACCAGCTCCTTCAACGTCGGCCCCAAAGTCTACCGCGTCTACCCCTTCTACTGCGCCATCAGGCCCCTGGGATGACATTAAAACCCTGTTACAGCGACCCTATATGCGGGGCATTGCTTTTATGGTCTTTGCGCTGGCCCTGGCCTCTACGGTGGTGAACCTGCAGGTGTATAAACAAATTGATGATGCCCTGGCCCATCAGAGCTATCAGCAGGTGTTTGCCCCATGGGACCCTCAGCAAACCCATTTTGAAACAGTGCGAGCCCTCAAGGGTAAAAAAGAAGCCCAGATCCAGCAGGCCCTGACCGTCATGCAACAGCAAAGTCCTGCGCCTGCCCCGGAGATCAGTACCTTGCAGACCCAGTACACCCGTTACCAAAGCGATCTCGAAGGCGAAACCCGCAAGCTCTTTGCCAACGTCTATTTCTGGCAGGGTATTTTGGGCATTGTTCTCCTGGGCGTGGTGGCCCGCGTTCTCTTTCAGTACGTGGGACTGAGCTGGAGCACCATTTTGCTGCCCAGCTTTTTTGTGGTGGTGCTCATTTTACTCTTCTTCCCGCTGGAAGCCTTAATGCTCCAGGGCATTTTAATTGGCGCAGGCGCTTTAAATTACTCCCTCAATAACGCCACCAAAGAACTGCTTTACACCCCCACGACTCCCCAGGCCCGTTATCAGCATAAACCCCTCATTGAAGGCCCCATTATGCGTTTGGGAGACGTGAGCGCCTCGATTTTTAAAATTGGCGTCGCAGGCAGTTTGGCGGGCACCATTGTGCTTTCGCACCAATGGCAGTCGCGTATTTTACTGGGCATTGGCCTACTGGCCAGCCTGTTATGGATTGTGATGATCTGGTACACCGGCCGCCAGTACGATAAAAATCAACATGCCGACATCAAAAGCGAGGAGCTGGACCTTGCCTGAATTACCCGAAGTGGAAGTGGTGCGCATGGGTCTCGAAGCCCAACTCACCGACGCCCGTATTGCCCAGATTGAAATCTTCACCCCCAAAGTGGTGCCTCTGAACCCGTTACAGCAAGCGGCACTGAGAGGACAACGTTTTCGGGCTTTTCGTCGCCGCGGCAAGTACCTGATTATCGACCTGGAGCAGGATCATCTGCTCATTCACTTGCGCATGACAGGACAGGTCTTGATTCTACCAACCCAGGATGCGCGCTCTGAAGCCGCGCCGCTGCCTCTGCCCTTTACCTATTACCAGCGCCCCTTAGACAACCCCTTTGACAAACACACCCACACCTGTTTTCATTTTGAGAACACCATGCAAATGACGTATCGCGACGTGCGCAAGTTTGGCCGGGTGGAGTATGTGCGCCATGCAGACCTGCAAACCCATCCCTCTTTGAGCAAACTGGGCCCCGAACCTTTAAGCTCGGACTTTACCCTCAGGGGCTTTCAACAGGCCTTGCAAAAGACCCAACGCAGCCTCAAAGCCGTGTTACTCGACCAACGCATTGTGGCAGGTCTGGGAAACATTTACGTGGACGAAGCCCTTTTTGTGGCAGGCATTCACCCGGAAACACCGGCCGCAAGCGTACCTACCCCGGCTGTCAAAAAGCTCTTTGCGGCCATTCCTTTTGTGCTGCAAAAAGGCATTGATGCCGGCGGCACCTCGCTGAAAGACTATTTACACCCCGACGGCACCCGCGGCAGTCACCAGGAACACCTTTTTGTGTATGGCCGTGGCGGCAAAGGCTGTCAGCAGTGCGGAAGCGTCATTGTCAAGAGCGTGGTGGCCCAACGGGGCACCCACCATTGTCCCCAATGCCAGGGAACTTTTTAAAACGCGTCCCGTCCTTAGACCTCATGAAAATCCATCACAGCATCCTCCTTTACACCTCATTCAATCTCTTGAGCATTGGCCTTCCCCAGGCCTTGCACGCAGCACCCACGACCCCTCAACGCATTGCCCTTCTGGACTTTCAAACCAAAGGCGGCGTTACCCCTGAAGAGGCCAGCGTGCTCAGCCAGCGCATCCGCGCTTTACTGAGTCAAAGCAACACCTACGACCTGCTAGAGCGCGAAGCCCTTACGCCTTTGCTCAAAGAGCAAGGCTTTCAACAGAGCCTGTACAGTGACTGCGATAGCGCCTGTACCGAAACCCTGGGCAAACTGCTCAATGTGGACGCCTTTGTCATGGGAGGTGTGAGCCGGGTCGGCAATTTGTACGTGCTCAGTGCGCGGCTGGTGAACGTCCGTCAGGGCACCATTGTCAAAGACGTGTTTTATGACTGCGCCTGCTCCTTTGAAGCCGTCTTGAACCAGGGTACCCGCGCCATTAGTCAACAGCTGCTAAGTCCCAGGAGCAGCGATATAACCGCCATTCCTCCCGGCGTTACGCTTCCGTTCCCGTCACCCGCCCTCTCCACAGATGTAAGCCAAAACTTTGCGGGCAGCGGTTGGGGAGGCTACCGCAATGACAGTCTCGACACCAGTGACTTCAACGGTCCCACCGCCCTGGCCCAGTTGCCCGGCGGCGATCTGCTGGTGGCCGATAGCCACAACCATGTGCTGCGCCGTCTGCACAATGGCAAAGTCAGCGCTTACAGCGGTGGCCGTTGGAACCCCTGGATCGGTGAGTGGTTCGGTGCCTTTCGGGATGGTACAGCCCCTCATGCGCGCTTTCATCACCCCACAGCCCTGGCGGTCAACGCCCAGGGCATTACCTATGTGGCGGACACCAATAACCATCGCATTCGCAAAATTTTACCCAATGGCGACGTGATCAGCTTTGTGGGGACCGGAGAGCCCGGTTACAACGACGGCAACCCGGCGGTAGCGCAATTCCGACGACCCCAGGGCCTCGCCTTAGGCCCCGATGGCAGCCTCTATGTGGCTGACACCGACAACCACGCCATTCGCAAAGTCTCTCCCCATGGTGAAGTGTCCACCCTGAGTGGCAATGGGCACGGTGGCTTTGAAGATGGTCCCCTCCCCCAGGCCCGCTTTCGCTATCCTACAGCGCTGACGCTGGGCACCCACAATGGCCAAAGCGTTTTGTATGTGGCGGACAGCTACAATCACGCCGTTCGACGCATCGGTCTGCCGCAGCACAAAGCCAATGGCCGCCGCAGTCTTACGGCCCAGGTCAGCACCCTGGCCGGGAACGGTCACAGCGGCTTTGCCGAAGGCCCCGGCTCCGACAGTCGCTGGAACCAGCCCAGTGGTCTGTGCCAGGGGCAAGACACCCTCTACGTCACCGATAAGCAGAACCACCGCATTCGCCAGATTCGTCTCAGCACGGGCGTGGTGAACACCCTGGCCGGTACAGGGCAGGCCGGGTATGTTAACGGCAACGCCGCTGTGGGACAATTCAATCAGCCCACAGGTCTCTGGTGCGACCCCCAGGGCCATTTTCTGCTGGTGGTGGATACCGCAAACCATCGCCTGCGCAAAGTCTTACTCAACCCCTCTCACTAAAGGAAGTCCATCATGGGTGATTTCGAAGATCTTTCTCCACAACAGCAGCTTTTTCTGGCCATTGCCTTTTCAGACCGCATGGCTGAAATGGTTTCGCAATTTGCCGACTGCCTGCAGCAAGGCGCTACGTTATCTGCGCACAATGCCCAGGGTCACACCCCCTTAACCGCTGCCATTTTAGACGGCATGGGAAGTCCCCTGGCCGTGGAAACCCTGTTAGCGCTGGGCGCAGATCCCCAGCAGGTAGATGCCAACGGTTGGTGTCCCTGGGCCGCTTGTCAGGAGCGCCTCAGCGATGCTGTGGTGGCAGAAGAAATGCAGGCGATTGCCGAAGCCTTACTGCAATGGGGCATCAATCCTGAGCTGCAGCCACCCGCGCCCAGATTTTCAGCAGTTGAAGACACCCTGGAGCCCCCTACCGATGCCCACCCCCATCACACAGCCTATTCCGAGCGCTACGCCGAACTGTTTGCCAAGCAGACCAACGGTATCAACTGCGATATCGACACCGAAGACATTGTCAAAAAGCTAATGGACTGGGATCAGCGCTATGGCATTCGCTTTGAAAACGTTACCCACGACGGGCTGCTGGTACATTTCAATCGCCTACCCGGCAATGCCGACGCGCTGACCGCTTTGAGCGAAGAGATTTACAATTTTTGCCCCGATGTGATTGACCAGGGTTTTGGCTGTATGGACGATATGCTCGACATGTTCGACGCGCAGGGCCTTGCCCTTGACGATGCCACCCGGGCCCTGATTGCAGGAGTTGACTTTGAAGACGAAAACTTTGGTTTGATACTGCTGGCCCGCTCCCTGACCGCCGATCAACAGCTTCAACTCTGGTGGGATTAGCGATTTCACAACTTTTAAAAAAGATTGCTTTTGTTTTCAGACGCAGTCAGCTGTGTCTCTGTTAAGCTATAAGCAAGACAGGACAGGATCAGAGCAATGAGCAGCATGGACAGTGATTTTGATAAAAAAGTAGCCCTGCCCACCATCGGTGGGGTCTCTCTGGTGGCAATTCTTTTTTTGGTGTGGCTGATTTATTTTCAGGAGGGTCTGGGCAGCGATGCGGCCTGGGTGGGGCAATTGCCCTATTTAAATGCCACCTTTAACAGCATCTCAGCAGTGTGTCTGGTGGCCGGCTTGCGGGCTATTCTCAAGGGTAACCGGGAACAGCATAAACGCTGGATGCTCTCGGCATTTGTAGCGTCAGCATGCTTTTTGGTGTCGTACATTGTGTACCACACCTTTCATGGCGACACCAAGTTTTTGGCCCAGGGCCTAATCCGTCCCGTTTACTTTACCCTGTTAATCTCCCATATTGGATTATCCATCATCACCCTGCCCCTGATTTTTACCACCTTTTATTTCTCCCTCACGGGCCGCTTTGCCCTGCACAAAAAAATTGCCCGCGTGACGTTTCCCCTGTGGCTGTATGTGTCCGTCACCGGGGTTTTGATCGTGGCTTTTTTAAAGCTGTTTAATCCTTAAGCACCCCTTTGAGCTCGCTCATAAAACGCGTTAACACCTTTTGATGGTAAGTGATTTCGCCGTGCCCGGCTTTGCCCACATCATGAATTTCAATGTTTTCTGCCCGCTGCACGGGGCTGCCCTGAATGCCAAAACGGACCTGGGGCATCTTCAGGCCCTCTTCGTCTTTTTTCTGATAAAAATTCACCATTTTGCCGACATTACCCGGCTTATACAGGCTTGCAGGCTGGGCCTGAGAGCGTACCATGGGCGGATAAACCTTCTGCGGTTCCAGCTCCAGGGATTCGGGCAACAACCAGTTAGCAGCCGAACGCAAGCGGTTCATATTGTGCTCCGTACCTTTATACAGATACACCTCTTTAAGGGCTTCACCCACCGCCTCATGGGCTTCGCGCACCGGGTCAAGGGTCATCACCAGCGGGAAATCCTGACCCTTCATTTTTTCTAAAAACTTCACCGTGCTGCGCCCGCCACTGCTGTGACTCACCACCACAAATTTGGGATTTTTGCCCTGGGCCTGAGCCTGGGCCTGGATCTCTTTCATGGCCTGCACCGCCTGGCTAATGCCCGGTGTTACGCCCACCGTACTTCCGAGTATCTCACGCTTTAATTGCTGAGGATCTAAGTTGTTTAAAATCTCGCCTCCGGCGAGCACTTCAAATTCTTCCGAAGGAAAACTCAGCCACTGGGTCTGGGCCTGGGCCTCAGGATCTTCGAGTAACGAGGCCAGCGGGCCTGTGGCCAAACCCGACCAGTTCATATTTTTCCCTTCTTTGGCGGCAATGCCGTTGGATACCTCACGGTATAACGCATCGCCGTCATCTAAGCGCAAGCCCTGATCACTCAGGATCTGAGCGGCCTGCTGCATCACGGGTGCCCGGCGGGCATCAAAGGCTCCGGTACCCTCAAAGGCAATAATTACCACATCGGCACCGTCATAGTTCACCTGTTTTTGGGGGTTTTGCGTGCCATCGGTGCCAAAGGTTTGCAATTGGCGGTTCAAGGTATGGCGGGAGACCTCGGGACGATGGGGCACCTGACGGTAACTTACGGCCAGCGCCTGGTCCACGGCCTGCTTGATTTGTTCTGAAGTGGCGGCAGGTGAGGGACCCTCCACCAGGTTAACGTGAGGGGTGGCCACACCCTGGAGGTGAGCCGTTTCGGCAGCACGAAAATGATCGCTGGCGGTGGGCACTTGCGCAGGGGCGGGCACAGCGGACGGCGCAGGGGGAGCTGCTGGTGGCCGCGCCATCGGTGAAGATGGGGGGAAAGACGTCACAGCCGGAGACATAGACACATTGCACATAACTCGGGTTCACCTCTGCGTTTATTATCTGCCAGCGTGAAGAGATTCTTGCGCCCCCTCAAGAAATTGCGGGGAAAAAGGATTCAGGAGCTACAGGAGAGCATGGAGCAGCCGGCGCGATGACGGGCCCATTCGGGCCGTTTTTGCGCAAACTGTTCCTGTTCAGGTTGTTCATCGTAAGGATTCTGCAAAACCTTTAAGAGAGCATGTAAACGAGAATAATCGCCCTGCTCAGCCAGATCAATGGCTTCCTGTGCCAGATAATTGCGCAACACATATTTGGGGTTCACACGGTTCATGCGCTCCTGGCGCTGTGGATCTAACACCCCCGCCTGCTGTAACACCCCCTGATAACGCAGCAACCATTGCCGCAGGGCTTCGCTGTCCGCCGCAGAGGGAGCCTGGTAATAGGCGGGCAACAGGGCCTCGGGGACTTCAGACGCTATTTCAGCGGCCTGCGCGTGATTCAGGGGGACCGCAGCCAGGCCACGAAAAAACAGGGTCATGTCGGTTTCGGTGCGCTGTAAAAGCGCCAGCAGCTCGTCAAAAAGCCCATCCAGGGCCTTGCCGTGGGCTTGCAGCTCTGCATCTGAAAAACCCAGTTTGGCGGCCATCATGGCTTGCCAGCCCGTTTCATAAACCCGTGCATAGGTATTTAAGCCCGCTTGTAAGTCCGCCTCATCGACGACATCCCACAGGCTTTGCGCAAACTTCATCAGGTTCCACTGGGCAATGGGGGGCTGTTTACCATAGGCATAACGCCGGCCCTGGGCATCGGTGGTATTGGGCGTCCAGAGCGGGTCAAAGTCTTCAAGCCAGCCGTAAGGACCATAATCAATGGTTAAGCCCAGAACAGACATATTGTCTGTGTTCATGACGCCGTGCACAAAGCCCACCCGCATCCAGTGTAAAATCAGCGTCGCCGTGCGCTCACACACCGCCTGAAACCATTGTCCGTAGAGCGCTTTGCCCAGGGGTTCAGGTTGCGCGGGATCCACGCCCTGCTCCCGTAGCCAGGCGGTGTCTTCATGACGCAGGGTATATTCGAGCAATTGCACCAACTGCTCGGTTTCTTCGCTGATGGCCAACATTTCAAAATGGCCAAAGCGGGTAAAAGAAGGCGACACCCGACACACCACGGCACCAGGTTCTTGTTGCGGGTTGCCGTTATAAAACATATCGCGCCACACCTTTTCACCCGTCAGCATCAAACTCAGCGCGCGGGTGGTGGGCACCCCCAGATGGTGCATGGCCTCACTGCACAAAAACTCCCGCACCGAAGAACGCAATACCGCAAAGCCGTCTCCGCGACGGGAATAAGGGGTCGGGCCCGCCCCCTTGAGCTGTAAATGCCAGGACTGCTCGCCCACGCGCACCTGACCAAGATTGATCGCGCGCCCGTCCCCCAGTTGGCCCGCCCAGTGGCCAAATTGATGGCCGCCATAGCGGGTAGCATAGGTCACCATGCCGGGCAAAGGCTGCTGACCTGAAAAGGCCGCCACAAAGGCAGGGGAAGTCATCTCTTCGGCAGATAGTCCCAGCGTTTGCGCCATCTGCTCCGAGTAAATCAGGAGTTGGGGTTCTGCAAAGGCCACCGGTGTCACAGGAGAATAAAGAGCCTGTGTCACCTGACGCGGTACATTCTCACGCTGTGGATCCGCAGGCAGCTCGCGGGTAAAGGAATTGTCAAAACGAAGAGCGGTTAGTGCAGTCAAAAGCCGAGCATCCTTGTGTTAAAGTCTATGCTCAGGATACGCTAAAGCACAACCTAAACGAAAGAGACTCCTTGAAAAGCGTATGCCCGAAGGACCAGAAATTAAACGCAGTGCTGACAAAATTGCCCAGGCCGTGGAAGGCAAAACCCTTTTGGACGTGCGGGTTGTGTGGCCCGCCCTGAAAACCTGGGAAAAGGAACTCGCACAACAGCAGATTGTCAAAGTGGAGGCCCGCAGCAAGGCCCTGCTGCTCCATTGGAGCAACCAGATGACCCTGTACAATCACAATCAGCTGTATGGCGTCTGGTATGTGCGCAAAAACGGCAGCGTGCCCCAAACGAACCGCTCCCTCAGACTTGTGCTTCAAGGTCCCGAAAAAACCGCCTGGCTGTATAGCGCCACCGATTTAATGCTGCTAAACCCCGACGAGCTTGAAGAACATCCCTATTTGCGCAAACTCGGCCCCGATGTTTTAAATTCAAACACCCATGTCGATGAGGTAAAGGAACGCTTTCTCGACAGGCACTACCACAACCGCAGACTCTACAGCCTCTTGCTGGACCAGGGATTTTTAGCGGGCCTGGGCAATTATTTACGCAGCGAAATTTTGTTTATGGCAGGCGTACCGATTACCTATCGTCCCAAAGATTGCAGTGAAACCCAAATTCAAAAATTGGCAGAAGCGGCTTTGGCTTTGCCCCGACAATCCTACCGCACAGCAGGCGTCACCCTTGAGCCAGCGCTTTCACAAGTCCTCAAAGCCAAAGGCGCGCGCCGTAACAGTTATCGTTTTTATGTGTTTGCCAAAGCAGGGGAGCCCTGTGTGGTATGCCACACAACAATTGCAAAAACAGAATTAGGGGGACGGCGGATATACCACTGTCCCCACTGTCAATCGGGTTAAAGAAAGACCTAAGCGCTTAGGCTGCCGCTAAAGCCACTTCACGGGCCGCCTGATCCAGAAAGATCTGGGTGCGGTAATCGTGGCGGGTGTTACGGGTTTCAGCCAGTAAAAGCTGCTGCAGCACCTGACGGTTTTCAGCACTCAGCTGGCGAGAGGTGACCCGTACTGAAGCCAGCGCGGTTTTAAACTGGGCTTCATCCTGACCTTTGTGCAGCAGGTCTAAAACGCCCTGTACAAAAGATTGGGGGTGGGTGCTCAGGGCAGGCGGCATTTTCACCGCAGGGGCAGGAGCCTTGAGGCCACGGGTGATTTGCTCTTCGGTAATAGAGCTGTTTAGCGCATCTAAGAACAACTGGGTGCGGTAGTCGCTGCTGGTGGACATGGCGGAGTGAATCAGTGAACGGGTCTGGTTCAATTGCTCAGGGGTGAGCTGACGAATCGCCACGCGGAAGCCAGCACGGGCATCACGGAAATTGGCTTCAGAGAGATGCTGTTGCAGATGCTTGAGGCTGCCCGCCACAATGCCTTCTGGGCTAGAGCCGGGTAAAGCGGGTTTTTGCAGGGGTTGCTCAGGCAGCTTGCCGCCTTTTTCCCAGATGGCCATACGCACATCCACGGCCACTTTATCTAAAAAGCGCTGGGTGCGAAAATCACCGCTGGCGGCAATTTCGTCTTGCACATCGCTCATTAAGGCTTGCAGGGCAGGCAAATCTAAGCTGCGAATCGCCACCCGAAAATTGGCCTGGGCCGCTTTGGCGGTGCGCTCGTCGGGCGCTTGTTGCAGTTGGCTGAGGCTATTGTCTAAAGCAGGAGCTGCGGCAAAACGTACGGTGGTGGCCAGACCGGGCACGTGGCCCAGGGCGGTTTGCACGTGCAGGCGATCTTTAATCGGCAGTTCGGACTGGGGAGCAGAAACCTGGGTAACCTGTGCAGGGGTGCGCACTGCAGCAGAGGGGGTTGTTAGGTTAGAGAGTTGTCGTAAAGCGGATAACATAGGTCACCTCAGGTATATTTCTTTTGATTTAATTCTAGCTTAATATAAGCATAACCTTTTTTAATCAAAAAGAAAAGCCCTAAATCTAAATTTAACCTTTGAGATCGTTTTTTTGTCGATGCATACATAAACGTTCTACAACTTGCTGATGGTTTTTTCGTAAAAAAGCCAGGTCCTTGTCATAGATAATGAGCCCACCCGTAATCTCATCTCGGGGTACCAAATGTGTCACCCTTTCAAGCACAGCAAGACCTGCCTCCAAGTCGGCCTGCATGTCCTGCCTCCAGTTTTTTTGAGGTTTGTCCTGAGCAAAGTACTGGGCCCTTAAACTGTAAAAACAAACACGGGCATAATGAGGTAGCCATTCGTTTGGATGGCAGGCCTGCATAATGCTTAACAAGTGATGCGCCTCTTCAAACCGTTTGGATCTACTGTGTGCATGGGCCAAAAACACACTGGCCTCACGCACCTGAGAAATCCCCAATACCCCAATAGCGGATGAATTTAAGACTTTACTGAATTGCTGAATAACTTCTGACCATTGTTCTGTTTGCTGTTCTGGGGGACTTAAGTCTGCAATATTAAAGCAAATGCGGGCATACTCATTTTGCAAAAAGACATCTTCAGGATTTAAACGCAAGGCCTGCTGGTACACTGACTGAGCAGAGGTAAAGTACTTGCGACTATCTAAGGCAAATTGCCGAGCACTCTCTTGCTGCTCTTCAATCACTGCCTGACTGTATGACTCAAACGTCCGCATCCCCCACAAAAAATAAATAATTCCCAGATTGCTGTACAAATCAATCTGTTCCTCTGGCTTCAGCTGCTCTGCAGACTCTTGAAGAAGAAAGGGCATGGCATTCTCATAGATTTCAATCGCTTTATGTTGAGCACTCGCTGCCATCGCGTAATTATCCAGGCTGAGCTGCAGTTGAGCCATAAGCATTTGAAGCTGCCATGCGTCTCGAAAACGTTTCATGCCTGCCAGAATATGGGTTTCGGCTTGCGCAAAAGCCTGCTGCCGCATTAGCATTCGCACCAAAGCGCTAAAACTGTGGAAATCATTCGGATCTTGTTCTAAAGCACGCTCATAAGTTTGCTGAACACCCACTTGCTGCTCCGCAAAAGAAAGTTGAATACCAGCCAACGCCATGAGTTCTTCTACAGCAATAAGATTGTCAGGCTCAAAAAAAAGAGCAGCAAGCCGATATACCATTTCTTTTGAAGGTTGACGCTCTCCCGATTCGAGAAGTGAAATATATGATGCAGTGACTCCAGTTTTTTCAGCCAACGCCACCATGGTTAAGCCAGCGGCTTTACGCAAGGCATAAAGCCGCTGGCTAAAAGGATTTTGCCTGGTGGTTTTTTTTCTATTTCTGGCCAAAGCGCTTCTCTTGATTGCATCCTGAATAAAATGGGGAAAAGGTCCCCAGGGTTTCTGTTTCATTATATCAGGTCAACTCCCAAAGCCTGTCATACAGGGAAGATTAGCCACTTTTTTGCTGTGCCAAAACACAATATAACACATTTGTTAAATTATTAAACATATCAAAGTAAACGCCTAAAAAGCTTTTAATTTTAGTGTTTATTACTGGATAAAAAGACAAATCTAAAGAGCCAGTACATTATTTGACAATATTGTCAAAATAATATATACCTGATTTAAAGCCTTTCAGGGTATCGCTAAAAAAGGTTCTATTCTATGAAACACAACGTACAAACATTCACGAAGCAAATTCTTGGGGCTTGTCTTTTAGGAGCTATCTTGTCCTTTTCACCCGTACACGCTCAGGAAGAGTCTGGGTTTGAATACACCTTAAGAATGCCTTATAGCCAGGACTATTTACTGCTTTTGCGGCAATTTCATGCGCCACACGAAGTTTTAGACCAGTTCAATAGAAAAGCTTATTTTGAATTGTATCGTCTGAATCTTGGAAGGATTAAAAGCAACGATAAGCCTCCTTGTGCGGAGCGAGCACAAACATTGATGCCCTTTGCTCAAGAACAGGTAAAAATTGAGGAGTTCGAAATTGAGGCGGAGCGTACGCCAGGATTCATGCTGATGAAAAGTCTATGTACCGATCTCGACCAAGACGGAAAAGATGAAATTTTTCTCGGTTTAAACTCTGATTTTTATTTCGGAAGCCGTCATCTGGGATTTTTCCTTTACGGAGAATCTGGACACCAAACCCAAAATCTCTTAAATATGGAAAATGGCACTTTTCCCGGAGATGATGTGCGCTTACGCCCCGGGAAAGATCCTAAAGTTTGGCCAGATCTCATCAGGCTATCCTTCGGATTTATGCCGCATCCTGGCGAGCCTTACGAAGCCAATTTTTCTGCATTCAGGTACTCCACAGAGCGCAAGGCTTATGAATACGGTAAACTCATTTTCTCAGACGAAGAAGTTGTTTACGAAACCCAACATAAGCCTCTTCGGTACCCAGATTTTAGTGGTTCAACCCTGAACCCAGATAAACTTGTGCTTAATCGGACAGGAAGTCTCATTGGTTTTATCGATACAGAAAGTATTTACCCAAGCGATTTTACCAGTGACGCAATCACGGTGGTAGAAAGTCAAACTGGACGTGCTGAAAAAGTATTTTTAGATGATTATAACAAAGGCCTGGTACAAGGCCTTAAAAAGCGCTTTCCGGAATACCTTAAACATCAAGGCGTAACCCAGTTTGTCCCTCAAATTTTAGGCTTTAATCAGGAAGATCTCATCTTTAAATTAGATATTTATGGATCCTGCATGGAGGTGGGCACTGGCCCTTGTAAAGACGTATCCCCGATGAATCCCAAAGCGTGGTCTGCCTTCGAGAAAAAATACCCCCAGCGCTTTGCGGGCTACTGGGCTTACCATTACCGCACAGGAGCCTTTAAGCTCATTTCGTGGAACAGTCAGGCATCGGTTAGCGTGGAACATCCCGGCTATCACATGGCGTTTTGACATATGAAAACCATCACAGCCATATTCACTCAAAAAAGTCTCGGTGTCTATCTTTTGGGTTCATTCTTGTGTCTTTCACCCACTCACGCCCAAGAACCAGGGGGTGTATTCGAATACAGCATAAAAATGCCTTATAGCCAGGACTATTTATTGCTGCTGCGCCAATACCAGGGTAAGCCTGGAGAAAAAACTTACTTTGAGTTATATCGTCTGAATCTTGAAACGATCAAAAGCAACGATACCAAGGCCTGCCAAAGCCAAATTCAAGAATTATCGACTTTTACACAAGAGCAACTTCAAAAGTACATAGAACCTACCGAAAAGGACTATAAGGCAGGATTAAATAAGGGGTTATGTAACGATCTCAATCAAGACGGGAAAGACGAAGTCTTGCTTGGTTTTGGGTCTCTTCTTTATTTTGGCAACCGCCATTCAGGCTTCTTTTTGTATGAAAACACAAACCATCAAACCCGTAGTTTATTTTCTTCAGAAAGCGTCCCTGGTTTTGGCTATTTCCATGGCGATTTTATGGTTCTACGCTCTCCCAAAAAACCGCAAGAATGGCCAGATCTTTTGGGTATTTCCATGGGAGGGATTGGGGGAGAGCCCGGTGAAAAACAGGTCGCTTACATTGCTCCACTCACCTACTCCGCAGAAAACAAAAGTTATCAACGTGGAAAACTCATCTACTCAGAGCAGGAAGTACTGCATGAGACTCAAAACATACCCTTAACCTACCCTGGTTTTGATGCATCCATGCTTCCAAATGATCAACTTGTGCTCAACCGCAGCGGGAAGCTAATTGGCGGGCTTTATCGTGAGGCTGTCATGTACAGTACTTTTTATGGCGATGCACTTATGGTCATTGAAAGTCAAAGTAAACGGGTGGAAAAAGTATTTTTAGAAGATGCCAACAAAGGTTTAATCAAAGGTCTCAAAACACGCTTTCCACAATACTACCCCCGCGAATTTCCTGATGGTGAATTTGCTGCGCTGGAACCTAAAGTTCTGGGCTTTAATCAAGAAAACCTCATCTTTAAATTAGACCTTTATGGTGCATGTATGGATTTACCGGATATTGGCCCCTGCAAATATGGTGGAGAACATGAAGGAATTAGTTTTGATAAAAAATATCCCCGACGTTTCGCGGGCTACTGGGCCTACCATTACCGCACAGGGGCTTTTAAGCTCATTTCGTGGAACAGTCAGGCATCGGTTAACGTGGAACACCCTGGCTACGATGTAATGATTGAAGAAGTAAGGTCTGCACCATGAAATCCTTTTGGCATTCCCTCACACAAAAGCAACGTATTGCTTTCATCACGGGTCTCATTCTTCTGGTCGTGTCTTACCCTGTTTATTACGGGGTAAGAACGTATCAGGTAAATCAATGGCTGGCACAAGCTCAGGTGGCCCGTGAAAAATTAGATTATACGACTTCACTCACGCTAAGCACCAAAGCCATGGCGTTCAATCCAGAAAAGGCCAAAGCCAGCATGACAGAAAGCCAAAGTTTGGTGGATTCTGAGCAAGCCTTTCAAAAAGGTTTACAGGCTGAAAAAGACAAAGCATTTTTAGATGCTGAAGCGCATTACAATAAGGTTATTCAACAAGATCGCAAAAATTACGACAAGGCCCAGACGCACAAAAGCAGTGTAATCAACGCGTGGGCTCAAGAAACCGTCAAACAAGCAGCCCAACTGTACCAGCAAAAACAGTTCGAAAAAGCCTACCAAGAGCTGCAAAAAGTGCTTCAAAAAAAACCCGGTTTTGCTGCCGCAAAAAAACAGCAAGACACCTACAAAAAAGCCGCTGATAAACAGTACCTGGAACGAGAAACCCATACCTTTCAAAAACTGGTTCAAGACCTGAGCAATAAAAATATTAGCCCCGCCCGTGAAGCACTCTCCAATTATATTCAAGCCAAGCATCCTGCCACTCTGATTCAACAGGCCAAAAATCGCTTACAAACGCTCAATACCCAGGGGGCTGCAGCACAGAGTGAAATGGAAGACTTAAGAAGTAAAGATCGTTATAGTCAGGCCATTGCCTTTCTACAAAACAGCGCCTTTATTGAAGAAGAAACCAAAGATCGCCTAACCAGTGAGTTAGAAGCCGAGAAAAAAGCTTATTTAGAAAAAGTCGAGCGGGAAAACAAGGAAAAAGATGACCTGGCTTTAAACGTGGCTCAGCAAGTACTCATGGACCACTTAAAGGCACCTGGGAGTGCTGAGTTTTTAGAGAAAAAAGTGTTGAGCCATGACAATTACGGACGCCGGTTGGTGTTTTTTCTGGTGGACTCACAAAATAGCTTTGGCGCTCTGGTACGCGACGGTTTTTTGGTGGTGGTACGCCCCGATCTTGAAAAACAATCGGCCTATTATAGCAGAATTTTTGCAGTACAAAAAAGCTCACGAGAACCAGAAGAGCACGAGATGGAAATTGTTCAGGGACTCAACAGCTGGAATATAGACCCCAACTAAACCTACACAATACAACGGAGAATTTAAGATGCCCCATCCCCTACAAATACTGCTTACTGGACTCATGTTCAGTGGATTTGTGAGTTGTCAAAATGTACCTGGCCAAACGTTGCCCCAGACACAAAATGCTACAACTGGCGCAACGTCTCGGGTCAACTTTGATGAATACATTGGCAATTTTGTCGACTTTACGCAAACACAGGATAAAACCAGCCGTTCAGCACTCACAGATGAACTGGGTACACCCGTAAGCACAGAAGAAGAAAGCATTGAAAACCTGCATAATCCGTCTCAAAGCGACATCATTGAAACCCTAACGTACAAAGATCTCGACATTACCTTGTATAAAATTGCAGGCAATAACGAGGAAGTTATTATTGCGCAAATGCTTTTTTCTGGCCCTGAGTATGGCCTCAAAGGTGACATTAAAGTAGGTGATGCCTTCTCTGCTGTCACCCAGTACCTGGGAAGCCCTCAAGAAAGCCTGCAAGATCCTGAAAGCGATAACACTATCGCCATGTATTGCGATAGCTTTACAGGCCAAAGCTGCCTCAACTTCTATCACAACAATGCTGTGATTCAAAAAATCATATACCAGTCTTACCTGGATTAACTTCAACAAAGGACAATTCCCATGAAAAAATCGATTTCACTGACCCTGCTCAGCCTCTCTCTTTTGGCCTGTGCAACCCCCATGCAGACTCAACAGAATACGCCACCGACCGGCAGTAGCTCAGTAACAACACCACCCGATACAGATACAAACTCAAGCCCGACAAAATCATCTGAGCCCAACAGCATAACCAACGAAAGTCCCGTGCCAGAAAGTAGTAGCAGCCCCATAACAAGTACACCGGAGACAAGTGCAAGCCCCAGTCCAAGCCCCAGTCCAAGCCCCACAAAAACGCCTGAACCTGAAGAGGACAAAAACCGCTTTACTGCCCGGTGGGTAGCTATGGCCCCCATCGGAGCAACTAAATTTACCACAGATATTAGCTTTGTAGACTTTTATACGGGATGGGCTGTAGGAAGCGAAGGCATAATAAAAAAAACCACCGATGCAGGCAAAACCTGGACTGATCAAAGCTATGGAGGAACCGATATTAACAGCGTCTCTTTTGTTAATAAAAATATTGGATTCATTGCTAACAAAAAAGGAATGCTTTATCAAACCACTAATGGCGGCGACAAATGGCAACCCATAGAAACACCTCTAACTTATAGCATTGATTATGTCAATTTCTTTGATGAAAATCATGGAGTGATTTATGGTTTTGGTAGCAATCGAAATGAATTTGGTTTACACATCACCCAGGATGGTGGAAAAACATGGAAACATATCCATCCCACAGCTCCTGGAACCAGCTATTTTAAATTCATCACACCAGAAAATGGTATTTTATACACCATCGGTGGTTCCTATGCAAAAACATTTATCCATGACACCTTTTCACCCGACCTCTTCACTAATCCTGACCATAGAGCTCAAGGTATAGCTTTTAAAAATGCACAAGAAGGCTATATTTTCGGATTTGGAGTTTTAATGAAAACTATGGATGGCGGAGAAACCTGGGACAATGTTCCTTATATCACAACCCAAACAGAAGCCATTGAAGCTAGCAAAATATGGATATACGGCCTCAGTTTTGCCAATGAATCTCAAGGAGTGATGGTGATTCCCGATCCTAAAAATTCATATCGCAAAGTCACACTCTCCACTTCTGATGGCGGAGAAACCTGGACAGAGGCACCTGAAAAATATTTAACTCAAAACCAGGACTATGTTTATGGCATCGTACACATGAAGCTCTTTGATGACTTTAACCATGGATGGGCATTGCTTGGAGATCAAAGCGGCATTAAAGTCGCCCGTTTGGGCTCCCCTTAAACAAGGATAGAGGTAAAATCACTCATGAAACAAGCCATCAAAACAACTTTCACTCTACTTTGCTGGGGGCTTATCAGCAGCTCAGTACACGCTGCCGAAGTCTCTCAGGGAGAGGTTAGCTTTCGCTATCATTCCTATCCCAATCGCTCCAGTAAAGCAGAGATCGTCAATACAAAGACTCAAAAGAAATACCCTGTTTTGGTGGCAGGTCCTCATGAGGGTTTTATTAACTTCGGAGACATGCCGATGGGAGGCATCGAAGCAAACGGCCCCAGCGAACTCGTTGCCCTGCAATACAGTAATTATCAAAAGCTATACGTGTATGTCTCCGACGACAAGAAGGCTTCTTGTCGCCAATTTCAACTGGATTGGAAACCACAGCTCAATGCTTACTATATTGAGGGTTATTGGTATCCTAAGCAACAAATGTTCTCTCTGTTCAAAAAAGTTTCGTGTCCTGTAACGTCTCCCACCAGGCCTTTACCTGTGGGTGACAACAACTTCTCACAACAAGTCTCCCGTAAAACTATCGTGTACTATAACCCGCCCCCAAATTATGAATTCACCTATGGCCGACAAGGGTACTTTCCCAACGATATATTTAAGTTTCACAATTACGAGGAAAACAAAGCCATAATGGTCAGCGCAATTCCTGTAGAACAATTAAAACAAGATCAACAAGAATTAACGGCTCTGGGTTGGAAAATAAAGACGCTGTCCATAAAAGGCAAAAGCTGGTACACCGCTTCGGCTCTCAGCAAAGAGAGCAATTTTGTCCATGCCTTTTACCTGGATAAAACGCTATTGAACCAAAATATAGTGATTAACATCCTTTTGATTGGCAAAGAGGGAGAAGCTTATACACAAGCAGAATTAAAGAATATTCTCTCTCGTTTTAGTATTAACTGATTCATCATTCGATACCCATCATTTTTTTATTCTGCTCCGAAATCTTGGTATCAATACGCATAAAGTCAGCGGGTGAAATAGCTTTTGTCGTCAGGGCATCAATGAGATAGTTACTGGCTTTAGAGGTCAACTTATAGGCTTCTTTCTGCTTTTTTTGTGAAGCCAGGCTATTGGCTTCAATCAACAGGCCCCGCACGGTGTTTTCCACTTCATATAAACGGGAGCTGGCGGATTTAGCGATCGACGGTTCTGAAGAGAAGCCTGAACCTGAGTTGGGCCGGTAGTGGGCCACCGGCACCAGGCGGTTGGCCTTGCGCTCCGCATCGATCTCGCTTTGGTGCTGAGCGTAAAAGGCCTTCACCTGTTTTAGAGCACCCGCTTGAATCTCAGGGGTATAAGAATACTGAAAGTCTGGGTTTTCCCCCGCTGCCAGGGCCCGCTGGTCGGCGTCCTTCATTTTCAATAGTTGTGAACGGTAATCATACGCCGTTAATTTCTCAAGGTCATTCAGGTTCTCTTGCAAAGTACGGGCTGGCAATAAGGGCGGGTGCGCAAAGACCTGCTGCACCAGCATGTAATTCAACCCACGGGTATCCAGATCGGCCTGGGCCTTTTGCAAGTCTAAAAAAGCCTGCCGGGCCTGAACAAAATCCCCCGCCCTGGCTTTCACAAAAGCATTTTGTTGGATCGCTTCGGTTTCTAAAAGCTGCTGTTCCACCTGATACACTTGAAAGCCCCATACCCCCAGAATAATACTAACGGACGCGAATACCGCTAAACCCACTTGCTGGCGAAAAGACAATGCCATGTTTCTACCTCTTACCTTTGCTGATGCCAATATAAAGGTCAGTATAACAAAAACCCCAAAAACAGAAAAAGCGCATGAAGTAGGGGGGTACTTCATGCGCTCTTTGTTCAAGGTATGCCCTGGCAGCGGGCTATCTTCCCAGGCCGTCTCCAACCAAGTATTGTCGCTGCTGACGCGTTTCACTTCTGTGTTCGAAATGGGTACAGGTGGGACCGCGTCGCCTTGTCACCAGGGCGTACCCTGACAACTGCATAGTGAATAAAAGAATCTCTCTAAAAAAACCAACGTGTTCCCCGAACATACGTTCGGGATTAGTCTCTTCTAAGCATCGCCCTAAGGCTCTGCTAGAATTTACTGAAAATGTCAAACTTTCGACCGATTAGTACTACTCGACTGCACGTGTTACCACGCTTCCATCTGTAGCCTATCTACCCGATTATCTTCCGGGGGTCTTATTCCGTACGGATGAGATATCTCATCTTGAGGTGGGCTTCGCACTTAGATGCTTTCAGCGCTTATCCACTCCAGACATAGCTACTCGGCATGGGCCCCTTGGCGGAACCACCGATACACCAGCGGTCTGTCCGTCCCGGTCCTCTC
>CAXRDE010000007.1:0-8777 GCA_964229355.1 Candidatus Sericytochromatia bacterium | reverse complement strand
GTAGGAGCCTCTAAAGAAGGGGAAGTCATACAAAAAGCGCATGGGTGTTCCCGCGGGGAAGTCAATATTGTCGATTTTAACGTCCCGCTCAATGACCGCATTGCCGCTAAGGGTCAGGGGTTGATAGAGGAACACAAATTTATGCTGGGGGTTCCATTCAAAATCCAGACTAAATTTGCTGAGGTTAAAGAGGGTGTCCTGGGCACCTTCTTTAACATAGTCAATGGTGCTGTTGTTCTGGCTTTGTTGAATGGTGTGATTAACCACTGACAAAAAGCCCAGCTCAGCGTTGGCAAACAGGCGTGGGTAGCCCGTGGACACTTCGGTGTCTTTTTTGATAATGATTTCCACTTCTTCCTGGATAGGGGTATCGGATGTCAGGGTTTCGACTTTGATTTCGATTTCTTCCTGACCCAGCGCGGGCATTACCAGGCCTGTCAACAGGCTCAGACTCAAGAAGGGGAGACATAACTTACGTAAGGCGGGTGGGGATGACATGAAATACCTCGTTGTTTTAATTCAGAAGCTTCTTTCTAGCACGAGATACAGCTTGTTTCAAGGTGATTTTAGGAGATGTTTTGCGGCTCGGGATCTTTTTGCATGGCCTGGATCAGAAAGGCAAGCGGTGCGAATTTTTGGGCTGCATCGCTGCCAAAATAGGTCTGGTAGTTTACATCCTGAAAGCTTTGCTGAAGCCTTTGCAGGTGTTGCAAATGCTCTGCCTGATAGGCACGATAACCCGCATAGTTTTGAAGTTGGGGTAAGGTACTGAGATCCTGGGCTAGCTGTGCCTGGCTTTCTCGTAACAGCGGAATCAGATGGATCCAGCGGGCTTGTTCTTGCTGGTTCGCCTGGACCTTTGCGGAGATTTCTTGTGAAGTGGCGGTAAGTTGGTGTTGGGCGTGTTGTGTGCTTTTTAATTTTTCCAGGACTTTGTCGTAGCCGGTCTTTTCTTGTTGAAAACGTGCTTCTGCAGCCTTGTAGTGGGGAAGTATGAGATTCATTTGGGTGGCTTCTGTGGCAATTTGCGGGGGAAGCGGTTGCATCAGCGCTTCAAGACGCTGTAATTCGTGTTGCAGGTATGCGGCGACTTTGCGGTGTGCCTCTGCGCGCTCCCGATGGATTTTGGCGTTGGCTGCATCTTTCCAGATCAGGGTTTCTTCTTGCTTGACCTGCGCCCAGGTTTGCTCAATGCGCTGTAAGAGCGTGTTGCGTTGGCGATTTTTTTCGTTGAGCTCTTTTTGGAGGTGGTCGTGTTTGTGCTGGTGGGTTTTGTATTGGTTTGCTAGCGCTGTAAAATGCTGGTGTGCGGCCTCATATTGCGGCGAGAGTGCAGCCTGTTCCGCCTGAAGATTTTGCAGGTAAGCCTGTATTTCCGATAGGTTATTTTGCACACTTTTTTGTTCGGCTTGCAATTGCTTAAAATTTTGCACGCACGCAGCGGCTTTTGTGGTGCTTTGCTGCTCTTGCTGCTGCAATTGTTGCAGTAAAGCCGGAATACGCTGTTGGAAAATACCCATGGCCTGGGCGTAATCGGGCCGATATTGATCGCGCAGGTGCTGTGCTTTGACCTGGGCTTCGACGGTCAACAGGCTTTCAAGACCCTGCAATGGATAATGCCTGGCCTCGTGGGTGGGGCCCGCCAGAATGCTAAAGTCTACAGCTTGCCCGTTTTGCAGCTGTGTAATCACCTCGTGGGCCGCCAGATCTTTAAAACCTTTTTGCTGCACCAGATAGTCCAGCGCTTCTCGGGTACGGGCAGGCAGGGTGGGAATTTTAACTTCCTGGAGCAAATCCTCGAGCTTGTCTGCCTGGGCGGGTAAGGTGGTGCCCCATAAGCTCAGGACCAATCCCAGAGCGAAAAAACATTGATTCATGCTTTTTATTTTAACGTAAAATTGGGGGTTTGGCAGATTTTGCTTTTGCGGGCTTTTCCCGTATGCTGAACAGCATTGTTTTATCACCCTAAACCACACGAGGTATTTACATCATGCAAGCTGCTTCTGGCCCGGTGCTCTCGCCGGGCGATCTGAGCAAATTAAAGTTTTGGCGCATTTCGACATTTTGGGTCATGTTGTTGGGCTATGTGGGCTATTATATGGTGCGCCAAAATTTGTCTGCAGCGTTCCCCCTTATGGAAAAAGCGCTGGGTTATAGCAATACCCAATTGGGAATTATTGCGGCCACTTCTGAAATTGCTTACGCCATCGGTAAATTTATTAACGGTCCCCTGGGTGACAAAATCGGGGGCAAGCGCATTTTTTTGTTGGGTATGGCGGGGGCGATTGGCTGTAATTTTTTGTTTGCCATGGGCTCTACCTTGCCCTATTTTATTGCGGTATGGTGTTTGTGCCGCTATTTCTTATCGATGGGCTGGGGAGGCATTGCCAAGACCATTGGGGCCTGGTATGAGCCAGAGCGCAATGGTACCATCATGGGCTGGATCAGTTTGAACTTTCAGTTTGGGGGTGTGCTGGCAACGCTGTTCGCAGGGGCGCTGGTGGGACTGGGTTACACCTGGGATAAACTCTTTATTTATCCGGCTATTTTGGTATGTGGAGTATGGGTCTGGTCTTATTTTGCTTCCAAAGCTACCCCCTCTGACGTCATTCCTGGCGTGCGTTTTGGTAAAAGTGAAGCCGGTAAACAGTCGCTGGCTAATTTTGAAGCCCGTGAAGACGCTGGCGAAAAACTCAGTGTTTGGAATATTATTTGGACCTTGCTGCAAATGCGGGTTTTCCGCAATTTACTCGTGTTTTCTTTTGTGACGACCTTTCTGCGTTCCATTTTTTTCTTCTGGACTCCCAAGTTTTTGGTGGATATTGGCATGGGCTCCACCAACGCTATTTTGAAATCGGCAATTTTTCCGTTCTTGGGTTGCCTGGGCACTGTGTTGCTGGGGTGGTATACCGACAAATACGCCACCAATGGCGATCGCGCCCGCGCCATGTGGATTATGCTCCTGGGTTTGTTCTTATCGCTGGCGGGCGTGGCGTATTTGGCCAATGCCGGAGCGACTTATCACAATTGGGTGGTGATTCTGGTGGGGCTGTGTGGCTTTTTCTTGTTGGGCCCCTACTCCATGTCCAGTGGCTGCTTAACCCTTGATATTGCGGGTGCCCGTGGAGCAGGTAGCTGTACCGGTTTAATTGATGGCATGGGTTATCTGGGTGGCGCGCTAGCGGCCTGGGGGGCGGGGATTATGTCCCAGCATTTGGGTTGGGCACAGGTGTTTGCTACCCTGGCCGGGGTTTCGATTTTTGCTATTGTTTCAGCCTTTTTAATGAGTCTGGACTTCCAGCGCATGTATCGGGCACAACAGCCAGATCAGCCCTAAAGTAACCTCACCGATTCCTGCTGAAAACTGCTAGACTGCTCTCATGCCGCTAGCAGTTTTTTTATGGGTGCTACTTGGCGTAAGCGCCTGTACCCCACCGCAAGGAGAACCTATGAGTCAAAACACGGGAATGATTGGCCACAGCTTTCAGCATTGTCCGCAAAGTCCCAATTGCGTATCCACCATGGCCAGCATTAAAGATGAGGTGCACTATGTGGCCCCTTTAAGCTATACCGGGAGCCTGGAGCAGGCCCAGGCTCGCCTGGGCCAGATTATTCAAGGTTTGCCGCGACAACAGTTAATTAAAAAAGAAAGCCGTTATTGGCATTACACGTTTCGCAGTCGCATTTTTCGTTTTGAAGACAACGTGGAGTTTTATTTTCCGCCCCGTCAAAAGATCATTCATATGCGTTCTGCTGCAGAAATGGGCTATTCGGATATGGGGGTCAACCGCAAGCGTCTTGAGACGATCCGTCAGGCTTTTTTGCAATCCGCTCCAGAAACGTTCGCACCGACGGGATTATAGTATAATTGTAACAGGTTAGTCACCATGGATTTAAATATTGACACGTATATTACTCGCACACGACAACCCGGCACCGGGAAGTTGTGGGTGATCTCAGGCCCCTCAGGCGTTGGCAAGGGCACCCTGGTGAAAGCTGTGCTTGCTCAGCTGGAGCAGGTGGTGCTTTCGGTTTCAATGACCACCCGTTCGCCCCGACCTGGCGAAGTGGAAGGACGCAACTATTTCTTTCGTACCCGAGAAGCTTTTGAAGCGCTGATTCAAGAAGATGCCTTTTTAGAGTATGCGCAATACAATGGCAATTACTACGGAACACCCATTCATTTTGTACAGGAGGCTTTGACCCAGGGACAAGATGTGATTCTAGAAATTGAAGTGCAGGGGGGCGCGCAGGTGCGCGCAAAAATGCCAGAGCATGCGCGAGGTATTTTTGTATTGCCTCCCAGCGGGGCGGTCCTTGAGGAGCGCTTGCGCAACCGCCAAACAGAAGATGAAGCCGTGATTCAACAGCGCCTGAACCGCGTCCAAGAAGAACTTGGCTATTTTTCTGAATATGACTATTGTTTGATCAATGATGACCTTTCCCTTGCCGTGCAACAGTTGAAAAGTATTATTCAGGCTGAACGCCTTAAGTTATAACCCAGGAGATTACGTATGAGCTCAGAGTCTACCGCAAACAACCGCTACCAAATGGTGAACACCGTGGCCAAAAAAGCCAAGGTTATTATTCGTCAAGATCTCAATATGCAGAAAAGTAACCATACGGCCATTCGTGAAGCCATGGATAAAAAAAATCAAAACGGAGATTATTCTGAGCGTTGAAGGCCCTGGCTTTTTCCTATCGGGGCGAACCTATTCCCGTTCAGCATGAAGTTCATCGCCGTTACAAGCGGATTCATCTCCACGTGCGTCCTGATCATATCTTAATTAAAAGTCCTGGCGTGCCCCGTAAGCGTTTGCACCATATGTTGCAAGAAAACACGGCCTGGATTGAAGAAACACTGTCTCAACAGTACGCTCAGGCTCGGTTATGTCCACGGCAGGCCTTATACCTGGGAGTTGCTTTGCCGCTGGTGTATACCGAAGCCTGTGAACATTTCCAACATCACGCCGATCATTTTATGCTGCCGGTTGCCATGGAACGGGACGCTGTTTTACGGGCCATGAAAGGTTTTTATGCTCAGCAAGCGCAGCACTATTTGCCCGATCGCCTGGGGCATTGGAGTGCACAGATGAATGTGCGCCCCCAGCAAGTCCGTCTAAAATATTTAAAGAGCCGCTGGGGCTCATGTTCCGCTCGGGGGAATATTAACCTCAATGTGCGAGCCATGCAGTTGCCACGGGCCGCTATTGATTCGATTTTAATTCATGAGCTGGCCCATTTAAGATATCTGAACCACGGCCCGGCTTTCTGGCAACTGGTGCACCAGTTTTGCCCGGACTATGCTGTGCATCACCAGCTCATCAAAAAATTAGGACCTCAGCTTATTTAATGGATTTATCTTTACTTCACGCATTGCGTCAACAAAGCTCCCAGCTGGCCTCTCAGCGTCATGAAAAAAGTGACGAGGCCTATCAGGAAGGATTAAAAGCCCTGGCAGAGGCGCAGGCTTCAGGCTTTCGCGATAAAAATGCTTTAAAGCAGGCCAGTCAGCAGTTTTTGAAGGCGATTCAGATGGCGCGAGGCAAAGCAGAACCTTATGTCGGGCTGGCATACCTCTTGTTGTTACTGGGGCAGCAGGCTCAGGCCGTGCGTTACCTTCAGCAAGCGCAGCGCATTGAGCCCAACCATGAAGATACTCGAAAACTACTGCAATATATTCAAAATCCGCAGGCTTTTGCGGCTCCTGTTTCGCAAGCGAACCCATCAATGCAGGCAGAATCAGGTTTTCGTATTTTGACGCTGGATCGCCCTGAGTCTCCTGACCATGTAAACCCTGATGAGGAGGATCGCCCCCGGGCGTTGCGTGAAAAGTTGACCCTGTTGAGTTATGAGGCCTCGAAGCTGCCCACTGAGCTGATTTTAGATCGTAAACAGCTCAAGGCCGCTCGGGCGCAGGTGCAGGGCTGGGAGGAGCAGTTGGAGGCGATTCAGGAAGACATTCATGATTTAGAGCGCACGCACAACGTGAATGGTTTGCAACGCTCGGTGCAGGTGCTGGAGCGGCGTATTGAAAAGCTGGATAAACTCTGTCGCGACTCTGCACACATGTGCCAAATTCATGACGATATTCTGGATGCCCAGTTGGACGTGCGAGGGGCACTCAAGCAGTCGACGTTTGTGCCGGAACAGGCCGATGCTTTAGAAGCGCGCTTAGAGGAGTTTTTGGATGAATGTGATCGTTTGGCGGATTTGATTGATGAGGCCGAAGCACAGGGGCTAGACACGCAGGCTTTGGCGATGAATTACGAAGCGCTGACCGCAGCGGTGGAACGCTTCCAGGATGCCGTGGATGATCTGAAATAAACCTTTTTACGGAGAAGATGTTATGAAACGCCTTTTGTGCAGCCTCGTGGTGTCATGCTTTACCTTGCCTGTGCTCAGTGTGCAGGCCGCCCATTACACTTTGACCAGTCAAACCCAGGAAGCGACGGCTTATCAGGGCCTTGCTTTGGTAAAGCGCCAGGTCATACTGACCGTGGAACAGGCTGGCACCCATCATTTTCGGATTAACGGTCTGCCCTTGCGCCTCAACCCAGACTCTCTCAACCTTCAGGCTTATGGCTCCAGTGATGTGGTCCTTCAGCATTTTCAGCGGGTAACCCCCCAACCCTTTGAAAAGCCTGTGCCCGACAAGGCTGAGGCACAGTTAATGGAACAGCTTAAGGCCCTTGAAAAACAGCTGGATGCGCTCACCACCCGTGAAGAACTCAATGAAATCCAGGCCGCTTTTTTAAAGCTGTTTATGCAGCGTTTGCAAGCTCCCCCTAAAAACCCTGCTGCGGAAGAGCTTTCGGTGAAAAGGTGGGAAGAAGCCCTACAGTTCACCTTGAAAAATCAACGGGATTTGTTAACGTCTCAAGACAGTGTTGAGCAGTTAAAAAAGCCCTTACAACAAGAGATACAGCGACTGCGTCAACACCTGGCTTACCACCGGCAACATCATCCTGAAACCCAGAGTGTGGATGTACAAATGTCTTTTGCCAAACCCGGTCGTGTGCGCCTGGAGTTAAGCTATTTGATTTCGGGAGTGCAGTGGACACCGGTGTACGAAGCGCAGCTCAAAGACAAGGCCTTGCATTTGCGCTATGGTGGCGAAATTTATCAACAGTCCGGTGAAAGCTGGGATACGGTGCAATTGAAATTGTCCACGGCCACGCCACAACTCAACCAGATCGCACCTCAGCCCCAAAGCTGGCAGGTGAATGCTTATGACCCCCGTGCGGTGAACAACCTGCCCAGTCCTGCCCGTCGCCAGTTCAGCAATGTCATGCCTGCACCCATGGTGGAAGATGCGATGTCAGAGGCAGAGCCTGTGGCTGAAGTGCCTGCGCAAATTTCTGATCATGGCATTGCTCTGGACTTTACCTTGCCCGGTCAACAAACGCTGGTCAGTAGCCACGTGCCCCGTCAGGTGACCCTGGCCACGCGAGAAATAAAGGCCAGCACCACCTATAAAATTATCCCCCGGCAATCTCCGTTGGCTTTTTTAGAGGTTAATCTGACCAATAGCTCGGGTCTGCCACTGCTGCCGGGCAAAATGCGCACGTATGTGGGCGATAGCTTTACCGGGGTGCAGGCTCTGGACTTGATTCGGACCGGTCAGGAGGCCCGGCTTGATTTTGGCGTGGACCGCAATATTCAGGTGAAGTGGACTGAACTTGAGCGTCGCGAGGGGCGTGCGGGCGTGCTCACCGATAAAAAAGAGTTGATTGTGGTCTATCAGGCCGAAGTGACCAACTATAAAAAAGACGCTGTGGATATTCGCTTGCTTGAACCCCAGGCCAGCAGTCCACACCCAGAGGTGAAAGTGGAATGGGTACAGGGCGAGCCAGTCCCTTCACAGGTCACCGAAGAAAAACTGCGGATTTGGAATTTTCAGGCCAGGCCCTGGGAGAAAAAAACCGTGCGCATGACGTACCGTATCACCTACCCGCAGGACGTGACCCTGTCTTTTTAAGGCGAGGTGTAAAACACAAGTTCTGTAGACCCTCCCCTATAATGAAAGCAATGAATTTTTTAAAAAAGGCATAAATCATGAGCAGTGTACAAACCGGCCACAGTGCAGCCACCCCACCTATTCCCGCCACGCGCCCTCAGGCACGTCCGCAGAGCGAGTCTTATACCGTCAAGTCAGGAGACTCGCTGTGGAATATTGCCAAAGAGAAATACGGCGATGGTATGAAGTGGAAAGATATTTATGCCGATAACAAAGCGGTTATTGGGAGTAACCCAGACTTGATTCATCCCGGCATGCAATTGCAATTGCGAGGTCTGGCTCCTGCGGCCGCCCCGGTGGCTGAAACACCCCAACCTGAGGTGCAAGGCCCTGATGAAGTGCCCACTGAAGAAAATGCCGTGGCTGAAGTGCCTGGCGGTAGCGCGGCACCTACCGTGGACCTGTTTGCGGAAGAAGAACCTGCTCCCACCCAGACGGCGCCAGTGCAAGCGCATCCCGAGCTGGTAGAAGAACCTGCCACACCAGCGGCTGAAACCGAAACACCGGCTGTTGTGGAAGAAGAACCTACCCCCGAGCCTACTGCAGAGCCCGCTCCTGCACAAGTTCCTGCCCAGGCCCCTGCGGTGGATACCACAGCCCCTGAGGCGCCTGCCATGCCAGCCGCTGACACCGAAGCCCCTGCCGCCGTTTCGGTCGCAGCGTCTCCTGAACAGACTGCGACGCCCGCCGCTCCGCCCGCAGCCCCTGAAGTCGCTGCTGCTGATGCGGCACCCACTGTGGATACCACCCCCGCAAA
>CAXRDE010000006.1:0-37320 GCA_964229355.1 Candidatus Sericytochromatia bacterium | reverse complement strand
GTTAGATAAGCGCTCGTGGCGTATGAAACGCCAAGTGTATAGAGCTCCTGAAATGGAGAGCCTCAGTAACAAAAAATGAAAACCTCAGGAAGCCAAAGGACACACTAATTTTGAGCTGAATCGGAGTTTTCGTGCGTTTGGGCTTGTGTCACGCTTGCGACGCTTGCAAAGGCAAGTTGAGCCGTAGGATTTCAGCCCGATGTTTTGCGCAACGCATCTCTACATGCGAGGTGAAGGCATCGTCAGATGATGACGGAAAATGCTTCCAAGGGGTGGCATCTAACTTTGCTAGAATAGGCTCAGATGCGTCAAGGTTGATGAGGTGAAATACACATGGCAAATGACAATCATAATTTAAAACTCGACTCCAGAATCATTCCTGTTCCAGACTCCATAAGTCCAGAGGCCCAGGCGGTGCTACGCAGTCTGGTCAATGCGGAGGGTTTCCCCGTCAATGCCCTGCACACCATGCCAGATGCCGATGACTTCGGGGCCTGGCATCAGCTCCAGCAGGCCGTCAATAACCAGTATGAAGCCATTGCTGAGGCGATGGAATCTTCGTTACAGGCCACGGCTGAAACCTTAAGCATCGGCGATGCCACGGTCTACCTTGCGACGCCTGCAGTACCCGTCAAAGGCGCTGGGGCCGTGATCGATCTGCATGGCGGTGCACTGGTTGTCGGGGGTGGAAAAGCCTGCCGCAATGCTGCGCGGTCGCGGGCTGACCAGCACGGCGTGCCCTGTTATGGCGTTGATTACCGTATGCCCCCTGATTTTCCTTATCCTGCGGCGCTGGATGACTGTCTGGCCACTTACGCTTATGTGATAAAACGTCATGGCGCCGAGAATACCGTGATCTGCGGCCGCTCAGCCGGCGGCAATCTGGCGGCTGCCACTTTGTTGCGCGCGCGTGATGAGGGGTTGCCCATGCCCGCAGGACTGGTACTATTATCGCCAGAGGTGGATTTAACCGAATCCGGCGATAGCTTTGCGGTGAATCGGCTGGTGGATGTTATGCTGCCCGGTTCCCTGATGCAGAACAATTTGCTGTATGCTGCCGGAGCCGATCTGGCGCACCCGTATCTGTCGCCCTTATTTGGCGATCTTAAGGGCTTCCCCCCCACCTTGCTGCAATGTGGAACGCGCGATCTGTTCTTGTCAAATACGGCGCGGATGCATCGTGCCTTGCGGGCAGCAGGGGTCGCAGCGGAATTACACGTGTTCGAAGCCATGCCCCACGGCGGTTTTATGGGCAAGACGCCAGAGGATCGTGAGCTTGCGCGAGAGGTGAATGCCTTTGTGTCTCGGCAGTTACGACAGTAATGGCACGGCCTTTTTTGCGATGTTTTTCTACAGATGTACGGGTATTTATGTTAGTTTAGTGATACCTTAACGGTTGAAAACTAAGCGAGTAAATTTTTTGTGTATGCGTATCCAGAAGTATCTTCCATGGGATGACAGGACGAGACAGCGAATTTTGGCGTTGTGTTGCCTGCGCGCAGGGGGAAGCTGAAGTGCGCCATTTTTATGGGGCGGTATTGATGTGTGCGGTGCTGCTGTTGATGGCGGGGGTGCAAGCGCAGGCACAAACCGTCGCCCCTCTGCGTTTAACCGAGCGGCAATTGGAGTCGGGCTTCGCTTTAGAGGGGAACTGGGACTTTCAGGGACCGCGGGGGCTACAAACCCAAATTGAGGTGCCCGGCGCCTGGGAACGTTTGTATCAGAGTCGTTTGCCGGTCTTTGGCACGGCCACTTACCGCCGCACGGTCATGGTGCCCGAAACCATGCGGGGCAAAAATTTGCAATTTTATATGGAAATGTTTGCGGGCAGCACCTTGCGCATCTATGCCAACGATGTCCTTGTAGGCTATAACGGTGCTTATGTGGGGAGCGAGTCACGGGTACCTCATTTTATTCCCTTTGAAGTCACCCAGCAAGACATCGAAATCAGGGTGGTGGTGTCCAATTTTAAATTGCAATGGGGCGGGCTGGTGCGTCCGCTCTGGTTGGGGCGTTCTGCGGTCATCACGCAATTGGCTTATCGCCGCAGCATCAATTTCAATGTGATCTTTGGTATTTTTGTTTTTCTTTGCTTTTTTCATCTGGTCTTGTTTGTGTTTTATCGTCAGGACAAGGCCACCTTTTGGTTCTGTTTGATTTGTCTGTCGGCCAGTGTATACATGGAGTTTTTTGCGTTGCACAATTTGGAGCATCTGGTGGGTGATATTCCCCTGGAGTGGAGCATTAAAGGCGTGCGTCTGGGGCTTTATAGCATCATTCCTTGTGTGCTTTGGTACGGTCACGCGCTGGCGCCGGAGTATTTTTCGCGACGCATGCTCAGAGGGGTGAGTCTGTTGTGTGGGCTGTTGGCCTTGACCGTGGTGCTGCCCGCCCGCTGGCATACGTCTTTGATCAATGTGTGGTTTTTAATGGCGATGGGTGCCTTTCTGTACAATTTTTATCTGGTGATTCGTCTGAGCACCCACAGAAAACTGCATTTTTATGTGTACAGTTCGCTGCTTTTTTCGTTGGTGACCCTCAACGATATCTTTAATGCCCTGGGCTGGATAGAAACCGGCTATTATGCCCGCTTTGGGGTTCTGGCCTTTTGTTTGACCCAATCGGGTTTTTTGGCCTGGCGTCTGCAAAACAATTACCGTCAAGCCTTGCAGTTTCAGCAGGAGCTTTCTGCCATCAACCAGGGCTTAGAAAGCCTGGTGGAAGCACGAACCCAGGAAGTGAACCAAAAGAATGAGCAACTCAATCAATTGCTCAATTTTAAAGAGGAAATGGTTGAGATGCTCGTGCATGATATTAAAACGCCGCTCAATGTTTTGCTGGAGTTGCCTGAGGACAACTCTCATCAACAGGCCAGTCAGCGGGTCAAAAACCTTTTGGAACAGATTGTGCGCCTCAATAAAAACGAGCAGGCCGACTTGCCTTTACAGCCTGACCGGCACAATCTCAATACGCTGGTGAACCGAGTGTTTCAGGTGTTGCAAAGCTGGGCGCTAAATCAAAAGATTCAATTGACAAATTTATTGCCCACAGATGTTTGGCTGAACGTTGATGGCCTTTTGCTAGAAAGGGTGTTGCAAAATATTTTAGATAACGCCCTCAAGCATTCCCCGCGTGGCAGCGAAGTGCGGGTTACGGGCCATGCCTCGGGAGCGCAGTTTATTCTGGAGATTATTGACGATGGCCCGGGTATTCCCGAAGCGGTACGCCAGCATGCCCTTGAAAAATACCAGAGCTTTGCACAGGGGGATGTGCCGCGCTCCAGTGGACTGGGTCTTTATTTTTGCCAGCAGGTGGTCCTGGCCCATGGGGGCGACATTCAGCTTTTGTCAGGGCCACAGGGCGGTGCACGGGTGCGCCTGACTTTGCCCTTGAGCCCGGTGCTGTCTGCCCAGTACTTTGCGTTTGAGAACCAGCAACTGCGAGCCTTGCAGCCCTATGTAAAGCGCCTGCAGGCCTTGAAAAGTTATCATATTTCTGAGTTAAAGCCGATCCTGCAGGACCTGGCGCAGTTTGAAGACCCACAGATTCAGGCCTGGTTAGCGGCCCTAAAAGTAAGTATTGAGGATGTAAATGAAACAGACTATCGAAAACTCATTGATCAAGGCTCCCCGCCTGCTCATCGTTGAAGATGACCGCCAGCAATTGGCGCAAATGGTGGATTGGTTATCTCAACGCGAAGGTTCGGTTTATCAGGCGCGCAGCTCTGAACAGGCGCAAGACATTCTTAATCAGGAATGGGTGGATGCGGTGATCACGGACTGGCAATTGCCGGGGCGCTCTGGCCTGGATTTGATCCGGGATTTGCGTCAGGCCGGTTTTGCAGGGCCTTTGCTTATTTGTACGGGGCTGATGCTATCCCCGGCGGATTTGCGCGCCGCCTTTGATGCAGGGGTAGATGATTATTTGCGCAAACCCCTGAACGATGTGGAACTCAATACCCGGCTCAATAACAGTCTACAGCTTTACGCCCATCGCCGCGTGTTAGACCTGTACGCCACCAGTCAGACGGAGTTTATTCAATTTATGTCGCGCAAAATGGGGGCTGGCCTTGACCATATGGGGCAATTGCACCGCCTGATCGCAGCGCACGCGGAGCCCAGCCCGGAACAATGTGAAGCCAGCCGTGTCAATGAGGATTTGAGTCGTCAGTTTTACCAGTGCATGGAGTGGGCGCGCTTTCGCTTTGCTTTGCATCATATTCAGTTTCAACGCTTTGAGTTAAAGCAATTGCTCAAGAGCATGGAGGCCCGTTTTCCAGATCGGGCGGGGCGCCTCTTGATTCGGGGGGGCAAAGATCTGTTTTTGCATTCTGATCCCGATTTGCTGCAACGGGTCTTGTGGCAATTGATAGATAATGCCCTCAGGTATAGTGCGGGCCAGGTCAAGCTCGAAATCAGTCTGCTTGATGACCAGCGATTGCGGCTCATGATCAAAGACAGCGGTGAGCAGCTCAACGAAGGCCAGGTTGAAGAATTGCTGTCACCGCGTCAACGGGGTCTGGGCCTGCACATTTGTCAGGATCTCTTGCGTATTTTGGGCTCGACCCTGGTGGCACAAAAGGGCCGCAAAGGCGATACCCAGATCTATTTCGAGCTTAAGTTATGAAGCAGACCACCGTATTGATTTGGGAACAGAGCAGTATTCAGGCGGCGTATTGGCAAAGCGTTTTTGAAGATGCGGAATGCCAGGTTCAAAGGGTCGAGGGCTATTTGGCCTTGCGCAAAGCGCTCAAAGGGTACCTGTACCAGGCCGTTTTGGTGATCATTTCGGTGCATGCAGACACGCGCCCCGGTTATTTGCGCTCGCTGCATCAATTGGCACCCCTGGCCAGTTTATTGGTGATTGATGCTGAGCAAGATTTATCTTCACACCTGGAATGGTTGCAAGCCGGAGCCGACGCTTATTTTGCAAAACCCATTCAAGCGGATCAATTGCAGATGACAGCCCGTGCCCTGATACGTCAGGTGAAGCGCGTCATGCAGCATCAGGCCTATGTGCCATCTCCAGGTCAATGGGCACAGGGAGATTTTGTGCTGGATCTCAATCAGCAATGCCTGCGGGTGAAGGATACGTCGATCAAGCTGAACAAGCGGGAATTTGCCTTGCTGCATTATTTTTGCCGTCATCCCAATCAAATTGTAGAGCGGGCCCGCCTATACGCCCTGCTCTGGCCCCAGCAAGAGAACGTTAAATCTCGGCAATTGGATAATTTGGTGTTGGGCTTGCGTCGCAAATTGGCCGACACTGCGCTGCAGATCGACAGCCATTATGGGCAGGGCTATCTGCTTCATCTCCCCTCGCTATAGTCACGGGGTTTCTCTTTGCTTCAATTGTCTACTCATTGTCGTAAATTCACTTTTTATGGGGTCATTGTTCAGTTTCTCTTGAGCTTGACTTGAGCGCTGGCTAGGCTGTGAGATAAACGCTTGAACACTTCGCTGGAGACAGATTCATGAAACATTCCCCCCCCTTTATGCTGGCTGTGTGTCTTTTGGCGGCTTGCCAACCCCAGGCCGTGCAACCCACAGCTTCTCAGCTCACGGCTACCCTGAACACGGCACAGAGCCTGCCTGTGGTCAGTACCCAGCGCGACACACCCCGCGTGAGTTATCCTGCCCTTGAAAAACACACCGCCCACGGCCAGGTTCGCCTGCAAGAAGGCCAGCTGACGCTGAGTCTGGAGCTGTACCCCAAATCCAGTGAAGCAGACTTTCAAACCCAATTGCTGGATCTGAGCACGGCGACCCGTTTGCAGGCTACCGTGACGGACTCCCATGGCAAAAGCTATACCGCCAATGGAGCGGACGTGAATGGCACGGTGGCTTACACTGGCGGCACGATTAA
This sequence comes from Candidatus Sericytochromatia bacterium, assembly GCA_964229355.1. Lineage (GTDB taxonomy): Bacteria > Cyanobacteriota > Sericytochromatia > UBA7694 > UBA7694 > CAXRDE01. The sequence continues at coordinate 31,455 of CAXRDE010000006.1, read as the reverse complement.
CCTGACCTTTGACAATCTTGTGCCCGATGAATTATTGCTGGTAGAAGTGCAGGCCAAAAATGGGCTCACCAATATTGTGCAAGCAGACCTGGCCACAGTGCTTGCGCACAGCACCAGCGCCAGTCCCGTGAACACCAGCATTAACTTTCAGACCACGGTGGCTGCCAAAGCCATCAAAGGCCTCTTACAGAACGGTCAGCAAACCCGGGCCCGCGCCATCAATTTGACGGGTTTACACAGTTTGGCTGAACGCATTACCGGGGTCAGTGGCACGGCTCCCAATTTGACCTATGCCGATGTGCACCCCACGCTGGTCAATACTGCCTTGCTGGCCACGGATTTGGTGGCCACCAATCCGCTTGGCCTGACCGAAAGCGATTACCGTCTCAACGGTGCCACGGTCAACCTGAACGTCAGTGGTCTCAATGGCGCTGACAAGGTGCAGGTACAGATCACGGACGCGGCCTCAGCGGTGCAGACGAATCTGGGCAACGGCACCCGTCAGGTGACCAGCGTGACTCCAGGCGGGCCGCTACACATCACGGCCAGCGCCTTCGGCAGCCCGGCGCAGAGTTATACCTACAGCGTGAGTCCCGCCACGATTAACCCCACCGAAGGGGGCAGCGTCAATGTCACGGTGACTGCTGCGCCAGCCCTGAGCATCAGCAACTTTTCGCCTGCGGCGGGACCGGCGGGCACCACGCTTGTGATCACGGGCAGTGGTTTCACCGGCGCGACCGCCGTGACCATCGGCGGGGCCAATGCCAATTTTATTGTTCAGAGCAACACAGAGATCACGGCCATTGTACCCCCTGCGGCCCTCGATGGTGTGGTCAGTGTGACCAACGGTGGTACCGTCAACAGCGCCAATAGCTTTGATCTTCTCTATCGCCGCATCCATGTTAAGGCCAATGCCAGCGGCAGCAATAACGGCACCAGCTGGGCCAATGCCTATACCAGCCTACAAAATGCGCTGTCCGTTGCTCAGGCCGAAGACGAGATTTGGGTGGCGGCCGGGACGTATACGCCCCATGCCAGTGATCGCAGTGCTTCATTTCAGCTCAAAGAAAACGTCAGTATTTATGGTGGCTTTGCGGGTACTGAGAATAGCCTGGCAGCGCGTACCGCAGACCTGGACGATCATGTGTCGATCCTGAGCGGAGATTTAGCGGGCAATGACAATTACACCACCCCGGGCACAAGTCTGGATGAAAACAGCTACCACGTTACCAAAGGGGCCGATAACGCCACCCTCGATGGATTCACCATTGAAGGGGGAAATGCCAATGTTCCTGGACCATCGCCAGATGACAAAGGGGCGGGCATGACCAATGTGAGTGCTTCTCCCATCTTGACGAATCTCACTTTTATAAACAACAAAGCTTTAAATTTTGGCGGGGCCTTATCCAATGATAACTCGTCATCTCCGGTCTTGAACAATGTCGTTTTTTCAAACAACACGTCAAGTTATGGGGGAGGCATGTCCAATAATAACTCGTCATCCCCGGTCTTGAATCAGGTGGTCTTCTCCAATAATTCAGCCAGTATTGTTGGCGGCGGAATGAGCAATTTAACGAGCACTGTGCGCCCCACATTAACCGACGTCACCTTTGTGAACAACTCCGCGCCCAGCGGCGGAGGAATGGCCAATCAATTTTCAAGCGTCCTCGTATTGAACCGGGTGAGCTTTATCAATAATTCCGCCACCGATGGTGGCGGGATGTACAATTATTCGTATGTCGAAGCCACTCTGAACAATGTTACGTTTGCGAATAATTCGGCCACGAACAGGGGCGGAGGCATTTATACCGGATTGATTCCGGATGGCTTTGTCCTGAACAATGTCACCTTTTCGAACAACACGGCCCCCACCGATGGTGGCTTCTTTAGCTCAGTTACGAATCCTGCCTTCACGCTAAAAAATGTCTTGTTTTGGAACAGTTCTCGAACCTATATCAATCTGGATGCCCCCAATGGCGTGATTGAAGCCGCCAGTGACCCCTTTGTTAATAGCGCTAACCCCAATGGTGCCGACGGCATTCCGCGCACGGCGGACGATGGCCTGCGCCTTAATGCCAGTGCCAGCACGGTGATCAACCAGGGCGTCAGCGGTGCGGGCGTTCCCACCACAGATATTCTGGGCACCGCGCGCAATGGCAACCCCGAGCCCGGTGCTTATGAGTTCGTTCCCTCGCCTTTGCCTGCCCATGTGCTGGTGGTGGATAAAGACGCCAGTGGAGCCAATAACGGAAGCTCCTGGGCCAATGCTTTCACCAGTCTGCAATCGGCCCTGGCCGCCGCCGATGGCGTCAGTAAAACCGAAATCTGGATCGCTGAGGGCACCTATACGCCCCATGCCAGTGATTTCAACGTGTCCTTTCAGCTCAAAGCAAATGTCGCGCTCTATGGCGGCTTTAGTGGCTCTGAAAGCGCTCGCAGCCAACGGGATTTTGCCCAGCATGTGGTGGTCTTAAGTGGTGACCTGGCAGGTGATGACGATTATTCGGTTAGCCCGATCAATTTTGTTCACCCCAATAGCCGTAATGTGGTGCTAGGCGCCGATAACGCCGTGATCGACGGGGTTCAGGTTATGGGCGCGCTCGGCGCTGGGCTGAGCGCTTACAGTACCTCGCCGACCATCAGAAACACGGTGTTTCAAATGAATAATCGGTCGGGTAGCTTTAGCGATGGAGGCTCCCCGATTTATGAAAACGTTATTTTTTATCGCAATCATACCGACGACTCGGGGGGAGGCCTGTCGACCTGGAATGCTACACCCACGCTGCGCAATGTGGTCTTTGCCAATAATTCCTCTAACAGCGCTGCCGGTGGCCTGCTCAGCGGCGGATCGACTTCTCAGATCAATCTCTATAATGTGAGTTTTATCCACAATACCGCTATTGCTTCTACCCAATCCGATGGCATCTGGAGCGATAATACCTCCACCGTTTCGCCCACGAATTGCCTGTTTTATAACCAAAACAATCGCAATGTCACCGTGAGTAGCGCCCAGGGCAATTTCAGCGTCACTACGCCTGATCCCTTTGTCAATAGCGCCGATCTCGATGGTCCCGATAATCTTTGGTTCACCGCCGATGACGGTCTGCGCCTTAAGTCCAGCGCCACCACGCTGATTAACCAGGGGGTCAGTGCGACAGGGGTTCTTACCACGGATCTTGTGGGCAATGCCCGCGTGGGCAATCCTGAACCGGGAGCGTATGAGTATCTGCCCTGAGCTGGCTTGCCAAAGCAATGCCTCCAAGAACCTGAAGAAAGCTGAACACCCTTATGAAACGCATTCCGATTGCGCTGAGCCTGAGTATGGCCCTGATCGCCTGCCAACAGTCACCGCCTCCCAATACCTTGCCTCGAACTGAGGCCAGATCTCTGCGCCTGAACCAGACGCAGAGCGATGACCTTACCCGGCCCAACTATCCCGCCATTAAAAAAACCAATGCCCAGGGCCAGGTTCGCCTGCAAGGAGACCAGTTGACGTTGAGTCTGGAGCTGTACCCTAAATCCAGTGAAGCAGACTTTCAAACCCAATTGCTGGATCTGAGCACGGCGACCCGTTTGCAGGCCACCGTGACGGACTCCCATGGCAAAAGCTATACCGCCAATGGAGCGGATGTGAATGGCACGGTGGCTTACACTGGTGGCACGATTAACCTGACCTTTGACAATCTTGTGCCCGATGAATTATTGCTGGTAGAAGTGCAGGCCAAAAATGGGCTCACCAATATTGTGCAAGCAGACCTGGCCACAGTGCTTGAGCACAGCACCAGCAGCAGTCCGGTGAATGGCACCCTCAATTTTCAGACCACGGTAGCCGCCAAAGCCATCAAAGGCCTCTTGCAGAACGGTCATGAGACCCGTGCCCGCGCCATCAATTTGACGGGTTTACACAGTTTGGCTGAACGCATTACCGGGGTCAGCGGCACCGCCCCCAATTTGACCTATGCCGATGTGCACCCCACGCTGGTCAATACTGCTTTGCTGGCCACGGATTTGGTGGCGACCAACCCGATTGGCCTGGCCGAAAGCGACTACCGTCTCAACGGTGCTACGGTGAACCTGAATGTATCGGGGCTCAATGGCGCTGATAAGGTGCAGGTACAGATCACGGACGCGGCCTCAGCGGTGCAGACGAATCTGGGCAACGGCAATAGTACGATCACAAATGCGACCCCCGGAACCGGCCTCAAAGTCATTGCCTCTGCTTTTGGCAGTTCTGCCATCAATTACACTTACACGGTATCCCCCGCTGGCTCGATTAGTCTGACCGAAGGCGGCACCACTAACCTCACGATTACCGCGGCCCCTGTACTCAATGTCTCAGGAATCTCGCCCAGCAGTGGGGAGGCTGGCGTCAGCGTCGTGATCACAGGCACCGGCTTTACCGGCACCACAGCGGTTAACTTTAATGGCACTGCCGCCAGCTATACGGTTGATAGCAATACCCAGATTACGGCCACCGTGCCCGCAGGAGCTACCGATGGCCCCATCACGGTGGTCAATGGAGCCAGTGCCAATAGTGCTGGTTTTAATGTGTTTCGTCGCATTTATGTCAACGATGATGCCGGTGGCGCGAACACCGGAACGACCTGGGACAATGCCTATACCAGCTTGCAGAGCGCGTTAGCAGCGGCCAGGTCTGGCGATGAGATCTGGATGGCTGCGGGTACATATACACCCCACGCCAGTAACCGAGATGTTTCGTTTCAGCTCAAGAGCAATGTCAATATCTATGGTGGCTTTGCCGGTACAGAAACCACTCTCGCTGCTCGTACAGCCAGTTTGACGGATTTTGTCACCATCTTATCTGGCGATCTGAGTGGTAATGACAATTACACGACACCGGGCTCGACGCTCGATGAAAACACCAAGATTATTGTAATAGGTGCTAATAACACTATTTTAGAGGGGGTTACGGTTCAGGGAGCTAAAGGAGAAGATTCCGGCGGCGGGATGTATAACGCTTCATCCTCTCCTACGCTGACCAACGTGACCTTCTCCAATAATTCGGCCTATTTGGGCGGCGGAATGTATAATCTTTTTTCATCCTCTCCCACGCTGAGCAACGTGACTTTCTCCGGTAATTTGGCCTATTTGGGCGGCTATGGCGGTGGGATGCATAACGCTTCATCCTCAAATCCCGTGCTCAACAACGTGACCTTCTCGAATAACGTGGCTAGTAGTAATGGTTTAGGCGGCGGAATGTATAATCAAATCTCTAGCTCTCCCATACTGACTAACGTGACTTTCTCCGGTAATTCGGCTACTTATGATGGCGGCGGGATGTATAACACTGTATCCTCAAATCCCGTGCTCAACAACGTGACTTTCTCGAATAACGTGGCTGGTTTTTCCGGCGGCGGGATGTATAACGCTTCATCTTCTCCGATACTAAAAAATGTCTTGTTCTGGAACAGCACATTAACGGGTCAAACCATCGATAACGCTCAAGGTAATTTTAATTTGGGCACTTCAGTAGCCAATGACCCATTCGTGAACTCAGCCAGCCCCAACGGCGCTGATGGCATCCCGCGCACCGCTGACGATGGCCTGCGTATTAAAAACTTAGCGACAGCGAACACAATCGCGGGCATTGCGGGGGGACCAGCCCAAGACATTATCAACAATGATAGGCCTGGCGCTGCAGGTACTGGCAATACCAATGCTGAATCGGGGGCTTATGAATACACCCCCTAAATATATGTACGGGGTTGAGCTGACACCGCGATGTTGACACAGAACGTCTGGAATCCGTTATGATAAAGCATGACCGCTGGTCAGAAATAAGGGAAGCAGGCATGGCATGGGAACCGCTGAACGCAAGCTACGGGAAAAAGAACAACGGCGCCAGTATATTCTGGATACCGCCGAGCAGATCTTTTTTAAACAGGGTGCTGACGTGGTCACCATGGACGATCTGGCCCGCGCCACGGAACTGAGTAAGGGCACTCTTTACCTGTATTTTCGCAATAAAGAGGCCCTGTTTTTGGCCATTAACGTGCGCGCCAAAAAACAGATGCGCGAGATGATGGAGCAGGCCCTGATTGCTGAGCCTAAAGCCAATGGCTTGCTGCAGGTTCAGGCGCTGGGTCGGGCGTATATCGCTTTTGCGATGGAATACCCCGATTATTACCAGATGACGCTGCGCTGCTTTACGCTGGAGACCACCCACTTAGACCAGGATCGCTATGCGGATGAGGCCCATTATCACGGTGAAAAATGCTTTGAGATGCTGATGTTGGCGTTGCAGAAGGGGCAGGCTGACGGCAGTATTGCGCAGGATTTAGAAATAGGTCCCACGGCGCTGGTGCTCTGGGGGCAGCTCAATGGCTTGATGCAGGTGCTCGACGTTAAGGGGCCGTATTTTCAGCGCAAGTTGAAAGTGACGGCAGACGCCGTGATTGCCAGCTGTCTGGAGCTGAGCCTGCGTATGCTAAATCCACGCTAGCAAATTTTTTTCAATAAAAAATGACTGTTGGTCATTTTTTGTACTATAATAAATTAAAAATCAAATTTATTGGGTATAAAGGAGCATGAAGAATGCGTTATTTTGTTACGGGAAGCACGGGTTTATTGGGTTCTAATCTTGTTTTTGAATTGCTGAATGCGGGTCACTCTGTCAAAGCACTGGTGCGTTCAGCTTCCAAGGCCACGGCGGTTTTTGGGAGCCCGTTGCCCGCGGGGCTGGAGTTGGTGGTCGGAGACCTTGAGGATGTGGCCGCTTTTGCGCCGGCTCTGGCAGGTTGTGAGGCGGTCTTTCATACCGCCGCTTACTTTCGCGAGTATTTTCAACCGGGCAATCACTGGGATACCCTCAAGCGCTTGAATGTAAAGGCCACCCGCCAATTGCTTGACGCTGCCGAGGCCCAGGGCGTGGCCTGTTTTGTGCACACCAGCAGCAGTGGCACCATCGATCCGCAAATCCAGGACGAAAGCAGCCCGCCCAATCCCTACGCCCGCAAGAACCTGTATTTTAAAAGCAAGGTGGAATCTGAAGCTGAGGTACATGACTTTTTGGCGCAGCAACCTGCCCCGGCCCTGCGCGTGGTCATGATTCTGCCGGGCTGGATGATGGGGCCTTACGATAGCGCCCCCACCGCCAGTGGTCAGGTGATTCTGGATCTTGTGAATGGGCAGATGCCCGGCTATTTTGATGGTGGCACATCCACCGTAGATGCCCGTGATGTGGCGCAGGCCATGATTGCAGCAGTCAAACAGGGTAGATCCGGTGAACGCTATATTGTGGGGGGAGAATATCTCTCTCTGCAAGAGCTCAGCCGCACCGTTGGCGAGGTGGCAGGTATCAAAACCGCGACCCGCAAGATTCCCAACGCCGTGATCATGGGGGTGGCGACCCTGAGTGAGTTCTGGGCTAAAGTTTCGGGCAAGCCCACGGTCATGACCCGAGAAGGCATCGGGACGATGCTCGAAAAGCACCATCTCAATTCGCACAAGGCCCAACAGGAACTCGGGGCAAGCTTTCGGCCCATTGAACACACCCTGCGGGATGAATTGCGCTGGTACGCTGAGCGAGGCAAGGTCAAGACCCCCATCAAACTTTAGGCCTCTGCACTAAAGTTTGGCGAGTTCTTCTTTCACCAGACCCGAGGCCAGGCGACCGTCGTATTGGCCTTTGTAATGGTTTTGCAGGGCGGGCATGAGTTCTTTGATGCTGGTGGCCCCGTCGGCAATCAACTGGCGAATGGCTTCGCGCAGCTCGTCTTCGCTCATCTGGCGGGGTAAGTAGGCTTCAAACAGGTCAATTTCACGTTGAATATGGGCATTGTTGGCATTCTCGGGATCGAGCCTTAAATTCTCACGCAGGTTCTCAACGTTTTTTTTAATCAGGCCAATGACCTGGGCATCGTCAAAGTCCTTGCCACCGCTCCGTTGCAATTCACCGATCAAGGTAGAAAGGGAAGTGGTGGTGGCGCTGTCCCGGTTCTTGCGTGCGCTCAATTGGTCTTGTTTAATGCGTTCAAATAACATGGCGATGTCTCCTGCCTGGCTAAAACTGGCCCGAGTATAACAAATCCCAAAGCGAAAGGGGAAGTCTGAACGATACACTGCAGTACAATGAAAGCAGAAAAACCGATGGAACGGCCGATGCGCAAAAAAACCTTTTACGAACAAGAACTCGACCGATTGTCTGCCCAGATGCCCTTGCATGCGCATCACTATGTGCTGATTCGCCAGTCCAAAGCCTTTCTTGAAGCCAGCCTGGACCGGCCGATTGCGCTGGCTGAAATGGCAAACGTGGCCTGTATGTCCCGCTACCACTTTATTCGCATGTTTCAAAAGGTCTATGGGGTGACCCCGCGTCATTATCTGCGCGATCTGCGCATTCAAAAGGCCAAAGTCCTGTTGCAGTCGGGGTTATCCGTCACGCGGGTCTGCCTGGATGTGGGGTATACCAGTCTGCCCACCTTTTCAAAGGTTTTTAAACAGGGCACCGGTTTGTCGCCCAGGGCTTACCAACGGCTCAATCATCGCAATCCTGAATAAGCAGCCGGGTGGGTGTTTTGTTAGGCTAAAGGCATCAATCACAACACAAAGGAAACCCTTCATGAGTATTCGCATTCATGTCACCAGCGTTATGGTGGACGATCAAGACAAAGCCCTCGCCTTTTACACCGAGAAGCTGGGCTTTATTAAAAAAACCGAGGTGCCCATGGGCGAGCACAAATGGCTGACCGTTGTTTCGCCCCACGAACAAAACGGCATCGAGCTGCTGCTGGAACCCATGGCTTTTGAGCCTGCCCAGGTATTCCAGAAAGCCTTAAAAGAGGCGGGTATTCCCCTGACTTCTTTTGCTGTCGAAGACCTGGCTCAGGAATATGAACGCCTGAAGGCTCTGGGGGTTGAATTCAGCATGGAGCCAAAAGTCATGGGACCTGTCAAGATTGCGGTACTCGATGATACCTGTGGCAACAATATCCAGTTGGCGCAAATGCTTTAACTAAAAAGAGAGCAGAACCTGTCGATTTTTTGTTGTGGCATTCGTCGAGAGATATAGATGACGCTGAGCAAAAAGGAGAATTTGATGCACATGGTATTTGTGAATATTGCACTGAGCCTTGATGGTTACATGGCACCTGAAGGCATGGTGATGCATGATCCTGAACACATGCAATGGGGTGAAAAATGGGGGGCTCTGATGGCATGGCTCCTGGAACAGCAATATATGCGCGATAAGCTTAATTTTGGTCCGGGCGGAGAAACGGGGCCTGTGAATGACTGGGTTCGTCATACTTTTGAGCGTGCGGGAGCCCATATTATGGGCAAGCGTATGTTTGATCAAGGAGAAGTCAGTTGGCCTGAAAAAGCACCTTTTGCCACCCCTGTTTATGTCCTCACCCACGAAAAAAGAGAGCCCTGGGTTCGTCCTGGCGGAACCACTTTTTATTTTGTGAATGAAGGACCCGAAGAAGCGTTGCAAAAGGCTAAAGCGGCGGCTGGAGAGCTTGATGTGAGAATTTCAGGGGGAGCAGAAGTCATTCAGCAGTACCTTAATCTGGAGGCGATCGATGAGATGGAAATTTCTCTGGCTCCTGTTTTATTGGGGGGCGGTCGCCGACTTTTTGAGCATCTCACGGAGCCCTACTCCCAATTTTTTATTGACACAGTGATAGCGGGTTCAAAGGCTACTCATCTGTGTTATCGGCGAAGGGGGGATTAAACCTCATTTGATGAACCATTGTCGTTGGCGTATTCTTGCGCGAACGAGCAGTTTAACGCCGTTCCAGCATCGTGGGCAAGGGGCTGCCAAAAAGGGCCAGGTGAGATTCTGCCACGCGTCCAGGGTAAGCCGCCTCAATGGCTCCGCCAGATCCGTTATACGCGCGCAGGGTGTTGACGGCATCGCCGTTGTGCACGTCGACCATCAGGCGCAAGTAGGCCGCTGAGCCAATGGCATTGTCTTCAATATCGAGCATGGAGGCTAAGGAGTCCAGGCGATCAAAGACCACACGGGCTTCGGGATCGCGGATCATGGCGTAAGTGGCAGCGGTGGCACCCACGCGATTGCCATCACGCCCGCCTTTGCCAATGCGTTGCAATTCTTTGATGGCGGGGCTGGTGAGCTGGCCTAAGCCTGCGCCGTTGCCTTCGGAGCGGGCGTGGCCAAATTGACTTTCGTGGGCCCATACGGCCAACAATTGGCGAGGTGCCAGACCGAACTGACGGGCGGCTTTTTCTGCGGCCTGGGCGATTTCGAGTGAGGTGATCAGGTCTTTTGCCCAACTGCCCGGATAACGGCGAATGGTTTCCGCCATGGCGCTGACGCTGGGGTCTTCGGCCCAGAGGACTTCGGTGGGTAAGGTGGGCAAAGTGGGCAAGGCCGTGGCCGGTATGGCGCTTTCGCCAAACACCAGCACGTAGTAGTGGCGACCGCTGGTTTTGCTGATGGCGTGACCCACCCCCACCTCGTTGGTGTAGGCCTGCAAGAGATTCTCGCGTTGTGCTTGCGCGCCCATCCACTGGTTTACGGCGCTGTGTGCACTGTCAGTCTGGGACGCCGTAGAAGCAATATTCTCACCGCGATAACTGTGGGGGTAGCCCAGGCCTTTGACGCGATCGGCGGCACTGCGTTGGTCAGAACCCTGATGATCAAAAAAGTTGTTTTGGGCCATGTCTTCGGCATGACTTTGTGCCGCCTGACTTAAGACAGAGCTTAAGCTCAGGGCGGGCAGATTGACCCTGGCCCGCTCCTGGTTGCTCACGTCAAGAACCGCCTGTCGTAAGGCTTCACTTTGGGCCTGGACAAGCGGTTCTGTGGTTTGTGAATAAAGGCTTTCGGCCCCGAGTACCAGGGCGGGTAAGGCATCGCAGCCGCTGAGTAGGGTGGCGCTGAATAGAAGTAAGCATCCGCGGGTCAAAGATTTGATCATGGTCCCTATTTTTCGTGTAATTGATCTTTAAGGACGCTTGAATGCAGGCTTGAGTTCCCACATCACCCACGGCTGCTCGCCCTTAGAACTTGAAGATTTGATCCAATGCTGAGCCCTGAGGGTAGTTGGTGGCGCTTTTTAAGATCTGTGCGGTTTCTTGCGCGCTGAGCAGGACGGGCTGATTGTTGTAGTAATTGCCCACCATCTGGATTTCAGATACGCCAGAGGGTCTCAGGTACATTCTCAAAAATCCGATCACATTGTTGGCGCGGCCTTTTGAAAACTCAATGCGAAAAACATTTTGTTTGTCGTAAATGTCAGCGTCTTGCAGGCTGATTTCGCTGTGCATGAGCTTTTGAATCACTTTTTGTTTGTCGATCACGGTGGTGAAGCCATCGACGAGTCTCACGGCGTCTTGAGTGGCGCTGGCGCTTAAAAACTGGGGCGAGACGCCCATTGGGGGAAGGGACATTTGGCTGACGGGAGCGGTTCTGCAGCTGCTGAGAATCATCATTAAAAGGGTGGCTGAAAGTAGTTTGTACATGGTGTTTTTCCTTGGCTTGATTTCGTTACCCTCAGTATAGGGTGCCTGATGTATCTAAACAACAGATGATTTTTAATAGTTTTTATCTAATTTTTCGATAGAATGGAGTAACTTATGCTCTTGCCGCTAAACTTACAGAGCTGTTTATTTGAAACGATGGAACAGGAATGGATGCGCCGATGAAGTGGAATGTATTGGATTGGATAGATACTGAAACAGAGGGACGATATGATGTGACGCCTTTGTTTGCGAACCCTCAAGTCTACAACGCGATCCTTGAAGACTTATGCCAGCCTTTGTTGGGTTTAGACATTGACTTTGTTATGGGCATAGATGCCCTGGGCTTTATACTCGGTACGTCGATCAGTCATGCCCTGCAGTGTGGATTTGTACCCTTAAGAAAAGGGGGTAAACTGCCAGGGCCCTGTTTAACACAAACCTTTGTGGATTATACAAAGCAGTGCAAAGCCCTGGAAATACGCAAGGGTGTGCTTCAGCCGGGGATGCAAGTGATCTTGGTCGATGAGTGGGTAGAAACGGGAGCCCAAATGGAGGCTGCCATAAAGCTTGTGGAATCGCAGGGGGCCCGTGTCCTTCATTTGGTGTCTTTACATGTGGATGAAAATCCGAAAACACGCCAGCTGGACTCCGATTATGGTTTTATTTCGTTAAAGTCTGTCTGAATCCTTCGTTCCAGCTGCGCATGGCTGTCAGTTGGGATTGCCAAAGGCTAATAATGGTCGCAGTGTGGGGCGGTTGATCGGCATATTCAGCGGGTGGCGTTAGGCGTTGTAAAGCCACTTGAAAATTTTGCAAGGTGTGGTGCTGTTGAGCGAGTAAATCTTGCAGGGTGTGGGTCGGTAACGTTTGCAAAAAGGGGAGCCCGGCACTAAAGTCTTCTAATTTAATGCTGGTGAGGGCTTGTTTGAGTAGCTCAAAGAAATGGGCTTCACCTGCAGGCGTGAGACGGTAGCGGGTTTTTGAGGGGCCGGCCTGGCTTGTTGTGGTACCCAGACAGCTGAGTTTTTCTTCGTGCTGTAATTGCTTGAGGGCATGATAAATGGAGCCAATTTTAATGTCAGCCCAGGCTTCCACATTCCAATCGCGCAGCACCTGGACGATGGCATAACCATGGGCTTCTTGCTTTAAGTTTAAAACCCCCAACACCAATAAACGAACTGTCGCCATAAACCACCTCACTATTCAAACTTGACTAGTTTAGCATGCCTGATTTACACTAAAACTATTCAAATTTGAATAGCTTTAAAAGGAGACCTCTGATGCCTACTGAAGATCCCATTATATCGCCCCGTGAAATTCTTGATTATATGCAGCAGCAAACGCCGTTGCATATCATTCCCGATGGTGAGAATCAATTTTTTATGCGCAACGCACAAAGTCAATTTCCGCTGGCGACAGTGGTGTGCAATGACGCTTATGACAAGGTCTCGCAATTGAATCATCGTGTCGAGGTTTACCGACTCAATGTGGCCTTGTCGCGTGAACGTTTTCTCAGTTTGATTGGCGCGCCTGTGAAGCTCGCCCCCGGAGAAACCACCATTTCAGGGTTTGACTATACACAGTTGCATACCTTTTTGCCCCATCCGCATTATGGCATGATGTTTTGGGGGTGTATTCTCAATCCTCTGCGTACGCAATGGCCGTTGCTGCAGACGTTATTAAAAGAGGCCCATGCGGCTGCCGTCTAAGTCAGTTGCTGATGTGCAATGCGACCCAGGGTGTGCAAGGCTGCTTCTAAACGGGGGCTCCAGGCCATGTTTAAGCTCAGGCGCACACAATGGTCATAGGCGGGACTGGTGCTAAACAAGGCCCCTGGGGCCACCCCTATCCCCTCGGCCAAAGCCGCCTCGTAAAAGGCCAGACCGGTAAGGGAGGCCGGCAAGGCAATCCAGAGTACAAAGCCACCTTCGGGTTGCGAAATGCGGGTGCCGGAGGGCATGACTTCTGCCAGCAGGGGCAGAGCCTGTTGTTGGGTCTCGGCCAGCCGCTGGCGCAAGCGCCGCAAATACCGCGCGTAGGCGCCACTGCCTAAATACGCTGCCAGCACCTGTTGGGGCAGGGTGGCGGTACTCAATGAGGTCATGCGCTTGAGTTGCAAAAAGCGGGCCCGTTGACGACCCGGTAAGGCCCAACCCACCCGAAAACCAGGGGCCACCGTCTTTGAAAAACTAGAGCACAGCATCACGCGATCCTGGGTATCGAGAGAATACAGGGTGGGGGGCGGATTGCCAAAGTAAAATTCACCGTAGATGTCGTCTTCAATGATCTGAAAATCGTGCTGGGCCGCCAGGGTCAGCAATTGCTGTTTGTGCTCCAGGGGCATGCAGCAGCCCAGTGGGTTCTGAAAGCTGGGAACGGTGACCACGGCGGTAATAGGGTACTGACTGAGCGCCTCACGCAGAGCGTCCAGATTTAGACCGGTTTGGGGCGAGGCGGGAATTTCCAGGGTCCGCAGACCCAGGCTTTGAATGGCTTGTAACACCCCATAAAAGCACGGGCTTTCGACGGCAATAACATCGCCAGGTTGGGCCAATAGCCGCAAGCTCAAATGGAGGGCTTCCATGCAGCCATTGGTGATCGCCACATCCTCTGCGAGCAGGGGCCGGCGGGAGTCTAAGCTGTATTGGGCGATCTGACGGCGCAGGGCTTCGTGGCCTGCGGCAGGGGCGTAGGTGTAAGCTTCGGGTTGGCGGCTGCTTTGCTGAATCAGGCGCTGCAAGGCTTTGTTGGGCAAAAGGCTGGCATCGAGAATCGTAGATCCCAGCGGCACAAGACCAGGCTGGCGCAGGGCGCTTGTCACCTGCTCGATCAGGGCGTCGTGCCCCACCAGAGCGGGGCTTGCCTTGAGGGTCGCCATTTCAGGCGTGGCCAGTGTGGTGGGTCGTGCCGCCACATAATAGCCCGATTGGGGGCGTACTTGAATATATCCCTGGGCCTCTAATTGCGCATAGGCCTGACTTACGGTGGTCAAACTGATGCCCCGTTGGCGACTTAGCCCGCGCAGTGAGGGCAATTTGTCGCCGGGTTTGAGGGTGCCTGCGGCAATCTGAGCGTGAATATCTTCGCTGATTTGCTGATAAAGAAAGCCGTTGCCCATTTTTGATCTCACCTTTGCCCCCATTGATTAACTGTACTGGTTTTTTTTCAAGAAACTGTATCTGTTATTGAAATCGATTTGCCCATATGCTAACACACATGCTTTGATGAAAGGTGAATTTCATGACAAATCCTGCTTTAACGACACCCGTCGAACCCGCATTACGGGTCGCGATTCAGCGCCACCCCGAACGCTCACAACCCGATGCCGTCCCTGATATTTTGGCGTCGGGCTATGTGGTGCATGTGGGCTATGCCGAGGGCGATCAGCCCTATGTGCTACCCATGGGCTACCATTATGACCCGGCGGATCCGCACTGGCTTTATTTACACGGTAGTACCCACAGTCATACCCTGCAGGCGCTCGCTAAAGGCCAGCGCGTGTGCCTGACTGTAACCGAGACCCAGGGGTTGGTGTATTCACGCGATGCCATGCACCATTCCATGAACTACCGCTCTGTGGTGGCCTTTGGCCGCGGCGAGGCTGTGACAGACCCCACCCGCAAAGCCCGCATCATGGATGATATGATTCGCCGTTATCACCCCGGTCGCCAGGGCGGTGTGGATTACGCCCTGGCCCCTGACTCGCATATTGACGCGACCCTGGTGGTGGCCATTGCCTTAGAACGCAGCGGTGCCAAAGTGCGCTCCGGTGGAGCAAAAGGCCCGCAAGATACCCAGCTCTGGGCACCGGGGCAGGCAGGGGTGGTGTCTTTAACCCCCCGCTGCGATGACTGGCGGCCTTTGCTTTGGCAATCGCCCCCCCACTGGGTGCGCTGTGGTCTGCGCCCTGAGGTGCCCGAAGATGCAGAGCGTGCCCTGGCCCTGTTGCAGGAGACCTATTGGAATACGGGATTGACGCTGGAACGCCTGCAGCGTCGTCTGGCCCACAGCATTGCCTTTGGGCTTTACCACGAACACATACTGATTGGCTTTGCCCGTCTGGTGAGTGATCAGGATGCTTTTGCCTATTTGGCAGATGTGGTGGTGGATCCCGCCTATCGGGGGCAGGGGCTGGGCAAGTGGCTGATCCAATGTGTGCATCAGCATCCGCTGATGGAGCGGGTGCGTTGGTGTCTGCTCTCCACCCGCGATATGCAGCCTTTTTATGCGCAATTGGGTTATCAGACGCATCCCAACCCTGAGAAGATCATGGTACACCTGCCTGCCCAGAGCGATGGTGAGGTGCTGCGATGAGCGCTGCAAGCCAGGGTACACCCCTGGACTTTGTCTGGCTGGATGTGTTTACCCAGACCCGCTTTTCTGGTAATCCGCTGGCGGTGGTGTTTTTAGAAGGCACTGAGCTGAGTGATGCGCGTTTGCAGCAGATCGCCCGTGAATTTAACCTGTCCGAAACCACCTTTGTGTCTGCGCCTGTGGATCCCCGTCACAGTGCGCGGGTGCGCATTTTTACGCCACACCGTGAACTGCCTTTTGCCGGGCACCCCACCCTGGGTACGGCCCATGCGGTGGCGGAACGTTATGGGCTGGGTGATGATGTGGTGCTGGAAGAGGGGGTGGGCCCGGTGAGCGTAAGGCGTTTGGCAGACGGGGCCTGGGAACTTGAAGCGGCCCAGGCACCGACGTTTTCTCCCTTGCCGCTGCCTTTGTCGGAGCTAGCGCCCTTGTTGGGTTTACAGCCCGAAGATCTGGGGGGCTCAGCCTTGCCGCCTGCGGAAATTGTTTCTTGTGGTGTCCCCTATGCCCTGATTCCTGTTCGCACCCTGGCGGCCATACAACGGGCCCGCTTTGTCTGGCCTTTGGAACATCCTCTGCTTCAGGCGCATCCAGCCCTGTGTGAGCCCTATCTGGTGTGTGCCGAGACCGAAACCCTTGCAGATTACCATGTGCGTTTGTTTGCACCGGCTGCGGGCATTGCCGAAGATCCCGCCACGGGCTCCGCGGCGGTGGTGCTGGCCGCCAGCCTGGCCAGACAGCAGCCCACAGGGCAGTGGCGTCTGGAGCAGGGGCTTGAAATGGGACGCCCCAGTCAATTGCACATTCGCAGTCAGGCGGGCCGCTTGTTTGTGGCGGGGCATGTGCAGCCTGTGGCTCAGGGCGTGCTGCGTGGGGACTTGTAGAGGAATTCGATCCCATGATTTGATGAAGGGAAATACGCATGGGATTGGTAAGATGATATGGCTTCAAAAGTTTTAATTTATGGTGCCACGGGTGGGGTGGGTTCTGCTGTGGCTCACCAGCTGGCGCAAGCGGGTTACGGACTTCATCTGGTGGCGCGTCATGAAGAAAAACTAGGGGAATTAGCCACTGCATTGCACGCTGGATACACCTGTGCTGATGTGGCGGATTCCGACAGTTTTGCCCGTGTGGCGGAGGAAGCCGGAGAAACATTAGCGGGCCTGGTGTATGCAGTGGGTACCCTTCAACTAAAGAGTATACAGCGCTTACGCGCAGAGGACTTTATCTCAGATTTTCGTGTGAATGCCCTGGGGGCAGCGCTGGCTGTGCAGTCTGCTTTACCGGCCCTTAAACGTGCTCCAGAGGCTGCTGTGGTGCTGTTTAGCAGTGTGGCCGCCCGTCAGGGATTTTCTTTTCACGCATCCATTGGCATGGCCAAGGCCGCGATTGAGGGACTCACCGTTTCGCTGGCCGCAGAGCTTTCGCCTAAAATTCGTGTGAATGCCATTGCCCCCTCACTGGTACAAACGCCTTTGGCCCAACGCCTATTGGCGAATGAGCACACTGCTGCCAGCATTGCTGCAATGCACCCTTTACAGCGCCTCGGGCAACCTGAAGACATTGCCTCACTGGCCTGCTTTTTGCTGTCCCCTGCTTCAGGTTGGATTACAGGACAAACCTATGGTGTGGACGGAGGACGCTCTACCTTACGGCCAAAGGGTTAAACGGTAAATTTGTTTTTTCTCAGGGGCAAAGCCTTTGCGCAATTCGCGCTTCATCCTGTACTATGCAGGTTGTTCTGTTGATGAAGGTATGGATTGAGCTGAGTAGGGCATACTGTCGTGATTGAAACGTTGATTATTGGAACCGGTATAACAGGTGCCTTTACGGCATACCTGCTAACTTTAGCTGGAATACAGCCGGTGATTGTGGGTGATAATGCCGGGCATCCGCCGGCTTCTTTTGTGAATCCAGGCGGTTTAAACCCCCTGCACGGTCCCGGGGTCCCCGGGCCGCTCTCTGCGTTTAGCCTGGAGGCGTATCGCTGCCACCTGCAGCATTGGGACGACGTGCAGCGTTTGTCGGGCATTGATTTTAAACCTCGCCTTGTGCAACGCCTGTTGCCCGCCTGGCAGAGCGACGACGAAGCCCGTCTGTTAAAGGTCGCTGAACATTACCAGCAAACGCCCGGTTTTTCGGCGGCGTGGTTGAGTGCAAAGCAACTCCAGGCTTTAGAGCCCCGGCTCACGTCACAGATGCGAGGTGGGGTATTGACGCGGGGCAATGCCACGGTAGACAGCGGGCGCTACGTACAGGCCCTGTTAAAAGCAGCCCGGTGCAAAGGGGCGCAATACCTTGAGGGCGAAGTTGTCACGATTGAAAAACGCTCTGCATGTCTGAAGGTGCACCTGGCACAAGGTGACGTACTGTCTGCCCAAACGGTGGTGCTGGCCACAGGATGCTGGTCTCAATTGTGGCCTGATTTTACGCGCCCGCCGCTGCTGCCCATTAAGGGAGACCTTGTCAGGGTTCAACTGAACGGTGATCCCCTACCCTTTGATATCACCCACGGTAAAGATGGGGTTTACCACCTGCAAGATCAGACGTACTGGTTAGGCGGAAGCCAGCTACAGACGGGATTTGACGCTTCACCCTCGCCGACGCAGGCCCAGGACATTGCCGCGCGCATTGCCGAGTGGTTACCCGGCGCATCGTCTCAGTGGCAAGTGCTGGGGCATGAAGCCGCTTTACGCCCGGGTACACCCGATGGCTTTCCCCTTCTGGGGCCGCTCAAAGATCCCCGCATGATTGGCTGTAGTGGGGCGGGCCCAAAGGGCATGCTCTGGAGTGCGGGTTTGGCGGCCGGTGTGCTGTCCTTACTCCAAAAAAAACCAATGCCTTTGGCGCAGCATTTTAATCCTTTACGCTTTGAAACGAAAGAAAACCATGGGACGATATAAGCTGATTTGTAAGCGCTGTCATCAAGAGCAAAGTGACTACGCCCCCCTGTGTCAACGTTGTCAGGGGCTGACCGACGTGGTGTACCCCTTAGACAGCCTGCAACTGTATCACGATGAAAACCCCTACCGGCGCTTTGCGGACCTGTTGCCGGTCCGAGAGGTGTCTCATCTTCCAGAGAACGTGTCTTATACGCCCCTGGTGAAAGCCGAAGCGCTGGGGAGACAACTGGGACTCAAGTCCCTGTATCTTAAAAACGAAACCGCGCAGCCGACCTGCACCACCAAATACCGCATGGCCTGGGTGGCATTGGCCTATCTTTATGAAAATGGTGTGCGTCATTTCTGCACCTCATCCACAGGCAATAGTTCCACCGCTTATGCGGCGGTGATTCCCCACTTTCCTGAATTAAAAATGGCTTTGTTTACCGCCGAGGATTTTCGACATCGGGTGAATTATGAGCCGAGCCCACAGATTCAACATTTTATCTTGCGCAAGGGCACCTTTGTGGACGCCTCCAATGCCGCGGCGGCCTATGCGGCTGAGCAGGGGTATACCGCAGAGCGGGGCTTTTTCAATCCGGGTCGGCGCGAGGGCTTGAAACTGGCTTTTTTTGAGGCGGTAGATCAAATTCAAGCCCCCATTGATTGGTATGTGCAGGCGGTGTCCAGTGCCATGGGCGTTTACGGCACCCATACCGGGGCCCAGGAGTTACAGGCCCTGGGTTTGATTGAGCGAGGTCCCCGGTTGTTATGTGTGCAGCAGGCCAGTTGTGCCCCTCAGGTGACGGCGTGGCAGGACCAGTCTGAGACCATTCGCCCGCAAGATATTGTGCCCCACCCGCAGGGGTTGGCCAGCGCGATTTTAAGGGGAGACCCCAGCCGCACCTATCCGTATATGCATCGTGTTGTCAAAGACAGCGGCGGCGCTTTTGTGTCGGTGACAGAAGCAGAGCAAGAAGAGGCCCGCCGTTGGGTGCAGGATTTAGAGGGCCTTGCGATTTGTTACGCTTCAGCCACAGCGGTGGCGGGTGTGGCTAAAGCCTGTAAGCAAGGACTTATCGATCCGCAACAGCGTATTTTGATTAACTTGACCGGTGCAGATCGACCCGTGCATACCCTGAATACCGGTGAAGTGTGGTTAGAAAAAAGCCCCGGCGGATGGCAAAAAACGGCCTGAGTCGGGATTTAATAAAGCACGTCTTTGAAGTGGGGTGTCAGCAAGTCGCGATAACCTTTACGGGTTGTGGTTTTTTGAATCCCCAGGTGGCTGCCGCGATCGTTGCCTTCGATGAGGCAGGGGCCTTCAGCGGTGATAGCCACATCCCAGCCTATCACACGCACCTGAGGCAGCCTGCGAGCCGCCTCACACACCAGGGGTTTGATGGCTTCAAAATGCGGCACTTGAAAGTCAAATAAGGGCTGTTGGGTTAACGGGTGCAAACTGGGAGTCTGGGCAAAGGGATTTTTAGAAAACGCGGGATGGCAGGTCTGACCTTTTGCGTTGATGCCCAGGGCGACACCCCCCTGAGACACCGAGTCAAAGCGAGAATGCACCCCTACCCGTAAGTACATGCCCCAAATGGTTACCTCAAGATCGTCTTCCACAAAGGTGTATACCCGAAGGGCGTTAACGGAACCCGGATTCAGTCGGGCCATTTCGGGATGTTGTTCCAGATATTCTTCATACACGTAGTCTGTGGGGGGACTGAATTGGTTTTGGAGCACATCACGGACTTCAGACCAGTGTTTAAGGCCATGCTCCACGAAGTAAACCCCTTGTGACTTACATCCCCAGCGCTCCTTGATCACCAGTTGCTCGGGTACAGACGCTGTATCTGAGAGGCTTTGCAGTTCTTCCCAGTTCCAGACCTTACGCCCTAAACAATCTTTAAAAAATGCCGCAAAGCGCTTTTTGTCGCGGGTGATGGGAATATACGCGGCCTGGTTCACCTGTTCGCAAAACTCAAAAAACACGGAACGGGTGATGTAGCGACGAATCTCGTGAGGGGATTTACCAAAAAAGCCCAGCATGTAATTGTCGGCGAAGTCTGCGCCATAGCGCCACGAATGGTGCAAAAGGGTTATCCAGGGCAGGCGTTTGCGCCCCGTGCGCAACGCTTCGTATTCCCGCAAAGCGTCCCAATTGGCGCTGCGAAGATGGTGGCGGGTATTGCGAAGTTTGGCTTTGCAACGATTGAAAAAAGTACGCATCATTTAACCGGGCGATAAATCCTTGCTGTGAATGGGAATGCAGGTGGCTGGCTGAGCCACGTGGACGCTATAGGGAGCGGTATCTTCTAAGATCACTGCACCCGCACCAATCACCGAGTGAGCCCCAACCCGCACTTTATTTCTGAGGGTGGCACCGGTGCCCACAAAGGCATAGGGCTCAATGACCACACCGCCTCCGAGGGTCACCCGCGAGGCCAAAAAACAGTGTTCGGCAATCTGGGAGTGGTGTCCAATGATGCAATTGCTGCCAATGTACACGTTTTCTTCAAGGGTGGCAAAGGGTTGGATCAGCGTCAAATCGCCAATTCGACAATTGGGTTTCAGGATCAGTCCATCCCAGATTTTGGCGTCCGGGCTGGCATAGGCCATCAGGGTGTATCCTTTACGCTGGGCCTCAGCAAAACGCGCTGCCCGTCGCTGGTTGACCTGGGCATAACCCATGCAGATCATCATCTGGTGATCTACAGGAGAGAACGCTTTTTCTATGTGGTCGAAGGCCACCACGGGACAGTCCAGAAAGGTGTCTGCGGTCTGGTAGTCACTGTCCACGGTAAACGCCACGATCTGGTGACCCGCGCGCGTCAGATGATAATGCATAACCTCTGCGGTGCTGCCGAGGCCAAAAAGAATCAGTCCCATGTTTTAAACCCACCCCAAATACTGCAGAATTTTTTCTTTGTCATGGGGCAGTGGCCCCTGTGCTGTTGCCGATGATATGGCAGACGTGTCGCCGGTGGGGTGTTGAAGGGCCCTTACCTGGGCTTTGAGCGTGGGGTGTTGAGCTACCCAGAGACTCTCTAAGGGGCCATAACCCAGCTGCGTAAGCTGGCTGACCAACAGGTTTGCCTTGAGACTATCGCCACCAGCCAACATAAAGTGAGGGTCTTCACCCTGTACCGTGTAGCCAAGAATCTGATTCCAGAGCTGTTGTAATTGGTTTTCCAGATCGGGAGTGACCTGTGCTGGGGTGGGTGCGGGGGTTAGCGCCGCGCTGAGAAGGGCCTGGGCTTGCTTCTTGAGTTGCGGATAATCGATTTTGCCTGAGGCCTGAAGGGGAAGGGCCTCAAAGGGAAACCCAAAGCGAGGCACCCAGGTGTCTGGCAAAATCTGAGAAAGCTGTGCATGCAGCGTGGCCTGAGACAGGGATGCTGAGGACACAAAGCAGCTGACCAGGTGGGTTTGCCCTTCATGATCTAAGCCCAGCACCACGGCATGTCTGATGGAGGGTAAAGATTCCAGTGCTTTTTCAATGCGGGCAGGATCGATGCGTACCCCGTTTAATTTGATCTGGCGATCCAGCCGACCCAGGTATTCCAGTTCGCCCTGGGTGTTCCAACGTCCCAGGTCTCGGGTATGGTACACCTGGCGTGAGGGCTGGTGCGGATCCACGTAAAAGCGCTCTGCTGCGGTAGGACTCTCAATGGCCAGGGCCATGTGCTCTGCAAAGACGACAATTTCTCCGCTTTCGCCGGGGGGCATTTCCTTCTGGTCGGGTCCCAGAATTTTTACCTCTCGTGAGGGCAAGGGCCGTCCACAGGGAATCTGTTCGCGGCTTAAGGCCCCGGACAGGGTATCTGAATACGCTGTAATTTGGAGGGTTTCACTGCTGGAGTAATTGAAAGAAAAGGCACAGTCAGTGGGCAAAACCCTTGCGATTTTTTGGAGTTGCTGGGGACTGAGACTTTGGCCGCCAAAAATGATGTGTTGAAGGCTGTCCAGCTTTTCGCCGGGGGGAATGACGTCCATCAGGGCTTCGAGCAGCGGACCAATGCCTTGCAAGCTGTGCAGGGGCTGCGCTTTCAGACGCTGATACACCTGACTTAAAGCCTCCTGTTTGAGGTCGCTAAACAAAAAACCGGCCCCCGATAAAAGAACCCGCCAAAAGCCATTGATACCCGCAGCACTGGTGTGGCGTGTCAGGTTGGCGTTGACGGACTCAGCGGGGTAGGGATAGTGAAGATTCATCTCTTGCATATGCAGGGCAACGGCGTCTCGACCAATGGTGACAAAACTGTGGGTTCCGCTGGAGCCTGAGGTCATCAAATGATGCAGGGCCTGTGGGGAGGTTGAAGCGCTTTTGAGCTTGACCTGTGGGACCAGAGGAGCGTGAGGGGGGGAAATGTGTACCGTCGCGTTTGAAAAACACGCCAGGGCCTGGGCCTGTAGCTCGGGGCTTGTCAGCACTGCGGTGCTGAAGGTTTGGATAGATGCAGGGACGGGCACTGCAGGATCCAGGAGCACAAGGGGCGTATGGGTCAACAGGCCGGCAACCACAAGGCTATAAAACGTGCAAGAGGGGGGCAAATAGAGTAGCGCTGAATCTAAGGGTTCGAGGAGGGGAACCCATTGCAGTGCCCGCTGGTGGAGTGCGGCAAAACTGAGGTGTGCATCGGCACCCAGAAGCGCCAGGGCCTGGGGGTGATGTTCTTGTGCCTTTTGATAGTGTTGAAGGAGGACGTCTGTATCGATCATGCCCGGTATTTTAACGCATCTTCAAAGGCTCAAACAGTATTCTGAGATTCCTTCATGCGTTGCTGGACGTAAAAAGCGGCCTCGGTGCCCACCGGGGCAATGGACGAGTCCAGCTCCCAGATGACCGTGGGGCGAGAGCGTTCCTGCAGATGGGTGTACAGGCTTTCCTGGGCAATATTGAGGGGATCTTTGATCCACAGGGCGCCAGCGGGGTACGCCTGGAGTTTTTGGGGTTGACTATTGTTGGCCTGGCGGGTGCAGTAATAGCGCTCAAAGTCGTGGCTCAAAGCCACGGTGTGAGGGTAAGGGGTGTGGGCGTTGGGCATGACCGCACTTTGTACAGCAATCAGCAATTGCAAGACCGTATCTTCGGTTTCTGGGTACTGGGTCTGCGTCCACTCGGCCAGGGCGTTATAAAAGGTGGGCCAGCTGCCTTCGGCTCTGAGTTTTTCGCGCAGATGGGTATGGCTGGTCAAAATATCGTGGGGCGGGGAGTCCTGATCGTAGAGAGCCGCCAGCCATGGGTTATCGCTGGCGTAAGCGGTGTGAAGCAAGGCATCTAAGTAGTCGATGGGATCAATGTCGTATTCCCACTGAAGGGTGCAAAGCCAGTAGCGGAACATGCCGTAGGTGTGGGCACAACGAAAGAGGCGGGCCAATTGTTCTAAGTGATTGAGCTCCTGCTCGCTCAGATGGGCTGTGGAGATGAGCATACCGCTGTCATCATGTTTCAACTGATGGGTGGCAAGATAATCGGGGTGGGCCATGGGACTATTGGGGAGGACCACGGTGCGAAAAATTTGCACATCAATATTTTGATTAAAGAAGAAGCGCAGGTCCGCTTTAAAGGAGTTCGGGGTGCTACCCGGCAGGCCGATCATGAGTTGGGTACTCATGGGTAATTTGCGCTTTTCAAAGGTTTCGCGCAGGCGGTCGTACTCTTCGGTTTTAATATTGTGACGGCGCACTGCATCTAAGGTGGCCTGATCGCGGGTTTGTAAAGAGACAATGCCGGTGCCCACCAGTCCATTGTCGATGAGCATTTCAATAATCTCAATCAGGTGGGCCTTGGTGTTCTTTGCGTAGTTGGTAATCAAGAGCTTGGGGTAACCGTAGGTTTTTTTGACTTCGCAAATAAAGCGGGTGATTTCAAGATCCCGTTTAAAAATCCCAAAATTGCTATCGGCAATCCACAACTTGGGGATTTTGTGCTGGGCAGCCCAGACAATTTCTTGTTGCACCCGCTCCATGTCAAACTGTCGCATTTTTTGTAAGGTCGCGGAGCCCCAATCGCAAAAACTACACCCATAGGGGCAGCCGCGGTTGGTTTCTAAGGTAATGGCATTCCATTCGGACCAGTTCAGCCGATCAAAGACCCCGGTGAGAAAAGGTGAGGGGTAGACATTCACATCCTGGGCTCGTTCTCGGGGGGGCGTCTGGATCAATGTGCCTGCTTTTAAAAAAGAAAGACCCGTCAGGCTCTCGGGTACCTCTGCGTCGCCTTCTGCCAGATGCCGCAACAGGGCCACCAGGGTGGCTTCGCCTTCTCCCCGAATGGTAAAGTCCACCTCAGGATGTTCTTTTAAATAGGCTTCGCAGCTGTGCGGATAAGCCGGGGTGTCGGGACCACCATGAATGAGCACATGCCGAGAATCCTGTTCTTTGGCATATTTGCCTATTTCCAGGTTGGCTTCTCGGGTCCACATGTAGTTGGAGCATAAAATCACGCCGGGACCGTGTTCGGCGTACTGGGCGGCAAAGCTTTCGGTATCGTGGGGAAAGGGGTAAATGACCTGGTAGTGCTCAGACAGATGGGTTTCAATCTGAGCAGCCAACATGGCCAAAGCGGTAGGGGCCCAGATTTTAGCCGGGTGTAGACAATAAACGGGGGTTAAAACCATTGGTAACTCACATAATTTGATTCACAGGGGGCATCTAAGGTTAGCTGAGCCTCGCGCCGCTGGGGCATAAGCAAGATAGAGCCTGTGGTTTCGTAAAAACGTCCGTGGCGGCAGAGGGTATGATCTCCCGCCTGGTGAGGGCCACCATGATCTTGAAAATAGCCGAGCAGATCCTGGGGGTGAAAATGCACGCGGGTACCTGCCAGTTCGTACAGCCGGTCCAGGCGCGACTCCGATGAGGCATTAACCCGCTCACCCGCCAATTCACTGACGCCTTTGGCTGCGTAATAGGCGTTGAAAGGCGGGTTGTACTGTGACAACAATTGGTAATGATTGGAGGCCATAAGTGGTTTATCGGTGATTTCCTGGACTTCGACAGTTTCGCCATAGATCTCTACCAAAAAGACCTGTTGGGCGTCCATAATGCCCAGAATACCCCCGCCCTCTTGTTGTCCTCGCTGGAACCAGGCCACGGCTTCTTTTGCGCTCTGACAGTAACGCAACGCCTCTTGCACCTGCAGAGAAATAGGCACATGGTGCTTGCTGTCTGCGGGGCCACGGCTGGTGTTATAGGTGATGGCGACTCCGGAGGTATTCATGCCGGTGTGACAGCCCGACTGCGGGGCCAGAGTCATCTCCAGCGTGTTTTGGCCTTCGCCCTCGGGGCGGTTTTCGCGCAGGACATTGAAAGCTTTTAGGAAATAGGGATAGTCAAAGTTTTTGATCATTAAGGGTTCATGGGTGCTCGAAAAGCGGGGGGGTACCAGAAGCATGGTGCATGCACCCAGTTGATAGGGGCGATTGGCCAACAGGCCTTCAATGGCACAGAACAAGAGCAAATGCTTCAGCTCCTGTTGTGCGCCTTCGGCCATGCCCTCAATAAAGCGCTGCTGTTCAGGCATTTGGCGCAGGTCTTTCCAAATGTGTCGCCGGGCGCGGGATTGAATCAGACGATCGCTTAAAAATCCGGGCAGTGAGCGGTGGCGCAATTGGCTAAACAGGCTGGAATGGTAAAAAGCGTTCAGGCACAGCGCGATTTGCTTCGCCAGTGCCTCACCCTGGGTAAACCCACGGGTATAGGCATCTCCTGTGCAAATCAGGGGCGTAAAGCTTCGTTTCAATGCAGAAAATCCCATGGGTTTTATCTTGGCCTCAGACTGTTATACTTCTAAGTATATATTATGTGAAAAAAGAGATTCCACTTCATGCGACAAATTATTTCTGATCCCAATTTCTTAAACGGAAAACCTTACCTTGGCGGGGTTCGCTTAAGTGTAGAGATGATTCTGGACGAACTGGCTCAGAAAAAAAGTCCCCACGAGATTTCCCGCAAATACCCGCAAATCACTGAAGACGACGTTATCTTTGTGATTCGTCATGCCCTGAAAATTGTCAATCAGCACCCTGAATCTTCGGACGTCGTGAGAGAAGCCCGTTAAGAACTGAGGTGCTCAGCGGTTTTGGCGTATAGCTTGGCGTCATAGCTCTGCTGATCTTTGACATAATAATGGGTCATGACGCCCTCCAATTGAAAACCCGCCCGCTGTAAGACCACTTCTGAGGCCACATTAATGCTCATGAGTTGGGCGTTGATACGCTGGAGCTGAAAGGTCTCAAAGGACCAGGTACAAAAAGCCTTTACTGCCCGCGTCATAATGCCCTGGCCCCAATACGGCTGCGCCAGCCAGTAGCCCAGGGTGCCCTTGTGGCTTTGGGTGGGGTCGATGTCGATGCCAATCCCCCCACAGAGATCGCCTTTGGCATTGCGAATGCCCAGATGAAAGACCTTTCCTTTTTCTGACTGCTTGAGTTCCAGTAGCGACAGCCAGTGATCAGCATCTTTTTGGGTGTAGGGGTAGGGAATATTCAGGGTATAACGATAAATCAGGGGATCGTTGAGGTAGTGTACGTACGCCCGGTGATCTTGATAATGAATGGGGCTTAAATACCAGTCGGAATCAGAGAGAGCCAGGTGAACATGGTGGGGTAAGGGCAGGGGTAATTCTTGCAACAGTCCCATTTTGTCTGCGAGGGCCTCAAAGTTGTGCTGAATAGAGCGGATATGCAGCAGATCTTTTTTGCCATTGTAGAGAGACAGTTGGGTTTTGCCCGGGTTGAGACGCACCAGGTGGATCGCGCTCCAGTCTACGGACAGCTTTTGTTTCACGTCCTGGTTTTGTACACAAATCCGATCCCCATAGGGGCTTTTTTCGATACTGAGTTTTCCCATCAGCTCTAAATTAAAGGTGGGGTGTGCCATGGTTAAACAAATTTCGCCATGGCGCGAAAGCGCTTCCACAAGGCGCGCTTGTTGGGGACTCTGGATTTGATAAGCACTGTATGACATTTCTTTTTATCCTAAACAGGATCCTGACGCTGGAGCAAGCGCTTTGCAAAATAATGGCAAATAATCGTCAGACACACACGTTTTGAGAGTAGAATGCCATAATGTAAACGGAGGCGTTTATGCGTATATCTCAGCGTTTTTTAGAAAATTCAGGGTCTTTGTCTGCGGCGCAAAAGTCGAAGGTCCCTCACGAGGGCTCCGGGGTCGGAATACGGACTGGAGCAGAGGCGCCTGCAGACGTGGCGATGACCAAACACTATGCCCTGGCTCAGGCCCAGGCCAGTGTCGCGTTTGCATCTGAAGCGATAGATCCTCTAAGCGCTAAGGCACAGCAGGCTTTAATACAGCGTTTTCCTGAATTGAAAGTCTCTATTGAACAGTTAAGCGAAGGACCCCAGCCTGTTTTATTGCAGCGGAACCGACAGGGCAATACCATTCTGCAGCAGTTACAGCAGCTGATGCAGGCTGAAGGGGTTTTTCCGGAGGTATCTACCGCAGCGGTAGCGCGTCAGCTTTTGCAGCGCTTGCAAGATCGTTCTGAAATTTTTCAGGGACCCCAATTTACCTGTGGTTCTGCAGCCATTCAAAACTATATGACGCAAAATCAGCCTGCAGAAATGGTGGACATCGTCAGTCAATTGGCCACGCAGGGCAAAGCACGTTTGCAAGATGGCTCTTCGCTTAGGTTGCCTAAAGATACCCGCGCTTATTTACAAACCCAGGCTAACCATCACTTCAACGACGGGCGCGATAAAGACACGCGAGAAACCACTGATGTGCTGTTTCAGTCAGCGGTCATGAAAGATATTTCGTTGGTGGGCGGCGATCGGGCCTGGAAGCGCAAAGCGGACACCTGGCTGGGTGAAGGCGTAAAGGCGCTGTCCTGGCTGAGTGATTGGGCGGATTACAATGCTGAAAATGATGATGCGGGACTTTTACCTAAGCTGGCGGGCAATGGAGGTGGGGATCCCCTTTTGATTCAAGATCTATTGGAAGGCATGACAGGCAAAGACTTTTCGCGGGCTTCAATGATCAGTGGCGATCATCTCTGGGGCGATGATTCTCGCTTCAAAGGAATTTTGCAAGGGGTCAAGCGCGGTCAGAATGAGGTGTTGACTTTGCTTAAGTCTCCCCTGCACTACGTACTGCTCACCGATTATGATGCTGAGGCACAAACCGTGACTTACCTTTCCACCGGGACTTATCCAAAGGGATCCCAGCAGGCCAGCCGTACAGAATATGAGACGGTGAAAGTGGCTGATTTCCTTAAAAACTGCGGTGCGCTCTATGTGGCTTCTGAAGGTTAAGAAAAAAATAAGAAAAAATTATTGATATGTGTTGACGGTTTAATCTGGAGCACGGTATATTGAATTCACGCTCAGTTGAGCAGCGAGCGAAACGCTCTGAAGGCCTTTAAAAAAAGATTTTCAAAAGCGTTGACAACGCCAACTCAACTCGGCTAGAATGAGTTTCCACTCAATCGAGAGATGCCTCTCGAAAACGCCGAACCGCGAAGGTTTCAAGAAAGTTTTCGAAAAGGATTGACACTTAAAAGTCACCTCGGTTAAGATGAAATTCCTCCCGAACACAACTCGGAACAATGCAGTCGCAAGGCTGATGTTTAAAGGGTTTGCGGGAAAAGAGATCTTTGAAAACTGAATAGTCAACCGTCAATAATTAAGTAACGTACTCTGAGAAATTTGATAGTTTATCTTTAACAAAACTATCGTCAAACTTTTTTAACTGAGAGTTTGATCCTGGCTCAGAACGAACGCTGGCGGCGCGCCTAACACATGCAAGTCGAGCGATTAAGACCCTTCGGGGTGAATAAAGCGGCGGACGGGTGAGTAAGGCATAGATAACCTGCCTCGAAGAGGGGGATAGCCTGGGGAAACTTGGGTTAATACCGCGTAAGCTGGATGAGTGAATGTCATCCAGTAAAGGCTTCGGCCGCTTTGAGATGGGTCTATGTATGATTAGCTAGTTGGAGTGGTAATGGCACCCCAAGGCAACGATCATTAACTGGTCTGAGAGGATGATCAGTCACACTGGAACTGAGACACGGTCCAGACTCCTACGGGAGGCAGCAGTGAGGAATTTTGCGCAATGGGCGAAAGCCTGACGCAGCGACGCCGCGTGGAGGATGAAGTCTTTCGAGATGTAAACTTCTGTCAGTAGGGATGATAATGACAGTACCTACAGAGGAAGCACCGGCTAACTCCGTGCCAGCAGCCGCGGTAATACGGAGGGTGCAAGCGTTGTTCGGAATTACTGGGCGTAAAGCGTACGTAGGCGGTGAGTTAAGTCGAATGTTAAAGCCCGAGGCTCAACCTCGTGGATGCATTCGATACTGGCTCGCTAGAGGGTGATAGAGGAAAGTGGAATTCCGAGTGTAGCGGTGAAATGCGTAGATATTCGGAGGAACATCAGTAGCGAAGGCGACTTTCTGGGTCACACCTGACGCTGAGGTACGAAAGCGTGGGTAGCAAACAGGATTAGATACCCTGGTAGTCCACGCCGTAAACGATGGATGCTAGGTGTAGCGGGTATCAACCCCTGCTGTGCCGAAGTTAACGCGATAAGCATCCCGCCTGGGGAGTACGTTCGCAAGAATGAAACTCAAAGGAATTGACGGGGGCCCGCACAAGCGGTGGAGGATGTGGTTTAATTCGACGCAACGCGAAGAACCTTACCAGGGCTTGACATGTAGTGAATCCCTTTGAAAGAAGGGAGTGCCTTCGGGAGCACTAACACAGGTGGTGCATGGCTGTCGTCAGCTCGTGTCGTGAGATGTTGGGTTAAGTCCCGCAACGAGCGCAACCCTCGGATTCAGTTGCCATCATTAAGTTGGGCACTCTGGAACGACTGCCGGTGACAAACCGGAGGAAGGTGGGGACGACGTCAAGTCATCATGCCCCTTACGCCCTGGGCTACACACGTCCTACAATGGCCGGAATAGAGGGCAGCGAAGCCGCGAGGTGGAGCGAATCCCAGAAAGCCGGTCTCAGTTCGGATTGCAGGCTGCAACTCGCCTGCATGAAGTCGGAATCGCTAGTAAACGCAGATCAGCACGCTGCGTTGAATATGTTCCCGGGCCTTGTACACACCGCCCGTCACACCACGAAAGTTTGTTCAACCCGAAGTCGGTGAGCTAACCCTTTATGGGAGGCAGCTGCCTAAGGTGGGGCAAATGATTGGGGTGAAGTCGTAACAAGGTAGCCGTACTGGAAGGTGCGGCTGGATCACCTCCTTTCTAGGGAGTACATGATGCTTCGGTATCATGACTAACCTAAGGTTGATCGTTACTTATAGATAGTTGACTATTCAGTTTTCAGAGATCTTTTTGATCTCTCCTTCTTTTTAGAGATGTTTCTCTTATAAGAAGGGCTATTAGCTCAGGTGGTTAGAGCGTACGCCTGATAAGCGTAAGGTCCCTGGTTCGAGTCCAGGATAGCCCACTTTGGGGGTATAGCTCAGTTGGTAGAGCGCCTGCTTTGCACGCAGGAGGTCAGCGGTTCGATCCCGCTATTCTCCACCATGTTTTATTAAGATGTTAGAAATTAAATATAAGTTCAAGGTTTAATTGAATTTATATTTGATTTTTAAAATCAAAGTGTTATTTAAAAATATATTGTTAAAGTCTTTAGTTTTTTCCTGTAGGAATTATTTTATATAGTTCATACAATAAAAAAACAAATACAATTGCATTACAATTTTGCATCAGTACAAACACTGCTACAGGAATCTACATTATTAGTAAATATTAAATTATTGATATCAATAATGTAGTATTGATTAATAAAATACATACTATTATGTATTAAAAAAAAATACATAC
>CAXRDE010000005.1:0-347160 GCA_964229355.1 Candidatus Sericytochromatia bacterium | reverse complement strand
GATGGCAATGCTGGAGCAGGCTCACTCACTATGGTTGGCTCACAGCCCGTGAGAAGACCCAGGAAAGCAAAGGTAAACACCATTTGTTTTGGCCAATGACAGTTTCGCTGAATGCAAAAAGGTTGTTCCGTGTAATTGTGACGCAAAATGCCCCCGGTGATGATGCGATGATGTTCTTATTATAACAGTTGGGAAAGCAGGGTCAATGTCAGTCAAGGCCTGTGTAGTCTTTCCAGGCTTGTGGAGGCTCCCATTGTTCCTTCTCTGCAATATCTGGATCTAAGATCACTTGAATGATTTCCTTGCTTTCATTTTCGATAGCATAAATTGAGTTGTCTTCTGGTAGTGTAGCCACATCATAAAAAAGAGATCTCTCTAAAGGTACCGGGTACTCCTGAGGAATAATTATCTGGCTACATCCATCGCGAGTAACAATACTGGGTTTACTTCCCAATCGTCCCAGAAAAACCTGATATTTTGGCATGTACTGTAGTTCGGAAATATAAATACTTGTGTACAGAAGATTATCAACACGGTAATTTTGTAGACCTTTGATATTATTCATGTAGATTAGGTTGTTCTGTATATTCATACGAAATAAAGCCCTGGACATCTCGGAGTGGATAAAAAGATTGTTTTTATCATCAAAACCCAGATGATCCACGCTTTGAATGTTCGCCCGTTCTCCATCGGAGCCGATAAGATCGTTGTTTTCTAATTTTGCAGGAAACTCTCCAATAGAACCTTCGCTCCAGGCGCCTGCTCCATAAGCATGAAGCAGACTGACCGCCTCATTTTGGGCGTTCACTTTGCGTAAGCTCATACCCGTGCTCATAAAGACGTCATTCTGTGGAGATAGCGCAAGGGCAAGGTTATACCCTGATTCATAAGCGAAGTTTGTGGGTAGTGGTGAGAGCGGTGGTGTGTATTGCATTTGAGCAATAGGATGAGGCTGATAGCGTATTGGGGTGAGGGTTTTGGTTTGCAGATTAATTTTATAGACACCACTAGCATAATCAACACTGCGGCTCACCCCTGCTGGTGCTTCAGGTGGTGGAATGCGATAAGTAATATAAAAATCTCCCTGAGTGTTTACCAGACAGCTTTGTAAGCCCAAAATGGGGGCGTGTTTCTCCTGGTTCCACCGTGTGCTGAAGTCAAAAAGAATATCCTGTTTGTTACTTACAGGGTCAAAAGCTAAAAGTTGATCGTGATCGATAATGAACAATTTGTTTTGTAGGGCACCGCGACAAAATCGAGGGTTGCCAGTAAATTCGTTGACAGTGTTAAATTGACTCTGAATAAAGGAGCCTGTGCGTTGAATACGCGCTTTTCTGGAGATAGGTTTTTCGCCATTGGATTGACAGCGCTCTGAAGACTTAAGTGCTTCGGGATAGTTTGCAGGATAGTCAGGCCCCCAGTTATCGTAAGGTGTTTGTTTTGGAGTCGGTGTTTTTTCTATCTGAGCCTCTGTATTTGGAGAAGGTGGTGTGCTAATTGAAGCCTGAGGGTTTTCCGATCTGGTATTGGCTGAAGGTTTTGCAGAAATACTTATTGGCTCAGGCTCACTCACGACACTTTGCTCACAGCCCGTGAGAAAACCCAGGAAAGCAAAGGCAAACACCATTTGTTTTAGCCAATGACAGTTTCGCTGAATGCAAAAAGGTTGTTCCGTGTAATTGTGATGCAAAATGCCCCCGGTGATGATGAGATGATGTTTTTATCATAGCAGCTGTGGCTTTTGCGTCAAGCTAGTCAAGGCCTGTGGCGTCTTTCCAGGCTTGTGGAGGCTCCCATTGAGCGGCTTCGGGTAAGCCTGGGGGGATCTTAAGTTGAAGCACTTTGAATATTTGCGAGTTAAAAGCATAGAGACTACCGTCATTGGTGATAGCAACATTTTGGTAGGTTAAGTTAGGGTTAGGAAGAACTTTGCCAATACATCCATCGCGGGTGACCACTGTTCCACTTTCTCTGAAAAAGACACGGTAAGTAGGGTGGTAGATCAGGTTAAATGTTGAACCAAGAAATTTAGTATTTCGATACCCAGAGTCGAGCTGTGTGATTCCTTTGGGGTCAATCATGTATAGCGTTCCAGAGGGAGTTAGCTTAAAAAAACCGTGTTGATGAGAGGATGTAAAATAAACATTATCTTTGTCGTCGGAGGCGATGGCGCCAATATCTGTGAGCCTGATGTCAACAGGCAGTTTGGTCACGGGGTTAACTTGGGCGGGAAATAGACCTTGTCCCCAAGGCTCCACACCTCGGATTACCCTGAGAACAAGTTCTAAATCTTTGTTGTTAGTGCGATAAATCCCATTTGCCTCGCGAATAAAAATGCGATCATTATTGGCTTCGGAAAAATTAACAGGGCCTATAAATTGATCGGTTACACCTTTACTCTCAATATCCAAATATTGAAGGGTTGTTATACGTTTGTTACTGGTTTCAATAGAGTAAACGTGAGTTCCTTCAGACAAGTAAATCAGTCCGCTTGTGTTTACTGAGCATTTTCCCAGTTTTTGGAATTGAAAACCTTGCTTTTGGTCATGAGAAAACCCTGTAAGTTGAGTGTCTATGATCTTTGTGATGTTTCGTGTGCGTGGATTGAATTCCAGAACTTCAGTGCCATTGGTAATTAACAAAGTATCTGTAAGGGGGTTATGGCAGAGATGATTATATGCGTCGTACCCTTTTTCGTCTTTATAGCGTGTAAAACCACTTGTGTTTTCAATCGTTTGTATATCGATAGGTTGAGAAGTGGTTAAAAAGCCATTTTTGTCACAGCGTCCTGGTGGTACAGGTTCATTTACTGCAGGTTGTTCAGTGGGACTTGCCATTGGTTCTGGTGTCGCTTGTTCCTCAATAGATGCCGATGGCGTAGGCGGAGTAGCCTTACTCACTGATGTCGTCTGATTACAGCTTTCAAGCATTCCTAACAGAACGCAAATAAACACGACCTTTTTCATCATATGAAGTTTCAGACTCCTATTTTTAACCATGCTTGACTTTTTTTTTTTTACGATTACGATGTGTTTTGAAATTGTAGCACAAATAAAGAATATGGCAAAAAAATATCGGGTGTGTAAAAGGAGTATGTATGAGGGGCTATGTTTTAGGTGTTTTGCTAGGGGTAGGGATTCTAAATTCCTGTGCTTTGCCTAGCCATACAGGACCGCAGCTTGAACAACAATGGCAAAGTGGTCAACTAGTAGATGCAGCATTTGTTTCGGATTTTATTATTCAAAAAATTAACAAAAATTCATCAACTGCCAATCATTTAGAAAAAGACACAGCCCAAAAAGCATGGTATCAATGGGGGCGTTCTGGGCAAAGTCACCCAGATTTACAGCTCAATGATGTGCGTCTCAAAAACACACAGACAAGTGTATTGATAGATCAAGGAGTAGGTGCTGTACTCTCAGATTACAATGGGTCACAAATACCCTTGGTTTTGCAGGGGAATTTTCGCAAGACCAAAAAATTGGCTTTAGAAAGTGCTGACTTTGCTTTTCAGTACGAGTGGCCGCTTTTGCATCAAACGTTTTTGAATGAAAAACCAGTGGCAAGGGTTCTTTTAGATCAAAGTTTGTTGTTAGAAGTCATATCCGTCTCAGAAAGCGAGATTGAAGCGGTACTACATACACAATCTGTACCAGATTTGTATTTAAAGGGCTCACACCGCTTATCCATTGAGTATGGTGGCTTCGTAACTGAACAATGGATTTCTATTGGAGAGCCTAAGGCACTCAGTGAATCTTTGTCACCCCGTATTGAGCATGTTGATATCGTCAACAATGATCAACAACAACCCGCACTGCTTTTGCTAAAAGGTCAGCATTTTATGTTGTACCCCAAGTACGCTTACGCCATGGTAGACGATCAATTTGTTTTTGGTTACCAAACTGAAGTGTTTCGTGAGGGAAACGCACAAACACGGCTACATGTCCCCGAAAATTTTGATCCCAATATACCCCACACACTAATGTATGCCACTCCTTTTGGTACGCAGTTCTTTAGCTTTGGAGGCACCCCATGAAATTATGCACGTTCATCAGTCTATTGATGACCAGTAGCCTACTAGCTTTTACCAGTTGTCAAATGCCAGCTCCTACACAACAAGGAACTCTAAAATCAGCTACGCTGTCTCCTCAGACATCATTTAAACCTTATACAGGTCCAGTTTCCTTAAGCATTGATACAGGCTTGGCCACGAAAACAGCGGGTAAGAGGGTCGTGCTGTCGTCTCAAAACCAAGGTTTTCAAACTCTTTCTACGGCCTCAAGTAAGGTGATCTTTGAAGAAACCTTTACTCACATTGAAAATATGACCGTAGAACGCAATGTGTCAGTTGATGAGCCAAAACAAAACCATATTCTTGAAGTGATTCGCCATGACTCACAAGGCAACGATACCAAAATGGGGGTGGAAATCAATGATGTGGTTTGGGTAAAGGCCAAAGATTTTCAAAATGGGGTAGATATGGTGAGTCGTGAGCACCTCTTGCTCCAGTCCCAAAACCTGTTGAAGTTAACACCCCAAGGTCCTAAAGGAGGTCGGGTAACTGTACGTTTGCGTACCGGAGATTCTGCTGGGACCTTACTGCGTCCGCAGGAACAGTGGACATCGGGTATTCCGACCCAAGGAATGCGGGAAGCCAATGAACAAAACCTGTTTAATCCTAATGTTGTTGCGAGTTTGGGAGTATTAGAGCCTTATGAAGGGGATGTGATAGATACAGACAATCCTAATGCACCTATCGTTGGGATTGTGGACACACAGGGAGCATTGACCAAAATTCAGGTAGGTTATTTAACTGCCTATATCAACGAGCCTGTGGCGACAAATTTGGCCATCTTACAATCACAGTTTCCAGTGGATGTCGTATTCCAAGAGCAAATTTTAGGAGATACTATGGTTTCTCTTAAAATTCGGTTGAATGAAGTGGCTTTGAGTAAAATGCCTTCACAATGGCAACAATTGAACCAACGTGCAGATCGGCCACCTATTGAATCAGCAACGTTTTCATCGTTAAATACAGCGAAGACTTTGGCCGTACTGACAGATATGCATGTCAATCGAGGCGAATGGCTTAAAGATGTGGGATTTTCAAATATTTTAGAAAAAACTACAGTACCGATTATTCCCCAAGAAGCAAATAACCCCCAAAATGACGGTTTATGGTGGTTATATAAAATTCAAGCAAATAAGGCTTGGCACTACAGCATGGGTGAAGAAGCTACGGTAGTGATTCTTGACTCAAATTTTGGCTATGGCTTTTCGGAGTCTACGCCGGATGTGGCTAAAGGAAGGGTGAAAACCCGTCCTTTTAAATGGGTAGATCCCTCCATAAGCTATGATATAACTCTTAATCGGTATTTAGATGATTATAGCTCC
The DNA here is from genome assembly GCA_964229355.1 of Candidatus Sericytochromatia bacterium. Classification (GTDB taxonomy): domain Bacteria; phylum Cyanobacteriota; class Sericytochromatia; order UBA7694; family UBA7694; genus CAXRDE01. The sequence goes on along the minus strand of CAXRDE010000005.1, from coordinate 341,766 downwards.
TTAGCTGCTTCTTGTAGTCTCAAGCAAAATCCCAGAGATATGTCTTGTTATAACGATGCTCGGGATCGCAGAGGTCATGGAGGTGAAATTTTAAGCTTAATTGCAGCGGGTTTAAACAATGATGAAGGTAGTGTGGGGGTTGCACCGGAGACCAGGATTTTGCCTTTTTATCTTGCTGCTGGTGAGGCAAATCCAATGTTGTTTCAACTTCAACAGTTACTGGACTTAGTTAAGTCAGGTGAGGAAAAAATTGACGTTATCAATATTAGCTTTCGCTATAATGTAAGTCCTTTGGGTGTGTACTTTGCTTCAATAAGCTATGCGTTAAGAGATTTTCCTGAAGCACGTGATGCAACAGAAACTTTTGCACTTCGATTGTTAGATGCAGAAAGCAAAAAAACAGTTGAAATTATTGATACCTTGGCTCTAAACCATGGTATTACGGTTGTCGCTTCGGCTGGAAATGATGGAAAACCAATAAATGTGAAGAGTCTCATGAGCGAGAACAAAACAATGGCTTTTCCGGCGGTTGTGCCTACGGTTATTTCTGTAGGAGCATATGATAAACAACAACACCGCGCTGAGTTTAATCCGCAGTCGCCTGGATTTGTTGGTTCAAACTATTCTACCCAGGTAAGTCTTTGGGCTCCAGGAAAGGATTTGATTTCTGCTTTATATAATAAAGATACTTCGAATGGATTGACCGATAACTCGAAATATGAACCTACTGTGTTCAGCAAGGTACAAGGAACAAGCTTTGCCGCACCTTTAGTAGCAGGCGCAGTCGCATTGATTCGTTCTGCCAATCCCAATCTCAAACCTTGGGAAATCAAAGAGATTCTCCAAGAAACAGCTGACGCTCCTCCTGACCCAAGTTCATTTTTGGTGCCTGGAGAAACATATCCGGTCTATCTGTTGAATGTACTCAAAGCCATGCAACATCCCAAAGTAGGAGCCAAGCCTGCCGATGCTTATAACCTAAAAGTAGCTTCTCAGGGTTATTTGGTAGATTATGAGCGTCGTGTACCTTCTTCTGGTAATTCATCATCGAACCCAACAAACTCGACAGTGAGTTTATTTGAAGGCTCTCTGTCGAATTATCCTGAAATTAAAGACGGGGACTGCGTGAAAGTGGTGGGCTGGACTCATGATCAGCAATCTCGCGTACCTTTTGGCCAGGTGAAACCATTGAGTATTGAGAAAGACCCTAATCCACCGCTAAAGTGTAATGAAAGCTTCCGAACACAGGCGATTCCCACAGGCAGCAATGCCCCCACTCAAGAAGATCCCTTCAGAACCCAGAGCATTGCTTTCCCCCAGAGTACGTCATACATTAAAGTGACCCTCTCCGGGGACTCGCAAAGCCAAAAGCTTTACCTGCGTCACAAAGATCTTGATGGCAATTCCACGGCCACAGCATCGTTGTCTGACAGTCCTGAACAGCACGAGGCCCAGGCCAATAAGGTGGCCTTAGGTACCGACTTCACCGAGGTGGGCACCCTATCAGGCACTCAGACCGTGATCATTGCTGTCACCAACAGTGGTAACACCAGTGACTTCTATACGGTGGAGATGGCTCTGGCCCCCACCGATAATCGCCGGGTGGTGGTACAGGCGACCTCTTCGTTTTCAATGGGGCCTTTAGAGCCCGTACAGGTGGTGCTCAACATTAAAGACAGCAATGGCAACCCGGCCAATGGCCGTTATTTTGTGGGATTAGATCGCAACGCCGGTACATTTAATGTGCTGGCACCTGTGGCTGGTCCTTATACCTATCAGAGCAGTGGGGCATTTGTAGACGTTGTCAATGGCTATGTCCTTCTAGAGTACTTGCCTAATACCGTACGGAGAGATTACGGGATTTCACAATGTGGTGATACGCCTTGCAAAGCTTTAAGCGCTCGTTTTCAGGTTTCGGGTTGCGACTATTCCTATTACGGAACACAGCGCTGCCCGATTATTGGTCCAGATGCTACAGGGCCATCTGCCGATGAAGGCCGGGTATATAGTACCTGGCTTAACGGCTGGGGAGAACCCCAGGTACTCAATATTAGAGCTGATGGTCAGCAATACGATATTGAACTGGGGGGATTAACAGATAGCGCCGGGCGAGTTGTTCCCGATGGTTACCTTTTGTATGTTACTGAACCCTACTGGGGAGATATTTCACGCATGGATGGTTCGACATCGGGAGTATGGTTAACCATTGGAACTCAGGGTGGAGCCTTGCGATTGCGATACACAGCCAATAAAACGGGTCTGTCACATAGCTGTTGGCCTTATGGTAGTAACGCAGCTGACACGATAGTCTTCGACGATTCACGTTATAGCGAAAGTTGGTACGCTACTGCAGCTCGCTTTAAATACGTTCCAGATCCAGCGGCGAACTGCAATTAACCAAAAAGGGGACTGTCTAAAGCAGTCCTCTTTTTTATGTTAATAACGGTGCGCCTGAACGGTCTCCACCAGGCGTTTGACATTCTCTACAGGGGTCAGGGGCAAAATGCCGTGGCCCAGGTTAAAAATGTGGCCGGTTTTCCAGGGGAAGGTGTCCAAAATCTGTTGGGTTTGTTCTACCACGTCTTCGGCACTTGAAAACAGGCGTACAGGGTCTAAATTGCCCTGAAAGCTGACTTTGTCACCCACGCGGGCGATGGCATCAAGCAGATCCACACGCCAGTCTAAGCTGAGAATATCTGCGCCGCTTTCGGCGGTGGCTTCTAAGAGGTGACCCGAATTGCCCACATAAAGAGTCAGTGGGGTTTCTGGGCAGCGGGCTTTAAAGTCCCGAATCACTTTTTGGGTGGCAGGCAGGGCATACAAGCGGTAGTCTTGCAGCGACAGGGCACCGGCCCAGGAGTCAAAGATTTGCACCAGACGGGCTCCGGCTTCTACCTGGTACACCAGATAATCCACCAGCACGTCGGCAATGTGATCGAGCAATTGGGCAAAGAGCGCAGGCTCTTTGTACATCATGGTTTTCATGTGAATGTAGTTGCGGCTGCCGCCGCCTTCCACCATGTAGGCGGCGGTGGTCCAGGGCGCACCGGTAAAGCCCAGTACCGGAATGCGGGGCTCTACTTGTTTTTTGAGCATAGAAATGGCTTTGCCCAGTGAAGGGGAGGCTTCAGAAGGATCGGGACGCTTCAGTTTTTTGACGTCGTCGGCATGGCGAATGGGGTTGTGAATGACAGGGCCTTCGCCTTTGACGTATTCCAGATCTGAGCCCATGTCCCGTGAGGGAATGAGCAGGTCTGAAAAGATAATCGCGCCATCGACGCCCAGTTGATCCACGGGCTGCATGGAGACTTCCACCACCAAATCGGGGGTGTCGCAGAGGGTTAAAAAGTCGACTTTGGCGCGTACGGCGCGAAACTCAGGCATATAGCGTCCAGCCTGACGCATCAGCCAGACAGGAGGGCGGGGGACCGGCTTCTTTTGGGCCGCATCCAGGATTAAGAATTGATGATCTTGGGTCATGGGTGATTCCTCGTTTTTGCCCATTGTACCTTAAATCCAGCCCAGGGCGAGGGCACAGGTGGAGGCCAGTTCGTAAATTTTTAGGCTTTGCAGATCGGGGGCCTGACTGGACGCGTCTAAGCATTTTTCTAAGGCAATCGCGTGGTCTGGAGTGTACGTGGTTTCGGTTTTGGCCAGCAGAGCCATGGCCAGCTTCATGCTGACCTCTTGCCGGGTGCGCTCGGGCAAACGGGGCCAGAAGGGGGCACTCTTTAAATGGGGGTCTTCAATGACTTCCACGCGCGGTGTTGCGGGGCTGCTGCTGGCTCTGTCAACTTGCGTGACCTGTTCGGCTTGTTCGAGCGGTTCGAGCTGGGGCTCTTGAGGCAGACGCTGAATAAAGCCTTTGCTGATCCAGGCTTTTTCGCCGGGACTGAGTTCAATTTCGAGCCAGGTCAAATCATCGGCCTGGGCCTGGGCGCCGGTGGTGTAAAAGCTTTCGCCGGGTTTGCTTTCGCGCAGGGCTTCGGACTCCAGACCGGGCTTCACCCGCAATAAAATGCCGTGTCCGCGAATGCCAATGCGCTCACCGGGGGCTGGCATGTCCGGGTCTTGAACGGTTTCCATAGGACTTTCCACAGCGCTTTCCACAGGGGAGGCTGCTGTTTTTTCTGAAGGTGTAGCGTCGGGTGCTTGAGAGGCCGGGGCAAACCAGAGATAGAGAATCAGACAGCTCAGGGCGGTCAAAAGCAGGGCCAGGACTTTTGGTGAAGGACGCGTCATACGGGGCTTTGACCTGCTATGCTAGAGGCATGGAAAGACAACATTTAATTGCTCACAATAAACTTGATTACGTGCAGGGCAAACGCCCTGATGTGCCGTGTATTCTGTGCGCGGTGCGTGACCATCACCCAGAAGTAGACCAATTGGAAGTGTACCGCACCTCAGACTTTTTGGTGTCTCTTAACCTCTATCCGTATAACCCCGGACACTTAATGATTGTGCCCCTGCGCCATATAGAGTCGCCCACCGAACTGACCGACGCAGAGGCACTGGCTTTGCATCATTTACAAAGCCAGTGCCTTCAGGTGATTGGCTCGCTTTACCCGGCACAGGGCTTTAACGTGGGCTATAACCTTGGATCAGCAGGGGGCGGCAGCATTGCCCATCTGCATTTGCACGTGGTGCCCCGCTTTCGCAATGAGCAGGGCTTTATGACCACCATCGGGCAGACCCACATTCTGGTAGAGTCGCCCGCAGAGATGGTTGCCAAGTTTCAACGGGCGTTTTCAATACAGTACAAATAGCCCGCCACGCTTAAATAAAGGTTGCCCGCTGCGTCTAAAGCAGGAGAGCTAAAAATGGCGTCTCCTACCTCGGGTCGCCAGCTGCCGTATTGATTTGCAAACAGGGCCTCAGGCAATTTGGGGGACACCCGACCGGGCATGCCCAGGTACAGTTGCCAGCGTAATTCGCCGTTTTCGGTATTCAGGGCATAGAGTCCGCCGTCAAAGCGGGGCACATAAGCGGTGTTGCCTGCCACCGCGGGCGATGACCACTGGGGAAACATCATCGCACCGGCATTCAGGGAGCCTTCAAAGACGCCGCTGTCGGCCAATACCGAAATGATCTCGTTGCTATAGGGTTCGGCGTAAATCAGGCGATTGCCCGCCACGGCGGGAGAGGTGCGAATATTGCCCCACTCGGTGCGAACGCCGCCGTTGCCGCGCCAGCGCAATTTACCGGTGCGCTGCTCCACGGCCACCAGGGCCGGTGTGGCATAGGTGGTGTCTCTGGCAAAACCCACAATCATCAGGTCTTTGTACAGGGTGGGGGCCCCATAAATTTCCAGCTCGGGCATGTACTCGGCGGTGAGTTCGCTAAAAAAGGTGCGCAGTGAAGCCTGCCAGCGCAGATTGCGTTGCAGGTCAAAGGCATAGAGGGTGCCCTGGGTGGTGGTCACAAAAACACTGTCGGCACTGGCACTGGCTCCAGAACGAATGGCACCATCCAGCTTGCTAATGCCTAAGGTTTTGCCGCTGCTGCTGTCTAACCACAGCAGTTTACCGGTGCTGTCGCCGGCCACCAGCTGTGAGCGCCCGTTGGCCTTGAGGTGCAGCAATTGATACACTTCGCCGTCCAACTGGGTGGACCAGCGGCGCTGACCGGTTTTGGCGTCTAAGCCCCACACATTATTGTCGCCGTCGCTGCCAAAGATCAGGCCGTCGCCATAGACAATCTGATTCACATCGTTTTCGATGGGCTGAAACCAGCGTTTTTTACCGCTCTGGGTGTCAAAGGCGTAGACCCCATCGGTGCTGTCGGGGGTGTTCCAGGCGTGACCTGACGAGCCGGTAAAGACCATGCCCTCTGCCACAATGGGATTGTTGAGCCAGCCGGTGGTGCTCACGGGCTGTTGCCAGCGCACTTTGGGGTTGCTGATTTCAGGGCGTTGCACGGCCCCTGTACGTTGGGCGTTGTGTTGAAAGGTGGGCCAGGGACTTTCGGTGGCCTGGGCCGCAGGCGTCGCTAAGCTTGCGCCCAGCCAACAAAGACCTGCCAGTAGAACGCTTTTTTTGAGCTGAGACATCGGTTTATTCCTTCTGAATGGATGAGATGCATACCATATTAACACAAGGGATTTTGCTATACTGAAGCCTATGAACGTCGCATTTTTTCGCCGCATTTTCTCCCAGGAAAGCTATCGTCCTTTTTGGCTGGTGTTGATCAGTACCCTGTCTTCGATTGGGCTGTATGTGCCTTTGTACCTGAAAGACCCCACCTTGCTGTTTCGCCACTGGGACGGCCCCAATTATTTGTATGTGGCCAAAACCCTGTACCAGATTCCGCTGGATCACCCTTTTGTATCCTACAAAACCACCCAGGCTTATTTTGCCTGTCATTTGCCCCTGTACCCGCTCTTGATTCGACTCTTTGCTTATGTGTTGGATTATCCTGCGGCCATGCTCTGCGTGACCTTGTTGTCTTCAGGTCTGGCCACCTATTTGTTCTATTTGCTGATCAAAGAGTCTGAGGCGGTGTCGCAACCCTTTTGGTCGGCGGTGCTCTTTTTGTTTTTGCCGGTGCGCTGGCTGACCTACCACAGTTTAGGGGCCACAGAACCCCTGTTTCTGGTGCTGGTGTTTGGGTCCATGCTGTGCTGGCGACGTCAAAAATACGCCTGGGCCTTTGCGCTGGTGGGCCTGTCGAGCGTTACCCGCATTGTGGGCGTTTTGGTGGGGGTGGCGTATTTGTGTACTGCTATCCAGCAGAAACGCTGGAAGGCCATTCCCTGGATGGCGATCATGCCGGTGCCGCTGTTGCTGACCTTTGCCTTTTACGCTTACCAATTTGGGGACTTCTGGGCTTATTTTTCCTGGAATGCCAAGCTGCTCGATCCCAAACCTTTGAAGGTGTTTTTGGCCTATGCCTCCACCAATAACCCGCACCATGCCGAACTGTATTTAATGATGTACGTCATCTACGGTGCCGGGGTGTGGATGCTGCGCCGCTGGCCCCTCTTCTTTTGGTATGGAGCCGTCTTTTGGGTGTTCAACCTGTTTGTATTTCACGAAGACCTCAGCCGTTATTATTTGCCCATTACGCCCTTTGTGCTGATTATTGCCTACGACAAAGTACTATCCCATCGGGCCCTGCAGATTATGTTTCCGTTTTTGCTGTTTGGCGTGTACGCCTACAGCTTGCCCCTGATTGAACAAAATGCTCTGGTAGACTGGGTATGGCCCCGTTTGCTAGATGCCTTGCACCACTAACCACAGGAGAAGAGAACTCTATGCCCGCCCATTTACCCCACTTACCCGAAGGCCTGTTGACGGCCACCTTAGTAAAGGTTACCCAGGAAACCCCCACCATTAAGCGCTTTGTGTTTGATGTGGCCGGTCAGGGCTTTGATTATTTGCCCGGCCAGTGGATTGATCTCTTTGTCACCTTAGACGGCGCCCTTCAGGTGGGCGGCTACTCGCTTACTTCTGCGCCCGGTGAGACCAATACCCAGTTTGAGTTGGCGATCCAGACCTCCACAAAGCATCCGGTCACCCATTATTTGTGTGAGCAGGCGGAGCCTGGGGTACAGGTGCATGTGTCGCAAGGACAAGGGGCCTGTGTGTATGACCCGGATATGGGGGAACAATTGGTCTTGATTGCCGGGGGCATTGGCATTACACCCATGATGAGCATTTTGCGCAGTGCGGTGATGTTGTCGCCTGATGCGCCTGTGGCTGTGTTATACAGCGCCCATACCCCAGAAGATTTTGCCTTTGCCGCTGAAATTCGCGATCTGGCAGAGCGGCATGAAAATGTACTGGCGGTGTTTACCTGTACCGAAACCGAGGATATCCCCGAGTGGGTGCATTTTACCCAGCGCATTGACACGGCGTTTCTGAAAGACAAAAACCTACCGATGGACGCCCATTACTTTATTTGTGGGCCTCAGACCATGATTGCGGAAGTCGAAGAGGGCCTGCTGGAACTTGCGGTGCCCGCTGGCCAAATCCATTACGAAAAATGGCATTAAAGGGTTTAGGGGTTAGTTTAACTTAACGTGGCCAATGCCGGTGGCCCAGGAGCCCACGTCTAAGGCCAGGCTGCTGAGACCGGCCACCGCGGAAACGGTCTGGGCGGTGCCCTTCATGTAACCGGTGACCGCTGAAACGGCGTTGAGACCGATTTGGACACCGCTTAAAACCTGGGCGGCAGTGTTGCCTTCGGCACTGGCTTTTTGAAAGCGTCGGCTATGGTCATAAATACTAATGCCAGAGGCCAGTGCGTTGGCTGTGGGCATGACTTTTTGAGAGACAAAGTCGGCCACATGGGGCTGGGTTAAGCGACCCACCACAGGCACCTGCATAATGGCCCGTGCGGCTTTGGTGACGGTGGCGCTTTCTTCGAGTACCCGTAAGGTACCAGAAAGAGCCCGTGAACCCAGAGCGGCCAGCGGACGGGATTTTAAAGGCACCAGCAGATCATCGTAGCGACTCAATGCTTTGGCGGCATCGGCCATGCCATCGGCCAGTTTAAGGGCTTCATTGGGAAGGGTAATCACGCTGCCCACGGCATTGGTTCCATCGACACCTTTTTTAAACCAGTCGTATATTTTGACCTTGTCACCCTTTGGGGTGCTGTCGGTGGTGGGACCGGGTAAGGCTTCTGCTGGCGCCTCAGAGAGCATAGGGCTCTGGTTTTGTTGCTGGACGGCCTTTAGACGTACCTCAAGGGGCTGGTAAGGGTTTACGCTACAAAAGTTCATACTTTAGTTATAAGCAAGGTGTCGGCAAAACTGAATTAATGTTGGGTTAATTCATGATTAATTTTTTCATGTAATCGCGAAAGCGGGTGTTCTTTTGGCGGTTGTGGGTCTGGTTGTGGGCCTGCCATTGCCCATAAAAAGCGGGCAGTTGGCCGTTCAAATAGAGGGTGTAGAGGTGTCGCTTGCCCTTGCCAATGCCTGGGGCTAACTGCAGGTTGGCAGCCCATGAACCGCCTCCGTTGCGGACTTTTTGCTCAAACTGGGTGTAGTGACGCAGCGGAAAGTGCAAGATCTCTAAGGCCGGGGGCGTCGTGAGGGGGGCAATATCTTCGGCAGCCATGGGCGCGACAGAGTGGTTGCCATGATGCACCACAATGTCTTTTTCGCCCCGGTGGCAGATTTTGCCTGACAGGGGCTCACCCAAAAAATTGAGGGCTTTGGCCTGCTGGTAGATCTGCTGTTCCCAGAAGGGGGCGCTGGTCTCGGCCGTTTCGGGGGCCCAAAAATTGGTGCGGGGGGCATACACCAGACGGTGCTGTGGGGCAATGTGTTGCAAGTGGTCTTTGAGGGAGCCCGAGTGGCTCCACCAAAACTCATCGGCGTCATTGTTAATGACCCAATCGGCCTGGTGTTCCACAAAGGCCCGCCGAGCCAGGGCGGTCACCCACAGGCCCTGCTCGCGGGCGAGCTGGTCGGTGGCAAACCATTTTAGCCAACCCAATTGCTCGTAGTGCAACAGCTGCTCACGGGTGCTGTCCACAGAGCGGTGATCCAGCACCAAAAAAAAGTCGACCCCCTGGGCGCGATGGTAATGTAACTGAGCCGGGAGAATATCCGCTTCATCGCGCACCACAAGGGTCATGACCAGTTTCACAGGGGCTGCTGCTTACTGCAAAGCGGCTTTGATTTGGGCAAATCCCTGGGCAATGTCTGCTTCACTGGTCGAAAAAGATACCCGCAAATGACCGGGTGCGCCAAAGGCAGAGCCTGGCACCACGGCAACTTTGGCTTCGCTGAGCAGGTATGCGGCCAGGGCGTCGTCATCGGCAAAGCGCTCACCCAGATATTCGCTCACATCGGGAAACAAATAAAAGGCACCGGTGGGCTTAACGCAGCTGAAGATTTCCTGGCATAAGGGGTAGGCCAATTCAAAGCGGCGCTCAAAGGTTTTTTGCATGTCTTGAAAGATAGTGGGGTCCGCTTCGAGGGCGCCCACGGCACCGTACTGGGCAAAGGTGCACACATTGCCGGTGAGGTGACTGTTCATTTTGTTAATGGCCTTGACCACGCTCACATCGGCGGCCAGGTAACCCACCCGAAAGCCGGTCATGCAATAGCTTTTTGAAAAGGTTTGGGTGGTAATGGTCCAGCGGGCAATGTCTGCAGACAGTGAAGCCATACTAATGTGTTCAGCGCCGTGGTACACCAGGCCTTCGTAAGCTTCGTCTGAGATTACGTAGATCTCGTGGGCCACCGCCAACTCACCGATGGCCTGTAGGGTTTCGCGGGGATACACCGCACCGGTGGGGTTGTTGGGGCTGTTTACCAGAATGGCTTTGGTGCGGGGCGTAATGGCGGCTTTGATGGCCTCAAGGTCGGGCTGGTGTTCGAGGGTGTCTACAAAAACAGGCACGCCACCGGCCAGTTTAATGCCCTCTGGAAAGGTTACCCAATAGGGTTTGAGTACAATAACTTCGTCACCGGGATTACACAGGGCCTGAAAAATCATGTAGAGAATTTGCTTGGATCCGTTGGCCACCAACACGTTCTCGGCGGTGACGTCCATTTTGTTTTCTGTGTTCAGCTTTTTGGCAATGGCTTGCCGCAGTGCCGCTTCGCCGGGTACCGCTCCGTATTTTGTTTTGCCATTTAACAGCGCGTGTTCTGTGGCTTTGAGAATAACTTCTGGGGGATCAAAATCTGGCTCACCCGCGTTAAAGGAGATAATTTTTTCGCCCGCGGCTTTGCGCTGCTGCACGTCGCCCATGAGTTTGGTGGTGGTGGACTCCGCAATATTGAGGGTGCGTTCAGAGAGTTTATAGGGGTTGGCGGTCATAGCGGCAATCTTTCTTATTTGTTGGTATTAAAAGTCCATATAGATTCTCTGTATTATAGCCTGCTCTAAACGGGTTTTTAATAGGCCTCTTGTTAAGATAAAAGAAAAACAAAGGATTTTACAGTGATGTCTTTATACACCTTAAATCAGGCCGAAACCTTTATGTTGCACCCCACGCACACCATGATTGCCGTTCTGGCAGACGAAACCCGTGTCGAGGAAGTGATTGCCGCCGTACAAATTCATGGGATTGATCCCCGGGAAATCAGTGTGCTACACGGACCAGCCGGGCGAGAAATTCTCGATGCTGAAGGCTCAGAAAATGGTATGCTAGACAAGTTCATGCGCCTGTTAGAGCATGTCTCAGAGGTGCAGCGAACCTATGTTAAATATGTAGATGAGCAATTGGCAAAGGGCGCTTACGCGCTGTCTATTCCGGTGACCGACGAAAGCAAGCAAGATGCCATTGCTGAGGTATTAAAAACTGCCCATGCGCGATTTGCCGTTTATTTCCGTAAAGCCTCCATCGTGGACCTTCAGGTGCCCCGCGATGTGGCGGTGCTCTAATTTTATTGCGGCCTTCGCTCTGTGGCTTCTGCTTGCCGCGGTTGGCGTAGCCCAGGCTGCCGAACTGCCTTATTCTGGTCGGGTGCTTTTAACGCCTGATCAGCGCTACGGTGTTTCATGGCAAAATCAAGAGCTGGTGCTCTGGTCTCGTAAAACCCGAAAGCCCTTAAAAACCTTACGCTTTGACGAACCCGTATACCAGGTGGAACTCAGCTACAACGGCCGATTTCTGGTGGCGGGTTTTAATGATGGGGTTTATCGCCGCTGGAAGTTTCCCGCTTTGCAACCTGCGGGAGTTTTGCGTTTAAGTAAACAAGACAGCGTGCAATGGCCCTTTGCGCTGAGCCCCGATGGCGTCTATTTAACCCGCACGGTATTTGCCCAAACCCGTCTGCAGGACGTTATGCGTTTGGAAGTCTGGGATTGGCGTCGAGGGCGTCAGGTGGGGCGTTTATGGGCCCATCAGCAACCCTTAAAGCTGCCCGGACACTATCCGGGATCTCAGTTGGCCTTTCATCCCCTGGGCGGGTACCTTTCTTTCGCGACCGAAGGGGGGCAACTCAAGGTGTATAACACGCTGCAACACCGTTGGGTGTATCAAATGCCGGGTAGCCCGCCCATGAGTTATGCCCGTGCGGGAGACTACTTTGCCTTTGCGGTGCCCCAGGCTCAAAACACAAATATTCGCCAGCTCAAACTGTGGCATTTGCCCACCAATCTGCTAAAAACCTTTGCGGTAGAGGCCATGAGTGCCACAGAATCAGCGCTGGTATTGAGTGATTCGGGGCGTTTTTTGGCTTACACCGAGCGATCCAATGGCCGCCAACGCAAGCTGGTGGTAAGGCGGGTGACCGATGGCAAGGTGTTGTTGTCGCAGCAGGTTGCTGAAGAAGTTGATGCCCTGAGCATTACCCCCGAAGAAAACGCTGTGTTGACGTCGAGTCTTTTGCGTCCTGAGTACCGTCCTGTGTTCTACGCTTTTCCCCATGACTAAATTTCGATTCACCTATCGTTCGTTGCTGCTGGGTTCGGCACTCCTGCTTTTTTCACAGTGCCAGAGCGGCGGCTGTGCCCTGGTGCGCTTTTTACCGGGCGTTCAGGGCAGTTGGTTTGAAAGTGCTTCCTCGCGCAAAACCGATACGGCCCTGCTGGATGCTTTGCGCGAAGAATCGGGGCCTCCCAAAGGAGTGATTTCTGAGCCCGATGATCGGCCGGAGGGGATTATTCCGCCGCAGGGAATGGAATACCAGGTGGGGGGGTACCGCTCCCTGGTGCCCCGCGAATTGGCACCGGGTGTAACCTATTATCAATATGAGCGTCATCCGGTGAGCCCGCGCCATACCATTCGGGTGCTGCGGGTTTTGCCGCAAGCCTTTCCGCGCTTAAAGGTTTTGTTTTCGGACCAGTGGGATCATCCTTTATATACGGCGAAGGTGCTGGCGCGCCCTGAGGTGTCAGGCTTAATGAGCTGGTGCTTTTTTGGGCGTATTCCTGCCGGAGATATGATTGGTCAGCGCTGTAAAAATCAGGGGGCCCAGTGTCAACCGGGCATTTATCACAATGCCGAAAAGCGGACCGGTAAAGACATTAACCAGCGCTATACCCTGGGCATTGCCCACAATAACCGTCCCAGTGTGTTTCGTGGGGGGCTGGGGCCCCAGTCAGGGCGCTGGTATCGTCTGGCCATGGGCGGCGGTATTTTACTATTGGATCAAGAAAAGTACCCCTGGATGTATCAGCAGGTAGGCACAGTGCGTTATGAGGGCGCTTACCGCAAGGTGAACCCTAAAGACTTTGTAAGTTCGGGGCAGGCGGGGTATCCCCGGCGCGCGACTCCCCGTTCGGCGGTGGGTATTTTACCGGATCGCTCGCTGCTGTTTGTGAACGTGGGCGAAGGCAAATACCGCTTTGAGGGCGGAGCCACCCCCGCACAAATGGCGCTGATCTTAAAAAAACTGGGTGCCGTCAAAGGGGTGATGTATGACGGGGGGGGAGCCCCACAAATGGTGTTTAATAGTCCGTCCGGGCGACGAATGGTGCAAACCTATCCCGAGGTGACCCGCAGTTCAAACTACCTCTATAATTATGCGTTTTTGGTGCTGACCCATTGAGGTTAAATGGGGGGAGTTGATCTGGATCAAGGCCAAAGAAACGGTCAGCTTCTATATTAAATTGGGACGGACTGTATGTTAAAAGGAAAATAAACCAAAATTAACCATGTGTTTTTCTTTCTTTAATAGGCTTTTGTAATGGATCTACTACGCTTTGCGGGTAAAGATGGTATCCTGTCATAGAGTCCTTGATGTAATCAATGCAGTCAAGTTCGTTGCAAACAAAGTAAAAAATTTCAGGTGACCCATGAGAAAGTCTGTACTAGATTATATTTTGCGTATCTACCTTCCGGTTACCTTGCTCATCGTTTTTTCCAGTTATGCGGTAACGTATTACGCTTCCCGTAACGAAAGATACAACGTTGGGTATACGCCGACACAGCCCATTAATTATTCCCATGAACTTCATGCGGGAAAAATGGGTATTGATTGTCAGTACTGTCACACGGGTGTCAACAAAAGCCGTCATGCCAATGTTCCCTCTGCGGATACATGTATGAACTGCCACAAGATTGCCCGTACCGACAAGCCGGAAATCCAAAAATTAACGCAATACTACGAAGAAAATAAGCCCATTCCCTGGAAGCGGATTCACAAGCTTCCTGAACACGTTTACTTCAATCACAGTGTTCACGTGAACAAAGGCCTGGAATGTCAGGAGTGTCACGGGGAAATTCAGAATATGGCCGTTGTAGGACAACAGAAGCCCTTTATGATGTCCGACTGTCTGGAATGCCATCGCACAGCGCCCGAAAAGTATCCTCACTTGACCAAATTGACCGGTCTGGGGTATGGTCCCGAAAATTGTGCTGCGTGCCACCGATAAGGAAGAATGTCATGAAAAAAGAAAACAACGCTTTGGAACGTCGTCATTTTTTGTCGTTAATTGGCAAAAGTGCGCTGGGGCTTTGGTTGCTCCAGTTGATTCCCTCTGTCCCCGGTGTGGTTACGAAGCAGCTTCCTGCACGTAAAAAAGCACCATCGAGAAATGCCCTTGCTGCCCGTGTGAAGGAACACCCACTGGCAGTGAAGAGAGAAAAACGAGGTTGACATGAATTTGCACCAGAAAGCAAAACCCGTCTACTGGCAGAGCTTAGAAGAGTTAAACAACGACTCCGCTACCCTGGAAGCCAGACACCACGAATTTAAAGCCGGTGTCACAGACGAATTTGATATTAATGAAATGAGCGGAATCTCTCGCCGTCGCTTTTTAGCGGCCATGGGGGCTTCTGCCGCTTTTGCTTTGGCGAGTTGTAAAAACTACGTGGGCAAAAGAAAGAATGGTGAAATTTACACCTACAATGAGCATCCTGTGGATGTGGTAATTGGTCGCCCCAATTACTATGCCTCTAGCGTGCGTTCTCGGGGAAGTGTTCGCGCTGCCCTGGTCACCGCCCGTGAAGGCCGCCCTGTATTTATTGGCCCCAATAAATCGCACCCCACCGATGCCTATAGCTTGAACAGCCATTACCAGGCCCAGATTATGGGACTGTATGATCCCGCTCGCCTGCAGACCCCTCAAAAGGCTGGCGCTGAAGTCACCTGGGCTGCTGCCGACGGTGAAATTATTCAGGCCTTACAAGCTGCCGCAGGCCAAAATCAGCAGATTGCGATTATGGCGCCAGCGGTTTACTCACCCACCACTGCCAAAGCGCTGGGTGATTTTAGCAAACAGTACCCCAGCACCAAAGTTTACGCCCACGCTTTACACACTGAAGCCACCCGTATTCGGGCCTGGGAACAATCCCATGGCGGCAACTTGCCTGCCATCCACTGGGACAAAGCCGATGTGATTCTGGCCCTGGAGTCAGACTTTTTAGGCGTTGAAGCGCCCGCTGGTGCAGAGTATGGCTTTGCCGCCCGTCGCGATGTGATGAGCGATAAAACCTTTAACCGCCTGTATGTGGCTGAAGGCAACCTCACCGCGACCGGTATGAAATCTGACTACCGTCTGCGGGTACGCCCTGATGCGCAAATGGAATTTGTCATGGCTTTGGCCAATGCGTTGCAAGCCCAGGGCGTCAGTTTGCCCGGTGGTTTAGCGGGCCAGGTCAGTGGTGCCAATTTAGACGACTTTGCCAAACAGCACGGTTTGTCTACCATGGTGCTTAAGCATCTGGTGAGCGATCTGGCTCAGGCCAAAGGCAAGGCCTTGTTGTATGCAGGGCAGCGGTCTTCTGAATCCATGCACATTCTGGTGAATGCCCTGAATGATGCCCTCGGTGCCAGCAGCCTGTATGATTTTGCCCATGCCCATGTACAGCAGGTACCTTTTGCCACACCTGGTGAAGTCAATGGCTTAATTCAGGACATGGCGGCCGGTAAAGTGGCTGTGGTGATTCATTGGAACACCAACCCTGTGTATGAATTGTCGAGCTTAAAATATGCTGATGCTCTGGCCAAAGTGCCTGTCAGCGTTGCCTTAACCACTGAAATGCATGAAACCGCGAAGGCCAGTACCTTTGCGCTGCCCATTCACCATGACTTAGAAGCCTGGGGTGACGCGGTAAGCCATGCGGGGGTTTATACCTTGCAACAGCCCGTGATTGCTCCGCTGCACAAAAGCCGTCAGGCGGAAGGTGCTGCACTCACCTGGGCTCAGGGGGATTCAGCGCAATACAATGAAAAAATGTATTACACCTACCTGAAAAAAGCCTGGCAAGACGGCGTTTATCGCCAAAGCAATGCCCTGGTGGATTTCAATGGGTATTGGCAGTCTGCTCTTCACAACGGTTTTGTGAAAATCAAAGCTGCGGGTTCAGCCAGTCCTTTTAAAGCCAATGCCTTAAGCGCCATTCAAGCCGGTAAAGCGGGCAGTGACTATGTGTTGTCCCTGCACTACAGCTACGCCACTTTAGATGGCGAATTTGCCAGCAGCGGTTGGTTACAAGAGATTCCTCACCCGGTGAGCAAAGTGGTGTGGGATAACTACGCTGCGATGTCGATGAGTACGGCAAAAGCCCTGGGTGTTAAAACCGATGACCTGGTGACGGTCGATGTGAACGGTCAAAGTGTCACCTTGCCGGTATTGCAACAGCCCGGTATGGCCGAAAATGTTATTGCGGTGGAAATCGGCTATGGCCGTACAGAAGCCGGTGATATTGGTTCTGGTGTGGGTGTCGATGTGATGCCTTTACTGCAGTTGGCCAGTCACGATGTGTGGTTTGCCAAAGCCAACGTGAGTAAAGCCAGCGGTAGCCATCACCTGGTCACCACGCAAAATCACCACGCCTTTGATGTGGAAATCGAACAAGACTTACACTACAAACGCGGCATTATCCATGAAGCCAATTATTTGGAGTATCTCAAAGATCCCAAAGTGGCCACCATGCCCACTCACCCTGCGGTAAACATTACCAAAACCCATGAGTATGAAGGCATTAAGTGGGGCATGACCATTGATGCCAACAAGTGTACGGGTTGTAATGCTTGTGTTATGGCCTGTAACGTGGAAAACAACATTCCTGTGGTTGGCCCTGATCAAGTGGATCGCGGTCGTGAAATGCACTGGATGCGTATCGATCGTTATTACTCAGGTACGCCTGAAGAACCCAAAATTACCCAACAGGTGATGCTGTGTCAGCACTGTGACAACGCCCCTTGTGAAGTGGTTTGCCCTGTTAACGCCACCAACCATAGCCCAGACGGTTTAAACCAAATGGCCTATAACCGTTGTGTGGGAACCCGTTACTGCTCAAACAACTGTCCTTACAAAGTCCGTCGCTTTAACTTCTTTGATTATCGCGATCGCTTTGCCAAAGGCCGTTACCACAAAGAACTGGCGCAGCTGGTTCATAACCCTGAGGTAACGGTGCGTTCTCGTGGTGTTATGGAAAAATGCACCTTCTGTGTTCAACGGATTATGTGGGCACGTCAAGAAGCAATTCGCGAGAAGCGGAACCTGAAAGGTACCGATGTGACTGTGGCTTGTCAGGAAGTTTGTCCTTCCCAGGCAATTTCTTTTGGTGATAGCAATGATCCCAACTCGGATATTGCGAAGCAGAGAAAGCATGCCGCAAATCACCGTGTGCTTCAGGATTTTAACGCGCGCCCAGCGGTGACTTATATGGCCACCCTGAGAAACACACACGAAAAAGTATAGGAACACAACGATGCAGGTAGCAGATAAATCAACTCTTGACGGAATACCCGACTATTCCGTCGAACCCTCCGTCGTTCTGAAAAGTCCAACTTTTCATGATATTACGGAAACCATTGTTAAGCCGATTGAGAGCCCGCCCAGCACAAAGTGGCTGATAGCGCTCGCAATTTCGATGGCTTTATTCTCTGTGGAAATTATTGGTTGGGGCGTTAGTTTCTACTACGGCACAGGCATGTGGGGGAACAACGTTCCCGTGGCCTGGGCATTCCCCATTGTTAACTTCGTTTTCTGGGTCGGTATTGGTCACGCGGGAACACTGATTTCGGCGATTCTTTTCCTCTTCCGACAAAAATGGCGAAACGGGATTGCTCGTTTTGCTGAAGGGATGACCATTTTTGCGGTCATGTGCGCGGGCTTATTCCCGCTGTTCCACACCGGTCGTCCCTGGTTGCCGCTGTACCTTATGCCCTACCCCAACAAACATGCGGTGTGGGTCAACTTCCTGTCACCCCTGGTATGGGACGTGTTTGCGGTATCCACTTACTTTACCGTTTCTTTGTTCTTCTGGTACACCGGTCTGGTGCCCGACTTTGCGACCCTGCGGGATCGCACCCTGGGCAAAGACTTTATCAGCAAGCTCAAAAAGACCATTTACTCTGTACTGAGTCTGGGCTGGCGTTTCTCTAACCGTCACTGGCGTCACTACGAGCGTGTTTATTTGATTCTGGCCGGTCTGTCGACCCCGCTGGTACTGTCAGTACACACCATCGTATCTTTCGACTTTGCGGTTTCAGGTCTGCCCGGTTGGCACACCACCATCTTCCCCCCTTACTTCGTAGCGGGTGCGATCTTCTCTGGTTTTGCCATGGTGGTTACCGTACTGGTGTTTATTCGCTATATCTTTGATATGCAGCACATCATCACCTTAGATACCCTCGAAAAAATGAACAAAATCATTTTGTTAACGGGTACGCTGGTGGGCTACGCCTACGGGATGGAATTCTTCATCGCCTGGTACAGTGGAAACCTGGTCGAGCAGTTTGTATTTATTAACCGTGCCTTTGGTCCTTATGCCTGGGCATACTGGATTATGATCAGCTGTAACGTTATTTCTCCCCAGATGTTCTGGTTCCGCAAGCTGCGTCGCTCTGTGCCCGTGATGTTTGTGGCTTCGATTTTCGTGAACATCGGCATGTGGTTCGAGCGTTACGTTATTACCGTAACCTCTTTAACCCGTGACTTCTTGCCTTCGAGCTGGGGCTGGTACAACCCCACCTTCACCGACTTTAGCTTATTGTTTGGTAGCTTCGGTATGTTCTTTACGCTGACCTTGCTCTTCGTGAAGTTTATGCCTGTGGTCGCCATCTCTGAGGTCAAAGGTGTAATGGATGGTGCCCGTCCTTCTCATCATGGAGGTGACCACTAATGAGTAGTTCAATGGACAATTCAATGAACAATAAACTATATGCCCTCACCGGTTTATTTGATACCCCCGATGAGATTATGCATGCAGCAGAAACTGCTTCAAAAAAGTATCGCAAGTATGACGTGCATACGCCTTTTCCCGTTCACGGCATGGACGATGCCATGGGGCTGGGCGAATCACCCATTGGTTGGGTGACCATCTTAATTGGTGGAACGTGTATGTTGTTAATGCTGGGCTTTATTGCCTGGGTGTCGCTGGTGGATTACCCTAACATCTGGGCGGGTAAGCCTTACTTTAACCTGCCTGGTTATATCCCTATCCTTTTTGAGGTGACGGTGTTAACGGGTGCAGTTTCGACCGTAATCATTATGTTTACCATTGCCTGCGGTTTGCCCCGCAATAACCACCCGCTGCATGATACCCCTTATATGCAACGCACTTCTGACGACAAGTTCGGCTTGTGTTTAGAAGCTGAAGATGAAGCCTTTGATGAGGGTTCTGCCCGCGAGCTGCTGACTTCTTTGGGAGCCAAAAGTATCGCGCCCGTCTATTTTGACGCCAGTGAAGCCAAATCCGGCTTGTCTTTGGCGAACCCCTGGTTCCTTGGCTTTGGTGGTGCGGTCGCCCTCGGCGTTTCGGTCTTCATTTATGTGACCTTTAACTATATGGTGTTCGAAGCACCGTTTAACTGGATGTCTGTACAGCCCAAACTGGCTGAACAAGCACCCAGTGACATTTTTGCTGATGGACGTTCCATGCAAAAACCTGTGGAGGGAACCATTTCCCGTGGGTATATTCCGGAAGCCTTTGAAAAGGATCCTGAAGCCATGGCCAAGTATGTGGTTAATCCATTGCCTGTCACCCAGGATGTGCTGACGCTAGGTAAAGAGAAATTTGAATCGCGTTGTTCAGCCTGTCACGGTAACTATGGTAATGGCGACAGCCGTCTGCCTGCTGATGCTTACCCTGCAGGACCCAGTCTGCATTCGCCCAAAGTGGCTGAATGGAAAGACGGTCACATTTATCACGTGATTACCTACGGTCAAAATGTGATGCCTTCTTACGCCAAACAACTGACAAAGGATGAGCGCTGGGCAGTGATCCACTATATCCGTGCACTGCAACGTTCTCAGAATCCAAAGGAAACTGATTTAAAATGAGTACTGTAAATCCTAGTGCTGCTTATGAAAAAAAAGCGCTTCCGGGTAAAGCCTCATCCTTTGGCTGGGTTGCTCTGATTCTCGGAGTGGTTCTGGCCGGAGCTGGCTATGCCATGGATCCCCTGCGCACACAATTTGTAAGCATTATGCTATTAATGTTCATCGCCGGTGTGGCGATCTGCCCGCTCTTTATGGTGGCAGTAGAATACCTGGCGGGCGTGGTGTGGTCTACACCGATTCGCCGCGTCTTTGAACTGGTGACGAACCTGGTTTGGTTCTTACCTATTTTCGCTTTGCCTGTGCTGTTTAATATGGGCAATATTTATGAGTGGACTTACATGAGTGATCCCATTCTGATGCGTAAAGCCCCTTATTTAAACGAAACCTTTTTCATTATCCGTTTCTTTGTGATTTGGATTCTGTGGGTGGTTTTTCAACAGCTTTTTGTGAAGCGTTCGCTGAAACAAGACGAAACTGGCGATCAAAGCTTAACGGCGAAAAACATCAAAATGTCTGCACTGTTTATTCCCGTCTTTGGTTTGTCGATTACCGCTCTGTCTATTGACTTTATGATGAGCTTGGAACCTCACTGGTTCTCTACCATCTTTGGGGTCAATTTCTTTGCGGGCTCACTGGTGGCTTCTTTGGCAGTGGTGGCTATTGCGACCATTCTGTTAAATGAGAACGGTTATCTGGGCAAAGGCATTGTGAGCGATCACTACTACAACTTAGGTTTTGGTATGTTCGCAGGCTGCGTCTTCTGGACCTATACCGCTTTTAGCCAGGGCATGCTGATCTGGTATGCCAACCTGCCCGAAGAAACCCCCTGGTTTATTCATCGCTGGGAAAATGGCTGGAGCACCATTACTTACTTCTTACTGTTTGTACACTTTGTGGTGCCCCTGTTTGGTTTGATCCAACGCAAAAACAAACGCAGTGTAAACCGTATGTTGTTCATGTCCTTGTGGGTGATTTTTGCTCACATGGTAGATCTGTACTGGATCGTCATGCCCACCTACGGCCACAACCCCAATGCCCATAGCCATGGTCCCACCATCGGTTTGGCAGAACTGGGCGCCGTGGCAATTGCCGCTGGGGTGATTACCCTGGTGTTTACCATGGGTGCCAAAAACAAGAATTTAATCCCTGTTGGAGATCCAAAACTCCAGCGCGGACTGAATTTCCGGTTATAGGAGAGACCTTATGAAAATCAAACGTTTTCGCTATGCGCTGGCAGCCACTGCGGTGCTGATGGGTACCGCAGCCATCGTCGGTCAGGGGGCGTTGGCGCAAGCTGATGCCGCTGGTGCGCTGGCACAAGTACAACCCAACGACGAAATGCTGAAGACCGGTGAAACCTTGTTTCAGGCAAACTGTGTTGCTTGCCACGGTACCGAAGGTAAAGGGGATGGTCTGAGTGCCGCGGCACTGAACCCTCCTCCCCGTAACTTTCATTCCAAAGACAACTGGAAAAACAGCCCCAGCTTTGCCGGGATGTACAAAACCTTAGAAGAGGGAATTGCCGGTGGCGCGATGGGCGCTTACACGCAGTTTTCTGCGCAGGAACGGGTGGCAATCATTAATTATGTGCGTAGCCTGGCCCCTGAGGTTTACCCTGAGGTGAGCGCTTCAGACATTGAACAGTTAGAAAAAGACTACGATCTATCTGCTGCGTTGGCCAAAAAGGCTGAAAAAAATATTCTGCCCATTGATGTTGCCATGCAAAAATTGGTAGAAGAAAATCAGGGCAAAGTCAACAAGGTTAAAGCGGCTCATGACAAGGTGATGCAAGCCAGCAGCGCCGATGCCGCCTTTTTTAAAGCTTCTGCGTACAATGTGCGTCGTGCCTTGACCATGTTGAATAATGATGGCCTTTGGAAGTCAAGCCCTGCGGAGTTCAGTAAAGTTGTGATGTCTAATTTGGGTCACAATGGTTTTGATTCCTCAGTGGGTGCTTACAGTACCCAGGATTGGCAAAAGCTTCAGAACTACTTAAAAACCTTACTCTAATCAAAGTCGGACTCTGACCTATAAAATGCCTGTGTTATAATGGGTTTACTTTATCAGTCAGAGTCCATTTTGATTGATTAAATTTCTAGAAGATGGATGAGGGATCTCATTGTGCACGCAGTTGGATTAACCGATGTCGGTCGCGTCCGTTCAATCAATCAGGACAGTTTCCACTTAATTAAAGACAAAAACATTTCAATCGTGGCCGATGGTATGGGGGGACATGCCGCTGGCGATCAGGCGAGTAAAATTGCGGTAAAAACCATTACCGAAATCCTGGATGGCTATGATTTCCAGGCTGAAGATGGTGAATCGGGGATGTCCATTGAAGAGCTGGTTCGCTATGCGCTTCAAGAAGCCAATGAGCAAATTTTACTGGCTTCTTTGAGTAATCAACATCTCCAGGGCATGGGCACCACGGCAATTGTTGCTGTAGAGAGCCAGGGTAAACTTTATTTGGGCCACGTGGGGGACAGTCGCACCTATCTCGTTCGCAACCAAAAAATCTCTCAAATCACTGAGGATCACTCGGTGGTTCAACAACTGGTTAAAGCCGGGGCGATTTCTGAAGCCGAAGCCGAAGTTCACCCTTATAAAAACGTAATTACCCGTTGTCTGGGTATGCAGGCCAATGTAGAGCCCGACACCTTAGAAATGGTATTAGAGCCAGGCGACCGCATTTTAATGTGCTCCGATGGTCTTTCAAATATGGTGTCTGATTCCACCATGGAACAACTGATCAATGATTCTGAGTCGCCTGAAGAAACCTGTCAAAAATTGATTGACCTGGCCAATGAAAATGGCGGCACCGATAATATTACTGCAGTCTTGCTGTATAACGATTAAACGATATAAAAATATATGTCTAAAGGTTTAGTCCTCGGAAAATACGAAATCATCAAAGAAATTGGGCGAGGCGGCATGGGTGTCGTTTACAGTGCCCGTGATGTGCGTATTGACCGGACGGTGGCGATTAAAGAATTGCTGATTAACCCCTCCTTAGAAAAGGCAGCGGGTGAAATTATTGCGCGTTTTCACCGTGAGGCTCAAACCGCTGGGAGTTTGCAACATCCCAATATCGTGACCATTCACGATTTCGGAGAAGACAGTGGGCACCACTATATTGCCATGGAATTTATTGAGGGCAAAAACCTCAAAGAATACATGGATGAAGGCAGAGAGTTCACGCAAGATCAGCTTTTAGATATTATGATTCAAACCTGCGAAGGTTTGCAGCATGCCCACGACCGTAAAGTGATTCACCGAGACATTAAGCCCGATAATATTTCCATCACCAGTAAAGGTGATGTGAAAATTACCGACTTCGGGATTGCGCGGATGTCCACCCAGAACCCCATGATGTCCATGACGCAAGATGGAACCATGCTTGGAACCCTGGGCTATATTTCTCCAGAACAATTGCAGGACTCTCGCCGCGTGGATCACCGTGCCGATCTCTTTTCTCTGGGTGCGATGATGTACGAGTTGTATACCGGTCGCCTGCCCTTTGATGGTGGGAATCTGGGGGCCACGATTTTGAAAATCGTTTCTGAAGATCCTGTGCCTCCTACCCGTCTCAATGTCGACGTGGATCCGCGTATTGAAAAAATTATTCTCAAATCTCTGCAAAAACTTCCGGATTTCCGCTACCAGAGTGCCAAAGAAATCGCCGACGAACTCAAAAGCATCCGTTCGGGTTCTGTAAAATCTGCTGATGCAAAGACGATGGATACCTGTACCTCGTGCGGGCAACAGGTGTTTGCGGGCGCTAAGTTCTGTCCCTATTGTGGTGCTAACTTAGGGGGGGCGCCCACTCCCGTGGCAGAAGCTCCACCTCCGCCCGCGGTGGCCGGTGGCTTGAACAAACCCCTGGAAATTAATACCGCTCCTGTATCCAAAATAGGTTTTGATCGTGAAGAGGCACTCAAAACGCCCATGATGAAAGCCCCCGTAGAGGGCAGCCGACGCCTGGGTGTTCAGGATGGCGCGGGGGGGCGTGCGCCTCAAAAAACCCATTCTTTTAAAGCCCGTCTAAGCCGTTTGATAGAGCTTGCTACCACGTATCAAACCAATCCGCGCACCGGCATGGATCGCCAGACCTTTGCCCGTTCCCGTCCCACGGAGCCACCCGCCACCCAGCAGCAAACGCAAATTGTTAACCCCATGCGTCAAACCGGGCTTTACTCGCCCTCTACCACCATGCGCTCAACCTTGAACAAACCTGACGCCTTTCAGCAATTAGAAGGCCGGCCACCCGCCATGGCGACGCCCCGCGGAACCCCCACTGGCCCGGCTTCGGTTGCGGGGACCGTTGCTGCGGAAGACGTCAACGAAAAAGCCTCTTTGAATTTGCAATACTCCCATAAAATTGGCCAGGTGGGCGCAGGCAAAGGCCAGTTTTATCAACCGCGAGGGCTGTGTGTTTATCAGGGCTTAGTCTTTGTGGCTGATACTCAGAACCAGCGCATTCAGGTGTTTAATCGTATTGGTGACTGGCAATACCTCATTCGCGCTGGAGCCCAGCAAGATTACTTAAAAACGCCCTGTAACGTCACCGTAAGCCCCCAGGGCCAAATCTTTGTGGTGGACTCGGGCTTGCACCGTGTGGCTATTTTTGACCAGTCCGGCCGCTTTATTCGTGCCTTTGGTTCTCAGGGTAAAGCCCGAGGTGAGTTCCTGAACCCATACGGTATTGCGGTCTCTTCTAAGGGCGAAGTCTACGTGGCCGATGTAGAGAACTCTCGCATTCAGGTGCTTGATGCTCAGGGCAAGGTCAACAAAAACTTTGGGCGTCCCGGCACCCGTCCGGGCGAATTTAAAACCCCTTATTCCATTGCTTTAGACGCCAACGACAACTTATTTGTGTTGGATTATGGGATCCCACGGGTGCAAATGCTCGATCGCCAGGGCATTTGCCGCCTGGACTTTGGCAAGCGTGGTGTGGGTCCCGGAGAATTTAGTATTCCCCGAGGCATTGCGGTGGATCTTAAAGGCCGTATTTATGTGGCAGATACCTTGAATCACCGGGTGCAGGTTTTTACCGCTAAAGGTGAGTTTATTGAATTTTTTGGTTCAAAGGGCCGAGGCGATCAAGACTTCTGGGGGCCTGAAAGTGTTGCAGTAAGCGATGACGGAGATGTGTTTGTCTTAGACAAAGGCAATTCCCGTATTCAGGTCTTTAAAGCCCAAAACTTTTAAACCCGCTTAATGCCACGGCTGGGTTTCAGCTTCTGTTATACTGGAAAGTATACGATTTTATACAGAGGAAACAAAGTTTTCATGGTGTGCTTTTTTACTGACCGGTCTTCGTTCAATCGGGCATTGGGCTTCTTACTTATCGCGTGCTTCCTTTTTACCCTGCGGCCAGCCCATGCCACGCAAGACTATTGGCAGCGTAAAGCTTTACCTAAACATCCGCAGCGCATTGTGTCCTTATCGCCTGCGACCACCGAAATGCTCTATGCGCTAGGAGCCGAAGCCCGCCTGGTGGCGGTGACCCAGGATTGTAACTACCCTCCTGCCGCTCTCAAGAAACCCAGGGTGGGGCGTTTTGGCAATATTCTGCTCGAAAAAATTCTGCAGCAGCGGCCCGATCTCATTGTGGTCACTGCAGATATGGGCTCTCGCTTAGAACCGCTAAAAGCCCTGTCTGTCCCCGTTTTGGCCCTTGAAACCCGTCACGTGCAAGATATTATGAACAACGCCCGTTTGCTGGGCAAATTAACCCAAACCGAGCAGCGCGCAGCGGCCCTGACCCAACAGTGGCAAGGCCGTTTGCCCAAAGGGGTAAAGAAACACCCCCGTGCCTTTTATATGGTTTGGCATGACCCCTTAATGGCTGCCAGTCGCCAGAGCTTTATTGGGGATTTGATGGAGCGTAGCGGTGCCCGTAACGTGGTGTCGAACGCAAAAGCGCCTTTTTTGCGCTACCGCCAGGAGTCACTGCTTAAGGCCAATCCTGAGCTGCTTATTCTGCCAAAAAGTCTGGCAAAACAGCTTAAGTTGGAGCAGGGTATCTACGCGCATTTGGCGGCGGTCAAGCAGAAACGCATTCTGGTGCTTGAAGACGACTTGATTTCTCGCCCTGGACCTCGCTCCTTTGAAGCTTTGCAGCAGATACACCAGTACATTCAGGCGCACTTTTAATGCAGCTGAATCCGTCACAACAACAGGCCGTCACCTTTCACGAAGGGCCTTTACTGGTGCTGGCTGGAGCAGGTGCCGGTAAAACCCGTGTTTTGACCCAGCGGGTGCATCATTTGATTCAACATTACCGGGTGCATCCGGGGCGCATTTTGGTGGTGACCTTTACCAATAAAGCGGCCAAAGAAATGAAGTCTCGTCTGTCGCTGTTATTGGGCGAGGCCACGGTGCAAAAAGTCTGGATGGGCACCTTTCACAGCGTGTGTCTGCGCCTTTTGCGTCAGGAAATTGAGCGCCTGGGCTATGGTCGGCGTTTTGTAATTTATGATCCCAACGATCAAGAGAAACTCATAAAAACCGTGATGGCCACTTTAAATCTTGATTCCCGTGAAGTAAAGCCCCGACAGTGGTTAAAACGGATCAGTGGTTTGAAAAGCCAGGGACTCTTGCCTGTGGACTACCGAAAGCAAGACCTGGATTTTCAAGATCTGAGCTTGTGTCGTTTATACGAAGCGTATCAAGAGCAATTGGCGTTACACAACGCTTTAGATTTTGATGATTTGCTGCTGTTGACCTTGCAGCTTTTGCGGCGTTTTCCTGAGTTACAGCAGCGTTATGGTCAACACTTTCAACATGTCCTGATTGATGAGTATCAGGATACCAACCCCCTTCAATTTGAAGTCATGCGTCTATTGGCGCAACCCCAAAACAATATTTTTGTCGTGGGCGATGTCGATCAAAGTATTTATTCTTTTCGTCATGCAGACTTTCAAATTATTCTGCGTTTTCAACAAGATTTTCCTGACGCAGCCTGCATTAAACTGCAAGAAAACTACCGTTCAAGCCGTCAAATTCTAGAGGCAGCCAACACATTGATCGACTACAACCGAGACCGATTTGACAAGATCCTGATCGGGACTCGGGGAGACGGTCAGCCCATTGCCTTTAAAAAAACCGCCAATGAGTACCAGGAAGTGGACTATGTGATTGCGGAAATTCAGCGTTTACGACAGCAAGGCATTTATGATTATGGTCAAGTGTGCGTGCTGTATCGCACCAATGCCCAGTCTCGTCTCTTTGAAGAGCGCCTCGTGCAAAGCCATATTCCCCATCAGGTCCTGGGAGCCTTTCGTTTTTATGAACGCAAAGAGATCAAGGATTTAATGGCCTACTTAAGTGTCTTGCATAACCCCTTAGACACCCTAAACCTCAAACGCGTGATCAACACGCCCAAACGGGGGCTGGGTGTTAAAACCTTGCAGCGTCTGGACCTTGAAGCGGAACGTCTGGGACTTACCCTGTGGGATGCTTTGAGCGATACCGCTGTACTGTCTCAGGTGTCTAAAAAGGCCCAGAAAGTACTGACGGAGTGGGTAAGCTGGTTGAAGACGCTGCGCGACGCGTCTTTGCCCCTTGATGTATTGATTGCCCGCATTTACCAGGAAAGCGGTTATGAAGCAGAACTGGCCGGTGATGAAGAGAGCTTTGAAAGCCGTGACCACAATATTCAGGCGTTTATTCAGGCGGCCCGTGAGTTCAAAACAGAGGACCCGGATCAACAACTGGGAGACTTTCTGCAGCACCTGGCGTTGATTTCTGATGTGGACAGCTTAAAAGAAAAAAATCAGCTG
The DNA here is from genome assembly GCA_964229355.1 of Candidatus Sericytochromatia bacterium. Taxonomy (GTDB): domain Bacteria; phylum Cyanobacteriota; class Sericytochromatia; order UBA7694; family UBA7694; genus CAXRDE01. The sequence continues at coordinate 313,835 of CAXRDE010000005.1, read as the reverse complement.
GTGCGTTTAATGACCGTTCATGCGGCCAAAGGTCTGGAGTTTCCAGTGGTGTTTGTGACGGGCTTAGAGGAAGGGGTTTTTCCTCATTTGCGGGCCATTGATGCCGAAAACCTGGGTGACGATATGCCCATTGAAGAAGAGCGTCGTTTAATGTACGTGGCCATGACCCGTGCTGAAGAGCGTCTGTACTTGACTGCCGCTCGCAAACGTACCCGACACGGAGAGGCGCATTATCAAGCGCCTTCTCGTTTTATTGAAGAGCTCGAAGAGCATTTGCCGGACGCGAACTTGCCGGTGGCTTCATCGGCCCAGCCTTTGATTCCTATCCCCGAACCTGTGGCTGAGCCGGTGGTTTTGGCCGCAGGCGATGTGGTTTTTCATCCTGACTTTGGTCAGGGAAAAGTAGATAAGGTTTACCAGAGTGGTGCTCGGCCCATTGGAATCATCGCTTTTGGCGACGGCTTTGGCAAACGTATTTTAGATCTGCGCACAGCCCCTTTGCAGCGCCTTTAAGACCTTAACAGGGAAGGCAAAACGCAAAGGTCGCCCCCTGGGGAGTATTGCGGCTGAGATGAATCCTCGCCTGATGTAAATCCACAATGTGTTTCACCACTGCCAGACCGACGCCGGTGGAGCTTTCTCCGCCCGTGGGGCGTGCAGAGAGACGCTGAAAGAAGCCAAACAATCGCGGGAGATCGCTTTCTGTAAAGCCGGGACCCTGGTCAGCCACTTCGACACACCATTCCTGGCCCTGCAGGCCCGAGCGCACTTCAATGGTCGAGCCTTTGGGCGAGTATTTGAGCGCGTTGCTGATCAGGTTTTCAAACACCTGTTTTAAACGGCTGGGATCCGCCATACAGCGGGTGTCGTCTCCGGCCCTAAAAATGAGCGTTTGTTGCTTTTTTTGGGCCACGCTTTGTTTCTCGGCAATAATGTTGCTGAGCAGTTGTTGGGGGTAACAGGTTTTTTTATTGAGAACCATGCGGCCCATTTCCAGGGCTGCGGTATCTAGGAGTTCGGTGATTAAGCTGTCCATGCGCTCTGCCGCTTTCGAAATAAAGTTCACCATTTCACTCATATCGGGATCTTTTTGCACTGCCGGGTATTGGCTCATCAATTGTGAGAACCCCAAAATGGAGCTCAAGGGGTTTTTGAGATCATGGGAAGCCACACTCAAAATTTTGTTTTTGATATCGATGGCTTCCGCCAGCTCTTGATTGCGACGCTGTAAGGCGTCTTCATGCATTTTTAAGGCCACGTGCGTTTTGACACGGGACTTTAGCTCAGAGGGGTTGAAGGGTTTGGTTAAATAATCGGCAGCACCGACTTCAAAGCCTTTGACAATGCTTTCTTCATCGGTTTTGGCGGTTAAAAAGATAATGGGAACCCTTGCGGTGCGAGGGCTTGTCTTCAGACGCTCAGCCACCGTTAAACCATCGAGTTCTGGCATCATAATGTCCAACAAAATCAGATCAAAAGCGGTTTCTGAAATTTGCCCCAGAGCGTCTTTACCGGAATTGGCAAAGGAGAGATCATAGCCTTCGGTAGACAGAATGGAGGCCACCAACTGAATGTTGGTGGGCACATCATCGACGATTAAAAGACGAGGATTGGTCACCTCTGAGCGCCTCGCTTAAGAAAGTAAAATATCTCCACTTTGCGTCTGGGCTTTCAGGACGCCTTCTCCAGAACCCACTTTGCCTTTGAGCTGGTGGTCGCTGTGGTGAAGGTCGGCAAGTTCGATCCGTGATTCAATATCTCCCGTACGGGCATCTAGATCTACATGGCACTGGCTTTCAGGGCGCAAGATCAGGTCAATGTCTCCACTGTGGCTGGTGAGACTCACGCTGGCCTGAGGATGCACAATAATATCGCACTGAAGATCTCCACTGGCACTGTTAAGCACGCTTTCTCGGTGCAGGGCGCCTGACAGTTCAATATCTCCGCTGCGACTGCTCAGATCCAGGCTTCCCTGGCCGTCTAACAGTTGAATTTGTAGGTCGCTGCTGCTGCCCTCAGCGGTGAGCTTATCGAGTACTGAAGCCCGCACGCTGACCTGGCCGCTGCTGGACTTGACGTGTCCTTTATAAATCGAGCCGGACAGCAGAATATCTCCGCTCTGGGTTTGGACTTTGAGGTGTTCACTGGCCTGTTCGGCGGTAATATTGCCACTGCGGGTTTCGAGATCAATGGCTTTGAGTGCCGCCTGTTGCAAAGATAAATTGCCGCTTCCACTGCGCAGGTGCGCCTGACCCTGAGTATGAGACCATTGGGATAAAGCAATATCGTGTTTCTCTGTGGATAATTCCAAATCCAGGGATGCAGGAATTTGCAGGGTCAAATGCACTTCTGCCTGAGAGGAAGGGGTGAGGTGTTCTGCACCTGCCAATTGTAAAAAGAGGATGTTGCCATCGATTTTGCTCTCCAAATGCAGATCTTCGTACTTCAGGCTGTCTTCGACGTGCTTGCTGTAAACCCGCTTTTCGAGACAGGCATGAATGTGCTCTCCGCTGTGACTGAGCACCGTGACGTCTCCTAAGGTGTAATGGGCTTTGATCTTTTGAATCTCTGGATTCAGGGTGATGACTTGCTCATCTTTGCGTTGGGTCTCAAAGCCTTCGGCAGCTTCAGTTTGTGCTTCTGTCTTGCCTTGTTTTTGTTGAAACCAGCCTTCAAAACGCTTTTCAAGGGTGGGACCCAGTTGTTGGGACACCGTATCAAACATTGAGCTGAGGGAGCTGACAAAGTGTTCGACCCGAGGCGCGGTGCGATCAAAGAATGTTTCTTCGCTACCTCTGGGGCTGCCTTTTTCTTCGGTTGCTTTGAGTAAGCGTTCAGCCTCTTCAATGGTAATTCGGTTTTCTTGCAACATCTTTAAAATCAGTTTGCGATCTTCAGACATGGTTATGCTCCTTCAGGAAGATGATCTCTTAACCTTTACTATTCTACCTGCTGTTCTCGGTTTCACAAAACATCTTGACCCAGAAAAACCTTGAAAACACCTGTGCAGGGAACCTTTTTTATTTTTTATCGTCCTTTAGCACAGTGCCTTGTGTCCCTTTATTCATCAAAGGACCTGGGCTGAATAATACCTTGATTTGAAAAGAGAGAAATAAATGAAGTCTTTTGCCAAACTGTTTTTACTGAGTGCCGTGTTGACTGGAGTGGTGGCCTGTCAGGCGCCTAACGCTTCAGAAACATCCAACACAGATGCCAATAGCAACAACTCTGATACTTCAGCGAGTGTGGGCGTGGGTGTCAATGTTGGTGGTGATACCAGTGAGACGAGTACGACCGGGGATGCCAGTGCTCCTGCGAGTGCCAATGGCAATTTGACCCTTGAGATGAAGGGCAAGACCTACACCTACGCACAAATCAAGAGCTATTTTCAATGTGTGGCAACGAACTCGCCCAATACCTCTTTTAAATCCACGGCTTCGGCGGCGGTTAAAAGCATGAATGAAGCAGATGCCACCCCTGACGAAAAAGACGATAAAGATGCTTATACCAGCGCAGCTTCTGGTATTGAGCTTACCCAAAATTACTCAAAAGCTGAGGGCTGCACCCCTTAACCGCTCTTATCCCAGCGTTTAAATTGCAATAAAAAGTCCGCGAAGTTTCAGGCTTCGCGGATTTTTTATGTGTGTTGAACTCACGCTTATTCGAAGTCGGTACTGTCAGAATAGGCTTCTAAATGGCTGGTCTCTTGAGCAATTGCCGGGTTTACCTGGGCTTTGGTCAGTTGTCCGGCAGCTTTTAAGGATTTATCGGTAATCATGTCGGGGTCCACCTGCTTTAAGGTTTCCGCTGACATGTTGACGCCCAGACGCTCGTAACTCTTTTGAAGCTTTTGGACTTTAGGGTCCATATCGCCAAAAAGTGAGATGGCGGGTTCAAAATCACTGCGGCGATTGTTCACGGTGTTCCACTTTGCGTTATCGCTCGCGCGGTGCTTCATGCCGCCACTGGAGTTATCATTGGTGTTGCCGCCGTTGGCAGATTGGGATTGGGTAATGGTGCTGGCATGCATGGCACCTCCAACGGAGCCTGCATCTTTGCTTTCAATGGCTGCATTATTGAGGCGATCATTGCTGTTTTCGCGGGTCGTATTGTTGGCACTGTTTTGTTGCGAGGCCGTGCTGGCGAATCCTTTGCCGGGCGTATAGCCCCATTTTTCAAGGGTCTTTTGAACATTATTGCCACCTGAGCGGCCTGTGATTTCGTCAATCGGCTGTGTCATACCCTATCTCCTTTTTGGCTCACCAGCGTTCAGTGGCTGCAGAGCGCGGTACTTTTCTTATGTGTACTATACCCACTGAAGGGCAGTCTCTAACATATCTTATCGACAGGTTTTGTCTTTTCTTGCCTTTTTCCACAGATATGTCCCCAGCGCCACACGATAATAAGCCAGGGCGCGGTAGGGTTTGCCACTGGCAAAAAAGGTCACCTTTTCAAGCATCAGGTAGCTGCTCAGCCCTGCGCTTAAAAGCCCGGGGAGCATGTGCTTTTGGGTTTGAAAAGACAGGTGACGCATTTCAAAGAGGGCGCTGGCGGTGACCACGGGTATGGCCAACATAAAAGAGAACTGCTGTGCAGACTTTCCGTCCAGCCCTTGCCACTGGCCGGCCATCTGGGTCATGCCGCTGCGCGATAAACCGGGGATCAAAGCCAGGCTCTGGGCTGCCCCGATACGGGCGGCCTGACCATAGGATAACGTGCTGAGCGAAGTCTGGCGGCGTGGGCGACAGTATTCTGTAAACAAAAGTCCCAGGCCTCCTGCAATAAGCATCAGGGCGGTAACCTGAGGGTGACGCCAGCGCTGTAACGGCTTTTCGAGGGCCAGACCGGCCACGCCGGTGGGGAGGGTGGCGATGACGCCTTTGCCCCAAAAGTGGGGATCTTTTAGGGGCAGCTGTTTACGGTGCTGCACTACCCACAAAAGGGTGGCTGCCAAAGAACCCAAATGAAGCGCCGTGTCGACGCTTAAATCGGGTTTTTGTTTTAATTTTTGCCGCATCAGATTGAGATGCGCGGTGCTACTGACCGGCAAGAATTCACTGAGGCCTTGAATGAGGCCTAAAAGCCCCCATTGCCAGGGGGTATGCTGTGTCATGGTTTTTAGAGCCAGTCCATGGGGTCTGTATACACCCCATTTTTTTGCACTCCAAAATGTAGATGAATGCTGGCACTGGCACCGGTATTGCCGGTTTCAATCACCGATTGTCCGCGTTTGACCGCTTGTCCGGCTTTTACTTTTAAGGCTTCACCGTGGCAATACGCCGTCTGAATGCCCAGGCTGGGGTGGTTGACTTTAACCATGTTTCCGCAGGCCTTATCGAATTGGGCAAAGGTCACCGTCCCCTGGTCTGCTGCTTCGGCATCCACGCCGGGTAAGGTTTCGATATCTAAGCCCTCATGTAGACGCCAGGTGCCGCGAATGGGGTGCAGGCGATAGCCAAAGTGAGAAGACACATAACCGGTGGTGGGAAAATGCAAGTCATGGGGTTTGACGGGGATAATCAACATGCGGTAGGTCTCTACCCAATCTTGCTGCTCCAGGCGATTGACCTCTCGAATCAGTGCCGGAGAGGTGCGGAATTTTAAAGCAATGAGGTCCAGGGAATTGACGTCTTCCAACTGGGCTTTATAAACAATGGGCGTATAGCCAGGCCTGCGGTCCAATTCTCGCGCCTGGTAATAGGCCAAATAGGCTTGAGAGGCGGCATGGTATTGACCTTGCTTTTCATAGAGCTTGGCACTTAGCCAATGCTTATGGGCACTTTCGGGCAGGCGCTCCAGGGCGGCTTTGACCGTGCTTAACTGTCCCAGGTGCAGGCGAGACAGGAGTTTTTCAGACTCAGGCAGGCGACTGGCGATGACTTGCTCGGCCAGATTCAGCTTTTTTTCAAGACCTGCAAACCAGTCAAGGTAACTGCGATCGCCCTGAAAATTTTTGAGAATGGCTTTGGCCTCTGCAATTTTACCGGCATCGCGCAGATGGTAAGCCAGAATGGCATTGAGCTCAGGGGATTTGGCAAGGCGGGCTTTGCGAAACAAGGCTAAGGCAGCATCAGTTTTGCCTTCATCCCAGACGTTAAACGCATCGTTGAGGTGGCGATAGGCTTCTTTCACCTGTGCTGGGGTGGCTCCACCATGCTTTTTGTAGAGCAATTGTGCCAGTTGATTGCGGTACTGTACGTTTTGCGGATCCAGATTCAGCAAACGGTAACCGTTCAGTTCCTGATCTTGATAGGAACCTCCCTGTTGAGCCGCGTACAAGGCTTTTAAGGCCGGGCGATACTGGGGGTGTCTGGGCGACTCATTGACCGCTTCACGGACTTTTGTCAGCAATTCAGGATTGGCTTTGGAGCCACTGGCTTGCCATTGCTTCAGCTGGGCATCGAGAGCGGCAGCATGGGCTGCAGGGGTGGCCAATGTGGCAGCAAGGGTACAGGTGAGCGAAAGAAAAAGCGGACGAATAGAGAATTTCACGGTGAGCTTCCTTAGGTATCAATGATCTTTTCTAATGGTAACGAACTTTCAATATGAAGTAAACTTACCCAGTCCTGGCTGAGTTTAAGGAGCGTCTGTTGCTGGGATGCAGAGAGTTCGTGGAGGGCTTCGAACACCAGGATGAGCAGACCATAACTGTGGGACTGATGCCAGAGCGGAACGAGTACCCAGTGGGTGTCCTGGGCCAGTTCTGTGGGCAGATGGGTATGTAGGTAGTCTTCGAGGTCTTCGGCTTCTGTCTGAATGACCACAGGACGGATGTGGGGGGTCAGCAGATGATGCGTTTTGAGGCTGAGGTTTGCGGGGGCTTCAGCAGTCTCAGGAAACACCGCTAAGCGTTGGTAGCCCGCGGTATGGAGATGGGGCGTGTAAAGCATGGCTTGTAGATGCTCAGGAAAGCTCAAACATAAAGCCTTGAGACGTTGGGCGGGAAGCCGTGTGCCACCGGGTAAACTATTAAGCAGGGTTTGTACAAAGCGGTAATGCAGTTCGGCCTGTTGCTGCTGAGCACCCACAATACGCAGACTGCTGTTAAAAAGATGGTTTTGTAAGATCATGATTAAGCGAAAGCCATGATTGAACAAGCGTTTTTTGTCGCTGTCGGACACTGGCAACTCAAGGGCCTGGCGTAGAAAATGCCGGTAAACCTTTAATAAAAGATGTTGCAGCAAAGTCAGGTGTGCGGTGCGAGAGAGCTTGTGCGGAAGGGTGCTTTCAAGCCGTTTGATCAGCTGTGCCAGGGGGCTGCGGGGTTGCAGCGCTTTGTCGTGGCTTAAGGACGAAGTAACAAGGGCGTTGAGCAATTCAGGGACTTCAGGCAGCCACTGCTTTTCAAAGTAACGCATCATGCTGCGGCTAAGTTGGGCCTGTTGAATTTCATGGCGTAAAACCCGCTGAATTTCAGGCAGGCTTTTTTCATGGTGATCTTGCCAGGACTTTTGCAAATCCCCTGAAAGCGCGAGGTCAGACTGCGGGCTTTGATCCGCCGGTTGCGGCGGAGCCCCTTTGGCATGGGTTTGAATAATGAGGCCGTTCGCGGTCATTGAGGCCTGACAAATTTGATTGCGGCCCTGATGTTTGGCCCGGTAAAGCGCCGTGTCGGTGCGAACGATCAGTTCTGCGGCGGTTAAATCGGGCTCTTCAAAGAGACAGCTTACCCCAATGCTCAAAGACATGGGCACCACCTCGTTGTTCTTGCCGTAAAAAGTATGCGATGCCACGCGCTTGCGGATGCGCTCTGCCACGTCAGAGGCTGCGTCCAGAGGCGTTTCTGGTAATAAAATAGCCAGCTCTTCTCCCCCATAACGCGCCACAATATCTGTTTCTCGTACACTATCGCTTAAAATAACGGCCATTTCCTTGAGCACCTGATCTCCCAGCAGGTGTCCGTGGGTATCGTTAAACTTTTTAAAGTAATCCACGTCGGTAATAATCAACGACAGGGGTTTGCGGTAGCGGGTTGCCCGGGCCACTTCTTCTTCCAGTTTACCTTTGAGGTAACGGTGGTTATAAATATTCATCAGGCCGTCTTTAATGGCCTGTGCCTGTAAGCGATTGCGCAATTCAATGTTTTTTAAGGTGTTTTCAAAGGCGTTGACCAAAAGTTTGATCAGACGTCGATCTTCTTCTTGAAATGGACGGCCGGTCTTGCGAAACATGATCAGTAAGAACATGACCCGATCGTTAATTTTGATGGGCTCTCCCAGCAAACATTGGTAAGTAATGCGCCAGGTATCATAGCTCTTGCCCAGGGTGCTCATGTCTTGAATAAAGGCACTTTTTCCGGTTTTGGCAATATCTTGTAATAGACCGGCTTGCTCTAAGTCATAAACCGAGTCCACATCCCGATGGGGTTCTGAGCGTTGGTGAACAATTTTCCCTTTGTTTTCCCCCTGCCATTCCACCCGGTAAATTGAGGCGCGAGAAAGACGCACCAGATTGCGCAAAGCCACTTCGCTATCGTCAAAGAGGGAATTGAATACATGACTGGGCTCCAGCTCAATGTCTTCTTTTTGTACGGCCGATTCGGTCATTTTACGGGTCATATGGTACAGGGCTTGCATTTTTTCGCGTTGCTTTTCGAGGTGGCGGCGTTGTTCAATAAAACGCAGACTTCCAAACACCAACAGGGTGAGTACCAGGGGAATCATGGGGTTGTGCTGCTGACCGTAAGAATAGGCCACCAGGACTGCAATGGGGTAGAAGAAAAGGGTTTGCAAAATTTCGGTCAGATCTTCTTTGACGTGCACTAAGCTCTTAAAGAAACCCCGAAAGCTTTCTACATTGCTTTCACGTACCCGCATAAATCCGTTGACCAGCGGAATATTGATCAAGAGATAAATCAGGGTAGCGACGCCGCCCACAAGCATATGGCGCGTGAAGTCTGAGCTGTCGCCTGAAAGCGGAAAAACCGCTAGCAAACCGTACACACAAAGACCGGCAATGCTGTAGGTTAGGGCGTACTGAGCGGCGTTAAACAAGACAATGCGGGGCGGGCGCTGTTGGATGGCTCCCATGGTCACCAGTGCACCACACACCGCAATAAAAATGGCCACGGGGGCGTTAAAAAGCAGCAACGAAGCGAGAATAATCGCAAAGCTTGCTGAAATACCACCGCCCTGGGGGAGCATAATAAAGGTTTGCTCTGCCATAATGTTGAGCAAAAGAAACAAAAAGACATCCAGGTGGTTCACTTGCCAAAACTGAGGCGTTAAGAACAGGGTGCTTATCCACAATCCCATTCCCAGCGCGAGAACCCCCCAAAAGTAGAAGGTGGCGTGGGTTTTTTTCTGCTCTGTTTGTGCGAGTCGTTCCGTGCCCATTAGGATTGATGCGTGCTTTTCACTGTGGTATGATGCCCCAAATCTAGCTTGGTGCTGTACATCAATTGTAGACACAAAGAAAACCTGGGTCAATGATGGGCGCACATTTAAAAGAGACATTTATGATCATTGATTATCCCTACCTCAATCCACCGGTTTTTCAATTGGGCCCCATTGCACCGCGCTGGTACGCCATGATGTATATTATTGGCTTTGTTTTTGCCTACCTGATTATTTCTAAACACAGCCGCTTTAAAGGTCGAGGCTTTACCAACGACGATGTCATGGATTACCTGACCTATGCCTTTGTGGGGGTGTTGGCAGGTGGACGCCTCGGTTATGTGCTGTTTTACGGTCTGAGTAAGTATCTGGCAAATCCCCTTGAGATTTTATATATCTGGCAAGGGGGCATGTCTTTTCACGGGGGGCTGCTTGGGGTCATTGCGGCCACAGCGCTGTACGCTTACCGTAAAAAAATTCCCTTGCGGGAAATGTTCGACATTACTGCTCTGGCTTCTCCCATTGGGCTCTTCTTTGGACGCCTGGGTAATTTTATTAATGGCGAGTTGTGGGGCGGGCCCACCGATGGCACCTGGGGGGTGCGTTTTAAAGAAACCTATAATCAGGTTACTCAGACTTATGAATACGGTCCCCCACGGCATCCCAGCCAACTTTATGAAGCTGTGCTTGAGGGCCTGTTGCTCTTTGTGATTTTGTACGCTTTTACCCGTCTAACCTACACCCAGCGCAAGCTCAAACCCGGCAGCGTGGCGGGGATGTTTCTGCTGGGTTATGGGTGCGCTCGCTTTGCCGTTGAATTCGTGCGCGTTCCCGATAGTCACATTAACTATTTGTTTGGTACCGGCTGGATGACCATGGGACACCTGTTGAGCACGCCCATGATTGGGATTGGCTTATTGATGATTTTGGTGTTCAATATGATGGGAGAAAAAGCCCCTGAACTGACTGGCGAAGAGGCCCGAGCCCTTCAAAAAAAAGCCCCAGATGTGACGCCTGAGACCGACACCACAGCTTAAAACATTGTCAATATTAAGATAAGGGTGCTATGCTTGGCTTACCCTAATATTAAGACTAGATATCGATGTGTTTATGACCGGCTCAATTTTAGACTCCCAATTTGAATCTCTGGACGTTCCCTTCTTTGTAGGACAGGCCCTGTTGGACCTGCAGGCCTTGCAACAGGCCACCCTTGCTCACAAACTGCAGGCTTTTGCCCAGGATCTGCAATGCCTCCCCCTGACGTGTCAGCAAGAGCTCCTTGGGTACTTGCGCCAGCAATTGCCACAAGAAAGCCTGGCCACGCGTTTTTTAATGCGCCTGCTTCTTGATGTGGCAGAAGCTTGTGTCGAGCGCCGTCCCCTCCCTGCATATATTCTCGACTAAAAATTCGCTATAATAAGTTCATGAAAAAACTTTTATACAGCGCGCTTGCCCTTTTTGTGGTGTGGTTTGCATCAACGGCTTGTTTTCCGATTTACGTGGGGCCTTCACGCCCTGAAGTACCCGTGGCCTGTCCTGAAAGTGACAGCGGACCGTTACCCTGTGATGTTTCCGAGCCACAGCCGGTGGAGCCCGAGCCGACCCCCACGCCCGCTGTGATGGCCCCCTGATGGATAGACCCTATATCTTTCACGAATTGACCAATAGCGTCTGCCACGTGTGTTTTCGCAAGGTAGAAGCCAAGGTGGTTTTTCAGAACGAAAACGTTTATTTACACAAGTTTTGCCCTGAACATAAGATGCAGAAGGTGTTGATTGCCACCGACATTGACTATTACTTGCGGATGCGAGCGGTCTCTAAACCCGGCCAGATGCCCTATGCCTTTAACACCCCCATGAAAAACGGCTGCCCCTTTGACTGTGGCTTGTGCCCGGACCATGAGCAACACAGTTGTCTCACCCTGATTGAAATTACCGACCGCTGCAATTTGACCTGTCCCGTCTGTTATGCTGGTTCAAGCCCCAAACACAAACACCGACCACTGGCGGATGTCATTGCCATGTTAGACCGCATTGTGGCCAATGAAAAAGAACCTGATGTGGTGCAAATCTCAGGGGGAGAACCTACCCTTCACCCTGACTTTTTTACCATTTTAGATGAAGCCAGAGCCCGTCCCATTCGCCATTTAATGGTCAATACCAACGGCGTTCGTATTGCCAAAGATCGGGCTTTTGTGGAACGTATGGCTGCATATATGCCGGGGTTTGAGGTGTATTTGCAGTTTGATGGCCTGGATACAGAGGTGCTGCAGGACCTGCGGGGTGAAGACCTTGTAAACGTACGCAAACAGGCCATTGCCCATTTGAATGAATGGAATATTTCCACGACGCTGGTGGTGACCCTTAAAAAAGGGCTTAATGATCACCTCATGGGTGAAATCATTGATTATGCCTTGCAACAGCCCTGCGTACGGGGCGTCACCTTTCAACCTGTACAGCAAGCCGGGCGCTTAGAAAATTTTGATGCAGCCCAGGATCGCCTGACCCTCACCGAAGTGCGACAGCAAATCTTAGCACAACACGATTTGTTTACCCCCGAAGACTTAATCCCCGTGCCCTGTCACCCGGAATGTATCACCATGGGGTATGCGCTAAAATTGGATGGCAAAACCCTGCCCTTGACCCAGCTTGTGGATCCCGATCAGGTGGGCAATACCATTCGTTACGAAGAGGCGCTTGCCCTGTTTTCAACCGCCCACTCGCCCCAGGCCGCCGCACAAATTTTGTGTTGTTTGCCCGTGATGCCCGTGCCCAGCCACCTGGACTATAACAATCTGTTTCGCATTATTATCATGCGCTTTATGGACGCCTATGACCTCGATGTTCGCAGTGTTAAAAAATCCTGTGTGCATATTGTGTCCCCCGATGCCCAAAAAGTGATACCTTTTGATACCTTTAATTTGTTTTACCGCGACCCTGAGGTGTTAAGTCAGGTTCCAGGGTTAACCCCATGAGCCCCTCACCCACGCTGCAAAATCTGCTGCACTTTGTGGGTGGCGTGGTCCTGGTGTTGCTGGGGCATTTGTTTTTTTTAGGTCTCGTGCTTTTGGGGGTGATTTTTTGGAGCGCCTATCTTCCCCGTCCCTCGCAAGACTATTGGGAAATTGGTGTACTGATTGGGGCACTCATGGGGCTGGGCGTGTTCCAACTGTTGTACGTGGTGCCCTTGACCCTCTATTTACGCTCCCGAGCCCTCACGCTGGTGTGGCAAGCGGTAGTGGTAACCGCTGCGCTGACGCTACTGGGCAGTGGCATTTGTGGGGGCATGGCGCTCTTCTAAAAGCCGTTGTGCCGCCGAAGCCAATTGTAAATCTGTGCTTTGACAGGTGGCCTTTAAATGGTCTTCAATCTCAGAACTCAGGGCGGTTTCTGAATGCTTACTCAGATAATACATCAGGGCCAGCTGAATGGCTTTATCGGGAATGCTAAACCAGCTCTCGATATCTTGCGATGAGGCCGTTTCTTGCTGCAACAGACTGCGCAGGGCTTGTAATCGTACGCTGGCACTGCTGTCCTTTAAGGCCTGACGAAGAGCGATGGACACCTCAGGCTCGTTCTCGTGTTTTTCTAAGGCCTGGGCAGTGACTGCTCTGACCATAAAGTCGTTATCTTTTAAGAGGTGGTGCAGCAAAGCACGGGTGACTTCGGGGTGGACCAGCGGACCTAAAGCATTTACCGCCTCTTGACGCACCCAGCTTTCTGGGTCTTCAAGGGCTTGCAATAATAAGGCCTGTACAGAACTGCCGTGATATTTTAAGCTCTTGCACAGACTTTCACGGGTGTTGGCATGGGAGCTTTTCATTAAGGGAGCAGCGTAGTCCTTGACCAGGCTGTGGGGGGCATAGCGCAGGGCCAGCGCAAGGGCCTCTTCTTTCCAGGAGGTTTTACTCTGAGCAAAACCTTTGGCATAGCGTTGAAGCTGCTCTGGATAATGCCGAGCCAGATTGATCAGGGCGGTGGTGGCCAGGTCGGGAGAGGGATCCTTAATTAAAATAGCTAAAAGCTGGCTGTCGACCGTGGCGCCTTGCTTTTCAAGGGCATTTAAGGCCACGGTGCGAATCCATTGATCCGGTAGGCTTAAGGCCTCTTGCAAAAGGGGTTGTACTTCTTTGGGCATGGGCAACTGCGCCAATAATTCCACCGCGCGCTGAGCGTAGCTTAAATAATCGGGATCTAACCAGCTTTTTAAGGCTTTCAAGGTTTCAGGAATGCTTAAACTCTGGGCGGCAATCAGTGCTGTTTCACGCATTTGGGGGTTCTCAGTAAAGAGCGCAATATCAATGAGCGCGGGAATCACCAGATAGTCATGAAAGGTGGTTAAGGTGTTCAAAATGGCGGGTTGTGGGGTGCTGTTTTGTTTAAACAAAAAGAGCAGGGTGGGAATAATCCGGCGATCCCCACGGGTTTTGAGGGCTTCAAGGGCCTGTTGATAAGCTCCATCCTCGGTATCCAGCGTGCTGTGGAGTACCATTACATGTTCCCAAATACCGCTATCGGGCTCAATCTGATTGAGGCTCTCGGCGGCACTGTAACGCACCCACTGATCGCTGTCCAGTAAAGCGTCTTGTAGCGCTGGTAGCGCTAAAAACGCTTCTTGTTGTCCCAGGGCCTCTGCGGCGGTGGCGCGTACGCTGTAATAGGGATCTTTAAGGAGTGTAATTAACAGTTCACTGGCGGCTTCGTTGTTTCCAAGGTGTCCCAACATCTCGGCTGCTGCCGTACGCACCAAATAGGCGCTATCTTGTGCGGCTTGCTCATATAAACTCAGGTCTTCTTTTTGCCCGTTAGCCAGGCTGTAAAAAGCCAGTTGACGCACCTCAGAGGCTTCGTCTTCAAAGAGCTTTCTGAGGGCGCGTGACACTTCTTGATGGGTGTCAGGAGAATAAGAACCCAGGTGCTCTGCAGCCTGCACACGGTCAAAGAGTTCTGCAGAATAGGCCTGCTCTAAATAGGTTTCTAAATCACTCATATTCTGCCATGGCCGCTTTCATCATGCGATCAAACTCCAGATCAGACATGATTTGGATTAAGGTGGACTCAATGGTCTCTGCTGAGGGCAGGTAGCGGCCTTCATCGCCAGACACGGCTTTTAAGAACGAGCGATCATTGAGTTTGTTCTTGAAGTTGTCAGGCAGATCGGCCCATACATTGCTGAGGGCACTGGCGGGGTTTGTCTTTAAGGTTTCAAAAAAGTTAAGAGAAGCGGATGCTCGGTTGGTCTCAGGGTTGTAAATTTTGGAGCCTACGCTACGCAAGGCATCGTAGCTGTAGCTGAAAATACGTTTGCTGAGCAATTGTTCAGGCTCCTGAGTAATACGGCTAAAGAAGCCGCGGGCTTCCTGGTATTGCTTTTGGTCGGCGTGTTCATCAATGCGCATCTCGTTGAGTAGTACGGCGTGGCCTGAGATCTCACCCAGCGCCAACATCATGCTGCTAAAGGCGGGGTCTTTGAGTTGCTTTTTGAGCTCCTCAGAGGCCTGCGGAAAAATTTCTTCAACCCCTTCATGGCTGCGTAGGGTGTTAAAAAAGGTTTTGGACTCAACGTCCTTGCCCTGGCTCTGGATGAACTTCTGGGCTTGCTCGGTAATGATGGTGTAAACGGCTTTGTCGCCCGCGGTACTGGCCCGCAAGCTCTGCGTGGCCTCAATATTAGGCATGTCAACGGTGTTGAGCAACTCATCGTGACTTTTGAAAATACTCAGGGCCACCTGAGGGCTCAATTGCAGTGGGGCAGGGGTTTGCTGGTTAATCGTCAGGCTTTCGAGTTTTTCACGAATAAACTGCTGAACGTGTAAATCGGTGGGGGTCTGTTGCCATTTACGGCTTAAGGCTTTTTTGGCAATGTCTAAGATTTCACGGGCACTGTACTGGTTTTGGTTGCTGTGGGCCCCGGTTTGCTTGGCCTGAATGGTGGGTAAAGCGTTCAGAAAAAAGAATTTTTCAGGGGACTTTTCCATGAGGACTTCAGGTTCGAGCAAAAAGGTTTTATAAGACTCGGCAAAATCTTCCATGGGGTCGGTGGTGGCATAGGTAGAGACAAAATGGGCGCTGCGGGCTTCCGCATCAATTTGACTGCGGTAGGAACCCTGATCCATACGACCGCCAGAGGCCAGCACATTGTAGGCGTCGAGCAAATCTTCACCGGTGTAAGCCCCTGCAATATAGCCTGTGGAAACCTCCTGGTTGTCCACGTTCAGCCACTGACCCAGCTTTGAAAATTCTTCTACATAATAGGCGGTGTCGTCCTGACCCAGTTGAAGATGGTGACCGATTTCATGGGTCAATACCCCTTCTGCAAAGCCCACGGTTTGGGTTGACAAAAAATGCTGAGACAGGTCCTGAATCATAAACTGCAGCGAAGCGGCCCCAAAATCACTCTGGGCAAATTCAGTGAGTAAGCGCTTCATTTGCGCGTCGGGTAAAAGGTTCAGGTTTTGCATTTTCTTTCCAATATCTGACATACGCGTCAACATATCAAAGTGAGGTGAGCGCGCCATGCGCTTGAGCTCTTGTAACTCCTGGCGTTGGGCCGGGTTTAAACTTTGGGTGCGAGAGAGATGTTTTTCTAAGGTATCGAGCTGTACCAGACGCACCGCCCGCTCGGTGTCTTTGCTCCACTGACCGTCGGTTTTAAGACCTGGCTCACCAAGGCGCTCTAAATAGGGGTTGAGCATGGTTTGCAAAGCGGCAATATCGCCGTTTTTTCCTTCGGTAGCCACCTGACGCAGACTGCTTTGTAGTGCGCTACTCAACGCCGGAAAGTCATTGTGGGTGGCCCGGTCATAGAGAACCACTTTTTTTTCTTCGAGATTGTAATGGCCGGAGGTCATTTCCCGCGCCACACGAGTGAACAAGTTATCGGGGGCTCCTTCGGGCAGTTCGGCGATGGCGGCCCGTTCAAAGGTGAGACCTTTGAGCTGGTTGCGTTGGGCCAGCGGCATGCGCTGTACCGCATTGGCCAAACTGAGAAGATTGCTTAAATCCCAATCCCGTTGTCCGCTGCCGGTAAAGCGAATATTACCACTGGGGACCAAATCGTTGATCAGGGTCTTGAGGGTGTTGACCATTTGGGTGCGCACCTCGCCCACGGCGTTGGAGGGACGTACCGCCAGCAGTGCCTGTCGAAGGGCGGGTTGAAGGGTTTTCACCATTTCAATTTCTTCGGCGTTCAGGTAAGCTTCTAAGGCGTTTGAGGCAGCAGGGGCATCGAGATTGGGCTGATGGGACACCGCCGAGGGGTTTAAACTGGAAAAGCGTGAGACCACCTGATCCCGCAGGGCTGCAGTGAGGGCCGGTTTTTCAGGGGCGGGTGCTGCCTTGGGCGTTGCGGTGGGTGTCGCAGGGGCAGAGGTCGGTGTGGCGCTAATATTGGGGTTTGCGATGCGCAAGCTTTGCCCCAGGAGGGGGCTGCTACCGACTGGTGGCGCACCTTTGGTTAATCCAGATAGGGTGGAGCGAGAACTCCAGGAACTGCCGAGTGAACCCATACTTTATTGCGATGACCTCTCCTACTACTTTACCTGTTTATGCCTTTTATATAGCAAGGGATCACGGATGTCACGCTTGATTTTACCGAGATTTAATCTTTCCGATGCAAAAACACACATCCTCACGCCCGTTTAACCCTATATTTGAACATAACAAGATCGTATTTTGGAGTGCATTGCTGTTTTATGTCTAATTTGTCACCGCTTTCTTCTTCAGGACGTTTGGTTCCGACAGGCCCTTCTCCCCGGGCTTCGACAGCGCCGGCCCCTTTAAACTCGGCTCCGAACTTGACCCCTGCCAACCGTCCAGTGGCTGTGGACAATACCTATGTGGCAGCTTCAGGGGCAGCCCTGACCCAGTTTAATTTTCAGGCCACGCCCACGCCCTACGGTAGCTTAGACGCCCATTTTAAATTGACCGACAAAGACGGTATCGATCAAAAATCCAAAGGCGATATGAGCGGCCAACTGGATCTGGATCTGCAATTGTCGTTGGACTTTTTAAAAAGCAGCCTGGCCCAGGCCAATGCCCAGGTGCCCGATTTAAAACTCGCCTTAAGACCCACTGCCGGTGGCTATCGCATTGATGTGACCTACCCCAATCGCCTGGTGGATCTGTCGCTGGGCTCGGTGACCTTAAAGCCGGAAGGTGACACCTTGAAGGTGGATCTGGGGGGGCTCGGCGGCGCCGTGGTCTCAGGTCTGAACGTGATGTCGTTGGGGTCCCTTAAAAGCGCCATGAATACGGTGGTGCAAAACCTCTCTAAGGATATGGGCTTTCAGGCCACCTTGAACAGCAGTACCTCGTATACCCTGCGTCCTGACCTCAAAAACAGCCCCTTGTTTCAAGAGATTCCGCTGGCGGGAGGCGAAACCTTGACCTTAGAATCGGTGTCGACCCCCCGTAAAAACCTGGTGCAGATGCAGGTAGATGCGCAGGGTAACCTCAACCTGTCCATGAAGGAGCTGTCGGTGGTGGCCTCCTCAGATGCCCGCGGTAAGGCCGCGGTGGCAGACGCCGAAGGCGCTGACCAACTGGAAATTCAGGTGGATGCCACCCTCGAAAAAGACATGACCGCCCAGATTGACAGCCTGTTGCAATTGCAGGTCAATATTCAACCGGGCGAGCGCGAGGCCTTGCGTCAACGCCTGAAGAACCTGATGGGCCAAGACCTGCCCCTCAGTGGGCAATTGCAGCTTAAAAATATAGCGGTCTCGGCCAGTCTGAACGCCCAGGGCAAACCCACCGCGCTCAACGCCTCGGCGGGCAGCATTGAAGCCAAAGCCTTACAAACCCAATTGCCCGGTGGCCCTGCCCTGGATTTTGCCAACGTGGACGGGGCCTTTAGCCTGCAGCAAAAAGGGCCACAGACGCAACTCACCGCTGAAGACCTGGATTTGCAGGGCAGCATCAAAAGTGCCCAGGGGCAATTGAAGGTGGACCAGCTAAGTTTTGGGGGCACCCTGACCCACCATCAACAGCGTCCTCAGGCCCTGAGCTTTGCTTTGAATCCTGGAGAAGCGTTGCAATTGACCGGTAACTTACAGCAGGGGCAAGAACAAATCAAAATCAAAGAACTGACCCTGTCTCAGGCCCAGTTTGACGTGGACCTGGGCAAAGGCACCCTGGCCATGCATGGGCAGGGAGGGCAAGTGGCCGAAGCCCAGATCAAACGCTTGACGCTGCCGCAGGCCACCCTCTACGAAACCCGTTTAAAAGGAGATTTAACCGCCAATTTGCAAACTGGCGCTTTACAAGTAGACGCCAAAGCCTTTGGGACGGCGGCCAAAATGGGCGATGTGACGGTGAACTGGTTACAGGCCAGCGGGCAGATTAGCTTAGACGCCCAGCAAGGCCTACAGTTAAAGCAAGCCCGCTTTAGCACCACCGCCACCTTGCCTGAGCTAACCCTCGAAAAATTATCGGGGCGGGGGGATCTGCAATTAAAGCCCAACGGTGACGTGCTCTTGCACCAGGTCAGAAACTTACAATTGGAAACCAGTCTGGGCTTAGACGTCAAAGGCGACTTTGAAGGATCCATTCAGGGCGAAAACTACCAACTGTCCACCCTGCGTCCGGCGCAGATTGACTACGTGGACGCTGCTCAGGGCGTTGACCTGCCGGGCATTGGCTTTGAAGGCGAAGCCCGCTTTAATGCCCGTACCGGGCAACTGGATCTGCAAAGTGCTGCGGGCAAGTGGATTGAAATGGACAAGGGCCAGATCAACGGGTTGGCACTCAAGGATCTGCGCTTGCAAGGTGCCTTTCGCTTTCAGGGCAATACCCTGACCTTTGCGCCGCCTCAACAGGGGGCCGAAGGTGCACAAGGGCTCGTGCAGGGTTCAGGTCAGTTGGGTGATCTGCACCTGCAGCATATTGAGTCCCGAGGCCCCGTGCGTTACGACTTGCACCAACAAAAAGTGAGTTGGTCTGACCCCGTGCGCCTGGCCTTGCCAGATCAGGGCATTTCAGAGCTGTCCACCACGGGCGCCATGAGTCTGCAAACCCGTGCCGATGGCACCCTGGTGTTTCGTTCAGAGCAGGGAACCCTTTCCGGCAAGCTGGGCGATCTGCGCTTAGACAATTTGCAGGTCAAGGGCGAAGTGACCTTTGATCCCCGCACCCAGCAAATCCAGTTCTCGGGTGAAGAAGGTATGGAAATCAAGGGGGCTTTCAATGGCTATGATTTAGACATGAAGACCTCAGGGCAATTGACCATTTCACAAGCTGCTGACGCCATTCGCATTCAGGGTGAACAATTGCAAGTTAACGGCCTGCTCGAAGGCTTTACCCTGACCAGTCCCGAGGGCATTGCGGGCAGCATTGCTTTAAAACCTGACCTGTCAGGTTTTGTGACCGAAGATCTGCACATGGGCTTTGCCGTCGACGATATGGCCGTCAATGGGCAGGGTTCGATTGTGTCGAATGCTGAGGGGGTTAAGATTACCCTGAACGGTGCCGTGGCCAGTAATCAGGCCAGCTTGCAAACCCTGCTCAATAAACTGAGCCAGCGGCAAGAACTGGCCCCTGATCAGCAGCGCAGTCTGGCACAGGTAAACGACCTCCTGGCCCAAAATTTTGCCCAGTTTGAACAGGCCAATGTCACTTTTGAAGATTTAGAGCTGCAGCTCGATCCCCAATTGCAGCTGAAAGGCTTCTCGGTCAAAGGCCAGGGCGAACTGCAGCAGGTCAATACCACCCTGAATTTGGCGGGTAAAAAGACGACGCTGCCGCTGGGCAAGGTGCAGTGGACGGCCGAGGTGGAAGGGACTGCGCAGCAGTTAGAGATTCCCGCGGGCTCTTTCCGCTTCGATCTGAACGCCCAGCTGCGCGAAACCCTGGTGGATCAGGTACGTCAGAAGCTCGAAGACAGTGGCCTCAAAGATGTGGAGCTATCCATGTCGGCGGACGGCAAGATTCACTTAGAAAACGCCACCCTCAAGCATAAAAAATTGTCTATTCGTACCGAATTGGCCCTGAGCACCCGTGTGGTAGACAACCAATTAGAGGTGAGCATCGATAAATTAAAGCTCAAAAATGTCTTGTTTAACGCGGTGGCCCAGGTCGGTGGTGCCCGCGAGCGCTTGTCAGATGAAGTGGATAAAATGCTCACCCAGCAAGAGGTGAAGTTTAACCGCCGCAATCGCCGGGGACAGGACAGCGATGACAGCGGCCATATCTTCCGTTTGGACTTGCAGGCCCTGCTTAAACAGGTAGACCCGGGACTGACCTTGAATGCCGCCAGCCTGAGCCCTACGGGCCAGGTGCAATTGGATTATGGCTTTAAGCAGACGTTCTAGGTTTTAAAGGTCAGCTTAAAACCCAGCAGGGTGCTGGCCAGCACCAGGGTCACCACATTCGAGGCGATCAGGGGCGCGGCCTGCATCCAAAGGCCATAAATGAGCCAGAGGGCAATACCCAGGGTGAAAATCAGCAGCATGCCCAGCGAGAGGTCTTTGGCGGAGCGGGTTTTCCAGGTGTGCCACACCTGCGGCACAAAAGAAATGGTGGTGAGGGTGCCCGCCAGCAAACCTAAAAAATTGGCCTGTTCCGGGCTCATTGCGGGCGTTCCTGGGCGTTGATATAGGCAGCAATATCTAAGGCCTGAGAAGTGGTCAAGACCGCACGACCCAGGGGCATGTTCTTGTGAATGTAGCGGGCGGCAGTCTGCGTGTTGGCCAGGCTTGAACGCTGACTGTGGCTGTCAGGCCCCCACAGCGGTGGGAAGGTATAGCCTTTGGATAAATCCTTGGGGTCTGCGGCCAGTCCCAGGCCCGTTTTACCGTGGCAGGCGGCACAGTGGTATTCATACAGCGGTTTGCCCGCCTCCACGTCGCCGTTGCCGGTGGTGCTGTCGGTTTGCAGCTCAGGTAATCCCGACTCCGGCAGCGGCAGTGGGGCAGTCATGGGCACATCTTCGCCCAGCCAGGTGAGGTAGGCGGTCAGGGCCTCGCGTTCTTTGGCGGGCAGTGGTTTTTGGCCATTAAGACTGCCCTGAAAGCAGGCCTCAATCCGCTCCGCCAGGGTGACTTCACGATCTTGTGGCGCATAATACGCGGGATAGCGCCGATCAATACCAATAAAACCCACGGCATGAGCGGCCTTGCCGTTGTCGAGGTGGCAGTTTTTGCAGGCCAGGTGGTTGCCCGCCACCCGCAGGGCGGGATCCGGTGCCGCAGGACTCAGGTAGGCGTGGGTCTTTTGTACCAGGGCCTCGCCATATTTGACCTGTTCAGCCCGGGTGGCGTCGGTGGGATAAGCGGCAGGGGCTTTCCAGAAGCTTTCCACCAGATCGCCCGCGGCCTGTTGGGCTTTAGGCGGCGTGGTTTCATTGTCGGCGCTTTGGTTTGCGGGGCAGGCGCTAAGTAAGCCTAAACTCAGACAGCTTAAGCTCAAACGGTAGACCAGTGAAGAAAAAAGAGAGGGGCTCATTGCAGTTTGGGGTTCTCCAGATGACGGGTGGCATCCCGTTTTGTTTTTTTAGCCAGATTGGCCTGGAGCGCTGCGGTGAGATCCACACCTGTCTGATTGGCCAGGCAGATCAGCACAAAGAGCACGTCCGCCATTTCATCTGCCAGGTGCTCGCCGCTTTCGCCCGCCTTAAAGCTCTGTTCGCCATAGGTACGCGATAAAATCCGCGCCAGTTCGCCCACTTCTTCGACGAGCTGGGCCAAATTGGTCAACTCCGAAAAATAGCGAACCCCCAGGGTTTTGATCCAGGTATCTACCTGCGCCTGGGCGTCTTTGAGGGTGATGTCAGAAGGGCTAGGGTTCACGGCAAGGCTCCATGTTTTTCGCCAATTATAGCACCGGTTTAAGGCCGCTCGGCGGAGAGGCACCTAAAGATTGTACTTGTTTAAAAAGCTCTCAAAGTCTTCAGACATCATTTCAATGGCCTGTAGCGGTTTTGTATCTGTGGCTTTGACCACCGCGTCCAGGGGATAGAGCAAGTCTTCTTCTTTGTGGTTGCTGATCACCTCAAACAAGCCATACCAGAGTTCCTGAAAAGCCATCATAAACTCCCCCCGTGCACGCACAGTCGCATAGCCACTTTTGCCTTTGAGAGGAACCTGTACCAGATAAACGTTAAACCCTTCTGTCCAGAAGTCACGATCGATCTCCACTTTATCGATCGTGAAGCAATCCGGGTAAGCATAAAAACCTGGGAGGGTTTTGTACTTTTCAATTACCTGAGCGGCCTTTTCTCGGCTTGAATAATGGCCAATCTCTTTGTAGGTTTCATCATTGTCCTCATCGCGCCAGTGATAAAGACGGTAAACGTATTGGGGCATGTCTACCTCCGAACTCGGCTTGTGCCTTGGGCATTGCAAAATTTATCTTTGAGTTGTTCTTCTGTCATGCTGCACCAAAATCTTTTTTTCAGGATTCATCGTGTTTGGATGTTAAGCTATTTTAAATGACAGCATAGCCGACGACTTACGGCTACCTGTCTCTCTTGTATACCTTATTGCATGGGCCGCTGCATTTCACGCAGTATATCTTTTGAAGGATAAAGAAGTATGAAAAAAGATGAGGTGGAAATAGCCGGATGGGAAACGCCATTTATGCATGGCGAATTATCACAGGTATGACCTTTGTTGAAGTGGTGACCGAAAGTGAGCCTGACATTGTACATGTGAAAAAGTTAGAAGAGAAGCCACTAAGAGCAGAATATATAAGAGATCCTCATTGTGATCCGTGAGTAAAGTCCAAAGCGTTAAATATCTCTTGTAACATGGGAATGGTATAGGTTTGGACGGGATCTTCACCTTCTTTGCGAGAAAACTCCCCTGCGTCAAAAGCTTCGTAGATGGAATAGGCAAGGTTAGCAAAACCTTCTGCCTTAGAACGACACATAAACCACCAGATTGTATTTAAAATGTCGTCTGCATCTTCATAGGAAATTTCTCCTCTCATAAACGCACTGGCATACAAAAGTGCCAAATTGTCAAATCCCTGATTTACATCCACATTGAGAGCTTCTGCATAAGCATAAAAATCTTCAATAGTTACCGTCATGAGCCCTGCTTCTATCTTTTGCCTAATTTCTGCTTCTGTCAATTTTTTCGTGCTCCTAAGCGTTCAAGAAACATGTTTGCCTCTGGAAAAACCTTTCATATTCATCTTGCTGCCTCTATAGTCCAAGAAAGTTGTGTCGAGAGGTTTCATAGAGTTGATAGTCTAGAGATACCCATAGACATTTCTCATGATTCACAACTTTAACCCAGTAATACTCATGTAAACGAAGTTCAAAGTCATCACTCTGAATCACTTTCCGTAAATGAAAACCATCTTTTTCTACATTATCGAGTTGCTCGGTGACATCTTTTGCAAACGCTTGTACAAATCGAGATAAGCTTAGATTTGAAGATGGTGTGACCTCTGCCCTGCAAAAAGCCAATGCTATCGATGGCGGGTATTGTAAGGCAGTTTGGATGCGTGAGAGTGCATTAGAATATCCTTCACGCTCACTCTCTACCCATAAATTCTCTAATACATCAGAATAATCCGTTGATGAAACAATGTCTATAATGCAATAATCATTACCAAGGCTCAGTGCAAGATAAGTAAGTATAAGCCCTTTCTCATCCAACTCTTGCTCTATCTTGTGGTGAGAGACTTGTTTTAAATCGAGTGCAATAATCATATGATTTACCTTAATTTATGGGTATGGCGTTGGTTTCGCGGTTTGACGATGATTGAGGTTTAGGCGTCAGTGAAAATTATTTCCACATAAAAATCTTTTTTTGAAATATCATCATTATCCTTTAGAAAACGTAAAAAGTTTTGTGCTGAAAGATTAAGAAGTTTAAACCACTCCGTTTTGCTTAGATCCATGTAATCTTTGCTCTTCCGTGGGAAATCTCGTGAAAGATCCAACGTCATATCTAAAAGTGCGAGTGTCCTCTCTGGAGTGATGTAAAAACAGTCGATGCCTAGCACGCCGATTTCACCATCAGCGATAAAAAGTTCAAGGACAGCCAAAGCTGACTCTATGGTAAGGTAATCTGCACTATCTCCTTTATGGATTTCAGCCCTGGATTGAATTAATGCTTCCGCTTCTTCTAACATAACCGCTAATTTTACACGCCCAATCAAAGGGGCGAGTATCCCCAGAGTGCCTTGTGCTGTTGCACCTCCTGAATAAATAATTGACGTTTAACATGAGAAAAGCTTTTAACCGTAATTATAAATTTCAAAACATAAATCGACGTGTTTTAGCTGCGCTATTTTTAAGAGCCAAAAATTGGGAATAATCGGACCTGTTCCAGAGACATCACCCTCAAAAATTACCTCAAAAGTGACGGTAATCGATTCTGACTCAATATAGTCCATTACTTTCTCTTGTACGATAAATGCTCGGCTTAGTACATACTCAAGATGATCACTGAGTTTATTTGAAGTAATTTGCCCACGTGAACTCACTCCCCAACAGTCCTCTTGATAACGGACTCCTCCCTTTGTTTGTTCGCCTTTTTTATAACTGTATGTGGGTTCAACCCCAGAAAGGTTGGTAAGTGTGTTCAGGTCAAAGTTGTTGCCCGTTAAAAAATAGCCGCAGAACACCTCAATTTCATCTTTTTCATAAATGATTTCAGAATATAAGTCATCCATTGTTTTTACTTTAGCTCTTTTATATTTATGTTAATCGGTGTTGGGCGACATTCAGAACCCCAAAAAGTTTGTTCTTCGGGTTTCATAAATCTAAGAGTCTAAAGAAACCCAAAGACATTTTCCATCATTGTTTTTGTGGTGCTTTTAATGGTCGCTCAATATTTGCTCAAATGATTCTGTTCACAAGACCTAAACATGCCAATAGTTAATAGCATTATTTTTAAGGATGTCCGTGAAAAAATTATTGTTTTCAGGGGAAAAAAAGTATGCCATCCATGTTAAGTCATAGCCCGTTACCATTAAAATTTTTTTGTCAGGTACAAAGAATAGCCCCAATGCCTCATCTCGTAATCCAAGTTGTATATGTTGTCTCAACGAGTTCTCAGTTTCAAGCTGAAGGCGTTCTTGTTCAAACCAGAAAATTGGAGATTGATAATGTAAAGTACCAAGTGCTTTTATCATCTTGTGCTCAAAAACATAGTATAAAGATAGCTCTGAGGTACCTAAAAACTCCCCATAAAACATTTTGGTATTTTGTGACTCCTCCTCGGTAAGAATTCTTGGATGATAACTAAAAAACAGTTGGGAAACACGTTGCTTTTGCAAAGTTTCCAAAAAATCGTCAATACCTAAACTAGTTATACTCGCTAAAAAATGTTTGTCTGGCCACATACATAACTACTCTCTAAGATATTTCCCTTCTGGAGTTAGTGTTCCCAAGCGCTTTCCCGAAGGAGACTTAAGCTTCCACTTACTTCCATTATGACTATTTCCACCCGCTCGATCTTTACCCAAGTAGTATCCTGATTTTGGGTCAACAAATCTTGTTTCTGCCCCTATGTTTTGTTTTTGAGTAAATTTGTCCAAATTTACATAGCCGTCTTCACCTCTCAATGGTCTCGGCACATTTCGATAATAAGCTGCTGGCACCTTTGTACATTGTATTTTTCTGTCTGATTGATTGGAACTTTTACGAGCTCTTCCTTGTTCCGTTTTTGCTTTTTGTAAAAGATCCTCATTGCGCCGAACATTATCTTCAAACTTTTTACGTTGCCCTTCAGCGCGTCGTTTAGCCAACTCAAGTCGCTGTTGCAACTGGCTATTTCCAGTTTTTTTAGCTTGTTCAATGCCTCTTTCGTACCGGCGAATTTGTGTGTTGACACGACTGAGATTTGCTCTTTGGTTTGCTAACACGCCCTGGCGATAATTTACCATGTTAGTAGAGCGGGATTGATTCAGCTGAACACGCTGTATTTTTTCAGGGCGTACCGGCTTACCAGATTTACTATAATACTGACGTGCGTAGTTTGTGGTGGAGCCGGGTGTGTTCCCACGGCCGTAATACCCATTGGGTAGTCCCGCATCAGGAATAGGGTTCTCAATGTCTGACTGGACCGAAAAACCACCATCGCTCTCTTCTTGCGCTTCTTCGTTTAGAAACGCTTCCCATTCTGCCAAGAGCTCAGCATCGCTTTGATCAATGGCTTCAGCTTCTGCCTCAAGCTGATCCAAGGTATTGGAAATTTCCTCAGCTTCTGCGAATAACTGACCTAGCTCTTCGTCTAGGGCCTGATGACGGCTGTTGATTTTTTCATTGAGGTTTTGCAATGTGCGTTGAACATATTTGATCAACTGGTGAGGTGTATTTAACTTTTCGGGATTTAACTTCTCATATTCGTATGCATCGACTCCCTCTAGTGCACTCACTTCACCCTCAAGATACTGGTGAGACAACTCATAAAAAATGCTCAACAAATTGGTGTAGGTTTGCATCGCAAGCAATAAATCGGGGACTGTTTTTTCAGACAAAAAGAGCTGTGTATCTGCAACGGCGTCGTCCACCAGGTCTTTATAAAACAAAATTGAGGGATTTCTTTGCTCACCAGCGTAATCTTCAAACGGGATTCCAAAGAAAGACTGAGAGTACGTTTTTAAAGCTACTATTTCAGTCTCAAGAGTGTTTAAAAAGCTTTTGTACTGAGCCCTGGCAATATCGCGCTGAGCTTTGGCTTCAAAATAAGCATTGAGTTGACGTTCTATTGACTTGGCCTGGGGGAAAGAGCTTGCAGCAGGCAAACCGTCTTGGGTGCTGGTTTCTTGAATTTGTGCGACTGGGTATCCCAATTCGGCCAGTTGAGTATAGGCCTTTTCCATTTTGGATTTTTGTTGTACAAAGGTTTTTAAGGCATCTCCTGAAGCCACATCCACAGACTGAATACCAAAGCCCGAGTTTGAAAACAACGAAAGCTGATTGATCAACGAAAGCATTTCATTGAGGTCTTCGGGCGTCAAAGGCGTTTCTTCACAGGATGGTGAATCACCCAAAAGATCTAAGGTTTGGGAGTCTTTAATCTCCTCATCCACCCATAAATCTGCAGTCCAAAGATCACGACTGATTACGTCTTCACACATGCCATTCCAAACAAAGTTAAGGGTCTGCTGTGCGCCTACACCGGGTGTTTCTAAGATGCGTAAACTGCACGTCTCAGGCTCAGCCTCTTCAAATAGGCTTTGCGTTGCGCCTTCTAAGGTTACATGGCCTTCTGAACAGGCCGGAAAAGTCGCCTGTAAGGTCACTTCTTCCCCAGGCGGTGTAAACGCAGCGTTGCCAATCACTTTCAACTCTGCTTTGTTCTTGACCTCCACCGTCACCGTGGCTTTTTCATTGGGGTAGGCGCTGTAATAGGCTTCAACGGTATAGGTGCCATTGCCCAGCTAGTAGCCCCACACCGCCTGATGCTGTTGCACTTCTTTCACAAACAACTCTGTTAACGGCCCCGCCAGTTCCGCCATTTGCGCCGCCGGGTAAATGGCCTGCAACACAAGAATTTGTTCCACGCCTTTCAGCTCGTTGCCTTTGGGCTTACGAAAGCCATAGGTTTCAATGTAGCCATCGTTGCGGTCGAGGTGGTAAAAGGTGATGTTTTCGCCCTTGATAATAGGTTTATTGCCCTTTTGATTGGGGAGGATATTATGAGTGGGTTTGGCCCGTTGTCTGATCTCCTGGTAGTAAGGCGTGTCTTTGGTGTGGTAGACATTCGCAAACTGAAATAGAAAATTGGCATAGCTCTGGTTTGAGGTATGAAAATAATAGCCTGCAGCATGGGGGGTTAAGTTTGATTGTTTGTAGTAAAGTACACTTGCTTTGAGTACTTGTTTGCCATCGATTTGAATTTCTTCAAACAGATTGTTATCCACACTTTTTAAGTCAGACTCTATCTCTAGTTCAAAATTTTCAGGAAAGCCACTGGTAACGATAAATTTTTCTATATCCAAGGTGCTGAAGTTACCAAGAAGAACAGGAAAATTGGTTAGACTATAATGAAAATCTTTTTGAGAAGCTGCTTCCACAGTCCCACCAACAACAGATTCAAAATACTGATCTCTGCTCATTGAAACATCTCTTCCGCTATAAAACCAAGACTGGAGCGAATCATTGATGATACTCTCTGCGAAAGCAGTAGTTAATACTAAAAACATTGCCAAAGCACAACTTACACTTATTTTTATAGACATGTGATTTCTGACCATGTATTGCTTACTCCTTTTTTTAAATTTAAATTAAACACCGTTTTATTATTGTTTTGTGAGTTGGGCACCTCAATGGTTAGCATTTGGTTTGTATAAGACACTAAATTGAGGTCTGGGGAAATCATAAGTAGCAACTGCCCCTTAGCTAAATAAGGTCCTGACACCCACTGGCCATTAGAACGTATTTGTCTAAAAGGTAAGCCTGAGTCTAAAAATTTACCTGGACTCACCCCTTCTAAAAGATGTGGTGTTACTCCACCACCAGCAGTTGGATAACCATACATCCACATTGCTATTCCTACCCGATCTGCTTTTAAGTTCTCAAAAGAAAAGTTAGAAGCAGGAATAAGGTTTTTTGCTCCCGATAAGCTGGAGTAAGCTTTAATACTTTGTTCAAACTGTTTGTGGGGAGGGTAGGGACGATTGTATCCATCTCCTGGACTGTCGACTAAGAAATAAAGAGTTATCGCTCTATTTTCCCCTTGACGCACTCGATAGTAATCATAGGCATTTAAAAGGGTAATGCCTTGTTTCTTACATCTTTTTGTAAGCAATTTTGGAGTCTTTGCATTGCTCCCCACATTCGCCAATAAATCCAAACCGCGTAACAAAAGGGCATTGGTCCCTGCATAGGTAAATCGCAAGGTATAGGTTTGCCCGCCGGTGCTGGTAATCGAAAAGTCACCCGCATCCATACGCAGGTCAGCCAACTGGGTGTTTTCGCCGCCTACACTGGCTTGCAATTGTAGCGAGGCCAGGTCTTTAAGGCCTGAGGCTACACCATTCACCAGAGGATCCTGCACGGTAATCGAGTAGTCCGTGCGGCCATCAAAACGTGGAATCGCCAGGAGTTCGCCAAACACAGGTGCTGTGTTATCTATCATAATGGGCACACTGTCTTCTTGATCTTCAGAGCGCAGGGTGGCTGTATATTGCCCATCCACCATTGCACCCCCATCGCAGGTTCCCTTCCAGTTGATGGTTTTTTCTGATTCCGAGCCAGACGCTGACCACGTACATTCAGGCCCTGCGGTGGGCAGGCCGCGCTCATCCAAGGGGCCAGGGGTATTGCCCCGAATGCTCAGCTCCCAGGGTTTACCAGTGCTAGAGCGCACCTTAAAATTGACGCTATCAAAGTTTCCGTCTACAGTGCCCGGTGAAATGGCCTCTTGATCCGCTTCCAATGTTACGCTGCCACAACACAGGGCCGTCACCGAAGTCGCATCACCGTCTGACTCAGTGCTCAGCTCCACATTCCAATCATCACGGGCGAGCTTGTCTTCGCAGACCCCATCCCATAACACCGAGGCCGGTTGCATGGGGTTGGCGGTAGTGCCGGTGCGAGAAAAGCTGCACTGGACAGGTTCTTCGGCGTTGTCAGGATCATTGACCGCGCCTGTGAATTTTAAATCCCAGGCGCTTTCGCACGCAGGAGCCCAGACTTCGAGTTTGGTGTTTTGCTGAACAGGGTAGAAGCTCGGGTTTTCGATCACGGTGACCTGGGTTTTATTCTTGACCTCCACCGTCACCGTTGCCTTTTCATCGGGGTAGGCGCTGTAATACGCTTCAACGGTATAAGTGCCATTGCCCAGTTTAGAAGCATCTAAGGTGTAGGCATTGTCCTTTTTACCCGTACCGCCTGAGGTGTAGCTATCCCAGCAGTTATCACCTGTGGCTGTGCCCGTGGCCCCATCTTTTTTAATGCGCAGGGTCCAGGGCTCTTGTGAGCCAAAGGTATCAACGCCCAAAACAGACTGTAAGGCCAGATCACCGGACTCGCTGGCAAAGGTGTTGCCAATACCGTCCTGGTCAGCTTTGAGTTCTAAGCTTAATTCTTTTTTAGCAATGGGTGAAATAAACTGAATGTTGCCACCCAGTAGTGATTTGGTGCTATCGGAGCGATCATAACAAGCGCTACCCGTTCCCCAGGAGTAGCATTCCTTCCAGGTCATTCTGCTGGAGGTCATTCCTGAAATACCTACGGTGATTTGTTCACCGTTGACACTGGCTTGAATAACACCTGATTCAAACACATAGTTTCTAGAGCCCCCTGTATTATCGTGACTGATGGAGTATTTAGATTCAGAAAAATTTAAAGGGGCTGAAATACTGCTTCCCTCTTTGAGTTCAGGGATGCCATTGACAATGCCTGAAGCGCTGACATAGTAGGTATAAGGACCACTCGATTTACCTGCTTCTAAACGCATGAGTGTGGTTCCATTGGTCTGAGGTACAATAGAAAACCGGGCAGTTACCAAACCTGCTGCATTCCAATTTTCGTTGCCTCCACTTAAGTACAGCATACCTGTGCCCTCTTTGATGCCGGAGCGCGAAATAGGAAGGCTCAAAGGGAGTTCAAAATCTATCTTATCTTCACCCTGAAGCTGAAAATCAGACAAAGGTACACCAATTACTCCTGTCATAGGCTGACTGAGCGTGAGTTTCTCTTTTGGGGGGAGTGGTGTATTCTGGGCTTGCTGTATTGTAACAGGCGGCGCAGACATGACTGAGGCTTGCGTTGGCGGATGAGTCGGTGTCGTGCTACACGAGATCAATAACAAAGCGCTGAGCACATAACTGAACCAGGATAATTTTGAAACATGTCGAATCACAGCGAAAGCTTCCATTACAAAAAAGCAACACAAGCGTTGTCTTTGCTTATTACAGAGACCATAACACCCCTTGCTTTTTTTGTCTGTCGTCCAAAAAGACGATAAAATATGTGGTTTTGTAAATTTGTGGTTAATTTGTGCTTAAAATAATAAACAAACATTAAAAAATCTTGCGGTATTTCAGTGTTTTATGGCACGGTGAAATTGTAGAAACAAGCTGTAAGATAGTGTTTGTCGGTTTTTCTTGTGGATGTAATAAGTGTTCAAAGGTATGGATGTTTGAATGTGTGCTTAACCAAAATTTAAGCTCCAAAACCTGCTTTTTTGGACCTCTTTTTTGTAAGGCGATGGGCTTTAATCATTGAAGCTGTTCTTTTTATCCAAAAATTGAGCCGATAATAAACTGCCCTTAAGATTTTTGAAGCCAAAATGGGGTATAACTAAGATACAGTTTGTAGTAGAGAGAGCGCATACCTTATGAAAAAACAGATTCTTCGTCACCTCACCCCCGTGGTTTCTGCCCTTTTGATGACCGCCTGTAGCGGTCAGGCCTTGGCTCCGGTGGCCTCTCAACAACCTACACAAACCCTTGCCAGCCTGGTGCCCCAGCGCAACACCCCGGTGGCCGAAACCACCGTGGCTGAAACCATCAAAGACGAAGTGATTGTCAAATACCGTGCAGGGTTCTCCACCCAGGCGCAGCGCACTCTCTCTGGCGCTCAGGTTCTTGATGCTTTTAACGACTCCAGCACCCAGTTGCAACGCTTGCCCCAGGGTGTCAAGCTCGAAGATGCCCTCTCTCAATACAACGCAGATCCTCAGGTGGAATTTGCCATTCCCAACGTGAATTTTAAAGTGCAAATGACCCTGAAAGAGCGCATTAAAAAGTGGTTTGGCAGCGATGACGACGAAGTGGTGGTTACCCCACAACCCCTACCTGCCAGCGGCACAAAGGCCCAAAACCAGACCGTCAAAGTGCAGGCCGCGGATCCCCTGACCCAGCAACAATGGTACCTCTCTGCTTTAAACATGAACCAGGTGTGGACCGATTACGGTGTGGGCGAAAGCGGTTTGACCGTCGCGGTTTTAGATACCGGTGTTGACTATACCCACCCTGATTTGGCCGGCCGCATTATTAAAGGCCCCGATTATATAGACCGTGACCTTGAACCCCTTGATGAACACGGCCACGGCACCCATGTGGCCGGTATTATTACCGCCGGTTTAAATAACCAGGAAGGCATTAGTGGTATGGCCCCCAATGTTAAAATTTTGGCCATTCGCGTTTTAGATGCCAAAGGTTCCGGCAGCCTGTTTAACATTGCCAAAGGTATTGCTTACGCCGCCAATAACGGTGCCAAAGTCATTAATATGAGTCTGGGTTCTCCTTCGGGTGGCTCCACCATGCGCACCCTGGCCAATTACCTGTCGCGCTATGCCGAAGCACGGGGCGCTTTGATTATTGCCGCTGCGGGCAACGCGGGCGGACCCATTGGCTTTCCTGCTGCTGCCAGCGAGTTTATGTCTGTGGGTGCCGTGAACGAAGACAAATATGTGGCTTCTTTTTCTAACCGTGGCGAAGAGCTCGACATTGTAGCTCCTGGTGTAGAAATCACCTCCACCTTCCCCACCTATGAAGTCAGTGCCAACCAACTGGGACTGCCCAACAATTATGCCACCCTTAACGGCACTTCCATGGCAACCCCTATGGTTTCTGCCCTGGCCGCCATGATCTGGAGCCAAAACCCCTACCTCAAGCCCGGCGAAGTGCGGGCTCGGATTGAAGACACCGCGACCGACCTCGGTGAAATTGGCGTCGACGGGTTGTACGGCCATGGTCTGATTAACCCCACCCGCGCCCTGCAGGCTTCTGCGGCAGAAGTGGCTGAAAACGCCAAAACCCAGGCGATTCAATAGCGCGTAATGGGGCAAGGCACAATGGGGCAAGAGATTGAAGTGAAGGTGCTCGACATTGATGCACCCTTACTGAGAGAGCGGCTTCTGGCCGCTGGTTGTGAGCCACTGGGTTTTGAGCTTCAAGAAAATTATATGTTCGATTATGCCGACCGTCGGCTATACGAACAGCAAGACGGCAGCTATATTCGTTTGCGCCGTTTGCGCCGTTTTACCCCCAACGGCTTGTTCCGTAACGACGCCCAGGCTGAACAGGTCATTTTGACCTTTAAACAGGTGCTCTCGCGCGACCGTTACAAAATCGCACAAGAAACCGAGACCCTCGTGGGCGACTTTGAGCAGATGCGGGCTTTTTTACGCCTCTTAGAGGTCCACCAAATGCGCAGTGACGAAAAGCTCCGTCAGAGCTTTCGCTACGAAGACATTCTCTTTGAAATCGACGAGTGGGCGGGGCTCCCCCCTTATTTGGAAGTGGAAGCTGCTACCGAAGATCGCGTGGCTTTTGGCCTGTCCTTGCTGGGTTTATCTTTACAAGATGCCACCACCATGAACTTGCGAGAAGTGCTAGCGAAGTATAAGATTAAAGCAAGCAATCTTCACTTTGCAGATCAAGGCCGCGATATTTTCGCTGAACTCGCGGCGCTGTCGATCCCCGAAGATGGCCCGTTAAGCATTTCACAATAGAAGTAAGGAACCCGCTGATGTTAAAGGACCGCAAGTTTTGGACTGGTATTTTTTTGGGAGGCCTCATGGGGGCTTCGATGATGTTGATTCAACCCATTAATGCTGCTGCCACAGACAACGGTGCCC
Organism: Candidatus Sericytochromatia bacterium; assembly: GCA_964229355.1. Classification (GTDB taxonomy): domain Bacteria; phylum Cyanobacteriota; class Sericytochromatia; order UBA7694; family UBA7694; genus CAXRDE01. The sequence goes on along the minus strand of CAXRDE010000005.1, from coordinate 280,010 downwards.
TGGGTAAAATCGCAGGGGCGATGGCCACCATTATTAAAAACCAGCAACAGACCAACAAAGAGTTATCTGCCATTCGTGCCACTTCTGAGAGCATGAACAATAACTTAAAAGCTCTTTCTTTGTCTCAAGGCCTGGCTGGACCTGCGGGCCAGGAGCGCTAAGATGCCAAATTTTTCTCGTATGTGGCGTCCCGGCCTCAGTGCGCTGTGTTGTCTGAGTGCGCTGACCTTTTCTGCGCAGGCCCAGTCAACCGTTACCCCCCGTCCTGGCGAAGTAACCCTACAAAAACAAATGCGAGACCCTGCCCGGGCGGCTTTATTGTCACTGCTTTACCCTGGTGCAGGGCAGTTTTATGTGGGCAATAACCCCGAACGTAGTCTCTGGGTGTTAGGCGGTGGTACGGCAATCATTGCAGGCAGTGCCATTGGCTATGGCGTGCTGGCGGATCGTCCGCCTGAGAGTACCACTTTGGGCACGGTGCTGATTACCGGTGTGCTGCTGGGTTACCACCTCTGGAACGTACGCGACGCTTATAACCAGGCTGACCTTTACAATAAAAGTGTTGAGGAGCGCTCACGCTTTGGTTGGGACGCTGAACGCTTAACGCCTCAGGATCTCCCTGCTTTGAACGCCAGTTTTCACCAGCAGGAGTTGGTGGCGGCCTCTGCTTTATCCTGGAGTGCTGTGTTTTAAGATGTCTTTGAATTTTGATGCCATTCATATTGGGGAGCTCCATTCCTTTGCCACCGAAACCGCAGGACCCTTAAGTCCCTCACAGATTGCCAGTCAGTTGCAGCCCCTTCGGGACGCTTACTTGCAGATCCGCGAAGGACGGGTCACCGGGCTGGGAGCCATGACCGATTACCCGCCGCCGGTAAATGCCGATATCCCCCAGCGCTCTCTGGCGGGCAAAACTGTCATTCCGGGATTGGTGGACCCCCATACCCATCTGGTGTTTGGGGGTTCTCGTGAGCATGAGCTGGTGGCCCGCATTGCCAAACAACGCGATGTGCAACCCTCCAAAGGGGAGCGCATGGCCAGTGGCATTAACTATACCGTGCAGTGCACCCGTGAAGCCAGCAAAGATGAACTGGCACAAGGGGCCTTGCGCCGTTTGGATCAAATGCTCTTGCATGGCACCACCACTGCGGAAGCCAAGAGTGGCTACGGCCTGAACCTAAATCAAGAGCTTAAACTCTTAGAGACGGTTCAAGAGCTTAAGCACCTGCACCCCATTCATCTGGTGTCCACTTTTTTGGGGGCCCATGCGGTGCCTCAGGGCGTTAGCATGGAAGACTATGTGGCCCAGGTGTTGAAAATGATTCCCGTGGTGGCTGAGCGCGGATTGGCTCAGTTTTGTGACGTTTTTTGTGAGACGGGCTTCTTTTCGGTGGAGGACAGTCGCCAAATTCTAAAGCTGGCCAGTTTTCATGGTATGAAGCTCAAGGTTCATGCCGATGAACTCGATCATTCGGGCGGGGCGGCATTGGCCGCTGAACTGGGGGCGGTGTCTGCCGATCACCTGCAATTTGCCAGTGAGGCCGATCTTAAGGCCATGAAGGCGGTAGGCACTTTGCCTGTGGTATTACCGGGAACCGCTTTTTATCTGGGCTTGCCCTATGCCAATACGGCGCTCATGCATCAACTGGATATGCCCATTGCCATTTCTACGGACTTAAACCCGGGGGGCTGTTATTGCGAGTCGCAATTGATGATGGTGGTGCTGGCGGTGACCCAGATGCAGATGTTGCCTGTGGAGGCTTTTGTGGGGGTGACCCGCAACGCGGCCTATGCTATTGACTGTGGCGACCGCGCAGGGGTTTTGGCGCCGGGGCGCGCTGCGGATTTTGTGGTGCTAGACGCCCCCAATTTGGACTATGTGCCTTACCATTTTGGTGTCAATTTGGTGGAAGATGTCTACATCGGGGGCGAAAAGCTTGTGAGTGCCGGCGCGTTGCTGAAGGCTTAAAAGCCGTCTTTTAGGGCTTGCTCACCCGTAAAGGTGATCGAGTAGCTCATTTCTTTGCTGCCCATGGGCGCGCTTTCACCCAACATATTTAAGCCCACCAGGCGGTTTAAGCCTTGCTGGACGTCGGTTTCGCTTTTGCCCAGGCGCTCAAAAATTTGGGTGTCCATCAGGTCAGTGCGGCTGAACAGGTTCATTTGTTTAAAACGCTCTAAATACAGGCCTATCACCAGAATCATATCGGTGATTTCTTTGGGGCTTTTGGTTTTAATAAACTCGGCCAGACTGGGAATGGCCCGCTGGGGGGCGGCCAATTTACCCTGGGGAGCACTTCCGCTCTCTGCGCCGTCGCCTTGCAGTTCGGCGGGTAACTCCTGTTGAAACAGTTGTAACCATTTTTCCATCTGGGTTTCCACAAAGACTTTGTCACCCCCCAGGTGGATTTCTTTGTTGCCGATTTTTAAACCAAATTGATACTGTACAGAATCTGACATATTGCTTTCCTTTGCAGCTGAGATTGGGCTAGAATACGTGCTGTTCAGTTTAGCAAATCCTAATCTTTTCGGAGGTTCTCCTTGATGTCTCGTGTCTACGCCCGCTATTTAGAAACCGGTGACGCTCTGCTTGAAGGCCAGGTGCTAGAGATAGATGCTACCGGTCAGTTAGCAGCGTTACGCGCGCTGGAGCCCGATGAAGTCCTCCCTGAGACGGTCTATGACTATGTGCTGCCGGGATGTGTGAACGCCCACAGCCATGCGTTTCAGGTTTTGTTGCGGCCCACCACCGGTCAGCCACAACATTTTAAAGATTGGGTGGATCGCTTTTTGTACCCCTGTGTGCTGGAGCTGGATGAAGATCGCTTGTTTGCTTCGGCGGTACTGGTTTTTCATGAAATGCTGCGCGCGGGCATCACCACAGTGGGCGAGTTCCACTATGTGAATAACTTGCCCGACGGCCGCTCCAGCGAACAGGTTTATGCACGCGCCATGATTCGAGCCGCCAAAGCGGTGGGCATTCGCATGACTTTAATCCGCACCCTCTACGATCAACAGTCCAAACCCGGGCAACGGCGCTTTCAAGAGCCCCTGGACCAGGCCATTACCCAAACCGAAGCACTGGCCCAGCAGTATGCCGATGACCCCTTGATTCGGGTGTTGCCTGCCCCCCATTCGCTTCATGGGGCCAGCCGCGCGTTGATTATTGCGGGTGCGGCCCTGGCCAAACGTCTGGGAACGCCCTGGCACATTCATTTGTCTGAGCAGCCTGGCGACGCGGACTTTGCCCATACCCGCTATGGCATGCGTCCACTGGCCTGCTTAGAAGACTGGGGCGTTTTAGATCAAGACACCTGCGTGGTGCACGGGATTTGGTTCAATGATGCGGACCTTGATCGCATGGCCCAGGCCCGTTGTCGTCAGGTGTATAACCCGCTTACCAATATGGCCCTCGGAGACGGAATTGCCCGCCTGCCAGAGCTTTTGGCTCAGGGAACCCCCGTGGCGCTGGGCACAGACGCCAACACCGACAGTTCGCTGTTTTTAGAAGCCCGCATGGCCGAGTATTTGCAACGCAGCCAGCAGTTGTCCATGGGGCATGTAGCCGCTGAGCAACTGTTTGCCATGACCAATCGCCACGGGGCCCATGCCCTGGGGTTAAACACGGGCACACTGGCTGTCGGCCGTCCCGCGGACTTTTTGGCGGTAGATCTGAACAGTCCCAGTATGTTGCCGGTGATCCAGCAGGTGGATCGGGCGGCTTTGCTGAATCAATTGATTTTTTCGGCGGTGCCACAGGAGACCATCGCAGCGGTTTACGTGCAGGGCCAATTGCAGGTCAAGCGGGGGCGACATGTCAGCCTTGATCTGGCCGCGCTTTTTCATTCATGACCGCCACACCCTCGCTCTGGCCCACGGAAGTAAAGGCCACTGTGACACTGGCTTTGCCCATTGCCGGGGCCCAGCTGGCTCAGATTGCGCTGCAGGTGGTGGACAATATGATGTGTGGCCGTCTGGGCGCCACCTCCCTTGCGGGGGTGGGTCTCGGCTCCGCGGTGCTGGCGGCTATCTTGATTCCCCTGTTGGGTATTGTGGGCATTATTTCGGCCTTTATTTCGGCCTCAGAAGGCCATGGTGATGCCACCTCAGAAACCCGCAGCTTTTTTCAGCAGGGCTTGTATTTGGCGGTTTTTTTAGGGGTCCCGGCCACCCTGTTACTGACCTTTAGCCCGGATCTGCTGCGTCTTGTGGGGCAACCCGAGGCGCTGGTAGAAAAAGCCGAAGCCTATTTGCTGGCGGTGCGTTGGAGTCTTATTCCCGCGCTGGTGCTGGGGGTATTTAAAACCACCCTGGACAGCCTTTCGCGGCCTTTACCTGGTTTGTGTATTTCGCTCAGTGGCATTGCCTTTAATATTGTGGCCAATCAAACTTTAATGTTTGGGGGCTGGGGTGAGTCCCGGTGGTTTACGCCCCTGGGGGTCGCCGGTACCGGTTGGGCCACCGCACTCACCACTTTATGGATGCTAGCCATGCTGGCTGTATTTGTGGTGTGGGATAGACGTCTCCGGGCCTATAGGCTGGTGCAGCAATGGCAGCGCGCTTCCTGGGCGGTGCTGCAGCGTCTTTTGCGCACGGGCGTGCCGGTGGGATTGGTGATGCTTTCTGAAGTGGGGCTGTTTGCGGGCATGACCCTGTTGATGGGTTATATCAGCGCCACGGCGGTGGCTGCTCACCAGATCGCTTTAAATGTGGCTTCGCTGACCTTTATGTGCGCCCTGGGGGTCTCCTATGCCACCACGGTGCGGGTGGGTGCTGCTGTAGGCGCAGAAGACCTTCCCAAAGCCCGCCGCGCGGGAGGCATTGGCATGGCGTTGGGGGTTGTGTTTATGGGGCTGGCGGGCCTGGTTTTTTGGGTGTTTCCCACGGCGATTTTGGGTTTGTATCTGGATCTTTCAAAGCCCGAAAACCAGGCGGTGTTGGATCTGGGGGTGCATTTGTTGCGCCTGGCGGCCTTGTTTCAGGTGTTTGATGCCCTGCAAGTCACGTCCCAGGGGGGGCTGCGGGGACTTAAAGACACCTGGGTGCCGATGTGGATCGGTTTTTTCTGCTATTGGGGCATTGGCCTGGGGGCCGGGGTCTTTTTGGGCTTTGGGTTGCACTGGGGGGCCAGAGGTTTATGGATCGGCTTTATTTTGGGGCTGATGAGTGCCGGCTTGCTTCTGGCTCGCCGTTTCTTTCGCTTCTTTGTATCTGCTATCGGGCACCCTCGCAATGTGTTAAGCTGAATATATCTGAAAACCTGTTGTCACAGAACTTTTTCACCCTATTTTAATTTCTAAGCAAACGCTTTCAGTATTTTTTATATGATTTTGGATACTTTTATGACTTTACATTCCCCCCTGGCTGATGCCGCCGATAACGCTGCACCTGCCGCTGCGCCTACCCCTCTGGGTATGGCCGCCCCCCGCACCTTTGAACCCAGTGAGCCCGTGACCCAGTCTGTCGTCGTTACAGAGGCTCCTGTAGAGAAAGCCAAAGGTTTTGCGCAATTTGATTTACCTGCTTCCATTTTAGCTGCCATTGAAAATTCTGGCTATACCGAGCCCACCCCCATTCAGGAAGCCATGATTCCCCACGTTTTGTCGGGTCGCGATGTGTTGGGACAGGCCCAAACAGGTACCGGTAAAACGGCCGCTTTTGCTCTGCCTTTGCTGGCGGGTTTAAACACCAAACTCAAGCACCCTCAAATTCTCGTGCTCACCCCCACCCGTGAGTTGGCGATTCAGGTGTCTGAAGCTTTTTCCACCTATGGCCACGGCTTATCAGGTTTACGTATGGCCACCCTTTACGGTGGCCAGGGCTACGAGAGCCAACTGCGTCAGCTGCGCCAGGGTGCTCAGATCGTTGTGGGTACCCCCGGTCGCGTGATGGATCACATGCGCAAGGGCTCTTTAGATGTAGATAATCTACAAACCCTGGTGCTCGATGAAGCCGATGAAATGCTGCGTATGGGCTTTATTGAAGACGTGGAGTGGGTGCTGGATCAAATTCCCGATGAGCGCCAACTGGCTTTGTTTTCAGCTACCATGCCCAGCGCTATTCACCGCCTGGCCCGTAAATACCTCGAAAACCCTGTGGAAATTCATATTGAATCCAAACAGTTGACCGCAGATACCATTCGCCAACGCTGGTGGCTGGTGCGTGGTTTTGATAAGCGCACGGCCCTGGTCCGTCTGCTGGAAGGTGAAGATACCGACGGCGTTTTGATTTTCGTGCGCACCAAATCAGATACCGTGAAGGTTTCTGACTTCCTGGCCAACAAAGGTCTCTCTTCGGCACCGTTGAATGGAGATATGCCTCAAAACCAGCGGGAGCATACCGTGGAGCGTTTGCGTAGCGGTAAGCTAGACATTGTGGTGGCCACCGATGTGGCGGCCCGAGGTCTTGATGTACAGCGTATTAGCCACGTCATCAACTACGATATTCCCTTTGACCGCGAGTCCTATGTGCACCGGATTGGCCGTACGGGCCGTGCCGGACGTACGGGTGACGCCATTCTCTTTGTGAACCGCAGTGAAATGCACTTGCTGCGCAACTTACAAAGTCATGCGGGGTCTACCTTTGAGACCTTAGAGCTGCCTGATGCGGAGTCCATTAACCAGAAGCGGATTCAACGTTTTGAAAGCCAGATCACCCGCTCCCTTGAAAAAGACATTGATTTCTTTAAATACATGGTCATGGAATACGTGCGTGAAAACGACGTGGAACTCGAAGAGGTGGCTGGTGCACTGGCTTACCTGGCACAGGGTGGAAAAGGCTTTTTATTGCCTCCTGATCCGCCAGAAGTGTCTGAGCCCGTAGAAAAAGCACTGCTGAATAAGAAGAGTCGCAAAAAAGCGGCCACCAGCCGTGAAGATCGCGAAGATTTAGACAAAGGCCTTGTGACCTATCGTGTGGAAGTGGGCCGCCGTCATGGCGCCAACCCCAGTCAAATCGTAGGGGCCATTGCCAACGAAGGTAATATTCACAGCCGGCGTATTGGACGCATTAAAATTTTCACAGACTTTAGTCTGGTGGATCTTCCTCAGGCACAAGAAAAAGAGCTTTTGCAATCGCTGTCTAAAACCGAAGTGTCGGGTCAACCCCTGCGCTTACGCCGTGACACCGGTGGTGGTGGCAATAGCTATGGCGGAGAACGCGAAAAGAGTGGCCGTCCTCCGCGCCGTAGCAAGCTGCCCCCCTTGCCAAAACGGGGAAAATTTGCCCACGATAAACCCCCGCGTAAAAAAAATAAGAAGCAGCACCGCAAAGGTTTCTAAAGCCCTGATGCTGCCGTTGTTCCCCATTCTCACACAGTTTGATCCTGATCCTGTGTTAGAATGGGGTTCGACTTAATCAGAAGTTAAAGAAAAGATTGATTTCAGCCATGCCCACCATTAAAATAGATGATGTTGAATATGAAGTTGAAGCAGGCCAAAATCTTATTCAGGCCGCTGCCAGTGTCGGAATTACGATTCCGCACTATTGCTATCACCCCGGCTTAAGCGTCTCCGGGAACTGCCGTATGTGCCTTGTGGAACAAAAGGGTCCACGGGGTGTCATGGCCACCATTGCGTGTAATACCATGGTGGGCGACGGCATGGAGTTCCTGGTGGAAAATGACAATGTCAAAAAAATGCGCCAGGGTGTCATGGAGTTCTTGCTGTTGAACCACCCCATTGACTGTCCGATCTGTGATCAGGCTGGCGAGTGCGGACTGCAAGACTATTATATGGACTACGGTCTTTATACCAACCGTTCGACGGTACCCAAAGTTCACAAGGCCAAGGCCGTGGATGTAGGACCTCTGGTCAAACTGGATCAGGAGCGCTGTATTCTCTGCTCTCGCTGTGTGCGCTTCTGCGATGAAGTGACCGGCACCCACGAACTGGTGATCACCCAACGGGGTGAAAAAAGCCGCATTGATACCTTCCCCGGTCGCGAGCTCGATAACCCTTATTCCGCCAACGTCGTCGATATTTGTCCTGTGGGGGCTTTGACCAGTAAAGACTTTCGCTTTAAAAAGCGGGTATGGTTTTTATCCACCACCACCTCTTTGTGCACGGGCTGCTCAAAAGGGTGTAATGTCTATCTGGATTTTGATAACGCCACCACCTATCGCTACCGCCCTCGCTACAATGCTGAGGTCAACGAATGGTGGATGTGTGATGAGGGCCGCCTGAGTTACAAGGCGCTCCACGAAAATCGCTTAGACATTGCCATGAAAAAAGGCGCTGAATGTGCCGTGGAGGCCGCCGTGGTGGCTGCCGCAGAGCTGATTCAGTCCACCCTGCAAACCCACGGTAAAAACGCCATTGTGGCGGTGGCCAGTTCAACGGCTTCTTTAGAAGATAACTTTATGCTCAAACACCTCATGCTGCAAGGCGTGGGCTCTGAAGCGGTGTACAGCCATAATTATGAGCATGTGGGAGAAGGGGATGACTTTTTACGCACTGCCGATAAGACCCCCAATACCGCCGGTTTAAAACTGCTCGACATCTCGAGAAACCGTGCGGTGCTGGAGTCTGAACTGCAGAATGATGAAGTGAAACTGGTCATTAGCCTGGACGCGGACAGCGAAGCGTTGCGCAAACTTCTTGTGAATAAGCAGGTCATTCATTTGGGTGTGCATCAAACCACCCTGGCTTTAGAAGCCGATGTCACCTTGCCCATCACGGCTCATGCCGAGCAAGACGCCACGTATATCAACGGTGAGCAGCGCTTGCAAAAGGTCAATCAGGCTTATTTTGCCCTCTCTTCAGCTCGTCCTGCCTGGAAACTGATTGCGGGCATGTTTGCGCCGGTGCTGACCGCCGCGCCTTTGTACCAGGATGTCGAAGACGTCTGGAGTCTCATGAATACCAAGGTCGAACGCCTGGCGGCGTTAACCTTTTATGAGATCCCAGATACGGGCTTGTCTTTGGTGCCCCCCGAGCCGGTGGCTGAAGAAGCGCCCGTGGAGGTGAACGCATGAGCTCGTTGATTGAAGTACTGGTGGTCCTGGTCAAGGTCCTTGTGTTTGTTTTGTTCCCTCTGTCTTTGGTGCCTTTATTGGTGTGGTTAGAACGTAAAGTTTCCGCCTTAATTCAGGATCGTCCGGGTCCCAACCGTGCGGCCATTGGCTTTATTCGTTTGGGTGGATTGGTGCATTTGTTTGCCGACACCTTTAAAATGCTCTCCAAAGAGCAATTGATTCCGCGCAACGTGCGTATGTTTCACTATTTGGCTGCGCCCGTGATTATTGCCGCTGTTTCTTTGATCGTGCTGCCTGTGGTGCCCTTTGCTGATGTGATTCACTTGCCGGGCTGGAGTATTTCGATGCAGGCCTTAAACATTGATGCGGGCTTGTTGTGGTACTTCGCCATGACCTCGCTGATGGTCTACGGTGTGGTGTTGGCAGGTTGGGCTTCGAACAATAAATATTCGCTGCTGGGCGGCGTGCGTTCCAGCGCCCAGCTGATTTCTTATGAATTGCCTTTAGGGCTTTCGGTGATTGGCTTAATTATGGCTTTTGGTACCGTGCACCTGAACGATATTGTGCAGCAACAGGGCGAGCTAATCTTTGGCTTTTTACCGCGCTGGGGCATTTTTATTCAACCTCTGGCTGCCATTGTTTTTATTATTTGTGCCTTTGCTGAAACCAACCGCGCCCCCTTTGACCTGGCCGAAGGCGAATCAGAGCTGGTGGCGGGCTTTCATACCGAGTACAGCGGCATGCTGTTTGGCACCTTTTTTATGGCGGAGTACGTGGCCATGGTGGTGGCTTCCGCCATGATTATTACCCTCTTCTTTGGCGGCTGGCAAATTCCCTTTTTAGATACGGCAACGCTGGTGGCCAATGCGGCCGTCTTAAGCAAAGTGGTCATTGGCGGAGCAGGTGTCGTGCTGGCCCTGCTGGCGCTCTGGGCCTACCGTGCTTTCAAACGCAACGATGGGTATTATGGCGACATGCGAGATAAAGAGTCACTGGTCTATGCGGTGGTGTTGAGTCTGGCTGCATTGGGGGCTTTTCTTACCCTGGGCCTGGCCTTTCTGATTCCTTTTCCTCAGGCCTGGGGCGGTCCTTTGTTTGCGGCACTGATGCAAGTGGGTACTTTTGCTGTCAAAACCATGCTGATGTGTATTGTGTTTATTTGGGTGCGTTGGACCTTGCCACGCTTCCGTTACGATCAACTGATGTTTTTAGGGTGGAAGTCTTTGTTGCCAGTGGCTTTGGCCAATATTTTAATTACTGGCATCATGATTTACCTGACCGGAGGCTTTAACTCATGAAAGACGTACCTGTAAGAAAAGTGAAGCGAGAAGCGCTCAATTTTTGGGAGCGCACCTATTTATTGCCCATTTTCCAGGGCATGAGCATCACCCTGAAGCACCTATTGGCCAACCTCATTGGCGGTGCCAAAATGCCCGTGGTGGAGTACCCCGATAAAAAGAAGGTCATGCCCAAGGGGTATCGCGGTAAGCACCGCTTGACCCAGCGCGACGATGGCAGTGTCAAATGTGTGGCCTGTATGATGTGTGCCACTGTGTGCCCCGCCAATTGTATTCATATTGAGGCCGCCGAACACGATAACGACAGCATTGAAAAGTTTCCGCAAACCTTTGAAATTGACTTACTGCGCTGTGTCTACTGTGGGTATTGCGTAGAAGCCTGTCCTTGTGATGCGATTCGTATGGATTCTGGCATTTACACGATTTTTGCCACCAAGCGTGAAGACTTTGTGATCAACAAAGAGCAATTATTGCAAATTGAGCCGCAAGATCCCAGCGAAGCCCGTCCCAAACAGGGGATGCCCCCGCTGCCTGAAAGCGCGCAACCTCAGATGTACCATCCGGGTGGCTCATCGGCCTCATGAGTTCCTTACCGGCGCTCTTGCAGCACAACTGCCTGGCTTGTGGCTTTTTATGGGCCATGCCAGCATTTGATGGGCAACAGCAGCCGCTAGCGACTTTGGCCTGGCCAGAGAGTGCCGAAGCCTCTCTGGCCCTGGCGCGTTTTTCGCTTTACTTCGTGCGTTGTGTGCGCTGCGGTCATATTTATAACCGCGACTTTTCCTACGCCGAAGTACCGTATATTGATCACCCCAATCGCATGTACAATGCAAGTCCCTTGTGGCAGGCGCATACCCAGCATTTGATCCAAAAATTACGGGCCTATCTGCCAGCAAACCCTGTGGTGGTCGAAATTGGCTGTGGCGAAGGCGCTTTTTTGCAAGCGCTGGCTGAGGCCTGTCCTTCCGGGCGTTTTATTGGTTTTGACCCCAATCAAAATCCAGATCACGCCGCACAGTACGATCGTATTGAGCGCCGGGCCGAGCTGTTTGTGCCTGCACAGCACATGGCTGATTTGCGCCCGGATCTGGTGCTGAGCCGTCATGTGTTAGAGCACCTCATGAATCCGCTGGCTTTTGTGCAAGAAATTGCCTTCTACAGTGCTGTACACGGCATCCACAGCTCCCTTTGTTTTGAGGTGCCTTGTATTGACCGGGTGCTGGCCTACGGTCGTATTGAAGATCTGTATTATGAGCACAACTCCCATTTTACCCAACACTCATTTCGTACTTTACTTAGCCAATTGCCGGGTCAGGTGCGCTTTGTGGAGCTGGGCTACAACGACGAAGTCATTTATGGTTTGGTCTCCTTAGAAGATCATCAAACCCGTCAATTGGTAAGTGAAACCCTCAGCTTCACCCGTCAAACCGAGTGTTCCCAGGCGCAGGTGCACCGTATGTTTCTTGACCTGGATGCCGGAGCTCCCGTGGTGGTCTGGGGGGGGACGGGTAAAGCAGCTGCCTTTATTCATCACTTTCGCTTAACCCAGGCTCATCTCTATGTGGTGGACTCTGACTCCGATAAAGTGGGGACCTTTGTGCCGGGCACAGCTTACAAAATTCATGATCCCCAGACCCTTGAACACCGTGAACCCGCTCACATAGTCATTCCACCCCAGTGGCGGGCCCACGATATTTACCAGGAGATTGAGCGACGACAATTGCCTTATCAAGCCTTATGGATTGAGCATCAGGGGCAATTGGTGGATTTTTTGCGAGCCAGTCATCCCTATCACAATCCCGGAGAAAAAGCTTGACGACATTTTCCACGGGTGTGGTATACTTTGTTAAGATTTATTAAGGATCTGACCCTGTCCCCCGTGATTTTTTAGAGTGAGCGCTGTGTATGATTAAATGTTGAACGCTGCAAACCCGTGGTTTCTGTTTGTTTTTGGAGCCCTCATCGGTAGTTTCTTGAACGTGGTAATTTACCGTACCCCTGTGATTTTATTGGCAGGTTGGGCCGAAGAAGATGAAGAACCGGAAAGTCCTGAAATTCCGGATGCCCTGCTGCCCAGAGTATGGTTTACCTTAAAGTATTTCTTTTCTGATGTGCTTTATACGTTGCTCTATCCGTTCAAGGATTTTTGGGTAGAAGCTTTTCATGTGCTGAAAGGCATTTCTTTTCCGGGGTCTCGTTGTGGGCACTGTCAAAAAGATATTGCCTGGTACGATAATTTACCGATTTTGAGCTGGTTTCTGCTGGGGGGGCGCTGTCGGCATTGTAAAGCGTCTTATAGTTTTCGTTATCCCTTGATTGAAGCTTTGACGGGTTTGCTTTTTGTCTACACCTACTTTCTCTATCCCCAATGGAGCGACTTGCTTTTCTGGCTGCCCCTTGTGAGCCTGATTTGGGCTATCTTTTGGATCGATTTGGATACCCAGTTTGTCTTCAATGTGATGACATACCCAAGCATTTTTTTAGGGATCCTATATAATGGGTCTAAAGCCAATTTGGGTTGGGCACTGATCGGTGGCCTGATTGCCTGGTGTTTCTTTGAGGGTGTTTCGCTTTTAAGCTTACTGCTTCTCAAAAAACAGGGCATGGGCGGCGGCGATATCAAGCTGGCCGTTCTTATGGGTGTTTGGTTGGGTCCTGAACAATTATTGGTGGCGCTGGCCATAGCCTTTGTCACAGGAAGTATTATGGGTGTTGTGCTCATGATGCGCCAGGGTGAAAGCAAGCCATTTCCTTTTGGCCCCTTTTTGGTGGTGGGTATGTTGCTCTCCATGGCGTTTGGGGAACATCTATGGGCGTGGTATATTGGTAAATCAGCCTTGTCACCCGTATGAACTATAAAGCAAAGCAAGAGGCTTTAAAGAAGAAAAAATGAACTTATTTGGTCGTGAAATCAATACGAAGGGTCTCCTTCGAGCTTTTTCCAATCGTTTTTCTAAAGAACCGCCCATTGGTATCGACATCACCAATGAGTTCATTATTGCAGCGGAACTGGCGGAAATTCAAAACCAGCCTGGGCAATATGAAATTGTGCGCCTGGCCCTTAAAGAAACCCCTGAAGGTGCCGTGCGAGACGGTGAGGTGGTGGACAGTATTCGGGTGGCAGAGGCCATCAAAAACCTCTTAGATGAACATCAGTTCAAATCCCGCAAGGTCATTACCGCTGTGTCAGGTCAGGCTGCCATTATTCGTCCCCGCATTAAGTTTCCTGCGATTCCCATTAAAGAACTCCAGGAAGTCGTGATGCACGATGCAGAACGCTACATTCCTTTCCCCATTCAAGATGTTTACATTGATTTTCAGGTCACGGGTACCGTGGAAGAAGACAATATGAGCAAATATGATGTGTTGCTGGTGACTGCCCAGAAGCAGTTAATTGACACCTATATCGAAACCTTTACCCAGGCTGATCTCAATCTGGTGGCGGTAGACGTGGCTTCTTTTGCGGTCATGCGCTCCATTGAAGAGCAGCTGGCCCAGGAAGAGGGTGAAGAGCAACAACTGAATGTCTTGATTCTCATCCGCGGTGAAACTACCGACCTGAATGTGGTTCAAAATGGTGCGCCCCTTTTCTCCCGAAGCATTCCTTTGGGAAGCAGTACCATGATCGAAACCATTGCCAGCGGCATGGGCTTAGAGCTGCAAGAAGCCGTGGCCTTGTTTGATAAGCTGGTGATTCCCGTGGTGGGAGATGAAACCTTTGAAGATCCTATGGTGGAGCAGGCCGCCGATGAAATTCGCATGCTCCTTCAAGAATTGACCGGTGAGATCAACAAATCAATTGATTATTTTCATCAGTCACAACAAGAATATATGCGCATTCAGCAGCTTATTTTGTCAGATCGTGGTGCAAAGATTAAAAACTTGGACCAGTATTTTGCCCATAAGCTCGGTATGGATGTGGAGATTAGTAACCCGATTCGCTCACTCTCGTTTGATGAAGAGACGTTTTCAGCTGCTTACCTCAATGAAAACGCGCCTCTGTTTGCTACAGCGATTGGACTTGCACGGAGAGGAATTGAAGAAAATTGACACGCATCAGTATTAACCTTCTTGGTATCGATCGAAAAGAAGCCTTACAGCGTTCGGGTCTTCCCGTCGACAAAGGGCTCTTGGTAGCTGGCCTTTCCATTGTGCTCGCTTTGCTGTTGGCCTTTGGGTCGAATGCGCTGGTGGGTAACTGGTTAGCCAATGCCGAAGAGACCCGAGAAGAAAACAAACAAACCATTGCCGCTCTTGATAAACAGATCAAAGAAATTAAAGATCTGGAAAAAGAAAAAGCAGACAAAGAGATGGAAGAAAAAATTCTGAAGTACGTGACGGGCGAAACCTATCGCTGGTCCTACTTGCTTCAAGAGGTCCGTCTGCTTATGCCTGTAGATATTAAAATTGATCAGCTGGCTTTCAACCCCCAGGGTGAGTTCTCCTTGCAGGGTTCAGCCACAGATCACCGCTCTGTAGCGATGTTTTTAGCGAACTTGAAAAACTCGAAGATGTTGCAAGACATCAAATTACAAAGCAGTGAAAAGCCTTCAGCAGAGGAACCAACTGTGTTTAGTATTACGTGTAAATTGAAAGTGGGAAGCTAGATTATGCCAACTATCGAAGCTTTCGGCCGCTCTATTAATACCGATAACATTACGACATCTCAAAAAATGATGATCGGCGGTGTTGTGGCTGCTCTGATTCTGGTCGGCGGTATTTATCAGTATACCTACCCCAAATGGACAGAGCTTCAGGTGGTTAAAGAAGAGATTGTCCAACAAGAAGCTGATATAGAAAAGAAAACCCTGCAGGCCAAGAATTTGGAAAAGCTCAAAGCAGAGCTAAAAACCATTCAAGCCAGCCTGGTGGCCTTGCGGCGGAAAATTCCCACCACCGCCAACGAATCTCCACTCTTACTCGACGTCGAAGAGATTGCTGAAAATAAGGCACTATACGGTAACTCTGCGGTACTGAATACTTTTAAGCCGGGTGGGATTGTGGACTTTACCCTGCCTGCGGAGTTACAGAGTGCTTCTGAGTCTCCGGCAGCCAAACAATTGAAGCAATTGCCTGTTCAGGTGCAAATGAGTAAGATGAGCTATCCTGAGCTGATTGAAATGCTGCAAGATTTAGAAAACTATGAGCGAACCCTGAGTATTGAAGGTTTAACCATCGAGCCCCAGGATGATCCCCAGGCCTTGTATACACCGGTTAACGTATCCTTTACCCTGAAGGCCTTTTTGATTGGAGGAGCAAGCTAATGCTCGCACATGCCCTAATGCTATCGGGGATGTTTACCGCAGCCACCGCGCTGTTGTTGTATTCGATGAGCTTACCCCCTGATGATCCGAACAACCCTTCAGTGATTGCCAGTGCAACGCCAGAGCCCGTGGTAACAGCCTCCGTCATGCCCTCGGGTGAAGGCACGCCTGAGCCTCAGGGTACAGCCAAGCCTCAGGCGTCTGCGCAACCTACACCGACGCCCACACCCAGTCCCAGTGAAACGCCGATCATGTCCTTTAGCATTGCGGCAACCTCTCCTCAGTCGGTGTTAAGACAGGCCCAGGTGCACGCAGGACGCGTGGATCCCTTTAAATCCGTTCAGCCCCCTGACCTGCCTGATTTTGAGCCTGTGATTACGGCGGATCAACTCACCCTTCCGGCGGCTTTCCCCAGAATTACAGACAAGCCTTCTGCGGCTAAGCCTCCGACCTCTTCTCGTCCTCCTTTGATTATTCAAACCGAGCCCACGCCACCACCGGTCAGACCGTTGACTTACGGATTGTCCTTGAAAGGTATTATGGATGGAGGGATCGATCCGATTGCAATTATTGAAATTAACGGTCGTACAGAGTTATTCCGTGTGGGCGAACGCTTGCCTAATAATATTCGCGTGACTTCAATTAACTATGAAGAAAGACGCGTAACGCTCTCTCGCGGTCAAGCCACGGGAACCCTTTATCTTCCCGAACCAAATAGCCCTAACTTTTAGGAGGAAAAACAAATGAAAATTTCTACATTTAAACGTAAAAGTACCTCAGCGCTTGCCGCTTTGACCCTCATGTCTACCTTAACACCCGCGGCCGCGTGGGCTGATACCCGACAAGTGATCAATCCTCCTGTCGCCGGGGCCACCGATGCCATCACACTGCGTAAAGCCTTTCGTCTCGATAAAGATCCACTGATTAGTATTGTGCAACGTAACGCCAACGTGGAGTTTATTTTACGCGGCCTGGCCCAAAAAGCGGGTCTGAACCTGATTTTTATGGCCAATGACGCGGCTGCTGACGTGGTTGCCAGTGCGGCAGCCCCTGCTGCCAGCAGCGATGACGCTGCTTTGATGGAGCTAGAAGCCCTTGCCGGAAATAGTGCGCCTGCAGCATCCTCGGGTAACGTCGCTGCCACGGTAGCGGCGAAAACCACCATCCCCTATCTTGAGCTGCGGGACATTCCCCTGAGTGAAGCTTTCTCTCTGGTCTTACAGATGAGTGGTTTAACCGGTCGTCGCGTGTATAATTCTCTGATTATTACCACCCCCGAAAAGATGGGGCAAATGGGTTTTGCTTCGCCCTTGATTAAAACCTACACCATCTACAATCAGGCTGCTACCCTTGCCGTACAGACCGCTGGCGCCGGCGGTGCTGGTGGTGGAGCAGGTGGTGGTGCTGCAGGAGGGGCTGGTGGTGCTGGTGGTGGAGCCATGGCCGCCATGAACTCTCCAATTGTGCAGCAATTGAAAGCCGTATATACCCGCCGAGGCTTGAACCCCCTGCCCGAGTTGTTGATCGATCAGCGCACGGCCACCTTGATCGTGATTGGTAGTCAGGAAGCCATTGATATTGCTGACCAATTGGTGCCCGTATTGGACCGTGCTTTACCTCAGGTCAACGTAGAAGTTAAAATGATCGAATTAACCCAGCGGGCGAGCCAGGAATTGGGACTTAGCTATGAAATTGGTCAGGGCTCTACCAGTGCAGCCTTTAATAACAGTGCGCTGCTGCCCGGACAGCAACCCAACCCCCCCGCTGCCGATGGTGAGTCTTTGATTAGCTTTAGCACTTTGAGTCGTTTGGCTCCCAACTTTAGCGCCCGCTTAAACGCTTTGATTCGTGACAGTCAGGCAAGGGTCTTGACAAGTCCACGATTGACCATTCAGCACGGGGTACAAGCCCTCTTTGACTCCACTACCGCTTATCCGGTTATCAGCACAACGGCTACCGCCACGGCGGCAACCCAAACCGTGCAAAGTATCAATATTGGTGAAAAACTTACCATCACGCCTTTTATTGATCAAGAAAAGGGTTTGATTACCATGAAGCTCGTGCCTGAAATCTCCACACGGGGTGAATTGGTAAGCGCGGGGACGCAAACCATTCCTGAAATCAACAACCGTAAAGTCGATACGATTTTAACCGTCGAAGACGGCGAGTCAGTGGTTATCGGCGGTCTGATGCGCAAGGCCGACACCGAGACGAAAAACAAAATCCCGTTACTGGGTGACATCCCGCTGCTGGGCGCTTTGTTTTCTGATACAGTAACCAGTAAAGAAGATGTGGAAATCTTGATTATGGTTACACCGCGTATCTTAAAAACAGGTCGATAGAAGTCAATGTCTGTATTCTTTGTGGAAATTACGGGGGATGATCGCCTGGCGATCACCACCCGTATCCAAAATAACCAACTGATAGCCATTCGCGTCAAGCGTCAGGTTTATCAGCGTTCAGATCGGGTCGTGACCGACATTAAAGGCTTTGAACCCTTTAATGTGGGCGAATGGCTCACGCTGGTTAAATATGACAATTGGAAGGGCGAGGCCATTAAGGATTCCCTGCGCCCTACACCGGCTTCGTTTTCGCCGCTGGGCATTCATGTCAAAGAAAACTGGGGCTTTTTAGACGCTTACAGCTTGCTCGATAAAATCTTTGAGGACCTCAAAGAAAAATGGGAAGTGGACTATATTAACTATGGTGGTCTCCCCACCATGGAAGCCAAGCGTATGGACCACTTTCAACGTAACTTACCCTTTGTATCGCGCTTGGTTGCGTATGTCCTGAATGATCGTACCATTCTTGATCAGCTGCGCGAGGAGCAGGCCATTATGCCCATGCCACAGCCAGGTCAGGATGACTGGCTCATCGAGGTGAATGCTGAAGCCATGAACCGGGTTGAGAAAGTGGCTTTGCGCGGTAGACTCAGTATTGAGAATCTGGGAACCGAGCAAATTATTACCCACCATCCTCGGGTTGAGGGTGAAGACATCGTCTCGACACAGCAGCTCTTTTAAATGGGTATTTTTGCGCCCGCTCAGCAATTTATTCAACAGGTGGGACATTTTGGCCTTTTTCTGTCTCTGACCATTCAGGCCATGTTTCGTCCCCCTTTTTTCTGGCGCGAGACCTTAAAAAGTATGTACACCACGGGGTTTCAATGTTTGTTGCCGGTACTGGCCATCGTGGTTCCCACCGGTATGGTAACCACTTTACAGGGCCTACAGGTGTTTGAAATGTTCGGGGCCCAGCGCTTACTCAGTAGTCTGCTTGCCGAAGCGGTATTTCGAGAGCTTTCTCCCACCTTAGTGAGCATTATGGTGGCTTCTCAGGCCGGTAGTGCCGTATCTGGAGAAATTGGGACCATGCGTGTCACCGAAGAAATTGACGCCCTTGAGGTTATGGCGGTAGACCCCTTCCAATATGTGATTGTGCCCCGCCTGATTGCGCTGGTGGTGATGGTGCCCGTGATTAATGCGATTGCCAGTTTTGGGGGGATTTTAGGGGGCTATGTGGTCGCCATTGGTTTGAAAGGACTGAACTCGGGTGTGTTTCTGGCCAATTTGTTTAGTTTTACCAAAATGTCGCACATCTGGGGTGGCATGTTCAAGGCGTGCATCTTTGGCATGATTGTGGCCTTGATCAGTTGTTATAAAGGCTATAATGTCAGAGGTGGAGCTTTGGGCGTCGGCAAAGCTGCGAATACGACGGTGGTCCATTCTATTTTGCTGATCGTGTGTGTCAACTACTTTTTGACTTCCGCTTTGGTGGCGCTTCTGGACTAGTTCCATCCTTAATTTTTCGTGTTAAAGGCCTGTTGTGCAATGAAACATCTTCATGCTGCTGTGTGTGCCCTCAGCTTATCTTTTTTTGCCGCTTGTTCTCCTCCTCCTGTGAAACAAGCCGAATCGCTGATGGAGAAAAAAAAGTACGAAGAAGCATCGTCGCTTTTAATGCAATATCTCAACGATGAGACGGATCCTGCTTTACAGGGTCGGGCCAAAGCCCTGCGGGCAGAAGCTATGTTTTATGCAGAAGGCCCCCTTGAGGCCTTAGATGCGCTACGGGCTTTAAAAGCCGAAAATAACGGAGATTACGATAATATTGTGGCGCGTTTGCGGACCCACTTTGAGTTATTGGATCAACATATTCAGGGCAAAGCCACGCTCAACGCCGAAAACAGTCCGCACCCCTGGTTTTTAGAGCGCGCGCAGTGGGTGAATTTTCTACAGAAAAAAGGTGAGGTTCCTGAAGGGTTTGCGGAGCAAGTGGAAAGCCCTTTGATACAGCAGCTCCTGCAATGGGAGTCTGCCCGGGTGTCCCCGGAGGAATTTGCGACCCTATTACTTGAACATAAAGACAGCGTGTTTAGACCCGCGTGGTACCAGCGTTATTTGGATTATTTGATCAAAAATGAAGAGCAACCGAAAGCTGAAAGTCTTTTGGTGCAGTGGAAAAATGAACTGGATGCCCAGGAACCCTTGCGGGCTGTGGTGCTTTTAAAGCAAGCCGAGTTGAGTGCCGAGAAGCAACCCCGTGCAGCCCTCAGTTATTATCGTAATTTTCTGCAGGCCTACCCCACGCACCCCGCCGGGCGAGCGACTCTTTACAAGGTGCAGTCGGACTTTAAAGACCAGCTGACGGAAAGCGATCATGTATTCTTGGCCAAAGCGGCCTTTGAGCGCTATATGTACCAAACCGCGTACAAAGAACTTTCTGTCAAGACGCCCACCACCGCTGAAGAACTTTTAACCCTGGGAGAGTATGCCCTGGAGGCGAAATTTTATCCGCAAGCCGTGGAGCATTTCGAAGCCCTTCGCCAGCGCTATCCCGCTTCTGAAGCGGCGGGCCTGGCCAGTGTCTACCTGGCTCAGAATCAGCGCCGAGCCAAAGCCTATACCGCTGCCCTCAATCAGCTGCAGGCGGTACATATTGCTTACAATAGTAACAAAGAAGTGAAAGCTGCTGCCCTCTGGGAAGAAGGCATTATTTATGACATGCTCAATAAAGATGCGCAGCGGGCAAAAGTTTACCATCAGTTGGTGGCCTTAAACCCCACCTTTAAAGAAGCCATGCCAGCCTTGTGGTATGCCATCTGGCATGATTTCCTCAATAAAGACTATTCCTCTGTCATTACCGCCTTAGAGAAGCACCAGCAGCATTACCAAAAGCATGAGTTGGGTAGCCGCTTTACCTACTGGCTTGCCCGCGCTTACGAAGAAACCGAAGCCTTTGATCAGGCCAAACCCTTGTACGAACAACTCAGTAAAAATCCCCTGATGGATTATTACACCCATCGGGCCAAAGCGCGCTTACAGCGCTTAAAAAAAGGCGGCGAAGATCACTACGCTACCGTGCCCTATGAAGGTCTGAGTGTGGGGACTGCAGACTCTCCACTGCCGCAGCCCGGTTATGCGCAGGCGTTTGATGATGCCTTAGCGGGCAACGCGCAAGCCTTTAGTCCCCTGATGGAGCTCTATTATCTGGGGCAACATGCACCTTTTATGGAAATTGCTGAGTACCATATGGAGCCTCAGGTACAGGTGTTGCATGGACTGCTCATGCAGAAACAGCAACGCTACTATGAAACGGTTACCCGCTACCGTTATCTGGCAGAAAAAGACGACACCTATCTCCCCGCCGCTTTCCCGCTGGCTTTCTTTGATAAGATTGAGGCCGAAGCCAAAAAATATCAGATGAATCCCTTTTTACCGGCCGGATTAATTTGGCAAGAAAGTCAGTATAATCCCACCATTAAATCCTGGGTGGGGGCCACCGGACTGATGCAGATTATGCCCGCTACAGGCGCCCAAATCGCGCAGGATCTGGGGTTAAAAGATTATAGTCTCAGCCGTGCTGAAGACAATATTCCCATGGGTGTGTGGTATTTAAACTCTCGCCACCAGGTGTTTGATGGCAATTCACTCCTGGCTGTGGCCTCGTACAATGCGGGTGCGGGGCCTGTAAACCGCTGGTTAAAGGACTATGGCCATTTGCCTTTAGATGCCCTGGCGGAGTCTATTACGTATCCCGAAACCCGGGGTTACGTTAAACGGGTGTTTACCTCGTACTGGATTTACCAACACCTGTACGGTAAAACCAGCGCCTTAGAGTAGCTTAGGCAAGTACCAAAATGCGTTCTCGGTGTTTGGCCGGCACCAACTTGTCGACATAGCCGTAAATCTCACGGCGTGTATACCGCATTGAAAAATGCATCAGCACAATGTGTGGGCTTTCAATGTCGTCGAGGTAGGGTATGATTTCTTTGAGGTGCATATGCTTGCGCTTGCTGGCCTCTTCTAAGTGCTCGTCACTCAGAAAGGTGCACTCCGTCAGGAGCACTTCACTTTTAAAGATTTCAGGGTGCCAGTCAAAGACTTTAACGGTAGAATCACCTACATAGCTAATGCGGGGCAAAAGATGGGTTTCGGTGATTTCCACGCCGCTTTTTTTCAGGGCCACGATTTCCTGCTGTCCCAGGCCTTGAAATTCGGCTTTAAGTTTGTTCCGCTCTTCGATGACCGTGTATCCCACAGAGGGAATACGGTGATCGGTGGCAAACATGCGCATGCGATGGTTCCGTTTAAAAGGTAGCTCCATGCCAGGCTCTACCGGAATGAGGTGGTAATCCCGATGAGCCCGTTCAATGGCCGCATGGGCCTTGATCAAGGCGTGGGTGTCTTCAAGGGCTGACGAAGGAATATAAATTTCACCGGGGGGAAGTTTGGCCAGGCTGCGGTGGGCAATGTAATAGGTCAGCCCCAGGCTGTGATCTCCGTGAAAGTGGGAAATAAAAACCTGGGGTACGTTGACCAAAGCCATGGGACATTTGCCAATGTCAAAGCAAATATTCAGTTCGTTGACGCGCACATAGGTTTCAATGGTGCTGCGAGAATAGCCCTCAAGGGTATAAGGACCGCTATGAAGTTCCATGAAATTGTGCTTAGGCAGTCGTGGTCTTTAAGGGGGTTTCACCCGGAAAGAGGTGGCAGGCCACGTATTGACCGTCACCAGTGTCTACCAGTGGCGGCTCCTGGGTCTTACACACGTCCATCACTTCCCAGCAACGGGTGTGAAAACGACACCCTGAAGGGGGATTGACCGGGCTTGGGATATCGCCTTCTAAGACGATACGTTGCGCCCGTTCTGGACTGCGCATAAACTCTGGGTCGGGTTCAGGCACGGCTGACATCAACGCGCGGGTGTAGGGGTGTTTGGGGTTGGCGTACAGGGTCTTGTTGCTGGCCAGCTCTACCACTTTACCCAGATACATGACCGCGACACGGTCAGAAATATGGTTGACGGTACTGAGGTTGTGGGCAATAAAGATATACGTTAAACCAAATTCAGCTTGCAGATCGTTCAAGAGGTTTAAAACCTGGGCTTGAACCGATACGTCCAGGGCAGACACGGGTTCGTCGGCAATAATCAGTTTGGGGTTCAGAGCCAGGGCTCGGGCAATCCCGATCCGTTGGCGCTGACCGCCTGAAAACTCGTGGGGAAAGCGCTCGGTGTAAGAAGGGTTTAAGCCCACACAGTCCAGCAGTTCACGCACGCGCTTTTTTAACTCTTTTGAGCTGGAAAAAACGTTATGCACGCGTAGCGGCTCTGCCACAATGTCTCCCACGGTCATACGGGGATCCAGAGAGGCATAGGGGTTTTGAAACACCATCTGAATCTTTTTGCGCATGTTGCGCATGTCCCCTTTGTTCAGGGACAACAGATCCACGCCGTCAAACATTACTTTACCGGCGCTGGGTTCAATCAAACGCAGAATCAGACGTCCTGTGGTGGATTTTCCGCAACCGGACTCGCCCACCATACCCAGGGTTTCACCTTCGCGAACGAAAAGGTCTAGACCGTCAACGGCTTTAACCGCACCCACCTGTTTGGAAAACAAGATCCCTTTTTTAATGGGGAAGTGCTTTTTAAGACCTTTAACGTCTAATAAGATTTTATCTGAAGGGTTGTTTTGTGACATTATACGTCTGCTTTCCATTCTTCGCGTTTGAGGCAGCGAGCATAGTGATTAACGCCCACTTGCTTCAAGGCGGGCTCTTGTTGACGACAGATTTCTTCTGCTTCGGGGCAACGGGCAGCAAAGCTACATCCCTTGGGCAGTTTGCTTAAGCTGGGCGGCTGACCGTCGATGGGGTCTAAGCGATCTTTGACGTCGTCTAAGCGGGGGATGGACTTCAATAAGCCCACGGTATAAGGGTGGCTTGGGTTTTTAAAGAGGCTGACCACGTCTGTGGCCTCAACGACTTTGCCCGCATACATAACGCAGACGAAATCGCACATTTCAGCCACAACACCCAAATCGTGGGTAATAAAGAGAATACCAGCGTTCTCTTTCTCTTTAATCTCGCGCATGAGATCCAGAATTTGTGCTTGAATGGTTACGTCTAGTGCTGTGGTGGGCTCATCGGCAATTAACAGCTCAGGCTCGCACGACAAAGCCATCGCAATAATCGCCCGCTGACGCATCCCGCCTGAGAATTGGTGGGGATACTCATCAACCCGTTTCTCAGGTGAGGGAATACCCACCTTTTTCAGCATCACAATCGCTTTTTCTTTGGCAGCCTTTTTGTCGAGACCCTGGTGAAGCTGAATGGCTTCCATGATCTGCTCTCCCACCGTTAAAACGGGGTTTAAAGACGTCATGGGATCCTGAGAAATTAAGGCAATGCGGTTGCCGCGAATTTTACGCATTTCTTCTTCGGAAAGGGATAAGAGGTCTTTGCCCGCAAACATTAACTGTCCGCGCACGATTTTTCCCTGTGGTTTGGGTACCAGACGCAAAATGGACATGGAGGTCATGCTTTTTCCGCAGCCGGACTCTCCGACCACGCCAACGACTTCTCCACGGCGCACTTCAAAATCTACGCCATCAACAGCTTTTACGACACCTTCTTCGGTGTGAAAATGGGTAGCAAGGTCTGTTACCTTCAGCAATACTTCTTCAGCCACAGAGGCCTCCTTATAAATTCTTCCTGATAAGGCATAATACCGGATTCATGGGGGAATGTCCACGCCTAGATGGCGTCAAAAGTATGCCGTGAATCCCAGATTAATGCCATGAAACATGTCTTGTAGGGTCCGATTTAAGGTCAGCGATTGTCCTGTTTGAGAGTTTTGCGCCGCGGTTTCTCCGGCCGCAGTAAAAAAGTTAAAGCGGTAACCCACGTTAAAGGCCAGGGCAGGGTTGATAAACCAACGGGTATTGAGCTCACTCAGGACCCCCTGACCATCGGGCAGGGGGTTCGGGGTGCGAGAGCCGGGCACATAGACCAATTTAAAAGTGGCCTCTCCCACGTCAAAGATGGGGTGTTTACCGGTGATGCCGATACCGGCCCCAAAAAAGGGGGCTGCGGTGGTCAGGAGTAAATTGTCGTACACCGTGTTGAAGTAAGACACATAGTGTCCTGATAGGGTCAGGGTACGGCTGAAATCCTCATCGTGTAAGACCGTGAGCTTGGCAAATTGAAAGTCCATCATATAGGTCATTAGACGAACGTCCTGGACCAGTTGGTCTGCATAGTCTAACGAAAAACCCAGGCCAAAGACCGATCCCAAAAAACCCAGGCCCTGGGGCGTCAGAATACCAAACCAGTGGTCACTGCTGATGTTCAAAAGTCCTAATGAGGTTTTGGTGTTGACAAAGGAATCGATGCCGCTGCCCTTAAAGCTTTGATCAATGCTGTTGTTGCCATACCAATAGCGTAGGGTAAACTGCCCCTGGTATTCTCTGTTGCCAAAATCGAGCCGGGTTTCAGGCAGTTCGGCACTTTGCGCAGGAAGGGCCACTCCCAGAAGACACAGGCTCAACATCAGATGAATAAATTTGGGCATGGAAACGCATCCTTCTTTTTTATCGGTTCACAACTTCAAAAGGTGTGTGGGTAAAGCGAGACAGATCGGACCAGAGGGCTTGATAACCTGCATGGGCTGTCGTGTTTTTGCTTTTGTTGACAATGGGCTTAAGGCCTTTTAAGGCTGCCACTGAAACCACATACGTTTCTTGTTCTTGAAGACGTTGGGTGCGAGAACTAAAGGGATAGTCAATTTGTGTGGACTTGGTCCAAGCTTCCCAGATAACGCGGCGCTTGGTGCCATTTCCTGCGGTGAGGGTGACGTGGTAAGCCTCTGCTCCACTGACGGGTTCCCAGCCCAAACGGGGTGAACTGGGAATGGTATTATCGCTTTCGCCCTGGATTTCGATTTTTTGCATGACGGGTAAAAAATCTACCTTTAGACTATCGCTTTCACCGTCTAAATTATAGATGTGATGATAGGTTTGTCCGCCTTCGGCCTGGGTCGCCGTAAATTGGAGGTGGTACTTTTGCCCGGGACCTGGCGTGGGTAAGCGCACCTCAAAGGGCTGAGGTTCATTCGCGTTGGCTGCAGGTTTTGCGGGGGTGGGCTTTGCGCTGGCTTTGGCATTGGGTTTGGTTTCACCCAGAAGGCTTTGAGAAGCTTGCGCCGCTTTGGGAAAGGTTTTGCTGAGCAGGTAAAATTCTTCTGGAATGGCTTCTTTTTCTTCGCCCTCAAGGGTCAGATAAACATCCATTGATTTAAGGGTATAGCCCTCGGGTAAGGTGACTTCTCCACTTAAACTCACGCTCGAGATCACAGAGCGCAAGGAAATGACCGGTGAGATTTTTACCGCTTCGCTTTCATCGGCCTCTTCACCGGTGAAAAAGTTTTTGACGGTGTCAAACAAATTGCTTCCTTTTTTTTCGGTGCTTTCCTGATTTTCTTCCACGGTGCCCACTGAGGGTGCAGGGTAGGGCTCAATGGGTGGAGCCACCAGCGGGCTTTCTTCGCTGGCCGGGGTTTCTTCAGGGGATTCACTGGCGTAGGGTGAAATGTCTTCACCTTCAGGAGAGGGACTGGGTTCTACCTCTTCGGTTAGAATTTTATTGACGTTTTCGATCAGTTCCTCAGCGGTGGGACGAGGCGTTCCGTCGGGACCGGGTAGAGTGTCGGGCTTTTCTTTAAAGACGAGCTCTTGATCCTTAATGCTTTTATTATTCACAATAATATTCTTGAGCAGGCCCATTTGTTGAATATCGCCATCTACATTTTGGACAAAAGCGATAAAGCTCCGCCGTCCAAAGGGCACCGCGGGAAGTTTGAATTCGCCCAGGGTATTGGTGGTTGCGGGAATACCGATGGCGTCGCCCATGGGAAAAGAAGAACTCACATAGGCATTGGCCACCGGTTTTTCGGTGGGTGAAAGCACGCTGCCGACAATGTCCATGGTTTCCATGTTTTCTAACGGAATTAAAGGAATTTCCAGGCGATTGGGATCCACGTCGGTGAGGGTAATGCTGCGATAACCCGGCGCAGATACGCTGAGGATGTATTGCCCCTCAGGCACATCGTTAACAAAGAATTTGCCGCGATTGTTGGTGTTGGTTTCAAAGGTGTTGAAGCCAGCGGAATCTACCGAGGTGCTTTGGGACATGACATAACGTTCTGAAACGGGTATAGCACGCTCTTGAAAAGGGTTCAGGCTGCTGCTGTCGGGTTGAACGGTGTTATTGCTAGAAGGGGGAAGGGGAGTGCCGCTGCCGCCAGGTAGGCTTGGAATGGCACCCTCTACAGAAAATCCTGTAGAAGGCGTGACGCTTGGGGTCACACCGGGAGTGACATTGGGGGTTACCGAAGCCTGGCTATTTGGAGCCGGTGTGGGGGCTGATACCGGCGCTGTACCGCTTCCAGCCGGAGGTGGGGTCGGTATGGGAGTTGGGGCCGGTGTTGTGGATGGGCTTGAGCTGGCAGGGCTTGCGCTTTTGACTTGCAGTAAAATTTCAGCCCGGTCGATGGGGGCTCGTGTTACCGCATTAATAACGTCCCCCGCAAAACGTTGGGTTTTCAAAGGGCTGGCTTGTGGGGTGGGTTTTGTGGCCAGGTTGGGGATGTTTCCCGCAGCCGGATTGGGTGAGCTGCTATTCGAGCTTCCACAAGCGGTGAGAAAAAGACTGCTGGCGAGTAAATACAGTGCCATGGAACGATAAACAGTTGCTTTCATGGAGATACTTTCCCAAAAATTTTTGGTATTATAGCAGATTACCTATAAGCAAAGCGCCCACAGACTTCGTGTTAAAATCAAGGCCGCAGAGGAGAGATTCGTTTATGTCATCAGCCATACCCCCGTCAAACCTGCATCGTATGGGAGATCTTTTGGTGAAAGAGGGGTTATTAACCCCCGATGCCTTACAAAAGGCCTTGAAGTACCAGGCCGAGTTAGAAAGCTATAAACCCCTGGGTCGGGTCTGTGTAGACTTAAAGTTGTTGTCCAAAGTGGACTTGCAACGTTTTTTGCGCAAACACCAAAAAAGCATTCACCTGGGTGAAATTCTGTTAAATATGGGCGTGATTACCCAGGCGCAGCTACAGCACACCCTGGATCAGCAAAACGTGACGCAACTCAGGTTTGGTGAACTTTTGGTGCGGCATCAAATTATTACTGAAACCCAATTGGTAGATGCCCTGAGTTTACAGTTGGATTTGCCGCGGATTGTGCCTTCCCCGGAATTGGTGGATCGTGAGCTGTTGAAAGCCTTAGACGAAGATTTTTTACGGACCCATGAGTGTTTGCCCATTCACAAGTACGAAAATCAAATGGTGGTGGTGATGGCGGATCCTCTCAATGGAGAGCTTATTCAACGTCTTATTGATGTGTACAGTTGTCGTATTATGCCTTCTATTGCCACTTCTTCAGAGATTTTGGCGTGTTTGAGTGCGCTTTTTGATGCTGCATCCACGCGGCAAAACACGCTTAACATGTCGCCGGAACTGGTACAGTTAACCCATAAAAACCAGTTGAGCGAAGAAAAAATGCAGCCTGTAGCCCAGTTTTTGGTGCGATCAGCGGTAGAGGCCGGAGCCACGGCCCTGCACATTGAAACCCATGAAAACTATTTGCGGGTACGCTTTCGTATCGACGGTCAATTACAACATAAAACCGATCTACCTCAGCGCATGGCCCCTATGCTACTTAAAGCGTTAAAAACACCTTTTCGCTTAAAGCGTGAGCGCCTCTGGGAAGAACGTATCACCACCCAGGTGTCACAAAAGCGAGTGCACTTATCGATTTCCTTTTTCCCCGGGGTGTGGGGAGAAAGCCTTGTCATGCATATTGCCCATGCACATCCCGAATTGTTAGAGCTGGACAGTTTAAGCTTTTCTCCTTTTGTGCTCAGGCAAGTGCAGCAGTTTTTAAACCGTTCAGGAGGCGTATTGTTAGCGGTCAGTCCCATGCGTCAGGGCAAAAGCACTTTGCTTTATGCCTGTTTGCAGTACCTGAGCCAGTCTTCACAAAATATACTCACCCTTGAAGATGCAGTGGAACAGCTTCTGCCTACCGCAACACAGCATCAATACCCCCCGGAGTCAAAAGATTCTTATGCAGCCATGATTGAGGCCATGACGGACTACGACAGTGATCTGTTGATGGTGAGTGAGGTGAAAAACAAGGACGTGGCAGATCGTTTAAACCGTGCAGCGTTGGTAGGCAAAAAAGTATTCTCTGCGGTGGCGTCGAATGATACGACCACTGCCCTGTATCAACTCAAGGCCATGGGCGCAGAGGCACTTTTGGCTTCGCCGGTGCCTGTGGTGGTTATTGCTCAAAAGCTCGTGAGAAAGCTATGTCCTCACTGCCGAGAGCTTGCGCCGCTAGATATTAGCGTCCTGCAAAGCCTGGGTGTTACAGTCAAAACCACCGGTGAGCAGCGTCAGGCCTATGAAGCCAGAGGCTGTCAGCACTGCCATCAGATTGGCTACCTGGGGGTAACGGCTTTACACGAGGTCTTTGAAATTTTTGAAGGGGATCGCCAGGGGATTCTCAGAGGAGATACCGCCTCTGCCCTGCGGGAAAACGCGCGCAAAACCAGACGCTTTCTCTCCATGACAGAAGACGGTATTTATAAAGCGCTGAGTGGTTTAACCAGCTTAAATGAAGTGGTGAAAACCGTGATGGTGCACGAAGGGGACCTGGCCACCCCCCGACACCTGGAAGATATTTATTATCTCTGTCAGGGCCAATCCTAAAGATGTGCTAATCAGGCTTGACCTTAGAAGCCGCTTCTTCAAGGGAGCTAACGCCCTGTTTTACCTTTTCCATTGCGTCAGCATAAAGCGTGATCATGCCGTTTTCCATGGCCATTTTTTTGAGGGCCTCGGAAGAAATATTCGGCTGGGTCATGGCGTTGCGTAAACGCTCATCGGGAATCAACAATTCATGAATGCCTATGCGGCCTGAATACCCGGTGTGACGACACTTCTCACAACCCACTGCACGGTAGAGGTTAAGGGGTTGATCCACAGGGTGTCCCACTTGCTTTTTTTCGCGCTCGCTGGCTGCATAGGCGGTCTTGCAATGCTCGCATAAACGGCGCATAAGACGCTGCGCACAAACCATGACCACAGAAGGGCTAATCATAAAGGGAGAAATTCCCATTTCGATAAAGCGAGTCAGGGTGGATGCAGCATCGTTGGTGTGTAGCGTAGACAATAACAGGTGACCGGTGAGGGCGGCCTCTACGGCAATGTGGGCCGTTTCATGATCGCGAATCTCCCCCACCAGGATGACATCGGGATCCTGACGCAAATAAGCGCGCAGCGCACGGGCAAAGGTCAGTCCAATATCGGGTTGGACTTGCAGTTGATTGATATTGGGCAGGGTATATTCAATGGGGTCTTCGGCGGTTTGAATATTGATGCCGTCTCGGTTGATTTCATTCAGGGCTGAATAGAGGGTCATGGATTTGCCTGATCCGGTAGGCCCCACGTGTAGAATCATGCCGTAAGGGGTTTGGAGCTGTTCGCGATAGCGGGTGAGGTTATAAGCTGAAAAACCCAGGGCTTCGAGGGGTAACATGCTTTTTTGCTTATCCAGGATACGCATAACCACTTTTTCGCCGTGGTTCATGGGGGCAGTAGACAGGCGAAGATCAAAGTCTAAATTTTTGCGGTTGAACTGCTTATAAACGATGCGGCCATCCTGGGGTAAGCGGCGTTCCGCAATATTGAGCTGTGCCATAATCTTTAAACGTGCTGCCAGGGGATGAATCAGCTTTGGGGGCGTCAGGCGATGGTAGTCCTGTAACTCGCCGTCGATGCGATAACGCACCCGTACATAATCCTCTTTCGCCTCAATATGAATATCTGAAGCCTTTAGGGTATAAGCTTCTTCAATCAACTTGTTGACCAGGCGAATCATGGGCGCGCTTGTGGGATCTTCGAGCTGCAGTGCGCTTTCTTCTGTTAGCGTGTTGTCTGCAATGTATTGCGATTGCAATTCATCCATCAGATCTTCCATCTCATTGAGACGTTTTCCTGGCTTACTCGACTTCAAATCTTCGGATTTGTCTGAAGTACCGACGGTCTGATGCGATTGTGCAAAGAGTTGTTGCAGTACGGTGGGCACCGCAATGTACTGGGGTGCCTGGCGGTGATGGCTTAAAATGTCTTGTACTTCGATTTGAAAGGGGTGAGTCAGGGCAAAACTTAACACACCAGCGTCGTTGTCAAAAGGGACCAGATGGTATTTTCTACAAAAGGGCATGGGTAAAACGCCCAGGCGTAGACGATCTTTGGGAATCTGGCTTAAAAAAGGCAGTCCTGTAAAGCCTGACACCAGGCCGGCGGTTTCGTTGGGCTTTAGACCGTGTAATAAAAGTTGATCGTAAATCGTATCGGGCTTTAGTTCTGCAACCACTTCCCTGGGAAGGGTGGTCTCCAGATAACGGCAGAAGGCGGCAAAGTTATTCCTGTCTTTGGCGGGAATACCCATTGGCTCTGAACTGCGGGGCACAAGTTGGGTTTCCTTGACGGGAGGGGCAGACGCCTCAACGACAACCGATGTTTCGAGAGGTGGCTTGACAGGGGCTATGGACGTCTCGGTCGGTGGTGAAGACGCTGTTTCTCGCGGTAGAGCAGGCACCGGTGTTTTGGGAGCCACACTCTGGGGGATGAAGCTACTTTTCCACTGCTGTTCCACCATCAGGGCTTTTTTGACCTGCTCCACCAAAACGTCGGGGTTGAGGGGTTTATTCAAAAAACCCACTGCTCCCAGTTGAAAGGCCTGGAGGCGATTTTCCATTTGAAGGCTTGCGGTCATCATAATAACGGGAATTAACGCCAGACGGGGATCTTCTTGTAGAGATTCACACACCTCATAACCAGACATCTCTGGCATTTCAATATCCAGAAGAATCAGACGGCTTTCGAGGTGCTTTTGGCGTAGCAGTTGCAGGGCGCGTTTGCCATTATCCAGAGACTCCACGCGATACCCGGCCTTTACCAGGATGCTCTTGACCAATAAACTGAGATCTTTATCGTCATCAATGACGAGGACGTCTACAGGTACCATGGCATTAAGGGGTCTCAGCTGCAGAGGCTTCAGGGGCCGGTGCTGACTCCTGGTTTGCGGGCGCAGATACTGCAGGGGCAGGGTTTACTTCTGCTGCAGGGGCACTTTCAGGACTCCAGAGCAAACCTGCAATGGTAGCGGTCATAAAGCAGGCCAGTGAACCCCCAATGACAGCGCGTATGCCCAGACGGGCCAAATCGCCGCGACGATTTGGGGCAATACCGCCAATACCACCAATTTGAATGGCAATAGAACTCAAGTTTGAAAAACCGCACAGGGCGTAGGTGGCGATGATCTCTGATTTTTCTTGCAGGGCCTCTGTAGAACCCGGTTTGACCATTTCAGCCAAATGGGAATAGGCCACAAACTCATTGATCATGGTTTTTTCACCCAGTAACGCACCGATTTTGGTGCAGTCTTCCCAGGGCACGCCCATTAAGAAAGCCATGGGGGCAAACACCCAACCAAAGATTTTTTCGAGAGAGAGGCCTTCGACCCCAACCCAGCCGCCAAGCACACCAATCAGGCCGTTGAGCATGGCAATCAGGGCAATAAAGGCCAGCAACATAGCAGCCACGTTTAAGGCCAGGGTAAGGCCTTCACCGGCACCGCGTGCGGCGGCATCAATGACGTTGGCATCTATTTGTTCTGTAGCCAGCTCTACGCTTTCACCAGCGGTCTCTGAAACTTCGGTTTCAGGCACCATGATTTTTGCCATGACGAGGGCGGCGGGGGCTGACATGACGCTGGCAGCCATCAGGTGTCCGGCAATGGTGGGGATATCGCGCTGGAGCAGGCCCACATAAGAGGCCATAACACCGCCCGCTACGGTGGCCATACCGCCTACCATAATGGCCATGAGCTCCGACTGGGTCATTTTTTCTACAAAAGGTTTAATGACCAGGGGTGCTTCGGTTTGACCTACAAAAATGTTAGCCGCTGCCGAGAGCGTTTCTGAACCACTGGTTTTTAAGGTTTTGACCATAAGTTTGGCAATGACGTTGACAATGATCTGCATAATGCCCAGATAATAGAAGACCGTCATAAGCGAAGAGAAGAAAATAATGGTGGGAAGTACTTGAACCGCGAAAATAAAACCGTTGCTCTCAAAGCTCATCAGAGAACCAAAGATAAACTCTGACCCTTTATTGGTAAAGCCGAGCAAAGCACTCACGGCGTCATTGGCATAGGTAAACAGAATTTTTACGGGGGTTTTAAGAATTAAAATTGCAAAAATGATTTGTAAGAGCGTTCCACCAATGACAACCCGCAAGTTAATGCTCTTTCGGTGCTCGGGCTTACAGAATAAAAATGCAATTCCCAACATTGCAAAGAGCCCGAGTACACCCACTAGCTTATCCATGAACTTCGTCCTTTTCCTTCTCGTGTAAAAATGCGTCTTCTACCACAGTGTGTTCTTCAGGTTTAGGCGGCCAAATGACCGAAGCCAGAATAGAAAGGGCCAGAGCGCCCAAAACCATACTCAGGGTAACCCAGGATGGCACATCATGCAAAAATTCTTTGGCCAACATTTTAAGACCAATCAGAGTTAAGACAACAGCCAAACCATACTTCAGATAATGGAAAGTGTCAATAATGGCAGCCAGAGCAAAGTAAAGTGAACGGAGGCCAAGAATGGCCAAAACATTTGAAGTATAAACAATAAAGGGATCCTGGGTGACTGCAAATACCGCGGGAATGGAGTCTACCGCAAAGATCAGATCGGAGAGTTCCACCACCAGGAGTGCAATGAAAAGTGGGGTCGCATGGCGTTTGCCTTGCTCAATCACAAAAAAGTGGGAACCATGAAAGTTGGGGGTCACTGGCATGAATTTTTTAAAGGTTTTGACCAGCGGGTTGGCATCGGGGTCGATTTCTGCTTCGCCATCGTCAAAGAGCATTTTGATTCCGGTGTAAATTAAAAAGGCTCCAAATAGGTATAAAATCCACTCAAAGCGATGAATGAGAGCAGCTCCTACCAAAATAAAGCTACCGCGCATGACAAGGGCGCCTAAAATGCCCCAAAAGAGGACCTTATGCTGATACAGTCCGGGGATTTTGAAGTAATTGAAAATCAGGAGGATGACAAAGAGGTTGTCAACACTAAGGGATTTTTCAAGCAGATAGGCCGTCATAAAGTCGCCCCCGGCTTGCATTCCTTGAAAATAGTAGACGCCCCCGCCAAACACAAGGGACAGCGCGATCCAAAAAGCACTCCAACTCAGGGCTTCTTTGACCCCGATAACGTGGTTTTTACGGTTGAAAACCCCAAGATCTAAGGCCAATAAAAATAGCACGAAGATATTAAAGGCAATCCAGAGGGTAAGGGTGTTGTCCATGGGTAGAATCTCTTTTATGTGGTCAGCTCGTGGTGTTAAGGTCAGCTCAGGTATTGTACAGAACTTTAAGGCAGTTTAAATAAAAGCTTAGCATTCTGAGTGGTAATTTGGGCAATTTCTTCTACAGAAACTCTTTTGATTTCTGCCAATTTTTGAGCAACATATCGCACGTAGCCAGGGGCGTTACGTTTTCCCCGGTGGGGTGCGGGGGTTAACCAGGGGCTGTCGGTTTCGAGTACCACGTGCTTCAGTGCAATGGCTTCGGCCACTTCATGAAGGGTGTGGGCATTTTTGAAGGTCAAAACGCCTCCATAAGCCAGAAAAAAATTTTGCGCAATGGCTGCCTGAGCAAAAGCCAAACTGCCAGAAAAACAATGCATAACGCCCCCTACCTCTGAAGCGTTTTCTTCGTCCAGGATTTTTAACGTATCCTGGTAAGCGCGCTCGGAACCATCTTTGTCGCGAATGTGTAGAATTAAGGGCAATTGGCATTCTTTTGCCAGATGAATATGTTGGCGTAAGGCCTCTTGCTGAAGGTCTTCAGGACACTGATCCCAGTAGTAATCTAAGCCTGTTTCTCCCACAGCGACGACACTTTTGTGTTGTCGGGCCTGATCCAGAAAGTAAGCATAGCTTTCCGCATTAAACTGGGCGGCCTCTGTGGGGTGAACCCCAACAGCCGTGTAGAAGCTGCCAGGATAAGCTTCACTCAGTTCTAAAGCACTGGAAAAGCTCTCAAGGGTAACCCCTGGGGTTACAATCTGGCTTACGCCAGCCTTGAGAGCTTCTGCAATAATTTCTGCTTGATCGGTCTCGTATTGACCGAGATTGAGATGGCAGTGGGTATCAATAAGTTGTAACAACTTACTTGATTTCCACTTTACCGCCTTCAGCTTCAATTTTAGCTTTGATGTCTTCAGCTTCAGCTTTGTCAACGCCTTCTTTAACGTTGGCAGGCAGTGAATCAACCATTTCTTTCGCTTCTTTCAGACCTAAACCGGTCAGTTCGCGAACAACTTTTAATACTTTAATTTTGCTGGCACCAGCGTCGGTGAGAACAACATCAAAGTCGGTTTTTTCTTCAGCAACTGCAGCAGCTCCGCCGCCAGCAGCAGCTACAGCAACAGGGGCTGCAGCAGAAACGCCGAATTTTTCTTCAAACATGCTCACGAGATCTGCTACTTCCAGCAGGCTCATGCTTCCAACAGCTTCTACGATATCTTCTTTAGTCAGAGTAGACATTTTAATGCAATGCTCCTAAATAGTTTTAAGAATTTTCTTTTTGTGCCCGAATTGCTTCGAGGACGTATACCAAATTGCGCGCAACGCCAGAAAGGGTGATAGCAACACCTTGAGCAGGTGACTGCATAGAGCCCATTAACTTGGCGATCATTTCTTCGCGAGAAGGTAATGTTGCAATTTGTTTAATTTCATCGATGTTCACGACTCTACCGTCGAGGATACCACCGCGAACTTCTTGCTCTTTTTTGTTTGCTTTGAGGAAATCCATCAAGGCTTTGACAGGGGCAACGGGATCTTCGTAACCGACCACCAGAGCGGTAGGTCCTTTTAAGATCTCATCGATTGCTGGCATACCTTCAGTATCGTTGATAACGCGACGGATCAGTGTGTTTTTCGCCACTGTTACATCGCCACCAACTTCTTGTACCTTACGGCGCAGCTCTGTCAGTTCTTTGACGGAGAGACCTCGGTAATCGGAGACAACCGCAACTTTAGAACGGGAAATTTGATCACTCAAACTTACCACGCGCTCTTGCTTTTGCGCTAATGTAACCATAACCGTTTCTCCTTATTTATTCAACAGAAGCCAGTTCTGAGAGTTTTGTTGTGTCAAGACGTAAACCTGGGCCCATGGTGGACGACAGAGCAAAGGTTTTGATGTATTGACCTTTTGCTGAAGCAGGCTTCATACGCATAATAGCAGCATGGATAGCGGCCAGGTTGCGTGCGAGCTTTTCCTTCTCAAAAGATGACTTTCCGACAATAACGTGTACGTTACCCTGGCGATCGTTACGAAACTCAACTTTTCCGCCCTGGAACTCAGATACTGCTTTTGCAATCGCATCCGGAGATGGCGCAACAACGGTACCGGCTTTCGGGTTGGGCATGAGTTTCTTAGGACCAAGGATTTTACCCAATCGGGAAAGTTGGCCCATCATATCGGCGGTAGCAACGAGGACGTCGAATTCAAACCAGCCGCCTTGAATTTTTTCCAGAACTTCTTCAGCTCCGGCTTCAATCGCGCCAGCTTCTTTTGCAGCGTTAGCGGCTGCACCTTTTGCAACGGCTACCACGCGGACGGTTTGACCCGTGCCTTCGGGCAGCGTTACGGTTGAACGCACCTGTTGATCAGCATGCTTGGGGTTAATCCCTAAGAAGAATGCTGCCTCAATGGTCTCATCAAATTTAGCGTTAGCGGTTTCTTTGATGAGTTCCAGGGCTTCCAGAGGAGAGAAGTCGCGACGACCTCCTACTTTTTCCTGGAGCGCTTTTTGTCTTTTGCTTAAACGTGCCATAACTGTCACTCGCTTTACTTGATTCTAAGAGGCTTGCTCAACAACAATTCCCATGCTGTGAGCAGTGCCCTCGATCATCTTGATGGCCGCATCAATGTCACGGGCATTAAGATCGGGCATTTTTGTTTCTGCAATTTCCCGCACTTGTTGTGCTGAGATTTTGCCACCGTTCTTCGCCTGAGGGGTCGAAGAACCGCTTTGAATTTTCAGAGCGCGCTTAATGAGCGCAGACGCTGGAGGAGTCTTGGTGATAAAAGTGAATGAGCGGTCGCCCATGACACTGATTTCAACGGGAATAATCATTCCAACGTGCTCTTTGGTTTGTTCGTTGTAAGCTTTGCAGAACTCCATGATGTTCACACCATGTTGTCCTAAAGCAGGACCGATCGGAGGAGCAGGATTAGCTTTACCCGCTTCAATCTGGAGCTTAATCACTCCAACGACTTCTTTATCTTTAGCTTTGGCCATAATATACGGGCGACGCAGAAAGAGTGGTAAGCGCCGCTGACCTCCTTTTAAATCTCTAATTAAAATTTAAATGTGTGTATTTTTTGCTTTTAAAGGGCTCCATTCAGGTAAGCAATTTAGCCGCAAAAGCAACGAGAACACAAGGGGTCTGGTTTGTTTGAAAGCAGTAGGTGTACAGCTTTTTCACTTAAACCAGCAGATAAAATCTGTAGCTCGGACTGGGTATTTTAGCACCTGTGTAGGTGACTCACAACCCGATACGTGAACAAACTTTAATTCTATTGAGTAAACAGTATACCGCACTTTATTAAGAAAACAACAGTTTAAGCTTAAACAAATCTTATTTTTTCGTTCCCTTGTGCTGGAAAATCCCTCGGCAAACCCTTAAGACCCTGCTAAACTGAGAAAAAAGGAAATAAAGAACATGAAAAAACAACCCATTGATCGGGAAGTCCTTCTGCGCCTTCCCAAAACTGATCTTCACGTGCACTTAGACGGTTCTATGCGCATTGAAACCATGATTGATATTGCCAAGAAAAAAGGCGTTGAGCTGCCCAGCATGGATCCTGAGGGCTTACGCCAATATGTACAGGTCAGTGAAAACTGCGAAAGCCTTGAAGAGTATCTGCGTGCTTTTGATATTACCTGCTCTGTGCTCCAGGATTTTGAGTCTTTGCGTCGGGCCGCCTTTGAATTGGCTGAGGATGCGGCCAGCGAAAATGTGAAATATATGGAGGTGCGTTTTTGTCCTCTGTTGCACACCAATGAAGGGCTTTCTTTAGAAAAGATTGTTAAAGCGGTTCTCATTGGTCTGGCAGATGCCGAGCGTCAATTTGACATCACCACCGGTGTCATTATCTGTGGGATCCGTCATATGTCTCCCGAGAGCTCTGATAAGCTCGCCGATCTCACCATTGCCTTTAAAAATCGAGGCGTCGTGGCTTTTGATTTGGCCGGTGCTGAATACGACAACCCAGCCAAATACCACAAAGAAGCCTTCCATAAAATTTTGAACCAGAATATTAACTGTACGATTCACGCCGGTGAAGCCTTTGGCCCCCGCAGTATTTCGCAAGCGCTTCATTACTGTGGTGCCCACCGCATTGGCCACGGTACCCGTTTGATTGAAGATCGCGACTTAATGAATTATATGAATGATCACCGCATTCCTTTAGAGGTATGCCTGATTTCGAATCTGCAAACCAAAGCCATTGAGACTTTGGAGTCCCATCCCATTAAGAAATACTATGAGCTGGGTCTGCGGGTCACCATTAACACCGATAACCGTTTGGTATCCGGTACCACGGTGACCGATGAGCTGAAATTGGTGGCAGACACCTTTGAGTTTGATATCAACGACATGGCCAATATGATTATTAATGGTTTTAAGAGTGCCTTTTTGCCTCACAATAAAAAGACCCGTTTATTGCGTTCCGTCATGGCTGAAATTGATGAAATTTTAGGGGTGCGCCGCTCCAAATACGGTTACTAAACCTTTTGCTATGACCTTTAAAGATCGACGCTTCTGCGCGGATGCCTTTCAGTTTATTGCTAAACATGATCTCATTCAGCCGCAGAAGCGTTATCTTTTGGCGGTTTCCGGGGGCCTTGACTCCATGGTGTTGCTGCATTTCTTTCAACGCTTTGCAGGTCCCCGTTATGCTTGTGACTTTGCCGTGGCCCACCTCGATCACGGACTGC
The DNA here is from genome assembly GCA_964229355.1 of Candidatus Sericytochromatia bacterium. GTDB lineage: Bacteria > Cyanobacteriota > Sericytochromatia > UBA7694 > UBA7694 > CAXRDE01. The sequence goes on along the minus strand of CAXRDE010000005.1, from coordinate 241,039 downwards.
GCCCTGAGTCAGCCGCTCAGGCCCGTACTTTAATGGACTATTGTGCCGCCCAAAAGATTCCTGCCTGGAGTACACGGCGGGAACCCATTCTCTCTTCCACAGAAAGTTCTTTAGAATCCCGTGCCCGGCAAACGCGTTACGGGTGGTTTGCAGAGTTGATGCAAACCGAAGGTTACGATGCGTTGGTGACGGCTCATCATGCTCAGGATCAGGCCGAGACCGTGCTGATGAAATGGTTGCGGGGCAGTATGGGGCTTGTGGGAATGCGGCCCGCCACGCAGTCCTTGAAGGGGCTGTCTGTGTTGCGTCCCTTTTTAAACCGGCCACGCCTGGAGTTGGAGGCTTATCATGCGCATCATCAATTGCTCTGTTTAGAAGATGCCTCCAATCAATCCATGGATTTTTTGCGCAACCGTGTGCGTCATCAAATTTTGCCCTGGTTTCGTGAAGAAAACGTACGCTGGGAAGCTGAGTTGACGGAGCATTTGATACGCCTACAATCTGAACAAGACTATCTCGACAGCGAGGCCGAGCGTTATTATGCTGCCTGTGTGTCGGAGTCTGCGTCCGTTTGGTGTTTGGACGTGAGGGGGTTTTCAGGATTGCATCCGGCCTTGCAGCGGCGGCTTTTGAAACGACTGCTGATCCGTTTTCACGGCGAGTGGAAGCGTTTTTCCTCAAGGCACATTGAAGCCCTGATCCTGTTGAGCTCTGCTCAGGGGGGGAAGGGCATTGAATTGCCCTTTCAGATTCAGGTAAAAAAGCAAAAACAGACGCTCTTTTTTAAAAAGGGGTGCTCTGAAAACGGTGGCAGAAGTCTGATTGACTGTTAAGATGTGAAAAAACTTAGAATGTAGGTTGTTTTCATGATCTCTCCTTTATTTGATGCCGAAGCCTGGAACGAAGTCCCTGGGTTTAACTTTACCGATATCACCTATCACCGCGCCAAATCGCAGGGCACGGTACGCATTGCCTTTAATCGCCCTGAAGTGCGCAATGCTTTTCGCCCCCATACCGTCGACGAGCTCTTTCAGGCCCTTGAGCACGCCCGTCAAAGCTCTGATGTGGGCTGTGTACTGCTCACGGGTAATGGCCCGTCTCCTAAAGATGGGGGCTGGGCCTTTTGCTCGGGTGGTGATCAGCGTATCCGAGGCAAGGATGGCTATAAATATGAAAATGCGCCCTTAGAAAAAGATCTGGCCCGTTTGGGCCGTCTGCATATTTTAGAAGTACAGCGCTTGATTCGGTTTATGCCCAAAGTTGTGATTGCGGTGGTGCCGGGTTGGGCTGTGGGTGGGGGCCATAGTTTGCATGTGGTGTGTGACATGACCATTGCCTCTGAAGAACATGCGATCTTTAAACAAACGGATCCTGATGTGGCCAGTTTTGATTCGGGCTATGGATCTGCTTATTTAGCGCGCCAATGTGGTCAAAAGCGGGCCCGTGAAATTTTCTTTTTGGGGCTCAACTATTCTGCCCAGGAGGCCTTTGATATGGGCATGGTGAACAAAGTGGTTCCTCATGAAGATCTCGAAAAAGTAGCTCTGGAATGGGGGGCCTTGATCAATGGCAAATCTCCCACCGCCATGCGCATGCTCAAATTTGGCTTTAATTTGCTAGATGACGGTTTGGTGGGACAGCAGCTTTTTGCGGGTGAAGCCACCCGTTTGGCTTATGGCACACCTGAAGCCCAGGAAGGGCGAGACGCCTTTTTAGAAAAGCGCTCCCCTGCCTACGAAGAATACCCCTGGCATTATTAAAAAAGGACGATCAAAGCCTCTTCATGTGTGCGATAAATTCTCGGGTAATGACCTGAGGGCGGGTGATCGCCGATCCGACCACCACGGCATGGGCTCCCAATTGCAGGGCCTGTGCAGCTTCCTGGGGGGTAGAGATGCGTCCTTCAGCAATAATAGGAAGATCTAAGGTTTTGACCAATTGACTGAGCAAGGCAAAGTCGGGGCCCTGAGGATGCGGTGACGGGGTGGTGTAGCCCGCCAATGTGGTGCCTATACAGTCAAACCCAAGTTCAGCGGCGTACTGGGCTTCTTCCAGATTCGAGATATCTGCCATGAGGCAGACTTTGCCTTTCAGGGCTTGCACCAGACTTTCCAGATCTTCCCGAGGACGTATCCGGCGGGTGGCGTCTAAAGCAATGATTTCTGTACCCACCTCCAAAAGGGCTTCGGCTTCTTTGAGGGTGGGGGTAATATACACCTCAGAGTTGGGGTACTGCTGTTTCCAAATACCAATGATCGGTGATTTACAGACTTTTTTGACGGCACAAATGTTTTCAGGGCCACTTAAGCGCAGACCTCCTGCTCCACCCAGAAGTGCTGCCTGTGCCATTCCGCAAATAAATGCGGTATCATAAAAGGACTCCTGAGCTTCAGGTTGACAAGAAACCACCAACTTTTGTGAAATATCTTTAATATTAAACAAATCTTAACCTCTTCTAATGTTCTTCTTTAAATATAAAAAGAAAGTTCATCCTATAATAAGACTATAAGAGAGATTAAGTTCAGATAAGTAGAGAGCCGAGAAAAAATTATGAAAATGTTTACCCACGGAATCGCGAAAACCCTTTTACTGCTCACCGCCAGCAGCATGGTTCTGACCGCTTGTGGCAAGCAAGACCTGGCCAGCCAGGTGAGTGCTCCTGCTGTGGGTACCGCTAACGGTGCGGGTGCAGGCGGTAGCAACGCTTACACTGGACCCACCACCAACAATCAATACAGCGATATGCTTCCTGTCGAACAATCTCCTGAACAGCCTCTCGATACCCCTGAACCTCTCCCTGCTCCTCAGCAACCCGCTCAACCGGGCGAAGTCTTTGAAATCAAAGCTGTCGGTAACACTACCGCTTTTGCCGTTCCTCAATTCAGCAAGTACATCCAACTCAATGGTGTATATGTCTTTATTCACCTGACCTGGCAGCCTGTAAACGGTGCTGCAGAGTACTGGATCTATAAAAACAACATTCCCGAGTGGAATCAGGTTACCCGTGAAGGCGCTTTTGCCATCGTGCCTGCGAAAGATTCGCAAGGCCGTTCTACCAGCGCTGAAGGTTACAAAGACGGTATGGCAGCGCCTAACCTGAAAGATGGTAGCCTCTGGGAGCGTCTGAAGCGCGGCTTTCAAAGCGTAACCAATCGTCCCAACGTCGATTACGTCTACAAAGTGGTTGCCGTAGACGCCAATGGCGTCCCCATGTCTCAATCCAAAGTGACCACCGGTCGCGCCATGAGCTCTGTGGGTACCCCCATCATGCTTGACGCCGCGAACACCAACACTGTGAAGCCTGTTCTGCCCTGGAGAAAAGGCACCGACGGTTTGCAGCCCGATGGTTACTATGTCAGTGTTTTCCCTTCGGTAGAAGGTTTGACCCAGGGCATTCTGCCTCCTACCTCTCTGGCAGCCTGGACCACCTATATGAATTTTCAACGCAGCACCGTTCAACAGGTGACCTACGGTAAAAGCAAAGGCAATTTGCTCTCTTATGCGGGTGTACTGCCCTTTGATATTACCTTTAACCTGAAGCCCGGTGCCAAGTACTCCTGGTCAGTGATCAGCATCCGTACAGATACCGGCAACATGCAGACGGCCAAGCAAATCTCTCGTACCTGGGGTGGTTTTGGGCACTTCCAAATCTCTCCCGCTGCAGTACCTGTAGATCCCCGTGAAAATCCTGAAGCGGAAGCTGTCGCTGCTCAACGTGTGAACGGTCAGGGCGCTTACCCTAACTACAATAGCTACAGCAGCTATAATTCGTACAATAGCTATCCTCAACAGCAGACCAGTGCGGGTTACCCCAGCTACCCTGCACAACAGTCTTCTTACAACCAGTACGGTGCGCAGCAGGGCTACGGTAGCAGCTACCCTCAGCAAGGTGGTTATTACACCTACCCGCAACAACAACGTCAAAACTATTAAGCCTTGGAAGATAGGTTTAAGGAGAAACAAGACGTGCACAATCGCAAAACACGACACATTTTTACCCTCCTCCTCTGGGGGGTAGGTGTGTTTTTGTTGATGGGTTGTCCCAAAGGGGGCCCAGGGAGTGTACAGCCCGGAGGTAACGCCGATCTAACCATTCGCGTGGTGAATGCGGTGGATCAAACCCCAATCCAAAACGCGCGCGTTTCTTTAAAGCTCAACGGTGAAGTGGTTGGCACAGAACAAGCCAGCGACGGCAATGGTCTTGCTCTGTTCCCGGGTCTGCCCGCATCTGCGGGTTATAAAGCTTTTGCTTCCAGCGTCAATGGCTTTGCTCCCGGTGCTTCTCCCAGTATTAAACTGCTCAGTAACCAGACGGTCGTGATTCCCATGCAGCCCAGTCTTTCTCAGGGCGCGGGTTTGATTGCGGGCTCTGTAAAAGATGTGCGTACAAAACTGGCCTTGCCAGGCGTGACGGTTACCTTAAATGGGGCCGGGATGTTGGCCGCTCAGCGTGTGGCCCCTTACGCAGGACGTCCCAATATTTATCCCCCTAACCCTTATCCTATGGTATACCGCGTGCAACAAGCTGGACAAAGTGTGATCAGTGATGAGGCAGGGCAGTTTACCTTTGAACAAGTGCCTCCCGGAGCCTATACACTCGTGTATTCCCTGTCAGGTTATCCTGATGCACAGCGACAGATTCAAGTGGTGCAAGGTGAGCCCAATATTGTGGAAACGGTGTTTATGGGCGACTCGAGCAGTCAAACTCCAGGAACCGGAAATCCTGCAACCCGTGGTCACGTGCTTATTACAGAGCCCACCGGTGTGTACCAGCTTTCGAATACGGGTGAACGGGTTTTCTTTGTGCCCACACGCAACGCCGCTTCGGCCACCCGCTTGCCAGATGATACCACTTTGATTGCTGACGAAGGTGCCAACCAGGTGCGCATTGTCTCTCTGGGGGGAGATGTGCTTTGGGATATGGCGGGCTTATTTAGCCGCTTAAATCGTCCCAGCTGGGTAGACGCAGCCCGAGATGGTCAGTCTTTTCTGGTGACAGATTCTGGCAATGGGCGAATTATTGAAGTGGAAAATCAGCAGCGGGTTTGGGAGTTTCCGGGCCTGAACAATCCCCGTTCAGCCACGTATGTGTCGGGTACCGGCACCGTCTTGATTGCGGATACCGGCAATGCCCGTGTCATTGAGGTGGATCGTACTACCAATACGGTGGTGTGGGACTATGCTTTAAGTATGCAGGCCCCGACTCATGCGGTGCGTCTAAGCAATGGAGATACCTTAATCACCGATGCTGCTTACAACCGCGTGATTCGGGTGAAGCCCAACAAGCAAGTCAGTCTCTTTTTTGATGGCGGTGTTAGCGAGGGTGCCGATCCCTCTGCTGGACTCTTGCGGCCGTCCAGCACCATTGTGACGACTTTTGGTACCTTTTTAATTTCAGATACAGGCCATAACCGCGTTTTAGAGGTCAATGCCAACGGGCAGGTCGTAAACCAAATCAATGGCCTGGGCAATCCCAAAGCCATTGAGCGGCTCTAGCGCTGTTTTAAGCAATTGCTTCTGGCATGGCCTCTTCACCTTTGAGCCAGCGCTTAAATGTTTTTAAACTTTGCGGGTCGTCCAGCGGGTAATCGGTTTCAGCGCCTTCTAGCCAATAATGGCAAACGTCAGAAATGATCTCGTCATCCCACGTCAGTTTTTCTGCGTGCAGCAGACATTCTGCGATTAAGGAAAGGCTCTCGGAACGCATTTCACCCTCAATGGCGGCATCACAGAAAACCACTAAATCGGTGGGTTCCAAAGTGTGGACGGAGTCCATATCTTGAAAGGTATAGTGATAACTACTCTCTTCCTCTTCTTCGTCCCGATAAAATTCTTCATCTAAAGCATCTTGTAGTTCTTGCAGGTCAATTTGCTCTTGAAAGAAGTGTAAAAGAATATTTTCATTCAGCATTTAGTCTATTTTCCTGATATAAGTTGTATTCCATTTTAACTGGTGGTGAGATTGGGCGGTAAAAAAGCCTTGCTCGAAATGCATTTTTCCGCCCTGAATTTCTAAGGGTGGCTCCCAGATATCCCTATCAAAAGCCTGGTTAGTATCCAGTCCACAAGGGGTTTCTGGCGCGTGTTGCATTGCTTCGCGCGCCAGGATACTCAGGCCCCATGCGCTTTCAAAACAGGCACTGAAGACCACAGTTTGCTGATGCTTTCGCGCTTGTTTTAAGTGCTTATTCAGTGCCTGAGGGCCCAATACCATCGGTTTGAGCACCCGTGCGCAGGCGAGGTGAGCATGATGGGTTTTTTCATGTACCAACGATTCGTCCAGGGCGATCTGCTTCCACTGCTGCGTTGTTAACTTAGCATATTCTGAAGGTTCACGAAAAGGTTCTTCAAAGTATTCAATGCGAGAAGATTGAAGCATCTGTGAAAAGTGGTAAAAGTCTTGATAATTCCAGCTTTGATTGGCATCAAGTCGAAGCTTAATGTCTGGATATTGTGCAAGGAGTTCTGTAAGCCGGTCGATTTCAAGGGATGAGGGAAGCAGTCCCACTTTGATCTTGAAGCATCGGTACCCCGTATTATAACGTTGCGCAATGACATCTTTAAACGTGTTTGTTTCAGAGATGCCGCTAATTAAGGTGTTGATGGGTAAGGGTGTCCCGGGAAAAGGTGCATTGAACCTCTGTGTAAGTTGATGCAGTCCCCACTCCACCGCGGGAAAAAGACGCGTCGGGGTTCTTTTTTCTTGAAGGGCCTTGAGTTGGGCAAGACAGTCTTCAAGTGTTTCACTTTGCAGTCCAGGAAAAGGGGCCACTTCTGCATAATGAATCCCCTGGTCGCTGACTCCCTTGAGTATAAAGCCTTCTCTTGCAAAAAAGCGCCCTTGCTTTAGCAACAAAGGTTGCTTGTAAGGGCGCTCGTAAAAAAAGATATCAAAGGTAACGGGTTTCAACACTTATGAGCAGGAAGATGCGTAGGTTCCGTTTTGGAGTGTTCTTACCTGTCCGGTACCATTGAGATCACCCTGGGCTTTGGGCCAGGGACTGTTTGCTAAACCGACGCTGTCTCCAAATAGCGTAAACATGCGTCCGTCTAAGGTGCCGGTGTAAACGGTGCCGTCTGGCGAAATTGTAATGTCGCTCCGGATCGGAGCACCTAAATCTTTAACAAAGCGCTGTGAGCCTGGCGTTGTTGCATTGGTGCCGTTGAAACTATAAAGTAAACCGCCCTCTGTTCCCACATAGATGACGTCTTCTCCATTGGTACCTTTACCGATGGCAGGTGAGGAAAACTCTACCACGTTGCCCAGGCCAATTTCAAAGCGGGTATTCCCATTGGTGGGGTCTAGCGCTTTGAGGATACCGTTTTCTGAGGCGACATAAACGGTGCCATCTGAGCCAATGACGGGTGCTCCATCACCATCTCCTACAAAAATGCCCCATTCTTGAGTGGGTGGGTTGGCCGCCGGGTCAAATTTGAACAGCGTGCCTGTTTCGGAGACTACATAGGCTTTGCCTTCGGCATCTACGGCCAGCGGTGAATTGATGGCCTGGTCAATGGGTTGGGCATTGGGGGCCGTGCAAGAAGAAGAGAGACTCTGACACTGTGCCGTGGTGGTTTGGGTGGGAATAAAGCTACGCGGATTGCTTCCGTCTAAGCTGGCAATGCGAACGCCGTTTTGAGAGCCGGTAAACACCCGATTGTTGACCGTATCAACAACGGGAGAGGCGTAGCGTGCCGTTGTGGTTTCTCCATTGGTGAAGTTGGGTTGTGGCACCGTAATTAACGGCTGTTGTACAACACTGTTGGTGCCTTGATCAAACTTGTAGAGCTTACGGTCGCGGGTTTGGATATAAACATTACCATTACAATCAATGGCGGGTGCATTATACTCCAGGCGCGCATTAGAGCCAGTAGCGGAGAGCGTAAATTTCTCAGCCCCGGCAGACGGGTTGGCGGTATTTACCTTGACCAATTCGCCATTGGCGTTTCCAAAGTAAACGAAGTCGCCGTATCGGGCTGCGGGTGCTGTCACTTCTGAATCCAGAGCAATTTCAGCAGTTTTGACGCCGTTTTTATCGTAGATGAAAAACTTATTGTCCGCCGCAAAAAATGAGTTACCGTCTTCGTCCACAAGAGGAGTTGATGAAACCTGCTTGCCGACGTCAAGGGTCCAACGGGTGGTGCCCGCCGGGATACTAAAGGATGTATCTACGGCAAAGTTTACATTACCGGTGCCGCCCCCGGTGTTGCCACCACCCGTATCACCGCCTCCGGTGTCGCCGCCGCCAGTGCTACCACCGCCGCCTCCGCCGCCACCACCAGAGCTGCTGGTGGATTCAACGTTGTCAACGGTGATACGTAACGGACTGCTGAGGACGATATTGCCATCATTGAGCGTGGCTTTGGTGACCAGCTCGTAATTGCCGTCGATCAATAAGGCAGGGGTGTTCAGTTCAAAAGCATAGCTATTGTCAGGTTGTTGTATGCCCCCGATTAGCAAATACTCTCCGCTGGGTACCAGACGGTACATGTATTGAACACTTTTGACATCGGTGCTGCAGGATAAGGTAGAAGTCAGGCGTAGGTAACCCTTTACCACGTTGGTTTCGTTGTCACTTTCCAGGGTTTGTAAGCTACTGCTGGAACCCGCACTAACGCGTTGGGCACCGTTTAAATTCACGAGGGGTGAACATCCAGAGCCCCCAATGATAGTCGGCCCGACCGAGGCGTCTGTCGTCGGTGTGGTAACAAGGTCAGTAATGGGTGTCCCTGCCGAAGGGGTTGGGTTAGCGGTTTGGCTTGCAGCTGGTGGTGAACTTACCTGTGCGTTTGGGGTACTAGAACTTCCGGGCTGAGTGGGGGCTTGAGGAGTGGGTGTACAGGCAATTAAGCTCAGGGTTAAACTGGCGGGTACCAGCCATTTATGTTTTTGTATGCTCATTGATTAGGGTCCCTTCTGAATATCGTGCGGGCGAGTGTATCGCGGCTTCTTGCGTTTAAATTCATCATAAGCGCAGTGGAAAGTGAATGTAAATTTGAAATAATCTATGATATACATTTAAAAAACGCAAGAAAACACAAGCCTTTACACGTCTTCCTATCCGCTTGTTGGCTTGTGAAGTGACGGGTCTAAATCATTTTTTAAAAATAACTTAATAAAAGCGATGAGTATTTGACAACGATGGGGGTGTCCATGCTAGATTCAAGGCAAACGCAAGGAGGGCCCGCGCGTGCTCAAGCAAAAACGCTACCTTTTAAATTTTTTGTATGCCGCTTTTATGCTGGGAAGCGTGGGTTGTGAAAATAAGGACTCTGGGACCCCTGGTGACGATAAGGCTCAGGCTTCTGCTTACCACACAACACAACAGGTTTCTTACGAGGAGATAAGCCCTATTCTTTCAAGAAGTTGTATGCCTTGCCATAATCGTCACACGATTGGTACGGTGATTGAGCGCCTTGAAAAGCATCCCGTGGAAACTTTAGATGGTGAAACCCGGGAGCGCGTTCTGGCGGAGATTGCCGAGCTGAAACAGTATATGCAAGACGGCGTGCCCGTCAGTTTTACCAGTCAGCAGGAAATTGAAAAATTCTTAAAAGCGATGCCGGGTGAGTTTTATACCATGTTAGAAAAAGGGGTGATGCCCCCACCCTTTGCACCTGAGCTCATGGAGCACATTGGTTTTACTGATTATCAGCCCCTAAGCTGGGAAAACCGCATCAAGCTTCTGCAATATGCTAAGCCTTATTCTAAAGCCTACATGAGATAAATTTAAGATCGATTTTTTCTGTCTTTAACCTCCACGAATCGATCTAAGTTAGTGTACAATACACGTTGACTTGAGAGTCGTTTCTATAAATAGATCTTTCATCATAGGGCCGGACTGGTCCTTCAGACATTAACGTTACCGGCAACTGCTTTCCCGTGAGCATAGGTCGTGTCTGAGAATTCACCTGCTAAAACAGGTGGAGGGTCAATAATTACGCAATGGATGGAATACCATGAACACAACATATTCTGCAAAAAAAGAAGATGCTCAAAGAGCTTGGTTTGTTGTTGATGCAGAGGGTCAAACCCTTGGTAAATTGGCTGTTAAAGTAGCCAGTGTCCTGCGCGGCAAGCATCGTCCCACCTTTACACCCCATGTAGACACCGGAGATTTTGTTGTCGTCATCAACGCTGAAAAAATTCAGGTTAGCGGTAAAAAACGCGACCAGAAACTGTACCGTCATCACACTGGCTTCCCCGGTGGCTTGAAGACCCGTACTTTCCGACAAATGCAAGAAAAGCACCCCGATCGTATTATTAAAAAAGCGATTAAAGGTATGCTTCCGCACAACCGTCTCGGAAACCAACAGATTAAGAAGCTGAAAATCTATGCGGGCGCCGAGCATCCGCATCAGGCCCAACAGCCTCAGCCTTTAACAATTTAATAAGGAACCGGATATATGAGTAAAGAATATTACTGGGGAACCGGCCGTCGCAAAACTGCTGTGGCACGGGTTCGACTTCTTCCTGGTGGAGAAGGCAAAATTATGATCAATAACCGTGAGTGGAAAAGCTATGTAGGCGGCAACCCCCGCGTGCAAGCTCAACTGTTAGCCCCTTTGAAGCTGTTAGGCTTTGAAGGCAGTTACGACGTTTTCGTCAACGTCAACGGCGGCGGCATTCACGGTCAAGTGGGAGCCATTAAGCACGGTATTGCCCGGGCGCTTCTGCAAGTTGATCCCGGTTTCCGTCAGCGCTTAAAGGCTGAAGGTCATCTTACCCGCGATCCGCGTATGAAAGAACGTAAAAAATACGGTCAGAAAAAAGCCCGTAAGCGCTTCCAGTTCTCTAAGCGTTAAAAAACGTATTCAACTTCACAACCTGCATTTCAATTTCTGTGCTACATTGATGAACGAATTTGATGCAGGTTTTGAAGTTTTTTGGAAAACTTTTTAAAAAAATTTTTTGAAAAACGTTTAAGCCCCAAAAATTCTGGGAATATACTAGTAGATTTTAAAAGGACACGATTTTTAAAATCCGTTTTTAGAATCAGTGACCCACTCAATATTCAGAGGTAAAAAATATGATTAAGTCTCTCAAAAAGCAACAGGGCGGTTTCACCCTGATCGAATTAATGGTTGTAATCGTTATTATCGGTATTCTCGTAGCTATCGCGCTTCCTAACTTCATCGGTGCACAAGACCGCGCTAAAGTTGCCAGTGTAAAAGCCAACATGCACACCTTCCAGACCGCTCTGGAAACCTACGCAGTCGATTGGGGTGGTCAATACCCTGATACCGTAGCAAATGCCGAATCTCAAGCGCGGCAAGATGGTTATTGGAAAGAGTTTACCAATCCTGTAGATAAAGCACAGGCTTCTCTCATTGATGATGGTTCTGCTACCGACGGTGCAGTTGCCTATGATTTCGTAAATGCTACCCGCTACTATATCTATGGTTTCGGTAAAGAGCCAACAGCTGCTGATGATTACATCAAAGACAAAGGTCAAAACTTTGTACTGGGTAACAGCTAATTTTTCGCTATAACTAGCGTTTTTCCTACTCGCATTTTCAAAAGCACACCTATCCTAACTGGGTGTGCTTTTTTGCTTATGGTATTCAAGGTTTCTAGATTATCGTTTCTAACCCTATCTTTAAGCCGTGCTACACTGTTTACAAATATGTGGAGGTTAGGTGTATGAACACAAAAAAAATCGGTGTCATAGAAGTGGTTGCTGGCATGGGGCTTGTGCTGGCTGGTCGTAAGAAAGAAGGTCTGTTGACCTTTGCCCACGGCTTTTATGCTCTTGAGAAAAGCTACCGTGAAAACAACCCGCGTTTGGAGCCGGGCTTTAAGGCCCGTTGGCGAGAATCGGTGCGTTTTTATGATGCCACCCATCAGGAGCCCACCAACCGCACCTTACATCGCTGGGGGATTCCCGTTATTTTAGCCAGCGCGCTGGGATTGTTGCTCACCAAACCCTATACAAAGCCCTGGTGGTTCTCGGCCTCTGCCTTTGCACTGGGATGGGCCACCAATATTGTCGGCCACGGAAAATACGAAAAAAACCGTCCGGCCTTTACTGAAGATCCTTTGTCGTTTGTGGCGGGACCCGTGTGGGATCTTCAACAATTGAAGACCCTGAAGAAAGCCAAAGCGCAGCATGTGTAAATCTGAAAATCCTGTCCCTAAAGAAGAACATCCTGTTTTTCAAGCGCGGATTCGTAGCGCCACCACACGGGTGGTTAAAATTGTCTTTCCCAGTGTGACCAATCATTACGATACCTTATTTGGCGGTACCGCTTTACAATGGATGGATGAAGTGGCAGCCATTGCGTCCATTCGTTTTTCCCGCCAGCAAACGGTAACGGTGTCTTTAGATAAAATTGATTTTCAAAACCCGATACCTTCCGGGTGTATTGTGGAACTGGTGGCTCGCGTTATTGAGGTGGGTCGCACCAGTATGAAAGTGCGGGTCAATGTGTATAAGGAGTTGCGGGACCACGATAACCGTGAGAAGGCCATTAGTGGTGTTTTTACCTTTGTGGCCATCAACTCGGAAAAACAACCCATTCGCATTGAGTGGGATCGTCCTTTGCCGGATGATCTGCCTGAATTGATTTAGTGTCGTCTGACATCGCACATTGGCTCAAGCAGACCCAGTCTTCCCAGGCGCAGGGGCACTGGGACCAGGCTGTATTGTATGCTGAAGAAGGATTATTGCACTTTCCTCAGGCGGCGCCTCTCCATGCCATACTGGCACAGCTTTATCAGGAGCAACACTTTTTTACACAGGCTCGCTTACATTATGAAGCTGCCCGCGCCTATGCTCCAGAGAATACCGCTTATACGCTTCGCTTAATTGATGACTATTTGCGTACCGCAGAAACGGCCAACGCGCTGGTGTATTTACAGGATTTGCTGTCAAATACACTGATCGAACCCCTTGGCTGTGAAGTGCTGTGGCGTCTGGGAAAAACCTTTTTTATGATGGGCAAATGGCAAGACGCCCTATTGGCTTTCTCTGAGGTATTGACACGTCAATTGCATGATCCGACTGAGGGTCCCGATGCGGTGGCTGCCATTTGCTATATTCTTGAAGTTTTGCTGTACAAAAGACGTTATCAGCGGGCAGAGCAGTTGCTGCTGCAACTGCCGCGGGATTTACAGACTGCTCAGCGGGTGCAGCGTTATCGGGCTCGCGTGGCGTACCATGGGGGAAACTTTGTGCAAGCCCGTGAAGCCTGGCGCGAGATTCTTTCCCAAACCTTTGATGAAGAAGCCTTTGGCGCTTTGCATTTCCTGGGCCCCCCTGTGATGCAGAGTGAGGCCGATGCGCTCAAATGGCAAGAGTACCTGGCGGGTGCCGCCCAATTGTTTGCAGAGCGACCTGTGTTGGCAGCGAACGAGGGGCACACGCTGTTTAACCCCTTTGACTTTGTTTTGACCCATCAGCTCACCGAGCAGGCGCGTCTGGAACATTGGGGACAATGGTATCAGCGTCATTTTCCTGAGAAAGGATCCCAAGTGGCTCCCTCTGTTGTCAACCCGGTGCATATTGGCGTGGTGCTGGATGGCTTTGATATGCTGGCGTGTGCCTTTCTCTTGCCCTGGCTACGACATTACCGAGAGGCCTCTCCGGCTTATCAATTGACGGTTTTTTACCTGGTGGGAGATGAGATCCCTCCTGCCCTTATGGAGTATGCTGCACATCTTTATCCCTTGCCAGTGCAACATCAGGCTGCTTTAGCGGTTTTTCAGTGGGCCAAGGTTACGGGTTTACTCTACGCTTCGCTTCGGGGAATGTTATATCGGTTGGCCATGACCCCGCCAAGGGGTCTTCAACAGTATCTTTACCCCTTGTACCAATACGCCAGTGGTTTGCCCCAACTGAGTCAGGCGCTGGTCAATGCCCAGGTGGCGTCCGCGCTGTATTGGCACACAGACCCCGTCATTTCTTCTGGCCTAACCCGTTCGGCGTTGCGCTTGCCCACCCTGGGGCATTTGTATTGCTTTGCTTTTGATCCTTTTGGTTGGACGCCCGAGATGGATCTGCTGGCAGAAGCGATTTTGCAGCAGGATCGCAAGGCCTTTATTGTGGGCTTTATTCACGGAGAAAGCACCTGGCATTTGCGGGTTCAACAGCGCCTTGATCAGGTATTAAGTCGCCCCCAACGGGTGCGTTGGATTGCGTTAGATAATCCTGTTGAAGCGATACCGCTTATGGATGCGGTGGTGGCCGTGGCGCGTCCTGAAAGTGAATTTATGGCGGCGCAGGCTTTAAACCAGAGCAAAAGAATGGGATATCTTCGTCATAAGGCCCAACCTGTGACGCCTTTTGCTGCAGCATTGGCTCAGCATGCAGGACATTACCTACACGAGGATATTTTTTCTTTGGCAAACTTTCTAACAGCCTCTGCTGGACATGTTAGACTTGAACACACAAACTTTCCAGCGCCAGAGCATCAAAAACTGGCGGTCTGGGACACTATTTTATTGTCATTGGAAGATTCCTTATGAAAGAAAACAGTCCAGAAATTCAAGCGGTCTTAGATTTGCAACGGGCCGGACAACATGATGAGGCAAAAAAGGCCTTGGATGCCCTGGTGGCAAAAAACCCCAATGATGGTGAAGCCGTTCATGTGCAGGGGATTATGGCTTATCAGGCACGCAATTATGAAGACGCTTTGAAATACATGCAGCGCTCCTTAGAGCTCACTCCAAAGCCCTCGTTTTACAGCAATTTGGGCAATGTGTATGCTGACCTGCGACAATTTGCAAAAGCCAAAGCTGCTTACCAGAGCGCCTTGCGTCAAGACCCTTCCATGGCCGCTGTCTATGGCAATTTGGGCAATATGTATCGTGCTCAGCAGCAACCCGAGCAGGCTGTTTTCCATTATCAGAAGGGATTGCGTATTGATCCCAAAAACGCAGACATTCATCTTCATATGGCCAGTCTTTTCTTCGATATGAAACGCTATCCCCAGGCCATTGATTTTTATGAAAAGGCCTTAGAGATTGCGCCCAAGCGTTTAGAGGCGCTTAATAATCTGGGCAGTATTTATCATCAACAGGGGCAACTTGAAAAAGCCACCCACTATTATGAGCGCGCCCTCGAGTTGGCCCCTGATTTTGTGGCAGTTCTCTTTAATCTGGCCAATTTGAAGCGTGAACAACGCGACCTGAACGGTGCAAAAGCTTTGTACGAACAGGTCAGAACCCATCACCCCCATTTGATCGAGGCCAGTTTGCAGTTGGCACAAATTCTTGATTATGAAGGTAACCCACAAGGGGCTGAAGATCTCTATAAAGAAATTTTAGCCCAACAGCCGCGAGAAGAGCTTTACCTGATTTTAGCTGAGCGCGCCGCGCAAAAAAATAAACTGGATGAAGCCCTGGGGTATTTTAAACAGGCTCACGAGCTCAATCCCAATAATCCAGACACCTGTTACAACATGGGAACCTTGCTTAAACAACAGGGCGACACCAATGGCGCAGCCTACTTTTTAAACCAGGCTCTGCAACTGCAGGACTACCATCTGAAAAAATAATGGCAATCTGTGTGCTGGTCTAAGAACGGGTGGAGTGTAAAGCAATATTTTTGCTCAACACGTGGGGCAGATGCCGCCAGTAGAGCAAAGGCAAAACGCCCAGGGCAGCGACGATAATCGCACCCTTGAGACCCAGGCCAGCGCATAGCGCACCAATCACCATACCGGGATCCGAAAGGCTGTTAAACAGTGCAAACTCTCTGCCAGAACGAATTTTTTGTGTGAAATTTAAGAAGGCAATAAAGAGCAAGTAAGCCTGGAGCACTGCTGAGAAAATCAGCAGAGGACCCCACTGCAGGGCGAAAAACAGGACCAGGGTAATGGCCATGGTCAAAGGGATAATAATTTCTAAGCTGCGGGGATTAAAGTACTTGATGGTTTTTGCCCCCAGTTGTTGTCCCCCTGCAAAAATAAAAGCCAGCACCAGTGTCAGCAGCGTAATGGTATCTATTTTCCCGATTTGCCAGTGAAAATAAACGGTCGCATAACTGGTTAAAAAGGTCAGTAAAAACCCGTAAAAACACTTACCGTAAAACAAAGAGTAGAACTTGTCAAACCAGTTGATATTTCCAAACAATTTACTGAGTTTAAGATCCGCTTTGGGTACCGGCTCAAAGTGTGGCAGTAAAGGAATCATGGCTGCATTGACCACCATAAAAAGAAGCCCTGAAAAGAGCAAGAAGGTTTGGATTTCGAAACGCAATAAGGTGAGCTTGACCAGGACCGGCCCCATGACATAACCCAGGGCATAAACCGCGTTATAGCGTACAATTTTGGCTTTGTTCTCAATATTATTGGGCGCTAAGATCAAATGGGTAAAGAGCAAAGGTGTGGCCAAACCTGCTGCAATCCCTTCCCATCCTCTTCCCAGGGTGAGAACCCAGGTGCCTGAAAAGAAGCCCATATAAATTAAAGAAGCCCCAAACAAAATTTCATAGACCGCAAAGAGAGCCCGGTGTTGGCTCAAACGGCCTACCCAATAGATCATTAATTGTCCCAGCAATAAACCCACAAAATACAAGGCAAAAGGCCAACTGGCTTGATCTCCGAGTTTGTCATGCAAAATGGGAATAAACCCACTGGCAAAGACGCCATGGAGAAACGACACCAAAAGAATGAGATTAAAGAGGGGGTATTTCATAGGCGTTCCTTTAACTGTTCTTCGTAGCGAATGTAAACCCAGGCCAATGCCATAAGGATACTTCCGATAGCCATGAGTGAGATGATTCTCAATCCCATGCTCAAATGCTGTAGATCTGAGAGCAAAAGCTTAAGACCGGCACAGGCTAAAAAAGCGAACCCTTGATAGCGTACCACTGATTCTGATTGCCAGAAACCTGATATCACGAAAACAGCGCCCAGGAGCGCCCAACAACTGCTCAGGCTGGCTTCTGGTAAAACCGATTGTGTGTAAATCAACCCGGCCAGGGTGCCGGGCCATAGCCAGAGGTGTTTCAAAGATGCATTCATGGCTTTTCGCTGCCAAAAGAAGCCCACAAACAACAGTGCGCTGAGAAGACCATCCTGAAAAGGATAGATGTTTTTGTAGTGTCTGATACAGAGCACGAGCAAGGCATTAAAGTGAAACACCCAGGCAAGGTTCCAGAAGTGATGGCGTTTGGGAGCATGGCTTAAATAGAACCCACTCAGGACAATGAGCACATAAGCGGTAAACGGGGTGTGCTCGAAAAAGTAAACACTGTTTAAAAGACAAGCGGCACTTAGACTATCGTAGCTTTTATAAAGCAGGGGAGGGTTGTGCCCGTGGGGTTGAACAAGGCGAGCCATGGCGTATAAGCCCAGCGCCAGGACGGCGAAAAACCAGCCCTGCGTGAAGGCGTTGTATTCAAGCAAGCAAAAATAGAAACCCACCGGAAGACTTGCACCTACCAGACCATGGTAAAAGAGATGTAAGGGTTGTTTCTTTTGGGTGATAAAAAGCAGACCCAGCATGAGCCCTGTATAAAGGGTGTGAATGGCCCAAAGATAAGGGGCGTTGAGATAACTGAGGTAAATAAAGACGCTTAAGTAACCCAGGGTGTTAAGTATTCCCGTCAGGTTCTCGTGGGGTAAAGGGCGTTCCGGTAAAGTCACCGGCGAGATACTTAAGCTGGTGATGCTATAAATCAGCACATAGACCACGAGCAGGCTATGGGTGCCCCAATTCAACTGGGGATTACTATAACACCATATGCCATGCAGTACCCATGAACCCACGACGCCCATGCGCAACAGAAGCTGCCACCGGGTTCGATGCACCACAAACACAAGCCCGAGTGACAAAAAGAGATTGTAAAAAAGGGTCAGCTCATAAAAAGAAGTGCTCAGCACAGAGGTAAAGAAGCCCAATACGAAGGCACGACTGGCCAGGCTTTGAGACTGACGCCAGAGGGAAAGGGCAATGGCAACGGCCACAATGCCCATCAGCAACAGTGCATCCATAAAGGCATTTAAGTGGGTGACGGCCTGAAAGTATGCAAAATGGTAGCTCGCGTAGGCCAAAAAGTAAACCAGAGCCACGCCTGCCCCCATCAGGGCGTGGGCCCAACTTCTGTATTTCTGGTGGTGGTCGGCCACCCAGAGCCCTGACAGCAATAAAGTCACCGAAAGCAGCAGTCCACTGACCAGCACAGCCCAGGGCCCCAGCCAGCCTTCGGTATAGGCATAGCGAATAAATAAACCCACGCCACTCAGAAAAGCAAAAACCCCCAACCAGGCAAAGCCCTGAATGCCCAGAAGATGTTCCCAACCCCCATGTTTTTTTAATAACGGAGGCCCAGGGGTCTGCGCTGAGGTTTTTTTAGAGCGGAATGTGGCGCGCTTCTCCTGGCGTGCGTTTTCCAGGGTTTTGAGGCGATTTTCAAGGGCTTGATAGGCTGCGTGCAAGTGCCTTTGCTCAGCTTTTAGGGTCTTATAAGCCTCTTGCAGGGAAGGGAGATCGCTCGGGGGCTCCTCAGGCGGTAATGCATTCATAAGCTTTAGTTTAGCATGCTATAATTTGTCTACAAATTTACAGGAGTTTTCCATGTTTAAGTCCACCACCCGTTTTTTTCTTAGCCTTACTTGTGTGGGGCTGTGTGCCCTGTCGTCCCAGAGCGCTTTGGTACATGCTGCAGACATGAAAGTGCAACGGGTGACTGAGATTGACGGCAATATCACCGTGGATTGGTCCGAAGGTGTGATTCGTGTGGTGGGCGTGGGTGCTCCCCCTGATCGCGGTACGCTTTCTCAGAAACAGCTGATGGCTGAACGCTCAGCCACTGCAGACGCCTATCGTCAGCTGATGGATGCGATTTACAAAGTGCGTGTGAATTCTGAAACCGTGGTGAGAGATTATGCCATGGAAAGCGAGACCCTCGACAGCTATTTACAAGCCCTGGTCAAGGGAGCTCAGAAAATTGATCAGCGTTACTTAGATGATGGCACCATTGAAGTGGAAATGGCCGTTAAACTCTATGCCAGCAAAGGCTTAAGCGGTATTTTGCAGCCCCAAAAACATATTTCTCCCCCGTTGCCTGTAGAAGAGCAAGCGGATCCCAATCCTGGAAATTATACGGGTGTCATTATTGATTGCCGCGGATTAGGCCTTGCACCTGCCATGAGTCCTGCCGTCATGAGTCAAACCGGTGGTGAACTCTACCTGGGATCTGTGGCGGTAGAGCCTGACTTTGTGATTACCCAGGGGATTGTGGGCTACGCTCACTCCCTGGCTCAGGCCAGACAAAACATTCGGGTGGGTGCAAACCCTTTGATCATTAAAGGCCTGAGCGCTACGGGAAGCTTTCGCACCGATGTTATTATTGCCAAGGAAGACGTCCGTCGCCTGCTGGGATTGAATGTTAGCAACGGACTGCTGCGTGAGGCCCGAGTTATTCTGGTAAAATAGAACTTTCCAGATTCAGGGTTCGAACATTTTGCACGAAAAACCCTGGCGCTATTTCTGCATACGATAAAACGGGCATCTGAGGATAAGCCCTCTCGACCAAGAGGCGAAGCTCTCTACGAATGCGTGGATCACACAATAAGGCCACCCGCTGAAACCCTTCCTGTTGGGCATAGCGGGTGGCCTCTTTTAAGACTTCAAAAAAGCGTGACAGCAGTTGCGGTGCCAGCACAAGCTGTGAACCTGAAGCGGTTACTGATAACGACTGAATGAGCTGACTTTCCAACTCAGTAGCCAGGGTCAGCACATTCAATGCGTTATCTGACATGTTAGAGGGTCAAGTTTTCTAAAATAATGGCATCGCCCTGGGCTGCGCCACTGCAAATTCCTGCTGCGCCAAAACGTTTGCCCTGATGCATGAGCTCATGAGCAAGGGTGGCTACCAGGCGTGCTCCACTTGCTCCCACGGGATGACCCATAGCAATGGCTCCTCCGTTGACATTTACAATGTCAGGGCTCACCTCGAGCATTTGCGTACTCAATAAGGTCACCGCAGCAAAGGCTTCGTTGATTTCGATAAGGTCAAGTTGATCGGTGGTCATCTGTGCCTGTTGCAGGGCTACTTTGATGGCATTGGCGGGCGTGCGCGCCAAATAAGGGTAATCATCAGCGACTTCTCCGTAGGCAACGATACGTGCCAGCGGTTGGAGTCCCAGCTCCTGGGCTTTCTCTGCTGACATCACCAGCAGTGCGCCCGCACCATCGTTAATGCCAGGGGCGTTACCTGCTGTGATGCTACCTTCTTTATCAAACACAGGGCGGAGTTGAGCGAGTTTTTCGAGAGAAGTGTCAGCTCTGACGGACTCATCGTCCTGTACCTTGATGGGCTCACCTTTGCGTTGGGCAATCTCCAGGGCTGCAATTTCTTTGGCCAGACGTCCTGAGGCAATGGCTTTGGCTGCTAACTCATGGCTGCGCAAGGCCCATTCATCCTGGGCTTCTCGGCTAATGCCGTATTCTTTGGCCACATTGGAACCATGAATAATCATATGGACGTCATGAAAGGCACACCAGAGACCATCATGAATCATCGAATCTACCAGTTCTGCATCTCCCATGCGCATGCCCCAGCGGGCTTTGGGCATGAGATAAGGGGTGTTACTCATGCTTTCCATACCCCCGGCCACCACAATCTGCCGATCTCCGGCACGAATGCCCTGAGCCGCTAAGCCAACGGCCTTCATGCCTGAGGCGCAGACTTTGTTAATGGTGGTGGATTTGACCTGGGTGCCCAGACCGGCTTTCGCGGCGGCCTGACGGGAGGGGATTTGTCCCACGCCAGCATTGACCACAATCCCCATAATGACTTCATCAATAAGCTCGCTGGTTACAGGGGTATCTTGAAGTACCGAATGAATAGCGTGAGCCCCCAGTTCCACAGCGCTAAGACTGGCCAGAGAACCTCCAAATTTTCCAAAGGGCGTTCTGAGCGCCTTGACAATAACAACATCTTGAGACATAGGTTTTACCTTCCCATTTTTTTACAGTGTACCTTATGTTTAGACGCGTCCGCCCCCTAAAAATTGAAAGAAGGCACGCATGATTTCTGTAAAAGCCCAGGAAATACTTAAGACAATAAATGCCGGTACATTCATCAGGGCTCCCCGTAGCGCAGACATAAAAAAGTCAGGCTTTTGTTCCGGGTAACGATAAGCAAACCAAATAGCCAGAAACAGGGCGTCTACGACAATAGAGAAAAAACAGATTTTGACAATTTCCTGGGGCCAGGTGACCAGCATGGTTTGAAAGAACTGGGTCATAGTGCCCGTACGCTGTAGCCGTGAAAGCACGGGGCCAAAAATAAAGACAATGCACACCAAAGTGCACAGATTGACGGCAACGACATCGCCCAGGGTTTGATTAAAACTCTTTTTTTCGTGATCCTCAAGAATCTGGTAAAGCAAGACCCCTTCAAAAAAGACCATGCTGCCATAAATTAAAAAGAGCAGAAATGCGCCCAATGCTTAAGGGGCTTTCGGAGAGCTTACCGCTTCACTCAGAGCGAGCGCTTTTTCGAGGGTTTTTTCGGGCGTTAAGCCAGGCACTTGCAGATGCAGGCGATAAATCGCATTGTCTTTTACAAAAAGCAGGGCCGATTGCTGCTTGTCCCACGCGGTATAGGGCCGTATTTGGGTGAATTGGAGTTTTTGCAAGGGGTCTGGGCTCCCGTAACGCTGAGGAGGGCCTTCGTTCAGAAGCGTTTGAAATTGACTTTTGGCCTGGCTCACGGACTCCAGCTGGGCGTAAACCTCCAACTGAAGACGATGCCAAAGCGGAGCCTGGGTGGGGTTTGAGCCGGCGCCTTGTTTTAGTCGTTCTGCATTTTGCTCTGCAATCTGGGCCTGCTCTGCCCGGGCCCAGGAGTAATCACAGCGTCCTGGCAGTTGACTGCGCTGTTCAAGGGCCGGCGTGTTTTCAAAAACCCGCTGCACTGCTTCAGTGGGAAGCGGGCAGCTCCACAGTGGGGAAGTCATGGCGCCCCAACACAGCGTGCTGAAGAGGCCTTGTTTGAGAAGAGAACGCTGTCGCATGTAAAATCCTTTGTGCTTGATGTAGAACATAAGGCCAGTATAGCATTCTCTCTTGTGCTTAATCGGCCTGTATAAGGGGACCGTTAACAATGTGGAGCATGCCGTTACTGGCGTTAATATCCTGGGCAAGAAAACTTTGATTATCCACAAGCAGGGTATTGTTTTCTTTGCGAATCATATACTCGCGGGCAGTCAACGCGCGAATGGTATCGGTTTTTCTGAGAAAATCCGTGCTCATTTTTCCAGCGAACACGTGGGACATAATAAACGCTTTGCGAAATTTGGCATCGTGTTCCAGCTTATGGGTGATGGATTTGGGAAGTTCTCCTAAGGCTTCGTTACTTGGTGCAAACAGGGTCATTGCACCATGAGCGTTAAGCACAGACTCAAGTTTGGCTTGATGAAGTAGGGTTTTAAAGGTGCTAATGCGCTTATCATGGTTTACCAGATGGCCCATGGAAGACAATTTTACCATCTGACTGGGCGCAGGCGGAGGTGCAGCAGTCGGAGCGTTGGCCATGGCCTGGGGGCTTAAAAGGAATGTCATAAGACCCAAATAGAGGGTGAAGCGAGAAGCGTTCATAAGAAAAGACCTACTTTGTATTGATTTGGTTTTATTTAGCGTAAAACCTTTCGGTTTGAAAAAAAAGAAGGTAAACCCTCTTTTTATACTTCTCTTTCTCTGATTTAAGGCTCCTTTTACAGCGGGGTTTAGTCCACTAAACCGTCCATAAACGTCTCAATGTAGCCGAACTTCCATTGCTGATTTTCTAGCAGAACCCGCAAATGAATCCCTGAAGGAAGGCATTTGACCAGGACTTCTCCATTGGATTCTCCTAATGCCTGGTACTGTTGCTGTAACCACTGGTTCAGATCGAGACTCTGGCGAAAGCTTTGCCAATAGGTAATGGCAGGTTCTTTACCTTCCGCAAAGGCCTTATCGAGGCTGCTGATCGTATCGTAAGGGAGTTGCTGGGCCAGCAAACGGACAATGACGCGTTGACTCCGTAAAGACAGGCTTTGCCAGGTGGCAATGGGGTCGTTGCTTTGTAAGGACTGAAAAAACGCAAGGGGGACGCGAGCAGGAGGCGTTATCATGAAGAACAAATTCCTTTAAAACGTGGAGAATGATTGACGTAAATGGTGCTGGAGAGAAACACTCCAACGGTGTAAGTGTAACGGATCGGGAGGGGAGTCATGAAGTGATTGACAGCTTAACTCGCCAGAAAAGCAAGGGTCTTCAAGGGCCTTGTAATCAAAAGCATCCACACTGTAAGGGGTCCATTTTAAAGACGGTATCCTAAAGCTGCGACAGGCCTGAGCCAGGGCCAGCGCATCTGCCTGACGATCCACACCGGTATGGAGCAAAAGATTAAAGGAATGCTGCTCCAGCCACCCATGGGCTTTTTCGGGTTTAAGCTGATGAACGGTGGCTTTGAGTGTATCTATGGGCAGGGGATGTTGATGTAGAACCAGGAGCTGAAGGTCCCAATACTGTCGTGGTAAAGTTTTCAAGTAAGCGAGATACGTGGGCCACAGGGGGATAGCGCTTTCGTGAATCAAGCAAATCAGGCGAAAGGGTGCTGTTGGAGCGGTGTGCAATACCGATGATGCCCGAGGTTTGTCTGCAAAAAGATAGTGGCGAACTTGTTGTTGTACGTGGTGTTTATCCCAGGCCAGAAGGTTTGGAATGGCTTCTGGAGGTAGAGAAGGCGGTGGAAGCTGCTTCAGCTTGTCTAGAAAGTCTGCGATCGCTTCTGCAGGAGCCTTAAGAGAAAGGTAGAGGTTTTTGAGCGTGAGCTGCTGTTCTGGAAAAAGCTGCGATTCACTGAGCAAGCTCAGGGCGCGTTCATCATCCTGCTGTTCATGGGCAATTTGTACCGCAATGGCCAGGGCATGGGGATATACCGGGGAGAGCGTCTCAGCCTGGGTCAGTGCGTTTAAAATAGCGGCAATAACCTGAGCTGCGGTGCGATGCTGGTTTTGCCATAATAGGGTGCGGGCCAAAGCAATCAAGGGCAGAGGGCTCTCGCTTAACTGACTGGCTTGCTCGAGGTGCTGCTGTGCCAACGGATGTTCTGAGCGGGCATAAAGCAAACCCAAATGCAGGTGCGGTTCTGCGTATTGAGGATTGATTTTCAGCGCTTGATTCCAGTAGTTGATGGCCAATTCGGGCATGTTTTGGTGGGCGGCAATACTGCCCAGGCGGAACCATACCTCTTGAACTTCGGGATTGTGGGCTAAAACTTTTTCGTAATGGGAGATGGCAGCTTCAAAGTTCTGCTGTTGTTCGGCAATATCTGCCCGCTGGAACCAGGCTTCAATACAATGGGGCCAGCGTAGGGTAATCTGGTTAAAGTGCTGTTCAGCTTCTGCAAGTCTTCCCGAGAGGTAGGCTTGCATCGCAAGCAAAAATTCGGGTTCCAATTCGGCCTGAGTCATCGGTGGATCCTTCAGTGGGGCAGTGATTCCTTAGTCAAAACGCCAGGCAGCTCCGATACCAAACTGACCTTGACCTTTCAGATTTGTTCCTACATTACCATAAATGTTTAGGCGTTCCAACGGTTCGTACTGTAAGCCTGTGCGCCAACCGGTACGATTGCCCAATACAGGATCGTTTTGATGGCTAAAGCTATTGCCCCAGGAGAGCTTTTCTGTCAGGTTCAACTGGCTCATGGCGCCCACCTCAAAAACCCCTGCGTGTCGTAAATCAGCCTGGGTCATCAGCGCGATTTGTCCCCGATCTCCCCGGTAACTGATTTCGCCGTAGGCCTCTAACTCAAAGGTGTTGTTGAGTTGTTGCCCCACATTTTGTATACCGTTGATATTGGCCAGATCAAGGCGTGGCGTAAGTCCCGCTCTCGCGCTGAATCCTTTGTTGTCATAGCGTAGCCCCACATTGGTTTGCCCTTCTAAGACGGCGTCCCCTAAAGTGCGGGTCACGTACTGACTATAAAAATCGTCGCCCTGGGTTCCCACCGTGGCGGTGAGTCCTGCATTGAACTGGGTGCCCCATTCAAAACGTAAGGGCTGGGTACCGTACAGATTGTTTTGGGTGTGCGAATAAAAGGCTCCAACCCGTGCAGCAGGGCCTGTGTCGCTGTTGTTGGCCCAGTAAATAGGCCCTGCTTCACTGGTATCTTCAATACCTGCGTGTACGTTAAGGTAACTGCGGGTATATTTTTCGTGACCGGGGCTATGGTGTTCATGGGTGGTTTTTTGGCTTTCGTACTTGGCGTCAATGCGTTGACGCTGAAAGCCAAAGTCATTGGTGTGATCCTGAGCTTCTACCCCCAGGCCCCGAATGTGCTCCTGCTTTCCGTCCACAGTGCGTTGATGATAATTCAGAGCCGCGGTGGTCGTCGTGGGATCAAAGGATACCTTGAGCCCGCCCAGTCCGGCTGACAATTCTCGGTTGCCCACCTCGACAAAACTGCCGCTCTGGGTGTTCAGCGGAGCTTGACCGGCGCCCAATTGGGAACGAAAACGGTATTCTCTTTCACCCAGGGGGGTGCGGGTGTCGCGGGTTAAGCCAATTTTGTCTTCGTTGACACTGCCCAGGGTGATGTAGCGTTGATCGGGCAGATACTCTTCAAAAAGCTGACGCAGGTCTTTGGCCTGGGTTTCGACGATGGTGCCATAATTTTGGATGTTCCAGCTTTCTTTGGCCGGGTCAAAATAGACAGTGACGATATGGGCCTGATCGTTACCATTGGTGGTCATCACATACGCTTCTTGCCCCAATACTTCTTGCCGGTAAGCGGCCACTGAGGCGTGGATATTGGTACACACCACGATGCTATTATCATCAGAGCCTGCGGAGCGAAAGGGATCCAGGGTGTTCACATCGCCGGTGAGTCCCACGCTGGTAAAGCTGCTGTATTTATCGCTGAGATCATCGCCGAGCATCTGTGCCATGGCGTTGCCATTTTCTTGCAGATAGGCTTTGACTTCTGCTTCGGTAGGCGCACGCCCAAGGGTTTGGCTGAGATGCTGGTTAATGGTTTCCTGGTTTAAGGTTTTGATATCTGAGAAACTTTGAATGTGACGTGAGGTTTCACCGTACACGTTCATGCGGGCCACATTTTTGGGAGCCTGGGTAATCACCTTATAATTGTTGGGGTTCAGGGTGTTATTTTCACCCGGAGCAAAAGCCTGGCGCAGACTGATTAAGCGCCCTCCCAAATCGGGGTTGTCAAGGGCAAAGCCTCCGTAACTGAGGCGTTCTGAAATTTCAGGGGTTGGAGCAGTATCGTCAAACAGTAAACCCTTTGCAACGGTGGAAGCGGCTGTGGCAGGCTTCAGCGGAAGTTCAACGAGCAGTTGATCCACGGGGGTAGAAGACGGGGTTGCATTCTCTGTGCCCGTTTTTGCTGACGGATTTGTGGGAGGTGGTGTTGGGGTGGCGGCAGCCTCTCCAGAAGCTTGAGAAGAGAGCGGCGCCTGAGGGGTGTTGGGGCGGGTGTTAATGTTCATGGAGCAGAGGCACGCTTTCCTATAAAATGAATGGGATACTTTTATTATACCCATTGTGTGCGTTTTTAAGCGTTTTTGCGTTTTTTGTTTAAAATTTCTGTGATTCTCTGCTGGCCGCGATGGACATACTCAGCCTCCTGTTCGATGCTAATGGAGCAACGATCCAGGCGGGCGCATACCGCAGCAGTGGTAAAGGTCCCTGCAAAAGGGTCCAAAACAGTCTGACCAGGATGGCTGCTGGCCAAAACAATACGCTCCAGCAGGGCCTCTGGCTTTTGAGAAGGGTGGGGACTGTATTCTTTCATGCGAAAGCGCACCCGTGAAAATTCCCACACGTTTCCCGGCACTTTGGTGGCGTTATAGGTACGGGGGGGATTGGCGCGATAATCCATCAGCTTGCGCTCGGCACCGGTTTTGGCGGGTACTTGAATCTGGTGGGCGTTAAACACGTATTTCCTGTGATTTTTAACCCCATAGAGAATGGGTTCATAAAGGGAGCCAAAGTATTTTTTCGCCTGGCGACCTGAGCTGTCGTAACGCCACACAATGCGCGACAGAATATGCACATGCTCGCGCAGATAAAGATCAAAATAGGGCATAAACTGGGTGGCGGCCATGCAATAGATACTGCCCGTGGGACTTAGTTTTTGCAGACAGAGGGCCAGCCATTGATAACACCATTGCATATATTCCTCTGGAGACTGCCACTGATCTTTGCATTGACCAAAATCTTTGCCCAGATTATACGGCGGGTCCAAAAAAATAAGGTCGATGCTGTGATCAGGAATCTGATGCAACATTTCCATCACATCACCGTGGTAGATATGGTGAGCCTTTGAAATACGAATAAGCATGTGGTCAGCATAGCAAAGGAACTTGGATCTTGCGTTAGAATTTCTCAGGAGAAACAGCATGTTTAAAACAGACACCCTGATCGTAGGCGCTGGCATGACCGGGTTGGCCTGCGCACGAACCTTGCAAGAGCAGGGCCGCGATTTTTTACTTATAGAAGCCAACGATGCCCCCGGCGGCCGTGTTCGTACCTTCCAACAGGACGGTTTTTTACTGGATCGGGGTTTTCAACTTTATTTAGAGGCCTATCCTGAAGGACGGCGTTGGCTTGATTATGAAGCCCTGGACTTCCAGGCCTTTTATCCCGGGGCGCAAATCATGTTGCCAGAGGGCCCTTGCTTGCTTGGCGATCCCTTGCGCAAACCCCAGGATATTTTTGCCACCGTGCTAGCTCAGGTGGGCACCCCTTTGGACAAACTTAAAATTTTGAACCTGCGTCGCTATGTGCAACAGCACTCCCTCGATTCTTTGATGCACTCCCTCTCCCAACAGGCCGATCTTTCCACCGCGCTGGCACTCCGAAGCTGGGGGTTCTCTGAGCCATTTATTCAACAGTTTTTTCAACCTTTTTTAGGCGGGGTCTTCTTAGACCCTGAATTGTCGACCAGCGCCTCCATGTTTTATTTTGTGATGAAAATGTTTGCCGAAGGCCGTGCTGTGTTGCCCGCTAAAGGCATGCAGCAAATTCCTGAGCAAATGGCCCGATGGATTCCTGCTGAGCAGTTATGGTACCACTGTGCTTTACAGCAGCTTACTGCCCAGGGCGATGGTCGACAACAGTGGCATACGTTAACTCTGCAACGGGAAGGCCAGGCCATTACTGTTCAGGCAAGACAGCTTGTTATCGCGACCGATGCCCGGCAGGCTCAGGATATTTTAGGCAATCGCGTGCCTCCCGTTCCCTTTCAGGGCAGTCGTACCCTGTATTTTGTTGCAGAAGAGGAGCCGGTGGCCTCGCCGATTTTGGTGTTGAACGGTATGGGCACAGGGCCTGTGAATCATTTGGTAAACCTGAGTCAGGTGTCACCCGCTTACGCACCCCAGGGGAAGCATCTTATCAGTGTGAGTGTTTTGGGACCTTATCAGACACTGCCCTTGACACCGCTGTTGGCGGCGATTCAGACCCAAATGGGGCAGTGGTTTGGTGGCAATGGGCAATGGCATTTTCTATCGGATATGTTTTTACCAGAGAGCTTGCCTCAACAAAGGCCTCCCCGCTTACAGCGCCCTTCGCGTACCCCGCTGGGACCTGCACCGGGGATTTTTGTAGGCGGTGATTATACCGAAACAGCCTCGATCCAGGGGGCTTTGCAAGCGGGGCGGAAACTGGCGCTTTCTCTTATTGACGAAGTGCCATGAAGCGCGTATGATAGTAAGAATGTTGAATTATTTTGATGTTAAAATAAATAACCAGGAGATTCTCTTTATGAAAAAACAAATCAAAACCTTTTTGCAAACCGCTATGTTGGCAGCCGTTCTCTCTCCTGCCGCAGCTTTTGCCGCAGACACCTATGAAATTGACGCAGTACACTCCCACGCGTTGTATAAAATTAAACATCTCAATGTGGGTTATCAATATGGCCGCTTTAAAGATATGAAAGGCATGGTGGTGGTCGACGATAAAACCCCTGCCAATAGCAAAGTCGAAGTGGTAATCCCCACCGCAAGTATTGACTCTAATCATCCCAAGCGTGATGAGCACTTAAAAAGTCCTGACTTTTTTGATGCCACCAAATACCCCACCTTGACCTTTAAAAGTACCCAGGTGAAAAAACTTTCTGCCACCACCTATGAAGTATTGGGCAATTTGACTTTGCATGGCGTGACCAAGCCCGTTAAGTTCAAGTTCACAAAGACCGGTGAAGGCAAAGGCATGCAGGGCGAATACCGCCTGGGGGGTGAAGCCACACTCACCATTAATCGCAGCGATTTTGGCATGAAATATATGCTGCCCAACGGTTTAAGCGATCGGGTAGATATTATGTTGGCCTTTGAAGGCGTTAAGCAATAAGCTTTTTGCGCTTTGAAGCAATGGCCACGGTTTATCCACTGTTCCTGCCTTTTGGCGGCACCCTGATAAGCTGTGGCCTTTGTTATTTTTTACTGCTGCGCTTTCTGGAGCCTGTTGTATGCCTGCGACTGGCCGCCTTGCTTGGCTTTTGGTGTGGAGATATGTTGCTGTATCAAAGGGCCTTTCCGGGTTTCCCACCTACCGATCCCTCGGCCTGGTGGATTTATGCGCTGCCTTTGCTGGCTCTCTTTGCTCCTCACTCTCGCCAGGGTTTGTTTTCCGCAGGACGTCTTATGGCTGGATTAGGGCTTAGCTTAATCTACGTGTTTCTTCTCAGCGCACCTTTGCGTCAATATGCCTGGCAAGATACGTCGACGGCAGTGCTCTATATCGGGTTATGGGGCTGTGTGTTAATAAGCCTGCCCCTGCTCGTGGGAGTCGCCTTTGCGTCTGCGCGGGTATCTGCCCATGCCGGAGTCTGGCCCCTGGTGATGGGACTGATGAGTGTGGGCAGTGGGGTTCTCTTTTTAATGGGAAGCAGCGCAGTATATGCCCAGGCCGCTTTTTCTCTGGCGGGAATTCAGGGGGTCACAGCACTTATTTTTCAAACCCGTCATTTCCGGGAACACCCCGCGCTTTCTACCGGACTGGTGTGCTCACAGGTTTGGCTTTTGGCCATGCTCTGGATCAATGTGACCCTATTTGCCAGTCTGTCGCCGGTGGCCTGGCTGGCTTGGACAGCCCTTTTGGCACCGCTTGTGCTTTACCTGCCTCCGGTTACTGCCTTAAAAGGGTTTTCTCGATACTTGACGGTAGCCCTGGTGACAGGGTTATGCTTAAGTTTAGCCATGCTGTGGGTCTGGACTGTGCAGCCCCACGCCGAAATCTATCTGTAAGAAAGGGTCATTCAGTGCGTATATTCAAGTTAATTTTCCTTTTCTGCCTGGGTGGGGGATGGATGACGCTAACGGCTTGTCAAAACCTTTTGCCTGCACAATTTGATGCCACCACCGGGCGTCGGGTGTTGGCCTTGCAAGATACGGGGAGCTTTCGCGTGCAAATGCAGCCGTCTCAATTTGGAGCCGAAATGACTTTTGAACTCGAAACCATGGGTAAAACCCTGGCTCAGGCCTTGAACGCCCAGTACATCTTGCCCAAAGGTGATGTGAATCTGGTTTTTGAAGACTGCGGCTTTGCCAATGCCTATTATCGTCCGGGCACTTCGACCATTGGCTTATGTTACGAAATGTACCGCAGCTTGCAAGAAAAATTCAGTGCCCAGGACGCTCTTGAGGTTTTTCGCTTTATTTTTCTGCATGAACTGGGCCATGCGCTTATTGATCAGTTTGACTTGCCCATTTTGGGGGGCGAAGAGGATGCTGCTGATGCCCTGGCAACGGTTTTGCTGATTGAAGGGGGAGCGCCATCTCGGGCCGCGATTTTGGCCGGCATTAATTTCTTTGATCTTTACCGCTCGGGTTTGTCAAATAGCTGGGCTGATGAACACGCAGTGGGTCCTCAACGTATGTTTAACCTGGTGTGTTGGGGAGCTGGCGGGGAAGCAGGGGTCTTAAACAACCGTACGATTGCCGCTCTGTATCGTGAAACGGTGGTGAGTGGCCGTAACTGCGATGCGGAGTACCAGCAACAAAAGAATTCAGTGACCGATCTTCTGCGGCCTTACGTTAAGCCTTAGTATCGGTTAAGCCGGGTGCTTTTGGCGGATGTTCAGGGTTTTGATAAAGTCTTGTAGCTCAGCTGCCTGGCGGAAATAAAAGATCTCTGTGTTTTGGGGCGGTGCGAGATCTCCGACCCAGTGAATGGCGATACCCAGAACCTGACGAGGGAAGGCCTGTTGTAGTGTGAGATAAATCTCGCTGTCCTTTTCTCCGCTATCACCGATCAATAAAAATTGACGGTGGGGAAAACACTGAAATAGTTTTTGTAAGCGCTTGAGTTTATAAGTGCTTGAAGAGAGAATCGCGTCCGTGTCAGGTCCTAAACCCCAGTGTCGAAGATCCATGGACCCGTCAGGGAAGGCTTGATGCTTTAAAAAGGCGCGAAGACGTTGATGCAAATTGATAGGGCTCCCGGAGAGATAGTGAAAACCGAAGCCTTGCTGAGCCAGGGCCTGATAAACCGCCGCCATGCCCGGAATAGGTCGGGCCGTCAAACCGTTACTGAACAAGAGACCTTTGAGCATGTTGCGTCTGCGGGTCACCTGGGTTTCTAGAATGGTATCGTCAATATCAGAAACGACGCCCCAGGTTGTTTCGTCTACGGGGTATACGAAAATGTGTCCTTCAGCAGCGCTGCTCTGGTGAAAACTCGGCGGGCGTAAACGAACCGAAACCGGGTAACATCCCGGAGAGAGGGGCGTGTGGGGTTTGATTTCTGCGCGAAAGAGCCCTTCACTGTCCGTGGTGACGGCGGTTTCCATGCCTTCGCAAGTGATTAAGAGATCCAGATCTGTGATTTCGTCGCTTTCCAGGGCGTGCCAGGTGCGCTTCAGGTTGGTCCACCAACTGTCCGCAATGGTGAGGGGCACGTCCGTGGATTTGCGTTCCAGGGCTCTGCCTTTGACCACAAGGCAATGGGGGGTACTGTAGGTGTTATAGATGTCTAAGCGAACAGACAAGGCCCGGGGAGCCAATAAACCTGGGAGCAAAGGATAAAAGACCCGACCCAGGGCGGGGGGACAGAATAAGGGGCACATGAGCAAACCTCCAAAGGCATTGTAAGCATTGTGTTTCAAAAAATTGCAAAAGCAAAATTAAAAAAATGCTAAAAAAGGATTTCTATAGGATTTACACTGTAGAAATACTCCTGATATACTGCTTTCAGCTGCCGTGGTGGCGGAATTGGCAGACGCGCTAGATTCAGGTTCTAGTGTTCATTGCGAACGTGAGGGTTCAAGTCCCTCCTACGGCACTTGTATTAAATTCCCCCCCTTGACCTCCGAATACTCGGAGGTTTTTTTACGTCTATTTTCAGGTGAGTGAGGCTTATGCTGCGTCTTAGTGCCAGCCCATTTTCCAGTGCTCAGCGTTTTTTAAAGCCTGATAGGGAATTTCATACACTTCTCGGGTAAGCACTGCTTCGAGTTCAAGTATCTCTTGTGGCTTGCCCAGCTGGCGCTCAAGCCATCCCAATACCAAAAAATGTTTATAGGGGACCCCTGACTTTTGCTGCTGCAAGGGCAAGGCTGTCCATTTTGAGCCCATCAACTTGGCTTTGCTAAAACGATTTTGAGGATATTGGTCATCGGGTAAGCGGTAGCGCATTTACTCATCAAGGCCCGGAGCCATGGGCTCAAGGGTGCCTGCCGGGGGAGTTACTGGACCGCGATCGGGCAATCCTTTGAAAATAATAAAATCTTCGGGCACCCCTTCGTTCTCAAGCTGGGCTTGGAAGCGGGCGTTTTCGTTCTGTTGGCGGTATCGGATACCTTCTGCCGCAGCGGTTACTGCATTTTGGGCGTTGGCAGACATGCGGTAGGAAAAATCTTCCATGACCGATAACAGGGTGGCAAAAATAACGGTAAGGAGCATGGCTCCGGTAGTGGGCTTCATGGCGAAGTTGAGTTCCAGAATGTTGATCTGGGGGGCAACACGGTTCATCATCCCCAGTCCAAAGTCCACTACAAAGATAACGATAATAATGGGCAGGGCAATTTGTACCCCCAGATCAAAGAGCTGAGAGGTAATTTTAACCAATTCTGCCACGGCCATATTGGAGGCAAAGGAAAAGGTACCAATGGGCATAATTTCAAAGGTTTTGAAATAAGCCCGCAGCATAAAGAGGTGGGCATACGAAGAAATCAAAACGATCAGGGCCAGCTGATACATGAGTTTACCGATAACGGTGGTTTGGGCTTTGGTTTGCGGGTTAAATTGCGACACCATACTTAAGCCCACTTGCACGTCGATGATTTCGCCCCCCGCTTGAATAGCGAGCAAAATAATATTGGCACAAAAGCCAAACAACATCCCCACCAAAAATTCTTGAATCAATAAAAGAATATAAGGCAAGAGGGTTGCTGGTAATTCGGTCGGCAGATTGGGGTTGCCCAGTAAGTAGAAAAAGGAAAGCGATAAGGCAATTGCAACTCTCACCATGCCGGGAACGGTCTGGGTGCCTAAATAGGGAGCCTGTATCGTGAGCGCCATGGTGCGCGCCACCACCAACATGAAGATTGGCACATAATGCGCCAGAGAGAGTACGATATTATCCACGAATTAGCGCCCCAAATAGGCGGGTAAATTATTTAACAGATGTCGCATATACTGATCCAGGGTTGTCAGGTGCCAGGGGCTAACCAGGAGCAGCATGGTAAATACGCAGATGGTTTTGGGTACAAAGCTGAGGGTCTGTTCTTGAACCTGGGTAACGGCTTGTAAAATACTGACCGTCAGACCCACCAACATGGCCGTTAAAATCATGGGTAAAGACATCAGTACAATTAAGGTGACCGCTTCTTGGCCCAGGGTGAGGATAAGGGATTGTGACATAGCTTATATCCTGAAACTGGTGACAATGGCCTGAAGAATCAAGAACCATCCGTCTGCCAGGGTAAATACCAGAATTTTAAAGGGCAATGAAATGGTAACAGGAGACAACATCATCATCCCCAGCGCCAGGAGGGTGTTGGCGACCACAAGGTCAATAATCAAGAAAGGTAAAAAGAGCACGAAGCCCATTTTAAAGCCTGTGGTTAACTCTGACACCATAAACGCGGGAACCACCACTTGCAAGGGAACGTCTGAAGGCCGTTGGGGCTGCTTTTGGTTCGCCAGGCGAATAAAAAAGCCCAATTCTTGCTTGCTGGTGTGTTTGAGCATAAAGGTCTTTAGCGGGGTAATGGCCCGCTCAACGGCCACGGATTGAGTGATTTTATTGTCTAAGTAGGGCACAATCGCGTCATTGTTGATCTTATCCCACACCGGTGACATGGTGTACAGGGTTAAGAAAATGGCGACACCTACGACCACCTGGTTTGGGGGGTTGGTTTGGGTCCCCATGGCGGTTCTCAAAAAACTCAAAACAATCACCGTGCGGATAAAAGACGTGGTCATGATAAAGAGAAAAGGCAAAACCGTTAACATGGCCATAAAGACAATGAGCTGTAAGGGAGATCCCAGTTCATTGAGTTTTAAAGGCTCGCGCAAATCAATCGTATCCAGAAGGCCCGTGGGGTTAATCGGCGGAACCGGTGTCGTGGGTAAGGGCCCAGCTGTACTTTGCGCCAGTGCAGGCATAACGTCGATAGCACCCCAAAGTAGCAGTGCAAACACTGCTACAAGGGTGCTGATTTTAATCCATTTAAGATGCTTCATTTTGTGTCAAATAATCCGCAAACGCGTTTGCTTGTTCTTGGGTTTGGCTCAGGGTTTCTGGGTGATGTCCCGGGGCCTTGAGCTGTGCCAGTGATTCGATGTGTGTATCAGTGGTACCCACCAACCAATACTGTTCTCCAAATATCCTTATCAGATAAATGTTTTTGCGAGGTTCAAGAGACTTTTTTTCAAGCACCTCAATGTGGTTGGTCTGGCTCCGCTGGGTGGGTGCAGCGAAGAGGTTGCGCAATCCAAGAGAAAGTGGATTACTCCCAGAAATGCCATCACGGGTTTTCAATTTTACGAGAACATAGGCCAGGACTCCCATCAAAATAATCAGGAAGACCATATTTTTCATATAGCCCAGGTAGTCAAATTGAAAAGGTTCCATTTCAGGCGTTAATAGCCGCCGTCGTCAAAGCCGGCGTCCATCATCATATCATCGCCCATTCCTGCCCCGGCAGCTTGAGCGCCCTGGGGTTTATGGACGCGGGTGATTTTGACGCCGAAATTATTACCAATAACCACGACCTCACCCTGTGCAATCAGACGGCCATTGACGAGAAGATCAACGGGCTCTCCGGCCAGACGATCCAGTTTAATAACAGAAGCGTCTTCGAGCTGAAGAACTTCTTTTAAAGGTAAGTTGGTGCGGCCGAGTTCTACGGTCACGTCCATCTTAACGTCTTTAACCAGTTCTAGATTACCCAGAACGCCGGTTACAGCTGACGTTGGTAAGTCCCGCACAAGCGGGGCAAATTTTACAGGGCTAACCGTCATTTTGCGGCTGGCTTTAGGGGTTTGTAAATCTCCCACGGGTGAATGCCTCCTCTTAATGGATCACGCGATACTAAATAATTGCTCCACTTCCATTGCCGTTCTGGCGCTGAAAGTTGGTGTTAGATACTTGGACAGCCAATGCGTCTTCTGACACAATCAGTTGACCTTTGCCTTTGCGAACCCCGTTGAACAGGATATCGATTTCTTCGTCTGCGGGCTTATCCAGCAAAACGAGGGTTCCTTCTTTGAGGTTGAGCCACTCGGTAATATCCAGGGTAGCCTGGCCCAGTTCTGCAGAGACTTCTACAGGGACATTGCCCAATTCGCCGAAGGACTCGTCCAGGGCGGTAGAAAGCTGCTTGCGATCCACGAAGCTGCTCTGACGTCCCTTGGGCTGTGTAATCAGCTCACGGGTATCGATGCCAAAGACACTTTCAAAGTCGCGTCCAAACTCCTCAATAATTTCTGAAGTGAGGTTGTCATCTTCCATGGCCAGTTCGTCCATCAGGCGATCGTTGGCTAGCTCGGTTTCTAACTCATCGTCAGGAATTAACATACCTGCACCACCGAAGTTCACGATGGCTGGATTCGGCAGGTTGCCTCCCACCAGTTGATCGGGGGCTACAAAACGTCCTGTAGGCTTAATAACATACTGATCCAAAATGACGGACTCGCTCATGGACTTACCTTGAGGAGACATTTTAGCCACCACGAGTAACACCAGGGGAACCATAATTGCCGCCAGGGTTAAACCGTTACTAAAGGCCATATCAGGAACATTAGACAGACCAAAGGTTTGCAACAGGGGACGAACATTGTCGTTTGCCAGCAGACCTTTGAAAAGCAGGTTTAAGGGTAAAATAACCGCTGCGCCCAGCAAAAAGCCCAGGGACGCACCATAACCCAGTCCAATGAATCCCCGGTAGATGTAATCCAGGGGCTTCATAATAGGGGCTTTAGGTTGGGTGTTTGTGGTCACTTCACCGGTTTCAATGTTGAAAATCTCTTGCTTGGTTTCAGAAAAGGGTGTGTCAAAAGAACGGATAAGACCAAAAATCATACCCGCCAATCCCAGCACGAACGCATAGCCCAGGGCAGCACAGAGTGCTCCTCCTAAAAATACACTGTTGATCAAAGGATCATCGTTGCGCAGAGGGCTTTCGCCGGTGTTTTCGGTGGGGACGTTAGGAATGGCATCGGCTGGCAGGTCTTTTACAAGACCGGCGACGGCTGCGCCCGCCACAGGTTGCTCCACATATTCACCGGGGGCTTTACCATTTTGAGCACCGGCAGCAGCCACAGAACCGCCCAGCGTATTCAGGGCCTCTTCTTTGTTTAATTGTGCAGTTTTAAAAGAAGAGTATACGGTCTCCTCCTGGTTCTCTTCAAACAGAGAAGCGGTTTGGGGGGCGTTTAAAGGTTTGCCAGATAAGGTAAAGGGGGTGCCATTCGCCATACCTGAGATATTCCAAAAGCCCAGACCGAGCAGTACAAGAGACACCACGACCAATTCGGGAAAGAAGCGGAAAAAGCGGCGAACATTGAGGCTCACGGTGAACTGATCGAAGTTGTTATAGATGAAGACCAATTGATAAACAGAGAGAACCAGGCCGACCACTAGGCCCAGAGTGAAAAGCATCATGACAGAGCTGAGTCCTGCGCGCACGGCGAAGAGCACCAGTAGAAGGAGCAGACCAAAGCCCGCTAAAATAACGGCACCATAACCTAAAAAGTTGCGGCGAACACCGCTTCTTAAGAAAAGTTTGCTTTGTTCAGGGGGTGGTTCAGGGGCAGCTTCTTCTTCAACAACCTCATTTTCGGGATGTCCTCCCAACAGAGATGCTGCAAAAGCTTCTGCGGCCTGTTCTTCAGCTTCTTTTTCGGCTTGTGCAGCCGCCAAAACGTCTGAACCGAAGAGATCATCCTCTTCGTCATCAAACTCATCATCTTCGTATTCGTACTCGTATTCGTCGTCGTTTGTGGCCATTAGCATGGGCCGACGCAACAAGTCGTCCAGGGACGAGTCATGCTGGTACATAGGTCAACAACTCTTTTCTCTCTTGTTTTATTCAATTATTTGTACGGCAAGGTAACGGCCATCTGGAGTGGTGCCAGGAGAGCCTTTCATTTGGGTGTCCTTGCCGATTTTGACACGAAGTGGCGCATCAATGGTCTGATCCAAAATAATAAAGTCATTGAATTCCATATTCTGAATATCAGAAAAGCTCATGCGGGTTTTTCCGAGCTCGACCACCACAGGTGTTGTAATATCGTCTACCATACCGATACGTTCTTGAACCTGTTCAAAGTCGCCTTCTTCAACCATGGTCTCATTGACCGATTGCAGTACATGGTACAGCGGGGCAAGATAAGGTTGTGGGAAGATGAGTGATGCCTTTTGAACTTCTCGGGCAATCATGCTCACCTGGAAGGTAATGGTGATACAGGGGGTTTCTGTGTTGAGACCCATGAGCAGATTGCGGAACTCATCAATGGTTGGTGTGTTGGGGAAGGTGGCCAGCTGTAAGCTGAGTGGGTGATACTCACCCCAAATGGTTGAAAACGCTTCCGAAAACTGTTGAATGCGATTGTCAATTTGTCCCAACTCAAACTCGGTGATTTCATCTTCAGACTCAGGAGCCAGGTCTGCTCCTGCCTGACGCACCATTGAGATGACCGACTCTTTTTCAATAACGAGGGCAACGCCCCCTACCAGAGATTCGCCAAAGCCCAGTAAGGACCAGACGGAGTCTCGCGGATACTTTCTCAAAATCTTTTGAAACGGGTTTTGCTCGATACTGATCACTTGCCAGGTGGCCGCAGAAGTCGGCTCAGCAGACAAGATCTCCGTTAACGTTTGCGCAACACGGTCATGAATATAATAAAGGGCTTTAAGGTCCTCTGAAGTCAGAGGACGCGCGCTGGAAAACCGTAACGATTGCAGCGGATTATCCTTAGCCAAATGAATTTACCTCGCCATCAACAGGTGCTTAGGTTACAAAAAACCTGCTGTTCTACAATTTAACATCAAATCGCAAGTTTAACAAACTTTTGATAAGCAGGTCTCATTTATCATACGTTAAACCTGTGTTTTTTCCGCGTAAAAGAATCACATATCAACGCAACACAACGAATTTGACATATAATTCTAACAATCTTGACGGCTCAGTGGAGGCTCCGTGTTACATTTCTTTAAGAAAAACCCTTTAATGACTTCCCTGTGCGCACTGGTCTGCTCCCTAACTTTTATTGGGCCTCTACCTGTCCAGGCTTTTCAGGCCAGTACTGCGCAAAGTATTTTGAATCAGGCGGGGCTTTCCCCTCAAAATACAGCGGTACGTATGGTGTCCATGAAAACCGGGCAAGTGCTGTTTGAAAAAAACGCGGACAAGGCCTTAATTCCAGCCTCGAACATGAAAGTGATTACCTCTGCCGCAGCTTTGCACTTGCTGAAGCCTGAATTTCGCTTCAAGACCACGCTGTATAGCAATGCCCGCTTGCGGGGCGGTGTGTTAAATGGGGATATTTACCTCAAAGGCTATGGCGATCCGGTATTGGATGACGAGCGCTTAAGTGAACTCGTACAAGAGCTGCGCTTTGCTGGGGTGGAGAGCATCACCGGTAATCTGTACGTGGACGATACTTTTTTTGATCAGGAAACCCGGGGTAAGGGGTGGAAGGACACCTATGGCGCAGCGGCCTACAGTGCCCGTATTTCAGCGCTGTCTTTAAATCTGAATACGGTGGCTGTGCAAGTCAAGCCCGGACAACTGGGACAAGCGGCAAACGTCCGTCTTAAACCTGAAAACACTTTCTTTGATATCGTCAATCAAACCCGAACGACCACCGGAGCCACACGGCTTAAAATCTCCCGTCAGTGGGTCAATAACCGCAATCAAATTATCGTTTCAGGTCAGGTGAACCTACGGGGCCGTACGGAAAGCGAAAACATCAACTTAGATAAACCAGGTTTGTATGTGGGCAATGTGGCTCAGTCCATGTTGAAGCAAGAAGGAATTCAATTGCAGGGCAAAGTGGTAAAGGGGCAAACGCCTGCCGGAGCTACGATTTTGGCTTCTACCCTGTCACCGCCCCTTAAAGATATTGTGACCCGTCTTAACAAAGACAGTGTGAACTTGATTGCAGAAAATCTATTGAAGTTTATGGGCGCTAATTTTATCGGTGCGCCGGGCACCGCTGAAAAAGGGGCGCAGGTCATTAAGGACCGCTTTTTGCTCAGCCAGGTGGGCATTGACCCCAACACCCCCCTGGTGATTGCGGATGGCTCAGGTCTGTCGCCTTTAAACCGCTTGACCGCCACGACCCTGAGCCGGGTCTTAGAATACATGTTTCAACAATTTGACGTCAGTGTAGACTTTATGGGATCCCTGGCTATTTCCGGTGTCGATGGCACCCTGAAAAAACGTATGAACACGCCTTTGTTGAAGCGTCGTGTGCGTGCAAAAACGGGCTTTATTAACGGGGTATCTTCCCTGTCAGGTTATGTTTATACCCAAAAAAATGAAGTGATCATCTTTTCGTTTTTGATGAATCACTTCACAAGTTATGGGGCAGCCATACAGACCCAGCAGCGCTTATGCGAACTCCTGGCGACGACGCCCTAGTCACCTGGTGCGCTAGTCAATAGAGGCTCCCTGGTCAATCCAGCGCCCCAATAAGGCCCGTTCTTCGTCGGTCATTTGGGTTTTGTTGCCCAGGGGCATGGTCTTGGCGTCCACAGCACGGGCTTTGATCTTATCGGCATAGCCTTTGATTTGCTCTGGTGTGTCATACATGGCCCCCAGCGGCGCCACTTTAAAGACGTCATCGGTGGGGGTTTGCGAGTGGCAGCTCACGCAACGGTTTTGGATGACGGTTTGTACCTCAGTAAAACTCACCGCTTTGTCATCTACGGCCTGAGCTGAGGATTGGGCCGAAGAATTTGCCTGTGAATTTGCCGTGGGAGGCGAGGTATAAAAGAAAAGACCAAAAGCCCCTGCAATGGCTGCGCTCAGGGTAAAACGGCTGAAGGGGGTTTTCACGTTCATAAAGTGTCGAATGCCTGCGCCTACTAGAATCATGCCACCCAATACAGCCCAGTTGTAGGTGTTACCGTACGTGCTGGGAAAGTGGTTGCTGATCATCATGAACAACACGGGCAGCGTCATATAGTTGTTGTGTACCGAGCGTTGTTTGGCCCGCTCCCCTTTGGAGTAATCGGGGATTTCTCCCTTGAGGGTGGCGTCAATCATTTGCTGCTGGGCCGGTAAAATGCGCATCCACACGTTCGTCACCATCAGGGTGCCAAACATGGCGCCAATATGAATGAACAGGGCGCGACCACTGAGGATAGAACTCAGGCCATAGGCAGCGGCCATGGTGAGCACAAAAGATACCGCAGCTCCTACTTTGGCCTGGTTTTTAAACAGGGTATTCCACAGTACGTCGTAAATAATCCAGGCCACGGGCAAGAGCAATAACCCCGCAGCCATAATCATGCCTTTGGGAACGGTGGATTCAGGGTTAATCAGGTACAGGGCTCCGCCCATATAGTACACAACGCCCAGCAAAAAGAACCCGGTAATCCAGGTAAAGGTCGCTTCCCACTTGAACCAGTGCAGGTTATCAGGCACCCAGCCCGGCTTAATCATGTATTTTTCTACCTGATAAAAGCCCCCGCTGTGCACCATCCACAGTTCGCCACTGACGTCTTTTTTTTCTGGAGGCGGTGCTTCCAGATGACTGTCTAACCACATGAAAAAGAAGGAACTGCCGATCCAGGAAATGCCCGCAATCAAGTGCATCCAACGGATGATCAGATTGAGCCATTCATTCATATGTCCAGACATAAGTGTACTCCTTGGGAATGATGAAATTTAAGATTCAGAGGGGCTATACAAGAGTTTGCGCAGGCGCTTTTCGGCCTGTTTCAATTTGCGGCAAACATCCATTTGTGACATGTCGAGCTGGCGTGCAATATTGGCCTGGGTAAGATCTTCGAAGTAGCGCAAGCGCAAGAGGTTTTGGTCAAGCTCTGACAGCTGGCGGAGCCCCTCTTCAATAAAGATGCGGGTGTCCATGCGCTGATCCATGCCCCCTTGTTCGTCGGGAAGGGTGTCCATCAAGGTGCGGGCTTCGTCTTCGCCATTGCTGCTGCTGTACTGCTGGTCAAGCCAGAGCATTTTGGCCTTGCGAGCATAGTTCAGGGCGTCATCGACCTGTGCGTGTTCAATCCCCAGGTAGGCGGCAATATCTTCGGTGCTGATATTACGCTTGTATTTTTGCTTTAACTCTTTTTGGGCCATTTGCACGCGATAGGTGAGTTCCTGTAGGGAGCGGGGGCCTTTGAGCAATTGCTGACGGTCGCGCAAATAATGACGAATATGGCCGTTGACAAAATGGGTGGCGTAGGTTTTAAAAGAAGCAGCCTGGGTGGGATCAAAGCGTCGATGAGACTCCAACAGGCCAATCATTCCCACTTGAATAAGATCCTCTACGGGATCTACGGTGCGGCGAGATAAATTGTGGGCAATTTTATACACCAGGGGGGCATAGTCCCGAACGACTTGCTCTGGAGAAAGTTGTGCCGTTTCTTCTTTTTGTTGTGATTTTGCCATAATTTCTTTGTCTTAGCATACCGCAAAATCGTGGAAGTGACGAGAGCTGGGCATTGATATTAACGTGCTTCCAAAATCCGATCAATCAACCCCATGCAAGCCTTTACTGCCAGTGGGTCTTCAAACAGTTGATGCCGATGGTGTGCAATACTTTCAGAAACGGTGTGACGGTACTCGGGATCTCGTGCCAGTTGCGTTGCTTTTTGAATATAGCTTTCGTCATCGTGGGTAATGCAGGTGGTCTCTCCCATTTGTCGGTAGGCTCCTGCGGTATAACGCGCACGATGTAAGCTGCCCTCTCGGGTAACCACTGGGGTGCCCGCTTGAAAAGCATCATAATTGGTGTTGGCACCACCGGTATAGCAAGGGGTATCTAAAATGACGTCTGCGTTTTGCACCCATTGCAAATAGGTGTCCTCTTCCATACGCGACAAGAAATGAATTCTGGTCAGGTCTAAGCCGGCTTGAGACCAGCGATGTGCCAGGCGATCCTTTAACGGACTGAGTTTATCACCAATAAAAAATAGCTGGGCTTGTGGATCGCTTTTAAGAATGCCTGTCAGTAAAGGGTCCAT
Organism: Candidatus Sericytochromatia bacterium; assembly: GCA_964229355.1. GTDB lineage: Bacteria > Cyanobacteriota > Sericytochromatia > UBA7694 > UBA7694 > CAXRDE01. Next base: position 198,420 of record CAXRDE010000005.1, on the reverse strand, counting down.
CTCAGGCTGAATTTTGCGAAGGTTTTGGGTACACAGGTAAAGGTGTGTTTCGGGATTTACCCCCAGGGTTTCACGGGACATCGGTGGCGGGAAATGTGGCGGGGTATAGAACGTAAGCAAACGCTCTGCTGTGTATAAGCGTTCGCTATAATGCAAGTCTCCTGAGGAGGGCTCCAGGAACTCACAGGAAAAGAATGCGTCCACATATGGGATTCCACTGGTCACTGGCCATCCCCAGCTGGCTACCTGTTTGCGTGCCGTCTGAAAGAAGGGCAGAAAATAATTGTGAGCATCTGTACCTATCTCCCAGTAATAGAGTAAATCGAAGTCTTGCTTTTGCAAAGCCTTTGCGGCTTGCAAAATATCTTTGGGTAGTTCCAGATAAGTACAGTGGGGTAAAGCGCGGCTTAAAATGGTTTTGCCCAGTGGTGCAACGCAAACCACGGTTAGATCCAGTTTGGATTGCAATTGTTTAATGAGTCCCGTCATGCATTTCATAAACACACCCTCATGGCCCGAGGTCACCAAAAAACCCACCCGGGGCACAGGTCGCGACTTGCCGGCAGGCAAAAACTGTGGAATTGTTCCTGTTTCTATGATCCGCTGAGCAAAGCGTTCGCGCAGGCTTCGATCTTCGAGGCCGTAGTAAGCCAGAATATAAGGAGGGAAAATATCAAAGCGCGTCAGTGTGTCCAAATCGCTTATTTCAAAGGCCTGGGTCTCCAGTGTTTCCTGAAGGCGCTCGAGATGGGTTTGCTTTTCTGAGATGCTTTGGGGAATAATGGGTAAATCCAGGTTTTGTTGCCATTTGATGCCCTGGGCATGTTGGGGATATTGGTTTAAAAGAACGTTTCTGTAGCTATCGGCCACGCTGCGTTGATCATACTGGGTATATAAACGCCACAGTTTAAAATTCGCGTCTCCGTGGTGGGGGTCTAAGGCCAGGGTTTTTTCGTAGTGAGACACTGCGATGGCAAACTGTTTGTCGGCAAACAGCAGTTCGGCCAGAGCAAAGTGCATCTCCCCATGTTGAGGGTTGTACACGAGCCCCTGGCGATAGATCTGGATAGCAGAACGGTAGCGTTGGGCTTTTTCAAGGCAAGAACCGTAGCGAAAATGGCGCTCTGCGCGTTCTGTTTCTGAAAGGTGAATATTTAGGCATTCTGCATAGTGGAGACAGGCTTCATCATAGCGTTCGAGATGACTTAAGGCTTTGGCGAGGGCGTATCGGGCCTGAGGTTCCTGGGGAGTCGATAAAAGTTTTTGAAACTGTTCCACTCCGCGTTGAAACTGCTGGTTGCGACAGAAAGCTTCCCCCAGGTTAAATTGGTAAGGTGCGGGGTTTTTGCTATAGCGGATGGCCTTTTTAAAATAGGGAATGGCTTTGTCGTAACGGGCTTGTTCAGCATACAGGGTTGCCATGAGGTTTAAAATCGCGTCATGTTTTGGGTAGTGCTTTAAGGCCTCGCGATAGAGCTCTTCTGCTTGAGAATATGCGCCTTGCTGATGGTGGTGAACGGCCCGTTGCATGTGTTCATTGAGGTTATTCATTTAAAATTTTTCGATTCCTGGTAAGCGAGGCATTTCCGTAAGACAGTCCAATAAAAAGCAGGCTACGCCTGCATCGCCCGTCCATAAACTGTAGCGCTCCATTTGATGCTGCCGCGCATTCTCTTGGCTCTGTCGAAGGGCATGCATGGCAAATTGTCGGGCCTTATGAAGCCAGTGCACCGGGGGAAGGTGAGCGGGTAAGCGACGCTGAAGTCGCATGTGCAAATAGAGTAAAGCGTAGCCGTTACCTGCAGTGCCGTGACACAAGCCAGGGCCTTTCACCAGAGGGCCAGCTTCAAGAATGCTAAGCCCGCCTTTGTAAAGCCAGGCATCGAGCTCAGGTAAGTCTGCCCGTTGGAGTGCGCAAATGATGCCGGGAGCGCCATGGCACCATTGCATTAACAGGTCTGTTTCTTGATCGGCCAACGGGGGCCAATTGATGGCCCCGGCATGGGTTTGGCCGGTGTGTTCAGCATGACTGATGGCCTGGGTTTTTAAGGCGCTGAGGGTGCGTTCACGCAATTGATTGTATTGGGTATCGCTCAAAAGGGTTTCGGCACGCCAGAGCCCATAAATATTGCTGGCCCAACCGTGTCCGGCTCCCATGAAAATACGTGTTTTTCCATACAGATCTTGTTCCCAGAGCCAGGCTCCGTGCTGATCAAACCACTGCCACTGTTGCCAGAGTATGTCAATATGCTGCTGGCAAAGCGTTCGCCAGCGTGTTTCAGCGGTGGCTTCCCACATGAACAAGGCGCCCAGGAAGGTGCCCGGTGTTCCCCACAAAATTTCTTGTGTCGGATTTTGAAGGTTGCTTTCAAGGCAGGTATACAGCCGGTCTTGCAGTGCCCGTGGAGCCCGATGACTTAAGCACCACTGGGTTAAAATTGCGCTTTCGCCTAAAAACCATGAGGGCACCACTTCTCCGGTGTCGGGTTCTCGGAGGTAGTGGGTATGAATGTTTTCATAAATGTCTGTCATGGGCTGGGACGGAAGTAAGTCCGCACGCATCAGCCGTTCAAGGGCCAGCCAAACGCCCAGTGAGCCACAATAGAGACTGCTGGGATGGCTACATTCCACATCTGTGGCGTCTTGCGGATGCAGCGGGAAACCAACGGGGTTGCGTTGGCCTAGTGCGAACGCTTTTTCTCCCCAGGTTGTGAGCCACTGTCGGACGGTATCAGGGCACCAGTCATCAGCCTCGCTTAAAGGCTGATGACGCTCGGCTTGAAACAGTGGGCGCATGGAAGCTACTCAACACGTTCAACCGTTAAGAGTTGGGGCGGCGTGCTGTCTGCAGGATAGTACAGGCTCAGACGAACATCATAGTCTACTCCGGGAGCCAGGGTGAACATGTGCAGGGGCTGTGCTTCCTGGCCATGCTGTAAGACCACATGCTTGAGCCGCTCCTGCTTCTGATTAAATTCGTCGGTCCAGCTTAGACGGGTGCTGCCCCGGTACATGACGGGTTTATTGGGGGGGAACAAATAGGTGAATTCATCCTTGTTTTGTGCAGCGGGGTGAGATAAGCCAATCCGATAGGTTTGATAACTCGGCGTGCGGTTGTGTAAGGGGATTTCAATATCGTAGCGCACTCCATAATTAGCATGGTTTTGGTAGGCTGTGTCGGGGTAACGGCGCAACAGCTCCCCACTTTGATTTTGATCGGTACCCATCCGCTTGAGATACACCGCCGAGATGGGGTACCCTACGGTTTCGCCTACTCCAGGTCGCTGTAAAAGTTGGTCACCCTGAAAGAGTTTGCTTTGCCAGGTTAAGCCCTGGCTAATGCCAGCGACGCGACCATAGCGAAAGCCACCCTGGGGCTTTTCGCGCATATAGTTTGTGGGGGCTTGTTCGCGCTTGCCTGCCATTTTTCCGCTGTTCAGAAGTTCTCGGTAATCCTCAAGGGTGGGGGCCACAAATTGCCCGCCTTTTTTTTCTGCAAAAAAGGCCAGATGTGAGACGTAGAGATTGTCAGAAGCGTTGAAGTACATCAGCGTCGAGCGTCCGTTAATGGGCGGTAGGATTTTTACATTGGTGGGTACGGGCAAACTGGCAATCAGTTGGGTTGAGCGGGCTGGAATGGTGAAAATCTGTTTTTTGAGGGGACTGGTACCGGCGAGCAATTCTGTGGTCACCCGATCCCCTGGGCCCGCAAAAATTTTCCCCTGGGGATTGTCAGTAAGGGCCGGAAGGGGCTTAAACAGCGCGTCGGGTTGGCTCAGGTATGATGCGCCTGCTGTGAGTTCTAGTGTAACCGGTGTCGCGCCGGGATTGCTCACGAGTGTCCCCAGGTAAAGTAAGCGCTCACCGGGAGTGGTATCTTTGGCAATATGATGCGAAAACAGGCCAAATTTTCCTTTAAAGGGGTAACTCAAATAGGCGGGGGATTTTCCGGGGATTGAAGAGACCAGAATTCCCGATTCTTCAACAATTTCAGGACTGTTGCTGTTCAGCATAGGATGATTGTCGAGTTGACCAGGCAATGGGTGAATTTGAATGTTTTTAAGGGTTTTCACTTGCTCGGGGGTATCGGCCTGGGCCGGGAGTGACCCACTCAAGAGAGGGGCTGTTAAAAAACAAAAAGCGGCGAGGCTATGTATGGGTTTCATAGAAAAGACCATCCTGGCGTGTTGTTAAAAATCAATGAAAATAGAAAGCAAAGCAAAGGCGAACATAAACATAAAGGCAATGCAGAGAAAGGAGACCCAGAAGTTGAAAAAAAGCTCAATGGCTTGCCCGGTTTCTAATTTGAGGTAAAGCTTTGCCATGATGGCAAGAATAGTGGCCTCAATACCATAGAAAAACAAGCTTGAGAAAAAGCCCAGACCCAGGGTAAATCCTGCGACCAGCACCAAAATGGGGATCAGCCAGACCAAAATGGGTTGAAGCTCCTGGGCTTTGAGCGATTCAAAGTTTGGGTTCGGGCTATGTTTGCTCCAGGCATCAACCGGAAAAATCAGGTGATGCATCAGTGACTTCTGTGTGTCGGTGGTGTAACCATAGTGATATGTATTGCTCATGGGCTTATTATAGCACTAGAAAGGCTGATGCCTCAGTAAGGCAGTGTGCTACAATTGAGTCCAAATATTCAAGAATGACGGCGGAAAGTAGCAAATGTCTGACTCTAAGACTCTCACAGAAAACAAAGTAGACACCTATTTAGAAGAACTTCAGCTTATTCAGGGACAGGGCACCAAAAAAATTGCACTGATTGGCAGTCGCCACGTCTCCTTTGCGCACCAACAGTTTATTGAAACCCTGGCTTACGCGCTGGCTTTAGAAGGACACCAGATTATTACCAGTGGTGCACCCGGAACAAACTTTGCAGTGATCAAAGGTGTACAACGTGCAAATCCGGATCGCTTAACCGTTATTTTGCCCCAAACCATTGAAGAGCAACCCGATGAGAGTCGCGAGCAATTGGTGACCTTAAAAACCGTGCATGAACACCCTGAACGGGTAAATATGACCCTATCTCAGGCGTCTGAACTCTGTTATTCTGAAATTATCGGTCAATGTCAGCAACTGGTGGCTTTTTTGTATCACACCAGTTTAACCCTTAAGCAAACCATTCAATACGCCCATGAACAGAATAAAATGGTTACTGCTTTTTATCTCGACTAAACCCTTATGAACAAGTTGTTTCGAGCATTTGCGCTCTTTGTTGGCCTGGCCATAATGGCTCTTGGGGCAGCAGGTGCCTATTTCTACTTTCAATTGGCACCTCCTTTGGAAAGTAAAGCGGCGGTTTATTTGATTCGCCCAGGCACCGGTCTGGGGCAAGTGGTCGCCGATCTTGAAGCCCAGGGCGTTATTCGGAATGCCCAGGCCGCACGGCTTTATGCCCGTTTGCGCCAATGGCATAATCAGCTTAAAACCGGCTACTACCGCTTTGACAAAGAACAGTCAGCCAGCGCCGTCCTCGAAAAAATTGCGATGGGTAAAACCACACAAATTCCCTATACCATTCCCGAAGGCTACCGTGTGGAGCAGGCGGCGAAAAATCTTGATCAATACAATCTGTCTTCACAGCGTTACATTAATTTGGCCAATCAGCCAGAGGCCACGCTTTTTGAGCGCTTTCCTTTTTTAAAAGGCACCTCTGCAGAACAGCGGCTTGAAGGGTATCTGTTCCCGGATACTTATCATTTGGGTGGCTCTGAAGAAGAACTGATTGAGGCTCAATTACAGCGCTTTGCTCAGGTGGTTATGCCTCTCTGGGAGCAACGCCCTGCAGGGCACCCTTTGAATTTGAATGATACGATTAAGCTGGCTTCAGTGGTGGAGCTGGAGGGGCTTTTAGACCGTGAGCTCCCCATTATTGCCGGGGTCTTTTTGCACCGGCTGCGTATTGGCATGCCTTTACAGTCGGATCCCACCACCGAGTACGCGCTGGGATGGCACCAGGATGAAAAGGGTTTGTCCTTAGAAGACATAAAAATCGATTCACCGTATAATACCTACAGATATAAAGGGCTCATGCCAACTCCCATTGGCAATCCAGGCAAAGCAGCGATTCAAGCGGTGCTTTACCCCAAAGAAACCCCTTATCTCTATTTTGTAGCCAGAGGAGACGGGTCCCACACGTTTTCTGCCACTTATCCTGAGCATCTGGCTGCGATTCGACGGATTCATGCAGGCAAATAGTAAAGGATGAACACACCATGGGCGAAGTGAAACTCACGAATATTATTAAGCGTTTTGGCAATACAGAGGTGATTAAGAACCTCTCGTTACATATTAAAGACGGTGAGTTTTTGGTGCTGGTGGGCGGTAGTGGTTGCGGTAAATCCACCACGCTACGTCTAATCGCCGGTTTAGAAACCGCCACTGAAGGGCAAATTTTGATTGGGGATCATGATGTGACCGATGTGCCTCCCAAGGGACGAGATATTGCCATGGTGTTTCAAAACTATGCCTTGTATCCACATATGACCGTGTATGATAATATTGCTTTTGGTTTAAAGCTGCGCAAAATGCCCAAAGCGCAGATCAAACAAAAAGTCGAAGAAGCCGCAGAAATGCTGGATATTAAACCTTACTTGCACCGTAAACCCAAAGAGTTATCGGGGGGACAACGGCAACGGGTGGCGCTGGGGCGTGCCATTGTGCGCGATGCCCAGGTCTTTTTGATGGATGAGCCTCTGTCTAACCTGGATGCCAAATTGCGGATGCAAACCCGTACGGAAATTAAACGCTTGCAAAAAAAACTGGGCATTACCACGGTCTATGTGACCCACGATCAGGTAGAAGCCATGACCATGGGCGATCGTATGGCGGTCATGAAAGACGGTATTATCCAACAATTGGCCACCCCTGCCGTGGCCTATGAGTTTCCCGCCAATCTCTTTGTGGCTGGCTTCATTGGAAGTCCTGCCATGAACTTTATCCCCGTGAATATCACTGAGTTAGACGCTGAGCAGGTCAAGGTGTCGGGGCAAAACCTCTCGTTGACTTTAAAACGTCCTGCCGGGGCTCAAGAGATGGATGGCTTCAAAGGCCAGGACATGATTCTGGGCGTGCGTCCTGAGTCTATTGCGCTGGTGGAAGAAGATACCCGTGCCCAGAAAGGAAACTGGCAGCCGCTGGATGCGATGGTAGATGTGGTGGAGCCTTCCGGCTCTCGCACCTTTGTGCATATGACTATCGGCGGGCAGAACGTGATTTCAGAAGCCGACACGATTAAGGTGATGCATTTAAAAGGCAATACCCAAATTACCGTCTGGTTTAACACCTCCCATGTGCATCTTTTTGACCCCACCAGCGAAAAACGCATGATGAGTACAGCTCAGGAACTACTATGATCCGAACCTCTGGTTTGATAAAAACCTATCGCCGTCGCCGGGTGGTGAATGGCGTCAACTTGCAAGTGGGACGTGGCGAAGTGGTGGGCTTACTGGGCCCTAACGGCGCAGGTAAAACCACTACCTTTTATATGGTGGTGGGGCTTGTGGTGCCCGAAAAAGGCGACGTGTTCTTTGATCAGCGCCGTATTTCAAAATTGCCCATGCACAAACGCGCGCGCCTGGGTATTAGCTATTTGCCCCAGGAAGCTTCTGTGTTTCGTAAGTTGAGTGTCGAAGATAATATTCGTGCGGTCTGGCAATTGTTGGGGGTCCCTCGCAAAGAGCAAAAAACCCGTTTAGACGATCTTTTAGAGGAGTTTCGCTTAAACCACGTGCGAAAGTCTCGTGGCGATCAGCTCTCCGGGGGAGAACGGCGCCGTGTGGAAATTGCCCGCGCTGTGGCAACCAACCCCGAGTACCTCTTATTAGACGAGCCCTTTAGCGGTATCGACCCCATTGCGGTGGCCGGGATCAAAGAAATGATTGTGCATCTGCAAAAGCGGGGCATTGGTATTTTAATTACCGACCACAACGTGCAAGAAACCCTGGGGATTACGGACTGGGCCTATATTATGACCCGCGGTAACGTGATTGTAAGCGCGCCTTCCGAGGCTGTCGCTGAGAATGATTTGGCTCGTCGTTATTATCTGGGACGCGATTTTCGTTTTCAACGTTACCACTCTAAAATCAGTTATCCCTACGAAGCCGATTTTATTCAATCCCGTCATGACGAAAGCGTGATTAATCTGGATCAGATCAACTTTGAAGAGTTTGATACCGAGAATACCAGCGCAGGTTAAGCCTGCGCTGATGATTTAGGTGCCGCTTTCCCAGCTCATCTGGTAATTCTCTTGTTCCTGGGTGCGTTTGCCGAGCTCAATACCCATGGCCTGTAGTTTTAAAAGGGCCACCCGTTCATCAATGTCCTGGGGTACGGGATATACCCGTTGCCCAAGACTGCGGTGAAAGCGGGCCAGGTGTAAGACGCTGAGCACCTGGTTGGCAAAGCTCATGTCCATCACGGCGGCAGGGTGCCCCTCGCCACAGGTCAGGTTGACCAGACGGCCTTCTGCGAGCAGGAGTACGTCTTTATCCCCCAGGTCGTAGCGCCACAAATAGGGGCGCATTTCTTGTTTGTCTTTGGCCAGAGACTCTAAAGCGGGCACTTCGATTTCTGAGTTAAAATGGCCAGCGTTGCACAAGACAGCACCCGGCTTCATTTTTTCGAAGTGCTCTGCCCGAATGACGTTAATGTCTCCTGTGGCGGTAATGAAAATCTCGCCAAAGGTGGCGGCCTTTTCCATGGGGGTCACGTGAAATCCGTCCATGGCGGCTTCGAGGGCCTGCATGGGGTTAATTTCCACAACTGTAACAATGGCCCCCAGGCCACGGGCCCGGGCGGCAATGCCCTTGCCACACCAGCCATAACCGGCGACCACGATGTTTTTTCCGGCCATCAGTGCATTGGTGGAACGCATAATGGCATCTAAGGTCGACTGGCCAGTACCGTAGCGGTTGTCGAACAGGTATTTGCTTTTGGCATTGTTGACAGAAATCACGGGAAATTGAAGTAAATTGCTGCGGGCCATGCTGTTTAAGCGCGCAATGCCTGTGGTGGTTTCTTCGGTGGCGCCAATGACTTCAGGTACCAGATCTTTGCGTTGTTTGTGCATTTCGGTGATTAAATCGGCACCGTTGTCTAACAAGATATGGGGAGCGGTGTCTAAGACAGCGTCAATATGACGGTAATAAGTGGCATTGTCTTCACCCCGGCGAGCAAACACCTGAACGTCCTGGGTCACCAGGGCGGCAGCGACTTCATCCTGTGTGCTCAGGGGGTTGCAGGCGCACAGCGCCACCTCTGCGCCAGCGGCCTTGAGAACCTGTGCCAGGTGAGCGGTTTCAGAGGTGATATGAAGACTTGCACCCACCCGCAGGCCTTTCAGGGGTTGCTCCTGGCTGACTTGCTCTTGAAGCTGGCGCAAAACGGGCATTTGTTGCTGGGCCCAGGCGATTTTTTTAAGGCCCATGGGTGCTGCGTCAAGGTTGCTGATATCTGATGCGTTCACAGTGCGATTACTCCCTGAAGGTGTTTGAAGTTATCATAGCAAAAAAAACGAAATAAAAGCGGCTTCTGGGCGTGCTTTCTCTGGGTTTAGCGTGTTTTGCTGCATAATTTTTCCATGAAAAAAGCCACCCGGTTAAAGGTGGCTTTTTCTATAGGTACCCCGTAGGGGAGTCGAACCCCTGTCGCCGCCGTGAAAGGGCGGTGTCCTAGGCCTCTAGACGAACGGGGCAAATGGTGAGCCGTCCGCGACTCGAACGCGGGACCGTCTGATTAAAAGTCAGATGCTCTACCAACTGAGCTAACGGCTCTCACTTGTTAAAACAGACGATTTTGAATCAGTTTCGAATCGCGTGCTTCAGACATTCCTTAGTATAGCTTAGCCCCCCTGGAGTGGCAACATAATACAATGCACTTTTTTCGTTTTTCTTGCGAAAAAAAATTCAGGAGAGGTAAAGTTCTCTTATCCATGGCTTTACCTGACCTTGAGGTGGTGAACGGTTTTTTTCTAAATACAGGCGAAAATGTCTGAATTTTTCGGGTTTTTCTGAGGTGGCGTTACCGGGAACATGGGTGGACTCCGGGGTTAATACGGGAGGCTGGGCGTGAAAAAAAACGTCAAAAAGGGTGAAAGGAATGTCCAGGTAGCGGGACAGGTAATGGTAAAAAAAGAGATCTGGATCATCTGAGCGTTGACCTTTGATGTGAAGGTTTAAACTCTGGGGGGCAAGTCGGGTGATCTGATCAAAGAGAAACATCAGATCTTCATAAGTGGGGGGATCGGCCTGTCCATAAAGAGCCAGGGGAATAGGTGATTCTTGAAAGCTTAGCTGGTGGGGCCACTGGTTTTTATCGGGTAGAAGGTAACGACAGGGGATGTGCATGGCGGCCATTGTTTTTATCCAAAAGACGCTCAGGGGTTGAAGTGATGGGGCTGACCAGAAAAGATGTGTGATGATCCGTTTCCCTTCGTGATAGACTTGTGTTAAAATAAGGTTGCGTTAGTCCGCCCTAAATCCTCGTTTAACTTTTAAAGACTGAACTTTAAATTACGCAAACTAACAAAAGACATTATAGAGGTTATTAAACCAATGGCTAATTATAAATCCGCCAAAAAACGTATCCAGGTTGCTGAGCGCAACCGCCTGCGCAACATGCTGGTTAAGTCTCGCGTGCGCACCGCCATGAAAAAAACCCTCCGTGCTGCTGAAGCCGGTGGTGAAAATGTAGAAGATCTGGCTAAATTGGCCATCAGCCAATTAGACAAAGCCCAGTCTAAAGGCGTACTGCACAAAAACACAGTCGCCCGTTACAAAAGCCGTTTGATGGCGAAAGTGAATACGACCGCTGCTAACTAAGCGCTAAGTTTCATCTCGCTAGAAAAAAAGAAGCCCCTGTACTCACGCAGGGGCTTCTTTTTGGCTTAATAACCTTCTTGAGAGGCTTGCATGGTGCTTAAACCATGGGCACTGCCTTCATGAGACTCTAAGGGGCAGCGCAAACTCAACGGCACTTCTTGCTTGAGCAGCTCATAGACCCCTTTGAGATAGGTGCGAAACGCCAGATCAAAGTGGGCGTCATGGCGGCTACTGTGTCCCACGCCAAACCACCAAAACCAATCGCTGCCCTCAGCGGTGTCCAGCATTTCCCAGGCGGCGGCGCGATCTTCGGGACTAAGCGTGTGTTCCGCTTGTGTCAGAAGCTGACGGGTTTCGATCAGCAAATCCCAGGCTTTGTTCTTGGTGGGCTCACCGATCCAGGTGCTAAAATCTGAGTTGATCCAGGAGCCTGGAAACAGACGATCAAGGGTGTCCTGTGCGGGGTATTGCTTTAAATAATCACTCACGGTGGTGCTGTTAATGCTCTCGTCGGCATTGAGCAGTTCGTAAAGGGTTTCTAAAAAGATTCTGCCGTCTTCCTGGTAATACTCCCAGCAGTTTTCACCATCTAAAGCAATGGTGATTAAATAAGGCTGTTTTTGCGGGCTTTGCTGCAAGTGACGCTGTAGCTTTTTAAGCTCCTCATAAAAGATGTGAGCCTGTGCTTTGTTGTCGCCTTTCCAGGCGTTAAAGCCCAACCAGTCAGAAAGATAAATGTCGCGGAAGACCACGGTCAGCCAGCGTTCTCCCGCCTGAACGCGGTAGGGACGGTAAAGTTTCTCGCAATGGGGGTGTAGGCCTTGCTCCCGCTGTCCCCAAATGCCCAGGGAGTGCCAAAGAATCCCTTCGCTACTCGCAAACCAGGTAAAGCCTTCCTCTGCCACCGTCTTCAGGATATCCGGGCTCATGGATTGCTCTGAGGGCCAAAGTCCCTGAGGGACCTGGCCAAAGGTTTTGTGATGAAAGTTTTTCGCTTTGTGAAGATGGCGCTGGACATCTTCGGGGGCTTGCAATCGCTGTTGGGGCATGCTGGATTCAGGCCTGCTGCGGCGTGCGTTGTGGGTGTCTTGTAACAGGGGCAAAATGGGGTGGTAATAAGGGGTTGTGGTCAGTTCAATGTGTTGATTCTGTAAGGCTTTTCGGTAAATTGGTAGGGTGTCTTGAATAATCAGCCGCTGCTGATGAAGGACCTCTGCGCGCTCCGCTTCGGTGAAGTTCTCACCTTTTTGCACCAGGGCCTGCAGGGTGGGCCGCTGTTCGCGATGAATGGGGTCAATCCAGGCCAGGTTAAACCAGGTGGTCAGATCCAGAAAATCTTGCTCACGATAGCTTTCAGGCGCTTCTTCGCGCTGAGCAGCCAGGGCCTTGTAGCGTTTAAAGGGGAATAGCATGTGTTGCCAGTTCAGATCAAAAAACGAAGCCAAAATATCGGCTTTATCCTGGGCGGTAAGATTTTTGACGGGCTTTTGACTGAGGATTAGATAGTCATCGGTGGCCAGGCCAGCGGCATAGTCTTCGAGTTGCTCCAATAAGGAAGGTACAAAATTGAAGGTGTGCTTGAGGCGGGGGTACTTCTGCACCAGCAGCAGCATGTCCAGATAGTCTTTGGTGCCGTGAAGGCGCACCCAGGGCATCATATAGTGATGGCTATGGGGCTTGCGGTACATGGGTTGGTGCATGTGCCAAATAAAGGCCAGATGAAGTTGTTGCATCGTTTTCTCTTTTCGTTGCTTTCCCCTGATATGAAACCCGCGGATTATGCTATGCTTTGAGGGAAGTTTACGGGATAATTAGCATATGTCAAAGCCTAAATTTGTGTCAACGCAAGAAAAGAAAATGCAAAAAGCATTTCGCATCCTCATCGCCACGCTCTTTGTGTGCGGTGCCCTGTCCATTGGAAGCATTGTGGGGGTCATGGCCCAGACCTTTAATATTTCGGGTGATACCCGGCTCTCCATGAATCCCTTTACCCTTGAAAGCAAAGGCTCTTCAGGGGGGGGCACCACGACGCAGGCTTTAAACCCACTGGAACTCATTCCCGGTTGGTTTAGTGCGGGTAATCTGCAGCGTCGTACCAACATTTTAATTTTAGGCAGCGACTACAATTATAGCTACGGTAAACGGGTGGACGATAAAGTCGCCGGTGTGCGCAGCCGTACCGACACCATTATGTTGGCCAGTTTGGATCCCGCAACGCAGGAAGTCAATATTCTTTCGATTCCCCGTGATACCCGGACCCTGTTGACGGGACACCACTACGATAAAATCAACGCCGCCATGACCTATGGCGGCGTTGATTTGGTCAAAAGCACCGTCTCGGATCTGGTGGGGGTGCCCATCGATTATTATATGGCCCTGAAAGTGGATGGCCTGGTGAACACCATCGATATTTTGGGGGGCATTCGTATTTATGTGGAAAAAGACATGTATTATGTGGATGAAACCGCTCATTTGGGCATTAATATTCACAAGGGCTGGAAAGAACGCATGAATGGCGAACAGGCGCACCAGTATATTCGTTTTCGTAAAGACGAACTGGGCGATATTGGTCGGGTACAGCGTCAACAAAAATTTATTCGCGCAGTCATGGACAAACTTTTGCAGCCTCAAACCCTGCTGAAAGTGCCTGAGCTCCTGGCTCACCTCAATGAAAACATTGAAACCGATCTGCCCAGTGACGAAATTGTAAAACTGGCAAAATTTGGCCGGGGCATCGATCGTGACAAAGTGCGTATGGTGATGTTGCCCGGTACCTTTGCCAATATCAGTGGTATCAGCTATTGGGAGCCCAACCCTTACCAGATGCGCAAAGTGATCAACCAAATGTTTCCTGATTCTAGCTTTGCCTCTTTACCGGACCCCAACGAAAGTTCCACTGATGGTTTAGCGGCCAGTGAAAATAGCAATCGCCAGTATCGCGTGGCCATTTGGAATGCCACCAAGGATTTGCAAACGGTACGGGAAGTTTCTCGCCGTCTGCAGGAAGCGGGTTACAGTGTGGTGAGTGTACGCCGTGCGCCTCACGACACGCCGGTAACCAAATTGATTGCGCAAAATGGAGAGTCTCAGATTTTGCCTCAGCTTCAACAGCAATTGGGCTTTAAGGGCGAGTTTGTGAATGCCAGTGTGGGTGAGCTGAACACCGACTTTACGGTGCTCATTGGCCCCGATTTGGTGAAGCATTATCATGCGGTGCTGAGTGATGAAGACTGGAAACGTTCCGCCAATCAGCGCTTATCGAATGGGGTGTTGATGCAAGAGACTACCCGCCGTCAGCCCCAGCGCTACGTTAAACCCAGTCGTACTGCGGTAACACAGCCTCAACAGCCGACGTCAACCCGTCAGGCACAGCAAAAGCCCGTGCAACAACCATCGGCCCTGGCCGGGGTGCAAAAGCGTAACCTGGCTCGCGATATCGAAGAAATGGGCATAGAACCGACCCTGCCTGAAACCGCCCGTGCAGGCAAAGTCGAGCGTACGCAAACGGCTTCTACACCGATTCCGGTACCCCCTCAGGATGATTACAACGCCAACACTGTCGATCCACTGTTTGATTAAGTGCGTTTAAGTGCCTGTTTAATTGTTAAAAATGAAGCGGCGTACGTTTTGCTACTGGAGCGAGCATAATCACTGTGCGAAAAGCTACCTGTGGTGCAACCCTGCCGCCATGCAAAAATTATTCCCACTCTTAGATGATCAAGCCAATGGAGCATTACCGCAAGAGTCAGTCGAGGACAGGCTCGCTTACACAGACCCATCGTATTTATGAAATCGCCCTATAACCGGTTAATGTGAACGCTCTCTCCAGTGCTTTCGAAGGCCTTTAAGGCAAGCTTGAAGCACATCTGGAGGCAGGTCGTTTTTATAAAGCGCTTCAAAGCGTGCTGCCATTCTCTCTCCCTGGCTACTTTCAGGCATCTGCTGACAGAGGCGTAAGTCCATAATGCGAAGTCCATCTGTAGTCATTTCTAACCCCATTTTGAGTCGACGCTCCGGAGACATGCGCTGAAAAATTTGAAGCTGTATTTGATCTACATCATTCATGCTTAAAGCCGTGTGTTTTTAACGGGCGTACGCGCCACGTGCCACAGGCTCATGGCCAGTAATCCAAAAGACGTCACCGCGATGGCACTGCCCCAGATCCAGTAGGGCAAAAGCAGAGCTTCTGCAATGTGGCCGGTGTCGGACAGCATTTGCTTGCCTCCCACATTGGCACTCTCCATAAACAAATAGTCAAGCTGGCGATAGGTGCTAATACAGGCCTGTACACCCAAAAACTGAATGACCACCTGCTGTAACCACAGGGGGCCTTTGCCAGCCACGGCCAATAGACTTAAGCCCATTAGCGGTAAAATCACCCAGCCAAAGGCGGTGCGTACCCAAATGACCGTAGACACCAGTAGTACAATACCCAGTAAACGCAATAAGAGCTGACTGCGTTTGGCAGAGGTGCTGTTTAAAATGAACACAGCGCCTGCAATGGGAGGGCCTAAAAGACCGCCTGCGGCCACCAGGGCGCTGCTGAGGGCGCCACCGGCCGTGTGGTAGGCAATACCTGAGCCATTCGGAAAAATGAGCAGCTGACGAAATTTTTGCCCCAACAACATGGCGGTGACCCCGTGTCCCATCTCATGAAACCAGGTGGCCAAAATACTAAAGGGGTACAGCAGATAATCGCCAAAGGGAATTTGCCAAATAAAGACGGTCAGCAGCGCGGCCGTTAAGAGCCAGGCAATATTGCGAAACCCCCGGCGTTCAGGAATATATTCTTCTTGAAAGGCGTTGTCGTGTCGGTACATGGGGCCTCCTGGGGCTATTTGGGCTCTAGCAGTAATCGTACACCCAGATTCGAGGCTTTGTAATGAGATGCCTCATAATTGCGGCTTTTGACGGTGCAGTAATTGGCGCCTAAATTCCAGCTGCCGCCGCGCATGACCCGTGAGTTGCCCCGGTCAGGGCCTTTGGGATTTTTAAATTCGCCGACCGGAAACGGGCCAAAGCGATCGGCGATCCATTCCCAAACGTTGCCGTGCATATCATAGAGGCCAAAGCGATTGGGGCGCTTAAGGCCCACGGCGTGAGGACGTCCCTGCGCGTTGGCGTCATACCAGGCATAGTCCTGCAAGCGGTTTTCATCGCTCCCAAAACTATAACGGTCTTCAGCACCCTGGCCTGAACAGGCAAAAAACCATTCGGCTTCGGTGGGTAAGCGGTAAAAGCCCTCGTTGAGCATATTCAGCCGCTGAATAAAATTAGCGGTGTCGTCCCAGGAAATGTTTTCCACGGGTTGCCAGTCGTCACCCTGAAAATGAGAGGGATTGCTGCCCATGACCACCCGCCATTGACCCTGGGTGATTTGCGTGGTTTGCAAATAATAGGGGCGGGTGAGCTGAATCTGATAAGGTCGGTGTTCTGTGCCCAGATTAAAGGTGGTGTATTCGGCTTTGCCTTCTTTGAGCTGAAAGGGTTTAACCAGTACAAATTCCATGCCCAACGAGTTGCGAATGCGAGGGGCCAGGGCATTGCTGTCTTCAGCTTGAATTTGGGGGCCGGGCGCTGACTTTGGCGGCTGACTCTGAGCAGGCGGTGGGGTGGGTGTGGCTTGCTCCATACGGGCTTTAACGACCCGTTCCCGAGACGAGGAATTGACGGCGTCTGTATTTGAGATCTTGTGCAGGGGTGCGGTTTCAGTTTGAATGGCCGCCCGTCGTTCAGAGCCGGTCATTAATAAAGCCTGCTCAATTAACCCGTTGACCTGTTCTGTGTTCAGACCAATAAATTTCGCAGCTTCATGGATTTCTTGTTCTTGTTCAGGGGTGAGTAAGCGCAAGGTTAAGCGGGGCAAAATGGCACTGCGTAAAAAGGCCATGCCCATTTCTTTTTGCAGCTCTTCGGCTTTGAGCTCCACGGTCTGGGTGAAATTGCGTTCTAGCATCATGCGCCATTGGGCAACACTTTCAGGACGGTGGCTCCATTTGACTTCGAGCCCTTTGAGCAACCACTCCTCTTCGCGAGGCGGAATCTCAATGCCTTTGTCAGAGGGACGAATCAATTCACTTTCACCCATGGCCCGATCCTGGGGTACAGGGGGCGTTTCGCCCATTAAGGCGTAATACATGGTGGCAGCTAGAGAATATATATCTGTCCAGGGACCCTGGACGCCGTTTGCTGAGTATTGCTCAGCAGGGGCAAAGCCGGGGGTGACAAAGGCCAGCAGATTTGTAGTAGCCCCTGACATATGCTGGCGGGCAGCCCCAAAGTCCAACAGAATGGGGGTTTTGTTTTGAGAGATATAAATGTTTTCGGGTTTAATATCGCGGTGGTAGCACTGCTTGGAGTGTACTTCTTCTAAAGCCCCTAAAATGGGCAGCAATAAAGCTTTGGTTTCTTCCCAGCTTAATTGTCCCCCCTTTTGCATAATGTACTCTTTTAGCGTATGGCCCTCTAAGTACTCCATAATAAAGTAGGCGGTGTTGGCGTTCTCAATAAATTGTCGAATGCGAATAATATTGGGGTTGCGCAGGGTGGCCAATAAACGGGCTTCGGCAATGAATTTTTCTTTCCCCAGTTGAAAGAGGGTTTCGCGTTCTCCCTCGTAGGGAACGATGTTTTCACCGTCCGGTGCACGGTTGGCAAACTCTGCGGGAAAATATTCTTTAATGGCGACGCGCGTGCCCAAACTGCGGTCATAAGCCAGATAGGTAATGGCAAAACCGCCATGGCCTAAAACGCGACCTAAAATATATTGTTGAATCCGATAGGGAGGGCGTATATATGTGGGGTTATAGGTGCTGGGTTGAAGGTATTTGCAGTTTTCGCATAGCATTTGCTCTGCTTCCATGATATGGAAGCAGTTGAGACAGTATTTTTTTTGCTGCTTTTCAGGCGTGCTCGTCACTGTATTTACTCCATTACCTTATGATAACAGACCTCTCATTTTTATGGAGGTGGATTTGCTTTTCGGTGACAAATTGAGAATTGTTTTTGTGAAATTAACGCTGGTTAATTTTGTTTAAGAGCCAGAGTCCCAAAATAATCGTGAGGGCAAAAAAGCCGATGCTGACCAGCGGGGTTCCAAAAATACTGGGCCCTCGATGGACCTGTAAACTTAGCGCAGAGGCAATGAGTAGGCCGCAGACGATCATACCTGCAGCAATTTGGTTACCCAGACGTTGTAGGCCCGACTCTAAACCCTCCAGGTTGCGGTGCTCGGTGATGGTTTGCAGGCGACCTGAGTTTAAATTGACAAAGAAATCGTCCAGTTGGCGGGGCAGACTATTGAGCAATTGGGTCAACTCTAAGCCCACCCGTGCCATATCGCGCAGGGTAAAGGTTTGCACAAATTGATTTTTAATAGCTTCTACCACAAAGGGTTCTGCGGCTTTGATCAGCACATACTCCTGATCCAACTGACGGCAAATGCCTTCAATGGTGATCAGCACGCGAATAAGGGTAATAAAAATGCCGGGCAATTGAATCCGATAGCGCAGCGTCATATCTAAGATGTCTTGCAAGATTTTGCCCACCTGCACCTCTTTGATGGGTTTGCCCAGGGTGCTGCGTAAAATATGGTCCAGGTCCTGGGCGAAGGCGTGGCGATCGATGGTGGGGGGGGCTTTGCCAAACTCTAAAATTCGGTCAGTGGCCCGACGGGAATCAAATTGAATAATGGCCAATAGAAAGTCAATCAAAAGACTGCGGGAGCGTGGATCAATTCGCCCCACCATGCCAAAGTCCAGGAGCACCAATTGCATATGCCCGGCTTCATAGTCTGGTTGCAAGAGCATATTGCCGGGGTGGGGGTCCGCATGAAAAAAGCCGTCAATAAACACCTGATGCAAGAAGGCGTTGGTAATGATCTGGGCCAGACGCTTCCGTTCACGGCTGATATCGTCACGGGCTTGCCCGGGCTTTCGCTTTTGGTATTGCAAAATTTGGTCTATTTTTTGAATGAAAAACAGCTCAATTTTTTCACCTTCAATGAAGGCCATGGTCATCATGCGCTGACTGGTATATTCCCAGTAGATATCGGCGGTCTTGATGTCTTTTTCAGAGTAAAAATTTTGCAGATTGGCTTTAATGGCTTCGGTATTTTCGGCTTCTTGCACAAAATCCAATTCGTTGCGAATCACCGTCGCGAATTCATCCACCATGGCCATAAAGTTATAGTCTTTGCCCCAGTGGGTGCGCTCCACCAGGCCGACGATATCGCGCAAAATTTTGATGTCGGCATCCACCACGGGCAGTAAGCCCGGACGCTGCACCTTTACAATTACCGAAACGGGTGTGCCCTCTTCGATAATGCTGGCTTTATAGGCTTGCCCCAGGGAGCCCGCAGCGAGAGGAACGGTCTCAAAGGTTTCAAAAATATCGTGAACACGCTCGGCCCAGCGCATATCGTATTGCGGGTTTTGCAGTTTTAAGAGGCGCTGGCGGGTATTCCACTCTTGCAAAATGACCGGTTCCATCAGTCCCCAGGGCACGGGGGTGACGTTTTCTTGAAGCTTCTTCAGCTCAGTGATATAGCTTTCGGGCAAGAGATCGGCGCGGGTGCTTAAGACCTGTCCCAGTTTAACAAAGGTGGGACCCAGCTCTTCAAGGGTCTTGCGCACGGCCTGGGGGACGGGCAAGAGAGGACCTGTGTCTTCTTCTTCGAGCAGAGATTGTTTGAGAAAGCGCTGTCGCCAGCCGCCTGGAATAATTTCGAGCAACCCCAGCCGCCGGACCAGAACATCCCAGCCGTTTTGCAAGAGAATGCCCGCAATCTCTACACGGCGTTGATTACCGCTAAGGGGGTCTTCTACAGGAAGTTCGTAGGGCTTTACCATGTTAGACGCGCCAGTGCGAATCTCCCAGGCGGGCGGGCCATCGGTCTAGCTGCTCACTGTGGGCTTGCTGTTGCCAGGGGCTAAGGGGGCCAGCGTTTGCTGACGTGGGCTCAGGGGCCTTGTGGGTGCTTTGCAGCCGCGCCACAATAAGGGCCAGTTCTTCAGGTGTGGGGTTGCCCTTTAAGACGACGATGCGCTTCACAGGGGAATGTTTCCGTGCTTGCGCCGCGGGGCTTGCTCCCGTTTGCGCTGATTCATAGCCAGGGCTTGAATCAGGTGTTTACGGGTTTCGGCAGGCTCAATCACATCGTCAATGTATCCCCGCTGGGCGGCAATATAGGGGTTTGCAAAGGTTTCTTTGTAGGTCTCGGTAAGTGCTGCCGTGGCAGCTTCAGGATTTTCGGCTTCAGCAATTTCTTTGCGAGAAATAATCTGTACTGCTCCCTGGGGGCCCATAACGGCAATCTCAGCGGTGGGCCAGGCAAAGTTCATGTCGGCATGTAGGTGTTTACTGCACATGACGTCGTAAGCTCCGCCGTAGGCCTTGCGGGTAATGAGGGTGATTTTGGGCACGGTGGCTTCCGCGTAAGCATAAAGCAGCTTGGCACCGTGGCGAATAATGCCACCGTACTCTTGATCTTTGCCGGGCAAAAAGCCAGGGACGTCCACGAGGGTGATCAGCGGAATATTGAAGGCGTCGCAAAAGCGCACAAAACGTCCTCCTTTGACAGAGGCGTTAATATCGAGCACGCCGGCCAGGGCTAAGGGTTGATTGGCCACAATACCTACCGACTGCCCATTCATGCGGGCAAAACCTGTAAGCAAGTTGGGTGCGTAATCGGGCTGAATTTCGAAAAACTCGCCTTCATCCACAAGGGTTTCCACAACGGTGTGCATATCGTAGGGCTTGTTGGGGTTGTCTGGAATGAGGGTGTTTAAGCTATCTTCTCTGCGATCGATAGGGTCTTGAGCTGGACTTTGCGGGCTGCCGCTCAAATTATTGGCGGGCAAAAAGCTCATAAGATAACGCACATGCTCTAAACAGCTGGTTTCATCGGGATAAGTCAGGTGAGCCACACCGCTGATGCTGGCGTGGGTATGGGCACCGCCTAAGTCCTCAAAGCTGATCTCTTCACCGGTAACGGTTTTGACCACATCGGGTCCGGTAATAAACATATGACTGGTGTTTTCTACCATAAAGGTGAAATCGGTGAGTGCCGGTGAATACACTGCGCCTCCGGCACATGGACCCATAATTACTGAGATTTGGGGAATGACCCCTGAGGCCTGAACGTTACGGTAAAAAATATCGGCATAGCCCGCCAACGAGACGACTCCTTCTTGAATGCGGGCGCCCCCAGAATCATTGATGCCAATAAGCGGGGTGCCGTTTTGTACGGCAAGATCCATAATCTTGCAGATTTTTTCCGCAAAGACTTCGCCCAAAGATCCACCAAAGGCCGTGAAGTCGTGAGAAAACACGTACACGGGTTGGCCTTCGATTTTTCCCCAGCCGGTGATGACACCATCGCCCTCAATTTTTTTGTGCTCCATGCCAAAGTGAGAGCAGCGGTGCACCGAAAATTTATCGAACTCTACGAAGCTGCCGGGATCCAATAAAATATCCAGACGCTCACGGGCTGTTTTCTTACCGCGCGCATGTTGTTTTTCAATGGCGGCAGGCTGGCCTTTTAAAATTTCTCCATGCTTTTGTTTGAGGCGCTCAATTTTTTCAGCAGTGGAATCACTCATGGGAATCTCTTTCTTGGTCAGGCTCTTGCTGTAAGATGATGTTTGAAGTATTGTACAGCAACACAGATCCCAATGAGAAATGACTAAGGGGGTACACCGGGTGAAAGCATTTGTGTCTTGTTTGCTTTTGGCAGCCATACAAAGTTGTGGCCATGAACCCGCTCCGTCGACGGCTTCGATCCCGTCAGACACGTTTTTGACCTCCACTTTTGTTCATGCAGAGCAAAAAGGTCTCACCTACGATGCTTCTGGACAGTGGTTGCAACAGGTGACACTGGTTTTTGAAGCGGTAGACGATCCGCAGGCCTTGCGTTTAGCGATTCAAACTCAACTTATTGATCATCTGACACAAAAAGGACACCCGGAAGGCAGTTGTGTTCAGGTGAAACATCTGCGTCGGGTGTCCCAGGATATTTTTGAAGTTCTCGTGGTTTGCGTGGGTTAAAAAACCTAGCGCACCACGAAGTTTGCAAAGGCGGTTTGAGATTCCTGGTGAAGGCTGCGTAAGAGGCGGCTCATGGTATCTAATGTGCTTTGGGCCCGTTGCAGTTGTTCCTGAATCGCACCTGAAGAGGCACCTTGCTTGTCCCGGAATGAAATCAAGCCCACAGGGCGCACATACATATCTTCGGTGATATTGGCAGGCAAGAAGTCGTTATGGGGCCTGTAAGCATTGTTGGCACCAGCATAGGTGCCGGTGCCAAAGGTTCCTCCGGCAGGGTTCGGAAGTCCTTCGGCTGCAAAAGCCCAGTGCTGATAGGGACCGTTTGCTGCGGTTTCATCGGGGTCTGGATCGACACCTTTGAGGGCTAAGATATCATAGACAATACCGTCGGCTTTGACGATATACCGTGGGGTTGAAGAATAATCGTATTGAGGTGCAGACGGGTTTAGATCACCGTTGAGACGCGCATCTTCAATGGTAATAATGCCTTTGCCATCATAGCGTTGCATGGTGTAGATGGGGCCATCAGAGGTCATGGTTTTGACTGCTGCGATAGGATCTCCCGCCAGTGCGCTGTAGTCAGCTCCGTAGGCTCCTGTATTACCGGCAATGCCGTCGGCGGTCAGACGGGTAGAAATACCACTGCGATTGCCGATGTAGCCCCCGGGCATGGGTTGAGAGGGGTTGCTTTTATCTACCAGTACAGGAAAAAATAACTGATCAGCCAGTTCCAGGCGCATGCGGTGGGCGGCACCGATACCGAGTTTAACTAAGTTATTGGTGGGTGAAATCATAAACGTATCCTACTTAAAGATAGATGGGTAGACGTCTATTTTATCGGGGTTAAACTTTTGTTCTTGTGTGGGGCGCTTGTTTTTTAAAGAACATTTAACAATATGAGGGGTGATTGGGCTATTGGGTGTCTGTAACTGAGACTTTCTCGGTATAATGCCCACGAATGATTTTATTTAGCTAGGAAAACAGTATTATATGAGTCTTGGTATTGGTATTGTGGGCCTTCCCAACGTGGGTAAATCCACTCTTTTTAACGCAATTACAAAAGCAGGTGCTGTGGCCGCCAACTTCCCTTTTGCCACCATCGATAAAAATGTAGGCATGGTTGCCGTGCCCGATGACCGCCTCCCTAAACTACAGGCTTTATATGCCAAAGGCGATCGCACACCCACGATTATTCCCGCTACCGTAGAGTTTGTGGATATTGCAGGCCTCGTGCGTGGTGCCCACAAAGGTGAAGGGCTGGGCAACCAATTCTTGTCCCATATTCGTGAGGTGGACGCCATTGCCCATGTAGTGCGCTGCTTTGACGATGGCCAGGTGGTGCATGTGGACGGCTCTGTGGATCCTATTCGGGACATTGAGACCATTAACTTAGAGTTGGTGCTCGCTGACCTGGCGACCTTAGAAAAGCGCTTAGAGCGCATGAAGAAAAACACCAAAGGCGCCAAATCCAAAGATGATCTGGCCAAAATTGAATTGGCTGAAACCATTTATCAGGTGCTGAGTGAAGGCAAACCCGTGCGTTCTCAAGACTACGACATGCCCATCCCCAAAGACTTTGGCCTGGTGACAGATAAGCCGGTGATTTATGTGGCCAATGTGGCCGAAGAGCACCTGCTCGAAGACAACGATATGGTGCGTGTGGTGCGTGAATACGCGGCTACAGAAGGTCACGATGTCATTAAAATTTCGGCGCAAATTGAATCGGAGCTGGCTACCCTGGATGCTGCAGAAGCCGCTGAGTTTCTGGCGGAATTGGGCGTGGAAGAACCCGGCCTTAATCTCTTGATTCGCACAGGTTATCGTATTTTAGGCCTGATCACTTTTATCACCGCGGGTGAAAAAGAAACCCATGCCTGGACGGTGCGTGAAAACAGCAAAGCTCCTGTGGCAGCCGGTAAAATTCACTCAGACTTTGAGCGCGGGTTTATTCGCGCGGAAGTGGTTTCTACAGAGCAACTGTTAGAAGCCGGCTCTTATGCCGAAGCCCGTTCCAAAGGTTGGGTGCGGACCGAGGGCAAAGAGTATATTGTCCAGGATGGCGACATCTTAAATATTCTTTCGAACGTTTAATGACGGTTTCCCCATGGTCTTATCGGGCTGAGGGCATACACGTGGTGCTGTGCCCTTTGCCCGATTTGTGTTGGGTCATTCAGACCTGGCAGGGCGTGGAGAATGTAAATCCTGTGCAGCAAGATTTGTTTTTAGCGGCTTTGCGCACCTGTCTGAGCTCAGAAAAAACGCTGATGATCGATGACCACCGCGCCCCCGCTATTTTGCAATGGCTTTTTGCTCAGGGGTTTGAAACCGCCCGGTGCAAATATCTGTATGAGCGCCAGTTAGATGAGACTTTGGCTTTTCCTGACAATACCTTGCACTGGCAGAGTCTGGCCACGTTGGGAGAGGCTGCCTTTCTCGCCTATTTAACCGAGGCTGCCAGTGACGATCCTGAAGCCTCTGCCGCGACCCAGCCAGAGCAAGAATTCGAAGAGCTGCTGGCTCATGCGGGAGCAGCCTTTGACGCGGAGCAGTGGTGGGTGGCTTTTACCCCTACAGAGCAGGCCGTAGGCGTTGTTTTACCACAAATTTTTGAGGATAAGCCCACAGAGGGCACCCTGTCTTATCTTGGCGTGATGCCGGCCTTTCGCCAGCAAGGCTACGGTGCTTTATTGCATCAATGGGGATTGGCTTCCCTGGCACAACGGCAGGTGAAGCGCTATATTGGCTCCACCGGGCACGCCAATGTGGCGATGCAACGCGTATTTGAACGCAACGGCTGTCACCGGCTGGCTGGGCGCTATTTCTTGCGCCCAGGCCAACACCCTTAAGCTCAAACTTTAACCGTGTCTTCAAAAACAATGCGTTCCATTTGCGCCTGTTCCACTTCGCCAATATAGCGGATATCTTCGGCCACGATTTCAGCATCTTTGCCGGGATCCATAATGAAAGAGATAATGATCTCTTTGCCAAATTTGTCTGCCAAAATTTCTTCGGGGGAAGGGAAAGTCTTCACCACCGTTCCTGATTTTTCTAGCATCATAAGGACCAATGAGGCACGTACTGACTTCATAAGACAGTTTTCCATCAGGGTAATGTGGGCTTCCATTCCCCACATGGCTTTTTCTTCGGCAGAGCGTATGAGGCGTTTCTCGATGGGGTTATAGTAAGGCGTAACTTTTTCGACCATTTGCTTTTTGCCCCGGTTTTCGCTGCTAATGGGTGGCAAAAAGACATCGTTGCCCATTTTGAAGTACCAGACGCGTTCTTCATTGGGCGAGATTTCCGCCAGCTCTCGCCCGTTGTTATAGGTAATAAACGTATTCCCGTTGTCTAAGCGCTCAGCGCGGGTGGGGTTGAGGATTTTTTGCCGCAACGTCTTATTGCCTTCATAGCGCCACACCTCTTTGCCATCCAGGGTGACTTCTAAAATGCGATGGTTACGGGTGTCGGCGATTAAGGTATTGCCGTTGCTGAGGCGGGTGGCAAACTCGGGAGCGAACAGTTGGCCCGGGCCTGTGCCTTTGAGGCGACTGCCGTAGGACCAACGCAAATTGCCTTCGCGATCCACTTCCCGAACGCTGTTGAGCATCGAGTCCACAAAGAGGATATTGCCGTTTTCGAGCTCTTCGACGTATTGGGGCGATGAAATTTGCCCCATGCGTTTAAACTCCCAGGTGATCTCTTCGCGGTTGTTGAGCTCTACCAAACGTTTGTTGCGTTGGTCAGCAATTAAGGTGCGCCCAAAACTCAAACGTTGGGCAGCACGGGGGCCTCCCAGGGCGTCTCCTTCGGGGCCTTTGAATTCGGCGATCACTTCTTTGTCGGTTTTTGAAATTTCTACCACCCTGTTATTGCCCGTATCTGCCACCAACAGGGTGCGTCGGGTTTCGGTGAGGTGGTAGGGGCGAGACAGCGCTTGCCCCATTTCAAAACCATAGTGCCATTTGACCTCTCCCTTGCGATTGATACGAATAATCGCATTGTGATGTTTGTCGATCGCGTAATGGCGCAAGCCTTTGAGCTCGGTGTCCTCTGCCTGGAAAATTTCTGAAGGCTGAAAGGTGTCCAGGGTGAGTTCACGGCGCAGGGTGCGTTTGGACTCTAATTTGCGATCTTCGATCAGGGCGCGCAGCTTGTCGGCGGCATTGTGGCTTTTGCCATCGCTGCTTTCTTCGGGGTTAATTTCTCCCCTTAAGCGGGCTTCAATCAGTTTTTGCATCCGCTTGAAGTTAATTTTCTGGGCCAGGCGTACGGGGCGCATTTCACCGTGATCCACCACCTTATACACTAAACGCTCGTTACCATCGGCGTCAATGACCACTTCAGGGGCATCCACCTTGGGCTGAAAGGCAAGATCTTCGATCTTGCTGTGCCACACCAACTTTTGAGCGGGCAGCATAATCTGAAGCATCTTGTCTTCGTCCATGATCAAAATATCTTTGTTGATCAAACGAATCATTTTGATGGGGGATACCACCCGGAAGGCCTTTTCCATATCGGGGGTGTAGTAGGTGCATTCGTATACGATTTCACCGCCGGGGTTGATCTCTAAAAGACGGTAATTGCCGGCATCCAGAATCAGGGTGTTTTCATTGAACAAACGCAGTGCCGCGGTGGGCGATTTGAGCCCAAGTTTACTGCCGAAGATCTGTTCAATGCCCCCATTTTTCTTATACTCAATGACCCGGTGGTTGCCGGTGTCGGTAATCAGATAGGTTTCGTTATGGGTGAACTGCACATCACTGGGACTGTGTAAGTTGCTGCCTTCACTGCCCGGAATCCCCTGTACGCCGAATTCGCGAATGATTTCGTGTTGGCGATTGACTTCGATGACCCGGTGGTTCCCCTGGTCTACAATCAGCCAGTGACGATCGCCGCTGTCTTCAGGAAAAAAGTACGTAATTTTAACGGGCTCATCCAGGCGATGTGACGGGCTGGCATGGGTATCAAAACGCCAAAAGATCTTGCCTCGGAGGCCCAATTCAAGAATTTGGTTGCCGTCTTTGTCCACCACCATGACATTGTCGTTGGGCATCCAGAGGGTATCCACAGGATAATCACAGGAGAGCTGGTCCGGATCTAAGTTCCAGCTGACGTATTTATAGGGGTTGAGCTGTAAGATGCGTAACCCCTGAGGATCGGGCACCACCACGTGGCCTCGGGGCAAGTTTGCGGTGGGTTCTGCAGACGCAATGCGCCGTTTATTGGCGCGGTCTGGGCTTTCAAGCTCAAAACCGCACACATTACAATCCCAGCTGCCCAGGAGCTTTTGGTTACAGTTGGGGCACTCGTGGGGCACCAGACGGGCCTGATCCTTTACCGATTCCTTGAGTTCTAGCATCATGACGATGGCTTCGCGTACAATGACGCTTTTGAGGCCGTGGCCCTCAAACAGATCGTCCAATTGCACGATGGTGGAATCATAGTCTTCAAGCTCTACCCGCGCTTTTTCGGCGGCATCGCTCAGGCGTTGTACGACGTCTTCATAGGTGCTGATGTCTTCATCCACCTGCTTTTGAAAGGTACTGAGTAAAATATCGTAGATTTCTTCTCGGGCTTCGGGAGGCAAGACAATGTGCCCTGTTTTTTTAGGGGTGATATTCAAGGTGTCCGCATCAGGGTTGTTCTCTGTGCTGGTGGCAATATCCATAATCTGATATTCCACTTCCAGAAAAGTCTCTTCTTCGGACTTGTCGTCAGTGACTTCTGTGGCAGGGGCTTCGTCAGTGGTTTCAGTGCTATCTTCGTCGGGTTCTTCCGTCTCAAGACTAGGAGGAGCTTCTTCAATATCCGGGTCCTCTCCCCATTGGGCTCTGAGATCACGTTTTAAATTCCACATGGCCTGGGGACCCATTAATTGTGCTTCCAGAACCAGGGCTTCTAAACTGCGGGTATAAGGTGCGACGGCATTGGTCGCCGTATAGGCCAATTGATAAGGCTTGATACCGTCTTTTAAGGAGTAACGGCGTAAGGTTTTGACCTGCTTGGCATCAATTACGCTGAGCACGGGGGTAAAAGGGTCCGGGCTGTTTAAGTAGCTCATGACCATCACAAACTCGCCGCCAGGAGATACGCTCAACAGATCACAGGCGTCACTGCTGTCGGCTTTAAACAGCTCGCCTTTTAGCTTGATGTCTTTTTCGGAGCTCCAGGACGTGGTGTTGACATAATGCAGGCCTACATTGGGCTTAATGCTCAGCAAGAAAATGTGTTCCCCCGTGGGAGCCATGGCCAGATTGCCCAGGATGCCTAAACCCACCCGTTGTCGCTCTACTTCAAGGGTTTCTAAATGCAGTTTATAAAGTCCTGCACTTTGGTTATCGGTGATGTAGGCGAGGCCTTTGGTTTCATCAATGGCGACGTTGAGGGTGCTGTTGCTTCCTGCAGCACGAATATCGACGGGCTCAGAAAGGGTTCGTGTCTCTAAATTAAAAACGCGCAGTTGTCCCGCACCCCGGTTGCTCAAGCAGAGGTATTTTTTATTGGGAGATAGGTAAAGATCAAAGGGGCCGTGTTCGGTTTTCCCTTTGTAGACGCCTGCGAATAGAGCGTGCTTAGAGAGGCCTAAATACTCACTGTCTAAGCGGCCCTCATTATAGAGATATACCTTGCTATCGGTGACCACAAGACCGTAAGGTGCGCCCAATTCACGATCAAAGACTTCTTGACGCTGTCCTTCTTCGGTGTCCGCCAATAAAACGTGGCTGCCCCAGCTGTCCCAGTCTTCTACGTTGAAGCGTTGGGGAGAAGCATTTAAGGCGTAGGTTTCAAGGACTTCCCCTGATGGGTGTTGCTGAAGACGCAAGGTTTGTTTTGCCAGATCGATGACATAGGCGGTGCCAGCGACCTTATGTTGGTGGGTTTGAAAATCCTGGGCTTGTTTTTGAAGAAGTTCTTGAAGGGCGTTGGCTTCTACCAGTTGGCGCTCAATGAGAGCTTCCTGGAGAATTTCATTGGTTATCTTTGATCTTGCCATGATTGCCTCGTCTGCTTTGTTATACCTATTCTAATACAGAACCTGAAAAATCCAAGTTCGCCGAAGGATATTTCTTAACAAGCTACGCTTTTGGGGGGGGAGGATCTTTGGGGGATTCCTCTTCATAAGCTTCTGGATAATAGACCTGCTTAATAATGCTCCAAAAACCGGTGGCAATGCCCAGAAAAATAAGCCCGAGCATCCACCAGGGCCGGGTATCGAGGGCCTGATCCAAATAATAACCCAGCACCATGCCAAAGATGACGGGTCCCACCATTTTATAGGCGGTATCCATTCCTAATCCCATTGCTGTCTGCTCCTGATTCTCTGATAAGATGATGTAAGACTCTTAAAGATATGTAAAGTTAACGATAAGCGAGCCCTGTTTTCATGATGTCACGTTGCATTGTACCCTTTGTTTTGACCGCTTTGTTGTGTGTCAGCCTGCCTGTTCTGGCTCAGAACGATGAAGAACCCATTTTACCCGAAATGACCCCTGAGTATTTCCCTTCGGTCACCCCTTTGCCTGCGCGCAGCCCTTCAGCGCGCCCGGTGCCTGAAGAAACCCCTGTACCTTTACCCACTGTGGCCCCTTCTTTTGCACCCACGCTTCCGCCCAGCCCACGTCCCACGCCCCCTGTGGGCAAAGGAAAACCCAGGGTCTCTTTTTCACTGGCTGAGGCCGTCGAAGGACAAAATACCTCGCTGCGTTTGCAAGCCATGGGCGCTGTGCGTAAGTTTCCTGTCAAAGGACAAATTGTGTTTGAAGATATGGACTATCAGGGCAAGAACAAGATGACCCAAAAATTGTCTTTTACCCTCAATGGCGCGCAATCCCAGCGTTTTAATTTGCGTTTTCGCGCGCCGGGCAAAAAGGTCATTCGCATTGAAACCGATAACCCTGAGCTGCCTACCCGCAATGTGTTGGCCTATGTCAAACCTTTTCCAGCGACGATTTTCCCGCGGCCGCTTCAGCGTCAGTGGAGTCGTAATCCAGATGATTGGTCGGTATTGGTAAATTTACATCATGATGTACGCAGCGGGAGTGCCCAACGTCAGTACTATCAAATTATGCACAAAGGTGAGCTGGTACAGCGCTTGTTGACCTCTAGCGCGACCGCCGATAAACTTACGCCCACGGGAACGTTTAAATTGGGCGTTAAGGCAGCGTCTCCTAAATCCACCCTGTATGAGTCGGTGATGCCTTTTTGGACAACGATTTTGGTACCGGGTTATAGCTATGAATACGGTAATCACGGTCTGACGGGAGAGTCATACCTTTATTATTTGGGCGTGCCAGCCTCTCATGGTTGTTTGCGCTTAAGCAATAAATGGGTAAAAGAAAAAAATGAATGGTTGAACATTGGCGGGGCTTACTGGGTCTATGAACATGTACCTGTCGGCACCTCGATTCAGATTTTCCGTCAGGCGCGACAGCCCTTTGTGTTTGAAAACTATCAAATGTGGGTGAGTCAACAATCTTAAGGAGCCGTCATGGGAAGCCGATTTTGGATATTGGGGTTAGGGAGTCTGTTGTTGTCCTCTCAGATTCCACCCACTCCCCCGCGCATTCAGTCCGCATCCCTGGCACCCGGGGGGCAGGGGCTACGCTTTGTTCCCCCCGAAGAGCTGCGAGGCATTCCCCTGGCTGAATTGCCCTATGCCGGTTACGAGTTACCCCATCGCGTGGATTTAGCCAGCCATATGCCCCCGCCGGGTCACCAACAACAGCAAAATTCTTGTGCAGCCTGGGCCAGCGCGTACGCGGTAAAAACCTATCAAGAAAAAATGGAGCAGCGGTATACACTCGTGTCTCAGGGTAAGCCCCATTGGTCGCATATTTTTAGTCCTGCTTTTGTTTATAATCAAATCCATCAGGGGCGAGATGGCGGGGCCACCCTGGTAGATGCTCTGAATCTCCTGCGTGAGCGGGGGGCGTTGTCCTGGGCCGATATGCCCTATTTACCGGACAATATTACCCAATTGCCTTCTGAGGCTCAACTGTTAAAGGCGCGCCGCTTTCGTATTGCCTATTGGCGTCAGGTGAATGTGGCAGATATTTTGGAAGTCAAGTCTCAGGTGCAGGCGGGTTATCCAGTCATGGTAGGCATGTTGATTGACAAGGGGTTTTATGGACTGCAAACCGGTGTTTGGGAGCAATTTAACGGCTCTCCCCGTTCAGGGCATGCGGTGGTAGTGGTCGGCTATGATGACGCCAAACGGGCTTTTAAGGTGATGAACTCCTGGGGATCTCAATGGGGAGAAGAGGGGTTTGGGTGGGTCAATTATCGGCATTTTCGCCGGGCTGCCCGCGAAGCTTATGTGGCCAAAGATGCCTGGAATACGCCGCCCGTAGCCCAGGGGCTATCACCGGAACCCACTGAGGCGTTTGGGTCAGGGGCGCCGGTGGCCAAGCCAGCTCCTGCGTCTCCTCGTTTAAATGATGCCGTGACCGAGGAGAAAAAACTTAAAAAAGATGAAGCGCTGGTGCAGCAGGCAGAGTCTGAAGTGGACGTTTCTCAGCTTGAACGCCGCAAAGCGGCTTCTGTGTCTTCTCAGGGAGATTGGCTTCAGCACGCGTTCGCAGGGAACCGCTTATCGGGAACGGTTCGCTTTGCCACGCCTTTTTCGGCGCCTGAAATTGTGGTCGGGTTTTATCAGCGTAAAGGACGGCAATATTTGCCTTTTCAAGCAAACATGAAAAACCCCCGTTATCAGCTACCCAATGGACAGTGGGCTATTAAGGCCCACATTGCTGAAACCCAGGAAGCTGGAGTCACTTCTTACCGGTGGGAGGCGGAGCTTCCGGAGGATTTGCTCCAGGCATTGCGTGCCGGGGAGCAAGTTTATTGGCAACCCGTTTTTTACAGCGATAAATTTGGGATAAGTCGTCCTGAGGTTTTTTTTGCGTTGCTTAAAGTTGACTCAAAAGCAGTGCACTAAGATCCATACTTAATGCAATCAACCAATGTAAGAGAGCCCCACCCCAAATGGACTTATTTTTATAAGCCAAATGGCCCAACACAATGCCTGCGATAATTGCACCTAAGGACTCTCCTAAAGGTTTACTGTAGTGCACCATGCAATAGGGCACCGCGCTAATAAAATAGGCATAATTACCAAAGCGTGGGTGCAAGCCAAAGGTTAAAAAACCCCGAAAAAAGAACTCCACGGCAATAAATTGGCAGGCATAGGCCGCCTGCCAGAGTACAAAAAGGGCCCAGCTGGTTTTGACATAATCAAAGAAGGGGTAGGTGCTTTGAAACGCACTGGTGTTGGCCGCAATACCAATGGGCACGAGCATGATGCCGAAAAAAAACAAATAGGGGCCCAGGTGCTTATGCAAATTTTGCCAGCCCCAACCATAATCCCATAGCGACTCTTTAACGTAAAAGCGAATCCACAGCGAAGGCAAAAGGGCGTATAAGACAAAAATGCTGGCACACCAGCTCAAAGATCCCCACATCTCTAACTGCTCTGCGGGTACCCAGGGTTTCAAAGAATTCGCCAATACCGGGTACATGGCCAGATAGTGTTGTAAGGTCAGTAAAACGGCACTGAGTAAAAAAATGCTGACTTCTTTACGGTGAAGTCCTTGAGAAAAAGAGTGGAGTTCCTGACGGATGGACATAATTTAGGGGAGTCTCAGCTTTGATTTTTTTTGGGTAAGCCTGGTGCATCAGTGTCTTATAATGTGTAGACAACACGTTCTTCCTGGGTTACAATGTGTGCAAGTAAGCGAAGCAAATACCTTCTCCTTCTTGTTGGAAAAACAGTATAGCAAATTGCATTGAATCCTATTGCGGCCCACATGCCCCTGAGCTATAATGAAATCCACATTGAGATTGAATCTCAAGGAGAGATGGCTGAGTGGCTTAAAGCACCTCTTTGCTAAAGAGACGTATCGTTTATCGCGGTACCGAGGGTTCGAATCCCTCTCTCTCCGCTTCAGATGCGCCTGTAGCTCAATGGATAGAGTAGCTGACTACGAATCAGTTGGTTGTAGGTTCGACTCCTGCCAGGCGCGCCTTTTGAAAAAGCTCCCCCAGAAAGGGAGCTTTTTTGTTTGAGTTGATTTTGTGTGAGGGAGCAAAACTCCTGGAAAGAAGGCAAATGCTGTGAACGAGCAACGACGGGGACACTCTAGTTTACATTTTGCCAGTGTGTTTTATGTCATGGGCTTGATTTTAGCCTGTGCCAGCATTGGACTTTTACTGCCGCTGGTGACTGCTTTCTTGTATGGCGAAACACAGGGGCAAATCGCCTTTGGGGCGACCATTGCCACCAGCCTGACCGTGGGGCTGGGACTCTTCTTTCTCTTAAAACCCCACTTTAACCCCCGGGCTTTGCGTCAGCGTGAAGCCTGTTTTATTGTGACCTTTGCCTGGATTGTGATTGCCGGTTTGACGGCAATGCCTTACCTGTTGACACAGAGTTTTGTAGCTACAGGCCCATGGGCCTGGTTTGAAGTATTTACCAATAGTTATTTTGAAGCCATGTCAGGCTTGACCACCACCGGTGCCAGTGTGGTCAACGATATTCCCGGGTTATCGAAAAGTATTTTGATGTGGCGCAGTGAAAGCCAGTGGCTGGGCGGCATGGGCATTATTCTGCTTTCCATTGCGATTTTGCCCTTATTGGGGGTGGGCGGTATGCAGCTGTTTAAGGCAGAGGTCCCCGGGATTTCTGTGGATAAACTCACCCCCCGAATTAGTGATACCGCCAAGTCGCTCTGGTTGCTGTATGTGCTGTTGACCCTGGCTGAGTTTTTTCTCTTGTGCTACAAAATGAGCCCTTTTGACGCCCTGTGTCATGCCTTTTCAACCCTTTCTACCGGCGGTTTTTCTCCCATGGCTGCCAGCGTAGAGGATTATCACAGTGCGTACGTGGATTACGTGATCACGGCCTTTATGTTCATGGGCGGGGTCAATTTTGTGCTGATTTACAAGCTGTTTCAGGGTAAGCTACGTGAAATTTGGTCTGACCAGGAATTTAGAGTGTATGGGGTGGTCATTTTGGTGGTGCTGGGATTGATGACCGGTAACCTGCTGCATGAAGGGATTTATACCCACGTGTCAGAAGCGGTGCGTCACGCCTTGTTTCAAATTGTGAGTATTGCCACCACCACAGGATTTAGCAGTCAAAACTGGGAAAGCTGGCCGGTGTTCTCACAAACCCTACTATTGACCCTGATGATCGGTGGCGGCATGGCTGGTTCTACGGCCGGTGGAGCCAAATTGATTCGCCTGGTGATCCTCTTTAAATATGCCTGGCGCGAGCTTCTGACCATTATTCACCCCCGGGCCGTGATTTCCATTAAATTGGGTGGGTATCCCGTTTCTCGGGATGTCCTGCGGGCGGTGCTGGCTTTCTTTACCATTATGAGCTTTTTACTGGTGGCGGGCACCCTTTCGCTCACCGCCATGGGTATCGATTTTGGCACATCGATCTCGGCCGTGTTGACCTCGATTAGCAATGTGGGCCCAGGTATAAACCTGGTGGGACCGGGCCACAACTTTGAGGCCCTGCCTGTGATGGCCAAGTGGGTGCTAATTTTTTGTATGTTACTGGGTCGCCTGGAGATTTACACGGCCTTTGTGCTGCTGGTACCTGACTTCTGGCGTAAATAAGCGCCAGGGTGTCAGGATTTAGAGCACTTGAATGTTAATGCCCCGTTTGGCCAGTTCTTCCATAAAAATATCGCCGGGCACAGCCCGCTCCAAAGGCACGGCACCTTTTTCGTTTTGGCCCCGGGCCGACATAATGGCCACAATGGAAGCGGGATAACCCGTCATGCGGGACATGGCATTAAACTGAGTGGCTTCATCGTAATAATCCAATATTGTGTAGCCCACGGTTTTGGGACTGCCGTTCAGGGTGCCTTTGCACACGGCCTGAATTACCACCAAATCTCGTTTGTCTTCAAAGGTGAGGCGTTCCTTGGCCACTGCGTGGAACACATCACGGGGCACCACTTGCTGACCTTTAACATTGACCGCATCCAGTTCTAAGAGCCCAAGATCTTTGAGCACTTTGAACTTGGCATGGTGGCCTTTATAGCGAATGGTTTTGTACTCATAGGTATTGACCTGACCCTGATAGGTCCAGGGGCAAGTAGAGGTGCCACCCGAGGTTGTAAAGGCTTCAACTTCGCCCAGACCTTCGATATGCAGGGTTTCTAATTCTTCAAAGGTATCTACTTCTTCAATCTGCCCGTTGCGTAAGACCACCGCCTTACCAAAATATTCGTTGGTGAGGCCCTCAATGCTAAAGACAATCATGTAGTCCAGCGGGGGTTGGGGGTTCTGGGGGAGACCCCCACAGCGAATTTGAACCTCATCGCAGTGATCCAATTGTTGAATGCCGTAAGCGGCCAGGGTGTTGCCCAGACCAGGGGCCAGACCGCAGTCGGGAATCAGTGAAACACCTGCTGCCAGGGCCTGATCGTGGAGGGCGAGTTCCTCTTGAACAAGGGCGGTGTTACCGCCGAGATCGTTAAAATGGGTTTGGGTTTCTACCGCACAAGCTGCAATGACCGGATTAAAGCGGTAAGGGACTGCGCTCAGGCAGCTATTGACGTCCTGCATGGCTGCTTTTAAGGCAACGGTGTCGGTGACATCGATCTCTCCGGCTTGCACACAGGG
The DNA here is from genome assembly GCA_964229355.1 of Candidatus Sericytochromatia bacterium. GTDB lineage: Bacteria > Cyanobacteriota > Sericytochromatia > UBA7694 > UBA7694 > CAXRDE01. The sequence goes on along the minus strand of CAXRDE010000005.1, from coordinate 162,910 downwards.
GTTTAGACCTTCCTGCGTGAGAAGTTGGTTAATGTGAGCTGCCGATGCTTCAGCCTGCGTGCCCACGGCATCTTTTAAATGCACTACGCTGGCATCGCCAAAGCGGGCCATATCGTAAGCGATGGTGGTGCCTTGAATGCCGGCACCCAGCACTAAATAAGTGTACATGGTTTCCTCTTTCTGTTTAGACCGCTTCGGGTCCCCATTGTTTGGTGGACTTTAACGGACGGGTAATGTGTTCTTGCGCTGTTAAAGCGTCAGTGTTACTTTGATTTTTTAAGGGGGTGGTTTGGGCAGTTTTTTTGAGCTCAATCCGTTCGATTTTAGGACCGCTTACAGCATTGACGGTAAGCAGCCAGTTACCATATTGAAAACCTTCTCCCACCTGGGGAATGTGCCCCAACTGCTCCAGGACAAAACCCGCCAGGGTTTGGTACTTGCCTTCGGGAAACACAAAATTTAATTCTTCTTCGATGGCGTAAATGGAAGTCTGGGCCTGAATTAAAAAACTGTCGGGGCCTATTTTTTGAATGTCTAAGTTATCGGGGTTGATGGCTTTGACATCATCAAAGACCTCGCGCATCAGGTCATTAAAGGTGATTAACCCCTCCGTGCCGCCATATTCATCGGCTACAATGACGGTGCGTAAGCGGTGCTTTTGCATCATTTCGAGCAATTGGATAATGCGTTTGTTTTCAGGAATAAACAAGGTGGGCCGTACAAATTGGGACAGGCGCATATCCGGTTGGATTTTTCCATTGTAGTGCAGACGGATTAATTCCTTGAGATGCACCAGGCCCTGAATGTCATCAATGGACTCCCGATAAATTGGAAAGCGAGAGTGTCCACTTTTCATCATGCGGGGCAGCGCCTCTTGAACGCTTTCGTTGAGATCAAAAGCCTCAATATGGGTACGACTGGTCATGACCTCAGAAACACGGGTGTCCCCAAACTCGAACACATTGCGCAGCAAATTGTGTTCGTCATCATCCAGAATGCCTTCTTGACTGCTGCGGTCAATCATTAAAAGCAATTCTTCTTCGGTAATGCTGGGGCCGTGTTCGTTGTGGCCAAAAATGCGATCCAGTCCTTGAATGAGCAGGCGCGAGGGAATGACAAAGGTAAAGCGGATGAGCGGATAAAGGATTTTGACAATGAGATTCAGGGGGCGAGAGATCAGTAAAGCCATGCGCGTTGCGTGGCGAGCTGCGTAGGTTTTGGGTGTAATCTCACCAAACAATACAATCAAAAATTCCAGTAAAAAGGGAATGAGTGTTAAGGTGAGCAAAGTGATGGATCCCAGCATAATGTGGTGATCCTTACCCAAGATACGCTCTGCCGAAGAAACCCCAAAAGAAGCCGCGAAAATAATAAACATGTTTTCCACAGCCAAAATGGTGGCAAACATTTTGTCTTCGTTGTCTCGCAGCTCGCAAAAGGCCTGGGCTTGTTTATCGCCCCGATCCGCCAGCTGTTGAATTCTCAGGCGATTGGCCGCCAAAATAGAGGCTTCGGAGCTGGCAAAGGCAGCCACCATAAAAATGCAGGTGCTGACCACACCTGTGGCGAGCAGTAAGTTTTCTGTTCCCAGTCCACCACCACCAGCCATTGCCTTAGCAGCGGCTCACGTAGAAAATAGATACGGACATTAAGCGAGGTTCGCCCAACTGGCGGTTTTGGTTCCTAGCTGCTTGACGGCGTTGACGGTATCCTGGAAGGGGGTCGGATCGTTAACGCCCTGTTTGCGGAAGCTCTTGATCTGGTCAATCATCGAGATGGCATGGTCAATATCGGCGTTACTACCGCGTACATAAGCCCCGATGTTAATCAGGTCCACCGCGCTTTCATAAGTGGACAGAATATTGCGTACTTCTGAAGCCGCAGCCTGATGTTCAGGGGTGGTGAGGGCGTTGAAGAGACGGCTAACGCTGGGAAGAATGTCAATGGCGGGGTAAATGTTGTCTGAGGCAATTTTACGACTCATTACAATGTGGCCATCTAAGATACCTCGAACTGCGTCAGCAACAGGCTCGTCCATATCACCCCCTTCCACCAGTACGGTGTAAAGGGCCGTAATTGAACCCGTTTCTCCCATCCCGGTGCGTTCTAAAAGCTCAGGCAACAGGGCAAATACCGAAGGGGTGTACCCTTTGGTAGCAGGGGGTTCACCGATGGCCAACCCGATCTCCCGCTGTGCCATGGCAAATCGGGTTACAGAGTCCATCATTAAGAAGACGTTTTTGCCTTGATCTCGGAAGTACTCGCAGACTGCTGTGGCGGTATAGGCGGCTTTTACCCGTTCCAACGAAGAGGTATCAGAGGTAGCTGAAATAACCACGGCCCGTGCCATGCCTTCTTCACCTAAGTTATCTTCAATAAATTCCAGAACTTCCCGGCCCCGTTCCCCCACGTTACAGACCACAGCGATATCCGCTTTGGCGTTTCGGGCAATGGCACCCAACAGCGTCGATTTACCAACCCCTGAACCGGCGAACATGCCGACCCGTTGGCCTGCGCCAAAGGTGAGCATTCCGTCAATCACACGTACCCCGGTGGGCATAACGGTATCGATCCGTTTCCGTTTCATGGGGTTGGGCGCAGGGGCTCGCAAGGGGTAGTATTTTTCAGCGACAATGGGGCCTTTCCCGTCGATAGGGTTCCCCAGACCATCCAGTACACGGCCCAGCAGGCCGGGGCCGCACTTGACGGAGACCTGTTTACCGGTGGCAATAACTTCTGCACCGGCACCAATTCCTTCAAGGTTTGCCAGCGGCATGAGGAGAACGCGGCGGGCACGAAAGCCCACCACTTCGCACGGATAGGTGCGTTTGCGGTCTGCAGAACGAATAAAACACAGTTCACCGATCTCGACGCCCTGAAGCAGTGCCTCAAGCACCAGACCGACCACCTGAACCACAGAGCCTTTGGCGCGAATCAGATTGGTGTTATTGAGGACGACCTGGTAGTTTTGGTAGTCAAAATAATGCTCGTAAGATTCGTCAACGCCCTGTGCGTAAGCTAAGTTTCCCACTTAGATTTCATCCTCTTCATTCATGTCATCGTCATCGTCATCGTCAAAGTCATACTCGGCGCGAATCTGTTGGAAGACCTCTTCCACAACCGCCAGCTGCGTGTTGACCTGGGCATCAATGGTGCCCGAGTTGGTTTCAATGGTACAACCGCCCCGCTCAATGGAGTAGTGACCGGTGATAACAAAGTCTTGAACGTCAGGCAGCAACTTTTTGAAGTACTCTTGTTTGGGCAGAATCATATCCAGATCCAGCGGGTTGACCTTGATTAAGACTTTCTCGAGGTCTGACACCTTGCCAATGGCGCGCTCCACGTTTTTGAGAACGATTTCGGGCTTCATGGCCAGTTCGTCTTGAATGACTTCGCGAGAGATTTCGAGGGCCAATTTGATCAGCTTGTCTTCATTTTGTTTGACCGCTACAGGGAACGCAGCGTGGAGCTTGTTGAGAGCGTTGGTGGTCTCCATGAGCAACTGGGCATTTTCTTTGATGGCCTCTTCGCGGCCCTCCTGGTAACCCACGTTGAAACCATCCTGAGTGGCAGCTTCCACAATCTCCTGGTGAGATTGTTCGGCGGCTTCAATAATGCGGGCGGCTTCCATATTGGCTTCAGAGAGAATACGTTCCGCTTCGGCCTGGGCTTCCTGGGCCATAAGCTCCACCTGGGCTTCTGCCTCCTGAAGGGTCTGCTCTGCCTGTTGCTGTTGCATCAGGGCGTCTTCCATGATGCGTCCGTGCTCGGTTTCGGCCTCTTGTACCATGAGCAAGGATTTTTCGTAAGCTTCGTTAAGAATATTTTCGCGGTCTGCAATGATTTGGTTGGCGGCCTTAATATATTCGTTGTCTTCGGTGAGGGACTGTTTGTACTCCTGAACGGTTTTCGAGATGTACTCCTGGGCTTCCATCATCATTTGTTCGCGTTGTTCGTTGATGGAGTTTTCGACGTATTCTTCAATGGTGGCTAAGCTTTGTGCCCGTTCAGCTTCCATGTCTTCATGGATTTTTTCAGTGTGATGCCAGGCCAGATTTTCAATGTAGTCCGCAATATCCTGAAAGATTTTTTCAAAATCCAGAGACTCGGCCTGGGGATTGTGGCGGAGCGTCTCCATGGCCTCAGAGACGAGGCGGTTTTTCTCTTCGGCAGAGACGAAAGAGAGCTGTTCCTTCGATTGTTGTTTGAAAACGCTGCCCTGTTCGTTCATCATCTGGCGAACTTTGTCGTCCAGACGGGTCATCATGCTCGTGCGTTGGCTATCGGCCCAGGCAGCAGCGCCCTGCTCGTCGTCTTCATTACCGATGCTTGAAAGTTTAGAGAAGTCTTTGATGGCAGCGGGTTCCTGGTTGGGATCCTCGTCGACAAACTCCTCCTCCAGGGGTAAATCGTACTCGGTCCCGTAATCAGGCAAGGCCCCGTATTCGTCTTCTTCGTTGGCGAAGCTGTCGTAGGATGTATATTCTTCGGGCTCTTCTACCGCGGTGCGACTGCCACCAATGGTAACGGCTTCACCAAAGGTGATCTCTGTGGTGGCGGCCGTAAAAAAAACGCCGTCATCGCTGGTGTACTGACTGAGGTCAAGGTCTTCGAGCTCAAGGACGCCTGAACCGCCAATGATGATAGGACCCGACATTTCGTACTCTGGGGGGCCATCTTCCTGGCTTCGCAAGGCCATACTTTGCGTAGGCAGTTCATCATCAAGTAATAAATATTCGGCGTCCGCCGCTTTCAGGAGTCCCATGGGTAACCTCTAATTTCGGGTGGTAATAGCGTGTTTTTTCATTATATCACAGGAATTCAGGCTGGTCATTCCTCATAAAAGTCCACTTGAAAGCGTGATAATGCAAGGGGAGCATTGGGTGGAATGCCCGCCTTTTGACGGGCATGGAAGATTTGCTGTTCGACGTGGTGAATACCGTCCAACTGTGGCAGTAACAAACCTTGTCGCTGACCGGATTTTACAATAACACCATAACGCTGAGGATCGAGCTGGGTGACGTCTGTAATCGCTTCAGGAGGATGCATAACGGAGACGCTATAGCTTAAACGGTCTAACTCCTCTGGACTTACGGCAGGAAATCGGGGGTCACGGGTGCCCGCTGCACAGGCATTGATGATCACTTCCTGTATCACCTGGGGCTGTGTGGGGGTGATCGTTCCGATACAACCGCGTAGGTGTCCCCCCGTTTTTAGGGTGACAAAGGCTCCCGCTGACGTGGTAAAAAAACTGGCCAGTGCGGGGCTGCAGTCCTGCGGGGAAAGCTGTAGAAGATGTTGGGTTTGAAGATAGGTGGCTAAACTTTCGCGGGCCAGTTGAGGAAGGCTGGTTATCATCTAATAGGTGTTGTAGCGGCGAACCCGGCGTTTGCGCGTTTCTTGATCTGCACTGGCGGCGAGTTCTTTGAGCTCTTGCATACGTTCGTAGCGCACCCGTTGCGCGTAAATTTCTTTGTCTAAGCGTTTTTCATGAAACTCTTGAATGACACGGTCAAAGTGGCTGGCCATAGCATACCTTCTGCAAAGCTTTACCTTTTATTGTAACTTCATTTTGACAGCTGTGTGTGAGCTTGCTCACATCGATTTAAGCAAGAGCACCGCCCCGCAATGGAGGCGGTGCCTGTAAACACCTTCGAAATCGATATCGCCCAAAAGGCTTTATTCGAAGTATTCTGCGTTGGTGGCGATGAAGGACTCATCCTCTTCAGGAACATCTTCTTCGGGGAAGATGGCTTCTACAGGACAAACAGGCGCACAGGCACCGCAGTCGATGCATTCATCAGGGTTAATATAGTACTGAGGAGCATCATCGTCGGTGTGAATACAGTCTACGGGGCAAACTTCAACACACGCTGCATCTTTGGTTTCGACGCAGGGTGACGTAATAATATAGGCCATGGTGTTCATTCTCCTTACTGTGTTTGGCTTGGAACGTGAATATCATACCATCCCTTACAGGGAATGTGCGCAAATGAAAATAAAATTCACGGTTTTTTAATTGCCGTTGGGCACCTCTAAGCGATCGAGCTCTTTGAGTAATTGATCGAGCTCCGAAACCACCTTCTGATCCTGGGCCTGGGTGGGGGATTGGGGGTTGGTAATGCCCTGGTGAATCGGAGCGCTATTGGGTGGAAGTTGAGCGCTTGAAGGTAAAGTCACAGGAATATCCGCCAGGTTCACATCGAGATCTTCGGGTTTCACCTCAAAGGTGTTGGGGTTGACCAGAAAGGGATCCACACTGGGTTCGGCAGAGGGGCTTAGGCGTTCATACTGCGCTTCAAAGTTTCCGGTTTCATCGGTGTTGATGGCCACACCTTTAAAGACGGGCAATCCTTTCATAAACGCAAATTTATGGGGTGGAACACCCTTGTGAACGTAGCGCATGAATTGGGCCCAAAGGGGCGCTGCAATACGCCCGCCGGTGGCTCCATAAAGGGTTTGGGGCTTGTCATTTCCTACCCACACGGCCGTGGTAATGTCCGGGGTAAAGCCCACAAACCACACGTCTTTGTTGTCGCTGGTGGTCCCGGTTTTGCCTGCTGCAGGGCGTCCAATACGGGCCTGTGGGGCAGTTCCCCGCTCAATAACGCCCACCATTAAAGGGATTAACATTTCTGTGGCGCTGCGACTGTACACGTTTTCAGGCTGGCGGTGCCGGTTGTCTTCGATAATATTGCCAAAACGATCTTCAATCCAAAGAATGGGAGTGGGCGCTAAGTAATCACCCCCCTGGGCAATGGTACGGTAGGCACTCGCCATTTCCAGGGGCGTGACCTCACTGGGGCCCAGGGCCAGTGACCACACGTTGCGTAAGGGGGAGCGAATGCCCAGACGATGGGCTGTTTCAATCACATTGCCGTTGCCCACCCGCTCGGCCAATTTGACCGCTACAATATTATTGGAGCGCTCCAGGGCGCGTTGTAGGGTAATGGGGCCACTGTAACCCCCGGCATAGTTTTTGGGCTGCCAACTGTAAGATCCTTTGCGGTAGCGAATGGGTTCATCTATCTCAATGTGCTCCGGGCGATAGCCCCGGGCAAAGGCTGTTAAGTAAACAAAAGGCTTAAAGGCTGATCCGGGTTGACGTTGAGCCTGCCAGGCACGATTGAACTGACTTTTGTGATAACCCGTGCCGCCTACAATGGCGCGTACAAATCCGGTTTGGTTTTCAATGGCGACCAGTGCTCCTTCAGAAACCCGTGAGCGGCGATTGGCGGCCACGTGCTTTCTTAATAGGGCTTCGCCCTGATTTTGCCAGTCCGCATTGAGCGTCGTATAGACTTTCAGACCATTTTTGTAGGCCTGGCTGTTGCCATAATTTTCTTTGAGCATGGCCAAAACATAAGAGGTAAAATAAGGGGCTTTCATGCTCCCTTCTTTAATTCCCGGATACTTCAGGGGAGTGGCTAAGGCTGTTTTTTCTTCACCGGGGGTCAGGTGACCGGTGTCCACCATGCGCTGTAGGGTAAGCCGTTGTCTCTCTTTGGCTCCTTTGGGGTTGTGATAAGGAGAATAAAGCTCTGGCCCGGTAAGTAAGCCCGCTAAAAGGGCGCCTTCGGCCACATTCAGTTGCTTGACGGATTTGCCAAAGTAGTTGGTGGCGGCGGCTTGAATGCCATAAGCATTGTGGCCCCAGTACACCTGATTCAGGTACAGCTCTAAAATTTGCGCCTTAGAATACCGCTGCTCCACCTGAAGGGCCATCCACATTTCCGCCAGTTTTCGTTGCGCTGTCCGCTCAGGGGTCAAGAATAAGTTTTTGACCACCTGTTGGGTAATGCTGCTTCCCCCTTGCACCACATTGCCTTCGTCCAGGTTGACTTTTAAGGCCCGGGCCAACCCTTTGACATCGACCCCTTTATGCTCATAAAAGCGTGCGTCCTCGGCGGCGATAACGGCCCGCTGTACGTGCAGGGGAATTTCTTGCAGGGCCACCACCTTGCGGTTTTCTTCGCCGTGGCGCTTATACAGTAATTTGCCCTGGGCATCGAGGATCTCGGTGCTTTCTACGGGAGCATAATATTCTAAACGGGAGACCTGAGGAAGATGTTGAAAGTTCTTTTTCATGCCAAAAAAAGCGCCGCTGACACTGGTTAGAACCAGTAAGATCAGCAAGGTGCTCAGGCGAGCTGTCCAGCGGAAGGTTTGCCATAGGAGGTGACTGACACGGTTTCGTTTTTGTTTAATCGGGGACTGTGGCTTCTGAAAAGAGTCAGGTCGGTAGGGCCTAAATTGAGTTTGATTTCGCATAAGTTAAGCGGCAAGGGTATGGCGGCAGTTCATGGGACGAGCCTGAGCTTTTTCCCTTTATTTTCCAGCATCAAAGGCAATCACTGCACCCAGTTGACTGTCGCTGACATAGAGGTGTCCATTGGAGCCTATGGCGAGTCCTTTGGGGCTGCTTAAATTCGAATTACCAAAGCTGTGAATATAGTTACCACGGGAGTCGTAGCGAGCAATAACGGTGCCTGGGCCAGAGCCAGAAACCACGTACACATCGCCGTTATTGGGGTCTACAGCCACGTCTCCGATGTTTGAAATGGCTTTACCACTTCCGTTTTTCCCTGCGCCATTAAAGCGGAGCATTTCATTGCCCGTGCTGCCATTGTATTGAACAATTTCTCCGTTGACGGTAACCCATACATTACCGCTGCCGTCGACGCCGAGGCCAGCGGGAGATCCTGAGCTGATCAGGTTGGCCTGACTGCTTTGAATATCTAAGCTCACCACCCCTTGATCGGCGGGACTGGCAATAAAGGCTTTACCGCCACCGACGGCGATATCTCCCAGGCCGGCCTGGCCCACGCTATAGGTTTTAATTTTTGTGCCTGAACTGCTATAACGAAAAACGTTAAAGCCACTGCCGTCGGGTTCATTGAGGGTGGCCCACAGCTCACCGTTGGCAATACTCACGCCCGCAATGAGACGGGTAGGGTTATCACCATCGCGAAACTGACTGTAGATACTCACGTCATTGGTGGTGCCATCGCCCAGATTAAAACTGCGGATATAGCGGTCATTGTTTATGATGCCGTCATTGTAATGACCCATGTAAATCTGATTGCCACTGCTGGCTAAACCGCTCAGATAATTCACTTTGGGGTTTTTGACAATGCCCAGAAACGTATTTCCTTTGCTGGGGTCTGCGGCAGGTGGCTCACTGCCAAAGACGTCGCCTCCTAAGTCAGGCAAATCGCCGCTGTCACCCAGTAAATCGCTACCGTCGTCAGGGGCGTCGCCGATATAGGGGTTATCTCCACCCACAGGGGCTTCACCACCGGGTACATCTTCACCAACGGCCCCTGTGTCAGGCGGGTTGAAGTTTGGATCGCTTCCGGGGTCTGCGCCAGGATCCACACCTGGGTCCGTAAGGCCCGGATCAGTCGGGGTACCCGGGTTCACACCCACACCCGCGTCAATACCTGCATCCAGGGCAGGGTCGTAAGGGGCATTGGGGTCGACAAAGTTGGGATCAACGAAATTGGGGTCTACAAAATTGGGATCGGTGCCGGGTAGGGGTTGCAGCGCACCGGGAATTTGACCGTTAATGGCTCCCACCGGTGGTGGTTGTTTATTGTCTCCACAACTGCTGATCACACTGAGTAATCCCAGGGTAGTACACAATGAAAGGGTAGATTGACTCCAATAGCGACGACTCAACATAGCAGACGTTCCTTTGATCAGGTGGTTATGTCAAATTGTAACCGATTTTTGCTTCAAGAATCATCCCGATAGCGGGGTAAATCGGGTCGGACTTTACTTTTTTGTGGCTTTTTTCATGCTTCTTGACATTTTAATGACCCGATTCACACTGAGCACATCGCTCATCTGACGCAGCTTCTGCATGATTTTTCTCAGCTCTTCAATGTTTGAAACTTCCACCACCAGATCTAACTTGGCGGTTTTGTCCTGGTTCGTATTGATGTTGGCGGCCAAAATGTTAATTTTGTTGTCGCTGAGTCGGGTAATGACCTCCTTGAGCAGTCCGCGGCGATCAATGGTGAAAATTTCCAATTCCACAGGGTAGGTTTCATTGTTCATGATGCCCCAACTGGCGGGAATAAAGCGTTTTTCGTTCACCTGCCCCAGATTTGGGCACTCTTTGGAGTGAACCGCAACGCCTTTGCCTCGGGTGACGACCCCAATAATGGGTTCGCCGGGAACGGGTGTACAGCACTTGGGGAAAAACGCCATGACACCGGGCTCTCCGGCAATTAAGAGGCCTTTTTCTCGCTGTTTATCGGCCCGGCGCAAGCGCCCCTGAGGGACTGTTTCACCCAGCACTTTTTCGGCAGACCTGGGCAGTTTATCGGGATTGAGGGGGCCGGTGCGAACGCGGTTGAGCAGTTGGCGGGGGGTGATTTCCCCATAGCCCACGGTGGCCAATAAGTCATCTACTGAATTGCGATTAAACCGCTGTGCCAACTCATCCATGCTTTTGGACTTGAGAAAGTTTTCAAGGCCCTCTTTGCCAAACTCAGACTCTAAAAGTTCTCGGCCCCGTTTGATGTTGTCTTCACGCTGCTCTTTTTTATAGTGCTTCCGAATCTGGTTTTTCGCCTGGTTGGTGATTACGAAGTTTAACCAGCCCAGATTGGGCTGAGCGTTTTTACTGGTCAGGATCTCTACCTGAGCGCCATTTTCGAGGGGTGTGGGCAATGAAATAATGCGCCCGTTCATTTTTGCGCCAATGCAGCGATTGCCTACCTGGGTGTGGATTTTATAGGCAAAGTCTACGGCCGTGGCGCCCCGAGGCAGCACGTGCAGATCGCCCTGGGGGGTAAACACATAGACATCGTCTTCAAAGAGATTTTCTTTGACGTTGTCCATAAACTCTTCGGCATCTTTAAGGTCATTTTGCCAATCCAATAACTGGCGCAACCACGTGAGTTGTAAGTCTGTCTTAGAGCCTTTGTTGCCCTGTTTGTATTTCCAGTGGGCGGCGATCCCGAACTCTGAAATTTGCTCCATCTCATAGGTGCGAATTTGCACCTCTAAGGGTTGCCCGCTTTTGCCCATGACGGTGGTATGCAATGACTGATACATGTTCTGCTTGGGCATGGCAATGTAGTCTTTAAAACGTCCGGGGATAGGCTTCCAAATGGCGTGAACAATACCCAACACGGTGTAACAGTCGGTTTCGGTAGGCGCCAGCACCCGGAGGCCGTAATAATCATAAATATCGGTGAATTCTTTATTTTTAGCAAACACTTTGTTGTAGATGCTATAAAAGTTTTTTACACGGCTCAAAATTTGAATTTGTTTGCCTTTTTGACGGGCGCTTTCGGGGTTTTCTTCACCCACGTAGAAGTTATGGCCTAACTCAATAAGCCCCTTTTTTAAAACATCGACGGCTTCGCCCAGGGTTTCTTCTCGCAGGGCACGCTTTTGTGACAGCTGTTGTGAGATTTTGAGGTACTCAGAAGGGTGAAGGTAGCGCAAGCACAGATCTTCTAGCTCCCATTTGAGGCGACCGATTCCCAGGCGGTGGGCCAGGGGTGCAAAAATATCGAGGGTTTCCTGAGCGATCTTTTTTTGCTTTTCTTCTTTCATGTGATCGAGGGTGCGCATATTGTGTAGGCGGTCCGCCAGCTTAATAATGACCACGCGAATGTCTTTGGCCATGGCCACAAACATGCGGCGGAAGTTTTCTGCCTGGCGCTCTTCAGTGGAGGAGAATGAGAATTTGCTGAGCTTGGTCACCCCATCCACCAGATGGCAGACGGTTTCACCAAAGGCTTCGGTCATCTCTTCGTTGGTGAAGTCGGTGTCTTCTAAGATGTCGTGTAAAAAGCCTGCAGCCAGGGTTTCGCCCCCTGCGTTCAGCTCGGTGAGAATCAGGGCCACCTCGTAGGGGTGAATAATATAGGGCTCGCCAGATTTACGGGTTTGATGCTTGTGGAGTTCATAGGCCACAAAAAAAGCCTTGCGCGCGAGGGTGACGTCTTCAGGGCTTGCATAGCTCAGTTTGGTGCGCAAGTGGCGCATCAGACTGGCCACATAGGGCGGGTAGTCGGCTTCCAAATTTTCGTTCCAGTCTAAATCAAGACGTGGGCGTTTTTGTTTTAGTACTTCATCAGGCTGATCGTCTTGCAAGGCGACAGTTTCTCCCGTCCGTTTAAGAAATTTAATTCAATGGCAAATAACATGCCCAGTACGTCGGCTCCGGTTTGCTCCAGCAGGGCTAAGGTGGCTGCAGCGGTACCTCCGGTAGCGAGCAAGTCATCAATGACCCACACTTTTTTACCGGGCTCAATGGCGTCCTGGTGAATCTCTAACACGTCAGTGCCGTATTCGAGGCTATACTCCTGGCGATAGGTGGCAGCAGGTAACTTGCCCGCTTTGCGGACAGGAATAAAGCCCACATTGAGCTCATGGGCCAGCGGCATTCCCAGAATAAAACCGCGGGACTCAATCCCGGCGATATAATCGGGACGATCGGTTTCGCAGACTTCAACCATTGCTTGTACGATGCGTTTAAGGGCTTCAGGGGACTTAAGCAGGGGGGTAATGTCTTTAAATAATATACCGGGCTTGGGAAAGTCAGCCACATCCCGGATATAGTGCTTAAGGGCTTCTTCATGGGAGAGAGTCTGTGTCATGGAAAGCTTCCTGAATTAATAAATTTTTGAGCCGCTCAAAGGAGAGGTGATGCCACAGGCGCTGGGCGCTTTGACGGGCTTGCCAAAAAGCTTTTTCTTCCTGATAAAACACGCTGTTTTCCAAATGATAGGCTTGATTCTTATAACTTAAACAATAACGTTCCCTATCATATGTCAAGAGCCCCAGATCACACAAGGCTCTGAGGCAGATTTTTGCCTGATAGCGATCCCAATGCATCATCTGGGCGAGATCCAGGGCGCTACGTAGGGGCGTTCCTGCATTCTGCGGTTCTCCGAGCCACTGAATGACTTGCTGCAACTGAGTAAAGTGAGGCAAAGGGGTGGGGCTGGTTTGAGCGGTAAGATAAATATTATGGAAACTGTGCCGGTAGTGTTCGAGCTGCCCCTGGGGGGGGAGCTCCCCCAATAAGAGGCCCGAAAATTCACCGGGTTTTGCGGTTTTTAAGACCGCATGGGCGGGACAGCTGAGATGGTACTGCACGCTATATTCAGGGGACTCACTGTGGTGGCGCATATCATGCCAATGGGCCCCTGGTTCAGGCAAATCGGTATACCGCACCTCGGGCACCTGCCACCACTCTCCTCCCGCGCTAAAAAAGCCGGGAAGATACGCACTGGGGGTTAGCGGCTGAGCGGGGTAGGGGCTTTGTAGGCGGCGAGCTGGTTGTTTGGGCACAACGGCGCGTACGGTGGCTGGGGGTGGCGGGACTGTCTCGCGGGGTGTGGATGTCTGGGGGGCGCGCGGCGCGGGTTGGGCAGGAGAAACCCGAAGGTGCTCCAGGGTAAGTTCTAACTTGTCTTTGCCGCGCCAACGGTTACGTTCCAGGCGATAAATCAGGTCGAAGGACGAGGCTCTGACATACTCAGCTTGCCAGGAACCCCAGGCTTTAACGCGGATATCGGAGCCCAGCTGGGCAAACAAATGGGTCTGGGATTTTTTATCGGGTTTAACGTCGCTGAGTGGTGCTTTTAAGCTCATCAGAAGGGGAGCGGGGTTGCCCACGCCAAAGGGGGCCAGTTGCCGGGTCTCTTTCCAGAGATCAAGGCTGAGCAAACGCGGGTTCAAGGCCATGTCCACCTGAATGTGATGGGTGTATTCCCCTTGTTGAGACTGACAAGCCCTGTCAAAAGCCTGTGCAAAATCAGCAATACGGGCAGTATTAATGCTAAAACCGCCGGCCATTTCGTGGCCGCCAAACTTCAATAATAAATGTTGGCATTGCTGAAGTGCCTGGAGCACGTGGTAGCCTTCCGGGGCGCGAATGGAGCCTTTGGCAATCTGGCCTCCTTCTTCAATGGCCATGAGGACTACCGGCTGGTGATATTCCCCCAGAAGTTGGGAGCAGGTAATGCCCAGGACACCGTGGGGCCATTGGGCGTCGGCCAGGACAATGGTCTGACCGGTGTGACCCTGAAGTTTTGCCTGGGCGGACTGCAAGACTTCCTGGCAGTAGTGTTGCCGTTGCCTATTGAGCGACTCTAGCTCCGTTGCCAATTGCTTTGCTTCGTTTTCGGTGGGAGCCAATAACAGATCCAGCGCGGGCTTCGGAGAGTCAATACGCCCGGCGGCATTGAGTAGTGGAATCAGGCGAAAGGTGAGGTCGTCTTCGGTTAAGGTTTCTAAAACAATGTTTTTGAGCTGACATAAGGCCAGTAGCCCCTGTCGCTGGGTTTTTTGAAACGCCTGTAGCCCCCGTTTTGCCAGAGCAAAATTGAGACCCCGTAAAGGAGTCATATCTGCCAGGGTGCCGAGAACCGCCAGGTCAAGACGCGTCTCGGGAGCTGGAGCCTGCGGGAAAGCAGGAGCCAGTAAACAGGTGAGCCAGTAGGCCATGCCTGCCCCCGACAGGTTTTGCAAGGCTTCAATGTCAAGGACCTGAGGGTGTAATATAAAGCGGGCTTCGGGCAGTATTTCGGGCAGGCCGTGGTGGTCTGTGATGATCACCTCCATGCCCTGGGCCCGACAAAAAGCGATTTCTTCGCGGTTGCTAATGCCACAATCTACGGTAATGAGCAGTTGATGCCCCTCGTCAATCAGGGCTTGCAGTGTCGTTGGGTTCAGCCCATAGCCCTGTGAGCGCGTGGGCAGTTGGGTGGTCACCGCAAAACCGGCTTCGTTTAGAAAACTGTGCAATACCGATGAGCCACTTAAACCGTCGGCATCATAATCTCCAAAGATTGCAATCAGCGCGTTTTCACGATGCAGCTTTGAAAATAGTTCCTGTAAATCCTGAGTGAAGTCGGGCTCTGGCCAGTGCAGCGACGGCACCTCGGCCAACATAAGACGGGCTTCGTGGGCATCCAGGTCACGGTTTTTGAGCAATTGCGCCAAAAAAGGAGAAACCCCCAGAGTTTCTGCCAATGCATGGGTCTCTGCATCCGGTGACGAAAGATTGATTTCAGGCCAGTTTGACATATTTTTAGTGTAACCTAGTTCTCCTCAGGGGGTAGTCTTTTGTATGCTAAACTGAAGAGAAACTTTTTTGGAAAAGAGCCGTGCATGTTCAAGCAGACTTTCCTTTTTGCATTGACATTGAGTTTATGCGCTGTAAATCACACCCCCCGTCCTGCGCAGGCGAAAGAAGTCTTAAGACCTCAATCTCAGGTGCAACGGGGTATGAAAGGGGAATGTCGAACGGTTTTTCAGGGCACAAAGATTGAGCCTTTTGCCTTTGAGATTCTGGGAAACATGAAGGGCATGCTCGGGCCTGGACTTGATGTTTACCTGGCTCAAATCTCTGGACCCAAAGCGGAATATACCGGGGTTGTCTCAGGCATGAGCGGAAGCCCCTGTTACATTGATGGCCAGCTCATTGGCGCTCTGTCCTATCGCTTTGGCTCCTTTACCAAAGTGCCCATTGCGGGCATTACCCCCATTCAAGATATGTTGAAGCTGTTTGCTATTCCCGAACAGCCAGCCCTGCCAGCACAGCAGGTTTACCAACCTGCCAATGCTGCTACGACCCCGCAAAACCCACTCCTGGCCTCGGGTCAGGTCCAATTTCAGGGGCGTTCCTTAGATTTTCAACCCATCGCCACCCCCGTCACCATTAGTGGGATTTCACCCGATGTCTTTGCCACCTATCAACCCCAGCTCCAGAAAATGGGGTTTCACGCGGTGATGGGTAGCTCAGGCGGCTGGAAGGGCCACCCTGAAGCGCCCGATAAGCTGGAAATGGGAGGAGCGATTGCCGGGCAGATGGTCCGCGGGGATATTTCCATATCCGGTACCGGCACGGTATCGTACGTGGATGGCGATAAGGTGCTGGCCTTTGGACACCCCTTCTTTGGTGCCGGTAATGTGCGCATGCCCATGGCCACTGCTTATGTACACCATATTCTGGTCTCTGAAATGGGTTCCTACAAAATGGCTGAAGATGGCCGCGAAGTTGGAACCATTACCCAGGATCGCCTGACGGCGATTGCGGGCACCAACGGTTTACACACCCGGATGATTCCCGTACACATTAACATTCAGGATAGCACTGGCGTGGACCTGACTCAGGTCAATTTTGAGGTGTTTCAAGATCCCAGTTACACCCCCATGCTACTGGCCATGGGTATTCAAAACAGTTTGAGTGACCGCTTGCAGTTTAATCTCGGCGGCAATATCAAAGCTTCGGGTACTGCCAAAGTGGACGGTCGGGAGCTACCCTTGACGGGCTATTATTCCACTACCCCGACCCAGAGCGCGGCGCAACTGGCAGCCCAGAGTGTGGCCAGCAAGCTTTTTCAAGTGTGGGCCAACCCCTTTCAAAGCCCTTCTATCGAAAAAATCACCTTGAATTATCAGCTGGCTCCCCAGACGCGCATTGCTGCCATTGATGCCATTTGGGCGGATCGCAGTGAAGTCAAACCGGGTGAAAGCGTGGGGGTGCATGTGCGCCTAAAAACCTATCGCAATGAAACCCTGGTACGTCATCTGCGGGTACAAGTGCCTGAAGATGCGGCTTACGGCCCCATGACGCTATTGGCCAGTGATGCAGCTTCACTTCAGCGTCTCGAAGCGGGTATTAAAACGGGGTATGCAAGCTACGCCGAGCTTTTATCGGACCTGGCCGTGGAGCGTGAGCCCCAGCGCTTGTACCTGAAGTGGATTGCTGAGTCTCCAGGCATTACCATGGACAGTCAGCTTTATGCTAAAATGCCCCCTTCGGTGATTGAACAATTAGATAATGCAGCCAACCTGAGCAGTACGGTACCCTTAATGCGCTCTCCCGGTACAGAGTACAGTGTTCCCGTGGCTTATGATTTGCAAGGTCAACAAGCTGTTCGGGTCTTTGTGACCCCTGTGGGCAGGGTGATTAATTAGAGGTATAGACATGATGAAGATAAAAAGCGTATTTGGTGCGGTGTTAGCGGCAAGCCTAACGTTTCCCGCCCATGCTGAGTTTCCTAAAAACTGGTATGTGGAAGGTGTGAGAGACTTTTTGAATGGAGCTCTGGTTTCCACAGCCATTCAGTCTGACGGTTCATTAACCCTGAGCTCGGCCTTCGAAGAACGCAATCAGTTAACGGCCAATAACATCATGGACGCTGTTCCTCTGAATGCCAATGAAATGCTTGTGGCTACTGCAAAACCAGGATCAGCAATGATTGTGCGCCTTGGAGAGTCGGGTAGCGAAAAAACCATTCTGGATTTACCTCAGGGGTTTGTGTCCGCCGTGGCGAAGGGCAAAGATGGCAGCTTGTATGCCGCCAGTGCTCCCGACGGCCGCCTTTACAAGGGCGACAAAAGCGGGCTCAAGCCGATTTTTCAGGCCAAAGAACAGTACATTTGGAATATTTTGCCCGCTAAAGACGGGCAAGTTTATTTTACCACCGGCAACCGCGGCGCCCTTTACCGCCTTCAAGGCGATAGTGCTGAATTGTTGTACCAGTCTAAAGAAAACAATCTGCGCGCGCTCTACGAAGACCCCCATTGGGGCATGGTTTTTGGCGGCGGCAGCCGCGGCATTGTCTATCAATACGAACGCAAAGACAAGGCCCGTGCGCTTCTAGATGCCGACTTTGACGAGGTGACAGCCATCACCGGCAATGGTAAGGGCGATCTCTTTGTGGCTTTAAACCGCTCTGCAGCAGATAAAAGCCGTGCCAAAAGTGCGGTCTTTCGTATTGATCGCCAGGGACATTCTGAACTGTTGTTTCCCCTGGATAACGAAACCGCCAACACACTCGCGCTCAACAAAGCCGGTGACCTTTTTGTGGGCACGGGCAACGCCGGGCGCATCTACAAGATTTACCAGCCGGAAAACCCGGAAGTGCGGGAGTTAAGCCTGGCCACGCGCTCTGCCTCTGATCAGGTGTCTCTTTTGATCGCCGCTGCCGCCAATGACGGCTTTTTAAGTTTTGGAAGCAGTCCCGCGCGCATTGACCGTTATGAAGGCGGCTTTTTACGGACGGGAATTTATGAAAGTGATGTTATGAGTGCTGGTATTTCAGCTTCCTGGGGCCTTTTGCGACTGCAGGCTGTGGTGCCATCAGGGACGCAAATTCGCGTGGCCACCCGTACCGGAAATACAGCCACCCCTGATAATACCTGGAGTGACTGGAGTGCCTTTAAAACCGGCACAGAAGTCCCCATTACTTCGCCTGCGGGTCGCTTTCTGCAGGCCAAATTTGAACTGCAGAGCAATAGTGCCCAGCGAACACCACAGCTTAAAAGTTTTGAGGTCAACTATGTGCGAGACAATCTCGCACCTATTGTGCATGAAGTATACTTCCTGGACCGCGGTATTTTCTTTAAACCCCACACCTATGGCAAACCGGAAGCCCCACGGGTCGTCCAGCTAGAACCCCGTGTACTGCAAAGCCTGCGTCAACCCCAGAGTACAGAATCTGTTTACGCTCAGATGCTCGAAGAAAAGTCCAGCAGTGAGATCCGTATGCTGCAAGATTTTAAACAGGGCATGTTGACTGTGGCCTGGGACAGCGAAGATGCCAATGAAGATCGGCTGACCTTTGATGTGTATTACCAAGCGTATGGTCAGACCGAATGGGTACCGCTCGCCAAAGATCTGACTCAGCCCATCTATTCGTTTGACTCCAGCACCTTATCCGATGGAAACTACCGCTTCCGTGTCTATGCCAGCGATGCTTTATCAAATCCCGGCGAGAGCTATCGGGTGTATCGCGACAGTGAGCTGATGACCATTGATAATACCGTGCCGACGGTTTCCGGCCTGCAGGCAACGGTTAAACAAGATCATGTGGAAGTGCGCTTTGAGGCTAAAGATCAGCTGTCTGCCCTGGCGTATGTAGAAACGATTTTAGATGGCCAACAAAGCGATTTTGTGCAGTCTGTGGATAAAATCATTGATGGCCGTGAAGAGAGCTTTCTTTTGAAAATGAAGCGTCCGGCTAAGGGGCAACACATGCTTGTGGTGAAAGCCACGGATCGCATGGGCAACACCTCGACCCATCGCGTGAGTTTTAACGTGCGATGAGCCAGGTTTGTATTGAACATTTAGCCCTGGCTGATTTTAGCGCCTTTGGTGCCACAGCAGACGAACTGGTTGCCTATGCTTTAGATGATATTGGTGTGTTGAGTGCCGATACCTTGATCAATGGGCAGCCCGCGCGTCCTCTGGTGGAAAGTTTTTACCATAAACGTCAACAGGTACGCCGTACCACCCGGTTGGGTAACCTGTTGATTCAGGGGGGCGTGATTTCCCGTGAGCAATTGATAGAAGCCTTAAGCTGTCATGTCACCCGCGAAATACCCCTTGGAGAAGCCTTGATTGAACTGGGCTTTTGCACCCAGGAACAATTGGATGCCACCTTGTCACAACAAGCAGAAATACGTCGTCGTTTGAACTCTTAATGTATACCTTACACTTAGCCTATATCCACCCCCACTTTGTTTTTTGGGCAGAGACCGCCTTGCCCACCTCACAGCCCGAAGGGCATTATCCTTACCAGGCCAAGCGGCAAGCGCTTTGGGATATTTTAAAACAGCTCGAAATTGCCCATCAGCCTCGCATGCTCAAAGAAGAGCATGCCGTGCTGTGGGTGCCGGGTTCTGAGCAAGGGCCCACCAGCAGCACCGGTAGTGTGGCTGTTCAGTCTCCCCTGACCCTTCAGTCCTGGGCCCTGGAGGGGATTCGCTTACCCAGTGGCAAGGTACTCGATTGGTTGGGCAATGACAATGCTTTACAAGATACGCCCCAATGGTCTTTGGGCGTTGAAATGGAGGGTTGGAAACGTCTCTATCGCCTGGCCCTGAGTTTGGTGCGGCGTCAGCAATTGCTTCCCGATATTGAACAAATTGAACAGGAGTGGTTTGCCCGTTGGCAGCCGCTACTGCAGCAAGAAGACCATCTGGTGTTGGCCGAACTGCAGCAGCATATGCCGGAAGTGGTGCAAGCGCTCAATTATGATAAAACCCAGGCTCCCTTTTCACAACTGCGCCATGTGTTGCTGCAGGCACTGGGGCGCATGACCGATACCCTGGTGCGCCGAGATAATGTGGGGGGTGAATACTCACCTCGCAAAGTGCCTGAGCTCAGTGTGGAGTCCCGTTGGACCGAGGCGTTGCGTCGTCGCAATGGTTTGATTCAAGGGGTTGAGCCGGAGTTCGTGATTTTTCGCCGTCACATTCAGCGCTGGACCCGTCCTTTGCGCGTGATGTCTGAGGCCCCCTTTCAATTGGTATTTCAGTTAGAAGAACCCACAGAAACCTCTGAATCATGGTTTGTGCGCTTGCTTTTGCACTCCCGTGAGGAACCCCATTTGTATGTTCCCATCGAAGTTTTACACAGCGAAGATCGCCCGGCGATTTTAAATACCTTGAATTGGCCCCTGGAGGTGTTTGTCAATGATGCCTTAGAACAGGCCGCTTTACGTATTCCGGAGCTCAGTATGAAATTGCTAAGGGCCCACTCGGGGATGGAGCTGCAGCCGGCGCAGGTGGAGTATTTTTTGATGCAAGCTCCTGCTTTAGAGCAAAGTGGCTTTGGCTTGCGTTTGCCCCGCTGGTGGCTCGAAGAAAGCACGCCTTTGCGGGGCCAGGTGCGGGTGCGTCCCCTGGATGATCACCAACAGGCCCAGGGACATATTTCTCTGAACACCCTATTGCACGCGGACTGGGAACTGATGCTTGGCGATCACCCCATTAGTTTTGAGGAATTGAAGGGGCTGGCGGCTTTAAAATCGCCGTTGGTGCACTGGCGGGGCCGCTGGCTGAAAGTTTCTCCAGAGGATATGAAACGGGCCTTAAGCTTATGGCGTCATGGTAAGCCCAAGCAGATGGCTCTGCGAGATGTCTTGCTCCTGGGTCCTCAGGGTGAGCACGCGCCTTTTGAGATTACCTCTGTAGAGGTACAGGGCTGGCTGGCGGATTTTCTGGCGGAGTTACGGGGTGAGCGCGAAATTGCAGATATTGAACCCCCCACCGGTTTTACTGGCACCCTGCGCCATTATCAGCAGCGGGGCTTAAACTGGCTGGCGTTTTTATGCGGCCACGGCCTGGGCGGTTGTCTGGCCGATGACATGGGTTTAGGCAAAACTATTCAAACCCTGGCCCTGATGCAGTATTTTTATGAGCAGGGTGAAATTCAACCTAGCCTGCTGGTGTGCCCTACCTCTTTATTAGACAACTGGCGCCGTGAAGCCCATCGCTTTGTGCCTGAAATTCCCGTGAAAATTCACCATGGTTCGCAGCGGGACCAGGGTGAAGACTTTATTGCCAAAGTGCCTCCTGCGGGATTGGTGATTACCTCCTATGCGCTGTTGCACCGCGATGCGGAGTTTCTGTCCCAGGTAAAATGGGCGGGCTTGATTCTTGACGAAGCGCAAAACATTAAGAATGCCCAGACCAAACAATCGCAGACCGCCCGGGGCTTGCCTTCGCGCTGGAAGCTGGCTTTGACGGGTACCCCTGTAGAGAATCATGTGGGCGATTTGTGGACCTTAATGGACTTCTTAAACCAGGGCTTGCTGGGTACCCGCAGGGCCTTTAAAACCTTATTTTTAACACCTATTCAGCGTTGGCAAGACAAACACGCCCTGAAGCAATTGCACCATCTGACAGCCCCCTTTATTTTAAGGCGCTTAAAAACAGACCCTACCATTGTGCCCGACTTGCCCGAAAAGCAAGAGAGCAAAACCTATTGTACGTTAACCGTAGAACAGGCGAGTTTGTATGCGGCCACGGTAGATGGTATTGAAGAGCAGTTGGCTGAGTTAGACGGTATGGCCCGCCGGGGATTGGTACTGGCCTCTTTAAGCAAGTTGAAACAGATTTGTAACCATCCGTCCCACTTTTTAAAAGAAGCCGGGCCGCTGGCAAGCCGTTCGGGCAAGTTGAATCGTCTCGAAGAGATGCTGGAGGAGGTGCTTGCCGGAGATGAAAAAGCCCTGGTGTTTACCCAGTTTGCGGAAATGGGTAAATTATTGCAGCAATACCTGAGCCAACGCTTTGATCAGGAAGTTTTTTTCTTACACGGTGGCACGCCCCGTCAGCGCCGTACCGAAATGGTAGAGCATTTTCAAAGCGATGCCAAACCCGCCATCTTCGTACTCAGTCTTAAGGCGGGGGGCACAGGGCTTAACTTGACAGCGGCAAACCACGTGTTTCATTATGACCGGTGGTGGAATCCCGCTGTGGAGAATCAAGCCACCGACCGGGCTTATCGTATTGGGCAAACCCGCAATGTCCAGGTGCATAAGCTGGTGTGTAGCGGGACCTTAGAGGAACGAATCGATGATATGTTGAGTGAAAAACAAGAATTGGCAGAACAAATTGTAGGCAGCGGTGAAAACTGGATTACGGAGCTAAGTGATGATGAGCTGCGCACCCTGTTCCGCCTGAGTGCTGATCTGGTGACCGGCTAATGGTTGCACCCTTACAAAGTTTTGGACGACGTTGGTGGTCTCGGCAATGGTTATCACGTATCGCCCAGTCAGAGCCAGAGCGGATGCTTCGGGGCGAAATTTATGCCAAACAGGGTAACGTCAAAGATTTTCGTATTCAAGAAAATCAGGTGCAGGCAGAGGTGCGCGGCAGCCGCATCAACCCTTATACCGTGACGATTGTGTTTGCCCCCTACCCCCGGGGACAACAATTGCTCATTCAGCAATTGATTCAAAACCACAGTGAAATGCTCAAGACCGATATCCCCCTGGAGTGGCAACAGCGTTTTGAAGAGGCGGGTGCCCACTTTTTTCCAAGTCCTGATGTACATATGAGCATGGATTGTTCGTGTCCTGATTGGACGGTGCCTTGCAAGCATATGGCCGCCGTCTGTTGTCTATTGGCTGAGTTCATGGACGCAGATCCGTTGCTTTTGTTTAAGCTGCAAGGAGTTGAAGTGGATGAGCCCATGCACCAGCCGCTTTCGACGTTACCGGAAGTGCCTTTGCGTCAGCAACCCCATGAGTATTGGGGCATTAAGCGGGCCTTTGAAACTGAAATCTTAGATGAGGCTCAGGCTTCGCCATTGGCAAGCTTAGATGCCATGCCGGGTCGCATTTCCCGCAAACGTTTAAACGAGGCCCTGGCACCGGTGTATCAAAAGGCTGCAGTGAACGCCCAGGCGATTTTACAGCATATGCGGCGGCATTTTACGGAGATTGAGCTTCCCCCTGAGACGGCAAACAGTGAACCTGAAAAAGCGAGCGCATCTCAGCCTCTGGACTCTTCGCCCACTTAAGGTTTTTGTGTGCTGCTGTCGGCTTAGCGCTGGCTAGCGGCTTGCAGTTGGGAAGGATTCATGAGAGCGCCCACGGCTTTTGAACTGGCAGCATACACGTCAAAAGGTGAGTTGCCAAAGGTGGGGTTTTGAAACACAGGGTTGCTCACCACGTCACCGGGCACAATAGGAGCGCTATAAGGCGGATTTGTGTTCACGGGTGTGGTCATATCGTTATGGTTGGCGGGGGCGTTTGAATTGAGTTGTTGCCAGGTGAGTGCTTCGCCCTGGTTGGTGGGGCTGGCTCCGTCAGCGGTGACGCTGGCAATAGAGGCATAGTCTTTTTGCGCTGCTTTGGCTTCTAAGGCGCCTTTTAATGCGCCATACCCCGCGAGGATACCGATGCCGGCTAAACCGCTAATAGCGGCAATTTTCATGCCGTTGAGAATGGCAGATGCTCCTCCTCCGGCTGCGCCAGCGGCCATGCTGAGGGTGCCGCTTGCGGCTCCATTGGCGGCCAGTGAAGCCCCAATGGCTCCAATTTTTTGAGATTCTTGCCAGAGTTTGTAAAGACCTAAGCCTGCTGCCCCAACGGCAGCTGCGCCCACGGCGGTTGGCCCCACACGGGTGATCATACTGCCGATCGATTTGCGAACAAAGTCGATACCCACGTTGAGTTCTTCGAGGGCTCCGCGGCCAGCGCCTTCCAGTACGGAGTTGACTTCATCATCGTAGGTAATAATATCGGCTTGTAAGCCGTTGAACATGACGGCAGGAATTTCGTTTTTACGTAGATCGCCCAATTCCAATGAATCACCGTAGGCCACATAATATTGGCCCCCAGACTTAAAATAAACCTCATCCAAACCATTTTTCTTGGTTTTTTGGGTGGCTTGTTCCACGGTAATGCCCGGGCGTAAGGCCCGAATACCCTGAACGGCGATTTGCTTGCTATTGATAGATATGTTCATAAAAACCTACTTCTTAAGCGTCTACTCTATCCTTATAGTTATTGATCAAATAAAGCTTGCTTAAAAAAAGGTTAAAAACAGAGATTTTTTTGGTTTTTTCGATCTAACGCCTCAATAATCGCGGATCCATGAGAATTTGTGCAGGCTGCGGGCGGGTCTGAATGCCAAAGCCCAGACCCATATCATTATCACTGCCGTCGGTAACAGGAGCGGGGGCGGGCGTGTTTTGATCGGGGATGGGGGCTTCACCATTGAGTTGCTGCCAGCTTAAAGCGGCTCCCCCGTTGGTGGGTGAGGCGCCATCAGCGGTGATACTGGCAATGGAGGCATAATCTTTAGGGTTTGCTTTTGCGTCTAAAGCACCTTTGATGGCGCCATAAGCAGCTAAAATGCCTGCGCCGGCTAAACCGGCCAGAGCGGTGATTTTCATGCCGTTCAAAAAGTGAGACAGGGGTATGCCGCTGGCGGCGCTCAGGCTTTTTTGACTCACCTGACTCACCACGGCCTGACCTATCGCACCGGCTTGAGATCGCTTCCACAGGGTATAAATACCCACGCCAATGGTGCCAACGGTGGCGACACCAAACGCTGTGGGGCCTACATTTTTGACCAAATTGCCGACAGAGGTGCGCACAAAGCCAATGGCGTTGCCCACTTCTTCAATGGCACCACGGGCGGCGCCTTCAGCAATTGAGTTGGCTTCATCGTCAAAGGCAATCAGGTCTGCAGACATGCCGTTGAACATCACGGCAGGAACTTCATTTTTTTTGAGATTGCTTAAATTAATGGCGTCACCATAGGCCACATAGGCGCGTCCTTGAGACATGAAAAAAACTTCATCAAGGCCATTTTTTTTGGTTTTTTGAACGGCCTGCTCAATAGAAATACCCGGGCGAAGTTCCCGAATGCCTTGTACTGCGGTGTTTTGACGATTAATAGCGATGTTCATAAAAAGGTTATCGTTATGTCTAACATAAAACTTGCTTAAGAAAAGATTAATTTAACAGAAATAGTCGGGAGGTATCAAGTGCTGTTTTGATCTTCGTCAATGCGGTGATCAAGCGCATTTTGCTAAGATCGTGTTAGAATAAAAATAACAAATTAAGTCGGAATTTAACCTGTTATTAAATTTTAAAACATTTGCAAAACAAAAGAGGCATTTGTGCAATTAATTTTAATTGGCGTAAATTATAAAAGCGCTCCCCTCTACGCCAGAGAACAACTTTCTTTTCACACCCGTGAAGCACAGGCCATCTTGCAACAACTTCGTCAGCAAGATGCCATTGCAGAAGCCGTGCTTTTGTCCACCTGCAACCGTACGGAAGTCTATGCCATTGTGCACGATACGTTAAAGTCCCGTGAACAGATCCTTGAGATTCTTTTACGCTCCAGCCAGCTCTCTCGTGATACCTTAGAGCCTTTGCTTTACACCTTCTACAATAAATTCGCGGCAACCCATCTCTTTGAAGTGGCCGCCGGCTTAGACTCCATGGTTTTGGGTGAAAATGAAATCCTGAGACAGGTCAAGACCGCTCAGGAACTGGCGCAGCAAGAGCAGGCCTCGGGTGCAATTCTTAACCAACTGTTGCGTTACGCCATTATGGCGGGAAAACGTGTGCGCACGGAGACAGATATTAACAAGGGTTGTGCTTCGATCGGGGCGCTGGCCGCTCGTCTGGTCAAAGAACACGTCTCGGCTTTGCCCTCGGCCCGTTTGCTGGTGATTGGTGCCGGTCAAATGGCGCAGGTGATGGTTAAAAATCTTGAGGCAGACACCGCCACTTTATTTTTGGCCAACCGCACCCAGGACAAGGCCCGTGACTTACAGCTTTTATTTGCCGGTGAGTCCCATTTGTTAAGCCCCCAGGAAGCGCTGTGCCAGGTCACAGAAATGGATGCTGTGGTCGTGTGTACCTCTGCTGAACATTATTTGCTAAATCCTCAAGACCTTTCCCAACAATTTGGACAATCCCTTTTGCTTGTGGACCTCTCTGTACCCCGTAATATTGATCCGGAGCTCGGCTATTTACCCAACGTTCAGCTCTTTGACGTAGACGCCCTACAGCATAAAGTCGATATGTCTATCGAGAAACGGAGACTCTATATTTCACAGGCCCAGAGCATTATTGGTGAAGAAACCACCCGCTTTTTAGAATGGTTTAACAACCGAGATGTGGTGCCCACCATTAAGGCTCTGTACCAAACCTTTGAATCCATTCGAGAGCGTGAGTTACAGCGAGGGACTGCCCGCCATAAAGCCGAGATGACGCCCGAGGTGGAGGCCATGCTCGATCAGGTGACACGGGCCATGGTTCAGAAAATTCTACATCACCCTGTGGTGCGTCTTAAAAATGCGCCTGTAGAACAACAGCAGATGTATCATGAAGCGTTGAATACCCTCTTTGCTCTGGACGCTCAGGATGAAATGGATAAATACGTGTACCATCAGCCCATAGAAAAAAAGACCTCAGAAGTGAAGTCGTGTCCCATGCACGCCCGTGTCCCTTCGGCGGTGTATCATGACTAAAGTGAATGCTGTGGTTTTAGGCACCCGGGGGAGTCCGCTGGCTTTGTGGCAGGCGGAGCGGGTCAAACAAGCCCTGCTAGCTCAGGACGAGCATCTTCACGTGGAAGTCCGTATTATTCATACCCAGGGCGACAAAATTTTAGACCGCCCTTTGGCCGCTATTGGTGACAAAGGTCTGTTTACCAAAGAGCTGGAAGAGGCACTTTACCGTCATGAAATTGACATTGCAGTACACAGTCTTAAAGACCTGCCTTCTACCCTGCCTGAGGGATTAGGGATCACAGCGATATTGGAGCGTCATCGTCCCTTTGATGCATTGGTTTCTGCGGATGGATTGCGCTTAGAGGATTTACCGCAGGGGGTTCTGGTGGGTACCGGAAGCCTGCGCCGTAAAACCCAGTTGCAGCAATTGCGTCCAGACCTCCAATTTGCCGATTTGCGCGGCAATATTCAAACCCGTTTGGCAAAGCTAGATCGGGGGGACTATGCTGCGATTGTTATGGCCCAGGCCGCTTTAGAGCGCATGGATATGGGGGAACGCATGGCGCAGGTTTTTCAGGCTGAAGAAATGCTGCCCGCGGTCGGACAGGGAGCCATTGCCTTAGAGGGTCGTCTGGAAGATACGGCGCTAGGGGATTATGTGCAGGCCATCAATCATACTGAAACCATGCTGTGTGTCAGTGCGGAGCGGGCTTATCTGAAGGCGCTGGGCGGGGGTTGTGAAAAACCCATCGCCGGTTATGCGGTGCTCTCTGAGGGGCGTCTGTGGCTGCGTGGACGCATTGCTTCTGTGGACGGTTCACAGGTGATTGCCGACGCCTTAGAGATCCCACTGCTGAACGAAACCCTTGAAGCTTGCGAAGCGCTGGGTGCGACACTGGGTGAACGCATGTTGGCCATGGGTGGACAAATCCTCTTAGACGCTTGATCCAAAAAGTGCTACAGTATGGTTGCATTACCGATTGATAAAGGGAACTCAAATCATGAAAACATATACTGTGGGTGTTCTGGGCGCTACCGGCCTGGTGGGAAAAGAAATCCTGAATATTTTATTGCAACGCCAATTTCCGGTTGCTAACTTACGGCTTTTGGCCTCAAAGCGTTCAGCAGGCTCTGTGCAAAGCTTTGGCAATCAAAGCATTACCGTTGAAGAGGCGACCCCCACGTGTTTTGAGGGCATAGATATTTTGTTTGCTTCCGCCGGTGGAAGTGTCAGTAAAACCTTTGCCCATGCGGCGGTGGCCCAGGGCTGTGTTGTCATTGACAACACCAGCGCGTTTCGTATGCAAAACGATGTCCCTCTGGTGGTGCCTGAAGTCAATGCCCATGCGTTACAACAGCACAAAGGCTTGATTGCGAACCCCAATTGCTCCACCGCCCAGCTGGTGGTGGTGTTAAAGCCTTTGCACGAAAAATTTGGCCTGAAGCGGGTGGTGGTTTCCACGTATCAGGCGGTTTCAGGGGCCGGGCATCAGGCGGTGCAAGAGCTGTACATGCAGTCTGAACAAGCCCTGGGAGGTCAAACCCCTGTGGCGCAAATTTTACCGGCTCCCATTGCCTTTAACCTCATTCCTTTTATCGGGAGTTTTCTCGACAATGGCTATACCGATGAAGAAATGAAAATGACCCACGAGACCCGTAAAATTTTAGAGGCAGATGTGCCCACCAGTGCCACCTGTATTCGCGTGCCTGTGGCCAACGGTCATTCGGAGTCTGTCAACGTGGAGTTTGCACAACCCGTGTCTCCTGAAGCCGTGCGTGAGGTTTTACGACATACCCCTGGGGTCGTGATTCAAGATGATCTCGAGCACCGGCACTTTCCGGCTCCCCGAAATATTTCAGGGCAAGACCCCGTGTATGTGGGGCGCATTCGTGAAGATGTGTCTCATCCCAACGGGGTAAATTTGTGGATTGTGGCCGATAACCTGCGCAAAGGTGCAGCGCTAAACGCTGTACAAATTGCAGAAAGTCTCGTGGCGCAGCAACTGCTGTAGCTTGTGCTAGATCGCTATCTTCTGCGTCAGTTGATGGGGCCTTTCTGGTTGGCATTGGCTTTGCTCGGTTGCTTAATGAGTACAGGCTTTGTACTTTTTGGGTTGATTGAAGAAAGTGCCCGTTTTCACTATTCTTTGCTGCTGATGTTCAAGGTCTTTGTGCTGCGTTTGCCCGAAATGCTCTATTACACCTTGCCCATGGCCATGCTGATGGGAGCCATGCTGACGGTGGCCCAACTGGCCAACGATCAGGAATGGTTGAGCTTTCGCTTATTGGGTTTAAGTTTTTGGCGTCTTTTATTGCCTTTTGTGGGCTTTGCCTGTGTCTGCGCGGGTGGAGCCATTGTCTTAAATGAGGGCCTGGTGCCCTCCAGTAGCGCATGGTCTCGTCATCTACTGACCGCGGCCCAGCAGGGTCAGGTGCGTTTGCCTCAGCGACAGTCCCATGTATTTGTACGTGAAACCGATGAAAAAGGGCTAAAACACCTGATTTACGCCCGCGAAGCGCGCGACGGCGTGCTGTATGACGTGGTGATCCAACGTTTTGAGCAGCATCAATTGCAATTTGTGCTGCAGGCGCGTCAGGCCAGTCTTGAACAGGGCGTCTGGCGTTTTCAACAGGGGCGAACCCTTACCTTACACCCGGCACAAGCACCTTTGCAGGGTTTTTTTACCACGTATACCTTGCCCTTGAGTCAGGCACTCCCCCAGCTTTTAAAAGGCCCCCAATCGCCCCAGGAAATGAACGCCAGGGCCTTAAGGGAGCATATTGTGCAATTGCAAAGCCTGGGTCAGGATACCCGTGCTCTGCAGGTGCGCTGGCACCAAAAGTTTGCCTTGCCCTGGGCTGCCCTACCTTTTGCCCTGCTGGGGGTGATTCTGGGGGCGCGCACCGTACGCACCCGGAGCCAGGGTCTGGGTTTGAGTTTGGTGCTGGTTTTTGGGTATTATTTATTGATGAGCCTGGGTACAGCCCTGGGAGACAGTGGGCAATGGACACCGCTCTGGGCAGCCTGGCTGCCGCATATTGTGCTGATGCCCTGTCTACTTGGACTTGTGCATTGGCGGAATCAAAGGGGGTAAACGACCTTGCATATACAGGCCGCAAAAGCTTTGGCCGGGGTGTATCTTGTGGATTTCTTGAGTTACCGAGATGAACGGGGGGAGTTTTTTGAAGTGTTTAAGCAATCCACGCTGGCACACCAGCTTAACTGGGGGCCACCGGTGCAGTTTAATGTTTCTCAGTCGGCTCAGGGCGTAATTCGGGGGCTGCATTATCAGGAGGCCCCCTTTGCTCAGGGGAAGTGGGTGATGTGCTTACAAGGCGAAATCTTTGACGTGGTTCTGGATTTGCGGGCCGATTCACCGACTTACGGTCAGTGGGAGAGCTTCCTCTTACAAACCCCTTATCAGGCTGTGTTGATTCCTCCGGGGTGTGCCCATGGTTTTGAGGCGTTGGCTGAGAACAACTGGGTTCAATACCTGGTTTTCTGTGCTGAATACCATCCCGAAGCAGAACGGGGTGTGGCGTATAACGATCCTGCGTTGGCGATTCCCTGGCGCACCCGTTGTGCGCAGGTTAGCCCCAAAGATCGGCAGTGGCCCCTGCTGAAAAATTAGGATCTTAACCATTTATTTCTCTTGATTTAACCAAAAGATAAGTAAGTTGAGGGTGCTTTTCACGATAAGAGAATCAAAGGGATAATCAAATTATGTCAGCACTTTCTGTTTCTGCACTCTCACCTGCCACCGGGTTGACGCCATTACGGCCGTTGCCTGCTCTCGGTGATTCGCTTAAAAAAGGTTTAAAGCCCCTTGAGCCTATTTCTGATGTGCAGCGCGTCAGCCCCGAAGATCTCGAGTGGGCCGAAAAGCTCGATAAAAAAATGGAGTGGGGATACATTCCCAAGGCTGATGAACGCACCCGTTACGACATTATTGTCGCCAAACTCACCGCGATTCGCGACGGGGGTGGCTATGTTTATCAGGACAACACCTCTTTTAGCAATAATCCCCAGGGGATTGCGGCCATTGGCAGTCTGGTGGGGCGCACCCTTTCGGGCGGCTATATTGGCTACCGTTACGGCGACCGGGTGGGTAATATTACCATGGACACTTACCGGCAAATCAAGCAGGGTTTGAGTGCGGGAGAGCCGGGGCAGGCCTGGGGCGGATTTGTCAGTGGCTTTAAACAAGCGGGTGCGTTGTCTCTCAAGTCAGGCGGCATTTCGAGTGCGATTAACGCAGGAACGTCTCTGGTGGCCAACGTGGTAGACACAGCCATGGGAAATCAAACCGGCGCTGAGGCCATTGGTAACGTGGCGGGAGATGCTGTGGGTGGCTTTTTCTCGGGTGTGGGCGCCAGTATCTTTTCAGGAACCGCGACTTTGGGCATGACTTTGGCGGGCTCAGCGGGACTTCCCGTGACGATTGTAGGGGTGGCCGGAGGCGTGGTGGGTTCGGTACTTTTAGACAAAGCCTATAAAGCTTCAGGACTCTTTACCTTGATCAAAACCCGGGTGATGGAGGCAGTGGACTCACCGCCTCATGAGCAGCCACAACTGCGGGCCGCAAGCTAAAAACGAGCTGTAAGTGGGGACTTAAGCCTTCTGCTGAGCCAGACGATGCATGACCACGCGAATGGCCAGGGCATTTTCGCCATAGCGCTCATGGTGTTTGCGTTGCAAAGCAGGGGCAGCACTGCGTTGGTATTGCTCTAAGTCATCCCGAGAAGCCACTTCGTACAAAACGTTGTAGTTAATGCGATCGGGATCCACCACGGGCTCTAAAATCTGCTGTAGGGTATAGCCTTCAAAGAAGCCGGTGGCCATGACTTCTGGAATATGGGTGCTCTGCATCCATTGAAGCCATTCTTCGGCCAGGTCATTTTCAATCGAAACGGTAACACTGTAAATAATCATGCCTACATGCTAGCACAATTTATTCACCTCGGGAGCCTTCAGTCCATAACGGCTCGTGTATTCAGAGATATGGGTGGTTTGGTGGGCGATCATGGCCCTGATCCAGTGAGGATTTGAAGCATACCAGTTCAGGGTTTCTGTGAAGCCGGTTTGCCAGTCAATTTGGGGTTTCCAACCCAGCTCTCTGAGCTTATTGCTGTTGACGGCGTGGCGTTGGACGTGACCGGCGCGATCTTCAACCCCCTGCAATTGGGAGGGCGGGTGTTGGAAGTGCTCCAGTATGGAGCGACCGATTTCAAGGGCGCTGCTTTCTAGGCCTGTGCCCACATTAAAGACCTCGCCCTCTAGTGCCGCGGGGTGAAACAAAAGATACAAAAGGGCCCGGGCATGATCCAGGGCGTGAATCCACTCTCGCAGGTTTTTTCCGTTGCCATAAAGAGGGAGTGTTTGTTGCTGAAGGGTGTGCAGGGTAAAGCGCGGAATCAGTTTGGTGGGATCCTGGCGGGGGCCATAGTTATTTACACAACGGGTGCGCACCACGGGAACCCCAAAGCTCACCCAATAACTGTAAGCCAGAAGATCCTGCCCGGCTTTGCTTGCTGCGTAAGGACTACAGGGCAAAAGGGGATCGCTTTCAAGGGAGGGTTTGTCGAGCCAGGGGTTGCCGTAGACTTCGTCGGTGCTTACCAATAAAAAACGCCGTAAATGCGTCTGTTGACGACAGGCTTCGAGTAAGACCTGAGTCTCTAGAATATTGCTTTCTAAAAAAACGTGACTGTCGTGTAAAGAGAGATCCACATTGCTTTCGGCAGCACAGTGCACCACATAATCCACCTGGGGCAAAAGGCGCTGGAGCAAGAGGGAGTCGCCCACACGTCCGTGAATCCA
Organism: Candidatus Sericytochromatia bacterium; assembly: GCA_964229355.1. Lineage (GTDB taxonomy): Bacteria > Cyanobacteriota > Sericytochromatia > UBA7694 > UBA7694 > CAXRDE01. Next base: position 130,334 of record CAXRDE010000005.1, on the reverse strand, counting down.
GGTGTAACGTTCAGGATATTGCGCGTGTAAGTGATCGTGGGTTTCCGGGCAGGCGGCATAGGTTAAGGCGTCCAGGTTCAGGACATGAGCGTCAGGATGTTCAGAAAGAAGGTGTTCAATGAGATGGGATCCGATAAACCCCAGTCCGCCAGTAATGAGTATATGCATCAGGTATTGTCATTCCGTTGAGAAAAGTCGCTGATGGGCGGAAGGATTGAAGAGAGTGGGGACGGTGGGACTTGAACCCACACGAGATTGCTCCCACTAGCCCCTCAAGCTAGCGCGTCTGCCGATTCCGCCACGTCCCCGTGGTGTAAAACCCAGAGATTCCGTAGTGTGTTGAGGGAACAAATGGAATCTCTGAGTAGAGTGCCCAGAGACAGAATCGAACTGTCGACACAGGGATTTTCAGTCCCTTGCTCTACCGACTGAGCTATCTGGGCGAACTTGCGTTCGGGAATGAATTATAGCATAGTTGATCTCAGCCACAATAGGATATCAAAAAAGTTTTAAATTTTTTTTTGAACTAGTCTTGAACAAAGGCTAACCCTTCCTTTAACTCTTGCGGGGTCTGTATGACATGCACGGGCAATTCAGGCAATGTCTGTTGTACCAGCCGCTTGAGCGTAGACGGGCCCATCTCAATGACACCCTGAATAGAGAGTACCTTTGCATGCAGCAGGCTTTCTCTCCAACGCACGGGGCTTAATATTTGTTCAATCAGGGCTGATTTTATCGCTTCAGGATCCGTAAGAGCCTCGGCCGTACTGTTCATGATGATGGGAAACTGAGCCGCCTGAAAAAACACACCTGCGAGGTGGGTTGCCATTTTTTGGCTGGCAGCGTACATCAGCGGTGAGTGGAAAGCCCCACTCACCTGGAGTGGAATGACTTTGCCCCATTTTTCTCTTTGAATGCGTTGTAGGGTGCTTTGCAATGCCTGTGTTTCTCCAGAGAGAACCCCCTGGCTTTCACTGTTATCGTTGGCCCATACCACTTCAGCAGTTTCTGCACAAAGCGCTTGTATTTGCTCCCGTTGGGGTCGAATAACCGCAGCCATACTCCCTGGTTTTGCTTCACAATCTTGCTGCATCCAGGTGGCACGTTTTTGTACCAGCGACAGAGCGGTTTCCAGAGAGAGAACCCCTGCAGCGTAGAGCGCACTGTACTCACCTAAGCTATGGCCTGCCACCGCAGCGGGAGAGGGTGCGCCTGCTGCACGCCAGCACCTGTAAATACCCGTTTCAACCACAAATAAAGCAAGTTGGGCTTGCCGGGTCTCTCTTAAAACTTCTTCAGGCCCCCTGGCAATGAGGTGGCTTAAGGCGTAGTTCAACAAATGATCTGTTTCTGCCAGGTGTTCTTGAAACAGAGAAGAGGCCTTAAACTCTTCTCCCATGCCCACTTTTTGGGCACCCTGCCCGGGAAAAACCGTTAAATAATTCATCGTGTTACCTTTGTCTTATGAGGTCGTCCTTCTGGTATGCTATAGGCAAATCCACAAAAAGGTAAGCAATTATGCAATTAAAAGATCAGGTGGCGATTATTACCGGCAGTAGTCGTGGCATTGGCCGTGATTTGGCACTGCATCTGGCTGCCGAGGGCTGTCACATCGTGGTGGTGGGAAAAACCAGTGAACCCCACCCCAAATTACCCGGCACCATTCATTCGGTGGCTGAAGAGGTGCGGGCCAAAGGGGTCAAAGCATTGCCTGTACAGTGCGATGTGCGGGATGTGTCACAGATTGAAGCCATGGTGCAACAGGTCAAGGATACTCTGGGTCGCGTCGATATTTTGATCAATAATGCCGGAGCCCTTTGGTGGCAACCCTTAATGAAAACCCCGGCCAATCGTTTTGACCTGATGATGGATGTCAATGCTCGGGGTGCATTTTTCTGTGCTCAGGCGGTTTTGCCGCTGATGATAGAAGCCCAGCGGGGACACATTATTAACATGTCTCCGCCCATTGATCTGGCCCATGTGCCTTACCATATTGGTTATACCATCTCAAAGTATGGGATGACTTTGCTCAGTCACGGTTTGGCTGAAGAGGTGAAGGCGGACAACATCGGCGTGTACTCTCTATGGCCAGAGACCATGATAGAGAGTTTGGCCACCATTAACTGGGGCCTGGGCGAACCTTCCATGTGGCGTAAACCTTCCATTTTATCGGACGCAGTGCTTGCTCTGGTGACGCAGGGGGATCCCCAGCGTTACAGCGGTCAAGCTTTAATCGATGAAGCCATTTTGCGAGACATAGGCGTGACAGACTTTGACCTCTATAACTGCGTGCCAGGCTCAAACCCACCTTCACTTAACACGCTATGGGAGATGACAAGAAATGCAAACACCTAACTTACCGGCCCCCCTGAGTGCTTTACCGTTGGATCATATTGGTGTGGCGGTAGAAAGCCTGGCTGAAACCCTGGCTTTTTATCAGTTACTGGGTTTAGAGGTTTTAAAAACAGAAACGGTTCCCACAGAGGCGGTGAATGTAGCCTTTTTAAACACCGGTGAATGCCACCTGGAGTTATTGGAGCCCACCTCTGAAGAGAGTCCCATTGCGCGTTTTATACAAAAGCGCGGGCCGGGTATTCATCATATTTGTCTGAAGGTTAACGGTATAGAAGCGCTTTTACAAAAGCTGGACGCTGCGGGTGTGCGTCTCATTGACAAAACCCCTCGTCCCGGTGCAAATCAGAAAAAAGTTGCCTTTGTACACCCTAAAGCCACAGGCGGGGTCTTGCTTGAACTCAGTGAAGACGCCGCTAGCCCCTCACAGAGCCCTTCAGACATGTTAGGATGAGGATGTGATAACAGGTTTGTGGAGTAAATGGTGAACATGCATAATCCCTCGGCAACCCCTATTGCAGGTCGCTATGCCCTGCTTGATAAAATTGGGCAAGGTGGCTCAGCCAGCGTTTTTCAGGCCCATGATCTTCAAACACACCAGATGGTGGTTTTGAAGTTTCTAAACGTGCCTGCTCATGCTTCACCAGATGTTCAGGCGGCCGCCATTGAACGTTTTCGTCAAGAGGGTAATATCCTCAGGTTGTTGGATCATCCCCATGTGTTAAAAGTATTGGATCAGTTAGAGGGCAATGGACACTATTGTTTGGTGACAGAATGGGTTGAAGGGGTCACTTTAGACGCTTACATGCGGGTAAACCCACCCTTGCCTTCTTCCGTGTTGCCCATGATTGAGCAAACCTGTCAGGCTTTAGAATACATGCATGCACGAGGCATTGTGCATCGAGATATTAAGCCCGAAAATATTCTGATTATGCCCGATGGCCATATTAAAATATTAGATTTTGGTTTGGCTTGCTTTACGGGCCAAAACTTTATGAACGATGCCAGTGCCATGGCGGGAACCGTGGCTTATATGGCGCCTGAATTACTGAAGAATCAGAGCCTGTCAGACCCGCAAAGTGATCTTTATGCCGTGGGTGTGACCCTCTACGAACTACTCACAGGGCAAGTGCCTTTTCCCGGCGAAGACCCCGGTTCAACCATTTACGCCATTATGAATCAAACGCCCGTAGAGCCCATTCATTTAAACCCAATGATTGGCCAGGATTTGAACCAGTTGGTGATGACGGCCATTCATAAGTTGCCCCAGCATCGATTTGCCCATTGTCGGCAATTCCAGCAGCTTTTGCGCATTTTGTCGACCCGTGTCTTTTTTGACGGCGCGGACCCCAGATTGGCAATGAACTCGGTCTTGCCGGCTTTACATTCCTTTTCTCGGTTTAGTCTGGTAGACGATTTACATAACTTTGTACATCGCCATGACAGTGGACAGTTGCTGGTGTGGAACGCCTCAGAACAGGCCGGTATTTGGCTTCAAAATGGCAATATTTTGCATGCGGATATTAAAAACAAGACCTTAGATAGCGTTGAAACCTTGATGACAATTTTGTCCTGGGAAAGCGGTAATTTTCTTTATATTCCCACGGCTCAGGCCCCTGCAGCCACCATTCGCCAAAACGCCTTTAAGCTGATTGAAGCCGCGGATGCCTATCTAACAGAGTATAAATTGCTGTGGGAAATGTACCAGGATGATGATCTGCTTGAGCAAATTATGCAGCCCAGTACCCATGACATGCTGCCGGATCTCTCTTTTTATATTTTTGAAATTCTAGATCCTGTTAAACGGGTTAGAGATTTAGCTGCTGAACTACCGGCTTCGCGGATGCAGCTTTTGCAAGCTTTGAAAGCCCTTGAAGATCGTCAGTTTATTTTTGTAGAGCGTCAGCGTTAAGGCTATTTTGTAAGGTCTTAAGGTACATGTCCTGAAACGCTGAGTGCTCGGGAAACGTGGTCAGCACCTCTCGCAATTTGACTTGTTTCTCTTCAAGGCCGAGCTGAGGGTTAAAGCGTAGCTCGGCAATGCGAAGCGAAATCGGGTTGAGGCTATAAGCGATCTCCACGTGACGTTGGAGGCTTTCAAGGGAATATCCTCCGCTTTCCTGAGCAAAGATACTCCACAGGGCGTAAGGTAGCCACCAATCAGGGGCATAGTATTGTGCCTCTTCCAGGGTTTTAAGCGCCCAGCTGGTTTCTCCCGCTTGTTGAAGCCTCCAACTTTGAATGATTTTTTTCTCGGCCCCTTCTTCTAAAAGCTTTTCCGCCTGAGCCCAGCGCTTTTTTGTTTCTCCAGTGGGAGGCTGATACCACAACGATTCTCCAAAGCCCTGCCAAAAGAGCGTTTGTCCAGGCGAGAGGGAGGGCTCAGGGGGTGTCTGGGCGGTCTTTACGAAATGCTCGTTCCAAACCGAAAGTTCTCTCCAGAGGGCATTGTCTTGCTCTTCTTTAGGGGGAAAGTTTGAGGTAAGAGGGAAACGGCGGGCTGTATTTTGACTACGGGCCATGAGATACGCCTTTTGCTGATAATGATGACGTTCAGGAAAAATCTGTGCAGCCCTTAAAAAAGCAGACGCTGCACGCTCCCAATCATGATGAAGTTGATAATAATTGCCCAATGCAAAATAGGCGCTATCGGTATTTATACCACTTAACCGCCAGCGTTGGAGTGTCTCTAAGTAGGTGGGGTTATGACATGGGTGTGACTGCTCTAAAAAGCATTGGAAGAAGCGCTGGCTTTCGCTAAACCCCAGCACGCGGTAGACCGCCGGGTAGTCTGAAGCCATAGCGGCTAAGGCCGCTGCGTTTCTTTGATAGTCTTTCTCGTGGTTGTTTTGATAAAGCCAGGTCAACATTTGACGGGCGTTAAAAGCATGTTCTGGGTATTGAGCAAGCTTCTCTAAACTGGGAATTGCAGACTCTAAGTCTTTTTGGGCTAGATAAATCAGACTTTGTAAGTATAGACTCTCCGCAGGAGGAAGGCTTTGCTGTTGAAGCCATTCACTTTGGATTAAAGCCTCTTGAAAACGTTGCTCTCGCAGTAAGGCTGTGGCGAGTTTTAGGCGGACGCCTGACCAATTGGGCTGAAAAGCCAGCGCCTGGGTATAGGCTTCAATCGCCTGTGGAAAATTTTGCTGCTCAAAAAAAATGTCGCCCAACCCGCTGCGCAATCGGGCCTGAATCGCGAGCGAGGGCAGCAAGCGCAGCCCGGAGGTATAAGCCTGATAAGCTCCCGTTAAATCCTGCTGTTGATACAAACTTACGCCGAGTGCAAACCAAATTTCAGCGCGATCTTCTGTCTGTAAAAGCGCCTGGCGAAAACGCTGGCTGGCCATCGGCCACGCACCTTCTTGTAAAAGTTGCAGCCCCTCTTTATAATAACGCTCCGTCTGAGCCTGCGTGGGCATGGCAATGTTTAAGCCTACACTGAGCACAAGGCCAAAGAGTAGGCTTTTGCAACGCCTCACGCTCTGGCTTGCAGACTCTGACGAACCATTTGATTGGCCAACCCAGGATCCGCTTGCCCTTTGGTTGCTTTCATCACCTGCCCCATTAAAAAGCCCAGGACTTTTTGCTTGCCCGCCAAAAATTCCTGAACTTGTTCAGGGTTTTGGTTTAAAATGTCATCAATGATTTTTTGGAGGGTGCTGGTATCCGAAATTTGAGCCAGGCCTTTTGCCTCCACAAGGGCTGTTGGTGAAGTGCCTTTTTCAATGATTTCGGGTAAAAGAGACTTGGCGATTTTTCCGCTGATCTTTCCGGATTCAATTAATTGCAGCAGTTCGTAGAGCAGCGGTGCAGAAAAATGTGACTGGTCCAGGGTGGTTTCATGCTGATTGAAATAAGCCTGAATGTCTCCGGTGAGCCATTTACTGGCGTCACTGGCCGAGGCGCCCAGGGCCAAACAGGCTTCAAAACAATGGGCAAGTTCTGGTGTGTTAACCAGAATATTGGCCTCTTCAGGCTGCAGCCCCAGGGTCTGATAGCGTGCCCGCTGGGCGGCAGGTAGCTCCGGCAAGCGGGCTTTCAACGCCTCAATTTTCGCATCTGACACGTGGTACCAGATTAAGTCGGGATCGGGCATGTAACGGTAGTCATGGGCATCTTCTTTCGATCGCATTGAGCGGGTGACGCCCTTTGCTTCGTCCCACAGTCGGGTTTCTTGCACCAGAACCTCTCCACTGTCTAAAGCAATACTTTGGCGCAAGACTTCATAATCGATGGCTTTTTGTAAAAAGCGAAAAGAGTTAATGTTTTTGATTTCGACCCGTGTCCCGAATTCAGCGCTTCCCAACGGACGCAGAGAAATGTTGGCATCACACCGCAAGCTGCCCTCTTCCATTTTGCCGTCGCAGACGCCAATCGCCATTAAAATGGCGCGCAGGCTTTCAAGATACAAACGGGCTTCTTCACTGGAACGCATATCGGGTTCACTTACAATTTCTAAAAGGGGTACGCCCGCGCGGTTATAATCAGCCAGGCTATGCGTTGAACCTGACATGCCGGCTGCCCCTGCGTGTACCAGCTTTCCCGCGTCCTCTTCCATGTGAATGCGGTTGAGTCGGACGCTTTTTTCTTCACCGTTGTGCTCAAAGCGAATGGCTCCGGCTTCGGCAATGGGGTAATCGTATTGGGTGATTTGATAGCCTTTGGGGAGATCCGCATAGAAGTAGTGCTTGCGGTCAAATTTTGTTTTGCGGGCAATACGACATTCCGTGGCCAAACCGGCCTGGATCGCCATCTCTAAAACTTTTTCATTGAGAACGGGTAGAGCACCGGGTAAACCTAAGGTAACGGGGTCTACATGATGATTGGGTTCGCCACCGAAGTGGGCGGAGCTTCCACAAAAGATTTTACTTTCGGTGAGCAGTTCAGCATGAACTTCTAAGCCAATAACGGTTTCATAAGATCCCACGGTATTTGTTTCCTTTGTTTGTATCTGCGGTGTTGTTGTGTTTAGCGGGTTGAGGAGTAATCTCAGGAGCCCAGGGCCAGGGTTTAATACGAAAGTGCTTCATCAGGGCAACCCGGAGGGCCCCCTGCTGACGCGGTGGCAAATGGGCAAGTTGCTCAGCGAGTTGTTCAGACCAAATCCAGTCATAGAGTGTAGATTGAGCAAAGTGAGGGTTTCCCCAGCGTCGCACCACCCGATCATACAGGAACTCAGCGTCTTGAATGATGTCGTTTAAGAGTTCTTGCCACATAGGCTTCCTTTCCCAGCATATTAATCTAATTCTAGCATGATGTCGGAGCATGCTAGAATTGAACACAACGAACAAGACTGAGGAATACACGGACATGTTTTTTAAACTTTTTATGATCGGTCTGGTGGCCGCGGCGGGCGCTTACTACTATGATCTGAAAAACGCTCCCACTGTACTTAAAGATGCTGTCTATTCGAGTGTTGAAACCGAAAGTCGCTGTCGGCAAAACCATGAAAGCATGTGCAAATACTATCTCACGGTGAAGCTGGATCGTGAAAAACTGTTTTATAAATTTCAGGTGCCGCCCGCTTATTATCACGGTGGAGCAAAAGAGCAGTTAAAAAATCAGCGTTTTCCTGTGGTATTAAAGCAAAAAGAAATTTTTCCGGCCCGCATTTTGGATGTGAATCCGAAACTGCGTAAGCAGTTGGATGAGCAACTGAGCACTCAAAAATAACGCACCTTAACGAACCTGTACGTCCAGTGGGCCTTTAACCAGCCAACGTTGTGGCGAGACATGGCATTGGTAAGCCAGAATTTCAACCCCTGCCTTCTGAGCAATGTGGAGCAAGTCGGCATAGTCTGGGTCGTAATGACCAGCGGGTTTAAAGGTTTTTCCCCCGTCTTCGCGTTGGATTAAATACAACATGACGGCCCGTTTTCCCTCCTGGGCCAGAAGGCTCAGTTCTCGCAGGTGTTTTTGCCCCCGTGTGGTCACCGTATCAGGAAAAAGGTGCACATTGTTTTCTAGCAGCGTCACGGATTTGACTTCCACATAGCAATCGCTTCGGTCCGGCGCTTGCAGCAAGAAGTCGATGCGACTCTTTTCGTGACCGTAGCGTACTTCGCGCTGTAGATCGGGGTATCCCTGCAGCTCAGGAATCATCCCTTTTTGCAGCGCTTCTTCGGCCAGACGGTTGGCCTGGTGGGTATTCACACCGATCCAACTGTGGCCATTGTGGGTCATTTCCAGCGTCCAGGGGAGCTTGCGTCGTGGGTTGTCCGAGTGACTTAGAGCCACGGTCCACCCAGGTTCGGCACAGCCTGTCATGGGGCCTGTGTTAGGACAATGCACGGTAAGGACTTCCCCCCCCTTTTCCACGTCCGCTAAAAAGCGTTTATAGCGCTTGATTAATGTGGCTGTGGCAAAAGGAGGATTCCATTCCATGGGCTTAGTTACCCTGCAATTAAGGCAAGCCAGGGTGACGCACCTGAGCCCGTGCCTCCGCTCAGGTCTTCCAGGGTTAAGCCGGCCTGTTCAATTTCCTGTTGGTTAATCGCACCGCTATTGTGCGCCAAACGGAAGTAATTGAGAAGACCCCGTCCGGTGGCGGCGTCATCAAAGACATCACCACTTAAGGTGGCCTGCGCCGCTTTTGAAACAAAGTTTTGAAAGCGCAACGTGGAATTTTTCAGCTCTCTTAAAAAGAAGTCGTAAACCACGGCATAGCGTGTAATGAGCTGAGCCGGATGCAGGTCCCAACCCTGGTAATGGCCATGGGTAAGGGAGTGGCGGATATGGTCACTGTGAAGTCCCCAGGCGCTATGGACAGCCTGAAGGTTCTCTTGCAATTGAATCAAATTGAGGGCCTGGCCTGGCTCTGCACGGTGTACAGGGACCGGCATAATATTGGTGGCACCATCAGAAAGCATGACGCCGGTACCCGAAAAAGCCACCTGCATCATGTGTCGTGAAAAATCGCAGGCCGGGTGGTCCATGCTCTGGTAGCGGGCAATAATATTGCAGCTGGCGGTATAGTCATAGGTCCCAAAGTGAGCACCGCGGCAACGGCCTTTGGCAGCGGCCAAAAGCTGTGGCAGCATGACTTGTCCCTGGCCATCCAAAATAGACTGGGTGGTTTCTACCATGATTTCGAGTTGAAGGCTACCGTCCGGTAAGTGGTGGGCGCTTTCGAGTTTTTCGAGTAAAGTCACAAGGCCAGAGACCTGGGTGGGGTGAGTCACTTTAGGTAGGGTAACCACAAAGTTTTGTGGCAAGGTGTTCTGTGTGGCCTTTAACAGCGCGGTCACAAAAATATCTAAGGTGCGGGCGGAGCGTTGAAACAGCTGACGGGTCCAGGGCTTGATGCGAATACCAATAAACGGCGGTAGAATATTGGCTTCCATACCTTTTGCGACTTCTAAGGCATTGCGTACGGCATCGTTGTCTTCTTCGGCATCGGGGCGGTTGCCATAGCCATCTTCAAAATCAATACGAAAGTCTTCAACGGGTTCGGTTTGCAGTTTGTGGAGTACCCGGTCATAAATGGTGTAGGCTAGAAAGGCTTCAGGGTTTAGATTTTTTGCGGCCTCAGGGTTTTCTTGAATGGACTGTGCCAGGGCTTCGGCCTGATGCCAATCATCGGGGAGTGATTCATGCATGCTTAAACGCGCTGCTTTGGCTAAATAGACAAAGTTTGGGGCATAGCTGTCTAAAGCCCTACGGGCTAAATCCCCCATTTTTTGAGCGGTATCTGCTTTGAACAGTTGGGCTCCCCCATACAGGGTTTGGACAGGCTGGCGTTGTACGATATCGGTATAGCGCTCGTCGAAATCTTGCCAGAAGCCGTTGAGATCGTGTTCCACCGCTTGAAAATCTTCAGGTCTGAGGGTGCTTTCCATAGGGACTCCAAAATATGAAAGGTTTTAAATATGCTCCCTATTATAGCAGGCTCAGGAGGGCCTTTCTTTTTTGAATTAACAGCTGTGAGCAAAAGAATGAAAGCCCTCAATGTCAATCGCTATAGGTGATAGCATGCTCGGGTGCTTTTGATCAGGATTGATGAAGTCCCTGCATATCGGTTAGAATTCGATTAAATATTCCATTGAGGAGAACATTCCCATGCCTGCCAAAGTTGAAGTGTATTCCACAACCTACTGCCCCTATTGTCGTGCTGCAGAGCGTTTATTAGATGCCAAAGGCGTGACTTATGAAGCCATTGATGTGACCTATGACGATGCCAAAAGAAATTGGCTTGTAGAAGCCAGTGGTCAAACCACCGTGCCGCAAATCTTTATTAATGATCAAGCAGTGGGCGGTTTTACTGATCTGCAAGCTTTGGACCGGGCGGGCAAACTTAACGAGATGCTTCAGATCTAGGCGCTGTTTTCGGTTCTTTAAAGAGATCCGGTATACTACCCATAAAAAACGTAAAAACCCATAACAAACGATGCAGGAAACATTGCTATGCAAATTGCGGCTACGGATACCGCGCCCGATGTAACCCATCAGGACCATTCCACAACACCGACCCAAACACTTACCGACTCACATTCTCCTAACACCGTGCACCACGCTCAGGAAGAAACCCACGCCAGCACCAGTCATGATACCGGCCATCACGGCAATATGAGTTATTGGCAAAACATGGGCACAGGCCCTTTATTGCTAAATATTTTGCCTTTTGTGGGGCTCTTACTGATGATTGCTATTTTACCTTTGATTCCTAAAGTAGATCATTGGTGGCATCAAAACAAAAACAAACTCATGGTGGCTGGCCTGTGCGCCATTGCCGGTGTGGCTTTCTATCTCATGCCGACCGGTGACTGGCACAAGGTCTTACACACCTATGTGGAGTATGCTGCGTTTATTGCTCTGTTGGCCTCGCTTTTTATTATCAGCGGCGGTATTTATATTTCGGGACCCTTTGCAGGATTCCCTCATGTAAACACCATGTTTTTAGCCCTGGGAGCTGTGCTGGCCAATCTGATGGGGACCACTGGAGCCAGTATGCTTTTGATTCGGCCTTTAATTACTGCCAATAAACCCCGTCAGCACAAAACCCACCTGATGGTTTTCTTTATCTTTATTGTGGCCAATTGCGGTGGTTTGCTTACCCCCCTGGGTGATCCGCCCCTGTATATGGGATTTTTACGCGGCGTGCCTTTTGAGTGGACCTTTTCACATTTAATTCCTGAGTGGTTTGTTATGGTGGGGATGCTACTTTTGGTATTCCTGGTGCTAGATACCTATCTCTTTACCAAAGAAGAGTTAGACACAAAGCACTCCTTAACCCATATCGTTCAGTCTGGGGCTGAAGGTAAAAAGCTCAAAATTGAAGGCGCTCGCAACCTGGGCTTTTTGGCCATGGTTGTTGGCGTGATTTTGGCCTCCGGCTATATGGTTCATCCTTACTTGAAAGCGGCCTATGGCCTTTCCAATGCCGACATTGGTGCCCAGTTGTTCCAGGTGGTCGCTCTGACGTTAATTACCCTGACATCCTACTTTACGACCCCTGCCCGTATTCGTGAAGCCAATGCCTTCTCTTTTGAGCCGATTTTAGAGGTGGCCTGTATCTTTGTGGGCATCTTTGGGGCCATGATCCCTGCCCTGACGATTCTTGAGGCCAAAGGCTCTTTGCTGCCGCTTGAAACCCCCTGGCAGTATTTTTGGGTCACCGGTGGTTTGAGCGGTTTCTTAGACAACGCACCCACCTATTTGACCTTTGTGACACTGGCTGCCAGTAAAAATGGTGTGCCCACTGCGCCTCTAACAGAATTTGTCGCCCAGTTCCCTGAGCTGCTAGCGGCGATTTCTGTGGGGGCAGTGTTTATGGGGGCCTTAACCTATATCGGCAACGGCCCCAATTTTATGGTTAAAACCATTGCGGAGCACTCCAATATTAAAATGCCCAGTTTTGGTGGGTATATTTTGTGGTCTTTCAGCGTGCTGTTGCCTCTGTTGGTCATTGTGACCTTCTTGAATTTTATCTAGGCCATGCTACGTAAAACGGATCGCATTTACCCTGAAGGCACACGGGAGTTTTCGGCCCGTGTGCGTCAACGGCGTTTGCAACAATTGTCCCGTCACCCTGAAACGTTTGATGTGGTGATCGTGGGAGGCGGTATTGTGGGCGCGGGCCTGGCTCAAGAGGCTGTGGCGGCGGGTTTGTCTGTGGCGCTGCTTGAAAAAGGTGATTTTGCCAGTGGTACCAGCAGCAAGTCTTCGAAGCTTCTGCACGGCGGTTTACGCTACCTTGAGCATTATGAATTTGGTCTGGTGTTTGAGGCCTTGAGTGCTCGCAATGCGTTGTTTGATCGCTTTCCCCACCTGGCAAAGAAGGTGCCCTTCCTGATGCCTGTTTATCGGCGTTACGAAGAAAAAGCCTGGTTTATTAATTTGGGCTGCTGGTTGTATGACGTGTTTTCCTGGCTTTCAAGCCCTGGGCATACCCGTTTGCATCGCTTTATCCGACGCTCACAGCTGGCGAGCCTGGAGCCGGGGATTGAACAACGGGACTTTGAAGGGGGGCTGCAGTTTTTTGATGCAGCCTGTGATGATGCGCGCCTGGTCATTGAAACCCTAAAAACAGCGCAGGCCGCAGGTGCCGATGTATTTAATTATGTGCAGGTTACCGGCTTTGAGCAACAAGGCGACCGCGTCGATACTGTGCACGTGCAAGACCTCATTGGAAATCAATCCTTCACCCTGCGGGCTAAATACGTGGTCAATGCCACGGGTCCCTGGGCAGATCATCTTAATCGACTGGCAAATCCGCAAGAGCCCACCTATCTACGCCCTTCTAAAGGGGTGCATATTGTGGTGCCACGGGTAACTGCCGTAGAGCGAGCGGTCATGCTCAAAAGTGTGCCTGATGCCAGTGGCAAGCAGCGCTGGATGTTTATTATTCCCTACGAAGATTACTCCCTTGTCGGTACCACCGATACGGATTATGAAGGGGACACCCGCTCCGATTATTTGGACCACGATAATTATGCTTCCCTTGAAGACATTGATTATTTATTGGCCTCCGTCAACGCCATTTATCCAGACGCTCATTTACAACGAACTGATGTCGTGAGCTCTTTTGGTGGGTGGCGTCCATTGGTGAGTCCACCCGGCAAGTCAGGGCTGCATGAGTCGGACCTTTCTCGAGATCATGAAATATTTGATACCACCACAGGTATTGTAATGTTGGCCGGCGGTAAACTGACCACATATCTCTATATGGCGCATGATCTGTTAAAATACCTGCGCAAAAAAGATCCCCACCTGTTTCAAGGGGCTGTTCAGGCATTGACTCCTTTGTGTAATCAACACCAGGCAAATTCCGAGGCCGCTCTCTTTGAACAAATGCACAGTGTGCTTGCGGTGTTCCCTAAAGTATGGCAACAGCGTCTGCTCAGACGCTATGGCTCAGAAGTACGCACCCTGGCCACTTTAATTCCTTTGTTTGAAAAAGGCAAAGCCGATGTACCGATGCCTGGCCTGTCTGAAGAAATGCCATTATTGCCTGTGGAAGTGGCTTATAGTGTTTTTTATGAACAGAGTTTGCGCCTTAACGATGTGCTGTTAAGACGCCAGCGTATTTTGCTGCGTGATCGACAACAGGGTAAACGTGTGGCACAGTCTGTGGCTGACTTGATGAGCCATTTGCTGATGCGCTTACACGGTTGGTCAGAAAAACAACGGCAGAGCTGGGTTCAAGACGAGCTTCAAGCTTTTGAAGCGGAGTTAGCCCGCACCAATGCCTGGCAAGAAGAGAGCGTGAGCGCTTCTGAAACTTAGCGCCAGGGCGTCTGGGAGTTCTGACCCATGCTGGCGTAGCGAAAGCCCAGACGTTCCATTTTTCCAGGTTCAAAAATATTGCGGCCGTCAATCACGACCGGTTGATGCAAACACGCTTTGAGTCGGGGAAGATCTAAAAAAGTAAATTCGCGCCATTCGGTTAAAAACAAGGCTGCATCAGCGCCCTGGCAGGCATCATAAGGATCTTCGGCATAGACCAGTTGGCCACCAAACTGTGATTGTACATGCTGCATCGCCACCGGGTCATAAACCCTGAGTTTTGCGCCCTCTGCCTGTAGCTTTTTAATCAAAGCCAGAGAAGGTGCTTCACGAATATCGTCAGTGTTGGGTTTAAAGGACAGCCCCAGAAGCGCAAGCTTTTTATCTTTCAGGGCACCCAGGGCCTCACAGACTTTTTCTAAAAAGCGTTCTTGTTGATGTTGGTTAATGTCTTGTACTGACTTGAGGAGCGTGAAATCATAATCCAGCTCCTCAGCAATTTTAATAAAGCCAGAAACGTCTTTTGGGAAGCAGCTGCCTCCATAACCAATGCCCGCTTTTAAAAATTCGGGACCGATGCGATGATCCAGACCAATGCCTTTGGTCACCTTGTTGATATCGGCACCGGCGGCATCGCACAGGGCAGAGAGCGCGTTGGCGTAAGAGATTTTCATGGCTAAAAACGCATTGCTGGCGTGCTTGATTAACTCAGCGCTATTGATATCGGTAATCAGCAGCGGAGCGTTTAATGGCGCATAAAGTTGAACCAGCAGAGCCATGGCCTGCTCTGATTTAACCCCCAGAACAATGCGGTCAGGGTGCATAAAATCAGCAATGGCACGCCCTTCACTTAAAAACTCGGGGTTTGATGCCAAATCAAAGGGAATGTCGGTGTTTTTTAGGTGCTTTTGGGCCAGTAGTTCAAGGGATTCGGCGGTCTTAACGGGAACGGTGCTTTTTTCTACAATGAGTTTATAGCTCTCCATATGGGAGGCAATTTCTCGAATGACGTTTTCAAGGGCACTGAGGTCCACCCCGCCCCCGGGCAAGGGTGGAGTGCCCACACAAATAAACAAAATATCTGCGAAACGTACCCCCTCTGCGACGGCTGTCGAAAAACGCAAACGCCCGGCGCTGACGTTGGTGTGTACCAGGCCTTCTAAGTCGGGCTCATAAATGGGGACCTTGCCCGCTTGCAATTGGGCAATTTTCTCAGGGTTACTGTCGATACAAATCACCTCGTGACCCAGCTCTGCAAAACAGGCGCCACTGACGAGGCCCACGTATCCGGAACCAATAATCGCTAGCTTCATGGGGTGGTCTCGTTAAAAAACTTCAGGGTCATTTCCAGTCCCTCGCGCAAGTTGATCTCTGGCTCCCAGCCCAGCACACCCTTAATTTTAGAGATGTCAGGACGCCGACGCACGGGGTCATCGGGCCTGGGGGATGGGATGGTTTTCATTTGTACGGGCTTGCCGACGATTTCCCAGAGGGTGGTGGCCAGGGTTTCGACAGTAAACTCATGGGGGTTACCAATGTTAAAGGTTTCACCTGTGGTTTTGTCAGAATGCATCAGATGGGCAAGGCCTCGGACCAGGTCCCCGACATAACAAAAGCTGCGGGTTTGCTGACCGCCACCATGCAAAAGCATGGGTGTGTTATTAAGGGCCGCTTGAATAAAGGCAGGTACCACGCGGCCATCGTTGAGACGCATACGGGGACCATAGGTATTGAAAATGCGGGCAATCACGTAATCCACTTCATGTAAACGGGCATAGTGGCTGATGAGCGCTTCGCCAAAACGCTTGCTTTCGTCATAGCAACTGCGGGGGCCAGAAGGGTTCACGTTTCCCCAATAGCTTTCGTCCTGGGGGTGAACCAGGGGATCACCGTATACTTCTGAGGTCGAGGCAAAGAGCAATTTGGCGTGATGGGTTTTGGCCAGTTGCAACAGATTTTCGGTGCCCTGGCTATTGACCTTTAAAATCTCCAGAGCCAAACCATCAAAGTCATCGGGGCTTGCCGGAGATGCCAAATGGTAAATGTAGTGAAGGGGTTGCTCTAAGGTTAAGGGCTCGCAGATATCGTGACAATAATGGCTAAAGTGCGGGTGATTGTGCAGTTCCTGTAGGTTTTTGGCAGAGCCGGTGACAAAGTTATCGACGGCGATAACTTCGATACCTTGCTCAAGCAGATGGCGGCATAAAGCAGAGCCCACCAGTCCGGCTGCACCGGCGACGAGTGCTCTTGGAGTGGTTTGCTTTTTCATTTACCAGCTCCCCTGGTTTTCCATGGTATCCCAGGGGGCCTGGGGGGGTAAAGCATTACCGATCTGCAGCAGTTCTACTGAAGCCCCATCGGGAGATTTAATGAAAGCCATCCTCCCGTCTCGTGGCGGACGCAGAATGGCGACACCGGCTTCTTGTAGCTGTGTACAGGTGGTGTAAATGTTTTCCACACCAAAGGCCAAATGACCAAAAAAGCGTCCCGTGGAGTAGGCTTCGCTTTGATCCCAGTTATAGGTCAGCTCAAGAATGGGTTCATGAGGATTGGGTCCGAGAAATACCAGGGTAAAGCGTCCTGCCGGGTTTTTTTTGCGCTCGATTTCCACTAAACCGAGCTGGTCTACATAAAATTTCAGGGCCGCATCGAGATCTTTGACCCGTAGCATGGTGTGTAAAAACTTCACGTTTAGTTGCCTGCTTCGGGTTTGTCTTGCTTGGTGTGATCCAGTTCGGCTTGTAGGGCCGCGATTTTGGCCTCTAGCTCGCGGATGCGATCTTCTTTAGATACGGGTGTATCCTCATCGTGGTGAGCAACTTTATCCACCACTTTATGAATGCTTTTGCTGCTGCGGTTCATCATTTCTTTCACAAAGCGCGCCCGTTGATCCTCAGAAAGTTCACCCCGTTTAATGAGTTCATTGACCAACTCGTCGAGCTTTTCGCGAGTCATAGAGGCCAGGCCAATGCCTCCCAAAAGAAACTTTTTAATAATGCTCTCCATATTTTGACTCTCCTGGATTAAACCCTGGAGTACAAATTTATTGAACATCAATTGTTTGGTTTCAACATTTTCTTGTAAAAAGATCTGACCCAGGATTTTTGGGGTAATATCCTTGCCCTTGCTGTCCACCACCTGGACTTCTTCACCAGAACGAATAAAATCGGCAATTTCGCCTAAGTTAACGGTTTTACTGGTTTGGGTGTCATACAGTTTGCGATTGTCGTAGCGTTTGATTACGCGCATAGTCTTATCCTTTGAACGTTGCATCTTCTGTCAGAATAACACAAAAAAAATACCGTTTTTCTCAAACCTGGATCGTCTGAAAAAAACGGTATTTCCTTGACATCTTATCTGGCTTTCAACCTTTGCCGCTTAGCGGGCAAACTGCTGGGGATAAATCCCTTAATTTATGGTTTAAAAGCAAGATAATTTTAAAAAAATCGGAAAATTAACGAATAATTACTCTTTAGGGATTGTTATCCCTCTTGAATCGTCGATTAACCTCCTTTATTGATGTCTGATATGATTATAGTTCTTTAAAATTTCTTTTACAAGCCCTCTGAAATTAAATTTTATAAGTTTATGATATTAAGAAGAGGTTAAAATCGCAGAGTTCAGGGGCATATAGTACACTGTGTATACATTAACTTGAGCACCGAGAGGTAATTGCCCATGTCCTTAGGAACCCCAGAAACCCCACTACGTGTCGCCATTGTTGGCAGTGGCCCCAGCGGCTTTTATGCAGCTGAAGCTTTGTTTAAATCCGATTACACCGTCACTGTTGATATGTACGAAAAATTGCCGGTCCCCTTTGGGCTGGTCCGCAGTGGTGTCGCCCCGGATCACCCCAAAATTAAAAATGTCACCCGGATTTACGATAAAATCGCAGACAATCCGGGTTTTCAGTTTCTGGGCAATGTCACCATTGGACAGGATCTCAGTGTGGAAAGCCTACGCCAACACTATCACGCGGTATTGTTTGCCTCAGGGGCTTCTAGCGATCGTCGTCTAAATATTCCCGGCGAAGACTTAGATCGCAGCTATACGGCCACTGAGTTTGTGGCCTGGTATAACGGTCATCCTGAATACAAAGATCGGGTGTTTGATCTGTCTCGCGAAAATGCCGTCATTATTGGCCAGGGCAACGTGGCTGTGGATGTCTGCCGTATTTTGTCTAAGAGCATTGATGAACTCAAAGAAACAGATATTGCGGATCACGCCCTTGAAGCGCTGGCGGAAAGCAAAATCAAAAACATTTACATGATTGGTCGCCGTGGGCCCGCCCAGGCCGCCTTTACCCCTCAGGAAGCCAAAGAGCTGGGTGAGTTAGAACTGACTGAAGTGGTGATTGATCCTGCAGATCTGGAGCTAAGTGCGGCCGATGAGGCTGAATTAGAAATGAACCCGGCCAAACGTAAAAACGTGGCCATGATGCGCGACCTGCTGGCCAAGTCGCAAGCGGGTGAGTTTGCCAACAAACCCCGTAAACTGCACCTGATGTTTTTTCAAAGTCCCGTCGCCCTTGAGGGCGAGAACGGCAGCGTAGAACACGTGGTTTTAGAACGCAATGCGCTCAGCGGCGAAGCGGGCCAACAAAAGGCCCGGGGCACCGGAGAAACCACAACTTTGGACAGTGGCCTTTTCTTCCGCAGCGTGGGTTACCGTGGCGTTCCCATGGCAGGTGTACCTTTCCGTGAGGACTGGGGTGTTTTTCAAAACGAAGGCGGCCGTATTGAAACCGGGATGTATACCGCGGGTTGGATTAAACGGGGACCTTCAGGCATTATTGGCACCAACAAGCCCTGTAGCTATGACACGGTTAAATTACTGCTTGAAGACCTTTCACTGCTGCACTGTGAAGTCCCTGACACAGCGCCCATCAAAGACCAATTGGCCAGTGCCGGTGTGCGCGTGGTGAGCTATGCGGATTGGAAAAAAATTGACGCCGCTGAAGTCGCCGCAGGTGAAGCCAAAGGTAAATCACGCAGTAAATTTACCCGCATCGAAGACATGCTGGCGGTCTTGAGCTAATGATTGATTAGAGCGAGAAGAAAAAGAGAGGTTGCTCATAAAGCAACCTCTTTTGTTTTAGTCGTTACTGTAGGAAAAAAGGCGTGGCGAGGCGCTTTGATCAGAAACCTGATAGGCATACCGATTCTCAGCGGTTAACCATACCAGCACGTAGCCACTTGCAGCTCCGCCTGGTGTTGCGCTAACCGGGTAATAAACCACAGCACCTTGTGTCGGTAGCTTTGTCAAATCTGCATCACTTCTCCACACCCCTTGATGTTGGGTGGGATGGGCCACGATGGTATAGTGCTGCCCCAATAAGGGGGAGCCGGGTTGCTCGCTCATGAGAAAAAGAGATTCTCTTCCGTCAATAAAGATGAGATTCCCAGCGATGGGATCCTGGGGTTCAACCTTTTCGGAGTCTGCGACTGCGCTTTTGCGAAAGTCGTAGGCATTTTCAATGGCCACCTGATGGAGTTCTTCAAGAGAAGAGGGGTAAACCCCTCCGCTGTCAACCGCAAAAATTTCAGCCATGGCTTTAAGTTGATACATGGCTTTTTTGATCTCATCAGGAATACTGGAGACCACCTGGCTTTGCTCCAGTTTCGGCAGAGCAAAAGATGTGGTGCTATAACTGACGCTAAGTGCAAAAGACAAAACCAATGCTTTAAGGGAATAAGAAACCAAGATAAGAGACTTCCTTTGATTAAAAAATAAGATTTAAAGCTTTTCTAAAAACTCATCCCAGAGGGTGCGTCGAGCAAAGAGCGATTGACGGTACTCCGGATCCACCTGTCCATTGCTGGGCAAATAAATCGCCAGACCGTGGGCCATGCCCTGATCGGGGGAGTGCGCTTCGGCCACCACCACTTTTTGCACCTGTGCCATGACCATCTGGGCATCTTCGCGGATGTGTGGATTCTGACTGTGCATTAAGAGCTGTTGGCAAAAGTCCACCAGGTCACGCTGGTTATAATCGCCGTAATGGTCGGACCACTTTTGCATGGAGGCAAACATAGAGGTCCCTTGCACCGCCCGCTGAATGCTCGCGGATTCCGTGGGCAGGGCCTGAATCAACGCTTTGGCCAGGCGATCGACCCCTTTCACAAGTTGCTCAAAATCCTGGTTTAACTGAATGGCTGACCAGGTTTGACTGACCTCTTGCTGGGCGAACGCGCCACGGGTAAAGGGGGTTTTGACGGTGTCTTGAATCAGGCGAGACATATTGGGTTGTGTGGTATGAGCGGCCAAAATATACTCCCAGGGCGTTGACCCCCCAAAACTAAAGTCTTCAGAAGCATTCAGCACCTGGGTGACACCTTTGAGCGCATCTGCCACTTCAATGGTGGCCATCATGCAGGCGGCCAGGTGTAACACATCCATGCGCCCGCCCTGAAAGCCTTTGTCGAGGGCTTTGACGGTTTGTTGTAAGCTCAGGTTTTCGTAAGGACCGTTTACGTTACCATCGTAATCGTACATAATGCCGCGATAACCGCCTCCATGACTGCTCAGGGTCACCAGGGTGTGCTGGGCCGGGTTTTCTCGACTCATCCAACTCAAAAAATCCCGCAGGGCCGGAGTTCTGCCGGTATCGAGTTCTCCCCGCTTTAAAAAGCCCTGGCCCAGCCAGTTTTGCTGGGGACTGACCCGGCTCCAAATACCGTCGCCTTTTTCATCGGAGTCCGCACTGAGGTAAAGACCTAACTGTTGCTGTGAACCCACCTGGGCCAGTTGCCAGTGCAAATACTGAGCACCTTCCAGGGTTTTACCGTTGTAATCATCCATGGCGTAATAGAAGGCCGCATTGAGCCCCTGTTTTGTGGCGGCATTGTTGACGCTTAAGGCGCTCAACGGTGCTGTGGAAACAGGCGCTAACCGGGGCGCGCAGGCGCTGAGACTGAGTAATAATCCAAAGCAGAGAAAACGTTTGTGCATGGCTTGAAAATCCTTTGCATCATTATACCCCTCAAAGGGCTTGATGAAGCGGTCAAGCCATCTTAAAAAGAAAGTTGATAGGACACAAGTGACAAACTGCTGCGTGTGGAAATCATTGGGTGAGGAAACGTGTCATAAGCCATTTGGTGTTTCTTCATCTCGTCCTGGTAATGAAGCGATGGGGCAATAACACCGGCCAGGCGTCCACCGGCAAGTCCTGCAACGCCCCAGCCGAAGAGTGCCATGTTCTGATCATAACTTCTTGTGTGTGCGCTTAAAAAGGTGTAAGTGATTAAACCCGTGCTCACAAGATCTGTGATCAGAAGCCCTGTGGAGGCAATGGGGTCCCCCTGTTGAAAAGAACCCACACCAAAGGGAATCAGGTTTAACAGGCTGGCTCTTAAGGGATCTTTTTGCAGGTGAAATTCAATAGAGCTCTGGGGTTGAACAGCAGGGGTGTCTGCGACATGGCTTTGGCCTTGGGCAGGACTGCCATTGCTAAAAAGCAGGAATACTGTTGTAAGACAAACAGGGGTACAAAGTGACATACTGCGCATATTGTTCTCTTTTCTTCTTTTATCCGTTTGTAGACGGGTAACCCTTTCTCCATGCTTGCTTTTACAGGCAGATCTGTGTACGATAAGCGGTTGAAAATGCCGTCAAGAAAAGAGTCACTCATGCAAAAAATACTTTTGGGTCTGGTGCTATTGGGGTTTACGTTGCTGACAGGGCTGGCCCTTTGGCAGCACGGGTATACCGGCGTTCTGGCCTATCAGGCGCAGACAATTGCCGGATGGCAGGTGTTTACGGATCTGAGCATTGCCCTGGGCTTAATCATGGTGTGGATGGTGCGGGATGCCAGGTTGCGACAACGGAATCCCTGGCCCTGGATTGGGGTGACCTTGATCTGGGGCGCTTTTGGCCCCCTGCTGTATCTTTTAACGCAGCCCAAAGACCCTTAAAGGGCGGGGCAAAAGGCTTGTTCCTGCTCTAAAATACCGATGATTTCATGGGCTCCGGCTTTGTGTAAGAGACCTTTGAGCAGCTTGAGTTTGCGCTGGGTCTCGGCCTCTGCGTTGAGTTCTTGCAGGATCTGTTGCTTTTGGGCATTTGAAAAAGGGCCCAGGTGCTTTTCGAGCACGCTTAAAATACCCACGGGTCCCACGGCCACGAGATAGAGGAAGTGTTTGAGCTGGCTCACAAGCAGCTCTTGTTCTGCCGGGGTCAGCGATTGCACGTTAAACAGCGATAAGCCACTGCCGTGGTGGGCCGCTTCGTCGGCTAAAATCCCTTGCAGAGCAAGTTTGGCCTCCGGGTGCTGACAGCTGTGGGCCATTTTGGCATAGTGTTCAATGCCCCAGCCCTCTAAGACCACCTGCACCAACAACAACAATTCACTGCGATCGCCGTTGGCAATCAACTGATTTAAAAGGTCAATAAAGGGGTTGGCTGCTAAGTGTTCAGGGTGGCCAAGACTGCGATCAATAAAATCAAAGTGGCGGGCTTCTTCCGCCGCAAAGAGCGAGTACAGTTTTTGTTCATTGAGACTGGGGGCCAGCAAGCTCATTTTGGCCGCAAAGCTCATGCCTGCTTTTTCGATGGCGTAGGCTTCGGTGAAGCGGGCATAGGCCAGGTCATGGGCCACCTGGCGCTGGATGTCAAGAGGAGCAGCCGTTAATACACTGACATGGGCCACTTCTAAATCGGCCAGACTCCACAGGTCTGCAAAGGGCAAGGGGGCTTGCACTGCGGTGGTCTGACCCAGACGTCTCCGAAGAATGCGTTCCACCTCGACGGTGCTGTGGTGTTGGGCTTTGCTTAAAGCGGTTTCGAGGACATGTTCAAAGGTGTTAGCGCTCATAAGAGGGTTTGCCTTGCGGTGGGGTCTCCTCAGTGACGGCCTGGGGGGGGCGCCCCTGTTTAAAAACGCGTTTTTTAAAGGTTTTCCAGGCGTAGGCAAAGGGCATGGCAAAGTTCATTTCGGCAATGCAGGCCAACTCGTCTCCCTGTTCCCAGTGGGGATTGCGGTCCGCAAAAAAGGCAATGCGTTGATTGGCGGCGCGCATGGCTTCGGTAATAGGGGTGACATCTGTTTTTAAGCAGTCTTTGCTTTTGAGGTGTTGGTGCGAAAACTGAATCAGCCCCTGGGCCTGGTTGTAGTGTTCGGGGTACAGGGTGGTGCCAAAGGCGTCAATAATGCCTTGCATGGCAGGCGGGGTGCTTTGCTCATACCGGGGGTAGTGTACCGGAAAGTTATTGGCCATCAGCAGATAGGTTTTATAGCCTTTGGAAATCAAAAACCAGTACAAAGGGGTCGTGGGTTTTTTGAGCTTGGCCAGAAACAAATACTTTAAAAAGGCCACACCCAGCGTGCCCTGGCCCCAGTAATCTTCATGCACCACGGTATCCCCGCTAAACATGCCTCGTACCCGCCGGCCTTCGACTTCAGTTTCGAGACTTACAATGGTCGAGAAGCCTTGAATGCTATTGTCTTTGCTGTCCTTAAGTAAAAACACGTGGTCTTTTTTTTGCAAGTCCGCTTGAAACTGGGCAAAGTCAATATTGCTGTAGTACTGGGCAAAGAGGCGGAACATATCGGCCTGGGTTTCGGCAGAGAGAGCGTGTGCGGCAAGGCCTTCGGCTTTAAGACGTTTCATGGGTATGGGTTATCCAGATATTTTTTGTTGACTGCGTTTGAGTAAATCGTTGAGATCTTCTTCGGGCAGGGGATTGGGACTGTGGTAATGACCAAAGCCCCAGGGGCGAGCGGTCTGCTTTTCGAGATGTTGAATAAACTTAATAATGGCCTGATCTTCTTTGATGGGGTGTTGAAAACGAAAACGAATGGTTTCAAACACCTGGGTATCGCCCTTGGCAAAGTAATTGCCCACCTGTTTGGTGGCCCAGAGAATAAGGGGATTAAACGCACTGAGCCAGGGGAGATTGGGTTTGTGTTTGGGCGTTACCAAAATGGTGAGTCCTTCGGCTTTGCCTTCAGGTGTGGGACGCAGGGCAAAAATAATGTGGCAGTGTAAAAAATCGGGGCCCACGGTCACGGAGCCGGTGGTGCCAGCGGTGTAGCACATGGAGTAGGTGAGGTGCTCGGCATAAAAACGTTTAAAGAAGCGCAGGTACCAGCGGCTTTCGGGAATATAGGTGATGTTGTTAAATTGAATGCTGTGTGCATTGAGAGCGCGGGTGTCGAACTCCACGTCCACGGGTAAATTATGCACCGAGGTAAAGTGGTGGGCGTCAATGGCGTTGATCATGACCACATTGGGGTGACAACCCTTGGTGAACTGGTTGCCAAAGGTACTTTCCACTTCAACGCCCTCAAGTTCAGGAATGGTGTGTACATCGTGGGTGGGGGTTTCGCCGGTATAAATCCAAATGACATCGTATTTTTCACGCACGGGGTGGTGTTTAATCTGGGCCTGAATGCCGGGAGACTTGCGGCAGGGAATGTCTACCAATTGCCCCTGATCGTCGTACTTCCAGTGGTGAAAGAAGCAGCGTAAGCCGGTGCCGTCGACTTTGCCCTCCGCCAGGTGGGCGCCCATATGGGGACAGTAGGCATCGACGGCCCGCACCACACCGTCTTCGCCCCGATACACCGCCAGTTCCTGGCCTAAAAAATTGAGGTGTTTGACCTGTCCCTTTTTTAAATCCTTCGATTTCAGGGCCCAGTACCAGGTTTCCACAACGCTTTGGGGCTGATTAAAAATTTTCGTTCGGGTGAGTGCAGACATACCAACCTCTTTCAGCGCAACTTTTTGGTGGGACTCACGATATATTGTAGTATATAGTGCCGTGCTATGTAAAAATTGCTTAAGGATCTTTCATGTTCACAGCAACCCCGCTTAAGGTCCCAGGCCCCCTGGCTGAGGATCCCAAAACCTATAAAAAAATTGCCTTGAATCTCAAGCGCAATCATCAGCAGGACAATACCGAAGCCCTGGATGATTTGGCGTCCCGCTTTGACTATGCGGCCTGTGCAGAAGAGTACTGGAACCCCGAAAAGTTTTCGCTGCTGTATGGCACCCCCCTGTGGGACCAGGCCAGTCCGGCCCAGCGGGTGATCTTAAACCAACTGTACTGGGTGGGCTATTACTCGCAGATTATTTCCGCAGAAATTGCCACCATTTTTTTAAACCAGACCGCTGCAGCGGGACTGTACGGTTTAGAAGACTTTCGCATTGTTTGCGACACCTTAGACTTTGAGTCGCATCAGGAGCGGGCCCACATTAACGCTTTTAAGGTGATTTCTGACGCCACAGAAGCCGCCATCTTTGGGGAGCGTATGTTTAGCTATCCCATGAAAAACTTTGCCAGTGAAACCCTGATTTTTCAAAACACCAACACCTTCAAACAGGCCTGGAAAAAGTTTCAGCTGCACTTCTTTGCTTACCTGTCTTCTTCGAACGCCTTCATTGCCAGTCAGTACTTAACGGTACGGGGCATGCGCACCCTCAACGGCAAAATCGTGCAGCACCAGCTCAGCCAATATTACGACAAGCATCCCAATCAGGCCCAGGCCCCCATTCCGGCGCAAATCAGCTACCATCATTTTTTAGATGAGTCTTACCATTTCAACAGCTCTACCCTGATTGGCCATGAGGTGGTCAAAAGCTTAAAGCCCCCCACGGCCTTTGAAAAACACGTGGCCAATCTGGCGGTCAAAGGCTGTCAGCGGGACCACTACGCTTTTAATTGCTCGGTGAATGGTATCTTCTGGTACGAGCCCGCGATCTTTGACACCATTTACAAGATTTTGCGCAGTCGGGTGTTTGGTTTCTCAAAGCCCGAAGCCCTGACGGTTATGGAGCAGTGCTTTTGTCAAGAAAACGAAGGGGTGCACGGGGCCTTTGCCACCCACCAGGTGGCGCGGGAGTCTTATGCCCAGTATTTGGCGGAACTGGACTTTCTTACCCCCGAAAATCGCCAGGTGACCCTGATGAAACGCTCCAGTATTCCCGAGTATTTGCACACCAACCGTCGGGCTTTTGCCCATTTTCGGCAGTCGGTGGCTTCATGAACGTGCGCCACACCCTGCACTTTAAAGATGCGCCGGCCATTACGGTGGCCGAAGGCGAATATTTGTCCGAGTCTGCCGACGTCATGAACTCGCCCATTTTGTTTGGGTGCCGCACGGGCATTTGTGCCACCTGTCTGGTTAAGGTGTTGGCGGGTGCTGAACATTTGCCGCCCCTGTCGGAAGAAGAAGCCGAGGTTCTGGAATTGGAGAGCGATGACCCCCGTTGTCGTCTGGCGTGTCAGCTACAGCTTACCGGTGAAGTCACCTTAGAATATGTGGGTAAATAAGTGCGTGACGTAAAGGAAGCCCCACCCGTTCAGCATAAACATTTTTGGTATATCGCCTGTCAGTCCCATGAGTTGAGCGATCGCAAGCCCATTCAGCGCACGATTCTGGATGAATGGGTGGTGCTGTTTCGCGATGAGCAGGGGCAGGCTGTGGCCTTGCAAGATCGGTGTCCGCACCGCAATTTTAAGCTTTCTGAAGGCTATGTGCAGAACGGCCAATTGCAATGTGCTTACCACGGCTGGATTTTTGATGGCCGGGGCGAACTGGTGGGTATTCCCTCAGAAAGCCGTGATTTTAAACCCCGCAAAAGCCGCTGTGCCAAAACCTTTGAGGTCTTAGAGCAAGATGACTTTGTGTATGTGCGTCTTGAAAAACACCCCGAAATCGATGCGCCGCCCTTTGCCATGCCCCATTACAAAGAAAAGGGCTACAAAACCGTCCGGCTGTTTAACGTTTTTCAGAACGACGTGACCAATTGTGCCGAAAACTATGTGGACGTGCCCCATACGGTGTTTGTCCACGATAAAATTTTTCGGGTCAGCCGCGATGAAAAGGTCGATGCCACAGTGGTGCGTAAAGCGGGTTCTGTTTACATTGACTACCGCAACGAAACCGACAATATGGGCTGGTTTTCGTTCTTCTTAAACCCAAAAAAAGAACCCATTGTGCACCGAGACGCTTTTCATACCCCCAATGTCACCAGCGTGGAATATATTTTTTCGCCGGGCAAAAGCTTTTACATTAGCTCCCATTGCACACCGGTGAACGCCACGCTGACCCATGTGTACACCGATCTCACCTATCAATTTGGTCCGCTGTTTAACTGGTGTGCTGGCCCCATTGTGCGTTACCAGGGTCAAAGCGTGATTGATCAGGACATTGAGGTGCTCAACACCCAAATGGAAGTCATTCAAAAATACGGCGTCAAATTTAGCCACTCCAATGCAGATATTGTGCACATTTTGATTGAGTCCTTGCGCCATGCCATTGATCGCGGCAAAAATCCCTATACCCTGAGCGAACAGTCCCATGATTTTCGCTTCTGGATTTAGCTGCTGAGATGGGGGTTGCGCTGACCTTTGGTGCGCTGCTGTTGTGGCTGCTGCTGGCTGCTCAGGAGCGGGCACAATTGCGCAAAAAAAGCGGCTTTGAATGGGTGCTGGACAGCAGCAATCTGACCATTCAGGGCACCCTGATTCCCCTGCTGCAAACCACCGTGATTTTTGGACTATTGCAGTATCTGTGGCCCGCCGGGCGGGGGGCTTTTTCGGTATCAGCACTCACAGGCTTTGCCTTGAATTTTTTTGTGGTGGACTATCTGTATTACTGGAACCATCGCCTGTTGCACCATCGGCGGCTGTTTCCCTTGCACGTGGTGCATCATACCGTCACCCAGATGGATGTGTTTGCCACCTCCCGCAATAGCCTGATCACCAGCTTTTTTATTGTGTACCTGTGGGCCAACGGCTTTTTGCTGTACATTACCGATCTCAATGCGGGGGTCCTGCTGGGCATGAGCCTGTCGGCTTGCCTTGACCTCTGGAAGCACTCTTCACTGGGCAAGCAACATCCGCGTTTGTTGCGCCGCCTGTCTCAGTTGGGAGTGATGACGCCTTTGGACCATGCCTGGCATCATGCCCAGCGCCTGCAGTCCAATTATGGTGCCAATCTCAATCTCTACGACCGTTTGCATGGCACGTACTATGCCAGCGAGGTGTTTCCTGAGCGTCTGGGTGTTAAAACCCGTCTTAAACCCTGGCAGCAGTTGTTTTTCCCTTTCTCATGACGGCGTTATCACGACTTTTGGCCTGGTTTCCCGCCTCGGTACTGCTGTGGAGCGGCCTCTGTGGTGTTGGGGTATGCCTGCTTACCGCGCTGTGGGCAAAGGCCCTGGCCTTGCTCCTGCTGGTGTGGGGGCTTTACTTTTACCCCGTATGGGTTTACCGGCTGCTTGTGCGCGTGAAGCCCCTGCAGATGCCTTTGCGCGAAGAGTTGACGGGTCAGCACTACAGCCACTGGTGGGGCAGCCACCAAATCCAGGTCATTTATCTGGTGTTTCCGGTGTTGGAGCGCTTGTTGCGGGTGTTGCCTGGTGTTTATAGCGCCTGGCTGCGCTTGTGGGGGGCCGACATTGGACGTCAGGTGTACTGGACCCCCAATGTAGAAGTCCACGATCGGGGGCTGTTGCAGGTGGGCGATGGGGTGGTCCTGGGCCATGAAGTGAAGTTGGTGGCCCATGTGGTCATGCCCCACCGTCAGCAATTGCGTTTGTATGCCAATCCCATTGTGCTGGGGAGCGGTGCCTTTATTGGGGCTGGCTCCGTCCTGGGACCGGGGGTGCAGGTGGCTCCGGGCGTGCAATTGCCGGTGCGCAGCGAAGGCCATATTAATCAACGCTTTGAGCAGACCCCGTGAAGCTACTGTGGTCTCTGGGCCTGCGCGGGTATACCCGGCGGGCCTATCGGCGCTGGGAGCGCGCTCTACGCCATCCTGAGCAGGCCCAAACCCTGACCCTGTGGCATGTATTGCGTTTGCAGCGGCGTTTAAAACTTCCGTCTGCGACCGAGCAAACCCTGGCCGAGGGGCTGGCTGTATTGCGCCAATTGCCCCTGCAAAGCTATGACGATCTTCCCGATGTGAGTGGGCTGACCCATCAGCCGCCGCTGTTTTATGAGCTGACCAGTGGTTCCAGCGGGGCCAAAAAACGCATTCCCTATACCCGCGCGCTGTTGCAGGGCTTTACCGAGATGTTTCTCTGCTGGGCTCACGATCTCTTGCAGGCCTTGCACCAACAGGGACGTGACTTTCAGGGCGGGCAAGTTTATTTTAGCGTGTCACCCCAATTTATGGGTGCAGAGGACGCCACAACACCTGCCGCTGGTTTGCAAGATGACGGGGACTATCTTACGGGCTTGAGTGCCCACGTTTTGCGGCGTTTTCAGGCTGTACCCAGCACCGTGCGCTATTTGCGCGACCCCGAACACTTTTGGGATGTGGTGGCCCTGGGGCTTTTGCGTGCCCCGCAACTGGAAGTGATTTCGGTATGGTCGCCGAGCTTTTTGCGGGTTTTACAGGCCCATGTACAAAGCCATCATTTGCGTTTAAGCACTTTGTTGGCCAGCAAGACCCTGACTTACGAAGGCCGAACCTTTCGGTTGCCCGTGCCACCCCCGGCTCGCCAGCGGGCTTTGCAGGCGGCACTCACCGCCCTACCCGACAGCCCTGCAACAGTTCCTGCCCCCTGGGTTTGGCGCACCTGTTTTCCGCATTTAAAGCTGATTTCTTGCTGGGGGGCCGGTCACGCCGCCCCTGATTTTGCGGCCTTGCGTCGTGATTTTGCTTTTGCTCACGTGCAAGAAAAAGGCCTGTTGGCCACCGAGGCGCCCCTGACCGTACCCTCAGAAAAATACGGGGGATTTTTGCCCCTGCCCCAGACGGTGTTTTATGAGTTTCTGCCCTTAGAACGCGCAGACGATACCGTAACGCCTCTGTTACTGCATGAACTGACGGTGGGGCAACGCTATGAAGTGGTCATTAGTCAGGCCTCAGGCCTCTTACGTTACCGCCTCAAAGACGTGGTGTATGTCACGGGCAAACAGGGCCTCACCCCTGTGTTGCGCTTTGAGGGGCGCCTTGGGGCTGTGAGTGATCTGGTGGGAGAAAAGCTTCAGGCGGACTTTGTCAATCAGGGTTTGCAGCAATGCTACGGTGACTTAAAAACCTGCCTTTTGCCCCAGCGCGTGCCCGCACACTACGTGCTCTGTAGCGAAAAACCTGTAGAACTGACCCATTTTGAAGCTTACCTCCAGCAAAATCCTCACTATGCCAATGCCCGCGCCCTGGGGCAATTGGGGCCTTTGCAAAGCTGCGTGGTGCCCGCCTTGCCTCAGCGACTGCGTGACTATTTTGTGCAACATCGCCACATGAAATGGGGCGATATCAAAGACGAGGGCCTGTATTATCGCGAGAGTGATGGGGCGATGTTGCGGTTTTTGCAGCAGTGGGAGTGAAGCGTCTGTTGTTGCCTTCATATTTTTACCTGACAATAGATGGCTTACGAATGTTTGGAATCTTGATGCTTTGGCTTCATTTATGATTTACTTAAATAAGCTTTATTGAGAGGAATGGATTGTTTATGATGCCTGACGTTACGCCTTCCATGACACTGGCTGAAATGCGAGAGGCCTGTTATGACTATTTGAAATCTGCAAAAGTTAACGCACAAAACTTTAAAAACCCAGACTTGGAAGCGGTTAAAGATCAGGGTGATACTCTACTTCTCACTTTGGGCTATGATGCTCCACGTGTGTTTACCAATTCAAATATGTTTACCGAAGCCCTGACTAAGCAAGGCGCTTACGAGCGTGTTTATCAAGATTTTGTGGTCAAGAAGTCAGATGGATCCATCTTATCTATGTCAGCTTCTTCTTTAGGCTATGGAACCTAGAGATTACGAGGCTCTTTTTTCTCGGTACAAAACCAGAGGGATTTTATTAGATACAAACCTTTTATTGGTGTTGTTAACAGGACTGGTGGACGAACGCTTAATTGGGAAGCGCGAGCGAACCAAAGATTATTCTAGTGATGATTACTTGTATTTAACAGGTGTTCTTGAACCTTTTCATAAACGCTACTTCACGCCACACATTTTGACTGAAACTTTGGGCTTGGGAAGTTTTCATGGGCGAGATCGTATGTTTAAGTACTTTGAGGCAAGTCAGGCGCTTTGCCAGCACTTTTGTGAACAAGTATTATTGTTTACTGATATCCTTGCAGCAAGTCAAGATTTATACTGCCGATTGGGCCTGACTGACGCCGGTATTGTCTTATTGGCAAAACAAAAAGAACTGCTTACCATGACAAACGATAAGCCTTTGGCACAAGAATTACGTGCCCAGGGTTGTGCCGTTATTCATTACGCTACGATGAAACAGGTTCTCTCCTCTCACAGTGCGAGGTAGCTCATGGAGCATGACATAGGAAGTGAAAACAATGCATAAAACCACTTTTTTTAAGCGCTGGACCTGTGGCTTCTTGCTTTTGGGGTTCATGGCTTGCACAACCCCTTCGGACATGGAGCCAACGGCATCTCAGCCCACCCTTTCAGGGTTTGTTGATGTGTCAGCGGCTAGCTTTCGCATATCTCCTACAGAACCGTGTCTAAATGATACCTTAACCCTCAGTGCTTCAGGTTTAAACCGGGGCAGCTTGCCCATTTTTATCTATGATACAGAGACTCCTTCGGTACGGGCTGTTACGGATGGGGTTTTGGTCGGTGCGCTGATGGTTTCTCCCTTAGGAGATGGCGAGCTTCGTTTTACACTGTCCGAACCATACGCCACTGTGGAGGGCTCTGCGTGGGCGTTCAGGGTTGGGCAAACCTATCGCGTAGGGGCTCAGACCCTTTCCGGTCAGATCCAAACGATAGCTTCCTTTACTCTCTTCTGTACACATTCAACCCCTGAAGCTTAGTTTTGTGGTTAGCGGTTGCCTATGTTTGTATTTGGTTTGCTAAAGATACCTACGCAAACAGTGTTTAAGGCACTAATTTCGCCAACCACACTTCCTGGGCTTGTCCCAGGTCCACGACGCATCCCTTTACTGCGTATGACAGACTGCATCGTCCGTCCAGCCCGGCGATCACGGGCGTGTTTTTCAAGTCACCCGAAATGCGGAGCATGCTGAATTGCATGCCCTCCAGATTGGGGGGAATGGATTGGGGCTGACCTGTGAATTGAAAGCCTTGGACCTGTTGGTAATAGGCCTGTTGGTGATTCTGAGAAATCCAGGCCACCCAGCCCTGACCTTCAGGCGTCAACTGGGCATCCCAGCTACGCACACTAATGAATTTTTGGGGGTCGCTTTGGTAGCTGGTGTTCACATTAAAATCAAGGGATATGCTTTGCGCTGCAATCTGGTAATCGCTGATGGGATGTATCGCAAGTCCTGTGGGGGCACGGAAGGAAATAAATCCCTTGCCCGCTGACATTCGCATGGCAAAAGGCAGTGTGCCTGCCGTCGATAAACTGAGTTCTCAGGCCTCACCATCAGGTGCAAAGTTGGCTATTTTTTGACTGTAAGTTTTGTCTTCATGGCGCCAGAGCAATAAGCCTTCCCCTTGATAATCCACACTGCCTGCCATAAACGAGGCGTCACTGGGTAATGCTTTGACCATTTTGAAGGAGGTGTCTGCTTGCCCCTCGGCAGCCTGCATGACATAGGCTTTTTCTGGCTTACTCGAAAGGGGAAACGTTTGCGTGAGCAAGGGAGGGCCCAGCTCTGATGGAGCGGGATTCAGAAACTGGTAAGCCCCCAACTCCTCTGGCGGGTCATGGCTTTCGGATAGGGGAATGCGCATGAGTTGACCTACCTCAGGAAAGGTCATAACCTCCATGGTGAGACTGCGAAAACTGCCCAGCAGGGTGTCGGGTTTTCCTTTTTCGTGTACAAAGACAGGGCTGTATCGGTCCAGCAATGGGCTTGATAAAGCCTTTTGTGGCTTAAAGTCCTGAATGACACGCCCCTGAAGGGTGAGGTTGCCCGTGGACTCCTGGGTCCATTGCAGAGCCCCCAGGCCTTCGCTATTGACGGTAAAGCCCTGTAGAGGGCCTCGTAGGAAAGGGCTATGTATCACGCTGATGCGCTTGACCTTTTGGGTGCTCTGGATGATGCTGGGCACAAACAGGGCAGGTGTACAGGCTGTGGTAAGAGCTGTTGTAAAAGCCATGAGTGCCAGGGAAGCCAGGGTGATGCTTAAATATGAAGCGCGGCGGTATTTCATGCTATTCCTCTTCGGGCAGCAGCAGTTCAGAGATCCAAATGCTCAGAGAGACCCGGCTGGTTTTTAAGTAATTGAGAATGCGCTGTTCGGTGACACCGCCTTCGAGGTTCAGGTCGGCCTCTAAGATCACGCGGCCTTTGGCATTGCGATAGCAGCGGGAGAATTTTTTGTCCTGGTTCCAGGCGTTGATTTGTTCTAGACTGAGATCTGAGTTGTCAAATCCCACATAAAACAAGACCGATTTGCCTTTGGGATCCACAATCACAGAGGTGTTGATGCCATCAATTTTCCAAAAAATATCACCGTCCTGGTCCAGGCTGACGCTATAGCCTTCGGCTTTCATCAGGGCAAGCAGATGCTCGGTGTCCAACTGCGCGTAAATGCGCTGTGTTTGTTGTGCCTCTGGCTTGGCGGCCAGAGCCGTTGTGGTGGGCAATGGAGCCAGGGTGCTGAACAGTGTCAATGTCAGGCCTGGAAGAATCCTTTTATGCATATAAAAACCTCGTTTGTGTGTTAATTATCCGGGTTAAATCCGGGCATTAAAAAATCCCGGTAGGTGGCAGGATCACTAGAGTAATCGTCAATTAGAGGTGTGCGAAACTGTCGGGGCATCCCTCTCCATTCTTGATCTAGAAAGCTGGAGGGAATGACAATATATCCCTGTTGCCGAAAATATTCACGCAAACGTTGAGTTTGAGGAGCAATGTTGAGGGTTTGGACGATGTAGGGGGCATCCCATTCATGACGTTCAAACTCTGGTTGCTCGGGATCCTCTGGACTGACAAAGAAGCGTCTCCAGAGTACTTCTAAGCAAGGAATATCGGCGAGAAAGGGACTAACCTTGATCTCAAGATAATAAAAATCCCCTTTTTTTCTTAATGTGTTGGCATAAACATTAAACCTGCTTTTAAAGTTCTTGGATAGAGGTTTGTAGCAAATTTCTATACTTTGGTAGGCATTATAAATAGCTTCCCTGTGGACTTCTCTTTCAAAAATCTCAGCCAAAACCTTTTCGAGTTCATCCGTGGCATCAAGTTGATATTGACGCTTATCCCCGCCATAAATATAGTCATCGCTTAAACAGGCGTGATAATCAATAATCTGAGGTTTAAATGCTTCAAAGTCTATCACGGTGTGGCTTTCCATTGTTGTATTAATTCTGATTGAACATCTGCAAGACTCATTTCATTGCGAGCCATTTTGTCCACATAAGCTTGAATTTGTGCTTTGGTAAGTCTGACTTTAGATTCAGGCGTAAAAAGTGTTAATACTTTGACGCCTCCACCATTTTTAACGGACTCAGGCGCAACATGAACACGCACTGTTTGGTTCCGGAGTTTCCTGTCAATTCGTGATTTTCCTGTGGCAGTAACTTGTCGGCCATCTTTTCCTTGCAGTACTTGTCTTAGTAGGGTATAGAGTTCCCTTGGGTTTGTTGCTGTACCAGGCTTCATGATATCGGTGGGAAGAGGTGGATCTTCGTTGGCTATTTCTTTTAAACGAACCCTGGGGTCAAAATTTTCTGCGGTGTGGGCCTTTAGAATATGATCAATTTTTTCTGGCGGGATTTTAACTTCTACACCACTGGATGCTTTGATAGTGCTGGGTACAGGTCGTATGTCAGGGCGACCCGCCATAAGCATGAGGCCAGAGGCTTTGCCTAATCCCTCGACACCCATTTGAAGCTGGGGTCCAGAGATAACGGTTAACTGATTGAGTGCCAGTTGTCCCTGAGGGTTGAGAGCCAGTTGAGGCAGCATAACATCGGCGTTTTTTAGCGATTGCCCCAAATGCCGTGACATTTTATTAATGGCTGAAAAAGATGCGGCTGTGCTGCCCACATCTGTGAGCAATTTACCGATTTCACGGTTTCGTTCTGCAGCAGGAAGCCTGGTTAAATGAGAAAAATATTCTGGGCTTTGGCGAATCTGTTCAGTCACATAAGCGGGTAACGCGGGTAGATTGGAAAGCGCTGCTTTGGGATTTGCCAGTAGGGCGGCAGTCGATTCGATGCCTTCAGCAATGCTTTGACCCGCTCCGTCTAAAAAGTTTTCGCCAGGAAGGCCCCGTCCCAGAGGCGGCTCGATAATCTCCTGACCATCCAGGCTAATAAAATTACCTTCTTTCTGGGTATACACATCTCCCACATGAAGGTAGCCGCTGGGCGTATCTATTTTGAGGGTACCACCGACTTCTGTCGGAGTTCCTACCTTAACCTGATATTGTCCACTGATAAAATCCTGGAGGTAGCCTTTTTCATTTAAAAAACTCTTGTCTTGATAGGTGGCTGTTAATTGTGAAAACTGCTCACCGCTCATGCCTGTCTCACGGGCTCTTTGTACTACACTATAAACGGCCAATTTGGCTGGTAGACGTGCTGTGTCATGAAGGCTTTGTTTTATGCCTACCTCCATGTGTTTTAAAGCCTGTTGCGCTTCCGTTGCCGACAATCCATGGTGCGTTACTTGTGAAGCCCATTTTCCATCAAACGCAAGCGGAAACTGCGCATTTATAATCAGTTTGCTCGCAGCTTTTTGTTCAGAACTTAAGTTTGTGCTTGAGCGGGTGTGTGGGATTGAAAAGAGCAGACGATTTGGCGTAAAATTTGTGGCAGAAGCTATTTTTGTGACGTCATTTTTTACAAGCGGTGCCTCTGTGTTTTGCGTTGTATGTTCTAACGGGGGTGACGGTGTCTCGACACCAGTGGGCTGCTTTGGTCCAATGGGCTGAACGGTTTGTGGTGTAACTGACGATGCTTGAATTTTCAAGATGATGAATCCCCAGGGGTTCTTATGATTATTTTAGAATACAATGATTGTTATAACTTTTCAATTTTATTTTTCTGATGTGCACTTCTGTGCATTGCGTGAATCCGGCAGGGCTCTGTCTTTGTCAAACCATGCTATTTTAATGAGTGTAAGGAGTACACCATGGACCAACCCCTGACCGAATCCCTCAACCCCCATACCCAGCCACCCATTGCCCATAAGATCTTTAACAATTGGCAGGTGGTCACCGAAGGCTGG
This sequence comes from Candidatus Sericytochromatia bacterium, assembly GCA_964229355.1. Lineage (GTDB taxonomy): Bacteria > Cyanobacteriota > Sericytochromatia > UBA7694 > UBA7694 > CAXRDE01. Next base: position 94,174 of record CAXRDE010000005.1, on the reverse strand, counting down.
TATATCTGGGGCCCTTCGGACCTGCTTAAGCCGGGCACGGTCAAAACCCGTGACATTGGGACGCAAAAGATCTGTGTGTTCCGCGATGATGCGGGGCAGGTACATGCCATGGATGGCTTTTGTCCCCATATGGGTGTGGATTTGGGCATTGGTAAAGTGGTCAATAATCGTGTGCGCTGCTTTTTTCACCACTGGGAATTTGGGGCCGATGGCCAGTGCAAACACATTCCCATTCAAGACGAAATCCCCAAAAAAGCCTGTTTGCGCACCTATGCCTGTCAAGAAAAATATGGCTATATCTGGGTACATCCTGACAAAGACACCCTGAGCAATGTTTTAGAGATTCCTGGCTTAGAGGGGCAGGCGGTGACCGTCAAACCGGGCAAGGCCTATACCCGTCGCTGCCATCACCACATCACCATGATCAACGGCATTGACCCCCAACACCTGCGCACCGTCCACGATATCCACATCGACATGGCGGTGAATATTATTCAGTCTGAGCCCCGTCTGGTAGAGATTGTGCTCACCGGGCAAATGCCAGAGGTCACCTGGCAAGAGCGGTTGGCCCGCAAAATTTTGGGGCCCCAGTACAGCTATGCCATGAAATATGCCGATGGCTGTTTGGCCGCACTCACCCTGTTGAAAGATGTCTTGTTCTTTGGGCGCAAAGGGGTACTGCCCGAATTGTATATGTTTTTTGCTTACCAGACCGAAAAGCCCGGCGTGACACGGGTGCAGCCGATCTTTGTGACCCGGCAGCGCAAAGGCCCGGTGGGTTGGCTGGTGTCGCAGGTGTGCCTGCTCATGACCCGTCTGGGTTTTCAAGCCCTGCAAGGCGAAGATGGTCAGGTGTACGAAAACATTCGCTTTAGCACCCAAAATTTATTGGCCATTGATGCGCCTGTGGCCCGCTATGTCCGTTATATTAATCAATTGAAGCCTTCCCTGTGGGGGCAGATTAATGAGGGTTTAGAACAATAATTTACCGGTCAACTCAGGAGCGCTTTGGGGGTGTTGAGCGGTAATCATCAGTCGACGATAATTGGCTCCGCCGACAGGTAGCACGCTGCGCAATGCTTTATTCTCCCACAGGGTCATAAAGGTTTGTTGAGGCATTTCTACATACGCTCCTTCTAAGCTGTCGTGCATGATCAAGGTGTCTCGTTCGGTGTTATAACCGACCACCACCACGTAATGCGCGTTTTGAATGCTGCCAAAATCCAAAAGTGTAATCACCGGGCGCCCGGCGTTGACTTCAGCCATCAGATTTTCAAGGGTGGCTTCTCGAAAGTCCTGTGAAACCAGCCCTTTGTTGCGCAGTGAATTGACCAGGGCTATTGCCGTGGTGGCCAGATTGAAACGGTTTTCTTGATTCACCAGAGCCTGGTAGTCTGTTTGAATCCCCCAAAAATTAGTGATCATGGTGGCCACTGCTTGTCCGCAGGTGTTGTCCTTGCCTTGTAGAGCAAAGGGGACGTTTTCAACCACTCGGCTACCGTTTTTATACACCCGAATTGCCACATTGTGTTGATCCCGATCTTTAACACTGAGGGTTCGAAAATCTCCGTTAACGGCGGTAGGAGAGCGTAATATAGCGTTTGCTACCCGCAGATCCCCTATCGAGGGAATTTGATGGGGAACGACAGGGGCCTTGCAAGCCATTAAGAGGCTTGTCCCAACAAATAAAGTAGCCATTTTGCGCAAAAGCCGTTTTTGCAAACGCAAGGCTTGTTTGAGTTGCTGAGGATGTAACCAGTGGCGTTTTACCAGGATTTCACCCAAAAAATTTGAGCCAGGGTTTGTGCTTTTCTCTTTTAATGCCTGTTGCAATTGCCAGTGAGACAATTGTTGGGTTTGGGTCAGGATTTTGCCCAGACGTCGTTTGTGATGGGGAGAGCGAGACATGAGGAGCTCTGTTAGGGCACTCTCCAATTGCTCGCTGTTGATGAGTCCTTTTGCCTGTAAGACTTCACCGAGATTTTTCTCACATTGTTTTTGCGTCTGTAGGCTATCTGCAAGATGTTGTGGGCTGATCCAGCCTTTGGCTAGCAGCAAATCACCGAGTCGCTGTGAAGGGGTATTTTTACAGCAGTCAGCTTTACAGGCCTGCTCCATATGGTGAGCCGGTAAAAAGCCCAGTTTGACCAGCAAAGGGCCCAGAGGTGTTGCTGTGGTCTTCTGTAAATCCAGGGCTTGACGGAGCTGGTAGCGACTAATGTAATGATGAGAGAGGGCTTTCTCACCCACACGGAGAACATCTTTTTGCATGGTCGGCCTTTCGGTGCACAGATACAGTTCACATTAAAATCTATTGATGCTTTGTATATCGTCGTACAAAGCGTTGTTTATCTTGTCAAAAAGTTTATGATTTTTCGGTGTGTGCTTATTTTTGAAGGGCTGTTCAAGGCTGTCAATCTATGTTCAACTGATGGTATAACAAGGTGTTATCACCAAAGTAAAAGGAATCTGCTGTGGAACAACAAGTCAATAATGTGAATATTCAAATTGCCACGGTCAATGGGACGGGCAGTCAGTCCGCCAACCTGATTTTAATGCGCTCTATTTTTAACATGAGCGTGCCCGTGGCGGCAAAAAATCTCTTTCCCTCAAATATCGCCGGCTTACCCACCTGGTACACGGTACGGGTGCACGAAAAAGGCTACCAGGCCAACCAACAGGCCTGCGATATCATGGTGCTCATGAACCCCAATACGGTGTATGACGACATCCGGGGCCTGCGCGCCGGTGCGGTGGTCATTCACGACACAGGCATGAAACTGGATCACGCCCTGCGTGAAGACCACATCAATTACGGGGTGCCCTTCGGGGAGCTGGTGAACCAGGCCACGGACAATGCCAAGCTCAAGAAAAAAGTGGTGAATATGATCTACGTGGGGGTATTGGCGCATTTACTCAATATTGACCCTGCGGCCATTACCCAGGCGGTCAATAAACAATTTGCCAACAAAGAAAAAGTCGTGCAATTAAACGCCCATGCCATTGCAGTAGGACGGGATTGGGCCGCTGAACATTTGACCAAGCAAGATCCCTTTGTGCTCGAAACCATTCCCGGTGCCACCGAGGGCAAAATTCTGATTGAAGGCAATAATGCCACCGCCCTGGGCGCCCTGATGGGGGGCTGTACTTTTCTGTCGTGGTACCCGATTACCCCCTCTAGCTCGGTATGCGAAAGCCTGATCGATTACTTTGGCGCGTTTCGGGTCAAAGACGGCAAAAATCTCTATGCCGCCGTACAGGCTGAAGACGAAATTGCGGCCATAGGCATGGTGCTGGGGGCTGGTTGGGCCGGTGCCCGCGCCATGACGGCCACCTCAGGCCCCGGGATTTCGCTGATGTCAGAATTAGCGGGCTACGCCTATTATGCCGAGATTCCCAGCGTGATTGTGGATGTACAGCGCATGGGCCCCAGCACCGGCTTGCCCACCCGCAACTCCCAGGGCGATTTAACTTCTGCCTATGGTCTCTCTCATGGCGATACCCAACATATTGTGCTGTTGCCCGGCACCGTTGAAGAGTGCTACACCATGGCTCAGGATGCCTTTGACCTGGCAGAACGCTTTCAGACCCTCGTGTTTTTGCTGAGTGATCTGGACCTGGGTATGAATACCTGGATGGCTGAGCCCTTTAGCTACGCTACCCAGCCGCTGGATCGGGGGAAAGTTTTAGATGCGGCAGCCCTGGATCAGGTGGAACAGTTCCATCGCTATGCTGATGTGGATGGTGATGGCGTGCCCTACCGTACCCTGCCTGGCACCAAACACGCCAAGGCCCCTTACTTTACACGGGGATCAGGGCACAATGCCCAGGCCAAATACACCGAGAAGCCCGACGAATGGAAAGCCGGCCTGGACCGCTTAAGCCAGAAGTTTGAAACCATTGCGAAGACGCTGCCTGCCCCCCACTTGCAAGTGGGAGACGGCCACACGGATTTTGCGGTGATTGCCTACGGCTCTACCGATGCGGCCATGCCTGAAATGCTCGATCAATTGCAGGACAAAGGTTTACAGCCCGATTACCTGCGGATTCGTGCGCTGCCCTTCCATCCGCAAGTGGAGGCCTTTTTAGAAGCCCAGGAGCGGGTTTACGTGCTGGAGCAAAACCGCGATGCGCAAATGCTTCGTCTGTTGGCCGCGGAATACCCTGCGCTGGCACCCCGTTTGCGCCCGGTCACCCATTACGATGGCACCTTTGTGGATGCCCTGTCTTTAAGTCAAGCGATTCTTGAATCTGAACAAACAGTACCTGTGGAGGTCGCTCATGTCTAATTTATCTACAAAAAAAGCAAAAACCAATTACCTGGGTCTGGCCAAGTCTGATTACCAGGGGGGACCCACCACCCTGTGTCCCGGTTGTGGTCACAATGCCATTTCGGGGCATATTATTCAGGCGTGTTATGAAGCGGGTGTAGATCCTGCCATGCTGGGTAAATTCAGCGGGATTGGGTGTTCCAGTAAAACCCCCGCCTACTTTGTCAGTCAGGCCCATGCCTTTAACTCGGCCCACGGCCGTATGCCCTCTGTTACCACCGGCGCCCTGGTGGCCAGCCACCAATTGGTAGGCCTCTCGGTCAGTGGCGACGGCGATACCGCCAGCATTGGAATTGGCCAATTTGTGCACGTCATTCGCCGCAATTTAGATATGGTGTACATTGTGGAAAACAATGGGGTCTATGGTTTAACCAAGGGCCAGTTTTCTGCCACGGCCGATTTGGGCAGTGTACTCAAAAAGGGCGCCGAAAACCCCTTTGAACCCATCGACCTCTGTGGCCTGGCCATTGAACTGGGCTGTGGTTTTGTGGCCCGCTCCTTCTCGGGTGACAAAAAACAAGTGGTGCCCTTGATTCAGGCTGCTTTGTCTTACCGGGGGACGGCGATTATTGACATTATTAGCCCCTGCGTCACCTTTAACGATCACAGTGGCTCCACCAAAAGCTATGACTACGTCAAAGCCAATGAGCAACCGCTGCAAGAGTTGGATTTTATTCCCCATTTTGACGATATTGAAGTGGATTACACCGATGCAGTAGATGTTAAGCTGCACGATGGTTCTCACCTGAAGTTGAAAAAATTGGGCAATGACTATGACCCCACGGATCGCTTAGAGGCCATGCGTCAGATTAAATTGACCCATGAAGCGGGTGAATTGCCCACGGGCTTACTCTATTACAACGATGAAAAAGTACCTTTTGATCAGGTGCTGAATTTATCGGAGACACCACTGTCTGTGTTGCCCACTGAAGATTTACGGCCCACACAGGCTCAATTTGAGCAGGTGATGGCGAAATTTATGGGCTAGATGTTTTTCTGAAACCCAGTGAATACGGGCCTTTTTATAAAAGGCCCGTATTTTTATGAAAATTTTTTACTCACTGCGTCATAAAGGGCTTGTGTTTTTACACGGTGTGTTATAAACTAAGATCATAAGGCAAGCGAAACTCCCTTAAACGAGTCAAAAGCTTCGCAAATGGATAAATCAGGAGATTTTAACAATGGATATTTTAAAAAGAGCTAGTTTATTAACCGCTGAGTTCATTTCTCTGAGCGCAGACAAAGTACAAGAAGTTGCTGATGAGTTTGTAAAAAAAGGCACCCTCCACGACAGCGAAGCCAAAAAATTCGTATCTGAAGTGCGCGACAACCTCGAAAGCCGCGAAAAAGAATTCACCCAGCGTTGGGAAAACATGGTTTCTAGCGTTCAACAACTCGGTACCACCCTTGGTATCACCAAAGTTGAAAAAGACAACTTAGACGAGCGCATTGATGAACTCGAGCGTCACGTGGATGAGCTGAAAGCTCGCCGTGACACCCTGAGCAAAGAAATCGAAAAAGACGAAGTTTTAGCCACTGCCTCTGCTAAAACCTCCAGCAAAATTGCCGCTTCTGCCCCCAAGAAGTAAGCAATCGTAACATTTGCATTAACCCCCCCCTGGGGCTCTGAACCCTCGTTTAGAGCCCTTTTTTTCATGCCGCAAACACGGCCTGAGAGTGTGATGCGAATCCTGTTTTTTTAAGGCTGTTTCCGGCATAATCAGAAAGTAATTTTCTCAGTCACAGTGTGTGATAATTTAGGGCTAAAAGAGGAACCCGTCGATGATCTTGTTAACAAATATTGAAAGCATTCCCGGCAAGCGCATTGTGGAACATTATGGCGTGGTCAACGGCTCGTCGGTGCGCGCAAAGCATGTGGGACGTGACTTTATGGCGTCTTTAAAAAACCTGGTGGGTGGTGAGCTGAAAGGTTACACCGAGCTGTTGAGCGAAGCCCGTGAAGAAGCCACGGAGCGCATGCGTCAACAGGCCAAAGCCCTGGGTGCCAATGCGGTGGTCAATGTGCGTTATTCCACCTCTTCCGTGGCCGCTGGCGCTGCTGAATTGTACATTTACGGCACTGCTGTGCGCGTCGAATAAGCGGGGTTCATTATGGAACTTGTTTTTAATCTGGGTATTTTTGCGGCTTTACTGGCGCTGGGATACTTTTTTGGCCAGCAGGCCGAACGCAAGCATTATGTGAGTATTCAAGAGCGTGAAACAGCTTACCGTGCGCTCCCGATGCTTAATCTCAAAGATCCGGCCATTCTAGACGCCCAGAAAGAAGTCGATGAAGCGATTTTGGTGACCGGTAATATGGTGGTGGCCGTGGATTACTTTAAGGTGTTTGTGGCGGCCTTGCAAAATATTTTTGGAGGACGGGTCACCCAATATGAACCGCTGGTGGATCGCGCCCGTCGTGAGGCCACGCTGCGTATGCAGGAAGAAGCCCTGCGTCATGGGGCAGATCTGGTCATGAACGTGCGTTTAGACACCAGTTTTCTGGGCGATCTGTACAAGCGCAATGCCGGTGTCGGCAGTATTGAAGCCATTGCTTACGGGACTGCGATTCGGTATAAAAGCTGATGCAGTACGTGCCCACCCCCTTGCCTGAGGACAATGTCAATGTGACCCGTCGCTCTCCGCTGGTGGACTTTGCCACCTTACTGGGCGGTTCGTTGCTTTTGCTGGGGCTGGCCTATTGGCTTTTGGGCTTTGCGGTGGATTATTACGCACCCCGACTGTCGTGGGAGCGTGAGGCCCAGTTGGGCGAGATGTTTACGGAGGCTTTACAGCACGAATTAACCCCCGAGCAGGCTCGCAAACAGGCCTATTTACAAAACCTGATGAACGGTCTTGTGAAGGTCCAGTATGGTGACGCTCCGCATCTGGATTACCGGGTGCATTTAAGCCCAGAGAAAACCGCCAACGCCTTTGCGCTGCCCGGTGGGCACGTGGTGGTGATGGAAGGTCTGGTGGACGAGGCTGACTCTGAAAATGAGCTGGTGTTTGTGCTGGGCCATGAAATGGGCCATTTGCACCACCGCCATAATCTGCGGGCCATGGGACGGGGGCTGGCCCTCCTGGTGGTCACAGAAGTCATTTTTGGCGGGGGAAGCGGCATCAGTGAAAATATTGGCGCTTTGACCCAGGGCATGCAAAAGGGCTTTTCACGGGCGCAAGAGCTAGAGGCTGATCATACAGGGTTAGCAGCCCTTTATGGCCGTTACCAACACGTGGGAGGGGCCACAGACTTTTTAGACCGCCACCAAAAAACCGCGGGTTTTGAAGCCTCTGCGCTGGGACAATATGTTTCTTCTCACCCTCACCCTCAGGGCCGTATTGAGCGCCTGAACACCATTATTCAAGACAAGCAATGGCCTGTGAAAGCCAAAACGCCCTTGCCTGATTTCAAAGCGAAATAGCTAAGACCGAATCACGTAGAAGAAAATGCTCAGATAATGGCAGAGTGAGCCCGCCATGACAAAGAGGTGCCAGAGGGCGTGGGCGTATTTGAATTTGTGGTCAAACAAATAGAACATCGAGCCCACGGTATACAGCACGCCCCCCAGCGCCAACAGGCCGATGCCTGTGCTCCCTATACTCAAGTACAGGTCCTTAATAAAGAAGACGCAGATCCAACCCATGGCGATATACGCCAGGGTCGATAAAACGTCTGATTTATAAAAGAAGAAGACCTTATACAAAATACCTGCAATGGCCAGGAGCCAGATGAGGGCGAGCATGGACCACGCATAGGTGCTTTGCAAAGACACCATTAAAAAAGGGGTGTAGGTGCCCGCAATCAGCAAGTAGATGGCACTGTGATCTACCACTTCCAGGGCTTTTTTCCAGGGCACATCGATGGCCAGTGAGGTATGAAAGAGCAAAGAGCCAATGTACATGACAATGAGGGTGGCGCAATAGGTGCTGGCGGCCAGGAGTTTGGGCATGGACTGGGTTTGTACCGCCAGACCCACCAGGGTGCCAAAGCCAATGAGGCTCAACAGTAAGCCAAATCCATGCAGGGTAATATTGAGAATTTCTTCCTGGACTTCAGGGGCAAGGGGAGCGGACGGTGTATTTTCCATAGCTCTATTCTAGCAAAGTTTTAGCAAAGGCTAGGCAGCCGGGGCTGTAGCCCGGTTTACAGTAATCACCCGTGTATCGCGGCCGTAACCGCCTCGCCGCTTCATACCGGCCTCTAATTCTGCGGCGGTATGTACCTGACCCTGTCCATCTTCGTTCTGTGGGTCATCGACGACAATACTCCCGTCTTCACGCACTTCGTTGACGACGATATAGTGTCCCTGACCTCCGCTTTCGAGGTTGGCCGTCAGCAAAATGACTTCTTTACCTGCGGCCAGGGCCTCGCGCATGGCTTCGGTAACCCCTTCATTGTCTCGGCTGCGAAACACCTGTGTCTCTGTCTCAATTTGAATACCCTGATTCCCCAAAATCTCTGTCAGCCCTTTTTCCACCTGGTCTGAGTCCAGTCCGTAAGTGCCCTTGCGATTGCCCGTGGGTGCCCCGGCTTCCTGGCGAATTTCTTTCATGGTGGGCGCGTCGCCACCCAGGCGTTCAATGACCATAGCCATGGACGCAGGGCCACAATTGGCCTGAGCTTCCATGCTGGTGCCGCCGTCCTCGCCGATCTCGCCGTATTGATAGACAAAAGCCTCTTTGGGTTCATAGTTAAAATTTTTGTCAACGTAAGTGCTGTCCGGTTGACGGATGCGCTCCACAGCGAGGCGATCGGTACCGGGACCATAGTGATTATCTACGTCGATATTTTTACCTGTGGCTTCATCAATCGCCGAGCTTTTAATGAGGGCTTGCAATTGTTTGACCGCATCGTGATCGCCTCGCTCCAACAGGGTTTGCATTTGGGTGAGCGTGTCGATGGCGTGTTGATGTTTCAGGACTTCATTGAGCAAGTCATCACGGATGCCGCTGGTTTCGACATTACTAATGGCTGTGGCATGACGTTCCTGGGCGGCGCTGAGTTGGGTGCCTATTTCTTGCTGCAGGGCTTTGAGTCGGCCCTCCAGGGCCTCACCCCGCAAAACACCCGTAACGGGATCATCCAGGGAGGGCAGTTCGATTTCGGGCGCTGCTGCGGCAGCGGCATCAGGAAACGTGCCGCCTGCAGTGGGGTGAAAGTCTGCCCCTTCGAGATTGGCTTGTACGGCCACTTGATCTTGTGTTTCGGCCTGGGGGGGTGTTTCAGCGATAGCGGATGGAGGAGCTGTGGATTGCGTAGCACTTTCTGTCGGGCGCAAGGTTTGAGCGGATAGCGGACTTAAAGGGCTTGTACCCGAAGAAATTGAGGCCATGGTTTAATTCTCCAAATTGAAAACGACAGGGTTGTTCGTATACTACTCACTATACCCAAAAACCTGTGTAAAATACCAGCTTTTTTTTCAGGCGAAACGCACCGGTTTTAGCCAGATCTTAACCTCAAATGTGATACATTACACAGTAAGGTTAAGAGAAAGTTATTAACCTGAAATTAACCTTTGACCACCTCCAACACAAGAAAGATCCCCCCATGTTCAACTCCCTATCTCATGCCGTGTCGCAAACCCACGCAAATGGCTTTAACCCGCAAACACGCGCCCCATTCTTTGATGCCTTGAAAGCCTATACCGAAAAAGATATGGTGGGTTTTCATACCCCCGGTCACAAATATGGGGCGGGGATTGATCCTGAGTTTTTAGACTTTGTGGGCCGTAAGACCTTTGAAATCGATCTGTGCGAGTTGCCCGAGGTGGATAACCTGCATGACCCTGAGCACGTGCTGAAAGAAGCCATGGAATTGGCGGCCCAGGCCTACGGGGCAGAGCACAGCTTCTTTTTGGTGAATGGCTCGACCTGTGGTAACAATACGATGGTGCTGACCGTGTGCGATCCGGGGGATAAAATTCTGATTCCTCGCAACGTGCACAAGTCGATTATCAGTGGGGTGTTGCTGAGTGGTGCAATTCCTGTGTATATCACCCCCACCTGGGACCGGGAACTGGGCATTGACCATAACCTGACTCCTGAAGCCGTGGAGGCTGCGTTGCAGCGTCACCCTGATGTAAAGGGTTTGTTTGTGGTGAACCCCACCTATTATGGGGTGAGTTCGGATTTGCGGCGTATCGCTGAAATTTGTCACCGTCACGGCAAACCCCTTCTGGTGGACGAAGCCCATGGCCCCCATTTGCACTTTCACCCCGAGTACCCTTTGTCTGCGGTGGATGTCGGGGCAGATATGGTGGTGCAGTCCACTCATAAAATTATCGCGGGCATGACCCAGAGCTCTATGCTTCACATTAATTCGGGACGGGTAGATGTCAACCGCGCCCGCAAGGTGCTGCAACTGATGCAAAGCACCAGCCCCAACTACGTGCTCATGGCTTCTTTAGACACCGCTCGCCGTCAAATGGCGCTGCACGGTGAAACACTCTTGCAGCATGCCCTTGAAATCTCCCGTTGGGCCCGTACCGAACTCAATAAAATTCCCGGGATTCACTGTTTTGGTACAGAGCGGGTGGGTTTTCCTGGCCTGTTTGCCCTCGATGAAAGCAAGTTAACCATTAATGTTTCAGCACTGGGAGTCTCCGGTTTTGATTTTTGCGATTGGCTCAACGAGCGTCACGGGATTCAATCCGAGATGGGTACCTTAACCAATGTCTTAGAAATTGTTACCTTTGCCAACACCCAACAAGATATGGTGCGTTTGGTGGAAGCGGTACGCAGTATTTCACAGGACATTCATACCCAGGGTATTCCCCGTCAGGCGCTGCCTTTATTGCAACAAATGGATTTACCTGAGCTGCCTGAAGCAGTGTTGACACCCCGTGAGGCTTTTTATGCAAAGGTTGAAACGGTACCCTTTTCGAAGTCTGCAGGTCGCATCTGTACCGAAGTGGTTTCGCCTTATCCACCCGGTATCCCCATTTTAGTGCCCGGTGAGCGGATCACCCAGGAACTGGTGGACTATTTGCAATTGGTGTATCGCCACGGTGGCTTTATTAATGGCCCTGATGATGTGCGTTTGAATACCATCAAGGTCGTGGCTTAGGTGTTCTGTTTAGAGCACCCAACCTATGGCAAAGACCGCGCTATACACCAGTAAAAACTTACCGGTTTGCCCTAAAATGGGGTTTAAAGCGGGATCTGCATCCAGGCGGAAGACCCTGAGCAGGGTGGGAATACACCAAATAAACGTCAGGCTGGCGGCCAGAGAGTAGGGATGCTTTTCTGGGGTGAAGTAGTAAATAACCCAGGGCATCAGGCAGGCGATCCAGCAGCATAAAAAGTATTCAATACGGGCGAAGTTCGCGCCAAAGCGCACGGCCAGCGTGCGCTTATTGCTTTCGGTGTCGGTGAGACGATCCCGCAGGTTATTGACGGCCAAGATGGCGGTGGAAAACAAGCCGGGTCCCAGAGCCGCCAGAAAAATAGCGCTGTTTAAATGCAGGGTTTGCACATAATAGGTGCCCACGGTGGCTACAATCCCAAAAAAGATCAACACAAAGATATCGCCTAAGCCCAGGTAAGCCAGGGCAAAAGGCCCAGCGGTGTATAAGATCCCGCTCAATACCGACAAACATCCCAACACAAAGACGGGCCAGCCCCCCACATAACTCAGATAAAGGCCTGGAATGGCCACCAGGGCAAACATCAGAATGAACGCGTTGCGTACGGTTTCTGGTGCAATAAGGCCCGCCTGGGTGACGCGGGTGGGGCCCAGACGGCTTTCGGTGTCAGCCCCCTGGACAAAGTCAAAATAGTCGTTGGCGAAATTGGTGCCCAGCTGTAATAGCAGTGAGCCCACCAGGCAAGACAACATGGCCCACCAGGCGATGCCACTGTGTTCAAAAGCCAGGGCGGTGCCCACAATAACAGGAGCCACTGCTGCGCCCAGGGTTTTGGGACGGGCAGCGAGAAGCCAGAGTTTTAAGGAGTGTGTATTGATCATGGTTGTGTTCCTTCTGTGCTCAGAATACCGGATTGCCAACCTGTGTGGGGAGTCCAATACACCGTTTGTTGGGCTGTAACGGGTGAGTGAGGATGATGCCATTGGTGACGCAATTGGGCAAACAGCTGAAACACATCGGGAGCATCCGTCTCGGCTTGTGTCGCGGGTTCACTATAAAAGGTCCACTGGCCGATGCCATTCACGTCGATCCATTGGCCCTGAATGGCGGTAAGGGTCCGCGGTGTGTTGGGCTCCTGTTCGAGGTGTTGGAGGTACGCGCTTTCGCCATCTTGCCATGCCTGGGCTGTTTCGCTCGATGGTGTCGGGAGAGCGAGGGGCGTATTCGGGGTTTGACAGCTGCCAAGGCCCAATAAAACCAGAAGCATAAATTTTGCTTTAATCATTGTTTAACAAACTTAATGGTGTCATGGTGGGTATTTTAACAGCATAAACACAGGTTTTTGCACTTTTTTTGATAAAGTGTCAAAAAAACGCTTGCAATTTTTGATTAAAAATATTAAGATAAAAATAACAAGGTTAAATAAAGATTATATAGGTTAAATCAATGCGCTTAAGCACTGCTCAAAACACACAAAATCTCGGTACATTTCACTTTCAAGACGCTGCCTTTAAATCCGGTGATAGCAGCAAAGATCGTCAATCAGGTAACCCCATGTACATGCCTTACGAGCAAGGCGATCAGGTTTATTTTCAAAACCGCACTGCGCCCCTGCGCCCTGTAGCGGTTTACCAGCCTTCTGCTTTTGTTCTCTTTTTAGAGCGTCTCCTGGCCTTTGATGCCCGTTTTTATATTGCCTTAGCGGCCACCTTAATGTTTGCCATGATGACCCATGGTTTGAGCGACCTCAATGTGGTTTGGGTTGCACTGCTCTCTGTGCCCTTCTTTATGGTGTGGTACGTCATGAGCTTTTTCAATGTTCAGCGGGTTATTGATGATGTCCATCATGCCCAGGCCATGCGTGCCCGTCAGCACAACATGCAAATCCCCGCCACCTTTTAGTACAATCTTTGATTTAACCTTTGATTTAACCTTGCAAGACTGTTTTTCGACAGTCTTTTTTTTTCGGCGATTTTGGTGTTTACTTTAAGTTTTCTTTGTTGACTTTATGTAAACAAAGCGCTATACTAAGACCAGAACACAATCAATTAGTCTTCTAAGGAGAACGAATCATGCTATCTTATCGCCACGTGCTTTTTGCTTTAACGGCCGGCGCATTACTCAATGCCTGTGCCACCCCTGCTATTACCCCTGCACCTGCTAACAATTCAGGTGTTCAAACCCCTGTTGTGACGGCACAACGTCCCGTGTTGGCCTCTGCGCTGGTGAAGCGTCCTTTGAAATTGGGACGCGTTGACGGCCAGGTGGTACCCCTGGCTGAGGTTTTAACCCCTGAGACTGGTTTCTCAGTACAAATGGCCATGGCTGAACCCGCGATGGACCGCATGTCCATTGCTCCAGGTTATTACTATGGTGGCCATGACTTTAACAGCTACAGCATTCAGTACGCCGAAGAAAATATTTATCCTGCGGCCTCTGCCAGTACCCTGGTGGCTGTGTACAATCAGAATGTAAAACCGATGCTTGCGGAATGGGATGCGGACGCCCGCTTGCTAGAATCTCGCGCCCAGATGAATGCTGAGCACGAAGAGTACATTCAATTGCCCGGTCAGGATGAGCCTTTGCGTGTAAAACCTCGCTTTGTGTATCGTCTGGCTTCAAATGCGAAGAAAGAAACCCTGAATGTGTATGTGCTCGATAAAGAAATTCGTGTACACCGCATGGTGTGGGGAGAGCAAAATATTGAAATCTCTCGCGTTAAAATTGACTCTGATGAAGCGGTACGCATTGCCCGGGCTGCTTTCCTCAGCAAAAGCAATCCCAGTGGAATTCCCGTTTATCCTGAATCCGATAACGCTGAAGCTACGATTGTTTATGACCTGCCTGCGGATGCCCAGTGGAGTCTAAACCTGAACCAGCAATCTCAAGATAGCCTGCGCTACTTTGTGAACTTTAACTTTAAGGTCAAGGTAGATGCTCCTGAGCCCAAACCCGGTGAGCCTGAACCTGTGGACGATGCAAACGCCACAAAACCCAGTGAGCCTCGCCCTGATATTGTGTACCCCACTGAACAGTATTTGTACGGCTCCTTAGAGCTGGATGCTATTACGGGTCAGATTAAGTCCATGAACCGTCCTGTGATGTATCGCATGATGTACGGTGGTGTGGCATATCCTGTGGACGTGGCTGTGGATCCCATCGCTGCCGATGAACCTGCTGCTGAAGCAGATCAAGATAACGCATAAGGAGCTTAACCATGAAAACCTTTACTTTACGTATGATGATGGCCCTGAGCTGTGGTTTGATGGTGGCTTGTGGACAAGCACCTCAGACCCCTGATACGCCCAAACCTTCATCCTCTGCTTCACCCAATACCTCTGTAAAACCAGACACCTCTGCGTCGGTCTTGTTTCCCAATGCCCTGAGTAAGCGCAGTCTATCCACTGATGCTTTTGCCAATGCCCAGACAGGTCCAAATGCGAATGGGGGTGGTGCGGTTTCTGAAGATGCAGCGACTGCCGCACCCGCAGCTCGCCCTGCTGCTCCCATGATGGGTGCGGATATGGCAGAAGGTGCCAAAATGATCATGCCCGGTTATTTTGGTAACCCCTTTGAGCAAGTGGAGCTGAAGTTTGTGGAAGAACTGACGTTTGCGGCCCCTCAGGGCAACACCTTGCTTTCCACCTATAACCAGGATCTTATGCCGCTGGTCAATAGCTGGGACCCCAGTGCCCGTCTGCTGATGAGCTCTGCTTCAGAAGGCGAACAGTTCTACTATCTGCCCAATGCGGCACAAGAACCCGAGCAAATGGCGGTGAAGTTCAGCTTTCAGTGGGTCTCAAATACCAAAAAAGAAACCCTGATGCTGTACGTGCTTGATAAAGAAATTCGCATGCACCGCATGGTGTGGGGAGCCCCCAACATCGACTTGAGCAAGGTGGAAATTGATACCACTGCCGCTCAGGACCTGGTGAAAAAGGCCTTCGCCGACCGTAGCAATGATCCGGGCTATCCTGTATATCCCTTATCTAATGAGCAAGACCCTAATATTCGGGTATTATATGAAATACCCGCCAATGCACAGTGGGATATCTCATTAAATGAGCAGCAGGGAAAACTCCGCTATTTTATTTCGGTAAACTTTAAAGTAGACAATCCCTCGCCCAAACAGTCTGAAGCCTATGCAGGAGGTTTTGTGGAAATGGACGCGACGACCGGTAAAATTGAACAATTGAACCGTCCCACCTGGTATGCCTGGAATGAAATGCAGGGTGGCGGCAGTGATGGCGTGGCCCGTGCTTCTGCCGGAGTGGCTGTTTCAGCCCCAGCGCCTGTGAGCGTAGAAGCTGAGGAGGTGCGCTAGTGCCTCGAAGAAAAGCCAAGGGTGAAGGGAAAACTCCCTTTTCGCTTCGCCTACAGGCTTTACGAAAAGACCATCGCCTGAACATGGACCAACTGGCCCAGGCGGTGGGCGTTTCGAAGTCTTTTATTTCTCTGCTGGAATCGGGAGGGCGTCAGCCCTCTCGGGAAGTGGTGTTAAATCTGGCTGCCGCCTTAACTTCTGCAGATGCTGAGGCGGCCACCCGAGACAAATTGCGTGACGAACTTTTGATTCTGGCGGGCTTTATGCCCGTCAACCCTCGCGCGGTTAACGCTTACCGCGACACCTTACAGGTGTATATGCAGGCTTTGGCTGAAAATCCCCAGGATTTTCGGCTTTTTTCCCGTTGGATTTTGGCTTTGATTCGCGCCGAACGTCAAGAAGAAGCGTATAAGCATATTCAAGAGGGACTGCAGCGTTTTCAAGAAACCGCATATATGCAGTGTTTACTGGCCCATTTGGAACTCAGCAAGGGCAATTATGAAGCGGCACTGATCAGTCAAGAAAGTGCCTTAAAGCATGTGCAACAAAAGCCTGTGCCCTATCTGAGTGAAGTGGATTTAATGTTTAATTTGGGGGCCATTCGTTTTTTAATGGGCCACCAACATATGCGAGAAGGCGAGCAAGATCTGGCGCTAGAACAATATACGCAGGCTTCCACTTTAATGGAACAAGCCCTCTCTAAAGATAAAAGCCCCGCCGGTGATGTGTATATTCTCGATGAATATGCCCGTCTGCTTTTTAACCGCGCTTACTTAACCCAGCTTGCCGCAGACTGGGAACAAACCATCGACGCTTACCGTCGTGTGATTATACACCCGCAAAAAAATGAGCTGGGGGTAAATGCTTTGCGAGAATCAGCGGCCTTTTTAGCCCATGCCTATACCCAAAAGCAGGACTTCGCGTCTGCTGAACTGACGCTGGGCTTGCTGAGCGCTTTTCAGGCCGACTATTGGCTCGTCAACTATCTTCATGCCTGTCTATACACCGCACTGTACCGCACCTCGCAAGAAAACACCTGGTTAGATCGGGCTTTGCAGGCTTTAAGCCAGGCGCTTCACCAGGCCTTTGATACCGTTGCCGCTGAAGCCGCTCACGATCCCGACCTGGCTCCTTTGCGTCAGGCCCGCCCCCAGGATTTTCGTGCATTACTGAAGGAGAAAAAATCATGAAAAAGCGCCCCCTGATGACCACTGCTCTTTTGCTCTCTTTGAGCTTTTATACGTCTTGCTCAGGGCTCGACACCCCCACCCATCCCTCCAATCCTTCGGTGGATCACAATGGAAACATTACCCCCTTCCCTAAGGGGCCCAAAGAGCTAGATGGCATTACTATCTATGATCCGATTCCAGGTCTGCCTACTACGGATTTACGCCGAGGTGCAGCCAAAGATACCAGTGCCATAAATGAGCAAGTGCCCATGGTGGCACCACCCGCCATGGCTGAGAGCGATAGTTACTCTGGTGATAGCGGGGGTAGTAACGCCATGCTGCCCACGCCTCAGGGCACTGCTGCGCCCGGTTCCAATACCAGCGACACAAGCTCCGAAGAACCCGTTGAAGAGCAGCCCGTAGACCCCATACCTGATGCGCAGAACTTCTTTTATTTTTCTTATGATGACTCCGCCAGTACCGCCGGTGTAGAGCAGACCAAGTTTGCCCTGGGCCGGGCCAATCCGGTGAACCCGAATCCCAGCTGGGTACGGCCCTGGGAGTTTTTGAATTACGAAACCTTTACCGTTCAAAATCTCAAAGACCTGGGTACCTTTCAGGTGGCGATGGGCCTTTGGCAGCATACGGTGAGCAATACCGCTGCGGGTGATGCGCAAGCCGGTTCACAAACCGCTTATGATTTAGGGGTTCAAGTGAAAACCC
Organism: Candidatus Sericytochromatia bacterium; assembly: GCA_964229355.1. GTDB lineage: Bacteria > Cyanobacteriota > Sericytochromatia > UBA7694 > UBA7694 > CAXRDE01. Next base: position 76,539 of record CAXRDE010000005.1, on the reverse strand, counting down.
CTGAGATCAGCAAAGCACAGCGCCAGAATCTGGTGCTTACCCTGTTGCTGGACGTTTCAGGCTCTATGGATAGCGCGTCTGTACAATTGAATGAATCTGGACAAACCCCGAATTTATTGGCGGTGGCCAAAGCGGGGCTGCGGGCCTTGCCTGCACAGCTTAAAGCTGGTGATGTGGTCAATTTGATTACCTTTTCTGACAATGCCACCACCCGCGTGGAAGCCTGGAAATATGAGGGTGATACGACCGCCTGGCTGGCGGCTGTGGATGCCCTGCGCACCGAGTCCGGCACCAATCTTAACGCGGGTTTACAATCGGCTTATGCGCTGGCCAGAACCTATTATGATGCGAACAAAACCAATCGGGTGATGATGTTAACCGATGCCTATGCCAATCAGGGGCAAGTGAACGCGGATATTATCGCGCAAAATACCCGGATTAACAATGCCGAAGGCATCTACTTTTCGGGTTTGGGATTCGGCTTTGATTTTAACGAAGGCTTTTTGAATACCTTGACCGAAGCGGGTAAGGGCAGCTATACCTCAGTGATTAGTGTGGCGGATGCAGAGCGAGCCTTTGGTGAGCGCTTTATTGCCTTAACCCAAATTGCGGCCCGGGATGTGCGGTTCCGCCTGGATTACCCGGCGGCCCTGCAACGTACGGTGTCGGCGGCAGAACAGTCTTCTCAGGTGGCCAGTGAAGTAGAGCCTATTCACTTTGCGGCCAATAGCTCCCAGTATTTTCTGGAGCGCTTTCAGGCGAGCGGCGAAGGCAATGTCAGTGGTTCCGTTAAGTTAACCATTGCTTATACAGATCCGGTCTCGGGTGAAGGCCGCGAAGAGGTCTTGTCAGTGCCTGTTTCTGAACTGTTGAACCAGGAGCTGTCGAGCATTAAAGACGCCCGTATGGTGACCCTTTTAACGCAGCTGATTCTGGGTAAAATAACGCCCCAGGCTGCCCGCGAAGAGATGCAAAGCCTGTTGCAAAGTCATAGCAGTGCGCTGGCGAGTGAGTACCAAAAGTATATTGAAATCTGGCTGCGAATGAACCCTGAATCACCTTAAGGGCCAATCAAGGCCAGAGCGGGCTAAGTCTTTGCTATACTTCAAGAATATTAACGTTTTATTTTGAAGTATTAAAGGTCTATTTATGTTCTCTCGTCATATTTTTTTGGCTTTGTGGGTATTAGGTACCCTGTTCTCATTTCCCTGGCAAGCCCAGGCCAGGGTGATGACCTTTCGCGATGAAGCCAGGGTGCAAGTGACCTACGCTGAAGACCGCGAGCTGGGAGCATATCTGGCTTACCTGCTTGCTTTACGCAGCGCATTGACGCAGGCTCATCCCTTTATGGCCACTCAAGACTTTGTCCAGCAAGCCATGATTGAACCCGAAAAAATCGACGTGTTGGCTTATTTGTTGATCCAACATAAGCTGAGTTATGTATCCAAGGCCGAAAGTCAGAGTGACTTGAGCATCGTACATAAGATTAAACTGGATTATGAGACCCTTAGCTTTCCCTCAGATATTTCGGAAATCTATTTGAAGTCCATTGGGGACTGGGTGTTTGTGCAGTATCTTTTGGCACAAAATCAGGATCTTGAAAAAGCGTTGACCGCTTATCTGCGGGAAGTCAAAGCTTCTCCTGATAAAGCGTATCAGCAATTACTGCGCGAAACCAAAGGCAAAGCACTCGCTAAAACCTATCAGGCCTTTCAACTGCAAGATGTGCTTTCTTATCATCTGGCCAAAGGCGAAACGGATCAAGCTTTAGAGACCCTCGATAAAATGGTGACCTTGAATCCTGACAGTGTGGCTTATAAGGTGGAGTATGCGCTGTTGTTGATGCATACAGCCAGGGCCCGTCGCCAGCGTTACGAGAATCACCCCGAGCGTAATGAGCAGGCCCTGGCCCTGATCAGTGATCTGGTGGGCCATGTGAAAGATGATGGCGGTATACGTCTGGTGCGCTCCCTGATTTATTTTAACCAGGGACTGGTGTTAGAGCGGGCTCTGGATGACGTGAATCACGTGATTGATATCAACCCCCAAAATAACTTTGCTCACCTGCTCAAGGGCTTAATTGCCTTAAAAATGCGCAATCGCTCGTTGGCTCAAAAGAGTTTTGAAACGGCGTGTGAATTGACCAGCAAGGATCGCTATGCGGATTGTCAGGCGCGGGCCTTAAACCTCTTGAACAGGCGCTTTATTCGGAACCAGATGCTGAACTTCGAAGGCTTTCTTATGCATTAACGCCCCGGGGATTCAGGGCGGCTTGAGAAGTTCTGGGTGGCATTGAAGTACAGCATATTGTAAAAGCTTTTCTTTTCAAAAGCCGACAGGCCCACCCCCAAATAGTTCAGGGCGGGATTTAAGATGTTTTGACGGTGTCCTGGCGAATCCATCCACTGCTGTACAACGGTTTCGCCCACTTCGGCATAGGTGCGTGGCCGTAAAGGTGTGCCTTTGGGGGTATAACTGAAGTATCCGCCGTTGGTGGCGGGGGTGTATACTGCTTTGCCCGCCGTGTAGTTGAGTCCGCTGAACTGAGCGATATTTTCTGCGGTATAACCGGCGGGTATGCCGGCCTTGCTCAGCCGTTGTGACATGCTTTCCATGCCGGGTACCACACTGGTGTGCGAAAAAAGTCATGTTGGGTCATGGCCTGACTGTGACCTGTGGCCGCTACTTCAAGGGCCGGGCTGTGTTTAAAGGGCTGGCGATCATGCTGTTGACGTGCCCGGTTGGTGGCATAAAACACTGCAGCGTGTAACAGCTTGTAATCGATGGCTTTAGGGTTTAAGGGCTGTTGTACCTGAGGCAGCGCAAAAAAACGTTCAGCGTTATAAGTGGTGTAATCCCGCCATTGCCAACCCTGGCTGGCCATTTCGCTGGCACCGCCTTTGACGGAGTGGGTAGTGTCTGGCGTTTGCGCAAAGACGGGAAGCCAGAGGCTACCGAGACAGGTGGACAAGACGAACAGTTTGCGTTTCATGGGGATACAGTCTCCTGAGTTGTCTGCTGGGTAATAAAGTTCTGAATAGCGCTGAGATCTTCGCTTTGCCGTTGTACCGTCAGGCTTTGGCGGGCAAATTTGGCCTGTTCTCCATGCTGTAAGGCCTGAAGCAGGCCATTGCGCTGCGAGGCCTCCAACCGGGGCCATTCCCTTTGGAAAAATTGCGATAGTTCGCTGGCGGTATAGCTTTGCAAGGGTTCACCGTGAATGGCACTCAGATAACGGCGTAAAATCTGTTCTAACTTTAAGTAGAAAGCTTCGGGTTGTTCGGCATGGGGTTTGAGTTGTCGTAGGGCCTTGAGGGCTTGCGCGCGGGGATCTTTGCGGGAAGAGGGCGACGGGCTCGCTGGAGTAGGGATTGTTTTTGCGGGGTGTGGGCGTTTCCGGAGACGCCAGATCAGCCAACTTATGGCGGTCAGCAGGAGCACGACACCGAGCCCAAAGAGTAGCACGCTAAACCAGGGAAAGGGTAGGCTCATTAGCGGTTTTAAGTCATGAATATCTTGCATAGGCTTATTGTAACCCCTTGAGCCCTTGCTCAAAAAGGGTTAAGTTTGCTGGCCACGCTGCAATGGCATCACGACCCAGCATGCGCTTGAGTTGCCATACCACGCTGTTGGGGTGGCAACAGGGCATTTGTGCCAGAAAGTGCCCCAGGGCAAGCAGGTTGAGACCCTGAGGGAAATCCAGCGCCTGGGCCTGCGGTAGGAGCCCCTGGGCGTAGGCGTCAATTTCAATGGCGTCAGCACTGCGGGGGGGAGTGAGCTCTCGCACAGAGGGATGCAGATAAATCAGCGCGTTGTAATTCAGGGTTTCTGAAAAGTTAATACGCTGGTGATCCATGAGTACCGAGGCGACCACCCGTCCACCCCGAATACCCCATTCAGGGTCGCTGCGGCTGACCGCAAATTTCTGCTCCGCTGCAAGGGCTCGGCAAAGCAGTTGGGCCATAAAACTCACCCCCTGGCCGCCCTGTCCTGCAATCCATAACCGCAAAGGGGGTTGCCGCTTCATACATGACCTCTGGCTCTACGGAAAACCCCCAGGGGAAATTGGCGCAAAACGTCGCTTTCGAGACGTTGGCGTGCAGCCACGGGACTGCAGTCCCAATAAGGCGGGCACCAGCCGAGCACTTCAATAAAACTCACGCCCTGGGCCTCTTGTTGGAAAGTAAAAGCGGCTTGTAAGGCCTGATGGGTTGCTTCCACTGCTTCAGGGGTATGCATGGCCACCCGTTGTGCAAAGCCCACGCCAGGAAAGTGAGCCACGGTTTCGGCCAGTTTCAGGGGCGCTCCCATGCGGGATTGAGAACGTCCCAGGCGCGTGCTGGTGGTCACCTGACCCGTTAAACTGGTGGGACTCATCTGGCCCCCGCTGCCCGCCATAACCAGATTGTTAAGGCAAATAACGGTAATAGACTCCTGACGGGAGGCGGTACTCATCAGCACATCCAGACCTCGAGCTGCCAAATCACCATCGCCCTGATACGTAAAAATCAGGCGCTCAGGGCGACTGCGTTTGAGCCCGGCGGCCACCGCAGGCGCCTGTCCGGCTGCGGCGGACACAAAGGGAATGTCAAAATACTGACCCATTTGCTCACTGCAGCCTGTGCCGCTGACGCCAATGGGCGGCGTTGACACGGGCAGAGACGGCAAGACTTCTGCCAAAATACGGTGAAGTTGGCTGTGACTGCAGCCAGCGCAATAGGCAAAAGTCATCGGGGGGCACTCCGGGCTTGTAAACTGCGCTCCTGGGCTGCGATGAGCTCGGCTTGCAGGGTGTTTTGTAAACGCACAGGTACCGAGCGCTCCCAGGGGAGTTTAATCGGGTGCAGCAGATAATGGGAGTACTGCTGCTGCAATTGCTCGTACAGACAGCCTGGATCAAACTCAATCACGTAGAGGGGCATATCTGAGGGGCATTCTTCAGGCAATTGGAGAACACCGGGATAAAGACTATCGAGAACCAGAACCGCATTTTCGTGCCAATCCATATCCAAAAGCCAGCCCCCTAAAGCCCCTGCAGCCACCAGGCCGTAATCGGGTGTCTGCTCAGGTAACCAATAACGAAGCCAGCGGCAAGCCATGTTTTTGAGTTCCAGATGGCGCTTATGGGCTCGGCGTAGGTGGTGACTGCCTTCAACGGCGCTAAAAGGCAACGGATTCCACTCGGCGGATTGTACATTTTGGGTGGTGCTGAGCAGCATGGGATCGAGCAGCAACAAAACGGGCTGTTGGAGGTGGCGGGCGAGGGCGAAGGCCTCTTGCACATTGTTCTGCATGTGGCTGAGGTGAGAGGGCATCAGGTGGGGGAAGGGAAACCCACTGCCCGGCCAGGCGTTTTGCAAGCAGGCAAAGCCATAGGGAAGGGTGCAAGCCCCCGGAAACTCAGGGGCTTCGTACAACACAATGGCGTACACACAAGGGATTTCGCGATGAAAGAAGTGGTAAAGCAAATGCTGTACGCTTAAAAAGTCGGCATAATTGCTGCTAATAAAAGGGATATCGCCCAATTGGGCCACCCCCTGGGCCATGGACACGGCCTCTGCCGGGGTTTGGGTTTGCAAACAAATGCCATGCCGGGACTGAAAGCGGGTTAACCCCTCGTTTAAGAGCAGGGAATGCATCGGGCTGGGGCTGGCAAAATAATGGCGGCAGCCGCTGGTCAGAACCGCTTCCATGCACATTTGAAACCCGTTATAAACGGCGGCTTGCTGATCGACAATCACGGGGTTTTGCCTCCGCTCCAGAAACGATGCCATTTGAGGCTGACGCCAAAGACATGGCCATTGAGATTGCCTGGTGGATCTTCGGGGGCTACGAAGGCATCATCAGGACATACCTTTACACAGCGAAGACAGTTAATACAGTATTCTGGCCAGCGCATGTGCACGGGCAGAAAGCCCTGGGCATTGGGCGGCGTTTGAGGTGTTGCCGCCTGGAAGAGATCATTGGGACACACATCAATACAGAGATTACAGCCTTTGCAGGCTTCGGTATCTAAGTGCACGGTATCTAAGTGGGCTGCAGTTCTCATAGGGGTATTGTCGCATATTTTGTTAACAGGCTCACACTTTTTCTGTGCGCGGGGGGCTAGTAAATGACTTTAATAAGTGTATATAATACATTTATTAAGACCAAAGGAGTTTTACCATGACGGATCATTCAAGAGAGCGGGACCTGGTATTGGCCCCCAACGAGTACGCGTTTATTTCGGATCAAACCAAAGGCAATATTAACGTTTATGTGGGGCCGTATAAAACCAGTCTGGCCAATACAGACCAGCCGGTGTTTTTTGATGAAACCAGTAAGCGCTTTGAACGCTGTGGTCTGGAGCAGGCCATTCGCATTTTTGCTACCGCCCCTGAGGGTTGGTACATTACCTTAAAAAATCCTGCCGGGGATCAGCTACAGCCCAAAAATGGCACTGTGAACAACCTGCCTGAACTGCAGGTGGGGCACAAAATCAATTTGCCGGGGCCGGTGTCTTTTGGCTTATGGCCGGGTCAAATGGTGCGGGTACTCAAAGGCCATCACCTGCGCTCCAATCAGTATCTGCTGGTGCGGGTCTATGACGAGGCTTCTGCGCGGGCCAACTGGACCCGTGCGGTCATGAAGCTTCAGGGCAGTGCCGCAGAGGAAGCCCTCAATTTGCCTACCGCCGCAGAAGAAGCCCTTAATCTGGGGCAAGAAATGGTGATTCGCGGCACTGAGGTTTCCTTTTATATCCCGCCCACAGGGATTGAAGTGGTGCCCGATCCTTCGGGCGAGTTGGTGCGCGAAGCAGTGACCTTAGAGCGTCTCGAATACTGCATTTTGCTCGATGAAGATGGCAATAAACGCTATATTCAGGGTCCAGACGTGGTGTTCCCTGAACCCACTGAGCGCTTTGTAGAACGGCAGGTCAACGGACGCTGGTGCAAAAAATTTCGGGCGGTGGAGCTGAATGAAAACAGCGGCATTTATATCAAGGTCATTGCCCCCTATTACGATGGCGAAACCCCATACGCTGTGGGTGATGAGCGCTTTATTACCGGCAAGGATCAGATGATTTACTTTCCGCGGCCAGAGCACGCCATTATTAAATATGGTGAGCAAGAAATACACTATGCGGTGGCCATTCCGGCGGGCGAAGGGCGTTATGTCATGGAGCGCAACACGGGGCAAATCCGTCTGGTGACAGGCCCCACCATGCTTTTGCCCGACCCCCGCAAAGAGGTGATTGTACGCCGGGTGTTGACACCAGGGCAGGTGCAATTGTGGTTTCCGGGCAATAGCGAAGCCCTGGCGTATAACGAACATTTGCAACGGCTGTTAGAGCAAGAGCAAGGCCCCACAGTCTTGCCCATGGCTGCGCCTGTGAGTCCGGCCCCCGAAGCCCTGGCGACCGTTGATACCGTCAAGCGCCAGCGGGGAGCGACGCCCGCTGTGGCCGGCGAAGACTTTCAGCGCAATACCCGCTATACGCCACCGCGCACCATTACCCTGAACACCAAGTATGACGGAGCTGTGGCCATTTCGGTGTGGACAGGCTATGCCATTTTGGTGGTGAGCAAAACCGGTGAGCGCAAGGTGGTGGTGGGGCCCCAAACCTATCTATTGGCCTATGACGAGGCTTTAGAACCCATGAGCTTATCCACAGGGAATCCCAAGCATGAGAAAAACCTGCTCAACACGGTGTATCTGCGGGTGCTGCACAATAAGGTGTCTGACCGCATTCGTGTGGAAACCCAGGACCTGTGTGAAATCGATATTCAATTGTCTTACCGGGTCAATTTTGAGGGGGATTCGCAATACTGGTTCCAGGTGGAAAACTATGTGAAGTTTTTAACGGAACATATGCGTTCGCGGATTCGCAATGCGGTGAAGCAATGGGGCGTGGAGGCCTTTTATCATCAGGCCATCGATATCTTGCGCAATACGGTATTGGGTGAAGCTGTTGAAGGCAAACGCAAAGGCTGCGTGTTCCCTGAAAATGGCATGCGGGTCTACGATGTCGAGGTGCTGCAGGTGCAATTGGTGGATGATGGGGTAGAGCAATTGCTGATTCAAGCCCAGCGTCAGGGGGTGGAGCAAACCTTGCAACTCAATGCCGAACGGCGCAAATTGACCTTTGTGCAGGCCGAAGAAGGCGTGAAACGGGAAATGGCTGAGGCGCAAATGCTCACCGAAGCCCAAAACCATGAGCTGGCATTGGATCGCCTGCAGCGCAAGCAGGCTCTGCAATTGCAGGCCCTACAGAGCCAGGCCGAGGCGGAGCGCACCCGTCTGGCGGGCGAGTTAGACAGCCAGGCCCAGCTCACCGCTGTGCACGAAGCCGAGCTGGCCCGAGAGCGCACCCGTTTAGAGCAAGAGCTGGTGATGGCGCAAGAGCGCACCCAACAGAAACTGGCCCTGATGCAAGGTGAAGTGGAGGCCATGGCCCGCAAGGCCGAAGCCATTTCTCCTGACCTGATTGCGGCCTTACAGGCCTTTGGCGACAAAGCCCTGGCAGAACGCATGGCGGCCTCCATGGGGCCACTCGCTATTTTGGGCGGCAACAGCGTGGTAGATGTACTGTCCCAATTGCTGGGTGGCACCAATTTAGAGCCGCTGCTGCGTAAGGCGTTACCGGTGGACCTTGATAAGCCCAGAGCTTAAGCCGGATCGACGGTGGACACCTGGGTGGGCAGTGGCGTCGAGATTGGGTATAATGCGTGTTACCGCTTCATACGGATTGTATGAAAAAGTATACAATTTTAAAAATGTAGAAATGTAGAACGGATACCCTATGCCAGACGCCACGCCCATTCTTTCGATTCGGGAACTGTCGAAAGTGTACGCTTCGGGCTTTCAGGCCCTGAAATCGGTGAATCTTGACATTCACCGGGGTGAAATTTTTGCCTTACTGGGCCCCAACGGGGCCGGAAAAACCACCCTGATCAGTATTGTTTGTGGCATTGTGAATGCCTCCAGTGGTGAAGTTCTTGCCGACGGCCACTCCATTGCAAAAGACTACCGGGCTGCCCGCAGTAAAATTGGTTTGGTGCCGCAAGAAATCACCAACGATATGTTCGAAACCGTGTGGAACACGGTCAAATTCAGTCGCGGTCTGTTTGGCAAAGCCCCCAACCCGGCCTTGCTGGAAGATATTTTACGCCGCCTCTCGCTCTGGGACAAAAAAGACCAGCAGCTACGCGCCCTCTCCGGCGGCATGAAGCGCCGGGTGATGATTGCCAAGGCCCTGTCTCATGAGCCCCGCATTTTGTTTCTTGATGAACCCACAGCCGGTGTCGATGTGGACCTGCGGCGGGATATGTGGGACATGGTGCGCCAACTGCGCGAAACCGGTGTTACCATTATTTTGACCACCCATTACATCGAAGAAGCCCAGGAAATGGCCGATCGCATTGGCTTTATTCGCCAGGGCGATATCTTTTTGGTAGAAGAAAAAAAGGCCCTGATGCAAAAGCTGGGCAAGAAGCAATTGCTCTTGCAATTGTCTGAACCCCTGGCAGCGATTCCTGCTGCCTTGCAACATTTGCCCTTAACCCTGTCTGAAAACCACCAGCAATTGATTTATACCTTTGATGCCCAGGCCGAGCAAAAAGGGATTGCCGCCCTGTTGCGCCAGTTGAATGATGAAGGCATCGAGTTTCAGGACTTGCACACCCAGGAAAGCTCCCTGGAAGATATTTTTGTAAAGTTAATAGGTGAACCCCATGAATTTGTACGCAGTTAAGGCCATTTACAGCTTTGAGCTGGCGCGGTTTTTTCGCACTTTGTTTCAGAGCATTGCCTCGCCGGTGATTTCGACGTCTTTGTATTTTATTGTCTTTGGCTCAGCCATTGGCTCGCGCATGACCGACATTGAGGGCACCACTTATGGGGCCTTTATTGTACCGGGTCTGATTATGTTGTCGGTGCTGACCGAGAGCATTTCTAACGCCTCTTTTGGCATTTACATGCCCAAGTACTCGGGCACCATTTATGAGATTTTATCGGCGCCCATTTCGGCCTTTGAAATTGTGCTGGGGTATGTGGGCGCGGCGGCCAGTAAGTCTTTAATGCTCGGCCTGATTATTCTGGCCACGGCCCGTTTGTTTGTGGACTTTCAGATTATGCACCCCTTCTGGATGCTGGCCTTTTTGCTGTTGACCGCTGTGACCTTTAGCCTCTTTGGCTTTATTATCGGGGTGTGGGCCGACGGCTTCGAAAAACTACAAATCATTCCGCTGATGGTGATTACGCCCCTGACCTTTTTGGGCGGTAGCTTTTACTCCATCAAAATGCTGCCTCCTTTTTGGCAAAAGCTGACCCTGTTTAATCCCATTGTGTACTTGATCAGTGGCTTCCGCTGGAGCTTTTATGGCGTTGCCGATGTGGATGTGGGCCTGAGTCTGACCATGACCGCTGTGTTTTTGACGGTGTGTTTAGCGACCGTGTGGCTGATTTTTAAGACCGGTTACAAGATTAAGAATTAAACTGGGCAATAACTTATGCCTGCCTTTAAGCTGATAACACACTCCGATTTCGAGAAAGTCATGGATCATGCACATTCAGCTCAAAGCGCTCAGCAAAACCTATGCCGAAAGTGGACAGCCCCAGTCTGTATTACAGCAGGTGACCCAGGCTTTGCCTGCGGGGCAGTTTACCCTGTTATTGGGCAAAAGTGGCTCAGGCAAAAGCACCTTGCTCAATCTCCTGAGTGGGATCGATACCCCCGATGCGGGCGAAGTGTGGCTGGGTGACACCTGTCTTAACCGTTTGCAAGAGCCGGCCTTGACCCATTTCCGGCGTCAACACATCGGCATTGTCTTTCAGTTTTTTCATTTATTGCCCACGCTAACGGTGCGCGAAAACGTGCAGTTGCCGGCTGAACTGGCAGGCGTCAAGCAGGTGGCGGGCCGGTCGCTTCAGCAGCAGGCTTTGGAACTCCTGGCGGCAGTGGGTCTGGCCGATCGGGCCGATAGCCGACCGGAGCGTCTGTCCGGGGGGCAGCAGCAGCGGGTGGCCATTGCGCGGGCCCTGATGATGTCGCCGCCGTTGGTCCTGGCCGATGAGCCCACGGGCAATCTCGATGAGCAGAGCGGCCAGGAGGTCATGGCGCTGCTGTTGCAATTGACCCGTGCAGCGGGCAAAAGCCTGGTGATGGCCACCCATGATCGGGAATGGGTAAGTTTGGCAGATCAGGTGTTTCAGATTCATCAGGGGCAGATGGAGCCCTGGACCCCATGATTTTAATGCGCACCAGCTGGCATTATTACCGGCAACACCGCTTACAGACCCTGCTGCTGATTTTTGGCATTGCGCTGGGGGTGGCCCTGATGATTTCGGTGGACCTGGCCAACCACAGTGCCCGCCGTGCTTTTCAATTGTCTGCCGAAGGCCTGACGGGCAAGGCCAATTACCAGGTGGTGAGCAGCAATGATCAGCTGCCCGAAAGCCTGTATACGCAGTTGCGGGTGGTGCATCGCCAACGTCAGATTGCCCCTGTGGTCGAAGGACGCCTGCGTTTAAAAGATCCCTTAAACCCTGAGGCCCCGGCTCAGCAGTGGACGCTGTTGGGGGTAGACCCCTTTGCCGAAGCGCCGTTTCGCGACCTTTTGCTGTCTGCAGACTCAGCGAATCAAACCCTGGCTGATGTGTCGCTGTTGACCACACCGGGAACCGTTTTATTGCCTGCTGCCGAAGCCGAGCGTCTGGGGGTGGGCCGCAGCCCTGAGGTGCTGTTGCCCCGCCTTAATGCCCAGGAACCCCCGCTGCGGGCCATTGGTCGTTTTGCGCCCGCTTCTGATCTGAATGCCGAGGCCTTGCGCCGTGTGTTGCTAACGGATATTGCCACGGCCCAGGAGCTTTTGCACCAGGAAGGACACCTGAGTCGCATTGACGTGCTCCTGCCGGAAGGCGATGCGGAAGCCGTGGCGCGTTTTTCGGCGCTCTTGCCTGCGGGGGCTCAACTGCAACGGCCCAGTGCCCGTACCGAAACCCTGTTACAAATGAGCCGTGCTTTTGAAATCAATCTCTCGGCCCTGAGTTTGCTGGCGTTATTGGTGGGCGTCTTTTTGATTTACAATACCGTGGCCTTTTCGGTGGTGCAGCGTCGCCAGCACTTTGCCATTTTGCGCTCCCTGGGGGCCACGCCCGGTCAGCTACAAGGGCAGATTCTGGGTGAAGTGACGGCCCTGGGCTTGTTGGGAGCTGTTTTGGGCGTGGGGCTGGGCATTGTTTTGGGCCAGCAGGTGTTAAAAGGCGTCACTCAGGTCATTAACGATATGTACTACGCCGTCGAGGTGCGGCAATTGCAACTGGCCTGGCCACTCCTGTTTAAAGGCGTTATGGCGGGTGCTGCGGCGGCCTTTGCGGCGGCCTGGTTGCCCGCCCGAGAGGCTTCACGTACGCCTCCGGTGCAGGTGTTTCAGCGTACCCATTTAGAGGATCGGGTACGGGCGCTTTTGCCCCAGGTCAGTGGGGCAGCATTGCTCTTGTTTGCGGTGGGCGTGGGCTTGTTGCAATGGCCCAGCACGGGACTGGTGACGGCTTTTGCGGGGCTGGCCGGTGTGGTGCTGGGAGCTGCCCTACTGGTACCGCTGAGTTTATGGGGGCTGTTGGGAGCTATCGCACGCAGTCCAGGCCTGTTGTGGCGTCTTGCGGCCCGCAATTTACAGCGGGCTTTAAGCCGCTCAGCCCTGGCCACCACGGCTTTGATGTTGTCGGTCTCGGTGATTATTGGCGTCAGTGTTATGGTGGGCAGTTTTCGCCAGAGTGTTGACCTGTGGCTGGCGCAAATTTTAGCCGCCGATTTTTATGTGCGCACCGAACGGCCCATGGCGGCTGCGGCGGCAGCACGTTTACAAGGGGCGTTGCCTGAAGTGCTTGCGGCAGTCCACAGTTCTCGTGAGCTGCGCTTTAAAGATCCGCAACTGGGGGTGTTTAATGTGTTGGCTGTAAGTCACGATACCGCAGGGCAGACCCGCCAATACCTCTGGCAAGCGGCGCCACGGGAGCAACTTTGGCCGCAACTTGAGGCCGGGGGCGTGTTGATCTCAGAACCTTTGGCCCGGCGTTTACAGCGCACAGGACAGTTTAATCTGGATGCCCCAGCCGGACAAACCCTCACCCTGCAAACACCCACCGGGGCACAGACCTTTGTGGTACAAGGCATTTTCTACGATTATTCCAGTGAGCTGGGCACCCTGATGCTCCAACGCGATATTTATGTAAAGTACTGGCAAGATCCCCGGTTGACGGGACTGGCTCTCAATCTTCAGGCGGGCCTTGCGGCAGAGACGGCGCGCCCTGCCATTGAGGCGGCCTTGAACCGGGAGGGCTTGAGCTACACCTTGCAGGCCAACGGTGAACTGCGGCGCGCTGCACTCGCGGTATTTGACCGCACTTTTGCGGTAACCGATGCCCTGCGGGTCTTAACCCTGATGGTGGCCTTTTTAGGGGTGCTGTCCACCATTTTGGCTTTGCATCTGGAGCGGCGGCGCGAAAACGCCCTGCTGAGGATTTTGGGTCTCACCCCGGCCCAAAACGCCCGTCTGGGACTCTATGAGGCAGCCTGTATGGGGGGAATCGCGGGACTTTTGGCCCTGCCCGTGGGCCTGTTGATGTCCTGGGTTTTGATTGCTGTGATCAATTTGCGTGCCTTTGGTTGGTCTTTGACGCTGTTTCTACAGCCCACGGTGCTGCTCGAAGCCTGGGCTCTGGCTGTGGGGTCGGCACTGCTGGCGGGGCTGTGGCCTGCCTGGCAATCCTGGCGTCAGCGCTCGCAAGCCCTGGCGGGAGGTTTACGTCAAACATGAGGTATCAAGGTGCTGTTTTAAAAATCCTGTTGCGGACCCTGGGGGTGGGGCTGCTGTTGTGTGGAGCCTGTTCGCCCCGGACTTCGGATCCTTCTGTAGACGCCCAGCAAGGTCAATCGGTAGCTGAGGCCATGTCTGCACCTGCCGATCAGGGTTTTGCACGGGCGTTAGCCCCGCGCGCCTTTGTCTTCCCTCAGGATGACGGCCCCCACCTCGACTTTCAGACGGAGTGGTGGTACTACACGGGAAATCTCCAGGATGCGCAGAACCCACAGCAAAATTACGGTTACCAGCTCACGATTTTTCGCCGGGCTCTGCAGTCGGACATGCCGGAGCGCACCTCAGACTGGGCATCGCGACAGGTGTATTTTGCTCATTTTGCCTTTAGCGATATTCCCCGACAGCGCTTTTTTGCTTCGCAGCGCTTAAGCCGTGGGGCCGCAGGTCTGGCGGGGGCAAGCCCGCAGCGGGTCTGGATTGAAGACTGGCAGATTCAACGCACCGCTGAAGGCTTTCGTTTGCAGGCCGAGGACGATGCCCTGCGTCTGGATTTAACGGTACAGTCGCAAAAGCCTGAGGTCTTGCAAGGCCAGCAGGGCCTCAGCCCCAAAAGCAGTCAGCCGGGCAACGCCTCGTATTACTACTCGCGGACCCGTCTGGATACCCGTGGGACACTCACCTGGAAGTCAGAGTCCAACGCAGCCCCAACGCTCCCCCTTGCGTTGACCGGTCTGAGCTGGCTGGATCGGGAGTGGAGCACGAGTGCCCTGGCCCCTGAACAGGTGGGCTGGGATTGGTTTTCGCTGCAATTGGACGATCAGCGCGAGCTGATGCTTTACCAATTGCGGCGTCAAGATGGCACGGTCGACCCGGTGTCCTCAGGAACCCTTATTGCGGCCGATGGCCGCACCACCCCGCTTCAGGCGACGGACTTTCGCATTGTGCCGCTGGAGTACTGGACCAGTCCCCAAACCGGTATTCGCTACCCCTCACAATGGCGTTTGAAGGTGCCCGCCCAGCAACTGGATTTGACGGTCACACCCCGCCAGGCCGATCAGGAGCTTCGCCTGGATTTTACCTATTGGGAAGGGGCCGTGACGCTCAAAGGACAGGCAGGCAAGCAGCCTTTAACGGGGCAGGGCTATGTGGAGTTGACGGGCTATGGGGATCGTACGCAACGGGCACCGCGCTGAGCTTTCATAGAAAAAGCCACGAATTCTTGAGAGATTCGTGGCTTTTCTGCTTATCTTAGACGGTTAAGATCTTATAAATGACGGCCCACAATGGCAATGACGGTCACTTTGACCTGATCGCGCATGTTTTCGTCAAGGACGGTACCAAAAATAACGTTGGCATCGGGGTTGACGGTGTTGTAAATGACTTCCGCTGCTTCGTTGATTTCGTGCAGAGAAACGTCCTGACCGCTGGTGATGTTGAAGACCACGCCGGTGGCACCATCGATGGAGTACTCCAGCAAGGGGTTTTCGATGGCTTTTTTAACGGCTTCGACGGCTGGGTTTTCCACATCCATGGAACTGACGCCCACGCCCATTACGCCCACGCCTGCGTCGCTCATAATGGCGCGCACGTCGGCGAAGTCCACGTTAATCAAACCGGGGATGTTAATGATGTCTGAAATGCCCTGAATGGCTTGCAACAATACGTTGTCCACTTCCTGGAAGGCATTCTTAACGGCCAGGCCGCCTTTCATGCTTTGCAGCAAGCGGTCGTTGGAGACCACAATCAGGGTATCCACGGCGTTGAGCATGCGCTGAATGCCTGCATCGGCTTGTTCTTTGCGACGTTTGCCTTCGAACATAAAGGGACGGGTCACCACGCCCACGGTCAAAGCGCCCATGGATTTGGCCATTTCGGCCAGGGCTGGGCCTGCGCCGGTACCGGTACCGCCGCCCATGCCGCAGGTGACAAACACCATGTCGGTGTCTTGTAAATAATGACTGATTTCTTCACGGCTTTCTTCAAAGGCTTTCATGCCCACTTCGGGGTTTCCGCCCGCGCCTAAGCCGCGGGTGCCTTTGCCGCCAATTTGCAGGCGTTCTTGAGCGTCCACCATGGAGAGGGCCTGAGCATCGGTATTGACCGCAATAAACTCAACCCCTTCAAAGGCGGCAGCGCGCATATGATTAATCGTGTTTCCGCCGCTGCCGCCAACGCCGAAAACTTTAATGCTAACCAGTGGTGTCATGTAACTGATTCCTTATGTGTACAAAAATAGTAAGAAAAAATAAAAATATTGAGTGTCTCTTGTTCACAGCATAGCACCCCTTAGGGTTCTTGCTTGGTGTCCAATGCACAGTTTTCGCCATTCCATTCAATATCGAGGGTACTGGCAGAAAGCAAGTCAGTACCTGCTTTTTTGGCCCGTTGCAGGGTTTGAAAGATCATGCCAAACTGTTGCCAAAAGGGGCCGGGATCTTGCCATTCCATCAAGGGATCGTGGGCCCGCCACAGATCTTTGAGAATGCGGGGGGTTTTCCAGGGGCTCTGGGGAATGGCATAACCGAGCATGGCAATGCTCAGGGCCACGGGCTGGCGGGCCAGGGGTCTGGCGAGTCGTGGGGCGGTTTCACCGGGGTTTATGGGCAAAAAAGCGCCGGGCAGGGCGTCTTCTTTGGCAAACAAAAAGGTGCCGGTGGTGGTGCGGGGATTGCATTCAATGGCGTAGTAGAGGCCCTTATGCAAGATAAAATCAAAGGAAATTTGGCCCGTATAGCCAAAATAGCTGACAATGGCCCGCACAATGTGTTCAATTTCGGGAATATCTACCGATTCAAAGTAAATGGTGGCACCGGTACCGGCGGTGTAGACCGTGGGGTAGACACTGTGTGCGGTGAGTTCACCCTGGCGGGCCACGCTATACGAACAAAACTGGGGGCCGTTTAAAAACTCTTGCAAAACCCAGGGGGTGCTGGGGCTGGGTTGAATGTTTTGGTACACCTTGTGCAAGGGCGCGTTAATATACACCGCGCTGGCAAAACGGGAGTATTCACCCTTGAGCACGTATTGTCCCCACTCGGGCAAACGCCGTTTGAGATGCGCCCGATCGCAAATGCGCTCGGTGGCGGGGGCTGGCAGTTTGAGACGCTGTAACAATTGGTTAAACTGGTATTTGCTGTGCAGTTCTTCGAGACAGGCCATGTCCGGCGTAAACACTTCACAACCCTTGCCCGTGCCTTCGAGCAGTTCACGGTGTCGGGCAATGTAAAAGGTTTCTTCGCAGGTGGGAATCACCAGGGCAATATCCCGGTCGATAATAATGGCTTGCAGGGCCCGCAGGTAAGCGGCGGTGTGCTGACGGGGGGCGGGCACCGTAAAGTTTTTGGCACAGGCCCGAGAGGCACCCGCCAGGTTGGGTTGCAGACTCTCGGCCACATCACAACGGTGGCCCGCTTCGGCAAAGCGGCGTACAAGGGCCAGGGTGGCGGGGCTGCGCCCACCGGTAAACAAGATGTTCATAAGCCCGCCATGAATTTAGTACACAAACACCAGGCCACCAATCGACAGGCCCGCGCCGGTACCCAAAAGGCACACCCGATGGCCCCGCTGAATACGGCCCTGTTGAATGGCATCGTACAGGGCCATGGGAATGGAGGCCGCAATGCAATTGCCGTGGGTGGCCAGGTGGTTAATGAACTGGTCTTCGCGCCAACGAAACAGGCGCTGGGCTGTATCGATGGCGCCCTGACTGGCCTGGTGAGGCACAATAAAGTCACAGTCTCTCAGGGTAAAGCCCAGCGGACGAAAGAGGGTTTTTAAAAAAGGACGCAGGTATTTAAAGGCCATGCCCAGCACTTTGGGCCCATCCATGTGAAAGGTAAAGTCTGCAGGATCTCCCTGGGTGTCGTTGGGGTGCAGCACATTGCCGCCGCCTTTGACATAGGTGTACATGGCCCCATCACCATAGGTTTCTAAGCGACTTTGCAAAAAGGCTGAGGTCTCACCCACTTCTGGCAGACCCACAATGGCTGCGGCGGCGCCATCGCCCAGTAAGCTGGCACTCTCTTTTTCTTCAAGATTCAGCGAACGGGAGGCGATTTCGGCAGAGACAATGGCAATGCGCTGGTAGCGACCTGAGGCCAAAAAGCTTGCAGCTACATCTAACGCGGCAATAAAGCTTAAGCAGGTGGCGTCCACGGTAAAGCTGGGAATGCCGGAGCGCCCTTTGCCCATGGCCCGTTGAATCAGGCATGAGGTATCGGGAATGGGATGATCATAGGAGCCGGACGCGTTGATAATTAAATCCAGGTCTTCATAGACCAGCCCGGCATTGTGTAAGGCCTCGTTCAGGGCCTGAGCCCCCAGCTCTGCATTGCTTTCGTGTTCGGCCCAGTGGCGGACTTCGACCCCGGATTTGCTGGCTATCCAGCCGGGTTTCAGGCCCATACGTACTTCCAAATCCGATGACAGTACCTGACGGGGCGGCAGATATTTGCCCATACCCAGAATCTTGAGCGGCACGGCTTGCATGGTTACGCGGCCCTTTTGAGACGGTAGACGCTGTAGTCAATATCCGGGAAGATATTGTCTAAATACTCCACCTTGGTGAGCCATTCGGGGTCAATTTCTTGACGGTAAATGCCCTGGTACAGCTGGTTAAAACGGTACAGGTGGGTCTTGACCCGTTTGACGGCATATTCCACCATGGTGCCCGTTTTCATAATAAAGGGCCAGTCAGAGCTCTGGGCCAATAACAGTTCACGGGCCGCCTGATTTAAGGCGCGCTCGGTAATGCCCTCGGTTTCAGGAAAACGGTAGGCCAGTTCGATCATGCGCTCGGTGGCCTTATGCAGGTGACGGTAGATTTTGTCGTTGGTTTCGTTGAGCCAGAAGCTGTTATAACCGTTGGCACCCCAGCTTGAAGGTGACGGCTCGGCCACCTGTTGGGTGGGGTTGTTGAGCAAGTACTCGTAGGGCGTGGTCATTTTATAGGTGGACTGGTTGTGGGCGGCTTTGCGCATGACCAAATTCAGCCATTCAGGACCTTCAAACCACCAGTGCCCGTACAGTTCTGCGTCATAGGGCGATAACACCAGGGGTTTATGACCTGCGAACACATGGGCCAGATTGGTGAGCTGCTCGGCGCGGCTGCGCACAAAGTGGCTGGCGTAGATATCGCTTTTTTGGCGGGCCATTTCTAAGTTATAGGGCTGCTTTTCAGCGGTTTTACCCGTCACCCGATAATACTTAATGCCGGTGTTTTTGCGGGTGCCATCGGGCTGTACATAGTCTTTGATATAGTCAAAGTCTAAGTCATAGCCAATGTCTCGGTAGTATTCCCGAAAATAGTGGTCTCCGGGATAACCCACTTCAGAGCTCCACACCTGTTCTGAAGATTCGCGATCGCGACAGAACACGGCCACGCCGGTATCGGGGCAGAAAATGGGAGCATAGGCCCCGTAACGTGAGCGGGGCGTGGAGTTGACAATGCCGTGGGTGTCGGTAAAAAAGAACTCAATGCCCGCTTGCTTTAAGAAGCGGTCAGCACCCGGATAAAAGCCACACTCGGCCAGCCAAATGCCGCGGGGAGAGCGGTCAAAATGCTTGCGATAACTCTGGGCGGCCACTTCTACCTGGGCCTGTACCGCTTCAGGGTACATTTGAAACAGGGGCAAAAAGCCGTGGGTGGCGCAGCAGGTGACGATTTCCAAACAGCCGTAGTCCTGGAACTTTTTAAAGCCGTCCACCAAATTGCGGTGGTAAGTGTCGTTAAACAAGGTATAGGTGGCCTTAAAACGATCCGCATAGTACAGGGCCAGGGGGTGAAACTGGCTATCGCCGCGGGTGCGGACCACTTCTTTTTCGGCCAGTTCTACCAGACGGCCAATATAGACCAGGTAGCGATCTTGCAAGAGCGGATCCGCCAGCATGGCCAACAAAGAGGGCGTCATGGTCATGGTCAGGCGGAAGTCAATGCCATCTTTGACGAGGTTTTCAAACATGACCAACAGGGGCACATAGGTTTCGGTAATGGCTTCGTAGAGCCAGTGTTCTTCGAGAAAGTAGTCGTATTCCGGGTGGCGCACATAGGGCAAGTGGGCGTGGAGCACCATGGCGTGATAGCCGATGGGCTCCATTTCAGGCAATTGAAAATTGAACTTCATGCGCGAAAATACCCGCTTCCTGAAGCCAGCGACAGCGCGGGCGGCGTCGAGGGGACTGGCTGTGGCGGTGCGGGTGGCCAGCTTTCCCAGGGGTGGGCGCTCTGGGCGCGTAGGGGCTGTAAGCTGCCCGACCAGTGCTGTTCGGAAGCACCCTGAGGACGTAGCCAGTGGATTTTTTCACTGCCGCCGGGTTGGGTCTGCCAACGGATCATGCGCTCACTGCCTGCGGGTCTAAACCAGCTGAATAAACTGGCCCCCAGGAATTTCTGTAGTGTCCAGTCGCTGGCCCCCAGCGGCAGATATTCGGTGACTTCCCAGGGCCAAATGGCGTAAGAAATCATCAGGGCCTGATCGTAAGGATCGGTGATCCACTGTTCAAACATGAGCGGGAGGGCCTCAGCGGGGAAGTCGCTGAACCAGCGCACGTCGTAGGGCAGACCCAGCCATTGCTGGATGTGTTGACCCCCGGCGGTGCTGAGCCAGTGTTCGGTTTCGTGGGTATCCATGCCTTGTGTAGGCATCAACTGAGGGGTTGCCGGCGCTTGCTCAGGGCTTTGCTCGGCCTTTGTGGGTTCTGGGGGCTTTAAGAACACCGCGCGGCTGGGCGCAGGACGCCAGTGAATGACGGGCGGTGCTGCAGGTGTTGGAGTGTGTTCTGCGGGTGCGGTAGCCTGAGGCGCAGGGGGGGCTACACGCTGGACAGGCTGTGGTGGGGAGGCTACAGGACGTGCTTCGCTGCTGCGGGCAGGCGGGATGGGGTTAAACTGCACCGGTGTGGGGGTGTAGCTTTCGAAGAAAGCGCCCACCAGCTCCTGAGCCGCAGTTTCTATGGGCACCTGGCTGGTACTGAGCTGTGGCTCTTCGGTGACAATGCGGTCGGTAGCCACGGGTTGTGCGGGCACAAACTCAGCAAAGCGATCCAAACGCACCGATGAGACGCTTGCGGGTGGAATGTGGATTACGTTCGAGCGCAAAAGGACTTTAAAGCCTTTGGCATGACGGTGACCCAGTTCGACACACACATGGCGATCGTGCCAGTCTGTATTGAGATACCACTCCTTGATCAGCGGATTACAGGGCTCCCAACTCACCGCCAGGGCGTTGTCTCCGGTGTACTGAATGCCGGTGACATCGGACACCTTGAGCATAAAAACGTCCGGGGCCTGTTTCATGAGGCTCTCGACTTCAGCCTGTAAGGGCGTATCAAAATCCCAGTAAACGTAGTAGCGATAAGGGTCAATAGGCAGCGCCACCAGCTCTTGTTCGGCGTAGTAGTCGGGCAATTCGATGTCTTCGTCTTTTTCTAAGATATATTCTTCGTGAGTGCCTTTGTGCACAAATTGAGAGGGGCTAAAGAGGTAGCGCAGGCGGTGTTCTTCAATGGCTTTACGTTCGGCAGCGCGACGGGCTTCGATTTGGTCTTCGAGGGCCTGAATGTTTTTCAGGGGCTTTTTGAGAGGGGGTGATGCAGGGGGCGGGAGTGGGGGCAAGGCCAGGGGATCCCTTAAGGCTTCGACGGCAGCCTGCAGGCCGGTTTGGGGTTCGACGGTGCTTTCACCCTGAAAGCGGTGTATCAATTGGTTCATGGCTTCCAGAGCCTGGGGACCGTGCTGGCGCTCGCAGACACGATGAATGGCACGACGCAGTTTAGACGGGGATTTGCGGTAATAATGCTTAATTTTTAAATGCCGTGCAATTTGGCGCAGCACCCTGCTGCCCAGGGCACGCAATGGATCTTTATGGGGGGTGCTCATGATAAAATGCTCTCCTATTTTTGAGCCAGAGTGTCTATGCATTGTAACCCATTTAACCCACCATGCAGGGAGCTTAGGCCGAGACAAGCCTCACAAGATGTGAGAGAATAAAAGCAAGAGTTATTCCTGAGCAAAAATCGGGTGTGTAAAAAGGAAATGAGATTATGTGCTTAGTTGTGTGGGGATGGAAAGTTCATCCGGAGTACCCGCTGATTTTTATTGCCAACCGCGATGAAGCGTATGGGCGGGCTACCCGTGTGCTCTCCCCCTGGCATACGACCCCTGAAATTTACGCAGGCCGCGATGAAGTAGCCCAGGGTACCTGGGCGGGCATTGCCCAAAACGGCCGTTTTGCGGCGGTGACCAATGTGCGGCATCCCGCAGTGCAAGCCTCCGAGGGCCAACAGAGCCGGGGACAATTGGTGCGTCACTTTTTAGAGGGCCGCCAGGACCCCGCCACCTATATTGCCAAGGCCGAAAATGAAAAAGAGCAATACGCGGGCTTTAATCTGCTGGTGGGCAATATGCAGCAGCTCATGTACTACTCCAATGCCAGTGAGCGCCCCCGTTCTTTGCGTCGGGGGATTTATGCCCTTAGCAATGGCGCACTGGGAGACCCCTGGCCCAAAGCCGAGGAGAGTAAGGTGGCGTTTACCCGTGCCATTTCCTGCCGCAAGCCGGTTTTTGACGACCTCTTTGCCATCATGCAAAATCCACGCACATACCCCACCCATCTTTTGCCGCGTACCGGCGTTGCCGAGGACGTTGAAGTGGCGCTGTCAGCGGCTTTTGTTAAATTGCCCCAGTATGGCACCCGCTCCACCCTGCTGATGGTGGTCAACCACCAGCAAGAGGTAACCGTGCAAGAGCGCACCTATGATGCAGGCGCAGAAAGCACCCAAAGCTACACCTTTCAGCTGACGCGCTAATCCAGGAGGGCAGCGGAGTCGCTATTGAGGCGAATGGCCAATAAAATGGCTTCTGCTGCGCCCCCATCTTCCACATGTCCCGCACGATAACGCGCCACTTTGCCCAATACAGGATCTGCGTTTTCCATGGCCACCGGATAACCCACCATCTCCAGGGCACTGAGGTCATTTTGGCCATCACCCACCATCATGGTGTGGGCCAGATCGGTGCCCACGATCTCTTCAGCCAGGTGTTGAATGGCGCTGCACTTATTGACCCCTTCGGGGGTCACACTAATAAAATGAACGCCGGGTACCGACGGTGAGGTGGCTGAGGCGTAGTTCAGACCCGCGGGCGCACTGGCCATGACTTCTTCAAACTGGGCGTCGGTGACCACCCACTGGGCCCGCACAATGGCTCCCTGCAGATGGCTTTTTGCGCGGGGGATATGGGTGAGACCGATTAAGTTTGCATGGTCTACCGCCAGCTGATAACCGGGTTCATGGGGTTGGGTTTCGCAGATAAAATCGGTGCTGCTATACAGTTCTAACACCCACTGGTGCTCCTTCTGCTGGGCATACAGAGCCTGTAATTGTGTTTCGCTCAAATAATGGGCGTGCTCTTGACCGGTGCCCACCTGGTAAATGCTAGCGCCCCCCTGAAAAATATGCCACCCCTCAGGGTCCAGGGTTTCGGCGTAGCCGCGGGTGGGGCCAATGCCCGGACGACCGGTGCAAATACTCAGGGCAATGCCAGCTTCCTGAGCCATTTTGGCGGCCTCCCAGACCCGTGGGTGAATCTCAGGGTGTTCTCCCACCAGGGTGCCGTCTACATCTAAACAAATTAAGGCCACTTTTTTTTCGGTCATGGGGTTTTCTCCATTTTCTGCTGTAATTGGCGCGCGGGTTCAAAATCAGGGTGTAGTGCCAGGCAGCGTTGCAGAATCTGTCGCGCGGTGGCCAGATCCTCGTGCTCATGGTACATGCGGGCAACATAACATAAAAAATGGGCCTGTTGGCCAAAGCTGAGCAGGGCGCTGTCCAATAAGCTCAGGGGTTGTGCCTCTGCGGGCAGATGCTCATACAAAAGGGTGAGCAAGCTGGCGTCCTGACGGCTTAAAGCACTGACCCAGGCAAAGGCGCTGGCCACTTGAGGGCCGTCCATCTCGCTCTGGGGCCAGAGTTCTTTAAAAAAGTCCCCAATAAAATGGGGCTCCTGGCTTAAGCGGCGAAACACCTCGCTGTCTAAGGTGGGGGGCAGGCGTTCTGGCAGCAGATCAAACTGTCCGGCAGCGTACAGCAGGGCCGTCTCAAAAATGTAGCCCCAGGTGCTGTCATGTTGGGTGGGCAAGTGCTGGGTAAAAATATCTAAGGCGGTTTTTTGCAATTGCAGGGGTTGGCCCAACAGCGCCAGTTCACACAGCATAAAATAAGGGTTGGGAAAGCGCAGAGCACCCAATTCATGATCTTCGGGCTGTCCCAGACATTGGATCCAGTTGAACACATGTTTCAGGCACAATTCCAGGTGCTCCCGCTGGGTGCGCATATCGCCTTTGTGGGCGTGCACTTTGCGCCGCTCAAGGGTTACGAGTGCGGCATACAGGCGGGTTTGGTCTTTACAATAGGCGGTGTCGAGATCGTGGCTTTGGTGCATAAAACTTTTTTCGAAGGCCGCCTGAGCAGCGTCTTGCTGTTGGGGGTTGCCCAGCAGAGACAGCCCCTGGTAATACCAGTAGTCGGGGTGATTAATGCAGACGGCTTCGGCCTCGGGTTTGAGCCAGGGCGTCAGGGGCTGGCCTGCGGCGTGGGCATGGCGTAAGCACCCCAAAATGCTGCTTTGTAACAGGCGCTTTTCAGAGGCGCTAAGGCTTTCTTGCTGGTTCAGGCGTTTGACCAGAAAACTGTAGCCACTCAGGGCATTTTGGTGGTCTTCTACACGTCCGTAGAGCTGTGCCGCTTCGGCCTGGCTCCACACATCCGGTTGTTGACTCAGGGCTTCGGCCCGTTGCCGAAAAAACAGTTGACCACTTTCGTAATTGGGGTAGGTTTGGGGCTGCTCAATGATGGCCTTGGGACAGCGTTGAAAGTGGAGCTGTGCCTCGGTGTCCTGAATCTGTAAAACCGGGTGATGGGCAAAGCGGATCAGGGGGTGAATGGGAAAGCACCGGGCCTGGTAACTGACCATGTGATCGCTGGTAATGTGCTTAAACAAAAACACCGGCAGACCCGGGGCTGGCGCCCAACGCTCTTGCTGTAAAAAATGCAGGGTTTCATTGG
Organism: Candidatus Sericytochromatia bacterium; assembly: GCA_964229355.1. GTDB lineage: Bacteria > Cyanobacteriota > Sericytochromatia > UBA7694 > UBA7694 > CAXRDE01. Next base: position 51,679 of record CAXRDE010000005.1, on the reverse strand, counting down.
GTAAGACTTCACCGGCCTCTAAACGCAAAAACAGGCCTTCACCGGCTTCTTGCAGGTATTGGTTCAAACTGCTGGCATCGTTCAGTGGGCTTTTCATCAGGCGGACTTCGGTGTCGTTCATGCTGGGGGGCAATTGCAAGGGGGCGGTGACATCGGTAAAAATCACCACCTGGCACTGGTGGTGAAAGGCCAGCAGACTTTCTAAGGTGGTAAATAAAGCACCCATTTCACCGGTAAAGCGAATGCCCACATGTAAGGGCTGGGGGCAAGGGGCCTTAAATGTGGGGGGTTCACTGCTGAGGCCTTTCCGCTTCCAGGGAGACGGCTTGCTTTCGTGGGCCGGAAAGCGGGTGCGTAAAATATGGCGGTACTGACGGGCCTGCTCGGGATCACACTGGTCGAGGCCATGGCTCAGTAGTTCTAAAAAGTGGGGGTACTGCCATTGTTTGTGAACCACTTCATGGCACACCTCAAGGGCGGTGCTCAGATCCAGACGGGGCAGCAGCAAGGGGTAAATCTCGGGGGAGTCTGGCAAGGCCCGTTGCAGGGATTCCCACAGGGCCTGTTGGCGCAAACCGCTGAGTTCCTCGGCGTTGTCCCAGCGTTCCAGGGCTTCATCAATGCTGATTAAAAACTCTAAGCTGGTGGGGTCTGGCGAGGGATCCGGGTGCCAGGCGGGGGTGTTGAGATCGCAGGCTCCCATCATGAATAGCGGCAATTGGCCTTGCGGCTGAAGCCATTCTTGCAGCGTGGGAATTTCGGCCACCCGAAAAAAAAGACAGGGTGGAAAGGGATCCGGGTTGGTGCTTTCGAGCCGGGCCGGGCCTTCATGGCGAAAGGCCTGCTGCTGAAAAATCCGTTCTGAAAAGGGCAATGCAGTACTGGGCAAAAGGTGGGGCGTAATCCAGGTCCAATCCCCGCTGGCCTGGGTCCACTGGGGCAGACACTCGGGGTTCCAGATCAGCTCATCTTCAAACCAGAGAATGTGTTCTGCACCGTAGCGGTGGTGTAATTGGGCATCTAAAAGTTGAGCCGGATGAAACTGCAAGGGGTAGTGCAGAATGTCACAGGTAATGCCCAGTTGATGAAACAAATGGGGCGTAATATGGGGTTGGCCGTTGTTGAGTACGGTCAGGTGAAACCGGCTCTGTTGTTTCAATTGCTGAAGTACCCGCTTAAAGGGGGCATGAGGTGTCGGTAGATGGTTCATCACCAGAAAAACTTGCAGCATAAGCTTCATTATACGGAGATCCCCCGTCGGATGGGGGGAGTTTTACGGGCGGATGAAGGGTTAGACTTCTCCCCGCCAATCCTGCGAGAAGGCCTGGTGTAGCTTTGTGAGGATTTCTGCGGGTAGCGGGCCTTTTTCAAGCTGTTGCAGATTGTCGTGCACATGGTGCAGGTTGATGCTGCCCACAATGGCACTGTGTACGCCAGGGGCAAAGGCACTAAAGCGCAGGGCCATTTCTGCCAGTGGCATGTCCAGCGTCAGGGCCATCTGCTGCCAGCGCGTCCAGTACACTTCACTGTAGTCGCCTGCGGGGCGTTGGGCAAAGCGCCAGAAAGCATTGGCCAGCGGACGTTTGGCAATGACGCCCATGTGCTGTGCGGTGGCCTGAGGCAGCAGGGTGTTGAGGCTGTGCTGATCGGTGAGGTTCACGGAACACTGGATACTGCCAAAAGCGCCACTTTCGATGGCATAGGCCAGCGCTTCATTTTCGCCGGAGTAAGCCGCCACGCGGACTTTTCCGGCTTTGACCTGAGCCTGTAAGGCTTCTGTCACTTCGCCGTATTCCAGCGTGCCCAGCGGACACGAGTGCAAATGGGCAATGTCTAAATAGTCCGTTTGCAAACGCCGCAGGGCTTGATCCACGCCCTGGGTAATGCATGCAGCGGTCCAGTCAGGCACACCATCCACGCCGTAGCCCAGTTTCGTGGAGTAAATACAGCTTGTGCGGCGGTGTTTCAGGGCTTTGCCCAGGCGTTGCTCTGACTGATCGTAGCCTGGTGCTGTGTCAAAGAGGGTGATGCCCCAGTCGGCCAGGGTATTTAAAAGCCGGGCAATGTCGTTTTCGTCCTGGGCGGGGCTTCCAATATGGCCAGCGCCATAGCCCAGCGCTGAAACTTCAAAGCCGTGATGTCCAAAAGCGCGATACTGCATATTAAATTCCTCAGGGTTTATTTGTGTGCGGCCTGGGCCGTCTGGGCTAAGGTTTGGGTCAGGGCAAACAGCTCTCGCCCGGCGGGTGGCCCATGACTGGGCACGACAATTTGGGCCTCGGGAAACTGGTTGGCCACCGCCAGCGCGGCGTGCCCCCAGTGGGAGATATTGCCATCGGCGGTGTTACCTAAGTTCGTGCTGCCTGCCGGGCGAATCAGGCAACCGCCAAAGACGATACTGTGGGTGGGCAAACCCACCACAATATTGTCCGTGGTGTGACCGGGACCGGGGTCTAAAATCACCAGCGGGTTCAGGTTAAAGGCCAGATGTTCTCGATTAAAAGCAACGTTGTGTTCGGCGGGCATAAGCCCTCTACCGGGAGCCAGCCGGTTCGATTCCGCTGAAGCGTAGGTTACAATGCCCTGCTGGCGCAGGCTGCGGACACCGCCCATTTTGTCGTCATGGGCATGGGTAAACACAGCGGCTTGAATGGGTTTATGCAGGTGTTGGCTGGCCCAGGTGATAATTTCCCGGGTTTGGCTGTCGTTCCAGGCAGTGTCTACCAGAATACTTCCTGTATCGGTTTCTACAATCAGGCCGTTGCTGGGCACTTTGCCCCATTTTTTCAGGGTCAAGTGGCTGGTGTGCATCCAGACGCCAGGAGCCAAAGGGGTAAAGCTCACTTCAGGGGCGGGTGAAATGGCCTGCACCCCTGGGGTCGATGCGAGTAAAATCAAGGTGCACACGGGCAAAAAACGAAGACGACGCATGGCAAACAACCTCTTCAAGACAATTGAAACACAGCAGGTTTCTCATCTTAAGTTAGCATATCCTGGCGAAGGGGTATAATAGATGCCAGACGACCCGAGGAACTGATGTTCAGGTTCCGCAACCACCTTTTGAAGTGACTCTGTTCCCCTGAACGCGCGATTGTCCCGGGTTGTCTTTTGATAAGGAGAGGGTATGGCCACTTACACCGCTCAGGTGGAACGCGACGATCTACGCTTGTTTTTTAATGCCTGTCTGAGTGCTACAGCCCAGGCTGAACGCGACGCCACCTGGTATGAGCAGCGTCTGGCACTGGATTTTTTACACGAATACATGCGGGTAAACTACCGCGCACTCTACGCCAAAATGGTGAACTTGCCCATCAATGATTTCAACCGCCAGCAGATTCTTTACGGTCTGTTGCGCTACCCGGCCTCCCAAACCCACGAAAACCCGTTGATTTTTCAGGGCCTCTTGCGCCTGCCGGTGCATCGTGTGTACAAATTGTTTGCCCGCCTGGCACAGGACCGCGTCAATAATCGCCGCACCCGTCAGATCATTCGGGCTTATGTGGCCCACCGGAACAATTTGCACTTTGACCTGATCAAGTACCGTCGCTTGTTGCGCCAGATTTTGCGTCACGTACACTACCCCCTTTCCGCTGAGGCTTATACTTTTCTTTTTCATAAGGCCTGGCGTCAAAAGGTGTACACGGAGCCTTTGTTTGAAACCTTTCGTCAGGCCCACTTTAGTGAAAAAGCCATTTACCAATTGCCCTACACCATTGCTGAAGGCCTGGCCCAACGCAAAGGCATTCCTCGGGAACGTTTTTTAAAACATATTCGCGCGCAATTGACGGCCCAGGAAGCCTGGCGCTTACAAAATACCCTGGGTCAAAGTGAGGCCTTACACGCGGAGCGTATGGGCCTGATGGATATTGTGCTGTATGGGCTGGCCCAGGATGAAGCGGGGCAGCAGCAGGCCGAGGAGCACCTGCAGCGCTATTTGAGTCAGGCTAAACCTCCTGCTTTGCACCAGCGTCTGGCTCCTGGTCAGCAGGTGATCGCGGTGCTGGACAATAGCTTTAGCGCCTCTGGCTCGCGGGAGCGTAAACACCGTCCCCTGGCGACGGCACTGGCCCTGCATCTCTATTTGAGCCATTGGAGCCGCGAGCTGGGTTTTGCGTATAAAGCCTTCTGGATCCACCCCCCTGCTGTGGGGTTTGAATCCCACCCCTTTCGCTTAAAGGCCACGGGACCCACGGGCCTGGCTGCACCCTTTATTGAGGCGCTTCAGCACGAGCCCCAGGGGATTATCGTGGTGAGTGATGGCGTCGAAAACCATCCTGCAGGTGGGGTGGCCTGGGTCTTGCGGCAGGTGAAGCCTTCACCCTGGTTGGTGCACTTGAATCCGGTCTGGAATCCCATGGATTACCAGCCGCGTACGCTGTCTCCAGCAATGGTGACGCTGGGCGTGCGGGATGTGGAAACCTTGCCGTTATTGCTTCATTTGGCTCCCTTTTTTCAGGGGAAAATGCCCCTGGCTGAACTGCTGTCCACGCTGGAGGATGTGCTATGAACACCATGCCCGCCTGTCTGGCTGAACTGCTGACGCGCAGTGAAATTGTTACTGCCCCGGACCAGGTGTGGCAGTCCATTCGTTTGGTGCCTTTGGTGACCACAAAGGTTTACGATGATTTATACCTGGCAAAGTCTGCAGCCCCTGAAGGCCGGGTCCGTGCAGCGGTGGACAAACACAAAGTCTATTCCGCTTACGTACCCCACGGACTGGTGCTCAGGGCGTCTACCGTGGCTTCTCGCACCCAACTGGGTCCCCCAGAACAGCGCTGGGAGGCGACCTCCTGGGAGCAGAAATACCGTCTGGTGCACAAGGGAAAGCAAGCCTTGCACTTTTTGCCGCAGCACCTGGCCATTTCGAGCTTTTTAGCGCAGTATTTTGAGGCGCCCCCCATTTACTGGAAAGACTTTTACAACCGACGCAGTTTAAAAGAAGGCGTGGGCTTGCGTACCGCCAATAGTTTGCCCGGTACGTATTTTGACGGACTTGAAACAGCCCTGCGTCACTTTGAAATTTACCCCCGCCAGGTGGGCATGTTGTTGTTTATGAACGATCAGTTGGTCAATGCGGTGATTTATCCCCATCCGCGTGATTACCGCGCCTTGCACGCGCTCCTGTTGCATGACTATTACGGTCAGGAGCTGTGGTGGTCCACGCTGCACCATCCTCAGATGTCACCCCTTTTACCGGATGATTTAGTTCAGGGGGCTACCCTGGGGGATCTAAAGGCCCATTTGCATCAGCATTTACAGCATATTACCGACTTTCATGGCTATATGACGCGCAGTCTGTTTCGAGAGCCCGTGCGCTGGAATAAGGGTATGACCTACAAGGATTACCGTTTGCATACCTTTTTAGGTCCCATGACCTATGGGCAAACGGGTTTTGCCGGAGAGGTGATTTTTTCACAGGAACGGGTAGCTTATTTGCACGCTTTTTGGTTGAGCCCACAGCAAGTCAAAGAGGCCTGGTATTGTCAGCACCTGGAGGCCCATAACTGGAACCCTGAAGCCACGGCCAGGGCCTTAAATATGGACTTTTATACCTTTGTGCGCAAATTGGCGGATACCCATCTGAGACACATGATTCAGGGCCCCTGGATTGAGCGGGCCTACAAAGCCCATCTCACGTCTATAAAAAGGCCATAGAAGTGCTATTTAAGCTGCGTTAAGCCCTCTTCCTTGAGTTGTTTGTTCCCTGTTAGGCTAAAAACAACACAAACAGAAAGAGGTGCTTTTAATGGCAACCGAACACAAACTCCAGGCTGAAGGCCTAAAATCACAGGTTAAGGGCAAAGTCCGCCAGGCGGTGGGTGAAATGACCCGAGACGAATCTGAAAAAGCGAAAGGCAAGGCTGAAGCCATGGGCGGAAAGCTGAAGCGTCAGGCCGGTGAGGCGCTAGGACAGGTGAAAAAAGCGGTCAAAAAGATTTAAGGCGCGCTTACAGACCTACACAGGCCAGGTTGCAAAGTTTAATGGACTTAGCAGCCTGGTTTTTGTGGTAATTGATCGGGGGGAATAAAGGCCTGAGCACCCAGACTTTGTTTGCAGCCACAGGGACGGCTGGGTTTGCTGGGGAGCTGATCGGGGGGAATAAGTGCCGAGGTGCCCACACAGGGGTTGGGGCTGTAACCGGGAGGCAAAGCGGCCTGAGACTGAAGGGTGCCGGGCATGGGAGCGGCGCCGCGTCCGCAAGAACTCAGGGCGATAGCCGTCAGGGTGGCAAGAACAAGGGGGCGTAACATAAACAAAATCCTTTATAAGCTTAATCTAAATTTAGCTTAGCAGGCGAGGGTTTTGAAATCTATCGCGATCAGACGCTCAGGTGTTCAAATCGGACTTTTTCAGTTGTCCTGGGGTCATGTGGTATTTGCGCTTGAACACCTGTATGAAGTGAGACGGGCTTTCAAAGCCACATTGTAAGCCAATTTCGGTAATGTTTTGGTCTGTGCTTCGCAGCAAGTAATGGGCTTCTTCTAAACGTTTGTCTTGCAGATACTGGGCGGGGGGGAGCCCCAGGTATTGCTTGAAATTTTTTTTGAAGGTGGTGGGGCTTTGATGCATGGCCCGTGCCATCTGTTCAATGCCCATGGGGGATTCCAGAGCCTGTTGAATGAGACGTAAGTAAGCGGCCCGTTCTGGAGCCTGAGCTTCTGCAAGCAGGGCGTGTACACGGGCGGTGTCATTCGCATCCAGATGCAAAAGATGCAGCAAAAGTTCTTCCATTTTGAGTTGAATCAGTGAGGTGGGGCCGGTTACTGTGGGGTCAAAAAAGGGCAACAGGGATTCGATACAGCTTTTGAGCAGGGGAGTGACGCCCAGAAGACACAGGTCCTGGGGCGTGCTGGCCTGCAAAGCCGATGGCTGCTGAGCCTGAGCATGTTTGTGCAATACCTCTGCAATAAAGTCCTCATGCATCTGAAACATCAGGGCTTCAAAAAGCCCGTCGTCTAAACGACTCAGGTCGCAAGAAAGACGGGCTCCGGCACGAATGAGCAGCAATTGACCGGCTTCCACCGGAAATTCCTGCCCGTCCTGATAAAAAATCTTTTGTCCCCGCAAGGGAATAAACAAGACAAAGCAGGGCACGGTGTAGCGTTCCTTGTTTTTAAAGGTTTTACTGACCGTGCGCAGGGACACCTGGGCCGAAGGGGCTTTGAGCCCCTGGGCATAGCTTTCTAAATGAAAGTTTTCAGGTAAATGGTAATAGGCCATCCTAGTGCTGGGCGATCCAGTCCAACACGTCCTCGTGGTGGGTTTTGGTTTTGACTTTTTTCATGACGTGTTGGATGCGGCCGTCTTTGCCAATAATAAAGGTCATGCGGTGAATGCCGTCGTACTCACGGCCCATAAACTTTTTGAGTCCCCAGACGCCGTAAGCGTCGGCCACGGCGTGGTCTTCGTCAGAGAGCAGGGTGAAGTTGAGATCGTGTTTGTCTTCAAACTTTTTTAAGCGACTGACGGGGTCTGGACTTAAGGCCAGTACCGTGATGTCCTGGTCTGTATAGCGGGTGTGGTGATCGCGAATACTGCAGGCCTGGGTGGTGCAGCCGGGGGTCATGGCTTTGGGATAAAAATACACCACCACCGTTTGCTTGCCCTGAAAATCGCTCAGGCTGACCGGGTTTCCGTTCTGGTCAGGCAGGGTAAAGTCAGGGGCTTTTTGGCCCACTTCGGGTTGGGTGAGGGTACTTTGGGTCATGGGTGTTGTTCCTTTTTGCTTTTTTTGGCTTGAATTTCGGCTTCGTCGAGTAAGCTAAGAATTTGTTGGTACTGGGTGTAGAGCCGTTCAGACAAACGCGCTCTGGCTAAATTATGCATCATGAGCTGGGTGGCTGTTTGCTTCGCCTGGTTGACGGCCAATACGTCGGCCTGACGAGCCAACAGGGCTTCGACCACTTTGACTTGCCCCGCCACCGCCGCGCGCATCAGGGCGGTATGGCCTTCTGCATCTCGCTGTTTTAGGTTTGCGCCCGCTTCGATCAGAATCAAAGCCAGGGCCTCTTCTTCTTCTAAAATGGCCACCTGTAAGGCAGGCACGTCTTTGTACATGCCCAGAGCGGTGCCATTGAGATTGGCACCTTCGGCAATGAGCAAGCGGGTAAAGTCAGGGTGATGCAAGACAATGCCCATAAAAATCATGGTGTTGGCATCTCCCCCTAAACGCAACCACTCCCGCACCAACTGGCGGGTGGCGTCCATGTCGTTGGCACGCACCGCCTGACCAATGGCCAGTTCTTTGAGCGATTTGGCATCAGGGCCGTCGTGGTGATCGTGTTCGCTATGTTCTGCATGTTCCGTGTGGTCTGGCGCAGCCTGTGCGGGCAGCACATCGGCCTGAACGCTCAGACCGATGAGACAGAGGGTTGCAAGTAAACCTTTAAGCAAGGCCGACTCCTGTGGCCGGTCCCACGGGAACAATCCGATGGGGGTTGATGGTGGGATGTGAGTAATAGTAGTGCTGCTTAATGTGGTCAAAGTGCACGGTGTCCGCCACACCGGGGTGCTCGTACAGGCGCTGGGTGTAAGCAGACAAATGGGGGTAGTCTTGCAGGCGGCGCAGGTTGCATTTAAAGTGACCCACATACACGGGATCAAAACGAATCAGGGTGGTAAACAAACGCCAGTCCGCTTCGGTCAGGTGTTCGCCCAACAGATACGGCCCCTCTTGTGAGAGTTTTTCTTCGAGCCAGTCCAGGGTGTCAAACAGGGGGTGAACGGCCTCTTCATAAGCGCTCTGGGTGGTGGCAAACCCGGCTTTGTAAACCCCGTTATTGAGGGTGTGGTACACCCGCTCGTTGACGGCGTGAATGTCTTCCCGCAGGGCTTCAGGGTAAAAGTCCAGGGTGTTGCCGGTGAGGTCATTGAAGGCGGTGTTGAACATGCGGATGATTTCAGAGGACTCATTGGAGACCAGGGTTTCTTCCTGGGTATCCCAGAGAATGGGCACGGTCACCCGTCCTGAGTAGTCCGCCTGGGCGTGGGTATACAGCTGATACGCATAGTCAAAGTTATACAGCGGGTCGCCGGTGGCACCGTCAAAATCGTTGCCAAAGTGCCAGCCATTCTCAAGCATTTCGGGGTGCACCACGGAGACCGGAATCAGTTCCGTCAGATCTTTGAGGGCCCGAAAAATTAAGGTGCGGTGAGCCCAGGGGCAGGCGTAAGAGACATAGAGGTGATAGCGATCTTTGGCGGCTGGAAAGCCTTTTTGTCCCTCCGGGCCAGGTTCCCCGTTGGGGGTCAGCCAGTGGCGAAAGGCGGCTTCACTGCGTTGAAAACGCCCGCCGCTTTCGCTGGTGTCGTACCATTGATCTTTCCATTTGCCGTCTACTAATAATCCCATGTTTTTTTTCCTTTTTTGCTCATCATACGTCAGGAACAAGCTTAGCCGCAGAGCTGACGATGCACCACCATTAGGCATCGGTCCATGACCACCGTTAATCCGGCTGCCTGGGCTTTCTCAGCAGCGGCTTCATCAATAACGCCCAACTGCAGCCAAAGGGCTTTGGCACCGTGAGCAATGGCGGCATCCACAATCGCCGGCACCTCTTCTGAACGCCGAAAGACGTTGACCATATCCACGGTCACGGGCAAAGCGGTTAAATCGGGGTAAGCGGGCTGTCCGAGGGCTTCGCTGAGCATGGGGTTAACGCCATAAAGGGTGTAGCCCTGCTGTTGCATGTATTGACTCACCCCATACGAGGCGCGAAAAGGTTTATCCGACAGGCCCACCACCGCAATGCTGCGGGTCTGTTGTAAAAGGGTTTTGATGTCAGCAGAAGATGGGGTCTGATAGGCCATGAAAGCACTTCCTTTTTTGTTTTATCATACGCCAAAATAACATCATGCAAAAGACAAACCCTGAACTCACTGCGGTTGATATATCGCGTATTATTGAAATGGCCTGGGAAGATCGCACCCCTTTTGAAGCCATTGCATCTCTCTTTGGGCTCTCTGAAAAAGAGGTGATTCGTCTGATGCGCCGTGAAATGAAAGCTTCTAGCTTTCGCATGTGGCGCGCTCGGGTTAGCGGCAGAAAGACCAAACATCGTCAACGGGCACCCTACAATGCTTTCGATGTCCGGGCTTGCTCCCCCAACAAACGCCGTTGAGCTTTATTCCGGAATCTTGACTGGACGGGGCGGATCGCCGTATTCAGCGCGATAGGTTTCTTCGTAGGCTTTTTCTATTTTATTGCGGATGGCGTTGAACCGCTGTCTTTCTGCCCGCTCTGATCGTCCCAGGGCCATGACCCCGATAAAAGCGATCAGCAGGGCTATAATACCCCACAAGACAATGGAATGCTTTGTGTTGCCACCTGAAGCGGGAGCCGCTGTCTCGCTCGTCGGGGCTTTGATGGCTAACATGCCGGGGGCTTTACCCTGTTGGAGCAACAGCAGGTCCTGATGTAGGGCTTTGGCGTTGGGGTACCGCTCGCTGTGGTGCGGAGCCACCATTTTTTCAAGGACTTCTGCCAGACCCCGTGAGCAGTGCAGCAAATGTTTAAACTTCAGTTGAAAGCCGCCTGAACTCAGTTCACTCGGTTCTTTACGGGTCATCAAAAAAATCAGGCTAACGCCCAGGCCATAAATATCTGTAGCGGCGTAGGCCTGACCATGAAACTGCTCAGGAGCCATATAGCCCAGACTGCCTACCATGGTGCTGCCCCGTTCGCCTGGTGCGGTGCGGGTCACGGCCCCAAAATCGATCAGGTACACCTGATCACCTTCCAACATGAGGTTGCTGGGTTTGATATCGCGGTGAATGAGTGGCGGATGCTGGGCCTGCAGATAGATTAAAATGTCTGTGATTTGCAAGGCGATGTTTACAATATCTTCTTCTTGAAAGCGCTGGCCCTGTGCTACACGCGTGGCCAGATCTTGCCCAGGCGCGTAATCCTGCACCAAATAAAACTGCGCGGGCTCACTGTGGGTGTCCTGAATAAAATCGCGATGCCTGGGGATACGCCCGTGGCGCAGCTGGCGTAGGGTGTGGGCCTCGCGCTCAAAGAGTTCGACGGTTTTCCAGTCTTTGAGGTGCTCAAAAGACAGCGCCTTAATTACGCAGCGGCTTTGACTGGCTTCATGCAGCGCCAGGTAAGTGGTGCCAAAACCGCCCTGACCCAGCACGCTTTGAAAGGTATAACCTGTGAGCTGAGGGAAATCCATTTAAGGGGCGAGGCTTTGGAGGGCTTCGCGGACGGACTGCTCAGTTTGGGGATTCTGAATCCAGGTGTGCAGCTGCTGTGGGGTGGCCTGACCGGTGTTTTGTGCAAAGGTGTTAAGCAATTGCTTGAGCCCCTCGTGGGCAGTAAGGGTTTGCAGCAGTTCGGGAGTCCATGCTTCTAAACGGCGAATATTGTGGGCATGGGCAAATTGCACCACATCCACCACAAAGCTGGAGTGCAGATCCAGATCAAGGCGTTGGGCATCTGGCGGAATCATGGTTTCGAGCTGTTCTCCCTGGTAATGGGCTGAGAGCATATGAATGCCTGCGTTGGGTAGATTACGCACCTCAAAACGCAGGTGATTATCCTGGGCCTGGCGCAGCTCTACCCAATCGCTGGGTATGGGTTGGCCATCTAAATAGAACTGAATGCCGTAGTCTGGCAGGTAACGATTGCTGCCCAGCAAGGTGAGCAGACCAAAGAGGGTGCGTTCGCCTTTTGAGCCAGGGTTGAGTTGTTCACCTTTTGAAATCGGGTTTAATTGTTCACCTTTGGAAATCGGGTTCAGTGAAGCCATAAAACTTTCGTTGGCCACAGGCTGACCCGTTTGAAGTGTACGACCACAGCTGCCCAGGAAGCTCAGGGACAGGCAGCTTAAAACTCCGATGGACAAAAGAGAAAATTTAAGGTTTTTCATGAATCAAACGCTCCAGACGTGACAGGTGGTTTAGGCGCAACCAGGCTAAATCAGGATCTGTTAAAGCCTGGGGCGTGAAATGGGGATCGATACGGTGTACGGTTTCTAAGGCCTCAAGGGCTAGCGGGGCTTCGCTGCTTTGTTGGGTAGCCTGGCCCTTTAAACTGTGGTAGCAGGCCTTGAGGTAGTAAAGAAGGGCTGTGGGCGGATTAATGGAGACTTCTAAGCTATGAATCAGTACCTCAGCGGTTTCAAAGCGTCCCTGATGGGTGTAAGCCATGGCCAGAAACACGCAGGCTTCCATCAGAATTTGTCGTCCCAGGGTAAATTTGTCAGGGGTGCGTAAGACGGCTTCAAAACTTTCGCTGCACTCTTTCCAGTAACGCTGGCTATCTCCAGGCGTTTTACCCCCCACAAAGCCCTGGTTGAAGCAAATGCGTGCGTATTCGTCTAAGATGTAGGCATCAGCCTGGGTATCAAGCAGCGCTTTTAATAAGGCCTTGGCGGTGGCATAGTCTGCCTGGGCAGCAACAGCACGCCCAGGCTCGGCAGATTGTAACCAAAGCTCCTGATAATGCAAGCCTCTTAAAAAGTGCATAATACCCAGGTTGAGCTGAAATCGGCGGCTTTCTTCACTGCTTAAGGCTTCGTGAGGTTGTTCTTGCTGTTGCTGCTTCAGAGCGAACTGTTGTAGCTCAATGGCTTTGTCAAAATTCTGTTTGGCCAGCTCTAAGCTCGCCAATAAAGATTGCAGTTGATTGCTGTTTTCAAAACGTCCTAAGCCCTCTTGAATCATGTGACGGGCCTCGTCGCTTTTGCCCAGTTTAATGTAGGCAAAAATCAGGGCGCTATAAGCCTGAAAATTGGTGGGGTCTTTGTGTAAGGTATCTAAAAAGCTCTGCACGGTATCACCGTGGTGCTCGTACATTTGTTTATCGGCAGGGTAATAACCCGCGGCCAGTAAAAATTGGTCCGCCAGCTGATTTGAGCTGCGTGCTCCTAAGGCGTGGGCCAGTTTAAGCACCAGCTCGCGTGCGGGCTGCTGGCGATCGCCGGACTCTAAAAGCGAAATATATGACTCTGAAACCCCGACGGTATTGGCCAGGGTGCGCATGGTCATTTTATGTTGTTTGCGTTGTTGCCACAGCAATTGTCCAAAGGGGCTGCGGTTTTTTGGTTTTCGAGCCAAGTTATCCTGTCCTCAACTGTGTTCTCTCTTTGTATTGTGACATCTGGCTCTTAAAAACGCAATGAGCGCTTCGGGCTGCTCTGCATGGAGCCAGTGGCCCGCATGGGCCAGCCAATCGATGTGCGCCTCGGGAAACTGGGCGTGAATCAAAGCCCTGTCTGCCTCGGTGATATAGTCAGCCTTTGCGCCCCCTAAAAAATGCACGGGGCAACGGGTAAAGGGCTGAGTCGCCTGGGGAGCCGTTTGCAGGGTGTCGATGCGCTGGGCAAAAGCTTCGAGGTTCATTTGCCAGGCCCATTGACCGTTGTGCTGCCTGAGGTTTGACAGTAGAAACTGGCGCAAGGCGGGGTTGGGAATGACGGTTTTTAGGGCCTGCTCTGCGTCGCTGCGCTGTTGGATGGCGGGCAAGTCCAGGCTTTGCATGGCGGTGATCAGCTGACGGTGCTCAGTTAAGGGGTAGCTTTTGGGAGCAATATCCAGCACAAACAGGTGAGACAGGCTCAGTCCAAAATCATGGGCGTACTGCATGGCCACTTTGCCCCCCAGAGAGTGGCCTACCAGGCTAAATTGATGCCAGCCCAGATGGGCCCGCAGCCGCTCCAGATCTTGCGCCATGGCTTGCAAACTCAGATCCGGGTCATGAAAAGATTGCCCGTGATTACGCAGATCGGGAAGAACCACCGTATGTGTTGGCTCAAAAGCGCGGGCGATGGTACGCCAATTGCGGCCATAGCCAAAGAGACCATGTAAAAACACCAGGGGTGGCCGGTTTTCAGGGGTTTGGGCAGGCAGATGTAAATAATGCAATAAAGCACTCATGAGGCAGGCTCCAACTCGGGATCGGTAAAGGTATTCTGAATGGGGGATTTTTTGCCCCGGTAATAAAAGTAGGTGGGGGTGCCGCGATCCACCACCAGGTAGCGGTAGGCTGTGGGCATGCTTTCCCAAAAGGTTTCGAGGTACTGGTTGTGATTGCGCGAGGGCACGTCAATTTCAAAGAAGCCTTTTTCCGGGACCCATTCTATCCAGTAGTCTCCGGCTTGTTCATAGCCCAAAATGCTCCAAAACAGTTTTTTGGTGCGGGCTTGCAGAGCAGCTCCCATCGGAAAGCGTTGCACCCGTTGAATATTGATGCCGAGAAACGGCAGACGGGAGCGCTCGTATTCGGTAAGCGTGGTTAAGCGATTGCAGGGGTTATACGCCGCTGACAACACTCGACCATCGGCGGCATACACGGTATAGGGTAACATGCTGCCCTGCAGCGTGCGGCGGTCACCCTCGGGCAGAAGGGGCAGCAATTGTACGTATTCGCCATAATCGAGCAACAGTAGGCCAAGGATGCGCTTTTTGGCCTCTGCCTGCAGTTTGTCAAAGCGCGGTGTCATATATATTTTTTGGTTTTGCAGGCGATCAAAGGCTACAATGCCTTCCCATTTCTGGGCTTTGAGTTTGGCAAAATATTGCGCAAACGCTTGCTGCATGGCGGGTGTGCTTAAAAATTGACTTTCGCAAGCGCCCTGAGCGGCGGGGGCCATTGTGCAGATAATCAGCCAAAGACAACCGCCCAGCAAATACCTTTGTAAGGGGCTGGCGGGTTTCATGTTACACCGATTTAATTTTGCGGGTAATGGGCTTGGGGTAACGCAAATGTATGATTTCTGAAGCGGTTTCTTCGATGGCTTTATGGGACACGTCTACCACCGGGCAGCCCAGTTGCTCCATGACATCGCGGGCAAAGGCCAGTTCTTTTTCGATCTGGGCCTCTTGGGCATAGATGGCATTGTTGGGCAAGCCGAGGCTTTGTACCCTTGCCTTACGAATGTCTAGTAGCACTTCAGGACGTACTTTTAAGCCAATCGCTTTGTGTTTGTTTTCAAACAGCTCTTTGGGGGGCGTGTGCCCAAAAAGCAGGGGGTTATTGCAGACTTTTTTGGCGTAGTTTTGGGCCAAAAACATGCAGGTGGGGGTTTTTGAGGTCCGTGATACGCCCACCAGGATAATATCTGCTAACTCCAGGCCTTTAGGATCTTTGCCGTCGTCAAAACGAATGGCGAATTCCACGCTTTCAATGCGTCGGTAATACTCTTCGTCCAGCTCCCGCAAAATGCCGCCTTCACGGTGTGGGGGGGCAATGTTGAGGGCGCTGCTGATGGTATGAATCAGGGGGTTAAGCAGATCCACCACCGTAATACCCGCTTCTGCAGCCCGCTCTTGCAGCAGCTCTTTTAAGCTGGGTACTGACAGGGTGTAAGCCACCATGCAAGGCCCACTTTGCGATAAGACCTCAATGATTTTGTCAATTTGCTCTGGCCGCGTAATGCGGGGCAGGGCTGTGTGTTTGATGTCTGAGGTGCCTTTAAACTGGCGAATGGCAGCCTTTGAAAGGGTTTCTGCCGTTTGCCCGGTGGAGTCAGACATGGTGTAAATCGTGAAGCGGTCGTCGTTCAGTAGGCCGGTTCCCATGGGCTTAAGACTCCTGAGCGAAGGCGTTAACGCGGGGGTTGCGGTTCGCTCCGGCTTCGTTCACCCGACGAATTTCGGCGTGGTGAGGGGCCTCATTTACCATGTCAGGTTCGTTCTGAATTTCCTGATGAATCTGGGTCATGGCCGAAATAAATTGATCCAGGCGGCGTTTGCCTTCGGTTTCGGTGGGTTCAATCATCAGGGCCTCAGGCACAATCAAGGGGAAGTAAACGGTGGGCGGATGAAAGCCGAAATCAATCAAGCGCTTGCCAATCGAGAGGGCGTTGACACCGTACTCTTTTTTGATAGGCTGGGCTGACAAAACAAACTCATGCATACAGGGCGCATCGTCGTGGGGCAGTGGGTACATGGTTTTGAGGGCGCTGCGCAGGTAATTGGCGTTGAGCACGGCGTCTTGACTGGCTTGCTTCAAGCCCGCAGCACCCATGGCGCGAATGTAAGTATAGGCCCGCACCAGGACACCAAAGTTGCCATAAAAGCTGCGCACACGCCCAATGCTGTGGCTGTGGCTTTTGAGGCTATAGGTGCCATCTTCATTTTTTTCAACCCGCGGGTCGGGCAAAAAGGGTGCCAGTTTGCTGTTTACGAACACCGGACCTGCACCGGGACCGCCGCCACCGTGGGGGGTGGAAAAGGTTTTATGCAGGTTCAGGTGCAAGACGTCAAAGCCCATGTCGCCAGGACGCGCCATGCCCATAATCGCGTTGAGGTTGGCGCCATCGTAGTACAGCAGGGCGCCAATGGCGTGAATCTGTTGAGAGATCTCTAAAATGTTCTCTTCAAAAATACCTAAGGTGTTGGGGTTGGTCATCATCAAACCAGCAATGCGTGTACCGTGAGTGGCAATCAGCTCTTGCAGGTGATCCATGTCCACCTGGCCTTTGGCATCTGAACGCAGGGTGACCACTTCGTAACCGCACATGCGGGCTGATGAAGGATTGGTACCGTGTGCAGAGTCGGGAACCAATACCAGGGTACGGTCGGGATCGTTGTGGTGTTGGTGATAGGCACGGATCATCATCATGCCGGTGAGTTCGCCGTGGGCTCCGGCGGCGGGCTGTAAGCTACCGTCTGACAGACCGGTGATCTCGCACAGGGCGTGCTTGAGTTCGTACATCAATTGTAAGGCACCCTGAGTCTGGGATTCGGGTTGGTAAGGGTGCAATTCAGCAAAACCTGGCAAGGCCGCCATTTTTTCGTTGACCTTGGGGTTGTACTTCATGGTGCAAGAGCCCAGTGGATAAAAACCCACATCAATGGCGTGATTTTTGTGGGAAAGGTTAATAAAGTGACGGCTGACTTCGAGTTCGGTCAACTCGGGCAGTTCGGCGGCGGTTTTGCGCAACAAGTGGGCCGGAATATGGTCCTGGGGAGAACGGGTCTCGACACCGGGTTCAGGTAAGGTGACGGCCCGGTGTCCAGGAAGGGATTTTTTAAAAATCGTGTCTGACATAATGCACCTTGATGGAGTTTTGTTCACACACCATACCACGGCACATAGCCCCACCGCATCATGCTTTGCTGTGCTTTTTCACAGAAACCACCACGTTATAGTCAGGGACGCCACTTAAGGCCCGCTTATCGGGGGGTAAGAGGTGATTCCCCTCGGGCCAGTGCACCTGCACATTGCCCGGTACAATGGGCGCTGACTTGGCGTGAGCCAATAAGCTGCCGTAGGGTGAGGTCACGCATATGGCGTTGCCTTCGTCGAGCTGGCGCTCGGCCATGTCGGCAGCGGCCATGAGCACGTCTAAGCGGCGTGCCCCGGTGAGGGGGTCTTTTTGCATTTGTACCATGCTGTTGAACTGCTTGCCGCGACGGGTGCTCAGCCGCAATTGCCCTGGCTCTAACTGTTGTTCAGGAGCAGTCAGGTTGGTGAAGTGGCCTTTGCCGTCCGGGGTGCGAAAGCTGTGCTCACACAGGCTGCGGCCGCCCCACTGAATATGATCGCCTTGTACGGTCAGACTGGCCACGCCAGCGTAATCGGGGAAGACGTTTTCAATCTCGTTGCGAATGGCCTGACTGTCGGCAAAGTTGATTAGATGGGCCATCTCGGGCTTGACCCGTTGGGCCAGTTCTTGAAACACCTGCCACTCGGTGCGGGCTTCGGCAATGCGGGGGCCTTCAATCTCGGGGCTGAAAATCACCTGGCGCTCAGTGGTGGTTTCGCAACCGCCGCCGGGCATTTCGTAGCGGGTGGTGGTGGGCAAGAGCAGAGTGCACTCTTCGGCATCCACCAGCATTTGAGAGCTTAAAAAGATGTCCTGATGCACCCGTACGGGTACCTGTGCCAGAGCTTTTTCAATGCCTGCGGGATCGGGCATGGTTTCTAAAAAATTACCGCCCACACAGTAAAAAACGTCTAAAGCTTTTTGGGCCGCTGCGTCCAGCATACTGCCCGCCATATAGCCCTGGAAGTCAGGGGTTTCAAAGCCCCATTGCTGCGCAAAGCGTGCAGGCAAGGGATCCGGCGTGCAGCCCATTTCACCGCCGCCCTGAACGCCGCTGTGGCCGCGAATGGGCATCAGACCCGAAAAAGGCTTGCCCACGAAGCCCTGCGAGAGGGCCAGGTTGACAATGGCTTTGACATTGTCGACCCCGTGTTGGTGCTGGGTAATGCCCATGCTCCACACAAACACCGCCGATTTGGCCTCTGCCAATAAGTCAGCCAAACGCTCCATTTCAGAGCGGGGAGCGCCTGAAAAGCGCTCAAGGTCTTCCCAGCTTTGGGCGGCCAGATGGATTTTGAGGGCTTCAATGCCGGTAGTGCGCGCTTCAATAAATGCCTTGTCGATGGCACCGCGCTCCAGTAGCACCTTGAGCACGCCGTTTAAAAAGGCCAGGTCTCCGCCGGTGTGCACCTGAAAAAATTCGTCCATGAGCAGGGTACCAAACAGTGCACTTTCGGGTACTGAGGGCACCCAGTAGCGTGTCAGTCCCGGCTCTTTATAGGGGTTAATGACCACAATACGGGTACCCTTTTGTTTGGCGTAATACAGGTATTTGGTGGTCACGGGTTGGTTGTTGGCAATATTTGAGCCAATCAAAAGAATCAGGTCGGTGCCCAACCAGTCTCGGTAAGAGCAGGTGGAAGCGGCTTCACCGATGGTGCTTTTGAGGGCTGTGGTGCTGGGCGAATGGCAGATGCGGGCCGCATTGTCGATGTGGTTGGTGCCCATGATACGGGCAGCTTTTTGGGCCACGTAATAGGTTTCGTTGAGCAGTCCCCGCGAGGTCAAAAAGAAGGCCAAACGCTCAGGCGAAGTGGCTTTAACTTTTTTGGCCAGGTAATGCATGGCCTGTTCCCAGCTGACCCGCTTAAACCCTTTTTCGCCACGAAAACGCATCACGGGAAAGGGCAAACGGCCCAGATCACGCAAGGCTTTGCTGTCCAGTTTTCGCAGGGCGTCGACGTCTGCTAAGGCGTCCGCGGGCATGGCCGGCATGGTATTCAAGCGCAACAGGTTCAAACGCACGGTACACAGGTGTAAGCCGTCGAGGGTAAAGTCCTTCATGCCGGTGGTGCCCAGGGCACAGCCGTCGCAGACGCCCTTGTTAAGAATATTCCAGGCATAGGGCAAGGCGTCTTTGTTGTCCCAGGTGACCTTGAGGGTTTCATAGAGGTGATGGGGCTTGACTTCTCCCAGTCCCTGGGGCTTCCAACTGGCCCAGGTTTCGGGGTTAATCTGTTGGCTGATTTTGTTTTTGAGAGTTTCTAAGGAGTTGGCCACGCGCCCTTGTCCGCCTTTTTGCTTGATCTTAGCTTATCTTAACATGGGGCGTGGCCTGTTTTAGCACATTGAACTTTACAGGGCTGTGGTGGAGTTATATTGATGGATCATCCTGAAAAGCAGGGGCTTCCAGGCCCTGTTTGTGCCATTGGGTTTGCTCCTTGCAAAAGATTCTGGCGTTCACGGGTTGTGTTGGCTCTTCATTCAGGCTGCCTGCAGGCACAATCAATGTGTTACCCCGTTGAGAAAGATAGGGAAGGGCAGAACCACAGTCCAGGCAAAAAACCTTTGAAAAGAAGCGCGTGGGATGATCATAGCGTCGGGTATGTTCCTGACCGTGCAGCCAGGTGATATTCTCAGGCGCAGTAAAGAGATTGGCGGCATGGGCTGAGCCCGTTAATTTTCGGCATTGTTCACAGTGACAAAAAAAGAATGTTGCAAAGGCATCTTTAACTTCAAATTGGACCCGTCCACAACAACAACCTCCGGTTAATTCACGCATCTTAAAGGCCTTTGGCCTGACGGCTTTTTTGAAGGGCGTAGACCGCCGCTACCAGCTCTGTGCGATCAAAATACACCTCATTGCGCCGAATTTTACCCTGGGGGTTAAACTGCACCAGGCAGACGCCCACACACTCAATCACCTTGTCTCCCACGGGAATTTTTGCCAACCATTTGTTTAAAAAACCGTCTTCCATGGGAATGGCTTCGAGCTGGGTCCATACCCAGTGGGGATTTTGTGCCAGTAATTTGCGCAAGTAGTTAAGCAATTCGCCTTTACCCCGGGCTCCTTGGGGTATGCCTGCGTCCATGTAAAAACAGTCATCGGCATAATACGCGGCCAGGGCTTCCGGTTGATTGCCCGTCCAGGCGGGTAACCACTCTGCCGCGAAGGCCTGGGCCTCTTCTGTAGACATCATCCGGTTGAGATCCTCCCTTTTTAAACGCATCTGTATCTTCTAAGATAACTGATCTTATGCTATGTTCAAGGCATTATCCTGAGAAAGTGACTGTTGCCTTGATGTCTATCAAAACCCTTTTGCTTTTTTGCCCCTACTGGGAACCGAGCATGCCCTATTTATCGTTGCCCAGTTTATGCAGTTATGTCAGGCAACACGGACACGCGATTGACCAGTGGGACCTCAATCTACAGTTTTACGATCAGGCCTTCGATAAAGCCTATCTAGAGACCCAATTTCAGGCCCGTAAAGCCTGGCTTACGCCAGAGCAAGACCTGGAATTACAACAGCTTTTGCAAGATCTGCCCGATCTAGATCATATCAAACGGGTCTTTAAAACCGAAGCCTTTTACGATTACGAAGCCCTTTTGCAGGCCAAGCAAGACCTGGATAAGGTGTTTGCTTGTTTTAATGCCTTGTATCCGGGATCGCGCATGACCCTGGACCACTTTTTTATGGAAGAAGGCTATGCCGACTCTGCAGAGGTTATTCGCGCCAGTCAGAACCAGATCAGCAATCCGTTTTTAGACTTTTACACGCAAAAAGTTTTGCCTGAACTCAAAAAAGATCCTCCCGATCTGGTGGGCTTTTCCATCGCTCGAGAGTATCAAATGATTCCCACCTTTACCCTGGCCCGTCTAATTCGTGAGCACCTGCCCGACACTCACATTACCGTGGGGGGCGCTTATTTCTCAAAAATTGCCGATGGCCTCAAGGTAGATCACCACCCCGCTTTTCAAACTTTGATTCACAGTGCGGTCAAAGGGGAAGGAGAGGTGCCGCTGTTAAAGCTGATTGAGTCCCTTAACGGCGATTTGCCGCTGGAAGAAGTGCCCTCACTCATTTACAATCGGCCCGATGGTCGCCTACAGGTCAACGGCATTGGCACAGCCCTGTCTATGAATGACATTGAGGCCCCTGATTTTGATGGCTTAGATCTCGATAATTATTGGTCTGCAGAGCTTGTTTTGCCCATTTTGGGGTCTCGGGATTGCTATTGGAAAGACTGTACTTTTTGTGATCATTTTATGCAGTTTGCGGGTTTTCGCTCTCGCAAGCCCTACAAAATTGCGGATGACATGGCACTGTTGCAGCAAAAATACGGGGTCCGTCACTTTCAGTTTAGTGATGAAACCATGTCGCCCAATTATGGACGCCAATTGTCGAACGCCCTGCTTGAGCGTGAGTTGGACGTGCACTGGTACACCATGGCCAGACTGCAAAAAGGGTTTGACCGTGAAACCACAGATCTCTGGCGGCGGGCGGGCTGTTTGTTCGTGCTGACCGGCTTAGAGTCCGCCAATGCCGAACTGGCGCAAAAAATGGTCAAAGGCACCGACAATGCCATTACCGAAACCGTGTACAAAAATCTGCACGAGGCGGGCATTTTTACCTTTGCCTTTTTGATCTTTGGTTTCCCGGGCGAGACCCTTGAAACCGCTACCGAGACGGTGCAGTTTATTCGCAAAAATCAGGCGTTTATTAACTCTCTGGCCACTTCACCCTTCATTCTCAAAAAAAACACCCCCATTTACCGCAACCGCGAAGCCCACGGGGTAACCGCCAATGCCGACGATCTTAAGTTAGACTGGGCCAGCGATATTCGCTATACCCTTGAAAGCGGCATGGATAATGCCCAGGCCCATCTGTTTCAGGAGCGTTTTAGCGATGAAGTGTGGTTAAGCTACCGCGCTACTTTTTGGCAGCAATTGCCGCGCATTGCCTTTTTTCTGTACCTCTCTCGCTTTGGTAAAGACAAGCTGTTGGCCCACAATGGCCTGACGGTGTTCGAAAACACCTTAGAACAGGTGCGCAGTCTGAAGCAGCAGGGCAATGCTCGCGCTGCTGAATTTATTAACGAGAGCGTGCTTAAACGCTTCCCCTTTGTGGACCGTCTAGCTGTTCGCGCTGCGTACTTTGCCCTTGAACGCCAACAGCTAGACAAAGCACAACACTGGCTCAATGTGGCACGGCAACAGGGGCACAATCTGGCTGAGGGAGATCTGGTGGCCGGGCTATGGTGGCGTACCCAACAGGCTTATCCTCAGGCGATTCAGGCTCTGCAGAGTGCCATTCACAAAGACATTTACCTGACTGAGGCTTACTTGCACCTGGCTGAGCTTTATGCCCAGCAGCAACAGCTCAGCAAAGCCCAGCGCATGGCCCGCCGGGCGTTGAGTATTCACGAGGTAGATCAGTCCTTTGAGCGGATTCCCTTCTTTACTTCACCGGATCTGGTGTTGCGCTGTGAACGGGTCTTGACCCATGTTTCTCAGCAAACGCTACAGGTACAATCTCAGGGGCAGGCTGTGCGCTTGAATCTACACTCGGGGTGAGAAAATGCTTTAGGACTTATCCTTCCTGCTTCCTGTACTTGTGAGGGATCTTTATGGTTTTAATGAATGACGTTTTGTGTTTACAATTAATTAATCGTTTGAGGAAGAAAGCAGAGGTATTGTGCAGACCATGGCATTGGCTCCCGATTAAAAGATGTTTGTCGTAAGCAAGTGAGTATTTCGACTTTGAATTCTCCTGGTCGGCGGTAGTTGAAGCATCTTTTATGGATGATGTGCGATGACCTTTTCCATCAAAATACGATCAATATTTTTTCCAAAGCCGTCTTTAATCACCTGGGTTTGAACAAAACCGTGTTGTGTGTAAAAGCCTTTTGTATGTTGAGAAGTCTCGATGAGTACAGTTTTTACATCTTTATTTTTCGACAGCTGGCTTAAACGAAAATCGATAAGCTTTGTACCAATACCCTTATTATGAAAATCCCGATGAACCATTCCCCACGCTAAAGCACAAACGTTTACATTCAACAAATAGCCACCACAGGCAATAACTTCGCCATGTAACAAGTAGACATAATAGCTAGCGTTTATATCGAGACTTAAAGCATTCAGATATTCTGTATACAATTCTCGCTCTGAGGCATCAAAATATTGACCTATATTACTTTCAAAAACTTTTAAACACTGATCTTTATACTGCTTTGTATAGTGTTGAAACTCCATGTTTTTTACGTGAATGCCTTATCAGAATTATTTTTCTATGGTTTAAAAAGGTCTTAATTATACTGTGATTTTAGTTCCATGCGGACTCCATGACGATGATAGCGATAATACGCTCATATTTGTTCCAGTATGATTGTGAGCGAGTTTGGGTTCATACGCCCCAGCAGATGGTACAGGTACAATCTCAGGAAGAGTGTTTTAAACTCAGTGTAAACCAGCGATAGCAAGCTACAGGTCACCACACTTGAGGAGTGCGTTCGAAAATAACATCAGGTATTTGGGTCTCATCACTGCCTTTTAGATCCACACATCATTTTCCGCCGTTAGCGGACCACCAGATTCCCCGGTATTAACAACCCCTTTGGGCTCAATCAGCATGACTTTACACTCTTGCTCAGCAAAGGGTTTATGCTCGACGCCCCTGGGAACCACGAGCATTTCACCTTGAGACAGTAGAACAGTTTGGTCTCTAAAGACAATGCCCATTTCACCTTCCAGTACCAAAAAGACTTCGTCTGTGTCCTCATGGGCATGCCAGGTAAATTCCCCTTTGATTTTGACCAGTTTAAACTGGTAGTCATTCATTTCGGCAATGACCCTGGGAGACCAATGCTCGGAAAACAGGGTTAATTTGTGGTGTAGGTTAATTTTGTTCATGATCCTGGACCTTTTTCCTCTGGTAAAACTTACCTCATATTATATTTAGAGGATAATGTGCGCAGAAGTAATTCTTTCTGTATTTTATCTTTTCAAGCACTGAGGCAGCCCTTGCAACTTTACGCTATACTGAGCACCATCTGCGCGCCCTGGGCACACAGAACTTTTTTGAATTTTCTACGTCTTTAACAAATGTATCAAATATTCGGTTTAAGGAGATTTCTTATGCAAAAACGTTTTCTTTTAGGTCTTGCCAGTGCAGCTCTCGTCGGTTTGAGTGCCTGTGAGGCCAATCTCAATGCCAGTTTAAATCCCTCAGCAAGTCCTTCGCCTGCCGCTTCTGCCAGCCCTGATCCTTCGGCCAGTCCTGACCCGACCTCTTCTGCCACACCCAATGCCAGCGCTTCGGCGAGCACCAGTGTTAATGCCGGTGTTTCTGTAGGTGCCAATACCGGTGCCAGCGCAGCGGCCAATGGTGTCTTAACAGTCACCGGTGCCAATTTATTTGATCAGTACGAAATGTCTTATAGCAAAGGCATGAAATGGGTCTATGGCATGAAGAACGAAATCGGTGCCATTGCCGTACCCAACCTTCCCAGTGGCATCAGCATTCCGGGACTCGGCGGCAGCGGTTCCGGCGGCAGCTCTATGGATTTAGGCACTTTCAGCATGGAAGTCATTGACGTACAGGGTGATATGGTAACCTTCCGTACCGAGGTCAACAGCACCGTGGCGGGAGCTCCGGCAGTACCTCCCACTGAAAAAACCGTTCAGATGAAATCTGTGAGCGCCTTGTATGTGGAAGGCATGCAGGCAGCTGGTAGCGGTACCTTAGATTGGACCGGTGCGGACAGTACCGAAAGCGTGAGCGTGCCCGCAGGCACCTATAACGCCGGTGTGGTGCTGGGCAAAACCAAAGTGGTTTTAGACGGTGCAGCCGGTGCTTTAGACCAGGACATTAAAGTCTGGATGGTCGATAATATTGGCATGGTGAAAGAAGAAGTGAAGGGCAAAACCCAGTCAAATGGTGTTTCAGTGGACACCACCACTGTGCTCGAACTCCAAAGCTTTACCCGCTAAGTAAACTCCTTAAATCGCTAAAGCCCACCCCTGACATGCTTCAGTGGGTGGGCTTTTTACGACTGAAAGGGCTCCACCAGTTCCACTCACCCATGAGCATCATAAAGCTGGGCACCAAAAACAGGCGCACCAGGGTGGCGTCTAATAAAATGGTGGCGGTAATGCCCAGCGAAATTTCGCGCACCACCGGCGAGCTTGAAAAAATACCCGGTGAAAACACACCCAGTAAAATCAGGGCGGCTCCGGTAATAATGCCCCCGCTGCGCGACATGCCTCTTACGACTGCCTCTTGCACATCGCCCGTGTCGTGCCAGGCTTCGTGAATACGGCTTAAAATTAAAACCTCGTAGTCCATACTGAGTCCAAAGACAATACAAAACAAAATGACTGGCACAATGGCAATGAGGCCCGGATGGTGGGCTAGACCGCCCCACATGTAGGCCATGACTAAAATACCGTAGGCGGCAAAAATGGGTAAAAAGTTCATAATGGCAGCCTTGAGGGGTAAGACCACAGATTTTAAATACAGGCTCAGGGTGAAGATAATGCCGACGCTCACCAGCAGCAGAATAAACCAGACATGACGGTAAAGTTCTGCATTTAAGCTTTTAGCCCGGGCAATCATGCCGCCCATTTCTAAGGTGTTCTCAGGGGCGCTGTACTGGGCCTGATAAGCTTCCACAAAATCGATAATGGCATAGGTGTCTTCCATATCTAGAGTATTGCGGGGAAAGACATTGATAAGCGTGACCTGACTCTTGTGATCGGTGTCTTTCACCAGTGGCAAACCATTGCCTGTTAAACGGCGCACCAGTTCTAGTTGATCGTAAAGGCTAACGTAGGCCGCCACGCTTTGACCTCCCGAGGTTAGGCTGTATACCTTGCCCACCATTGGCAGGGCCTGTAATTTTTGGGTCAGATCGGCGTTGCGGCTCAGGGCCTCAGGGCTCAAGACACTGGAGGCTTCCTGGGTAATCACCACGGGGGCGAGCTGGCCCTTCCACGTGTCCTGGGCCACCCGCTGAAAGCCTTCAGAAGACTCTGCGCCAGGCGGGGTAAGCTGGTGTAACGGTTGCCACAGCTGCAGGTCTTTGGCCGGATAAATCAGACAGAGCAGGAGGCCCAGTGAGAGCAAAAAATAGCGCCAGGGTCGGTGGGTGACGTGCCGGGACAGGCGCGCCCAGCGGCCGGGGTTGTGCCATTGCATAATGCGTTGGTGCAGACCGTGGGGCCAGTGCAAGAAGCGGTCACAGGTCAGGAGTAATAAGGGCAACAAGGTGAGGGCGTTTCCTAGCGCCAGGGCCACCACCAACAGTAGATTTTTCAAGGTACCGCGCAGGGCTTCGACTTCGGGAAGCATTAATGCCACCAGTGAAATGGCCATGATCAGGGCTGAGTACACCAGGGTTCTGCCTGTGGATTGCAAGGTGAGACTCAGCGCCTTTTCGGGAGGGTGTTGCTGGCGTTCTTCACGATAGCGGCTGACCATAAACAGTGCGTAATCAATGGTTAAGCCCAGTCCCAACATGCTGTTTAAAATGACGCTGGTTTCGGTATTGCCCATGCCCAGAGCGTAAATAAGAGCTTGTGTGCCCAGTAAGGTGGCCATGCCCAGTAGCAACGGCAAAGCGGCTGAAAGCAAGCTACCAAAGCAAAAAATGAGCACCACAAAGGCAAAGATCAATCCCCAGCCTTCGGTTTTGGCCGTATCTTCACGGCTGGCCACCGCCATGTCGTAAAAAAAGGCCTGTTGACCGGTCAGCCAGGTGCGAACCTGACGGGGTTTAGACCAATCGGCGATGATTTTGCGCAGTTCGGGCACGAGGGCTTCTGCTTCAAAAATAGGCAGATCCAGGCGCAATTGAATGGCGTAAATGGTGTGTTGAGGTTGTTCTTCGCTGGGAATGGCTTCGACCCTGTAGACCTCTGGATGGGAACGCAAGCTTTGGAGTAAGGCTTCATCAGGCCCCTTGCCAGGCTCAAAAATGAGAGCCAGGACCCGTTCGTGGTTAAATTTGAAGTAGGTTTCTGAAATACGGTTGGCCCGGTAAGCGGAGCTGTGGGTGGCACCACTGCCTTCCATGCGGGGAGGGGGTGTTTTTTGTTGCGCCAAATACAAGCCGGTACTGCACCAGAGCACCACCAATAACAAACCACAAAAGACACGGTGGCGGCTTAACAAGTGACTCAAACGCGCAAGCAAATGCGCCAGGGTGGGCAACATGGCCTCTAGCATACCGCAAAATCTCAAAATGCCAAAGAAAAAGGCAGAAACCTGTTGTTTCTGCCAGAGTCACCCGTTGATAATGGTTGGATTAGATTAACAAGAGGCATTGGTTGAATGGAATTTGTTAACCTGTCTTAGTTATACTGCATAAAGTATAAAAAAGGCATAATAATTGGGAATACGCTTATAAAAAAGCCATAAAAATCGTTTTACAAACCCTTTAGCCCTGTGCTTTGCGGTTATGCTTCAGGGCTTTCTCTACGAGGCTAAAGTTTTCTACTGCCAGGGCGTTATCTTTTACATCCTGGGCGCGCTGGTGGCGGCTCCAGTCTAAAAAGATCACAATAAAAGCGCTGGCAAAAATCAGGCTGGTGGTCAGTTTTAAAAGCCAGCCCGCCATTTGTTGATCCGCCAGGGCGGAGACGGGAATCACACGGGCGGCTTTGGCATAATGGGTGTACAAGGCCTGGCGCTGGAAGGTTAAAAACGCAAATAAGGGCACTTGCCCCAGGACCAGCGTGACCAGGTAAAACATGCGCCGTGGGGTGCTCAAACGCATGGGGTCAAAACGAATATTCAAAGGCCACCACATCCAAAGCCCCAGCAGCCAAAACCCAAACATGAGCAACTGGTCGAGCCCATCTTTCGCCAGCGCACCCTGATAAAACCAGGGCAAATGCAAGACAAAAAACATGCTGTTGAATAAAACCGAATTCCACACCAGGTCTCGTAGGGGTAAGCTCCACCGGCGAAATCGGGGCTTTTGCCAGTAATGCTCAAGCACGGCCAGGGGTAAAGCGCGTAAGGCCAGTGGCGGCAAGACATACACCACAATAACGGTTTCGAGCATACGGGCCAACATCAACGCCTCTTGACCGAAACCATGGAGGGGGCTACTCCCCACCACACAGAGCAGGCCCAGACTCACAAAAAATCCCCAGGGAACGGGGTTAGAGCGGTTGTGTTTGAGGTGCTGCTGCCAACAGAATAAGCTGAGCAGCAAACAACACAAATAGAGATAATAAGAGGCTTGCCAATGCAGCATAATTGGAGAGCTCTGGCTTTCTGTTGCGCGTGTACTTCTAGGGTAAGGAAAGATGCGGGTACGCGTCAATTGTATTTGCTTTAGCGCGGGCGCAACATTTTGCTACAATTAGGCCATGAAACACCTTTTATCTTCAATTTTAATCGCCTGTTTTTTCTGGAGCACCTTCGCCCCCGCCTGGGCCGATTCGCCAGTGCAGTACACTTTGCAGCTGGATTTAGATGTGGACAATGCGAGTATGCGGGGGCAGGCCAAAGTCAGCTATCTGAATCAAAGCCAGCGGGCCCTGCCCTTTTTGTTATTTCGCCTGGATGCCAATCTTAATGCTGAAGTGGAAGTGCAAGAAGTGACCGACGGTGAGGGCCTGGTCTTGCCTGCCAGTTTTTACAGCTATGATTACCTCGAAAAAAAACGGCAAGATCCGCTGGTGTATCAGGTGTTTCTGCCAGAACCGTTGGCTCCCAATCAGCGGATTGAACTCAAATTTAAATATGGCATTAAGCATTTGCCTCATCCCAATAACGCCTATTATTTGATTGATGATGTGTACCGTTTGGGTACCGGGGCCTGGTATCCCCGTGCTGTTCCTTTTCGGGAAGGAGAGTGGCGCTTACAGGAGCGTGTGCCCGCAGACTATAAGGTCAATGCCCGCGCCAATGACAAAATGGTGGTGATTTCTCCCCTGGCACCTGTGAGCATTAATAACCTGGATCGTTCTTATGAATACAGCAGCAGCCGTGCGGAAGAAATGAGCCTGGTGTACACGCCCAATATGCTGTCCCGCAGTGTGGAGGTAGACGACGTTCAGGTACGGTTTTATTATGATCAGAGCCTGCAAAAATGGAGTGCGCTGAGTTTAGAGATTCTAACCGAGGCCCTGCAATATTTTAAGGGCCGTTATGGCCGTTGGCCTTTAAAGCGCCTAACGGTGGTCTCCATGCCTCAGCATGCTCAGCCGGTGGTGGCCTCTCATCAATTGATTCTGTTGCGCAATTCTTTTCCTGAAGATGCGGATCCTGCGGTGGTACGCCGTCGCTTGACCGAGTATCTGGTGTATGGCCTGGCTCAGCAATATTGGGGTTATCAGGTGAAGCAGGACTCCGATGACGTGCCCTGGATTACCCAGGGGCTGGCGTTATTGCAGGCCCACCATTATGTGCGGGCCAAAGAAAAAAAGAGCTTTATTCTGGGAGAGGCCTTTGTAGAAGAGTACTTGCGGACGGCCCGTCAGGGGTGGGACACCCGATTAAATGCGCCGGCCATGACCCTGAGTCATTGGCCCCACCAGGGCTTTGTGCCTTTGGCCCAGGGCAAAGGGTTTACGGTGGTACGCCTGCTTGATACCATGCTGGGGCGTAAGGTGATGGAGCAAGTAGAAAGCCGTCTTCTGCAGCAATACCAGAGTGAACCGATAACCAGTCAGGCCTTTCAAGAGGCCTTACAAAGCGTTTCAGGCAAAGATCTGGAGTGGTTCTTTGGGCAGTGGGTCAAGCGGGGAGATATTTTAGACTATGGTATTCAAGGGGTGCGTCAGGCCAGGCAAAAAGAAAGCGAGGCCATTAAGGCGGTGGTGACCTTGCAAAATCTGGGAGACATTGACATGCCCATGACCCTTGCCTTGCGCATGAACAATGGCAATACCCTGCTCAAGCTGTGGGATAGCAACCGCGACGGCCAGCGCCTGACCTATGAGTTGCCTGCGCCGCTGGTGTCTGTCACTTTAGACCCTTCGAACACCACGCCCGATGTGGATCGCAGCAATAACACCTATAAAGTGCCCGGTCTGGTGAAGTCTGTCGACTAAGTCTGTATCCACCCCAGCAGTTTCTCTACATCGGCTTCGACACTGCGGCGGGTGAGTAACAGGTGCCGGGCCTGGTGATATACCTGATGGCGTTCCACATACAGGTTTTCGAGTTCCGACTTGCTCAGGCGTTGGCTGAGCTCATGGGGTGGGTGAAAAAGCCGTTCGAGCCACAGGGTCTGTGCCAGTGTTAAATATACGGTAACAAAGTGTGTATTCAATACGTCCATGAGTTGATCGTGACAGGGCAGTCCCCCGCCGGTAGACAGGACAATCGGCCCCTCTGAATCCGGGGTTTGACAGTAGTGGTGGAGCCAGCGGGTTTCTTGTTGGCGAAAGGCTTCAATGCCATGGACTTT
Organism: Candidatus Sericytochromatia bacterium; assembly: GCA_964229355.1. Lineage (GTDB taxonomy): Bacteria > Cyanobacteriota > Sericytochromatia > UBA7694 > UBA7694 > CAXRDE01. Next base: position 21,253 of record CAXRDE010000005.1, on the reverse strand, counting down.
AATGTATTCAGGTACAGGGCATTGTAAGGCCGCGGTCAGGGCAGCGTCGCTGTCTAAAAAAGGCCAGTGCAAGATCTGGGCTAAGGCCTGGCCCACGGTGGTTTTGCCGCTGCGGGGTAAGCCCACCAGGGCAATGCCTCGACGCAAGGGGGGCACACGGGTCTGGGGTTCGAGAAAGGGCAGAGGACTCACGGTAAGATATACCTTTCTAAGGCTGTAAACAGGCTCTGGGTCCAGCGGTGGGGTTGACCGGCAAAGGTCTGAGCCAGCGTTTGCGGCAAGGTTTGTCGCCATTGGCATCGCCGGGCAGTGTCTGCCAATAAGGCTTTGGCCTGTGTGATGTAGGCTTCGGGGCTGCGTGCGATGCCTTCAGGGCATTGCACCTGATGCAAGAGACTGGCCCCCCCGTGCATCCAGGTGCTCAGGGTAACAAAGGGGACACCCCGCCAGAGGGCGTCACAGCTTACCAGGCCCCCATGGTAAGGAAAGGGATCCAGCACCAGATCCAACGTGTCGTAAAAACGCAGATACTCGGGATAATCACTTTCGGTTGTAAACACAATCGCCTGGGGCTTAACACCCGCGAGCAGGAGCTGATCCAGCACCCGTTGCCGATTGGCGGGATCGGCGTAAAGACTGTGTTTGAGTCGCAACTGACTGTGGGCGGGCAGCGCCTGTAACAAGCGCCCCCAGGTACGCAAACATGTCTCAGAAAGCCGACCGGGGTGGTGGGCACAACCCAATTGATACCCCTGCTGAGGTGGTGTCTGTGAAAGGGGGGCAGGGGGCTCGGCAGCAGCGGCGTCGTGACTGATCCATGAAGGCAAAAAGAGGGGCAGGTCTTCGGGATAAGGAGAGGGTGTGGCGGTGCAATAAGCGTCGGTGGACCGTAAGCAGCGATCGCCCAGGCCCACGCCGCCATTAAAGGTGAGTCCTGTAACTTGCAGGGGGGCAGGCTGTCGGGCGACTACCTGTAGATTACTGAGCGAGGTGTGTCCGGCCAGATCGATCAAAATATCGATGTGTTGATCGTAAATGTGAGCGGCCATTTTTTGACTGTGCCAGGTGCTAGCTTCAAACCATTGGGCCTGACGGGTGTGGGTCATGTACGCTTGCAGACGTTGGTAGGTAGGATCCTGGCTGACGTTGGGGGCTGTAGAAAACACCGTGTAGTCTAAATTGCGGGGGGCATGGGTGAAGAGATCTGCAATGAGTGTGGCTGCAGAACAACTGCGCAAGTCGGGTGATAAAAAAGCCACCCGCAGCGGACCGGGAACCCGTTGCGATAGCCGCAACTGTTGGCCCGAATAGTAGCGCGGTAGGGGGGCCACGTGCCGTTGATAGTACCCCTGAATGTGACGGTAGAGGGTCTCGGCGGGGGCAAAGCTCCATTGCAATAAGAGCTGGTGCGAATACAGACGGGCAGCGGTATCCCAATCTTCAATGTGTTGGGTGTCTCGCGCCGTGGCCAGCGCAAGGGCGTAGGCTGCTGCCATGTGTGCGTGGGCCCGGGGGCTTTGTCCCTGACGCTGGGCCTGTAGCGCCGCTTGCGTCAGGGTGTCGAGGTCGGTCACCGGGGACTTAATCTAAAGAAACGGTGGTTTTTTTGGTGAGCGACATGGCGACGCCTTTTTCGTAATAGGCCTGCTCATTAATAAAGACGGGCCAGACTTTGTGCTCGCCGGTGTACTCTAAGGTGGCACCGGTAAAGGTCATAAACAAAGGGTCTCCGGGGCTCATGGGCATAAAATCCTGCCCCTGACGCTCGGGGTGAACCATGGCCGCCAGCTTGCCGTTGGGGCGACGAGGGTAATCGAGATGCTCCAGATGTTCATAAACGGTGATTTTTCCACTGTAGTAACGGGCCACACCGTTTTGCCAGGCGGCCAGATAATCTAACATTTTATTCACCAGCAGTTTGGTTTGCATAAAAATCCTGGCGTCTAAGGTGCCGTGGGCCATGGGGCCTATTTCTACGGTGACATTGCGACGGGCCAAACCGGGCAGGTGCGGGTTTTCACCGTTGCGGTGGGGCATATGGTAAAGGCGCACCAGGGGGTCCCGGGTTAAGTGGGCGCATAACTGACGGGTGAGCTCGTCTTCAAAGGGGTTCTCACCCGATAAAATCAGGCTTTGACCCATATTGCTGGTGGTATTATGCAGATCAATTAAAAAGTCCGTGTCGTGCAATTCCTGGGCGATGGTACAGGCCCGCTGGGCTTCGTAATTGGCGTCTTTTTCGGGCTTTAAATGGGCCTTTAAAAAGCTGCGGTTAAGATCCTGGTCTACATAACGACGGTTAAGGTCGGTGGCTCTGGGGTTGGCCAGGTAGCATTCCACCTCAAAGGGAAAACTCTCAAATAAATGGGGCTGATCGTGCCACAGCTCGTAGAGATAAATGCCCCCCCATTCGTTACCGTGTGTGCCGCCCACCAGGGCGACGTGCTGCAAAGCGTTGTTCATAGAAGACCTTTTATTCTGCTGTTTTAGCCTCTATTATAGCAAGAGGGCCTTCAGATTTGCTTTGGGTTTATGCAAGGGGCCATGCATTTTGTTAGAATAGTCACATTCACCTTGTATTAGAGTGTTGAGGATGTATATATGAAAAGTACCCAGGAAATCGCCGAAGCATTAGGGATTACTGTGGCCATTCTGCGCTCCTGGCAAATCAACTTAAACTTAGATCATCCCCGTTATGCGCCCGATGCACCGGTCTACGATAACGCCTGGAACGATTATTTTACCCAGGTGGCCCGCTTGCGCCGTCAGGGCATGAGTTTTCGTTCGATTCGTGAAGAGCTGCAGGCTCAGCAACCGGCTCAGGCTCCCGTGGTCGCTCCTGCTGTAAACACCCCCAAATCTCTCCATGGCACGGCCTCTTCGCTAGAGCCTTCTTCACCCTCGGCGACGCCCATGCCCGTCACCGCGTCTTCCCAGGCCCTGGTGAGTCAACACGTGCAACCCGGAACCCCTTCGATTCAGGCCCTGCAAAACCATATGCACGAAGCGCTTTTGCAGCAGGACCTGACTAAAATGGCTCAGACCTATGTGCATCTGATGGAAAACTACCAAAACCTGGCCAGCCGCTTCAGTGAAAACACCTATTTGTTGGGGCAACTTGAAGAAAAAGCCAGCGCCTTAGAAACCCGCCTGGCAGAAAAAGAACAGCATCACCGTGAGCAAGAAGCGCAACACCAGTTACAGACCGAGCGCCTGGAAGCTCATATTCAAAGTCTACAAAAGGCTCTGGATCACAGCGATGAACGCTTTGATACCGCTCAAAACCATTTGCAGAAAAAAGAAGCTGATTTGACAGCCCAACAAGAAAAACTGGTAACAAAAAATGAAATGGTGTCTGTGGCGGAACAATTGCACCAGATTCAATCTGCTCTTGAAGAACAGCAAGAAATGCTGGCTGCGGAGCAGAGCAAAAGCTTTTGGCAGCGCCTCTTCGGCCGATAAGGTGCAATCTTTTACTTTTCTTAACCAAACATTAAAAGATTCATAAGTCAGTCCCTGCAGATCCATCCTATAATAGAATTATCGATAGAGAGTTAATTTTGTAGAGAGTTTAAGGTATACGGTTATGAAAAAGCAGATTAAGAATGTAGCGGCACTGGCCATCGCTTCTCTAACCACATTGGTCACCACCTCTTGTGGCGGACCCCAGCCCCTCAGTTCCTACCCTTCTGTAGGCGCTGTAATGCCCGGTTACTCTGACCCCTATACCCAACCCGTTAGCAACTACCCTACCGATTACTATCCTGGCGGCACCACCGGTGGTTTCGCCAATACCAACCCTGTCATTGCCAATAACCTCCCCACCGGCACCATCATGGGTAAAGTCGTAGACTCTCTCTCTAAAGCCGGTATCGGCGGTGTTCGCGTTGAAGTGGTGGGTGTTCGTCCTGCCCAGGTTGCCACCACCGATGCTTCCGGCAACTTCACCCTGAGCAATATTCCCCAGGGCAACCAGGTGCTCACCGTACAACGTAACGATTACACCAACGCAGCCGGTAACAACCAAATTCGCGTCAGCGTCAACGCAGGTACCACCGTTCAAGTGCCCAACGCCATCGAAATGCTGCCTTTCCGTGCTTCTTCTGTGAATGGTTTTATCCGCGCTTTCAACAACTTCACCATGCCCCGTGGCATTGCCCTGGCTCCTGGCAGCGGTAACCTCTATGTGGTCGACGTGATTGGTGCCGGTGGTATCAGCTCTTATGACCACGGCGAAGTGAAAAAACTGAACAGTGACGGCGGCATTATCGACAATTTCGGCGGTCAGTTCCTCTCTCGTGATATCTTCCGTCTCTTAAAGCGCCCCAACGGCATTGCTGTTGACGCCGGTGGAAATGCTTTTGTGGCCAACACCGGTCATGATTTAATCCGTCGCTATGGACCCGGTGGACAATGGTTGAGCAATATCGAAGCAGATTTTGAAGAAGTTTACGATGTGGCAGTGCTCAGCACCGGTGATGTTATTATCAGTGACCCTGGCACCGGTCGTGTTTTGATGCTGGACTCCAGCATGAATATCCGCCAACCCAACCTGATGCGTATGCCTGTTCCTTCAGTACGCGGTGTAGCCACCAACAACAACGATGATATCTTCATCCTCAACGCTGCGGCGCCAGCGGGTCAAGTGGTCACCAAGTTTGACCGTTACGGTAACCGTATGCCGCTCTCTTTTGGACGCATTGGGGGCGTGCAACCCGCTTCCTTCAGCAACCCTACTGACCTGGCTGTAGACAACCGCAACGGTGACATCTACGTGGTGGACAGCGGTAACAACCGCATCCAACGCTTTGACAGCGAAGGCAACTACCTCTCTGAGTTTGGTAGCTTCGGTACCGAGAACGGTCAGTTCAACTCTCCCTGGGGTGTGGCCATCGACAATGACGGTTTCGTCTTCGTCACCGACTCCAAGAACTCTCGGGTTCAAAAGTTTGCTCCCGGTCGTGTATTGCAGCAAGCAGGTAATACCGACACCTACTAGAACGATTTGTTTTTTAACTCTCTACGCTGACCGCCCTCCTGGCGGTCTTTTTTTTTTGCAAAGATTTGGCTGTGGCCTGCATCATTTTGTGGCAGTTTGGCCTTTTCCTGATCCAGATCAACAGCAAGGTGCAGGGGTCCGTGTTAACGTAGGAGCATCAACAAAGTAAAAGGATATTTTCAGTATGAAAATAACACAGTTGTTGCTGGCGATGGGTTGCTTATTGGCATTGAGCGCCTGTCCAGCAGAAGAAACCGCCCAGGAAAGCACCAGTACTGAGCAGTCGAGCACCGAACAAACACCTCCTTCAGGGGTGGCTGAACACACCGAAAGTACCGATGGGGCTCACAGTGAAGCAGCAGCATTGCCCGCGGGTAACGCTGAAGCCGGGCCTCAGGTGTTTATTGCCCGCGGGTGTACCGCGTGTCATGCGATTCAGAGTCTGCCTGAAGCCAAAGGGACGATTGGTCCTGCCTTAGACGGCATTGGTGAACGAGCGGCTACCCGTGTGGAAGGTTTAGACGCGATGGCCTATCTGAAGCAGTCCATTGAAGAGCCTGAGGCCTATTTGGTGGAAGGCTACACCAATATGATGGTGAAAGGTCTCAACGCGCAAATGAGCCCTCAGGAGTACGCGGATCTGTTGGCCTACTTAATGAGCTTAAAGAGCTAGTCGCCGTACACATAGAGGTAGTGTTTGAGGGTGTTCAAACGTTTACGATCACCCTCAAACTTGAACCGTTCTAAATAACGGGTCAAAAAAGCAATTTCCTGTTCTACCGTACTGCACAGGGGGCGCCACCGCTCTAAATCTTCCCAAAATTCACGGTCGGTATCCGCCGGCAGTGTTTTTTTCTTTTTTTGGGGGGGTGACGGTTCCGGGGCAGGAACGTCCAGCTCCTCGAAAAGGTGCAGTTCTTCCATGGGCTCTACACTCCGGGGATTTGATTCTGGGGCTTAACTATGGTAGCATGAAGCATTCCATTTTAAGGTAGGAGACATCCATGGTACAACCGCTCTCACCCGATGATTTACTCGCGAGAGATTTAGATACCCTTTCTCAACCCGCAAACCTCTTCCGTTTCCGCGTGGATCGCGAAAACGTGGTTATTGATTTCGGCTACTTGCCCCCTATTATGCAAGAAGAAGTCGATACCTTACAAAAAGAGTGTGTTCCGGTACATACCCGTATTGCTATCCCTTATTCACTGGGTAAAGAAGTGGCCGAGGCCTTATTAAGAACCATTGAGTCTGTAGAAAATGCTACAGGAGCTCAGGCCCCTCAGGGCGGTCCTCCTCCAGGCCCACAGGGCGGCCCACCTCCAGGACGGCCACCCCGTCCACAGCAAGGACCTCCCGGTGGTAACCGTCCTCCTGGACCCCCACCGGGTAACCGTCCCCCCGGACGCTAATCCTTTATCCCTTTGATTTATTCCTGAGCACTCGCTTCTGGCGGGTGCTCTTTCTGTATCCACTGTTGCAGCTCAGGGGCCACCGAACGCAGGTGCAAATCCCGTTGTGGGAATGGAATTTCGATGTGGTGATCCGCCAGCTTGTTCCAGATGATAAAGTTCAACTCGCCTTTGAGGCGGGCCAGGGTAATGCGGCGACAGTCCACCCACACCAATAATTCAAAGTTGACCGAGTTATCGCCAAAGTCTGTAAGCCACACATCGGGGGCCGGATAACTTTTGACCTCTTTATGTTCTTTGGCGGCTTCCATCAGGGCCTTTTTCACCACATTCATATCTGACTGGTACGAGACCCCAACAGGCACATGCATACGCACAATATTGCCCGAATAACTCCAGTTCACAATTGGAGACTCCACCAGATCTACCGTGGGAATAATTAAGTCCACATGATCAGGGGTGCGCAGGTGAACCTTTTTCCAGCTGACGTCTTGAATGTACCCCGAGTGATCCGAGACGGTGATGTAGTCGCCCTTTTTAACGAGACCGGTAAAAATCAGGATCAGACCACTCACAAAATTTTTGGCAATGCCCTGCAAGCCAAAGCCCACACCAAAGGCCAAAGCACCGGCAAAAATAGTGAACACCGAGAGGTCCAGACCAATAATATTCAGGGCGATCAAGAGCCCTAAAATCATCAGGGTGTAGAACACGGTCAGGTTGATCATTTGCTCTAAGCCCACATCGAAGTTGGCGGGGTAGACCCGCTCTTCTAAAAAGGCCTGTACAATGCGGCTGATCATCCACACCAGCACCAGGGCAATAATGCCGTTTAAAAAAGAAAAAGCGCTAATGATCGAATTGCTGCCGATGGTGGCAATGGGCTGTTCAAGCAGGGTAATAAAAGGATCCCGCAGGCCCAGTAGCGCCAAAACGCCGTGAAAAAGCAACAGGGTTTCGACCACGGTTGCGCTTTGTAAAATAGCGGGTACTAATTTTTGTTCGGGATGAACCTCTTGCTTAAAATAATGGTTGAGGCCATGCCCCAGCACCCGATGCAAGAGACGTACCCCCAGAATTAAGCCAATAATGGCCCAGGATCGCAAGAAGAGCATGTTGACCAGCGGACGGTACCCGCTGAGCCACAGCAAGCCCAGGATCAAGCAAAAAGCGCTTACATAGGTATAAAAGCGGCGTAGAAAAAATACAAAACGCTGATACACCGGTTCATTGATGTCCGGCAAGAGCGAAAACACTTCACTTTTACGGGACAGCAGATAGGCGGCAAAGCTAAACAAGCTCAGTGAGTAGATAAAATAGAGCAGCTCAATAAAATCAGGGCGGTATGCCAGGGCCTGAAAAACGAAAATACCAAACCAAATCAGGACCGTAAAACCTAAGAAATAATGGGTGCGTCGGTAAATGCGCTGCGCCACGCGCTCGTCTGCATTTTCGAGCAAATGACTGCGCTCAGTGTATAGAATTTCGTGCAATAAGGTCTGGCCGCCCCGATAGGCCAAAAATAGCAAAGCCCCTTTAATCAGCAATGGAAAATACAGGGCGTCTCCGGGAAATGCGCTCCAGGTTAGTCGTAAAATCAGTAGCAGTAACGCTGGAAAAATCAGGCGGCTGGCCACCACCAGCAACATTTTGCACAGTCGCCGCAGCCAAAAGGGCCAGGCCACAGGCATCCATTGCATGAGCTGGCTGGCTGCCAGGGCCAGTCGACGATCGCTCCAATAGCTGAGAACAAAAAAGAGCACCAGGCCCACCGCAAAGCTGGCAATCCAGGCGTTAGGGACTTCAGGGGTTTGAATCAATTGGGTGATTTTTTGGAATTCCTGGGGCACCGACTGAATGTCGTCCCAGGCTTCACGCAGGGTGTCTGCATTGAACTGCCAGGGCTGGCGGTCAAACAGAGAGCGGATCGCCTTCACTTCTTCCTGGGTTTCTTCGCTGGTTTGTGGGTTAACAAACTGAATCTCGGGCAGTTTACTCTGGGTGCCGCCGGTATCAATGCTGTCCAGGCCTGGAATTTGGGCCATGGCCGAAGGACCAAATAAAAAGAGGCTTAACACAAGACACAGTCCTGTAAGAAAGCTTTTTTTACCGGTCATGAAGCCGCCGCCTTTATTCAAAAAAATCCTGGTGTGGAAACGGCATCATTTTAGCATGCCCGCTTCATCGGGCGCGGCTTCATCGGATTCCCATTGAAAGCGGAAGGTCATAAAGGATAGGCCCCGCAGGCGCAGTTGGCGGGCCCTGGGCAAGGTGTGCAAAAAGGTGCGGGGCGTGTGAATGAAAGAGAGCTGTGCACTGGCATTGGGGACCCATTGCTCCTGACCGGTGAGGGATTTACCCTCGCTTTGGGGTTTGAGCAGGCTCAATAAAAACAGTTCCTGGGCTGATAGCCCCAATACTGAGCTCACACCATGCTGTTGGAGCGATTGCAGGGTGGCGGGTTGTAGGGTCTGCCGGGCAATGTGTTGAACGCTATGCTGCATGCTGCGTTGTTGTGAGGCCACCGTGTTGTGGGCCTGTTGCACATGCAGTTGTTGGCCCAGAGATTGGAGTTTGGCAGACGGTACCGGAGGGGTTTTTGCCTCAGGCAGCTGAAACACCGCACGGGGTGTGGCGGGGGAAGCCTCCGGAGGACGCGCGGGCCCCAGGTAAGGGCCATCAATGGTTTGCATGCGCAAAAGACGTTCGATCATAACCCTATTAAAACCGAAAGCTTAGGCTTTAGACAAGTCTATGATTGTCCTTCGTCCTGGGCGTGACGCACCCAACGGCGAAACTGCGCAATGGCACGATCGGCACCAATCAGATGTTCGTGCTCTGCCTCAGCACTGTTAATAGGCAACTGGGCGCACACTACCCGCTTATCCTGATTTAAAATGATGCGGTTACTCAAAGACATGGCTTTGGACACCAGGCTGTCGACAAGCGGGACTTTCCAATTGCGATAGTGGCGTAAGTAATAATGGGTGGTGGTGGCGTTGACGGGCACAAAAGCAATAAACTGGTAAAACCCTTCACTGATTTTTAAACGCCAAATTCCCGGAAACAGCAGTACCAATGCCGGGGCTCTGCCCTTGATATGGCCTTTAAGCTCTTGCTGGCTCAGCTGTTTGTCGGCATCTAAGTGCTGAAAGTTCCACACCTGAATGCCTGCGGCATCGGCTTCGACATAAGGGCCCTGCATAAAGGGCGAAAGACGTCGTCCGATGGTGTTATGGTGGACAAAAGGCAGGTGGGCGCTGTCCAGTTGATTTTCGATGGCGCGGCTGATGTGTACCGGCCATTGATCGGTAAGGGTACCGTAATGTAAAGGTTTTAGCTCTTCAAAAAAAGGAGGCTCTGGGGTGGGCGGTGCCTCACCGTACCAGATCCAAATTAGGCCGTGTTTTTCTTGACTGGGGTAGGTGTGCACGGTGAGCTGGGGTGGAATCTTGCCCTGGGGACCATTGGCGGGAATACGCTGACACTGGCCTTCAGCGTCAAAGGCAAAGCCATGAAAGGGGCACACCAAACAATTGTTTTGAATGTTGCCCTGGCTCAGGCTAGCACCCAAATGAGGACAGCGGTCCTGTTGTACATGGGCTTTGCCCTGGCTGTCTCGCCAAAACACCAGGAACTCGCCCAGGCGTTCTGCTTTAACAGGACCTTGTTTGAGTTCGTTGCTGTCTAACACCGCGTACCAGTGGTTTTGCAACCACATGCTCAGGGGGTTTCCTGGATGTTGCGGGTTTTTCGGGCCTGTTCGATCATGGCTTCGAATTCGGCTTCGTGGGCCTGAACCCGTTGCTGTCCCAGGGCTGCACCTCGGGCCACCAGCCCAGGCATTTTTTTAAGGGCTTTTTTACCGAGGGGCGTTTGGTAAAAGGCGGCAAGCTCGCGCAGTTCCTGGGCGGTAAAGGTTTCACTGTACATCACAATGACTTCCTCTTTGATGCTGTCCCAGGACATGTATTTGTTTAAAAAAGCCAGCATCTCGGGTTTATAAGGGGCCAGAACAGGCATTTGCTGAATTTGGCTATCCACCAGGCGTTGAATGGTTTCGTCGTAGCTTTTGGCGTAATCCAGCGCTTTGAATAGCGCTTCGGCGGCCTGTCTGGCCTCTGTCTGATTGTGAGAAGACTGGGTTTGGGTCACGGGCTGAGGCTGAGCCGCCAGAACTGTGGGACTCAGGAGTAATAAGCTGCTCAGGGCGAGTGCAATGGTGCCGAATACCTTCATCAAGGGTCTGCTTTCGTAAAGAAATACCCGTAGTGCTTTTGGGCACTACGGGTGAAAAAGCTTAAATCTTACGGCTAATGGATTTTGCCTGTAAGAAGTGGTGCAGATAATCGCGACCTCCGGCTTTGGAGTCGGTGCCAGAAAGGTTAAAACCGCCAAAAGGATGCACGTCTACCAGGGCTCCGGTACATTTGCGGTTCAGGTACAAATTGCCCACAAAAAAGTCTGCTTTGGCCCGCTCCAGACGGCTTTCGTCTTGAGAGTACAGCGCACCGGTTAAGCCGTAATCGGTGTTATTGGCAATGGCGAGGGCATCTTCAAAATCTTTGGCTTTAATAAAGGCCACCACAGGGCCAAAGATCTCGTCCTGGGCGAGTTTGGCATCGGGGGCAATATCTGCAAAAACGGTGGGTGCAATAAAGTGTCCCTGATCGGAGAGCTTTTCACCACCCACCACCAGACGGCCTTCTTGTTTGCCGATTTCAATGTATTTTAAGACTTTGTCTTCGGACTCCTGATTGATGACGGCGCCCATAAACATGCTGCGGTCTTCTACATTGCCCACCTTGAGGTCTAAGGTTTTGGCCGCTACTTTGTCGAGCACTTCGTCATAAATGGCCTCATGAATAATGGCCCGTGAACAGGCTGAGCACTTTTGGCCCTGAAAGCCAAAGGCTGAGGCCACAATACCGGTGGCCACATCTTCAGGATCCGCGGTTTCATCGGCCACAATGGCGTCTTTGCCGCCCATTTCGGCAATCACCCGTTTGATCCATTTTTGACCCGGCGTGCGCCTGGCGGCCTGTTCGTTGATCAGCAGGCCCACCTGCATAGAGCCCGTGAAGTTAATAAAACGGGTGAGGGGGTTTTGCACCATTTCCTGGCCCAGCTCCGCGCCGTCGCCGGTAATAAACTGAATCACGCCTTTGGGTAGACCCACAGATTCCATGATTTCCATAAATTTCCAGCCAATGAGCATGGCCTCTTCGGCGGGTTTTAATACGGCGGTATTGCCGGTCACAATGGCAGAGGTGGTCATACCCGCCAAAATAGCCAGCGGAAAGTTCCAGGGGGGAATAATCGCGCCCACGCCCATGGCCTGGTACACATAGCTATTCTCTTCGCCAGGGTAGGGGGTCAGGGGTTGGGGTTTGTCTAAACGCAGCATTTCGCGGGCGTAGAACTCTAAAAAGTCAATGGCTTCAGCCACGTCACCGTCCGCTTCGGCCCAGCTTTTGCCCACTTCGTAAACCATGGTGGCAGCCAGCTCAAATTTTTGCTCGCGCATTTTGGCGGCTCCTTTGAGCAGGTAGTCCGCCCGCTCGGTGGCGGTGGTTTTGGACCAGGTGGCGAAATGTTTGTGAGCGGATTCGATGGCCTGAACGGCGTGCTCGCGGGTTCCTTTTTGAAAAAAGGCCAGTTCCTGGTCTTTTTGGCAGGGGTTATAGCTCGAAAACTGTTCTGCGACGGTAACGGCTTCGCCATCAATGATCATGGGATAGCTTTTGCCAAAGTCAGCGGCGACTTTTTCGAGAGCGGCTTGCATGCGTTCGCGATTGTCGGTGGCTTCAAAGTCGGTAAAGGGTTCGTTTTGAAAGGCAGTAAGGGTGTTTGCCATGGGTTGAAATGCTCCTTGCAGGTGTTTGAGCGGTATTGTACCACTTTTAACACCTTGCCCAAATGCACGCGGGGCTCAGGCCGGAATGGGAATACGCGGTAAACGCTGGCCCAGACTGGTGAGAATTTCGTAGGGAATGGTCTGTAAGCGCTCTGCCCAAATGTAGGCGGGTAGCTCTTCACTCAGCAGTGTTAAAAATTCCCCCACGCGGGGCAAATCTTCCCTTAAGTCGGTGAGGTCCACCACGCATTGATCCATCGACACACGCCCCAACACCGGCAATATGGCCTCACCATAGGCCATGTTAAAGCGATTCGACAAATTGCGCGGCACGCCGTCTTCGTAACCAATAGACACCAGGGCCAACTCGCTCTCGCGTTGGGTAATAAACGTCTTGCCATACCCAATGGGGTGACCCGCAGGCACTCGCCGACGCTGCACAATCTGGCTGTGCAGGGACAGCACGGGACGCAGGTCTTTTTGACAGGCTTCAATGCCGGTGTAGCCATACAAGGCAATGCCCGGGCGCACCATGTCGTGATGGCTTTCAGGAAAGCGTAGACAACCGTCGCTATTGGCCAAATGAAAGAGCGGACGCTGCGCTTGAAACAAAGGGTGGGCTTCACACTGGGTACGACATTGGGCAAATTGCTCAATTTGGTGCAAGGCATGGGTTTGATTGTCGTCATCGGCGGTGGCCAGGTGAGAGCAAACGCCCACCACGTCAATAAATTTAGCGTAGCGTTGACAGGCGTTCAGGACCTGAGCTAAATCTCGGGGCAAAAAGCCCACCCGGCCCATGCCGGTATCAATTTTAAGGTGCAGGCGGGCCCGCTGTTGGTGGGTGCGAGCCAGCTGTGCAATCAGCGGTAAGTCTTCAGGGGTGTGCAGCATAAACTGCAGGTTTTCGCTAATGGCCCGGGCATATTGATGGGTAGGCATGGCCCCCAGCACCAGAATCATGGCGGGAGGCGCGTAGGCCAGCAGGGTTTTGAGACTCAGGGCCTCTGCCAGGGTCGCCACACCAAAGTGTTGAATGCCTTCTGCGGCCAACGCCGGCACCACCACGTCAATATTGTGGCCATAGGCATTGGCTTTAACCACGCCCATCAGATGGGCCTGAGGGGCGCAACTGCGCAGGTGCCGCACATTGTGTCGCAAGGCGCCCAGGTGAATATGGGTCCATTTGGTGTGTTCAGCGGGCAGGGTAATCACAGGCGGTTAAAAACGCAGCAAAGGAATATTCCAGGCGGGTCCCGCCTCTGCTGGCGTGGTGGCGTTGTTATTACCTGTGCGATTGTTGATACGGTCTGCCAGACGGCTGTCATCCCCAATGACCACCCGTTGGTTGATATTTTGTGGGCGAGAGGCCACAATGGCAATGCCTACAATGGCAGCGGCCAGTACCACGCCGCCGGTGGCCCACCAAATCCAGCTATTATCGGGGGCCTGGGCCTGACCGGCGTCGGCTACCGTGTGGCTGGTGCGCAGCTGACTTTTGGCCATGTCCATTTCGCGCTCGCTGACATAAAGCCCGAGCTTGCGGGGAATCAAGAGCGAGAGGTAGTCCACCACCAGCAGAATGTCGTTTTCGTTCTGAAAACGGTAACTTTCGCTGACCAACACCTGAGCCGTTTCTACATCGAGCATGCGTACATTGATTTCAAAGCGGTCGCCCGCTTTGACCACGTTGCCGGTGACCAGATAGCTCGCCCCCGCCATTTTACCAATGGCTTTGGCTTCGGTACCACTGGCGTATACCGATTGACTAAAGCCTAATTCTTGAATCGCTTTGGACAATTGGCCCCGCTCTACCAGGGTTAATTCAGGACGCCGAGCCAGTTTGGTCATTAATGATTCAGAAATGCCCCGCTTGAGATGATCATGCTCGCTTTTGCCCGTATCATTATTGAAATCGACCACTGCAATGCTCCTGGACTGTGTGGCTTGTGCCAGGGTAAAAACCTCTGCCGTATTGCTCTGGGGGGCTGGTGTATAATGAGAGGATAAGGATTCCGCTGCGAAAGTGGAGTGCTGAAAGCTAAGCAAGAGAAGTGCAGATAAGGCAAGAGTGGCAAAACGCATGTTCATGATGGCTCCTGATGAAGGTGTTTGAGGGTTCGTGCTCTAATTATACGCTAGCCCTTCCGAGCTGCCAATTTTTCCGGTAACCCCGGAAGGAAGAGGAGTTGTGATATGTCTGGAAACCGAGAGCAAATGTTGGGCGCTTTATGGGGCGCTGCAGTGGCTGATGCCCTGGGCGTTCCCCATGAGTTTACCGACCGTCAGGTGTTTGATGTGCAGCCCGTGACCACCATGAATGGGTATGGCACCCACGAGCAGCCTCCGGGCACCTGGTCCGACGATACCTCCATGACCCTGGCCACCCTGGAAACCTTTTTTCAGCAGCCCCCTGTGGCTGGCGAAGAAGAGGCCTTTTTAAAGCATTTGATCGTGCATTTTCTGCAGTGGCAGCAAGAGGCAAAGTACACCGTCGATCAGCAGGTTTTTGACATTGGCAACACCACGGCAGAGGCCTTACGGCAGTACGTGATTTCAGAGTTCTTTTGGAACCAACCCCTGGCGCTGAAAGGGTTAACCCACGAACAAAGCCAGGGCAATGGGTCTTTAATGCGCATGTTGCCGGTGGCGCTCTGGCAAAAGGCCTGGGGCAGTGATCCTGAGCTTGTGGCGCAAGTGTCTGCGGTGACTCACGCTCACCCACAGGTCATTGCGGCCTGTCAGCATTATGTGCAGTGCTTCAGCTACCTGGACTCAGACTTTTCAGTGGCCTTGCAGCGGGCCACTGAGGACTGTGCTGAGCCCCAGTTGCCGTTTTATGGCCGCATTTTGGCGGGCACCTTTGCCGATACCCCTGCAGAGAAAATTTCCGGCAGGGGTCATGTATTGGACACCCTTGAGGCGGCGTATTGGTGTGTGTTGACCAGCAGCTCGTACCGTGAGGCGGTGCTCAAGGCCGTGAATCTGGGAGAAGATACTGATACCACCGCCTGTGTGACGGGCGGACTTGCAGGCTATATCTACGGTGTTGAGGGGATTCCCCCCCAGTGGCTGAATATGCTGCGGGGGCAAGAGATACTCACACCCCCTTACGAACGTTTTGTGGCGTGGCTCCTGCGGCGTTAGTTGTGTTAGCTTTGCGCGGCTTTTTTCTCATTGGATGGGTGTGTGTCCTGCTTTTCTGCAGTGGGGCCGCCCCCGAAAAAAAACGCCCTCAGTTCACCATTACCTATCTCAAAGCGGCTTACCAGCTGGTATTGGTGAATCCAGAACCTGCCCCCTACACGGTGACCTTGCACTTTGTGCCCTTTGAGAACGTGCGCATAGACTGTGACAACCCCTGTACCCTGGTCTTACCGCCTTTTTCACGGCAGGTCTTGAGCCTGGCCAAAAAAGAACCTTTACATCCCTGGCATTTTCGCTACCGTTATCGGTATCAGCGGGGAGACTTTCGGGCTGTGGTTGAACGCAAGCATATTTACGAGCTGCCCTATGCTTCGGGGGCAAATTACCGTATGGGGCAGGCTTATAACGGAGACTTTACCCATCAGGGTCCGGGACGCTTTGCCCTGGATTTTTCACTGCCTGAGGGAACGCCCGTACACGCGGCCCGTGCCGGGCAGGTGATTTGGACTGAAGAGCGTTTTTCTGAGGGCGGCATTGAAGACCGCTTTAAAGGCAAAGACAATCGCGTAGAAATTATGCACAATGACGGCTCGATTGCTCTCTATGGCCATTTAAAGTACCGCGGCGTGCTGGTTCAGCCTGGACAAAAGGTCGCTGTGGGCCAGATTTTAGGCTATTCAGGTTCTACAGGCTATAGTGGTGGCCCGCACCTGCATTTTCAGGTGCACCGTGTGCTCAGTGGCGAAGAACGCACCACCGTGCCCACGCTGTTTCGCACCGCAGCGGGCCTGCAGATTTTAAAATCGGGGCAGAGCTACTTAAGACCCTGAATTTGCTGAAACACATCTTCGGCCCAGGATTTCGCAATACGCGTGCCTTCCTTGCCCCAGTAATGTACCCCATCACCACCGGTAGCAGGGTACTCAGTCAGGGGGCGTGAGTCAATAAAATCACCATACTCTTTGGCCACCCGTTCTAAGGTCTGGTAGAGCTCGTTTTGCTTGGAGGTGGGCTTTTTGCTCTCGCGTCCATCGGGTGGCCCCACCCAAATAATTTCAGTGCCATAGGATTTGGCCATATCGGCGATTTCGCGCATTTGGGACTCAATGGTGGCCGGGTTGGCGTTGATCAGGTTGGCGCCGAGCGAGAACACCACCACATTGGGGCGAAACTGCTCCAGCAAATTTTTGAGTTTGGGGGTAGGATGGGGATCGTTCCATTTGGCGGGCTGGGTGGTTTTTTCTTCCGCATCACGGCTAAAAAAGCCGGAGCGGGTGGTTTGTCCGGTAATCCACCATTTGGGTGAAGAGCCCGCAGAGCCGTAGGTGGCCACTTTAGCGCCTGTGCTGCGCAAGTGTTTGTCCATTTCCTGGCCGTAAATACCCACGGTATGGGAATCGCCAATGTGTAAGACCCGGTCATCGGGGCCGAGGCGGGGGGTGTCTACAAATTGCAGGCTGGTGCTGGCACTGGCTGTAGGGGAAGAAGAAGCCAGGCGATCTGCTGCGGGTTGAACCTGGGGTGTTGGCTGGCCGACCGGTGTCTGTGCGGCAGCGTTTACCGTGGCGTTTTGCACAGGTTGATACTGTTTGACGGCCCCAAACAATTGCTGCGGTGGACGCAACGGGTGACCAGATGAAATGGGTTGGCTCATAAAATCCCCTGAATAACTGAATAAAAAGATAAGCACTGAGGTTTATTATAGCACGGAGCGTAAAACCCCGTCCTTCAGGTTAGGGATATAAGCTCCACCAAGCGAAGCTTGGTCGTCAGTAGTCAATCCTTTACAGACGGGCATCATTTGCAAAGTAGCCTTTAACTTTCTTTCTTCTTCCAAACAATCTCATAACCCAAAGCTTCGGCTATTTCTTGGGCTTCGTTGTAGCGAAGAGATTCTCTAGTTAATTTGTTGCTAAAGTTTGACAGGCTAGAGCAAGGAAATTGACCGTATATGTGCCCACCTGCAATCTTTGCTGCCAGCAGAACAAGTGGAAACTACCAGCCAAATCATTCGCAATCTGAACGATGCAGCCACAGGCCCTTTGTTTGTGGCCGAAGAAAAAGGCTTCCGTGAAGGCTTTCAGATGGCCCTGAGACTGGTTAAAGAAATGGAACGCTGGAGCTAAGCATATGGGTCAAGATTACAAGCGCCTGAATCACTCTGTCAGCCTGATTAACTTCCACTTCGTGTGGATTCCCAAACGCAGGAAAAAGAGCCTCGTTGGGCAAATTGCTGAAAGACAGGATGCCTTTTTGCATGAAAAATGCAAAGACCTGAGTTTAGAAATCATTGCGCTTG
The DNA here is from genome assembly GCA_964229355.1 of Candidatus Sericytochromatia bacterium. GTDB lineage: Bacteria > Cyanobacteriota > Sericytochromatia > UBA7694 > UBA7694 > CAXRDE01. The sequence continues at coordinate 3,539 of CAXRDE010000005.1, read as the reverse complement.
AGATACAATCAGACCATGTGCACCTCTTTGTTAACGCTCTGCCCAAGTTTGCGCCTCGTGACATTGCCTTTTTACTCAAAGGCTACACTTCGCGTATGCTTCGGGCAGAGTTTCCCAGACTCAAAACCGTCTATCCCAGAGGCAAAAATCGCTCACTCTGGACGAACTCTTACTTTGTCAGCACCGCTGGTAACGTCAGTTCAGAAACCGTTCGCAGATACATAGAATGGCACGGCACACGATGAGCAAAACGAAAGCCAAGAAAGAGACATCACGCATCAGAACATACAAGTTCAAAGCAGTGGTCAGCAAAACCACGGCTGCCAAAGCCGAAAACTGGCTGTCTTTGTGCCAACAGCTCTACAATATCTGCCTGGAACAGCGTATTGTGGCTTACAAGCGCTGTGGTATAACCCTCAATGGGATTGCTCAAAAGAATGAACTACCTGGGTTCAAAAAGGCTTTTCCTGAGTTTGCTCAGGTGGGCTCTCAGGTACTGCAAGAAGTGGTTGAGCGTGTTGAGCGGGCCTTTCAGAGTTTCTTTTCTCGTTTGCGTAAGAAGCAAGGCAAAGCAGGCTTTCCGCGTTTTCGCTCCATTCACCGTTACGATTCGTTTACCCTCAAAACGGCAGGCTGGAAGCTGGACGGACGCCATCTGAAAATCACGAACGTGGGCATTTTTAAGCTGCATTTGTCTCGTCCCATCGAAGGCCGCATTAAGACGGTTACCGTCACCCGTGATGGTTTGGGGGGCTGGTGGGTCTGCTTGACCTGTGACCAGGTGCCTGCCAAGGAATACGATAGGCCCGTGCAAGATTCTGTGGGCATTGACGTAGGGCTGAAGCATTTTTGTGTGGACACAGACCCGAATACCACACCCATTGAGAACCCCAAGTATTACCGTAAGCTACAGGACAATCTCAGAAAGCAACAGCGCCAAGTGTCGCGCCGTAAGAAGGGTTCAAATCGCAGAAAAAAAGCAGTCAAACAACTGAAGAAAACCCACCGCAAAATCTTCAACCTGCGGCAGGATTTCTTGCACAAAGCCTCATTTCACTATGTGAATCGTTACCAGAATATCTACATCGAAGACTTGCAAGTGACCAATATGGTCAAGAACAAGCATCTCAGCAAATCTATTGCTGATGCTGGTTGGAGCACCTTTTTCGACATGCTGACCTACAAGGCGGAAGGAGCCGGTAGGAAGGTGTATCGCGTAGACCCAAAGGGCACCAGCCAAAACTGTTCAGGTTGTGGTGAAAAGGTTCCAAAATCGTTGGCTGTCAGGGTGCATCGCTGCACACACTGTGGTCTGGAGCTTGACCGTGACCTGAATGCAGCGGAAAATATACGAAAACGTGGGGCCGGTCAGACCCTTAAGGCGTTAACGTAGTGGGTTGCCACATGCGTAGTCTTAGAATCTCCGACCTTGCCTTAGTCGTAGGCGAACTTGTGAGCCGTACGAATAAGGACAGCATTGATTAGGTCGGGGAGTGTTCAACGTGGAAAATGTCAAGATCTTGCGCCTTTCCTGGTTGTGTGATTGCTGCAGCCCTTTCGTCCTCAAACATGAGCATTTAGTTGGCCTTTAACACGATGTATGCGGAACGCCGAAGCTGACTTGCGAGCGTAGCGATGCTGCGGCGATCTGCATAGTTGGTGTGCCTAAAGTTTGAAAATTGGATTATTTTAATAAAAACCCTTGTAGGTTTAAATAGCTCAATTGCATGTCTCCATTTTCAGGGAAGAAGTTGCTGCAACGGTTATCTTGAACACATGCTTCTTCAAGGATGATCAACTTGCCCGTCCCCTGCTCATCTACCATCAGTTTGAGATCTATTACCGCCGTTTCACCGGGATAGACAAAGCGCTGAGCATCTTGCTGGGTGAAGTTTTTAAACCGTTGCAACAGAATAATGTCCTGGCGGCTTTCGTCGCTTTTGTCCACGCTCACGAATAGGCCATTGCCCTGCGGATCAAGCTTTAAGTCATATGGAATCAGTGAGTGTTTTTGACGTAAATCACTTCCCCATATCACAGGTGCTGGAAAGCGATAAGTTTGTCCTGTGAGTTGGTGATCCGCAAGTCCATAAATCGCTAGCTTGCTGATTTTAGTGTATCTATCTTTAACTTCGACTTCAACTTTTGTCAAAAAATGTGGTGTGTTTCTGGCTGGGTTAGAGAGAAAATAGTCCGAGTTAGAAGTATTTGGTATCAATTGGGGCTCAAAATGTTGTTGCTGTTGATTAAACTTTTGTAAGACGGTTCCAGAAGGGTTGAAACTCGGTAATAAAACAAAGCCTGAACCATCGGGATCGATACTGGCATGAAACACGATGTCTTTACCTGATACATTGCTAATTTCCGTTTCGAACAATAACTTAGGTTCTTCCACTGTGAAGTTAGTAACTTTGGCGGTGTACACGGCGACATGAGGCAGTTCTGTATTTTCTCGATTAACGGGCGGTCTATACTCATTACTTAATAAAGCGTAACCATTGCCTTCAGGACTTAGACCCAGTGCGCGAATTTGTCGTTTTGCAAATGTTTGCAGGTTAAAGGAGTGGTTGTTTTGTAGAGTAAGGGATTGTGAATTCCCTTGATTCTCATGATCAGGGTTATCTGGTGACGTTTCTGATCGAATAAAAAACACTCCCTTTTGCTCCGCATTGATATAACCCAACATTGGATTGATCACGTTATATTTGATGCTGGGCACTAAAATTTGTGTGGTATTGCCATCAAAGATCTTGGTTTCTCCCCGTTCCGTTTGCCATGCCAGATACTGTCCTGTTTCTGAATCTATGGCAAAGAGTCGGGTGGCTAAATTACCCTCAGAAAGATAGTGTAATTGAACAGGATTTGGCGAAACTTCTGTGGCAGTAGGCGAAGATGTGTTTTCAGGTGACGGACTTGCAAGAGGGCTGACAGGGCTCGCCGAGACACTGCTCGAAGGGGAGGACTCCGGCACAGGCTCACTTGAACTCGGTGGATTGGATACAGAGCAAGCAGCAAAAAAAGAAAGGAAACAAGTGTGAATAATGAACTTATGTTGCATAAAGCGCTTTCTAAAAAAGATAGAATCAAGTAGGCACTAAGAATAAGTGCCTACTTGATAAATTTATTAATTGAAGTTAACAGAGAAAGTCGTTGCATACCAACCAAGAGGCTTTGTACTATTGCTTTCTGCCCAGGTGGCCCCAAAGACACCACCAAAATTAGTGTAGTCTACAAGTACATTGTTCGACTGTCTTCTCAGATAACTTCTACCGTAGGTATAGCCTGTAGTAGCATTATCATTTTCGGTTCTAAAAACAAGCGTATTCCCTGTCGATAATCCGTTTACTCCCCAAATCGTATCATTGCCGTATAGGTTTTCCATCACAGTTCCTGTCCATTGTCAATGCCAATGAAGAGTTAGGCAGAATCGGCAAAGTTTTTTAGACACTTTCGGTAACAAGAATCGCATTCTCCTTTTTAGTTTAATTCTGGGGTAGTAAACCCGCTTCTCTGCGGCTTTTTAGCCGGTAAGACTCTCC
>CAXRDE010000004.1:0-261230 GCA_964229355.1 Candidatus Sericytochromatia bacterium | reverse complement strand
CTGGGCCCGATCAGGGAAGACAAAGAAGTCAAAGGGATGGTTCGCTGCGGCGGTAGAGGACGTAACCGAGTTGTCAATATTGCCGCCGGTGAGGACGCCACCGACTTTACCCGTGCCATCTTTAAAGCCTGTGCTAAGCAGCGGTGCACCACTGGCCGAGAAGTCCACGGTGACCGTGGCCCGGTTGGTCTGATTATTGAAGCTCACGCTCTCGCCGAGACTTGCATTTGGATTATTGAGCGTCACCGTTCTCAAAAGGGTGGTGTCGTCATCAGCCGTGGTGGTCGGGTCATTGTCGTTATAGCGTACAATCTGAATTTGAGCACCGTTCGCGACTTCCTCGGCACTGATGGTGATGTCATTCACCACGATCTGAGGAAGCTTATCGCGACCGAGCTGGTACACCGCTCTGAACACCGTGCCCGAAGGATTGGGGTTGCTATTGAAGGCATCAGGTAAGTTCGGACGCTCCACCAGAATGGCGATATTATCGGTATCGGAGGTGGTGCCGTCAGAGGTATTGATCACCAGGTTGCCACTGGTGCCGCTAGCAACACCGTTACTGGGGGTGAAGCGTAAACGCAGCAGGGCAGCGTTAATCTGCGCGGGTGTACCGCTCAGCACCAGCGGAGAGGCGTTGGTACCGGAGCCGCTAACGGAGGTGAGGCCCAGACCGCTAAAGTTGCTCGCCAGGCGATCGCTAAGGGAACCAAAGTTCGGCGGTGTCAGGGTTGTGGTCACGGTGGTGTTGTCATCAGCCACACTTAAGGTAGGCCAGGTATTGCCGGTTACCGTGAGGGCGCCACCACTGACCAGTGCGGGTGTATCCCCCTGCCCAAAGTCGATACGGTCCTCTACAGTGGTGGTATCCGAGACGGTACGTAACGGTAAGGGTGCGTTTCCGCTGCTGTTGTTAAAGCCACTATTGGTGCCAGTGAGGCTGTTAACAGGCGTACTGTTTTGGACGCTGAACCGCAACACGTCTTCTGTGCCCGTATCTCCCACTGTGCCATTGGTGCTGGTCATGGTGAGATCAATGGTGCCTGCCGCATTCACAGAGTTGTACACCAGGCTATTGAGGACCGTGTTGACATTGGCCTGTGAACCCACCAATTGCAGGGTTCCCGTGTTGTTTCCGGTGAAGTTAACACTCGACACGGTGCCTGAGGCGGTAGCCTGACCGGTCAGCGATAAGGTGCCGGTATTGGGGTTCAGGCTCAAATCCACGGTGACCGTATCGCCACTTTGGTAAAAGTTGACCGAAAGCGCACGGTTATTGGCGGCATTAAGGGCAAAAGGCGTGTTGAGTCCCACGCTAATGGGTGAGCCCGTGCCCGGGAAAGTATTGCTGCCGTTAAAGCGGTTGGCAGGCAAAGCACGCACGTCTAAGTTCACCAGATCGTTGAGGTCTCTGGCGGCACCATCGGTACTATCTATGCGAAGCGTTGCCGTGCTATTAAAGCCTGCGGTGGGTGTAAAGCGCACACCGTTGGCCAGCACGGTATTAACATTGGCCGGGCTACCGGTAAGCGTCACTACGGGGGCGGTTCCGCCCACCGTCACACCAACGGTGCCATTGGGGAAGTCGAGGGTTCCACTACCGGTAGTGGGCGTCAGCGTCACCGTGATTTGCGTGCTGTCTTCGGTACCCAGGTTGGGTGCACCCGCTGAACCCACGGTAATCGCGTTATTATTGGCCGTCGATAACACCAGCGGCGTGCCTTCATTCACCACCAGTGGTGAACCCGCGGTGGGGAAGTTATTCCCGGTCAGATCGGGGGTGGTACCCGTGGCGTTAAACAGGTTAACGGGAGCGCGCGTGGCCAACAGGTTGAGGGTATCAGTGTCGGTATTGGGGCCGTGGGTCATGGTCAAGACCACGGTGGCAGGGTTAACGCCTGTATCCAGGGCATCGGCAGAATAAACCAGGGTGTCCACAACGGTGGCCAGGTTTGGAATATTGGCGCCCGTGGCGGATAAAGTCACCGTATTGGTGCCGTTACCCGTGACAGTGACCCCGCCACTTGCGGTAACACTCAGGGTACCGGTAGGTACACCCACCGTGCTGGCAGGCACCGATAACTGTACCGTGGCGGTACCGGTATTGTTATAAGAGGCCAGATTCACAAGACCCAGCTCATGAATAGTGGTGTTGAGACCACTGTCCTGGAAGGGGTTTGTGGTGCCCGCGATGATTAAGATCTGGGTTCCGGGGAATGTCGTGGAACCGTTAAAGGTGTTTTCGACCTTCGCGAGTATGTTCATCTCAACGGTATTGGTATCGTTCGCCGGGCCAAAATCGCTGGAGATAATGTCAAAGCTGGTATTGCCGGTAAAGCCCGTCTGCGGCGTGTAGTTTAGCAGCTCCATCGCGGTTTTCACAGCGGCGGTGGGACCGCTAATCACCAGCGGACTCCCATGAGTACCGGCGCCAGTGGCATTAACACCGGTGGGCGGCGTTGTGAAACCAAAGGCAGCCGCGGTATTGCCCGCCGTGTTGGCGGGTCTTAAGGTCACTTCCACATTGGGACTGTCATCAAGGACATCTAAGCGCACCTGAGGTTGGGTCGCAGTGGCGGTGTTGTTAAAAATAAGCGTCTGGTTCCCAAAAATGCTCAGGCGGTTGCCAGATCCTGGGAAGCTCGCATTTTCACTGGTCTCGTCGGCATCCTGGGTGTTGTAAATATTGCGGGGTGGGTTACTGATGGCGATGGGCACCAGATCTCCGGTGTCGCCCAGGGTTCCCCCGTTACTGTTCATGGTAATATTAACGGTTTCAGGACTGGCCACAGATGCCGCGTCAGGGGTGTAACGCAGCGATTGCAACACGGTATTGAGATTACTTTGGCTACCAATCAGGGTCAACTCACGGGTGGTATTGCCACTGACGCTGACACTACTCAGCGTACCCGTGGTGCCAGCAACGCCGTTAATGCGCAGGCTGCCTTTGCCCACAGGCACGCTCAAAACCACTTCGACGTTTGAGTTGCTGGCGGGGTAATTGCGTACACTCAAACGGTTGGCCACAACGCCCATATCCACTTCCACACCCGGAGCTGCCTGAATGGCAGTGGTGCTAAAGGTCGCGTTATTGTCTCTCAGGTTTTCGGGAGATGACAGCACGTTAATGTGCACCACGTCAGTATCCTGACCGCCGCCGTCATGGGTATTGATGGTGACCGTGGCGGCACCGCTAAAGCCTACCGTGGGGGTAAACACCAGACCATTGTTTAAGAAACTGTTGATAGCACTGGGTGAACCCGTAATGACCAATGGGTTTGCCTGGGTTCCCTCAATTTGGTCGGTGTCACCAGCATTTAAGGTCAGGGTTCCGTTGCTGACGGTGACGCCTGTAGGCACAGCAGAGTTATTGGCACGGGTCAGTTTTCCGTTGCTAGAAGGTGTTAAGGTGGTGGTCACACTGGTGCTGTCGTTGTCGACCACCGAAAGCGCCGTATTAAAGAAAGACGCAAAGGTCAAGGGTGTATTAAAGCCCAATTCAATGGGGTTACCGATAGGCGGAAAACCATTCGGGTTATTGGCAAAACGGTTTTGGGGAATCGCCGATACCTCAAGAATCACCACATCATTGGTATCTGTGAGGGCATTATTGGCCGTATCGACACTGTTCATGCGCAGACGGTAAGTACCGGTGCTGCTACCCTGAGGCGAGTAAAGCACCCCTGCGGTGAGCAAACTGTTGACATCGGCCACTGGCCCCTCCAATTGCAATGAACCCGGACCTTCGGGACCCGGATTGGTTACCGTCACCGTACCGGGCACGCTGCCCACCAAAGCCAGAGAGCCATTGGTGGCCTCGCCAGGATTGTTACCAGCGGCATCTAAAAGCACCAGGTTCACACGCACATTCGAGCTGGGAGGATAAAGCACGGTCAACGCTTTGCTAACGGCACCATCGAGGGTGGTGGGTGTGCTTTGAGCCATGCGCTGAGGCGTGGTTGGGAAGGTGGTAGCACCATTAAACAGGTTGCTGGGCTGAATGACGTTAATATCTACAGTATCGGTATCGGAACCATCGGGCGCAGTGGTCACCATGTGTACGGTACCGGTCCCTGTAAAGCCGGTGTTGGGCGTAAAAATCAAGCCACCGCTCAGGGCGCTGTTGATATAGAACGATGGTCCCACCAATTGCAAAGGACTCGCAGACGTGCCGTTCCCGGTCACCGTAACCCCCGCAGGAATACTCACCAGAGCCAGCGTGCCGTTGGCTGGTGTGAGCACTGTGGTCAAGGTATCGCCATTGGGATCGTTCACACTCAGCTCACTATTGCTCAGCGGACGTAAATTCACAGGGGTATCTACCGCGGTAATCAGGTCGGCAAAGTTGGCCACACTGTTCATTAAGTTTTGAGGAGGGGTGGCCGTGGCGCTGTTGATACTAAAGACCAGGGTATCCACATCATCAGGGGTTGCCACACCTTCCACCTGATCTGTTGATGTCATGGTCACTGTGGCATTGCCTGTAAAGCCATTGGCAGGTGTATAGGCAAAGTTATCTAAGGCGAGGTCCACATCGGCTTTTGGCCCTGAAATCACCAGCGGATCGCCCTGCACGCCGCCCCCACTGACGTTAACCCCCGCAGGCAGGGCCGGACTATTCACCAGACTCACCGTCCCAAAATTGGCCTGGGTGGGCTCAAAGGTCACCGTGAGGGTTTCATTGGAAGAATTGTCCCCTGCACCTAAACCATTACCCAGGGCACGGCTCAAACGGTTCTGAGTATTCGGCACCCCTGGAATAACACCGCTAAAATCTTTTGAGCCTCCAATGAGGTTGGTGGGAGCCAGGAGCGTGGCCTGCAGGGTGGTACCAAAGGCATTAACCACCGCTGACTGACGTCCTGTAGAGGTACGCGCCACAATAGAATAAGGATAAGTGGTATCTGGATCCAGGTTTGCTTCGGCAGGTACATCAAAGGTAACCGTGCCGGGCGCATAAGGAATGGTAAAAGTAGCTTCACCCGGCGCGTTACCAATGGTCAATACATACTCGACGATGGCTGTCGGCGTGCTCACAGGCTCTGTCACATGGACTTTAAAAGAAGTCGTACTCAGCGGCGAACTATACGTTGAAGGAGCCGAGGGGTTAACAGTTGAACCGCCCCCCCCGCCACCACCGCCGCCACTGCTTTGCGCAGGCAGCGTATTCACAAAAGCACTGGCCGACAGGTTGGTGCCGGGAATGCTGACGGTCACACGGCTAAAGCCATTGGAGCGGTTGGCGGTTACCGTACCCGTTTGATCTACAGGAATATCGCTGTCCTGACTGACCCACTGAAGATTCAGGGTGTTGGGATTAATCGGGTTGCCCTGGTTATCGAGGATGGAGACATTCAATTGGGCGCGATCGCCCACGGGTAAGTAGGTCACTGCAGGCGTCAGGGTAATCGAAGCGGCACTGGCGGGGGTACCGGTGTTGGCACTGGGCAAAGGCAAGGGGTTGCTGTTGCCCTGGCTGGGAGACGTGGGGTTGACGGGCGTACCGGGATTGCCAGAGGGAATGGGTTTGGGGATATCTGTAACGGAGTTATTGCTGTTTTGGGCTGGAGGAGCGGTTTCTTTGTTAAACAGATTTTTAACGGTACCGGTAACCACTCGACCGGTCACAGCGTCTCGCACCGTCACCTGGGTTTGACCGGTAGCGGTGAGGGCGGTGACCTTGCCCTGATCATCAATTTTAAAAAGATTGGTATCCCCCACGGTCCAGTCCAGCTTTAACTTGCTGGGATCAATGGCGTTGCCCAGGGCATCGCGGGCAATAATTTCAAACTGCGCGGTCTCATTTTGACCCGGCGTCACTTGATCTCTTAGCACCAGTTGCAAAGAGGCCAAAGAACGGGGATTGCCCAGAAAAACAGGGGTAGACACCGTGAATTCAGCCTGAGCACTGGTTTTTGTTTTGGTATCTTCAACCCGAATGATACTGGATTCAAAAGGCATAATCCCCATCAGTACGCCCTTGCTGTCCACACGCACCACATCGGGTTTGCTGCTGCTGAACTTCAGGCTTAACTTGCTGGGATCAATCAAACGGCCTTCACCATCCACGGCAATCACTTCAAGACCACTGTAACTGCCGGGCGTCAGCTTGCCATTTTCAATGGGCCTTAAAAAGAGCGCCCTTAAGTCTTCAGGGTTGCCGTTAAACGCCCGCACGGGACTGGGGGTCACATTGGTTTTTACGGTTTCAGCAAGGTTACTTCCCAGCGGGTTCCGGCCCACGCCAAAGTTTTGTGGCGTACCACAAGCCGAAAGCGTGAGCGCAGACGCGGCCAAAAGTGAGATCGAGAGTTTTGCTGTTTTCATAAACCGTATTCCTGTGTTGTATTGGGTGCTTTAAGATCAGGGGTGACTCAAAAACTTGACAAATAGTCATGTTTAGTAAGATTATTTTGCACACAGGCAGTCTATAAAAACTGATAAAATATTTCAATATTTGAATCTTAGAGTAAACTTAAAGCTTGCTTAGAAAAAATTAAGCTTAAGGGCTTGAAGCTTTAAAAAACCTGAAATAAAGCTCACAAGCCTTAAGGCATATTAATTTTAGGGGTCTAAATCTTTAAAAAGTCAAAGATAAAGCGCATAAGACTTAAAAAACCGTAAGCTCAAAGTTAGAAAACTTTAAACGAAGGAAACAAGCCAACCCAACACACTTTCACAAAACGGTATACTTCAAGTTTAAAGGAGATCGCAGCATGAAATTATTAGCGGGTTTGTGTCTCACCCTCATGGGGACAAGTCTGTCTGCCCAGGCGGCCACCCTGGCGCCCTCAACCTGTAAAACCGTCAAGCCCATAAACGCCAGTACCTTTGCAAAAGAGGTGGGGCAACGGCACATCGCGTTTTTTGCCAAAGACCTGCATCAGAACACCTGCTATAGCTTAAGTCCTGCGGCATTTACCCTTTCACCCACACTGCGCCATACCCCCTGGTCCACCTTTAAAATTCCCAACCTGATCATCGCCCTTGAAACAGGCACAGCTCCCACCCTGGATTATGCCCTGCCCTGGAACCCTGTTCGCCGTCCTCGCGCCAGCTACTGGCCCAAAGACTGGGCCCAACGCCAGACCCTGGCTTCGGCCTTTCAGCGCTCTGCCGCCTGGTACTTTCAAGATTTGGCTTTAAAAATAGGCAGCGACACTTACCGCAAATGGCTTAAAACCTTTACTTATGGCAATATTAATGTTAACCCCGAAGACGATGCCTTTTGGCTCAACCAGACCCTTCAAATTTCTCCAGTGGAGCAGGTTCATTTTTTAAGCCGTCTCTTAGCAGGGGATTTGCCGGTGTCGGCCCGGACCCTGAAAGCCCTCGATCAGGTGGCTTTTTTAAAGCCCCTGAGCCCCACCGCGAAACTCTACGGCAAAACCGGATCAGGCCCTGTGGTGCTGAATCATTTTGACGGTGAGTTTGAGGGCTGGCTGGTGGGCTATGTTAAACGCGAGGGTAAAAAGCCGCTGGTATACGCTCTGTACGCCAAAGGCAAAACCTATCAGGAGATCGCCAAATTCCGCCAGCAGATGAGCGAAAGACTGCTAAAGGAGATCAAATAGATGAACGCTGCGCCGCGGTAAGCTGGCCTCTCATGTTTTACATTGCTTATGTTAAAGAGATTGAGCCGGCTGCTTCGTTCGGTCGTGTGCTAATTATTAAGTTCACCATAAAATAAAGCCTGTCGATTTGGATCGATTTGCTGCAATAGCCAGAGATGAGATTTGAGAAAACAAAAAAGGTACTCCAAGCTTTCGCCGTCAGGATCGTGGGCGAGATCCGGAGAGCTTGAGGCTTGAGCTTTGAGCAGCGTTTTGCTCACCTGCTCAGGTGGATATTCATAGAAAAAACCATCCTGAATTACAGCCTGAGACGGATATACCCATTCAGCAGCGACAGGCTCAAACCCCTCTGTTTGCAAGGTGACATAAGGGGTATAAGGCGTTTTGGTGGCCTCACTCACCAGGCTCGGTTGTTGAGCAATGCGGGCGAGTAATTGGGTGATTTCTTGATAGGACCTTTGAATCTCTTGACGCTCCAATTGAACAAAATCCTGGAGCAAATAAGGTTTTCTCTGGGGCTGATAAATGTCGTAAATCCGAGATAATAGGCCAAGCATTACACCATTGCGTGAGCTGGTATAAACAAAGGGAACGTCTGGCTGATAAATCCCCGTCAAGTCAGAAGATACCGCAACCGTTTTCGCTTCATTTAAATCCACCGGTAAAGCCAACGTGTAGGAGTACCAGGCCATGGGCGTCTAAAAATTTGGAGTGAGGTGGATCAAGAACATGACAGGCCTCTTAAACTGCTAGAATTGGAGTCATCTGGACTCACTCTATCATCCTTTTGACGGTTTCCTAAGGCTTGTTTTGGATTTAAATGATCTTGCCGATCTCTACCCACAGCGAACCCAGAAGGGACGGGAATTACTCGCCAGCTTTAGCACCGCAGGTGTCCGGCCAACGCTGCAGTTGAGATGCGAAATGTGCAGGTGCGTAGCGCCGAAGCACATGAGTCATTTCGAACTGCTTTGTTGTAGGAGCACATACAAGGTTTCATCTAAAATTTAGTATAGAATTTATTGTTGCAAACTTCGAAGAATGCCACAATTTTCTATTGATTCTTCTCCAGAACAATTATTTTGCAAATCCAGTAAATGTTGTTTCAATTCCAAAAGGGCCTGAACACGTGTTTCGATTTCCATAATATGTGCATCCAAAAGGGCGGTTACCTTACCACAATCTTGAGTGGGCTCATCACGAATACCGAGTAGAAAACGGATTTCATCAAGCGACATATCAAGTGAGCGGCAATGCCGGATAAATCGCAAACGCTCAATGTGGAACGCATCATATATACGATAGTTTTTTTTACTGCGTGCCGGTTTTGGCAATAGCCCTTCTTTTTCATAATAACGGACCGTGACGACTTCACAGCCTGTTTTTTTTGCCAACTCGCCGATAAGCATTTACATGGATTTCCTTTAATATTCTTGACCCTATAGTAACTATAGGGTTTTTAATAGTCAATATAGTTTCTCTGTACAAAGGATTTTCCATGAATACAACGCCTATGTTTGAAGAGGATGCCACTAAAAAGACCTCACTTCGTAAGCATTTACTCGTTGGCATTGGCTTGATTATTTGTCTAGTTTTTTTGGGGGTGATAAAACCCGCTCAAGCAATTGATACCAGTGAAACTCAGGCAAAACAAGTCTGGCAACTTCTTGATTATGTGGCCGTAGATTATGGTGGTGCGGTTGCTGCAAAGAAAATTTTAAATGCAGCTGAATACCAGGAAATGCAGGAATTTACTCTGAATGCAGAACGCCAACTGAACGAACTGCCTGAACACGCAGAGAAAACGATTTTACAGCGCCAAGCAGCTGAACTTCGACAGGCTGTGAATGACAAAGCAGATCCGGATGTGGTCGCGAAACGAGCTCATAGTCTGGCCGCCGCAGTTCAAAGAACCTACCCCTTTCCGGCGGCACCCGTGACGGTTCCCAACCTGGAGCATGGCGCACATTTGTTTCAATCCCAATGTGCGAGTTGCCATGGCGCCCAGGGACATGGTGATGGCCATTTAGCCACCACATTGAATCCGCCACCCATTGCTTTTACAGATCATACCCGTGCAAGGGAGCGCAGCTTGTTTGCGCTATATCAAGTCATCACAAACGGCGTGCCAGACACATCTATGCAAAGCTATAAAAATTTATCGGAGGCTGAGCGTTGGGCGCTGGCATTCTTTGTTGGTTCATACGCTTATAGTGAAACCGATCAATTAGCTGGGGCGAAACTTTGGGAGAAAGGCACTAACTTGCGAAAAGAAATGGTATCTCTAGAGGCCCTCGCACAAACTTCTGAGCAGGCCTTGGCAGAACGTGTATCCCCTTCAGAAGCCAAATCACTGACGGCATATCTCCGGACACATCCCCAAGCCCTTACAGAAAATGCATCCAGTGGTCTGGGAGTGGCCCGGGCTAAGCTTGCTGAGAGTGTGGCAGCTGTGCAGAAAAATGATCGCACGGCTGCTTCTAAACTGGCGCTCTCCGCATACTTAGACGGCTTTGAGCCTGTTGAACCCATTTTAGCCTTAAAAAACAAAGCCCTTTTTCAGCAGATAGAATCCGGTATGATGGCTTATCGGATCCTGGTTGTAAAAGGAAACCTTGCAGAGATCAAGGACGCACAGCAGAAACTTAATGGGTTATTACTGGATGCCGAACATGTTCTAGCTCCAGCCCAGAGGGATGCGATTGCAACCTTTATTGGCGCCCTGACGATTTTACTTCGAGAAGGCCTTGAAGCCTTGCTTATTGTGGTAGGCATGTTCACTTTTCTAAAGAAAGCCAATCGTCGGGAATTGCTTCCCTTTGTGCATGCAGGATGGATTTCGTCCTTGGTTGGCGGCGGTCTGACCTGGGCTGCAGCGACTTATCTTGTCGAAATTAGCGGCGCAAGCCGGGAGCTGACAGAAGGCTTTTCGTCCCTGTTTGCAGCGATTGTTTTGCTGGGGGTGGGGATGTGGATGCACCAAAAAAGCGTGGCTGGCCGCTGGCAAATCTATCTACAAGAAAAGCTCTCAGCGGCGCTAAACAAAAGAACTGCCTGGTTTCTGTTCTCTCTGGCTTTTATCGCAGTATATCGGGAGGTATTTGAAACGGTGCTATTTTATGCCGCACTTTGGACAAAAGGTAATGAATTGCCCCTGCTGGCAGGCCTGGGAACGGGCATTGTCCTTTTGGCCATCCTTTCTGTGGTGTTGGTTAGAACAAGTGCTCGTTTGCCCATCGGGAAATTCTTTGCCCTAAGCTCTTGGTTGGTAGCCGCATTGGCCATCATTTTGACAGGGAAGGGGGTAGCCAGTTTGCAAGAAGCAGGCTTACTCTCGATCAGCCCGCTCCCACTCCCACGATTTGAGCTGTTGGGACTGTACCCAGCTTGGCAAACGGTATTTGCGCAGTTGCTGGTCTTGAGTGTGGCTGTATTCGCCTTTGTGCTCAATCAGCGTTCTGCTCGCAGCCCAGAGCTTGTGGAATCCAGCTCTAAACCATCGACCCATAATGTTGAAAGGACAACCCCATGAAAACAGAAAACCCACTTGCAAAGGCTCAACCGCTTATTGAGGAATCTGTCAGCTTAGACGTATCCCACTTATACCGCTGGGCATTGGTTTTGGCATTGATCACGGTATTTTACAATTTTGTTGAAGGTTTGGTGTCTATCTGGTTTGGCTTTAATGACGAAACCCTGGCCCTGTTTGGCTTTGGTCTGGATAGCTTTATCGAAGTCATTTCAGGTGTGGGTATCGTGCACCTCGTACTGCGCCTGCAGCGTGACCCCAATACCAAAGACCGTGACCGCTTTGAAACAACAGCGCTACGCATAACTGGAACGGCATTTTATTTACTTGTTGCGGGGCTTGCCCTGACTTCAGTTTTGAATATTGTGACAGGCCACAAGCCTGAGACAACCTTTTGGGGAACCGTGGTGGCTGGGCTTTCTATTGCAACTATGTATTTTTTAATGCAAGCAAAGCGGCGTGTGGGAGAAAAACTTGATTCTGCACCCATTAAGGCCGATGCCAATTGCACACAGGCTTGCCTGTATATGTCCTTCCTGCTGCTGGCATCAAGCCTGATTTATACTTGGACGGGCTTTGCCTATGTTGACAGTCTGGGTGCTCTAGGAATTATGTGGTTTGCCTGGAAAGAAGGAAAAGAATCTTTTGAGAAAGCAGAGAATAAGAAAACCAGTTGTTGTGGATGTGGTTAGAATATCTTCAATGATAACTAACATAAGTTAACAACTTATTTCAGTTACTTTTAATCGCTTGTTTTTAGGCTTGAGACTACGTCTCGTTCAGTTCCCTGTAACCTGCATCAGACAGGTTGAAAAAATCGTTGTATAGCATTCGGATTGCTCTCCTACCACTTTTTCAGTTACGCTTAACCTGTGAGTTAGAGTTTGACAGCGCCTGAGTTATTCTGGGTTTACGCAGCTACCTATTCAGTTACGTTAATCTGTGATTTAAATTTAATCTGGCGCTGTCTCTTTTTATTTTTTTACTTACCATTTATAATTACTTATAATCTCTCGGGATAATGTAAAATCCGAATGTCCAGCCAACCAGTGCTTGAACAGATCTATTAAACACGCAAATGCCGTGTTTAATATGCCCCTCGTTTATCACAAACCATTGAACCACAGCCCCACCCTCAAAACAAGCCCCAAAACCTTATGAGTGAACACATAGAGGATTCCTGATCACAAACTGCTCCCCCTGTATAACACGCAAAAATTGCATGTTTAATAGACGCGTTTAACACGCTGTTTTTGTTAAACCCTCCCCCACACCAAATAAAAAGGGGAAAGGCAGGGGCCTCTCCCGATAGTGATGTTAAAAATGAATACTGCACCTAAAAAATTAAAACTTGACAATTTGACATATTTATTAAGATTATACTCATTTCCATTCAGTTTATCTATACACAATGCTTTTCTCAATGCCTGAAACTTAGAACAAGCTTAAAAAAACTTAAGCTTTGCAGAGAAGGTGCCGTGTCAAGTCTGCCCTCTACCACCGCAACCCCACGCCAGAGAATGGTATAATGCCTCGATTAAACAAGAACAATCTACAAAGGTGATACGTATGGCATTAGAACCCCAACTGAAATCTCAATTTGAATCCCTGGCCAACCTGATTCGCCGGGACTCTATTGACCTGACCACCGCTTCAGGCTCAGGACACCCCACCACCTGTATGAGCGCTGCGGACATTATGTCCTGGCTCTTCTTCCGCGAAATTAAGCTCGACAACACCAATCTGGATCACCCCGATGCAGACAAGTACATTTTCTCAAAAGGCCACGCCGCCCCGCTGTTATGGGCCCTGTTGTATCGCCTCGGATACATTGAAGCTGAAGAACTCAGCACCTTCCGCCAGGTGGACTCTCGTTTAGAGGGTCACCCCACCGCCCGCATGCCCGGCATTGTGGCCGCCACCGGTTCTTTGGGCCAGGGACTCTCTGTGGCTGTGGGTATGGCCGAAGTCTACAAGCGCGAACAACGGGATCAAAAAATCTACGTGTTGTTTGGCGACGGCGAAATCAACGAAGGCCAAATCTGGGAAGCTGCCATGTTAGCGGCTGACCGCAAACTCGACAATATTGTGGGCATTGTGGACGTTAACAAAATCCAACAGAGCAACTACAACAAAGAAGTGCTCGACATGGAGCCCCTCACCGATAAATTCGCCTCTTTTGGCTGGAACGTGGTGCGCATTAACGGCAACGACTTAGAAGACATTGCCGATGCCTTTGCCCAGGCCAAAACCAACACAGGCAAACCCTTCATGATCTTAGCGGACACCCAAAAAGGCTATGGCGTATCCTTCTTATCGGGCAAGCTGGGCAAGCACGGCAAAGCCCTGACCGCCGAAGAAAAAGAAAAAGCCTTTGCTGAACTGCCTGTGGCCGAAGGCTTCAATGCCGCCGACTGCATTCAGAGCAAGCACGACCTCGGTGCTGCCAGTGAGCCCGCAGCAGTGAAAGTCGATGCGTCGATTCCTGCGGATTTAGATCGCAGCAAAGACCTCGCGCCCCGCGCCGCTTACGGTGATGCTTTAAAAACCTTAGGTGGCCAGTCTGACCGCGTTTGGGTTTTAGACGGTGACGTAAGCAACTCTACTTTTAGTAACCACTTTGCCGGCGCTTACCCTGAGCGTCACTTAGAATGTGGCATTGCCGAGCAGAACATGGTGTCTGCAGCGGTGGGTGTGGCCGCAGCCGGTAAAGTCGCCGTGAGCAACTCCTTTGCCCGCTTCTTTGAGCGCGCCTATGACCAGATTGAAATGGGCGCCTATTCTGAAGCCAACTTTAAAGTGGTGGGTTCTCACATTGGGTCTTCGATTGGCGAAGACGGTGCCTCGCAAATGGCCATGGCCGATTGCGGTTTTATGCGCGCCATCCCCGGTGCTGTAGTCCTCTGCCCCGCCGACTATATCTCCGCTTACAAACTGACCGGAACCCTCTTAGAGACCGAAGGCTTTGTGTACATGCGTAACCTGAGAGAAGCGGTGCCTGTACTGTACAGCAACGACGCCGAGTTCCCCCTCAACGACTACAAAGTCCCCCAACAGAGCGAAGGTTCACAGGCCATCTTGCTGGCCACCGGCATTACCGTCCACGAATCCATCAAGGCCGCCAAAGCACTGGCTGAAGCGGGCATTGTCGTTGATGTGGTCGACGCCTACTGCTTAAAACCTTTCCCCCTTGAGAAATTCGCCAAAGCCTGTGAAGGCAAACAAGCGGTCTTCGCCGTCGAAGACCACTATGCCGTGGGCGGCGTGGGCGACATCGCCTTAGAAGCCCTCAACGGCAGTGGCGTTAAAGTCCACAAAATCGCCGTGGAGCAATTCCCTGAGTCTGGCAAGTCTGCGGATCTGCTGGCCAAGTATGGCATCGATGCTGCAGGTATTGTGAAGCGGGTGAAAGCTGTTCTCGCTTAAGAGCATCCTCCATTTTTGAATGACACCCTTTTCTGGTTCATAGCGATCAGAAAGGGGTGTTGCATTCTAAAATTTGCATCGGCAACATGTTCAAAACTTAAAATGCTAAACTCCTTTTATTCATTTCAAGGATGCTTTTAAAAATGTTGAAAAAACGTCTTTTCTGTTCCGTAATTGCCCTCGTACTCTCTTTTCAAGCAGCGGCTTTCAGCCAATCTATCACCACCGAGACCCCACCTGAATTCACTCTTGAACAAAAGATAAAAATGTATCAAGAGGCAAAAGCAAGCACTGAAATCCCCGCTTTGCTTACCCTTGTTCCCTTCGGTGTCGGCTCATTTTCTCAGGGAGATCTCTCAGCAGGTTCTGCACTTCTCGGCGTTGACCTACTGACTGCCGGAGCCCTCGCATTGGCTTTTAATAACAATCGATCAGGTTACGCAGGCATAGGCGCAATCAGTCTTGCTATAACACTGTATCTGACCAGTCGTGTGTTTGGGCTCATCCATGTTTCACAGGGGGTAGAAGCACATAACACAGAGCTCCTGAAAAAACTTGATTTAGACAAGTCATTGCTTCCTGACACTTCTCAAGATTCTCAAAAGTTTGTTGATGAGAATAGCTGGACAGAGTCACTGAACGATTTTTGTTGCTCAGCCGATTAACCCTTCACCCTAACGAAAAAATTTAAACAGACCCGTTAAAGACACCAAAAAGCTGAGGGTGGCAAACACCAGCAGCAGGATTTTATTGGTGCTTGCGTCCGCACTGTACTTCATCAGGTGAAATTCCCACATGCGGTTGTACCAGCTCCAGAGGGCTTTACGGCGGGCCAGCAGGGTACCACTCTGGGGATCGATGTAAATTTCGGTGTGCTGGGCGTCTTGAAAGGTGGCTTTAAACACAGGCGTGCTGCTGAAGTAATTGCCGCGACTTGTGGGCAAAAGATCCACCGTCCCCAGTTCTCCCTGGCCGGTGTACTGCTCACGGGCAATGCGCGCCGCCAGCGCCGGACTCAAAGGGCTCTGGGCTTCTCCGGCTTGATCAAGCAGCAAAACATTCTGGTTACTCAAATGCACCCGGTAATAAGGCTGCTGAGCCACCGTCACCCATTCCACTTTTTGAATCGAAACCTTTTCAGCGTCGGGTTTAACAGCCAACTGGGCCTGTATTTTTTGTTCCAGTTGTGGGGGTAAGAGTTTAAAATCCGCCAAAGCCAGGGCCGCCGGGGGCGGGTCCACGTACAAATCCCCAAAGCTCCAAAAAGCCATTAAAAAACCGCTCAGGCTCCACAGCATAATTTGCACACAAACCACAAGGCCACCATAGCGGTGAAATCCATGAATCAAGGGTTTTAACATAGGGCACAGCTAACCACAAAATACAGGCAGATGCCAAGGATGATACACGAAAAAAAAGAAAATGAAAAAGTTTAACTTTCGAGTGAACTTTTTTAAAGGTCGCTGCGTCTATAGGCTGTATGTTGCAGCAACGCCCTTCACGCACTCGCACTTTGGCCCTAAAACACGCTGTTTTAGGTGGCTTTGTGCTGTGTGCAGTGGCCCTACCTGTGCAGGCACAGTCCGCTGCGCCCACGAAAACCCTTGAGTACCAGGTCATTAATCAGATTCATCAGTTGCGTTCTCGCAGCAAAACCCCTGTGCTCAAATATGATGAGCAGGCCAGTGTTGTAGCTCGCCAGCACGCCGAGGCCATGGTGGACAACGGCTTGTTTTCATTAACCCTGCCTGACCTGGGCAGCTTAAATGAACAACTCAACTATGCACGTATTAGCGCGCGTCCCTTGCACACCTTTATTGCATTGGGCAAAACCCCGCGGGATATTTTTAACCAAATCCAAAAGCTGCCCGCCCTTAAAGATCGCGAAGCCAACAGCATTGCGGTGGGGTTAAGTCAGGGGGAACACCCCCAGATGGGCTCGGTGTATTGGGCCACCATCATCTTGCTGGATCGGATGGTAGACATTAGCGCTTTACCGCGCGAGGTCCGCGTGGGCCAAACCCTGCGGATTCAAGTCAGGTACAGCGCGCCCCATCGCAACCCGCGCCTGCCCATCACCGCCCCTTCGGGCTTTGTGCAACGCACTCAGCCGCTACAGACCCGCCCCGGTTTTGCTGAGTTTGAAGTGCGTTTTGCCGAAAAGGGACGCTACACCGTTGAGGTCTTGCTCGATGAACCGGGCGTGGGCCCGCGGGTGGCCCGCATTTTACCGGTCTACGCCGGAGAAACCTACCCCCGCCGCGAGAGCACGGTTCAAAATACTGCACCGCAGTTTAAAGACACCCAAACCGCAGCCAACCACTTATTTAGCCTTCTCAATCAAGAACGTAAAAAAATGGGCTTGTCCCCGGTCAGTCGAGACCCCATCCTGGAGCGCACCGCCGTGGATCACAGCAAAGACATGGCCTTGCGCGGTTTTTTTGCCCATGTTAACCCCGAGGGCAAAAATCCCAACATGCGTTATCAGGCGCGGGGGGGCTTTGGCACCGTAGGTGAGAACATTGTCATTGAAACCCAGGTGGACAAGGCCCACCGGCAACTCATGGCCAGTCCCGGACACCGGGCCAATATCTTACAAGCCGATCTCACCCATGTGGGCATTGGCCTGTACTATGCCAAAGACCGTTATTATATTACCCAGCTTTTTCAAAGCCGTCAGGCCCCTCAGGATTTACGGGCCCTTAAAGAACAGGTGGGCAGTTGGTTAGACAATTACCGTTCAGAGCACAATGTGGGCATCTTGCTCAAAGACGATCTCTTGCAGTCGATTAACCAGGAGTACGCGCGCAAAATGGCCCAGCAAGACCGATTGGATTATGCGGGCACCAAAACCCTGGGGCCCCTTTACACCGATCGTGGTGGATATTATGGCAACATGAGCACGGTGGTCTTTAGCGCCCGTAATTTTAGCGACCTTGTCAACAAACTCGAAAAATTCAACGGTCTGCTGCAAGACGAGCGCTGGGAGCGCTATGGGCTAGGTATTGCCCAGGCCAACTCGGTTTCTCAGGGACACCATATTTTATGGGTTACCTTAGGACTGGCCCGCGACTAAAGGGTTCAATCCCCGCCCGGCGTAAAAACTTAAAGTGCAACAGGCGTTCGGGCAAGCTTTCCGCAGGTAAAAATTGCGTCAGGGGAGCCTCTGGCTGCGTCAGCTGATGGTCTAACTGTTGAGCCAATGCGTGAGCATGGCGGGGAATTTGCAAAAGCCCCCGCGTGGAAAAAGCACTCATCAGCCAGAGCCCTGGCAGTTGGGGTACGGGACCACATAAGGGCTCCCGATCGGGGTGCACAGTGGCCCGTACGCCGCTCCACACCTGCTGTACCTGCCCCGCTTCAATATCCGGGAACCAGTGAAAGCGCTCACAGAGATCTTTCCAGGCTTGCATGGGTGGCCAGAGGCCCCGGTCTGCGTAAAAAGTGGCTCCCCCGATGTATCTGAAACATCCCGCAGGGGTTTCTGGGGTCCGGGGTAAGGGCACCAGGTAACGGCCGCCGCCACTAACACAGGCCGGAATCTGTTGCGGATGGGTAAAACAGATCACCTCTCCCCGCTTGGTGCGCAAAGGCAAGTGTGGAAAAAAGTCCAGGAGCTCATGGCCAACGGCCAGCACCACCTGACGCGCCTGTAGCTGGTGGTCTTCGGTGTCAAGGTGCCAAACCCCGGCTTGATACCACAGGCGCTTCACCTGCTGGTGTAAATAACGGGCGGTGGGATAACTGCGTTGAAAGTAAGCCAGGAGCCGCTGCACATTGACATGACCCGCTTCAGGTAAAACATAGGCCTGTTGCACCCCTTGCAAGGGAGACGGATCTGACAAGCGCTGCACCGGATAATTCGCCAGGCTTTCGTGGGCGCGCACAAAAGATCGCTCAAACTGTTCCGCTGTTTTTTCGTCCATGGCAATGCGCCAGAGCGCGCTGGGCGTATAAACCGCTTCACCACTGCGCGCCTGCATCTGGTGCAGCCATTGTTTGCTATAAGCCCAGGCTTTCATGGCACCGGCTTTGGGGTACAGGGTGCGCCCCGTAAAGGGGTGCAGCATACCCTGCAACACCCCAGAGGCCCCGCGAGCAGACACACCTTTTTCAATCAAAGCAAGCTGTGTGGGTTCATAGCCCAGATCCAGTAAATGCTCAAACAGACTCCAACCCGCCAGGCCACCGCCCAGAATCAGAATGTCTTTCATTACAGGTCTTCTCGACGGGGACGGCGCTCAAGACAGTTCAAATAATAGGTTTTTTTGCGCAAAATTTCTACGCCTTCATGGCCTTTGAGGGTGTCTAAACGCGGTGACGCCACGGTCATTTCGCGTTTGAGTTGTGAACCCTGCTGCGAGGCAATATACAGGCCCGCCTCGACCATGGCGCGCCGCAGGGGGGTGTTCGCGGCGTAGGTCACCAGGCGCCCTTCGGGCAGCAGATGCGCTCCGCTCCAACGAAAGCAGTCTACAGTCCAGCAATCGGGGTTGTCTTTGGGCCCAAAGGGATCGTGGTAAATGCTGTGCACCGCCAGGGAGTCAGGCAGGACGGTATCTTGCCAACGACCGTGATACAGACACAGCCGAATCGCACCCATGCACACCTCTGTCATGTGTCCTGGTTGGGTCTGGGAGAGCGCCTCATACAGGAGGGTGCACAGGGGTTCCGCAAAGCGGCTGGTATGGCCGAGGGCATCAAAGGCGCTTAAGGGCAGAGGATGAGCTTCGACCACGTGGTAGTTCAAGGCTGCTGAGGGATTGTGTTGCTGGTGCTGCAAAGCGTGGGTGGCCGTTACCAAAAAATTGAGGCCCGTACCCAATCCCAGTTCGAGCACCGTCCACGGAAAGGCCTGGGCTTGTAAACGGCTGCTTTCAAAAAACACATACTCACTTTCACTGCGCGCCCCCCGCAACGAGCGAAAATGCAGATCATTGTGCTGGTCTAACAAGGTCATAGAGCCGTCTGCCGTCTGAATCGGCACATAAGAGTTAGTATTGTACATGATTTATATCAAATTTATGTTTCATTTTTTTGACAACATGCTTGCATTTCAAAATGTGAATTTTGTACAATCGAAGAAGCACAGGTCTTTTGTGAAACCTATTATAAACGAAAGACAGATGGGTTTGTAGTGATGCGTTGTAGCCATATGCACAAGATACAGAAAATGCCAGCAATGATGTTCATAATGAAGTCCTCACGATGAGTAGCGTCATCAGCGTGGAACAAGCGGCGGACTACCTTCAGTGCGCCGCTGATCAGGTTTATCGTCTGATCCACAGTCAAGAACTCGCGGCCACCAAGATCAACAGATACTGGTATATTTCTGAAACCTCCCTGAAAGCCTTCTTCTGGCAAGAACTGTGCAAGCGGGGCCGCACCCTTTTAGCGTCGAGCGAATATACCGCCGCTTACCAAATTTTTCAAACCGTGGTGCGGCATTTTCCAGACCGCAAAACCGGCCACTATTACGCCGGTTGGGCCGCCGAGCGGCAAAACGACTACGACACCGCCTGCCTGCATTACGAAAAAGCCCGCGATACCTTTCACGATTTACGCGCCTACAAAGCCCTGGCCCGCATTTATTTTCAACAGCAAAACTACGCGGCCGCTTTAAAACATTATTTGGCCCTGGAACAGCGGCGAGACCTCAGTCTTAACGAGCTGTATAACCTCGGACTCACCTATTTGCGTCTTGCTCAATGGGACAATGCCCAAGCATGTTTTGAAGACGTCATTGCTGAAAACCCCGCCCATCCGCAAGCCTATTATGCCATGGGCGCCGTTGCCGCTCAGCAGGGTCACTGGTCAGAAGCCCTGTCTTTTTACCAATCTGCGCTAACCTTAGACCCTAAAAATGTCGATTACCAGTACGCGCTGGGTTACGCCTATGCACGTCTGAAGAAATATGGCCCCGCCATCGACTGGATCCGCAAATCGTTAAATGCTCAGGGCAGCCCCGAAGGCTATTTTACCCTCGCCCGCATCTACCATCAGCAAAAAGATATTCCCGCAGCCATTCATGCCTACACCTATTATTTGCGCTTTTTCCCCCATTGTGGTGCAGCCCTCAATAATTTAGCCCTGCTGTGCCTCAATGACAGTCCTCACGAGTCCTTGCGCTTGCTGCAACGGGCTTTAAAGCAAAACCCTGCAGCCCAGGGCGATGAAAGCCTGGCCCAGACCATCCGCTATAATCTGGCCCTCGCCTATATCTGCGCCGGGCAACCCGACCAGGCCCGTCTGATTTACGAATCGCTGCTGGCCAAAAAAGACTGGCCTGAGACCCTGAAAGGCCGTCTATATCTGGGACTGGCCTATGCCCTCCACAGTCACGGTCAGCCCGAAGAAGCCCAGGCCATGTGCCAAAAAGCCCGTGAATTGAGCGATGCCCAGTCCCGTCAAGACGCCTACGAATTGAGTGCCCGCCTGCACTTTCACCGCCAGGACTACGGGGCAGCCCTTCACCAGTTTACCCAAATTCACGAAGACGCCGAAACCCCCGAAGACCGTGCTGCAGCGGCTTACCATATGGCCTTGTGTCACCGGGGACTGACCCAGGAAAACGAGGCGCTTCAGTATTTGCAATTGGCCGACAGTTTACACCCTGAACAGGCCCAGATCGCCGTGGCCCTTGGGTACATCTACCAAAGCCGTCGCAATTTTTTAAAGGCCATTCGTTATTATTATCGCGCGCTGGCCCTGGATCCCCAGTCGCTACGTGCCCTGTATAATCTGGGGCAAATTTACGCCGAACAAAAAGATTTTCAACAGGCTCTCAAGTGGTTTAGCAAACTCCTGAAAATTTACCCGGATCACTTAGAAACCCATATTCAAGCTGGTTTTGCCCACGACAACCTGGGCGATCTTCGCACGGCCATTGCCTGCTACCGCCAGGCCCTGCGCCTGGCCCCCAACAACACAGTGCTCTACATTATTTTAGGCCTGGCCTACTCTCGTCACAGTCAGTACCGCAAAGCTCTGGCCGTCTACCAACAGGCTTTGTCACACCAACCCGAAGACCCCTGCGAAATCTATTACCTGATGGGGCTGGCCAATCTCAATGCAGAACGCCCCAAAGCCGCCATGGCCGCTTTTGAAAGTGCCCTCAAATACGGTGGCAAAAACGCCTGTGATGCGGCCAATCATCTGGGTCAGCTCTATCTGGGTCAACACAACACCCGTCAGGCCATTCGCTGCTTTCGCCACGCCATTGCCCAGGATATGCAAGATGCGCAGTCTTATTTAAATCTGGCACGGGCCTATGGCCAACACCGCGATCTCAAACAGGCTTACAAATACGCCCGTCGCGCCCTGTCTTTACAGCCTAAAAATCCAGAAATCATTTATCAGGTGGCCCTGTTTTATTATCGTCAAGAAGCCTGGCGTGACGCCATTCCCCTGTTTCAAAAGGTCCTCAAGCTAGATCCTGATCACGCCAGCGCCCACAATTATTTAGGCACCATTTTCCGCTCCATGGGCTGTAATTTAGACGCCATCAAATCCTTTCGCCGCTCCCTTGAAATTGATCCCGAGTACAGTGTGGGCTATTTAAACCTGTCTTACACCTATTTCGATCTCAATCAAATGACCAAGGCCATCTACTTCTGCAAAGAAGCCATTCGCTGCGAACCCGCCTGTGAAGATCCGTTGTTCTGGCTGGGCCATCTCTATTACCAGACCCAGAATTGGTCGGCGGCAGTGCACGCTTTTGAACAGGTCATACTGATCAATCCAGAACATGCCAAAGCGTCTCACTGGCTACCCATTGCCCGCAAACAGCTCATTCGTGAACGCAATGGCACCCAGCCGCTGGTCATGCCCCAGGAAATTTAACCGCTTTGCAGGCATGACACCCGGTGCCTATGTCGTTTTTGTACAAGACGCTCGGCGTCAAAATTGATACCCTGACGGTATCAATGTAAAGGAGCTTACCCATGAAGCTTGGCTATGTTATTTATCACGTGGACAGTGTGCCCGATACCCTGAAATTTTACGAGGCTGCCTTTGGCTTCGAAGGCAAATGCTTAGGCGGGGGCACAGACTACGGCGAGCTCTCCACCGGCGAAACCACCCTTTCTTTTGCCCAAAAGCAATTTATTCAGGATCTCATTGGCTTACCCCATGCCCCTGTAGCCCCGGAAACCGTGGCGCCCACAGAGATCAACTGGACAACCCACGATGTGGACGCCGCCTATGAGAAAGCCGTGGCTGCCGGAGCTTTGCCCCTCAAGCCACCTGCCAATAAACCCTGGGGGCAGCGGGTGGCCTATGTGCGCGATAACAACGGGTTTCTCGTGGGGCTTTGCACGCCCATGTAACACGGAACAGGGTTTCGGTGGTCCTGCCCCCTTTCTTTCGCATGGGGAGTATGTCACACTGAAACCATGTCTGTTCGTGAACATTTTATCGGGGACACTGTATAAAGTGTAGACACCGAAGGTGGCTATTCAGGAGTTTTTTGGTTTTCAATATACTTTTGAATAATACTGAGGGGTGCACCACCGCACGAAGCAGCAAAGTAGCTGGGAGACCAGAGTTTACCCTTGTAATATATATCGGATAATCGAGGATGCTCTTTCTTGAGTAGTCTGCTAGAAACACCTTTTAAACTGTTCACGAGCCTGGATAGCGCAATTTTAGGTGGATAGTCAATGAGTAAATGAACATAATCTCCCTCACCATTAAATCCACTGAGTTCAGCATCAAAACTGAGGCAAACATCTGAAAACACTTTTTGAAGTGTCTCTAAGGACTGTTTGTCGAAAACACTTTTTCTATACTTTGTTACAAATACCAAATGAACATGAATTTTAAAAACACAGTGTCTACCGTGTCTAATGTCTCTTGAATTAATCATAGACCAATAGTATAATATATACATGGGAACACGCAAGACATTCAAGTACAAAGCGAAATTGAGCAAGACAGCAGAGCAAAATGCTTTGCAATGGCTTAGCTATTGCCAAAAGCTGTACAATCTTGCGTTAGAGCAGCGTATAACTGCGTACAAGCGCTGTGGCGTCAGCCTGAGTACATATGACCAAAACAATGAATTGCCCGAGCTGAAAAAAGCTTTTCCTGAGTTCAAACAAGTCAACTCTCAGACTTTACAAGATACTGTTGAGCGCTTGGGTAAAGCATTTCAAGGCTTTTACTCACGCCTCAAAAAGGTGGGTGAAAAAGCTGGCTTCCCCCGTTTCAAATCCTACCACCGCTACGATTCTTTCACCCTCAAGACTTCGGGTTGGAAACTGGATGGCCGTCACCTTAAAATCAAAGGGATTGGCATTCTTAAACTTCACTTGTCACGTCCCATCGAAGGAAGAATTAAGACCGTCACTGTACGCCGTGATTCTTGTAGTGACTGGTGGGTAGCGTTTTCCTGTGACGACGTGCCAGAGCGTAGCTTTCCTGAACCTCGTGCTGACGTGGTTGGTATTGATGTGGGCGTGTCTCATTTCTCCACAGACACAGAAGGCTTACACATTGCCAACCCGAAATACTACCGCAAAGCCCAGGAAGAACTCAGAAGCAGACAGCGGAAAGTGTCACGCAGAAAGAAAGGCTCCAACCGCCGCAAAAAGGCAGTTAAAGAGCTGGCAAGAGCCCATCGCAAAGTAGCTAACATGCGCTTAGACTTCCTGCACAAAACGGCAAACTACTACATAACAAATTTCCAAATGATTTGCATTGAAGCGCTCAAAGTGAAGAATATGGTTAAAAACCGTCACTTAAGCAAATCTATTGCAGATGCTGGCTGGTCAGCTTTTTTTGAATTACTCACGTACAAAGCGGTAGAAGCTGGGCGTGAGTTAGTCAAAGTAAACCCAAAGAATACCAGTCAAAACTGCTCAGGCTGTGGCGAGAAGGTGCCGAAATCTCTTGCCACACGAGTGCATAACTGTCCGTATTGCAACCTGAGCTTAGACCGAGACGTAAACGCTGCGAGAAACATTGCAGCTATTGGGGCCGGGCTGGCCCCTCAAGCGCTAACGTAACTCAGTAGAGTAAGCGTAGCTTGAGAATCCCCGTCATTTATGGCGGGGAGTATGTCAACTTTTAGATGCCCTGTGGGACCATTTGTACCCCTTTGCCAATACGCCGCAAAACCTTGAAGAAAAACCCATAGAAAGTTAAACCGAACATGTCGATTTCCCTGATTCCTTGCTTGAAAATTTTGGTGGTCGAAGCGACCGCCGATGTACGCGAGCAAATTACCGAAAACATTGAGCGCTGCATTGCCTCTTTTGCCCGTGAAGACGTCACCATTGAGGTGCTGGAAGCCGCCGCCATGGAAGAAGCCCTACATTTTCTTGAAGAGGATGGCGATATTCAAGCGGTGTTGCTCAGCGTGGACTTTCAACGGGTCACACAGGATCAGGCCGTAGCCATGATTGACGCCATTAAAGCCCTGCGGGTGTCGATACCCTTGTATATTTTAGGCGATGAGTCTGACGGTCTCGAAATTATCAATACCTCTGAAGAAATCGAGTCCTTTTTCTTCCGCGATGACATTTTGCTCGATCCCGAGTCGATTCTGGGCTACATTCTCAACGATTTTGACGATCGCTCCCAGACCCCCTTTTGGACCGCTTACAAAAAATACGTGGTAGAAAGCAACGACTCCTGGCACACGCCCGGTCACAGTGGAGGCGCAAGTTTTCGTAACTCCCCCTATATTCACGACTTTTACCGCTTTTTTGGCCGCAATGTGTTTGTCAGCGATTTATCGGTGTCGGTGGACTCCCTCGGCTCCTTAACCGAAGGCACCCACATGATTGGTAAATCCCAGGAGGCCGCAGCCTATACCTTTGAAGTGGCAAAAACCTTTTATGTAACCAACGGCTCAAGCACCTCCAATAAAATTGTGTTGCAAACCTTGCTCCGCAAGCACGACACCGTTATTATTGACCGAAACTGCCATAAGTCCGTGCACTACGGTATTTTGCAGGCGGGGGCAAACCCCTGTTATTTGGACAGTGTCTTTCAGCCCGACTACGGCATTTTTTCACCCCCAAAGCTGGCGGATATTCGCACGGCCATCGAAAACAATCCCCACGCCAAACTGCTGGTGTTAACGGGCTGCACCTATGACGGCCTCTTGTCAGATATTCGTCAAATTGTGGACATGGCCCACGCCCACGGCGTGAAAGTATTTATTGATGAGGCCTGGTTTGCTTACTCGTTGTTTCACCCCCGCTTTCGCCCTTACTCAGCCATTCACGCGGGCGCAGACTACGTCACCCATTCGGCCCACAAGGTGGTTTCCGCGTTCTCGCAGGCCTCATACATTCATGTCAACGATCCAGACTTCGATGCGGACTTTTTTCATGAGATCTATAGTATCTACGCCAGCACGTCTCCCAAATACCAAATTATCGCCTCGCTCGATGTGTGCCATAAGCAGCTAGAAATGGAGGGCTACGGCATGATCAACAATCTGCTGCAATACGTCGAAGAACTCAAGGCCGAAGTCAAAAAACTCCAGCGCATTCAAATTTTAGGTCCCGAGGATTTTGCCCGCATCTTTCCCCACTACGCCACGGACAATATGTCCCATGATCCGCTGAAAATTCTGATTGATGTTTCGCGGCTGGATTATTCTACACAAGAAATTCATCGCTATCTGCGCGATGAAATTGGCTTAGAAATCGAAAAATATACCCACTCCACGATTTTGGTGTTGCTTACCCTGGGCGGCACCCGCTCAAAGGTGGTGCGTTTGTACAATGCCTTAAAGAAATTGGATCAGCACAAGGTGCCCTTACTGCCCGAAAAACAGCAGCGCCGTCGGGTGCCTGTCAATTTACCCCCCATTGAACTCAAATGCCTGCCCGCCGACGCTTTCTTTGGCGAGCGTGAAAGCGTGCCCCTGGAACGCTGTAAAGGGCGCATTAGTTCGGGTCTGGTCACCCCTTACCCTCCCGGTATTCCCTCGCTGGTTCCCGGCCAATGGATTGAGCAAGTCCACATTGATTATCTCAAAGCCCTGGACGCTCAAAAATTAACCATTCAAGGGGCCTATGATGGTGAAATTTATGTTTTGAAAAATGAAGAAACCGCGTTAAAATAGAGGGTATGCAAAAACTTTCTATCTTTTTAAGCTATTTCACTGCCCTATCCTTAAGTCTGGTGTCCTGCAGCCCCCGCAGTGGCACCCTCCAAAACAATCCGGCCAACGCTGCCCTGAATGCCCAACGGGCAGGTAGCCAGGCCGGAACCGCCACACCGCTCCTGCGCTCTCAGGTGGTGGATGCCCAGGGCCGAGAACCCCTGTCGCTATTAATGGGTGATCCCCCTAACTTTGCCGCTTCTTCAAACGGCGATTTACTCACGGTGGTGTCCGGCCCGCAAGGACGGGGGGCCAAAACCGGAGCTCTGGTGGAGTTGTTTTATCCAGAGCTGGGCGAGGACCACCTCTGGGATGCTTACTCAGGCATTGCCTATAACGGCAAATTTGTCTGGCTCCACGATATGGAGTCTCTGGGCCAGCAGGTGGACCCCGGCACCGATATGGTGCGCAGTCGTTTTCGTACCCGAGATGGCAATATAGAGGTGGAAACCACCGATGTGGTGCATCGCCAAAGCAGCGTGCACACACGACACTGGACGATTCACAACCGGGGCACCCAGCCCCTGAGCGTCACCCCGTTTTTCTATGAAAACCTGACGGTGAACCTGTTCCCCACGGGCGATCGCTGTGCCTACCTGCCCGCCGAGGGTGCCCTGCATCACTACGAAAATCAGGTGCACTTTATGGTGGGCTTTGAACAACCCGCTGACCAATTTCAGTGCGGGGGCGTTAAAAACTTCTTAACCCAGGCCCAGGACGCCATGAACGATGCTGAAGACGGACGCCTGCACGGTAACGCCACATCCTCAGCAGGAGCTGGCTTAGGGGTGAATGGAGCTCTGGCCACCGCTCCCATTGCTTTAGCTCCCGGTGCCAGCACCGAACAACGCAGTTTTATCGCCGCAGGCGGTAGCTTAGCCGAAGCGTCGCAAAACCTGGCCCAGGCCCGCCAGGCGCCATGGGCCACCGTACAGGCCGGCAACACCCGTTATTGGCAAGAATTTTTGGCCACCGCCGTTATGCCCCAGGGCATGGGTGAATCTGAACGCCAGGTGTACGAGCGAGCACTCATTGTCATGAAGCAGCACTCTGCCCGCACAGGCGCACATTTGGCAGGCCCCACCAGCACGAGCCCACCGTATCGTTTTTCGTGGCCCCGTGACGGCAGCTTTATTGCCCTGGCCCATTTACAGTCCGGCCACAGCGAAGAAACCCGCGCCTTTTTAGACTTTATGGCCGCCAACCAAAAACCCAACGGCAGCTGGGCCATCAACTATATGACCAACGGCCAGGCGTTTTATGATTTTGGCGATCGGGGCAATGAACACGATCAGGTGGGCACCCTGCCCTGGATGATGGTCTATTATGCTGAGAAAACCCAGGCCTTTGACTGGCTGCAAAGCAAGTGGCCGGTGATTCAACGGGCCTGCGATTATTTGCTGCAAAACCAGGATGCCCGCACCGGCTTACTGGGGCCTACCCGCGACCTGTGGGAACTGTCCACCAGCGACAGTTGGACCTATAGCAACGCAGCGGGCTATGCCGGTTTAAAAGCCGGTGAAAAAGTGGCTGAACGCATGGGAGACACCGTACGCGCCACGCGTTATCGCGACGCCGCCGCGCGCATGAAAGCGGGCATTGAGACGCACCTATGGAACGAGGCCGAAGGCTATTTTGTTAGAGGTTATAATCTGGATCGCCAGCGGCAGGACATGAAGGTGGAAGCCGCCAATTTGGCCCTGGTATACCCCTTTCAGGTGTTCGAGGCCAAAGACCCCCGCATGTTGGCCATGGCAAACGCCATTGATACCACCCTCCGCTCGCCCCAGGGCGGTATCCGCCGCTATACCAACGATCGGTATTACGACGGCCAACCCTGGCCCGTCACCACCGAGTGGCTGTCCATTTACTATAGCCTCGTGGGAGAACCCCTCAAGGCTCAGGCGTTACACGATACCACCACAGGCTACGGCTTAAGTACTCCCTCTCAGCAATTGGGAGAACAATACGACGAACAAAAACAGCGTTGGGTTTCGGCTTTGCCCCTCACGTGGAGTGGGGCCAAATATATTTTGGCCGCACAATTTTTGCGTCAGTCAGGTCGTTAAAAGGCAGGGCAAGGGCCCCGAAATGTTATAATGCCAGCCTGAGGAGCGTGTGAGATGGATATTCGTGAAATGGTCAAAACCACTCTGGGTTTTGGCGGCAAATGGGAAAATGAATTTAAGTACCGGGTAGATCCTTTGACCTATGGTTATTTGGTGCCTATCGAACGGGTAGATATTGAGTTTGGGGGCATTATGCTCACCTCAAGTCCTATCACCAACACCGAATGGTGGCAAAACCTCATGCCTGCCATGGGCATTCCCGCTGAGATTGCTTTCGACAAGAATCTGGTGGAAGATGGGTTTATCGAGCTCAGTGCAGGTCGCCTCGATTTGATGGAAAACGCCGAGTTTTTAGAGCACCATTTCACCCGTTTATACACCTTTTTATCGCGGGCCATGTCCATGATTGAGCGCACCAACGAAGTGCTCAAAATGGGCATTGGTTTAGAAGTAGACAAAACCGTTCTGCGTCTACAATCGCGCATTGAAACCGATCAAGAGCTTCTGGTGCGCAATTGTGAAGCTTTCAAAAAGCTCTATGCCAAAATCACCGATATTCATGGCAAGGTCGATGCCTCTATGCCCCCCCAAAAAGGGGAGTTTCAGGGCAATGATGTAGACAGCATTATTCAGGAATCGAAATACTATGCCCTTAAAGAGGCCACCCGTCTTGAGACCCTGGATATTATGAACTACATCATCACCAAAAAAAATGGCATGGTGGAAGACAACGACTATATTTTGCCCACGGACAAAATGATTTACAAGCTTGAACCCGACCGCATTGAGGCGTTGCGCTCCGGCAGTTATATGGGGCGCATTGGCTTTGATCAGGGCGTTAAACAGGTGCAGCAGTTCTTCGCCACGACCCTCGGTGGCGGTCGCTGGTAATTTGGCGCAGATCTTTGCGAAAAGTTTAAATTTGTGCTAAATTAAAGGAAAATAAGCATTGCGTATCAGAAGGAGTTGTCAATCATGAACAAATGTCTGCCTTTGGTGGGTCTATCGATGGTGCTGGTGGCCTGTGCAGGTCCTCGCCAGGGCGTAAGCCCCGTATTGCCCCCAAACCCCGCCCTGACCGCCCAAAACACCCCCGCCCGCGGCGTGGTAGACTCGCGTTATGAATACAACGCCGATCGCACCGAACTCAACATGATCATTGAGCAAAGCAGTGGCGAAGAAATGACCTTACAATTGATTCGTCGCCCCCTGGGTAACAGCACTGTAAGCGTACAAACCGTGGTCCGTGAAGGTGGACAAGTGAGTTCTCGTTACCGCACCACGCCGGGTGAAGCGCAACTGGCGGTGAAACTCGCCGCCAACAATGGCTGGCGCGATGTCTATAATGATCTCAAAGAACGCTATGAACTGGCAGGTCTGCTTTAAGTGAAACGCGCCCTGGCGTTTGCAACGGCAAGCGTCTCTCTTCTAATCGCTTGTCAGAGTGTTCCTGTACGTCAGGGATCCGTTCCCGCTGCTTCTCTGAGGGCCCAACAGGCCCAAAACATGGATCCTGGATTTGACCCTCAGCGTCAGCAAGACCAGTATTTATGTGTGATTGAGCCCACCACAAACAACCGCTCTACCCTCAAAATTATGAACCTGCAAACCCGTTGGGTGCGTCGCATTGACGTACCGGGCCGGGTGCTGACCATGACCGGCGATCACCCCCAGGGCAAACTGTATCTCTCGGTACGCTCGGGGGCAGCACAACCTGAATATGATCTGTATGTGCTGGATCTCAAGACATTTGTTCTCGATCGTTCCCTCTCTTTTTCTCAGGCCAGACTCTTGCCCATTGATGTGCAGGTCCGCGACCAGTCGGTCTTTGTATCCGCCAAAGAGGGCGGCATTGGTGGACTGCTGCGCAACGACTTAAACACCGGCGCCTGGGAATACCTGGCCTCTCACTTTCCGGCGGGCCTGCTGGAGTGGGGAGACCGTCCCAACTTGATTCAGTCGGTATACTTTGGCGATGAAAACATTGAGCGTACTACCGTTGACATTGACGCCCAGCAGGTGGTGGACCAACAGAAGTTTCCCCACGGCGTCCCCTTTGGTAACAACGTGGGCCTTTTGTCTCCCCAGGGTAAATTCTTTTATGCCTTTCACCAGTTAAAAGGTGAAGTGAGCCTTTACGCCTTCGATATTAAGCAAGGCTCAGTGAACCGCCAGGTGGCCCTGCAAAAGGCCGTGGGTATTCTCTACAGCTCTGTCATTAGCAAAGACGGGACCCGTCTCTACGCCACCATTGACAATCGCGTGGAACGCTTCGAACTGCGCGGGGCTTTTTTACGCCGCATGCCCGCCATTCCCTTACCAGCGAACGAAGCGCGACACCTCTCTTTGTCACAGGATCAACGGACCCTGTACATTACCCACGAAGATACCGAACAGGTGAGCCGGATCTTTAACGTCAATAGCGAGCAAGGGTACCGCGTCGACAGCTTCCCCTTTGCGGGTAAAAACGAAGAAGTGATTGTTTTTTAACCTTTTCTTTAAGCAATACTGGTCTGTTCTTAAACCCAAAATCCACAAACTTCGCCAGAATTTTCCTATAATACAAGGAGAAGGAAGTATGCATGCTCGATCAGGCCTTTTTAACAGACCCCAATTACTATGAACTGCTTCAGTTAGAGCCTTCTGCCACGCACAGCGAAGTGGAAACCGCCTTTCAAGAAGAGTCTATGGCACTTAATTTAAAAAGTGCCGATGGTGATGTGCGTCTACAGGCCGCCGAGAAAATGCTGCAACTGACCCGCGCCTACGAAACGCTCAGTGATCCCGTCATGCGCGCGCGCTACGATCTCACCACCCTGGGCCGCAAAAACGTGCCCAGCCAGGAGCGTATTGAGATGCTTTTTAAAGAGGGCATTCGCGCCTGGAAGCGTAGCGAAACGGATCTGGCCCTGCGCTACCTGAAAGAAGTGGCTGCTTTATACCCTCACCGCCCCTTGTATCGGGTGCATTTGGCCATCGCTTACGCCGAGAAGAAATGGTACAACTTCACTGAAACCGAGCTTGAAACGGCGCTGCGTCTGGACCCCGACTACAAGTTTGCCAAAGAAACCATTGCCCGCTTGCTCTTTAAAGTGCCCGATCGCCAACAAAATTGGTTCCAGTCCCGCATGAACCAGCAGGTGGCCCTTCTGACCATGGGGTTTGTGGGTCTGGCGGTTTTTATTGCCTCCGGCATTCCGGGCCAATTTTTGCAAACAATGGTCAAACAATGGTCCGATGAACCCACGGTAGATGTGGCCACTTTAGAAGCTCAGCTCCCTGAAGACATGAAAGCAGCGCTGGCGCAAAATGCGGTGACCGTGGCCCAAATCACTTACTTCCCCGCCGATTACCGCCCCTCCGGCCAGGTCTTTGACTATACAAACTTAGAAGCCGTAAACAAAGCGTATTACGGGGGCCAAAGCACCGTAGCTATCACCTACAAAGACGGTAGCGTCTTAACCTACAAACCCGCAGAACTCAAAGGCTGGAAAAAGGTAGGCGATATGCCGATTATGATTACCGCCAATAACGAATTGATTCCCAGCCCTTCGAGCCTCCCCCTGAAAACCGGCAGTGGCGAACCCATCGATATGGATGCGGCGGGTTTTCCCCGCCAGTATTTTCCGGAGTATGGCCCAACCCCTGAAGCAGCAGCCACCACGCCTGCGGAGCCAGCACCCGTGCAGCCCCAAACGCCGGTTTCAACACAGGCTCCTGCAGCGCAAGCCCCGCCAACCCAACAGGCCCCACCCGCACAGGCCCCCACGCAAAACACCACCCCCCAGGGATATAATCCCTATGGCAATTAAAAACCATTCACAACAGGGAATCTCCGTGGTGGAGGCCTTAGTAGCAGCCTTGCTCCTGGGCATGCTGATCATGATGATCTCGCCCATGATGTCTTACAGTTTTAAATCGAGCAACCAGACCAAAGAACGCAGCGGAGCCGTTCAGGCGGCCCAACGTATTTTAGAAGAAGTGCAATTGCAAGGCTTTCAAGGCGCCAACGCCATTGTTAGCGAGGGCACCCCTACCGCCGTTCTGGCCGACGACACCCAGGGTAACCCCTTGTTTGTAAAGGCCACCGGAGAAATCGTCACCGCTCCTGAGGCCGGTACCAAGCCCATGCAAGTGCAACGTTTTTACAGCTTTTCGGCCAATGGTCCGGGCGCTGTGGATGACACCATTCAGGTGACCCTGACCCTGAGCTGGCCCGGTGGCGCGGGACGGGCTGTCACCATGGGCACCACCCTGACCCGTACGGGAGGTGCCAATTAATGCAAGTCTATCGTTTACAGCAACGGGGCATTACTATGGTGGAAAGTCTGGTGGCACTGGTCATTGGCATTGGCGTACTGGGTGGCGCCATTGGTTTTTTTATGTACACCAGCCGTACCCTGAAAGTGGGCCAGGAGAGCGCTGAAAACACCTCTGTTGCCCAACAGGCTCTGTCTCGCCTCACCCGTGAAATCAAGAGCGCCAGTGTGGCCCGCCCCCGTCTGTTTAACGCA
This sequence comes from Candidatus Sericytochromatia bacterium, assembly GCA_964229355.1. Lineage (GTDB taxonomy): Bacteria > Cyanobacteriota > Sericytochromatia > UBA7694 > UBA7694 > CAXRDE01. The sequence continues at coordinate 227,997 of CAXRDE010000004.1, read as the reverse complement.
ACCCCTGCCTGGGACACCCTTCCCGCCCTGCCCTATACCGCCAAAGAACTTTATCCTTATCCCAGTACCGCGGGTGTTGTCATTGATCCTGCCATGCCCGCAGCCCGCTGGTTTGCCACCCAGATGGGTACCGACATCTACCACAAGTGGTATCCCAACCCTGATGTGGGCGGCAGCAATTCATTGGTGTATTACAAAGCCGTGGCACCCGGTCCCGGCGGCACAAGCGTCATTGAACGGGTAACCTACCGCTTAGAAGACAATCAACTGCTGCGAGAAGTACAACGCCCGCTGACGGCTACCAGCACCAATTTTCAGAGTAGCCCTGAACCTGAGCGCACTGTGGTTGCCAAAGAAGTGGCCGAAATCCAGTTTACCTATCCGCTTTTAGAGCGCCAAATGAACGCCACCCTCGACAGCCAGCTCAGCACGATTCAGACCGACGAGGGAGCGGTGGCCCTTCAAACCTTTTTAAATGAGAACTTTCGCAAAATTATCCGCATTCGCCTGGTCATGCAAGGCGCCCGCATCGGCGACGAGATTAAACCCGGGATTGAATTGAGCACAGAAGTGAGGTTACGCAGTGAATAAACATTTTTACCGCCAGGGACAACGGGGGGTATCAATCCCCATGGTATTGTCGTTGATCGCCGTGATGATGATCCTCGCGCTCACCTTTATGGGCGTCACCCGCTTTCAAACCCAACGCACCGGTTTTGAACAAGCCACCATTACCTCCGCTTACGTGGCCGAAATTGGTTTTCAGCAGGTACGGGCCAAACTGTCTGCGGTGGGCGGCGATTGGACCCAATTGCCCGCTACGGAAATTGAGCAAGACTGCACCTTAGGCAATGCCAATCGCCTGCGCTGTCAAAAAAGTCCTGTGGACGATGATTTTGAAGACCTGCACGCTGTTTATGAAAATCCTCTCGACACCAGCTCACGCATTATTGGGCGTTACGAATACACCATCGAAACCGGTCAAAAACGCGATATTTTTGGCAATAAGACCGTTCTGGGCTCCGACGTGGGCTTTATTCCCGGTGATTTGGTGGAGCAAGTGGGCTATGATGTTTACGGCAACAAACTCTGCGACGCCAGCGTGCCCGGTGGCAGTTGCCCCGGCAACTTTGTAGGCGTCAAGGTCAAAGCCTGGCTCACCGATGCCCAGGGCAATGAAATTCCCAACGCTCGCCCCCAGACCGTTTACGGCGTGCTGAGCATGGACAGCCGTGATCCCGATGACCAGGGCCCCTCAGGGTACATGCTGGAGTCCGATGAAACGATGCAGATTTCTGCCAATACAGCTTATGAGCCGGATTCCCCACAGGGCATGCTAGGCCAAATGACTTCCTATGGCTTTTATGGTCCCGTGCACACCAATCAAAGTTTTCGTTTTGTTTGGGAAAGTATGGACGATACCTATTCAGGCGCTTACAAGGTCACCAAATCCGGCAGTAACATGATGGATGAATTGTATGCAGACCCCGGAAATGCCAAGGAGATCGCCTTATGGCGTCGTCCTTTTTGGGGCATCCTGATGGCTGATCTCGGTGCCCAATGGGCAACGGCTCCTCGCGTACGTCCAGAAGTTGAGCCGCCGCCAAGCAACGCCGGAAACTATGCTTTTATTCCTTATGGCCGTTACTACCGTATTGAGTGGTTAGGAGCCCGCCCTGCTGATGGCGCCACATATTCCGTGCACTTTATGTCTCCCGAAGGCGAAAAAATCGTGAACGTCACAAAACCATCCGGCGCTGTGGATAAAGGTATTCCTTCGCCTCTGGTTCTGGACACCGCTTATCAGGGTATGAGATACAGGGGACAAGCCTGGCCGATTACAAAAATCACCGTGGGTGCCACCACTTATTCCGTAGATACCCACTTCAAATTCAGTTCACCCAATATTCTTGCCTGGAACGCCTATCCCGATACCTCCAGAGAGTTTGGTGCTGGAGAAGTCTATCGGGCCAGATTAATCTCGCATAGTCCTATCTCAATACAAGAAAAAATGACGTATTCAGGCGGAACCCCCCAGTATGTTTATCAGCATACCCATCCTTCCACCACGAACTATCCTTTTTATCAAACTTCTCATGGCCATACCAATGTAGCCGGAGCTGATTTAGGCGCCAATAGTGTGAGTGATTATGATGCTGATACATGGACACACACCCACCCCATTACCAATAATGTGTCTGAAGATCCCGTGATTTCAGTACAACCTGCGACGGTAGATAATACCTTTTTGAAGTTTGCGAGTAATGCTTACAAACCCACCTCAGCAGCTTCTCATGTGGTGCCTTTACTCAAAGCCACTTCGGACATTGGCAATTACAAGAACCAACTGGAACAGCTCAATAAATATTTAGAGCTTACCCTGGGTGTGACGCTGCCTCGCAATGGAGATGGTAGTATCAACGCCTCTGGACTGGGCTCTGCCCCCTTTAACACCAGTGATTATAGCAAAGGCTATATTGTCGGCAAGTTTCCTTCTACACATCCCAACACAAGTCCTCCTCAAGTGGATTTTCGCGCTGTTTATTTTGGCAAGCGAGAACAAACCTATAACGCAGGAAGTGCCGCTGGGCAACGTATTATTGCAACAACAGATGACTATAACAAAACAGAGCCCATCTGGGTCAATGATAAAGCCACCTCGATAGACTACATGAAAGTCGCTAATACTCAGTTAAATTCAGATTATCACCGTTATCTGTTCCGTCAGATCCCGCCTGAAAAGGTGATTTTAGTACGGGATGCAACGGTACTCATTGGAAATATGAAACCGCAGGGAAACACTTGCGTAGGCTATCAGGCCCATTGTCTTGACTTCCTCCCAGGATACGCCAGCGATGCCGTTGGCGAAGCCACCATTGTCAATGGCCAGCTCTCTATTTTGTCTTTTACCACTACACCGACGCCTGATACGCCTGAGAACGAAGCCCAATATAATTATGGTGATATTGTCATCGTGGGCAATGTCTTATACCATAACGACTTTTACGCCACCCCCTCTCAAAAAAGTGAAATGCGTCAATTGTCCGCCCAACCCACAACGCCCTATACACGTTCAAACACGAGGGGTGGAGGAATCAGCACCATTACTGATTCAGGGGTCGAATGGGTTACCAATACCGACGGCACCCGCTATCGCAATACCAGCGGACAACTGGTTGGATCCTTAGATGGTTTAGGACTTTTTGCCACCCAGGACGTGAAAATTTCAGTAACGCCGATGGGTAATGGCTACACCAAACAAAGTTTTTTAGGCTGTAGTTCAGGTGGCACAGCAGACACCTATGAAGACAACTTAACCATCCACGGTCAATTGGTCGCAGGCAATCGCGTACGGGTTCAAGCGCATCTTTATAGCACGCCCATCCCCAATTTACAGCGCATCAATCTGGTGACCAATGCTTGCTCTATTGAACCGCCTTACGAGTCTTACAAAGACAAGCTAACGTTTTACGGCACCATCTACTCCCGGGAATCCGTCAACTTCTCAGAGTACTTCAAAATCAAACGGGAATACTACTTTGACCGCTCTCTGCAGAAGAACCCACTGGTGGGCGCACCCTATTACCCCAAAACCCCTGGTGACTATAAAAACCAAACGGTGTTTAATAACTTCCCGAGCCTGGTGCCTGGCACCTGGGTACAAGGGGCGCAATAGACGCTTAAGGGCTCAGGCAACCACGTGAGGCGAGGCATCCAGAGGATCGTCATAAAAACCCTGGGTGTCTTGCACAATGTAAATGGGACGCCCCTTGACCTCTTTGTAGATACGACCAATATACTCGCCAATAATGCCCAGCGAGATCAACTGAATGCCCCCCAAAAAGAGAATGGACACCATGGTGGAGGCGTATCCAGGCACATCCACGCCCTGAATAAGGGTTTGGGCAATCAAAACAAAGGCGTACACAAAGCTCAGAAGCGAAATAAAAGCGCCCAGATAGGTCCACACCTGCAAAGGCAAAGTGGTAAAAGCAAAAATGCCGTCTAAGGCAAAGCGCCAGAGCTTCCAGTAATTCCAACTGGTTTCGCCCGCAAAGCGCTGAGGCCGATCAAAGTAAATGGTGGTGGTCCGAAAACCCAACCAGGCAAAAATGCCCTTCATAAAGCGGGTTTTTTCGGGCAAGAGCTTAATGGCATCTACCACCTGACGATCCATCAAACGAAAGTCACCGGTATTTTTGGGAATGTCGATTTCTGACATGGCAGAGATCAAACGGTAAAACATCAGGGCTGACGAGCGCTTAAACCAGGTGTCTTCTTGCCGGGCTTTGCGCGTAGCCAACACCACCTGGTAGCCTTCGCGCCATTTTTCCACCATTTCCACAATCAGTTCCGGGGGGTCCTGTAGATCCGCATCAATGGGAATCACCGCTTTGCCCCGCGAAAAGTCAATGCCCGCTGTGGTGCCCGCCTCCTTGCCAAAATTGCGCGAAAAGTTGATCACTTTAATACGCGGTTCTTTGGCGTGGTGCGCCTGCAACTGTTCTAAGGTGGTATCCCGACTGCCATCGTTGACACAAATAATTTCCCAGGCTTCGGTCAAGCTGCCCAAAATGGGAATCACGGTATCAAAAAAAGCGTCTATGCCCTCACTTTCGTTGTACATGGGGGCCACCAGTGAAATATCGGGGACGTCAGGGGTGTGGGGAAGAGAAATCGACGGGGTGTTCATTGCAGGCCTTAAAAATAGAGTTTGATGGATAAATTCAGCTTATAACGAGCGGGTCACACGCCCACCGCCGAAATATATTTTTTGCAGGTATTGGTCGTAGGTGCCCCCGCCTTTGAGGCTGTTGATTTTAATGCCGTCGTACTGCCCCTTGGCAGAAGAGTGAATCACCTGATTATTCCCGATATAAAGCCCCACATGGGTGGGGTATTTTCCGTTGCCGCTGAAAAACACCAGATCACCCGGCTTAAGTTCGTTCAATTGGGCCAGGGTATTGCCGACCCGTTGGGTAAAGCCTTTTTGTTGATCCGCATCCCGGGGCAAAAACACGCCGTTCATGCGGTAAGTGGTTTGCACAAAGCCGCTGCAATCCAGACGCTTGCCCAGGGTGCCCCCCCACAAATAGGTGCCGCCGCCGTGAGGGCCTTTGGGCAGGTATTGCTTTGCCGTGGCAATAATGGCATCGGCACCGGGCAATGGGCCTTTGGGGTGAAGTTGGGCATCGTTTTTAGACAGTGTCAGGGTGCTGCCATTGGGCAAAGCCACCAGAAAGCTATCGGCCTGCGTTTTCACCAACTTTAAGCGAGTGCCATAGTGAAAATTAGGCAGTTCAGCCACCACCAGTACATTTTGGTGGTCTTTCCATGCGTTATAACTGTTCAGATCACCCTCTTGAATATCTTTGCGCTCCACCCAGGCAATGTAACCATCATCAGCCAGGTGCACTTTGGCAAAACGGCCATCGGCGGAATATTCCAACACCTCCATGGCGGTACCCAGACGCATTTGCGTGGCCAGGTTATCGCCCGCTACAGCCTGAGGCTTCACATACAGATTCACGGCTTTTTTATTGGCAATGGCGTAATCGGCGCCCACCTGACGAAAAGGAAACACCTCTAAAGCACTGCTGTCCACTTTGCCATACAGGGCTTCCACGTGTTGCACCAGCAGGTCTTTTTGCAAGGCATTTAGCATGCGCCCACTGAGTACGGGCTGTTTGTTTTTAAAGCTCAGGGTCACATCCATCAGGGTATCCCGTTGCACGTGTTTGGGAATTTCAAGGCGGTAGCTCACGCAGGTTTCACAGCCTTTGGCGAGGGCTTTAAACTGACTGTCAAAGCCAATGACTTCACGGTGGTTCTGGGCCTGTAAGAGTTTTTCCATGGGGGCATCTAAGCGGGCTTCTAAGCGGGGAAGATCACCAGCCCAGGCTGTAGCCGTCCAGCTTAAGCTAAGTAACGTGAAAACAGAAAGGGTAAAGCGACGCATGAGAAATAGGCTCCAAACTTTAAATATGCATCATTTTAACATAGCCGCCCCGAAGCGCTGTGCTAAAATAGCCTGCATGAATACTGTATCCTGGCAAACGCCACTCTCTTCTCAAGAATTATCTCCGCTTTTACAGAGCGACGATCTACCCCTGGCGACACCCATCGCCAACGCCTGGGGCTACTATCTCGAAATTGGTCAGGGCATGGGGTATTTCTCCTGGTTTCCTGAACAGACCCAGATGTTACGCCACCTGGGCCATGTAGAGGTGCTTCATCTGCCCAGTTTACTGCCAGAGCGAGCGGATTATGAAGCGCTGGTAGCGCAGTTGATTCCCCTGCTTAAAAACTACGTTCAAACCTGTGATACAGCGCCCACAGAAGCGGCCTATACCCTGGTAAATCAATACACCCATGTGGTCCCCGCTTTAAAGCTCGCCTGGGTGGGGCCCTTAAGCGCTCTGAGCACAGAGCAAAGCCCTTTTGCCCAAAAAGTCAGAGCGGCCTTTGAAGCACAAACCGGTCAGTCTGCGCCTCAAACGGAAGCGGATTTGTGGTGGTCATTTTTGGCGGAGTATGGTCTGTAATTTCAGATCCCTTTGTGAAGTTTTTCTGTAAAAAAAACAAATTTTTTGCAAAAGATGTGCTTTGATAAAAGAAAATGCTGGAGGTAGGCTGATGACCGAAAAGAATGTGGTGGGGATGTACAACATCGAGGACGAATACCCCGCATTCAGCTATGACAAAAGCGACGACGAAGCCCGCGTGGATCCTGTTTCCTATGCCATTCCCAAAGCCAATGCGGTTAGCGCCATTCGGGGCGGCATCGGAAGCATGGACGCCGTCGAGCAGTGGCGGAGCTTTTCTGAACAATTGCGCGAGCGCCGCGAAATCGCAGACCGCGCCAAACAGCAGCTAGACAACCGTTCCGAGCCCCCGAACACGACAACAGCCCCAACCGCGCGGTCCTCGGCCACGCCCCAACGTCCCCCCCAAGATCAACAATTTCAAAGGAGCTACGAACAGGACATGGTCAATTTAAGTTCGCAAGCAGATATTTCCACCTGGGGTTTGCAAAAATACCTCTCTGAAGTCCGTGACCCTGTCCCCGATGAGCACTTAAAAACCTATGAAACCCCTGCAGAACTCCCTGAAGAAGATCACTACGACATTGACGATTTACAGGTCAAAGACGTCATGGTCCGTAAGGTGGTCTGCATTTTAGAGTCCACCACCTTAGAGCAGGTGGCCAGCATTTGCAACCGACGGGGTATCACCGGGGTGCCCGTGGTCAATCAGAATAAGGGTCTGATCGGGATTATTACCATGTCAGACATTACCAAAGAAATTTTCAGTCAGGCAGCGGTGTCTTCTTTTGCCAGCCAGGAGGGCGGTGAAATTTTAGAACAACAGTCACTGGCTCTGCTGGACTTGCCCGTGCGCGAGTTTATGCATCGCAAGGTCATTACCGCGCCGCCCGAAACCACCGTGCGCGAAGCCTGCCGCATTATGATGGAAAACAATATCCGTCGCCTGGTCATTGCCCGGGGCGATATGGTCAAAGGCATTTTCTCTGCCAAAGATGCGGTTCGCGTTCTGGCCGGAGCCGAGTTAAAGGTGGCCCCCAAAAGCGATTGATCGCTGATTAATCTTTCGTAAGGGCTTTATCGATGGCGGATTGGGTGATTCCCATTAGGAAACCAAACAACAGAATCACCCAAAAGCCCTCTACCCGAAAACCGGGAGTTAAAAGCGCTGCCAACCAAATAAAGAACACATTGAGCACAATCAAAAAGAGGCCCAGGGTTAAAAAGGTCAAGGGCAGCGTTAACAGGGTCACAATGGGGCGCACCACCCCATTCACCACCGCCAACACAAACGTGGCAATCAGCGCGGCCACAAAATTATCCACATGAATGCCTGTGAGTACCTGAGACCACAGCATCAGCGCCAGGGCTGAAAGCACAATTTTGAGTAGCGTTCTCATGATTGAGCGCCTCCTGGTGAAGCACTGGGTGAAGCACTGGGAGCTGGAGCCACAGGCAATTTGCAGGGCGCCTGCTTATAACAGGCAGTCTGCTGGCCGAGTTTGCAAGCCATTTTAAGGTCTGCAAGGGCATCTTTGCATAAATTGCCGGCCAAATTAATTTCAGCCCGTAAGGCATAGGCCCGGCCGTCTTTGGGTTGCAAATAAAGATAGCTGTTCAGATCACTTTTGGCACTGGCCAGATCTCGGGCGTAGTTTTTATGCCACAGGGCCCGATTCCAGTACAGTTTTGCCGCCCGAGGCTGGGTGGCAATTAAATAATTGAGCTCTTGACCATAGGGGGCAAACGCACGGGCTTCTGCGTAGAGTTGAGCTCGCAAGGCACTGCCCCGAATAAAAACCGGTGCCACGGCCTGGGTTGTGGCGGGCATGGGCTGCAGTTGTTGCAAGGTATGCAAGGTATTTAAGGCACTGGTTTTATCGCCTTTGTTAAGCAGGTGCAGGGCATAGGCATAGTTCAATTCAGGATGGTAAGGCATCAGGCGCAAGCCTTCGGTCAAATCATACTCCGCCTGGGCTGGCATGTTCTTTTTCATAAAATACCCATAGCGTTGAAGCCATGCGCTAGCGTCACGGGGGTTCAGGGTGGTGGCCGCATTAAAATTTTGCAGCGCCGCACTGTGGTTGCCCATCTGGGCGTACACTTCAGCCCGTTTTAAATACGCCTCCGCAGCATTGGGGTTTTGGGCAATGGCCTGATCAAGCGCGTTTAAGGCCTGGATATATTGGCCCTGAGCCAGGGCTTTTTGACCCTGTTGTATACGCTGCTGCCAGGCAGTACTTTGGGCCAGGGCTGCTGTCCCGCTGAAAGATACAATACTGACGCATCCCAGAGACAATAGACGGGCCAGCACAGTGGTTTTTACACCCATGGTTAAACTCCTTGATCGGGCAAATGAATGGGCAAATAAATGAAGCGCATTTTTTTCACCGCAGATATGCATAGCATAACAAAAAAAATTTCCAAAAAACGCTTTACAAAAATACACATTGTGTTACAATACTTAAAGTTAAGGAAAGATAGCCTCTAACTTAACTGCCTTCACACTATCCACAGGCGTGCCCACCCTGAGAAGTCTATGACTTCTCAGGGTTTTTTGTTTTGGTAAAACCGCACCGTCTCCCGCAGGCGCTCGACGATAAAGCGTGCCTGGTAGGCATTGTTGGCAATGGGCAAGCCCAGCACCTTCATTGAGGGCGCGCTGCCGCCTGGGGGTTGGGTCTGAATGGTCATTTGATAATTGATACCGCCGGGGCTTAAATAAATTGAGCGAATATGCTGGGTCAGATACTCCCGTTTTTCGAGGGTTTCTTGAAAGGGAACCCCCTGGGCGTCTTTGTGCTCCCGATAAGCGTGGTAGGTAAAAAAGTCTTTGTCGATATGGATGCTGTAATGGTGTTCTTCGCCTAAGCGCTTCATGTGGTTCACAAACAGGCCCGCAAAAGTGGGCAAGGCCAACAGATTAAACATCCCGATCATCGGTAACAGCCAAAAGCCCATCAAAATGCCCAGCGGCACCAGGCCGCTGGCCAGGGCCAGCCAAATCAGATGGTCATTGGCCAGGGGCTGCGCTCGCAAAGCCAATCCTGCAAAGGTTTCATTGATCTGAAGCGGGGCATCTTTTTTGAGATACCACGCGGGGCGCTGAACCTCTTGCTCACTGAGCACCAGGGCTTGCTGATCCAGTTGTTCAAGTGCCTTTAAAGCACTTTCAGCGGTATGAAAGCGTTGGCTTAAGCGCGCGGCGCTCATCTGCTTTAGCCAGCGCACCATGGCTTCACTGGTGTTCACCTTTTCTGCAAATTGCACCTCTAAGTTCAAGTGGGGCAATTCCGACGGATGAATGCCCGACAGCAAATGGATCAGGGTTAAGCCCGTGGCGTACAGATCGCTAGCGGGCGTGGTGTGCCCCGTACTCTGTTCGGGGGCCATATATCCCAGTGTGCCCACCACCGTCGAACCGCCTGTAAACTTCAGCTGAAAATGCTCATGCAACGCTCCAAAATCAATCAGGTATACTTTTTTCTCTTCGGTGTAGAGCACATTTGAAGGCTTAATATCCCGATGGACCACCGGCGGGCTCTGCTGGTGTAAAAACACCAAAATCTCAAGCAATTGCCGGGCAATATGGTACACCTCGTCAATGTGGGGCCGCCAACCCTGCTCGAGACGGTCCGCCAGGGAGAGCCCCGAAATATGCTCCCGCACCATGCACAACAAGTGCCCCTCTGGGGTGTGCACCTCAAAGCTATCCAAAATCTGCGGAATGCCCGGATGCGCTAACTGCTTGAGTACCTTCAACTCCCGCTCAAACAGTTCATAATCCTTCCAGTGCGTCAACAAATGAAAGGCAATGGTTTTAAGAATCACCCGCCGCGACTGACGGTGTAAATCTTCGGCCTCATAAGTGCTCACCGCATCCCGTTGAGAGTACTGGCGCAACAGGCGATAGCGCTGTTGCAAAATATCTACCCTGGGGTGCCGTTGTGGATCCTCCTGAACGCTTGTTTGCGTGGTCAACGCCATGGTCTGCTGCGATAGGGTGTGTTCCTGCAAGGGTGGAGGCGGCGGCTGCAAAGTATAGGGTTGCCAATCCACAAAGAGCGCTTTGAGCACCTCCAGGGCATCTTCAGCAAAATGAAAGCGCTGCTGAGGGTCTGGCTGAATCAATTGCTCAATCCAGTCTGCCATGGCCGCAGGACAGTCCACCACCGAACGAAACTGCAAGCACATGTCCCGCTGGGGCAAGTTGGCCGGTTCATAGGCCGAAAGCAAAAAAATCAGGCTGGTCCCCAGCGCGTACAGGTCTGCGGTGGGTCGGGCTTTGCCCGCGAACTGCTCCGGGGCCATATAGCCATAGGTGCCCACCACCGTCTCGCCCTCGGCGAGATTTTTTTGGGTTCCCCCAAAGTCAATTAAATAAACGGCCTTTTCGGGCTCCCATAATAAATTGGAAGGTTTTAAATCGCGGTGTACCACAGGCGGGTGAAAATGATGGAGATAAGTCAAAATTTCAAGCACCTGATGGGCCACTTGAAAGGCTTGCATTGCCGTCAACGGCCCTTTGGCATACACCCGTTTGGCCAGCGACTCGCCGGGCAGCTCGCTTAATACCAAATGGCAGCTGGGCTGGCTTTCGTGCAGCGCCTCGATATAATTGCACAAACGCGGAATGTGACCGTGATCCAATTGCGTGAGGGTTCGGGCCTCTCGCCGAAATAATTCTAACTGCTTCCAACTGGTGGCTTTGGCCAGGGCAATTGACTTTAAAATCACGGTTTCACCCGTGTCTTCATCGCGTACGCGCTGCGTCAAAGCCCCCTGACTTTGCCCCAGGGTTTCTAAGGGGGTGTAACGTGCCAAAATCGCTTTAGGAAATGTAAACATGCTGTTAATGACTTGCTGTTAAGGTTATTTTTGGTTAATCTGCTTATACATTAAAGGGAAAATTATGAAAAAACAACTGCTCTCATGCTTTCTGCTGGCCACGGCTTTAAGTGCCTGTCCAGCACAGAACAATAACTGGCCAGACCCTGTGCCTGAGCCCCTCAACCAAATCGACTATAGCTGCTGCGAGGAACAACTGAAAGCGCTGCCCTTAAATTATGCCACCCTGGTGGGTAAAGCGTATCAAGGGGACAGCGCTGCGCTTCAAGAGCTGCTGGCGGTTTCTACAGACATGGATCTGCCCTCTTCTTATGTGCATGGTACCGTGCTGGCTACCCTTCTAAAACAGGTGAAAGATCAGCCCTTTGCCGATGCGATTATGGCTTTAGATAGCAAGCTGAACGCGCCCCACGCTATTTTTCAAGAGTCCCTCAGAGATAGCCTCAGGAACATGCTGGAAGGTGGCTTTCAGTTTCAGGCGGGACAGGAAAGTTTAACAGACTTCCCCGCCACGTCTAAAATCCTGGCTTATCAAGTCAAGTAGTGGCCTCGCCACCTTCACTGTTTACGGTGCTTCGCTCCCCCTGGATCTGGGGGTGTTTTGGAGTCATCCTCGCTTTGCGTTGCCTGTATTTTGACACCTTTGTGTTGGCCCCTGAAAGCGCGGAGCTTCTCCATTGGGGACAGCAGGTCGCCCAGGCTCCTTTTCTGGGCTTTCAGCAATTGCTGCAAGATGTGGCTCAACCGGGTCCCCTTCACAGTGAAGCCTATCCCTTAAACAAACTTCACCAGGTAATGGCCTTACCCGTTGAAAATGCGCTGAATGTCACCCGCTTAAGTGCCTTACTGGTAACACTGCCCGGCTTGCTATTGGGCACCCATAGCCTCTGGGCAGTGCAATTCATGAGCGCATGCTGGGCCTTATGGGTGGCTTTTTTAACAGGTTTATGGGCCGTTCGTCTGCTGGCCCTCAGGGGTTACCACGCCCGTCACGAGCGCTTAAGTATTTTATTGGCCACCCTGTTTGTGGTGGCCTTTAACCCTCTTTTCTTGCGTTACAGCCTGTACCCCACGGCCTCACTGGTGGCCCTGGGCTTTCTCATGACCGCTCTTGTGCTGGTGGGCAGTCGACCGGCTGCATCCCAATGGTATTTCCCCCAGCGTATTGCAGTGGGTTTAAATCTGCTCCTGGCCCTTTATGCCGCACCTTTGTGGCCCATGGCTTTTATTGGCGTTTGGATGCTCTGGGACCTTTTTTGCCACGCCAAACAAGCGAGCACCTGGCGCTTTTGGGCTGCTGTACTGTTGGGTGCTTCACCGGCCCTGTACTGGCTGTTTCAAACAGAAACAGGAGCTTTACAGCAGGGGTGGCTTACCGTTCACGGCGGCCGTTGGAGTCTTCTGGGCGTGCTCATTGCCTGTAGCAGCCTGGGGGTGACCGGTCTGCTGTATGCAACGGGTCAACGCCTGAAAAAACAGGAAAAAAGCCCCCAGACTCCGCTTGTGTGGTGGCTGGGTTTTGTTGCGCTGACCGCGCTGGCGCTGCTTTCTGAACAGAGCAGTCTTTATCTTGCGTTGGTCATGGGTATCCCACTGGGCGTGGCGGCCCTGTGGCCAAACCCCCTGGCGCGCAAATACATCGGCACGCTCGCCTTACTGGGCGCCTTTGTGGTCAGCGTTTTTCCGGTGTGGATTGTGCACCATGGCTTTCCCCAAGAACAATGGCTGACCCAGCAGGCCCAGCCCCGCTATTTGCTCAGCCAATGGCTGAAGCAACAGTCTCTGCATAACACCACGCTGTTTTTTAGCACCCCCGAAAGCGCCCGCCTGTTTATGCCCCGTCTGGTGGCAGGCTCGGTCTTGCCCCACGCCTCGGCCTGGACCCAGGCTTTAAAGCACGGCAAAACCCAGGCTTTTCGTAATGAACACTACCCCAGGACGCCCATTTTGACCCAAAAGTGGTTGGTGGTTTCAGAAACTGAGCAAGGATACCTCAAAGACCTGCGCGGCTTTTTTGGTCTCAAGCTGCTGCAAAAATCAGGCTCCTGGCAAGTCTTTGAACTGGGGCCTCGCTCCTAGCCAATCCTGTATGACACGGGCAATGGCCACAGGTTGGTGCAAGTGCAGATTGTGGCCCGCTTCGGCAATACATTGTACCCGGGTGTCTCGGTTCCCCTGATCCACCCCAAAACTGCGCCAGCGCACGTCGCGATCAGCGAGCTGGCAAATGGGCGAATCCGCTCCATACAAGAGTAAGTGGGGTGCGGTAATGGCTTCCCAGCAAGCCTGGGCCTGATCCAAGCGAAAGGGCTGGGGCGAACGGGTGCGATGCAGGGGATCATGCCGCCAAAAATAGCCTGTTGCGTCCTGGGCCAAAATAGGCGCACTGAGATATTCAATCTGTGCCGGGGTCAGGCGAGGATCCTGACGCCGCATACGTTCTTGCGCAGCTTCTGGACTCGGATAGCGAGCAAAAGGCATCAGCCCATTGACATCACCGCACTGGGTCAACCAGTCCCGTAGACGCTGGGGTAGAGACTGAGGCGAGGTATCAGGAACCATCCAGCCCTCAAGATTGATCAAACCCGCCACCCGCTCGGGATAAACGCCCGCGTACAAAGAGGCAATCATTCCGCCCATGGAGTGCCCCAGGAGCAAGACCTGCTCGGCCTCGGTTTCAGCAAATAGGGTGTTTAAAGCGCTGTGCAGATCGCGCAAATAATCAAAGAAGTGGTAATAGTCATAACGGGGAACCCAGGCGGTCTGTCCAAATCCTCGTGCATCCCAGGCATGGGCTTCCCATCCCAGGGCTTGTAAAAGCGGAGCAAAGGTTAAGCCATGGTCCATAAACCCATGCAAGCAAAACACCAGCAGCGGGCGATGATGATGACTGAGACGCTGCCCCGACCAATGATGAAACTGGAAGGCCAGTCCGTTCAGGCTCCGCTGCACTAGCGCTGTTTGCCAGGGGCTGGCAAGCGAAAGAACTGACGGGCATTGGCAGTACTGGCTTCCGCCAGGGCATCAGGGCTAACCTGCATATGGCGAGCCACCGTCTGCAGAATATGGGGCAAGAAGGCAGGCTCGTTGCGCCCGCTTTTGGGGGCGGGGTCTGCATCGGCAGGCAAATCCCTGGGGGTTAAATAAGGCGCATCGGTTTCGAGCATAATACGGTCCAGGGGAATATGTTTCACCAATTCCTGAAGGGCAACACCACGCCGCTCATCGCAAATCCAGCCCGTAATACCCACATAATAGCCCGCTGCCACATAATCATCGAGCTCTTCACGGGTGCCGGTAAAGCAGTGCACAATCACCGGGGGCAGATTTTCAATCGCTTGCAAATGTTTCATCAGGTCTTCGTGGGCTTCGCGACAATGCAAAAACAAAGGTTTTTGCACCTCAGCAGCCAACGCCAACTGCGCGTGAAACACCTTTTGCTGCACTTCACGGGGCGTAAAATTGCGATGGTAATCCAGGCCACACTCGCCGATGGCCACCACCTCAGGGCGTTCGGCCAATTGTTTTAACTGGCTTAAATAGTCTTCGCTGACGTCCGCTGCATCATGGGGATGCACCCCCGCGGTGCTAAACAAAATATGGCGGTGGGCAGGATCTAAAGCGTAGCGGGCAGCGTAATTGGCAGCTTGTTTACTGGCAATCACATTGGTGCCGGTGAGTACCATTTGACTCACCCGCGCGGCTTTGGCGCGGTGCAGCACCGCCTCTCGATCTTTATCAAAGCGTTGATGGGTTAAATTCAGTCCAATATCTACAAGTTGCATACAAAAACCTCGGGTTATGTTAAAAAACGTCTACCCGAGGCATCATAACACCTAATCGACGGTAATTGTGCCCATGAGCTTCTCTTGAAACTCGGCCACTGGCATACTGTTAGAACGTGCGCTACGGCTGTATTGCGCAGTATCATAAAAGTTCACCTGCCCATTTCTAACGCTGGTGACGGTCACATAGTGCATGCCGCCCCCACCGGTACTAAAGAGCGCAATGGGTTCTTTGCCAGCATTGGCGTTGGTCACCATTTCAGAATAGGTGCCCCACAGATGATCTCTGTCGTAGTCTTTGCCGGTGATATTCTCCGCCAGAGAAGTCAAAAAGATCGGGTCTGAAGCCGAGTCACCGGTGGCCACTGAGCTGCCGTCACCGTTGTCTTTATTCACGTTATAATCGGCGGCACCGCCCAACAGAAAGTCCATGTCACCGCCCACCAGAGCCACAGAGCGCATGGTGGCGGACTGAAAAATAATGTCAAAATCGGTGCGGGTTTCAGAACTGCCGTCGGTGGTTTTATCGCCTTTGTGCCAATTCAAAGAGCCCGTGCCCGCATTCATGGTGTGTCCGCCGCGGGTGGTTACCTTACCATCTGCGGCCAGACGGGTCACAATACGGGTGACTTCAGCGGGATCCTTTTTCATCATCACGTTTTCTAAACTGGCTGCACCACAGGTGCCATGAGGGCCCTGGGTAATATGATAGCGATCGTTTAAGGCCTGAATGGCTTCACCCGCCAATTGCTTGCCGTTGACACCGGGTTTATTGGGGCCAGCCTGCATGCGGTGAACATTTTCTAAGATAGTGGTGCCTTTGGAGTCTTTTTTAGTCAGGGTGCCTTTATCCAGCAATTGCATCAGGTCGCTATCTACACTGGTGTTGTCTTGCACCTGGTTAAACTTTTCTTGCAATTGGGGGGACATGGCTTCGTAATTTTTGACCGCCCGGGGTGTAGCGCCTTGTAAGCGGGTATTGGCTGCTGTGGGCGCTACAAAATTAACGGTTTGTGGCTCGTGGTCACTGGAAGCTTGCTTCAGGGTATTTACGTTGTTTTGAACTTTCAGGCCACTTAAAAACTTCTCTTCGTCACTGTTGATGCCACCCTGGCGGGCGATTTCTGTCAATTTGCTTTGATCGGGCTGAGAGATGGTGCCGTCTTTGGCGCGGGTGACCGCTTCTTTATAAAGACCAGCACTTAAATTTTTGGCGTTGATTTGTCCCATCGTTCATACCCGTTCTTAGAATTTGGTGGTGATAAGCTTAAATATACCCATTTGATAGCGTAAGTATGCAAAACACAACAAAGTTTTAACAAATCGCGGCGGGGCGAGAATGTTAAACTGAAGCAGGAAATTGCGAGAAAGGTTTGCCCACATGGAGATGGAAATGTCTGTACAGGACGCGGCAGCATATTTAGAAGAACACCCTGAAACCCCATTGATTGACGTCAGAGAAAGCTTTGAGCGAGATATTTGTCAGCTGCCCACCAGCCGCCAGCTCACCGAAGCCCTGGCCGAAGACATGCTCGCCCATTGGGATCGGGATCTGCCCGTGATCTTTTACTGTCATCACGGGGGGCGCAGTCGGGCAGCAGCAGAATATTTTCAGCAGCAAGGCTTTTCTCAGGTGCGCAACATGACCGGAGGCATTGAAGCCTGGTCTCTGCTGGTGAATCCAGAAATCCCCAGGTATTAACATGCTACGTCTGCACCTTTTTGAGGGTGGGTACTGTACCCATCGTCAGAAAATGGCCTTGCGCAAAGGTTCTCTGGAAACCGTCACCTTTCCCTCGATTTTTGGCGTGATTGAACATCCACACCAGGGGGTTATTTTATTTGACACGGGTTATAGTCCTCACTTTTTTTCCGCCACAACTCCCTTCCCCGAACGGGCCTACCGCTGGGTCACACCGGTGGTGCTGCACAGCCACGAAACGGCCGTCGCGCATTTGCAACGCCTGGGGTATCGCCCAGAGGACGTCACCCATGTGATTATTTCGCATTTTCACGGCGATCATGTGAGCGCGCTGCGGGATTTTCCTCAGGCGCGCTTTGTGTTTTTGAATTCGGGTTATACCCATGTGTCTGCACTAAACCGCCTTCAGGGCGTCAGCATTGGGTATTTAAAAGCCCTCTTGCCCCCGGACTTTGACAGCCGAGCCATCGCCCTGGACTTAAAAGACAGCCGTTACCGCACAGAACTGCCCGCGCCGCTAGGCGACGGCCTTGATCTTTTTCAAGACGGCAGCATTCGTTTGGTGCCTTTAGAAGGACATTTCGCAGGCCAGGTGGGCGCCCTGTTAAACACAGATCTGGGCACCGTTTTTTTGATCGCCGACGCCTGCTGGTTTCGGCAAAGTTTTGAAGAATTGGCGCTACCTCACCCCATTGCCATGACACGTATGTATAATCCAAAACAGTATGTGCAGGACTTACAGGCGATTCAGGGGTTTTATCGTCGGTTTCCCCATGCGCACATTATTCCCTCTCACTGCCGTGAGAGCAAAGCTATATACGACCAAGGAGTTCGTCATGATGATTCCCAATCCCGTGATGCTCAGCACGCAGCGGGACTTTGATACCTTTCCAGAACAACTGGAGCCTTTGCGTCTACGCCACCACTGGGATGCCTGCTGGCTGGCCTCAGATCGCATTCTGATTCAACACCACCAAACCCTGTGCCAAATACGCCCCCGCAAACAGGGCGTTCAGTTAAAGTTTGTGCAGGGCGACCCCCAGGTCTTTCACCAGGTCCTGAGCCAATTACAAGAGGCGTTGGTATGAACACATTCGATAAAAAAAGACAAGCGGCCCTGCAACGGGTCGCCACCACCCGCAGCAAAGAACTCCCCTTCGATATCCAGGCCGAACGGGCTCAGGCGGTGCAAGCCGCCACCTCAGAAGACACCCCCCAAAAACCTGAACCCTTGCCCGTGGTTACCCATCGGGAACTCATGGCACAACCCGCCTTTCTAAAAACTGGCTGGAAAACCTGGTTCCCTGAAGCGCAAGCGCTGCATCTGGAAATTGGCTGTGGCTACGGCCACTTCTTAGAATGGCTCGCCCCCCGCCGTCCCGACACCGCTTTTGTGGGCTTAGATATTGTCAGCAAGGTGCTGCGCAAGGCTCAACATCGTCTGGCCGATACAAAAAATGTCACCCTGGCCAAACTTGATGCGTTGTACACCCTGCGGGAATTGGTGGCTCCAGGCAGCTTAGACGCCCTGTATATTTTGTTTCCCGATCCCTGGTTTAAAGAACGTCACCAAAAACGCCGCACCTTGCGAGAAGACACCCTGCCCCTGTTTGCCAGCCGACTCAAAGTGGGCGGACAGTTGATTTTTGTCTCAGACGATCCCCCCTATGCCGCGGACGCCCTGGCCCTGCTCGAAGCCTGCCCTTATTTTGAACGGGATCAATTTCCTGAGATCACCGTCAAAACCAAGTACGAAACCAAATGGCTCGCCCAGGAAAAACCCATCCACCGCTACGCTTACCGCCGCATAGAACACGCTGATTTTGCCCATTTGACCCCGGGCTGGCAAGACGTGAGCGCTCCCCTGGAAGCCGTGGTGCCCGTACCCAGCACCACACAGCTAGACCGTTACTTTTCGCCCGAACACCTGCCGTTAACCCGGCATGTGGCGCCCTTCACGTTGAAATTACAGCGCATTTATCGGGCTCAACATACCCCCACCTACCTCATTCAAGGCGTGGTGGCTGAGCCCCATACCCTGGCTCAGAATGTCTGGTTCACCCTGGATACCGAAGGGCGTTTAAGCATTCCTGACTTTGCTCCCTTCCCCTATGTGCAGCGCCGCCAACAGGTTTTTGAAGCCTGGCAGCTGGCCCTCAACGATTGGCTAGGAGAAAAGGCTTGACCGAGATTATCCGTCGCAAACAAGACCACATTGACCTCTCCCTCGACGCAGGCTCTCAAATCCCCTCGGCGTCCCGCCGCCTGAGCGATTACCGTCTGCCCCACCGGGCCTTACCCGAGGTGGACTTAGCGGAAGTAGACCTTTCGGTGACTGTGCTGGGAAAAACCCTGCAGGCCCCTTTTATGATTGCTTCCATGACGGGTGGACTGGCCGCAGGAGCCAAAATTAACCAGCACCTGGCAGAAGCAGCTCAGGCATTGGGGCTGGGCATGGGCCTGGGCTCTCAGCGGGTCACCCTGGAGCACCCCGAAACCCTGGAAAGCTTTCAGGTGCGCGCCGTCGCACCCGACATTTTGCTGCTGGCCAATCTGGGGGCTGTACAGCTCAATTTGGGCTACGGTGCGGAAGCGTGTCAAGAAGTGGTCTCCTCGGTGGGGGCCGACGGCCTGTATTTGCATCTCAACAGCTTGCAAGAGGCCGTTCAGGCCGGGGGAGACACTGCTTTTGCAGGGCTAACCCAGCGCATGAGCGAAGTCATTGCCCAATTGCCCTTTCCGGTACTGGCCAAAGAGTGCGGCAACGGCATTGATGGCGAAAGTGCCAAAGCCTTGATGAAAGCCGGTGTACAGGGTTTAGAGGTTTCTGGTCACGGCGGCACCTCGTGGGGCTGGATTGAAGCCCAACGTCACCCCAACGCCCGCTTACAGCGCCTGGGCAAAACCTTTGCCCAGTGGGGAACCCCCACACCACTGGCCATTCAGCAATGCCGACAGGCCGCTCCCGAGGGTTTGATTATTGCCTCAGGGGGCGTGCGTTCCGGCCTGGACGCTGCCGTGGCCATTGCCCTGGGGGCCGATGTAGTGAGTATTGCACAGCCGCTGCTCAAGCCCGCTTTGGAGTCCACACAAGCAGTCATTGAAGAATTGGAAACCTGGATATTGGAGTTGAAAATTGCCATGTTTTGCGCCGGAGTCAAAGATTTGGCCGGTTTGAGAATGGTGGATTTAAAATAAATTTTCAATTCAAGAAAATAAATTATTGTTTTTAAATAATTTATTGCTATAATAAAAGCATAAATTATTTGAGGTAATTAGACATGAAAAAATTAACGGTGCAGGAACCCCCTTTGCAAACCAAACGAAAAACCATTCAACGGGGAGCGTATTGGTTTGGAATCATGGGACGCCTTTCTCTGCTTTATGGTGTGGTGTCAGCGCTCGCTCTATTTGCCACGGTATTGTTCACGCTGTATCTGCGTCAACAGGGGGTAGACACAATACCTGAAATACAAGCCATGATCAAAGACACACCGGTATCCGGGGCCATCAGTGCCATGATTTATGGCTGGCTTTTTTTATTGGGCAGAGATGCTTTTGTCGCGATTGATCTGCTGATTGCAGAAATGAATGAAGTGGTTTAAATGATTGTTGTACGCTTAGATGTGGTCATGGCCCTACAAAAAATAAAAGGCAAAGATCTGGCTCAGGAGCTGGGAATTACAGAAGCCAATCTCAGCAAGTTAAAAACAGGAAACATCAAAGCGGTACGCTTATCGACGCTCAATCGTTTATGTGAAATTTTAAATTGTCAGCCCGGAGATTTATTTGAATATGTGGAAGAAGAAGCCCCTTAATTACTTACTCTTAACCAGCCTTTGGCTGGGAATAGCCGTTACCCCCTCACCCGCCCAGGCCGCTGAGTCCTGTGAGCAGCAAAAGACCCAGCAACTACAGTTCGTCAGTGGAGAAGGCCTGTTTACCCTCCTGGCCTGGTTAAACTGGGTCACCGAACATGACGCAGATTTTGAACCAGAGAACTACGACCCCGCACAGGCCCAATTGTTGGATTTAGTCAAAACCTTACCCCCTGCCCTGCGTCAAAAGCACCGCAAGGCATACGAAGCCTACCTTACGGGGGCTGATGACTATTCCAAAAACGGATTGCTCATTCTCGATAGCCAATACTATGGAGCAGCGCCAGCCTTTACCTTAAGCAAGCCCCAAAATCTTCCTGAAGCAGAGGCTTACCGCTTCCAACAGCTTCCGCCAGCCCCCTTACTCCAGGAGTTTTATCAGGCCCTTGATTTGGGACGTCACTGGAAAAACACCTTCGCACCGGTTTTTGCCCGCGAACAAGCGAAGTATCAAGAAGCCATTCAACAAGGTTCTCAACGGGCCCACTGTTTGTTAAAGGTGTCGCCCAGCGCACCGGTGGACATTATCGTCAATCCACTGGATGCTTTTGGCACCGCAGGTCAAACCAGCTATAACGCACACACAAAGCGTTTTTTGATCAAATTGCACGTGGATGCAAAA
This sequence comes from Candidatus Sericytochromatia bacterium, assembly GCA_964229355.1. Taxonomy (GTDB): domain Bacteria; phylum Cyanobacteriota; class Sericytochromatia; order UBA7694; family UBA7694; genus CAXRDE01. Next base: position 206,617 of record CAXRDE010000004.1, on the reverse strand, counting down.
AACAGCAATCCGCGTCGGGTGGCAGATGTGGCAGCCCATGAATACACCCATGCCCTCATGAACGAAGCACTCAAACCTTACGAAGCCGATTTCGAAGCCAAAATGGAGGCTATCGGTACCGGTATGGGCGAGACCTTTCCCATGCCTTTACAGGAACTGTTTGCTCAATCCGTGGGTTACTTAAAAATGGCTCAGGACTATCCTTACACCACAGAGAATATCGTCTACCATTCTAAAAACCTGTTGTTTCCTACCTTTTTGGAACAGAGTGCAGGCTGGCAAACCCAAAGTGCTCCCGTCACCCAGAAAATCCCTCAGCTGATTTCGGCAATCGATGTTTCAGCCAGCCAGGCCCTCTGGCGACAGTTAGCACAAAAAAGAGAGGTGCGCGCTGCGGCACAGAAATATAATGACCTGATCACCCCCAAACTGCTACAGCTCAAAACACAGCTCGGCGATACAGACATAGAAACCGATCTTGACACCTTATGGATCAGTATTTTTGCAAACACAGAACACCTTTCCGCTGACATGGCCATTCGTGAAAATGTGTTTTACCTTTATAAAAACCCCCTGTTTTTACACGTGGCTGACCATTGGCCCGCTTTAGAACAAGCCGAATCCATAGATGCCTGGGTCAAAGATGTGTTCACCTCTTTTTCGGTGGAAGAAACCGCCCGGCGTTGGCAAATTGTGGCAAAACGCCTTGCCGAAGAGAACTAAGCATGTCAAAAAAAACCAATGCGCTGCGCATTTTAGATGAAGCCGGTATCCCTTACGAAACCCGTGCCTATACGGTGGACGAATCCGATCTGAGCGCCGGGACTGTGGCTCAGAAAATCGGCTTGCCCACATCTCAAACCTTTAAAACCTTAGTGGCCAAAGGAGAACAAACCGGGGTGGTGCTGGCCTGCATTCCCGGTGATGCCCAATTGGATCTCAAGGCACTGGCCCGTGCCAGTGGCAATAAAAAAGTTGAGATGGTGCCGCTAAAAGACGTGTTTCCGCTCACAGGCTACATCCGCGGTGGGGTTTCGCCGCTGGGGCTCAAAAAGGATTTTCCGTTGGTGCTCGATGAATTGGCCCATGCCTACGATGTGATCAGCATCAGCGCTGGCACCCGCGGTTTACAGGTGCTTTTAAACCCGGAAGACCTGAGCCACTTAACCCGCGCAAAAGTAGGCGATATTAGCCGCTTTGACTAAGGGTTCAGGTGCCCGGTCTCAGCGTGGTTGGAATGGTCTGTCCAAACATGCGCTGATAGGCATCCGCAATGCCCGCACTGTGAGCGCGGCGCTCGGACATGCTGGCCCCGTTATAACGTCCCATCATGCCGTTTTCACCCAAAACCACCGCAGCGCCACCCCGTTGCTGGGCGCGATCCATGGCGATGCGCGCATAAAAAGCTGATCCCCAAATATTGTCTTTTACGTCATAGCGGTTTTCTTCGCTGCGCCCCAAACGCTGAAAGGTGGCTTGCATTGCGGGGCGTTCGGCCACGGCCCGCACTTCCGGATCGTCATAGGATTGGGTCTCGGCTCTGGAGCGGGGATAACTCTGGCGATACGTGGGATCGTCACTCAAGCGCCGCATTTCTTGAATAGCCACTCCCGTTAATTGGCCCAATCCTTTAGCGCCACTGTGGCTTTCTGCACGCACGTCAAAGCCCCCGCTTTCGTGGGCAAAAATCGCCAGCATCACTTTCGGCTCCACCCCAAAAGCTCTGGCAGCAGCCTCGGTTTCACGGGCAATTTGTGTGGCCTGCGCGGGAGTGGCATGGGTGTCGGGATAAGCAAGAATGGCGCGCCGTAGCTCCTGGGCCTGAGCATTCAGAGGCGGTACATTCTGAAAAGAGGCCGTTCGGGGCTGCGTGGGGTGTCGCTGGGGGGTTTGCGGTGGTCGCTGGGGTGTTTCGCGGCGTTGCGGGGTACGCTGAGGTTCCGGCTGAGGAGAGATCCGGCGACCGATGGCTCTGCCAAGACGTTGGCCCAAATTAACAGGGTTTAAAGGATTCATGGGATTAAACACAACAACACGCTCCAGCTTTATTGAGAGATTGAATGAACTTACTTACCTTCTCTATTTTACCCACAAAACCTGGAGCTCAATCAAGGTTTCAGCCGTTATTTAAACTTAATCTGAAATTAAGCGCTTGATAAGCTCCTTTTTCTATGTTAATTTGAAGACATCTTTCTATAAGGGTGTGCTTATGCGTTTATCGGTTCGTCATTTAAGTTTTGGATTGATCTTTTTGGCTCTGTCTTGCCAGTCTGCCTCACAGGTCGCATTTAACAATCAACAACGGGCCATGCAGCAGTTGCAGCGCCAAAATGTAGGAGCACGTCGGGCCGCCGAGCCGCCGATGATTGAAATCCCCTCGCCCAACTCAAATTCTCGCCCTGCCAACACACGCATCTCAGCCATTGTGTTGCACCACACCGCGATGAAACAAGACGCGCGCACTGTGGGTGACGTCTTTACCCGCCCCTCTGCCAAGGTCTCTTCGCACTACATCGTAGACCGCACCGGCTACATTGTACGCTCCGTCCCCGACGAACTGCGTTCCTGGCACGCGGGCAATAGTACCTTCCAGGGGGTAGGCAATGTCAACGACTATTCCATTGGTATCGAAATCTGTAACCTGGGTGACAGTTTAGAACCCTACTCTGACGCCCAGTACGACGGTCTGATTCAATTGATGGCCCATCTGGTAGAGAAATACGATATCCCCATGGAGCGCATTACCCGCCACCGGGATATTTCGATTCCTCCAGGTCGCAAAATCGACACCTCAAACAATTTCTCTGTACAGCGGGTCATTGATGGCATTCAGGCCATTCAGAGAGGCACCTACCGTGCACCTTTAAACCCCGCACAGCCCAATGTTAATGCTTTGCCTGATAGCCGCGAAGAAGTGTTAGCCGGAGCAGCAAGTCTTGAAGATATCGCAGATATTTACTTAGACAACCCCGCCCGTTGGGTAGAGGTTCAGGCGATGAATCCCCAATTCAATGAGAGCAGCACCCTGGCAGCGGGCACCCGCGTGCAAATTCCCCACAACGTGGATTTATCAAAGTACTAAGCTCCAGGCTTTAACTGATGGAACTTATCAAAGTCCATCAGAATACGCCCATCGGGTAATGTACTCACCATATCTTCAAAATAGCGGTCCTCAAGAATATCTTGGGGACCGTAAGTTTGCCGTGTATAAATGGTGCTACTGAAAATGCTGTCATGGCCAGATACCGTCACCACCAGGCGCTGAAGCGCCGGGTTGTTAAAGCCCAGTTCAAAAAACGGGCTCTCAGGCGTTAAAGGGTGCATCACCAACCAGCTCAATTTAAAAAAAGGCGTTTGGCTGCGCACCAGAGACAAATCATACATCCGACTCATCTGTTGCCCTTCCTGGGTCGTCTCATTGACCAAAAGGGTGACGCTCACTTTGGCCTCCACAATATCGTTTCCGCGGGCGTTGCCCATACGAAACACCAAATAACGTTGCCCTTGAATGCTTTGGATTAACATATTTCGGCTAAACACAATGCGGGCATTGGGACGAGATAACTTGGCAAAAACCAGCCCGGTCACCACGGCGATCCCCAACAAGCCAAAAGCCGCTTCAAGGGTTACCAGACTATTGGCATAATGCCCCTGAGGAGACAAAGCACCATAGCCAATCGTGGACATGGTCTGCACACTAAAGAAAAACGCATCTGCAAAGGAATGCAGGGTGGCATTGTTGATGCTATGGGGTTGCAGCAGGTATAGGCTGGCAAAAAAAACGTTGCTTAGCAGAAAGAGAAAAAACAAGCTCACGATCAGCTGTCCCCAACTGGCGTCCAGAAAATAAAAGTAGAGATCCTTTTTGAGGGCAGAAGGCACGCCCTTGCGTACGGGGTCCGTTTCAAAGGCAACGGGCGTGAAAGTGTGTTCCTCAGTGAGCTGAGGAGCTGAATCATGGGCATGGGCCTCCCATTGTTCTGGAGCCGCCCAAATGTCAAAGAAAATCTGAAAAACGCAGATGAAAAGACAGGCACCCAGTAACCATCCGGCCTGCATGCTTTGTGAGGTTTGGCCGATCAGCAAAATGACCAGCCCCGAGAAAAAACGGATGTAGACACGGATCTGGTCATTGATTTCAAAATTATTTCTCAGGGTCACCGCATCAATCAAAGCGGTCGCCAAAAAGATAGTCCCCAGGGCCCCCGTGAGAAGCAAGGCATATTTGAGCGGTAAAACCTCCAGGAGTCCATAATTCAGCGTCTTTTTAATCCCCACCCCCAAAAGCACAATGGACAATTGCAAGGGCAAATGAGCCAATAACCAAAAGACCATGGCAAAGGGCGATTTTTTAAGGGCGGTTCCCGCCACATCATCAAAATAAAGCCACCAGATACAGCAGGTAATTAACAATGCAAAACTGGCTTGAAAAACCTCAACTATGCCCGATGCCCCACCCGACAACTCACTGAGCACTTTCACAAACGATTCTCCGAGTACAATAATGGTCAAGAGCCCATAACGTTCTGAGAGATGCTCATGATCAAAGGGAAACGCTTCCACCAACGCCCGTGCATGGGTTAAAGCCGGGGCGATAAGAATGAGGCAAGCCCCGAGTGCCCATCCCCAATACATCATCCCAGAAAAAGGCAAGGAAGCGGCCCACACCGCAGCACTCAGAAAAAAAACACTTCCCCAATAGCGCGTATAGGCCTTTCCGTTCTCTTGCTGAACATAGGTGCGTAGGTAGAGCAAGGCAATAATCAACTGGGCCACCGCATAGGCCGCTCCAAAAAACAGGGGACTGCCCTTGAGAACCCAGGGAATCGCAATCGCCATGGCCCCAATGGCAAACATATGCAAAAACACCAGCATACGATGGAGCAAATCATCCACCGTATAGCGGTTGGAGTAATACGTATACCCTGTCCAGGTCAACCAAAGCGGAACAAAAATACCGGTGATTTTTAAAAAATTGAACAGAGAAATATCATGAGAGAAAGCGTTGCCCAACTGAATAAAAGCAGCCACATAGATCAGGTCGTAAAACAACTCCAACCAATTGGCTTTCTTCTCAGGCATGTGCAGGGTATGCAGTACGGGCACATGATGCCAACGATTTTTCATGGTATTTCTCTTTGTGCTTTCATCCACCGTTAATCCATCGGCACTTCCATGAGCAAGACTTCAGCCTCTTCATGGGCCTCCACCGAGAAACTTGCCGCCTCCCAGAGGCCCATACCGTCGCGTTTGCTGAGCACCTGGCCCCCGAGGGTCACCTGCCCCTCAATCACAAAGACGTAGACCCCGTTTTGAGACTGATGCAAGGTATACTCAAGGGCCGTTCCCTTGTCCAGATGCCCCAGCGAAAAGTAAGCGTCCTGGTTGATCCAGAGTCCCAAGCCCTCTTCAGGAGACACCACAGTTTGCCATTGATTGTGACGGTCTGCCTGCGCAAAGCGGCGCTGATCGTAACGGGGCCGAATATTCATGGCTTTGGGCAGCACCCAAATTTGTAAAAAGTTCACCGCTTGCTCTGCATGGTAATTAAATTCAGAATGGGTCACTCCGGTTCCTGCAGACATAATCTGCACGTCACCCTGTTCAATCACCTGGGTATGGCCCATGCTGTCTTTATGAGCCAGATCTCCGCTCAGAGGAATCGAAATAATCTCCATGTTTTGATGGGGATGGGTCCCAAAGCCTTTGCCCCCATCCACCACATCATCATTGATCACCCGTAATTTACCAAAACCCATGCGTTCGGGATTCCAATAATTGGCAAAGCTAAAGGTGTGATGAGAATCCAGCCAACCATGATTGGCGTGACCTCGGGTATTTGCACGGTGTAAGACCTGTTTCATGTCTTCAACACTCCATTTCATTTCTTTTGCTTTGAGTATAAGAAATCCGCGCAAAAAAAGCGATGTAAAAATCCACTCAGGTCTTGTACTTTTGCCGAACCCGCTGCCGAAACGCACTAAAGCTTTCACCAGCACAGTTTTTAAAAAATTTGCTAAAGTGGGCGGGATCGTCAAACCCCAGACGATAGGCCACTGCTTTGGCAGTTTCAGCAGAAAAATAGGCCGCTTGTTTGGCGCTCAGCATAATGCGATCTTGAATATGCTCTTTGGCAGTTTTTTGGGTCAAGCCACTCAACTTTTGATTTAAAGTGTCGGGGCTCAAGGACAGCTTTTCGGCGTAAAAAGCCACCTTATGGGCACGATCATAGGCGTTTTCAAGTAAATTTAAAAACTGCCGCACCACCTGCTGGTCTGCATCTAAAATTAGCGGAGAAGGTGACACACTTTGCTTTTTAAGACGGGCACAGGCCAGCAAAAACAGCTTGAGTTGGGTAACGACGATTTCCTCATGAAGGGGTGCCTCGGGCTGTTTGAGTTCTGTGGCCAGGGAGTGCAGCATCGCTGCCAACGGCGCCTGATCATCGGCGTTGAGACACAGATAAGGTGGCTCGGGCAAGTTAACAAAGAGGTTCAAACTTTCCAGGTACTGGTCAGAAATCCCCTGGGCACAGAGCTGATCCTGGCTAAATTGCAACACATAGCCCCGGGGCTCCTGCACCTGAAGAAAATGCATCTGCATGGGTTTCAGAAAAAAGATTTGTGGGGGCTGTAGCGGATAGTTCACAAAATCCACCTCGTGCCAGCCCGCCGCCGCAGCTTGCACCCAAATCACCGTGTACCCTGCATGGGGATGGGGCTTTTCATGAGGTACACGCTGCTGTTCGACCTGGGCCATGGTGTGCAGAGTGATATAAGCCATGAAAACCCTTTCTTTCTGTGTACGGGTGGAGGGGAATAAGGTTCCGCCAGCCAAAGTTTAACATATGCCTTTTGAAAGCTTTCGATTTGCGCAAGAAACGGGTCGTCAAAGACAAGGGCCATGCCTTAAGGTAAAAACAGGTATTATTTTTAAGTCTAAACCTTGAGGTCGTCACCATGTCAGCGCCACATCACACACATTTTGAGCAGATTGCAGAAGCCATTGCTTTTTTACAGGCCAATTTTCAAAGCCAACCGTCTTTAGAAGCGGTGGCCGCTGCGGTGCACTTAAGCCCTTATCATTTTCAACGGCTCTTTTCGGAGTGGGCAGGGGTGAGCCCGAAAAAATTTGTGCAGTACTTGAGTTTGGATTATGCCAAATCCCAGCTCAAAAATCGACAAACCCTTTTACATACGGCCCACGCTACCGGGCTTTCTGGCACGGGCCGTTTACATGACCTGTTTGTACAGCTCGAAGGCATGACGCCAGGAGAATACAAAAACGGTGGGGCTGCATTGCGCATCAATTATCAGTGTGCAGAGACTTTATTTGGTCCCGTTCTGGTGGCCTCTACCCCCAAAGGCATCTGCCATTTGCAGTTTATTTCAGATGAAAGCACTGCTTTACAAGCACTTCAGGCGCGTTTTCCGCAGGCCCATTACCATTCTCAGACCGATAAGCACCAACAACAGGCCCTGGAGATTTTTCAGGCAGACTGGCAAAACCTGAAGAAAATCAAATTGCATTTGGCAGGAACCCCCTTTCAAATCAAAGTTTGGGAGTGCCTTTTAAAAATCCCACAGGGTGGGGTTCAGTCTTATGGGGGACTGGCCCAGGCCCTGGGTCAGCCCAACGCCGCCAGAGCGGTGGGTTCTGCCATTGGAAAAAATCCCGTGGCCTTTCTCATTCCCTGTCATCGGGTCATTCAAAACACAGGGCAACTCGGTGGCTATCGCTGGGGCAGTGTCCGCAAAGCCGCCCTGTTAGCCTGGGAAGCCTGTCAACAGGAGCAATACCCTCTTGCCTCTGGTTAATCTCTTGCCCGAGGACGGCGCAGTCTATTACCACGGCCCTGTTTTTACCGCCGCCGAGGCCCACCGGTATTTTGAAGCACTCCTTCAAGACATCGCCTGGGAGCACGACCAGGCCGTGATGTTTGGTAAAACCATTGTGACCCGGCGCAAGGTGGCCTGGTATGGTGATCAGGCCTTTCCCTATACTTACTCGCGCATTACCCGTACGGCGCTGCCCTGGACGCCCTTGCTTGAACAACTCAAAGCACGGGTGGAACACCTGAGCAAAGCCGCGTTTAACGCCTGCTTGCTCAACCTCTACCACGATGGCAGCGAAGGCATGGCCTGGCACCGAGACGCAGAGAAAGAATTGCAGCCCGGCGGGGTGATAGCCTCCTTAAGCTTTGGTGCAGAACGACGTTTTTCACTCAAACACCGCACCCAGGATACCCGCATTCACCAGGAATTAGCCCACGGAAGTCTGTTAATCATGCAGGGGGAAACCCAACAGCACTGGCTTCATCAATTGCCCACCACCAAAAAAGTCAAAACACCTCGGGTTAATTTGACGTTTCGCCAAATGCGCACGTGAATTAGCCGAAGGACGAACCCGGTTCTTGTAAAAAGGCTTCTTCTTCGGGGGTATTTTCGCGCTGCAGGCGGGCATTGCGATGGGGAAAACGGCGAAAGCGCTCGATCACGGCCGCATGGCGCAACGCGTAATCGTAATAACCTTCAAACAGTTCTTCTTGTCCTGGGGGTGCCGCCAAAATGAGGGTCTTAAACAAACTCACCGCCTGCTTTTGATCAGCCAAATCTTCGCTGTGTTCAAAGGGCAGGTACACAAAAACCCGTTGAATCGGCGCCAGGGCCAGGTGCCCATCGTGTTGCATCAATTGACGGGCCGCATGACGGGCCTGTTCATCGTAGGCAAAGGCCTCGCCCTTGCCCCGGTGAATGGTTCGCGAAAACTGGTCCAGCACAATAATATACGCCAGGGCACTGTGGGGGTCTTTGAGCCAATCTTCACGTTCGCCCCGAGCGATGGCATCAAGGGTCTCATGAAAACGTTGTTTGATCTCGGTATCGGTGGCTTCAGAAGCACCAAACCACCGTTGATTAAATATTTTAGGCTGAAAAGGCTCTTCTAAAGCGCCTTCAAACCAAAATGAGAGGATGTCCTGGGGTGTAACCATCATCGCTGCCTGCTTTCTTTTTCTATAGCTTAGCATGGTGACCTCGGGCAAGAAAATAAGCGGACTGGGGTATAATAAAAGTCTGGAGGAGAAACCCATGCATACGATCGGCCCTAACACACCTCGCTCAATAGAACCCCTGGGCACCCTTCCTCCAGCCAAAGAAACACCACTTATCTGTACGCCCCCCGAGCCCACAGCGATTGAGGTTTACCCTTCTTATGCCACCGAAGAACGGGTGGTGATTCGCGGACGGGTCCTCGAAAAGAACGAGGTGTCTGAAGCAAGACCCGATGATTCCGCATGGACAAACCTGATCCGTAATCTCAGCTTTTTAGAGTCTGACGAAGTCAAGCGCACCCCCGTTAAAATTCAGTTTGCGGGCCATACCGTCGAAACCCGCACCGATCGCGACGGACTTTTTGAAGTGGCCTTAAGTGGTGTGGCCGGTCTGTCTCCCGGTTACCACGAGGTCAAGGTATCTGTGGCCGGTTCAGCAGATTATGCCGCCTCAGAGACCACCGGAAAAGTTGTGGTGCAATGTTTAGACGACCGGTCTTTTGGGGTCATCTCAGACATTGACGACACCTTACAGTTTTCTTATGCCGCCAATAAGCTCAAAGCGGCACAAACTCTTTTGTTGGGCAACGAAACCACCTTAAAACCGGTTCCCGGCATGGCTGCCCTCTATCAGGCCCTTGAAGCCTGCGACAACCAGCAAGACGGCGATATTTCATACCTGAGCGGCAGCCCCATGAACTACGCCGGACGCATTCAACGCTTCATGCAGGCCCAGGGTTTTCCCGAAGGTGCGATTCAACTTAAAAACATGGGTTTTCGCAAGGGTGAAGATCACCCCTTAAGCCAAAGCGACTACAAGCTTGAGCATTTGCGTGACATGTTCACCACCTTTCCTGAAAAAAGTTTCTTTTTATTTGGGGACAGCGGCGAAGAAGATCCTGAAATTTACCAACAAATCGCCCAGGAGTTTCCCCAGCAGGTGCGCGGTATTTTTATTCACCAGGTCACCGACGAAGATCCTCAGGCTGAGCGCTTTACGGGTGTCCATCTCATTCAATCTGGAGCAGATGCCGCCCAGATCCTCCATCAGCAAGGCGTTCTTGATGCACAGGCGCTCACCCAGATCCAAAAGGCCTCGCGCCCCTAAACAGCTTTTCACATTTCATTCTTGAAGCAGGTATTCTTCATGACAGACTATTCTCAAAAGCCTCCTTTGCACATGGCCTCCGAGTTCGTTGTATTTGATCCCCGTCAAGAAGCCACGGCCCTTGAGGTTCACCCCAATTTCTTTCAGGAGCTCGATCAGCGTGGCGACGGCTTTAAAGGCCACTTGCTTATGTCCTCTTTTCATTTCGAAAGCGACTGGGACACCTGGGAAATGCATCCCACCGGAGATGAAGTGGTGGTGCTGTTGTCGGGCGAGGCCACCTTTTTACTGGATATCCCCAATCACCCTCAACAAGTCACCCTCACTGAAAGTGGCAGTTATGTGATTGTGCCCCGTGGCGTCTGGCATACCGCCAAAACCACCGTGCCCACCCAAATGCTCTTTTTGACCGCAGGCGCAGGCACCCAAAACCGCCCCGTCAAATAGAGCAAACGCGTAGAACAAACAGGGTCTAATCCGGCTAGCCCGCGAGTAAAATGCGCCCCCAGGTGGGTGAAACCGCACACTGAAGCGAATTGCCTTTTGCTGCAATTATTTCGTGGTTCAACAGGTCTTGCCACTGGCCTGGCCCCTGCGTGGGCAGGTTCACCCATTGGGTTTGGGTACTTAAATTGAGCATCACCACCATCTGGGCTTCGCCCCGCTCACGCAGGTAGACCAGGGTTTCGGCAGACACCGAGAGCAAATGCCAGCGGCCCCGTTGCAACACAGGAAACCCCTGACGCAAGCGGGCCAGTTGTGCAATCACCGGCAAAAGATCCGGGTGGGCTTTGGGTTGCCAGGCATACGGGTGCGGAATCCGCGGGCGCAGTTCGGCATCGCTATGGCGACGCTTGCGCCCGGTTTGCCCCCACTCACTGCCATAGTAGAGGCTGGGCACGCCCGGGAGCGTATAGAGCAATAAATACAGCGGATACAATTGGGCGGGATTTTTGAGTAGACTGGCGATGCGGGTGACATCGTGATTATCCACAAAATGGTAGAGCCAATGGTGCGCGTAAAGGCCCTGAGGCCCAAATTGGGCCTGCAGGGTCTGTGCTAAAAGATGGTAGTTATGGGCATTGTGGGCGGTGTGTAGTGCATGGTAGAGGGAATAATTTGTGACAGCATCCAGCAAACCCGGTGCAAGCCAGCGACGGTAATCCCCGTGCACCACTTCCCCCATCAACCAAAAATCCCGCTTCAAACGGTGCGCGCGCTGCCGCACCTGCTTCATAAACGAAGTGTTGAGACAATCGGCCGTATCCAATCTTATCCCGTCGATATCAAAGGTGCGTATCCAGTGTTCTAAAGCCCCCAATTGAAAGGCTTTGACCTCAGGGTGAGACAGCTTAAGCTTCACCAGGTCGTAATGCCCCTTCCAGCCCAGATACGAAAAAGCATCTCCGGCACGGCTTCGCTTCTGAAAAGACACCCGATGAAACCATGCCCGATAAGGGGAAGCTTGCAAATGCTGACGCAGATGTCGAAAAGCCCAGAACTCACGACTCACATGACTAAATACCGCATCGAGCACAACCCGAATGCCGCGCCGGTGACAGGCTTCCACCACCTGCTGAAGGGTGGTGTTATCGCCGAGGCGGGGATCCACATGGTAGGGGTCAAGGATGTCATACCCGTGAGAACGGGAGGTAAACACAGGCCCCAACAACAGTACGTTGATCCCCAGACCCTGCAAGTGGTCCAACCAGCCGTGCATTTCAGACAAATGGTGAAAGCACCCTAAAGGATAGAGATGGTAACAATGGGCCTGATAAACCCAATCCGGTGGTGACATAAATTTAGCATACGCGATGTCTCCCCTTTTGATAACACTATGTGTCAAAGCCCCCGTTCTGTGCTAAAGTGAAGCATAATTTTCTGAGCAAAGGTGAACAGATATGAAGTTACACGAGTACCAGGCCAAAGAGGTTTTTTCACGCCAGGGTTTAAAAATCCCCAACGGTGTGCCTGCCTTTAGCCCTGAGCAAGTGGGTGAAGCGGTCAAGCGCTTAAGCGCTGCCAACCCTGAATTAAAAAAAGTGGTTTTAAAATCACAAGTACACGTGGGCGGTCGCGGTAAAGCCGGCGGCATCAAAGTGGTCGACGTGGCAGACGCAGTCGAAAAGTCCAAAGAGATTTTTGGCATGGACATCAAAGGCTTAACCGTTAAAAAGCTTTTGGTAGAAGAAGCCGTCAACATTCAAAAAGAATATTACATTGGTCTCACTTTAGATCGTTCAAACCGCAAAACCATTCTCATGGCCAGCTCCATGGGGGGTGTGGATATCGAGCAAGTGGCTGAAGAGCACCCTGAAGCCATTATTAAAGTGTGGATTGACCCCGCATTGGGCTTAAAGCCTTACCAGATCAACGAAGTGGTTTATGGCGCAAACCTGCCCAAAGAAGCTGCTGGCTTCATTAAAACCCTTTACGACGTCTACACCTCCAACGATTGCAACATTGCAGAAATCAACCCTCTTGTGGTGACCGCTGAAGGTGACGTCATTGCTGCCGATGCCAAGATCGACATCGACGACAACGCCATGTTCAAGCACAGCGATCTGCTGTCTTACCAGGATCCTGAAGAAGTCGATCCCAACGAACTGGCCGCTAAAGAAGCAGGCCTGAGCTACGTGGAACTTGATGGTGACATCGGTTGCGTGGTGAACGGCGCCGGTCTGGCCATGGCCACCATGGATGCAGTGAAGTACGGCGGCGGCAACCCTGCAAACTTCCTGGACATCGGGGGTTCTTCAAACCCGAACAAAGTTACCGCTGCCATGGAAATTCTGAAGCGTAAAAACGTCAAAGGTGTGCTCTTTAACATCTTTGGTGGCATTACCCGTTGTGACGATGTGGCCCGTGGGATTATTTCTGCGGTGGAAGGCATGGGTGGCCTCGACTTCCCACTGGTCATTCGTTTGACCGGTACCAACGAAGAAGAAGCCCGTCAACTGTTAACCGACAAAGGTTATAAAGTGGGTTCTTCCATGCAAGACGCGGTTAAAGAAATTATCGCGTTGACCCAGGATAAATAAAACCTCGGTTTTCTCAAAAAAAAACACAAGCGCAGATGACTTTTTACTATAATAAAGTTATCTGCGCTTTAACTTTTGTTAAAGTGCGACCTAAAATATCTGCGAATACCAGAACACTATACAACCCATGTCTCAGGAGAACTTCATGAACACGTCTTTGCTTCGTACCAGTACCGCTGCTTTGGCCCTTACCAGCTTAATGGCCTGTAGTGCGCCCCGCAATTTGCCCATGAACCCCGCTGCCAATGGTGTAAACGCCGCGAATTTTGGCCGTTTAAACCAACAAAATACCGCCGGAACCCAAAACGTTCCTGGCCGCTACATCGTGAAATACAAAGACGGTGTGATGAGTGCCAACAGCATTCAGCAACTGGGTGCACAAACCGTACGCCCTCTGGGCCAGGGTATGCAAGTGCTGCAAATGCCTGAGATGAGCGCAGCCAACTTGTCTGTGTTACAAAACGATCCCGCCATTGAGTTTGTCGAGCCCGTTTTCACCATGCCCTTCCCTGAGGTTATCAAAGCAGCCGACAAAGCTGACGATGCCGATCGCGCCGGTGCGCCCAACGATCCTGGCTTTGCCAAGCAGTACTCTTTAAAAGTCACCGATGCCCTGCAAGGCTGGAACGTGACCCGTGGCGATCGCCGGGTGGTCATCGGCATTGTAGACTCAGGGGTAGACATTAACCACCCTGATTTGGCCGCAAAAATCGTGGGCACTTACAACGGTGCTGACGGCAACAACGACGTGAAAGACTTCGTCGGACACGGCACCCACGTGGCGGGAATTGCTTCGGCCATCACCAACAACGGTGTGGGTATTGCCGGTGCTGCCCCTGACTGCTCTATTCTGGCCGTCAAAGTGGCCTCGGGCGATTCTGGTTACCCCAGCACCGAAGGTATTGCCAACGGTATTATCTGGGCCGCAGATAACGGTGCCGACGTCATTAACCTGAGTCTGGGTGCCGGGCGCGAGTCTCAGGCCATTACCGCAGCTGTTCAACACGCCCTGCGCAAAAATGTCGTGGTCCTGGCCGCCACCGGTAACGGTTCTGGCAACCTCAAAAGCTGGCCTGCCCTGACCGCGGGCGTCATTGCCGTGGGTTCAAGCGACGAACAAGATCGCCGCTCTGGATTCTCCAACTACGGTCCCTGGGTTTCTGTGGTGGCACCCGGAAGCAACATTTACTCCACCTTCCCCGCCAACAGCAACCTCATTGGTCAAACCAATTACGGCACCATCAGCGGCACCTCCATGGCCACTCCCTTTGCGGCTGGCGTTGCGGCCCTGATCCGTACCCGCTACCCTGAAATGTCACCCGCCCTGGTCAAGCAAGCCCTTGAAAGCTCTGCCGACGACAAAGGCGCTCCCGGATTTGACGATCAGTTTGGTCATGGCCGTGTGAACATTGCCAAAGCCATGATGCGCGCTGAAGAAATCAGCCGCGGCAGCAGCCGCTAAAACCTTGTTTTAGCCTCCAAAAGCCCGGCATGCATTTGCCGGGCTTTTCTCATCTTTAGAAGGACAAACACCCATGACATCCATTGCAGCGCCTGTGATTTTACAGGCCACCCGTTACGTTACTCCCCTGCGCGAAGGAGGCTCTCTGCCCGCTGTGGTCGAAGCTGACAATGAGGGCACCTATGTGGTCAAGTTTCGCGGGGCCGGTCAGGGGCTCAAATCCCTGATCGCGGAATGGCTGGTGGGTGAACTGGCCCGTTTTTTAGCCCTGCCCGTGCCTGACATTGTGCTGATCGAACTCGATCCCATTCTGGCGCGCGCCGAACCCGACCCCGAAATTCAAGAGCTTATCCAGCGCAGCGCGGGGCTCAACCTGGCCTTAGATTACCTGCCCGGCTCGATCTCTTTTGACCCGCTGGTGCCTGAAGGCATTACCCCCGAGTTGGCAGCCGCCGTGGTCTGGCTGGACGCTTTTGCCACCAATGTGGACCGTACCGCCCGCAACAGCAATATGCTGATCTGGCACCGTCGACTGTGGCTGATTGACCACGGGGCCGCCCTGTATTTTCACCACGCCTGGTTTGACTACATGAACAAAAGCCGTTTGCCCTTTACCGCCATCAAAGATCACGTGCTCCTGCCCTTTGTGACCCGTGAGGCCCTGGAGCAGGTGCACGCCGACTTTGTTCAGCGCCTAAGCCCCGCCGTTTTTGAATCGCTGGTGGGTCATCTGCCCGACGCCTGGTTAACCGAAGCACCCTTTGAGACGGTGATGGCACATCGTCAGGCCTATGTGGACTATTTCACCCAGCGCCTACAATCTGCTGAGGTATTCAAGGAGGCCATTGTCCATGCTCTTGTATGAATATGGCATTATTCGCGTGGTGCCCCGTGTGGAACGCCAGGAGTTTATGAATATTGGGGTGGTGTTTTCGTGCCAACAAAAGCGCCATTTGTGCTGTGCTTTCGCCATCGATGAAGCCCGTTTGAAAGCCTTTGCTCCCCAATTGGACTGCGACTTCTTGTGGCAACACCTTCAGGCCTTTGAAGGCGTCTGTGACGGCAAAGGCGCGCTGGGCGCTCTGCCCCTGCGGGAGCGTTTTCACTGGCTTTGCGCGCCCCGTAGCACCATCATTCAGGTGTCTCCCGTGCATTCGGGGCTCAGCGATGATCTTGCCGTCAGCCTTGAACACCTGATGAACACCATGGTCCGGTAGATGCCTCCCTTAACCCTGTACATGGCCCCGCACTCCAATACCTCTGAGCGGGTGCTGTGGGTCTTGCAGTACAAAAATATTCCCTTTCAGCCTGTAGATGTAAGCACCCTGTCTCAAGAAGCCTATGCAACAATCAACCCCTATGGTTATATTCCCACCCTACAAATCGGCGCAGACCGACTGTCCGAGTCCGTGGCCATGGTGGAGTATTTAGAGGCCGCTTACCCCGAGCCCACACTCTTTCCGGGCGACTTGCTCACCCAGGCCCGCATTCGGGAGGTGTGTGAATACATTAACAGCACCGTACACCCGGCACAAAACCGCTCCATGATGCTGCGCTTTTTGCCCGACCTGGATGCCGAAGCCCTGCGCACCCGCCGGGCCCGGTGGCTGATCGAAAGCCTGAGTACCCTGTCACAGCGGCTCTGGTTAGACAGCAGCTTTGCCGTGGGCAATGCCTTCTCCATGGCGGACATTTTTGTGGCCGTCATGTACCAGCGGGCCTTACACCAGCAGGTCAAGCCTGAGCAATTGCCTGCCTTTGCTGCACACTTTGAAGCCCTGATGCAGGTGCCTGAGGTACAGAAAAGCAGCCCGTTTTCGTCTTATTAACCACAAAAGCCAACTTTGTCTGCGTTGGCTTTTGTGGTTAATAAAGGGTATTATAACTTTATTTATTCTTATAAAAATTAAAATTAATGGAGAACTAAAGATGATACCTATTAGGACAAAATGGCTTTTACTGGGAATTTTGGGACTAAGTGCCTGTCAAATCGGTGCAGGAACAGGTGCTTTACCAACGCCTTTACCCGAAAGCTCCCTACCGCCCCTGGATCCTTCTCTGGTGGAAGCCACAGCAGTCCCTCCTTCGGCATACTTTCTGAAGGTGGAGCCCACCACCGCCTGCCTCGGCGACACCTTAAGTTTTTCAGCCCATCTTCAAAAGGCGGGAGCCAAAAGCCTTTTTCTGGAAAAAGACCTGAATCGTGAAGGCAAAGTCCCTTATTTTGCAGGCCCTTATGTGCTCGTGCAGCGCTTTGACACCCAGGAAAATGCTAACATTCAGTATGACTTTACCCTGACGGACCCCATGCCCGACGCTGAAGGTTCAAAGACCCTGGCTATTTCACCGGGAAAATACCTCTTGCATCTCGTGTATGATGACGGAGAAATCACCGGCGTGGACTACATTACGGTCAAGGCATGTCAGGGATCTTAAAACAAAACCAGCAAAAAGGAATGTGAAGTATGGGTGGCAATGCCTTTGAGAATTTACGCCGTTTAAGTGCAGCGGAATACGTGCCCTACGAGGCAGAGGTGTTGGAGCACCTGGGTCGTGTCTACCAACGCTTTGCACCCATTCGCTACTACCATCACAAGCCCGATTTTGGCGATATGGACGTGGTGGTGGCCGACAAAGCCCTGGGTCGCTCTGACTTTGCACGCTTTTTGTCGCACATGGGCGCTGACGATGTGGTGTATAACAAGGACATCTACAGCTTTCGCTACCAGGACTTTCAGGTGGATTTGATTCATGTGGCCCCTGAACATTTTGATACCGCCTTGTTTTACTTCGCCTACAACGATCTCAACAATCTGATTGGGCGTGTGGCCCATAAATTTGGGGTCAAGTTTGGCTGGGACGGCCTGACCTATCAGATTCGCACCGAATCCGGGCACCGGGCGCAAAAAATCGTGTTGTCGACGGATCCCGCTGCCATTTACGCTTTTTTGGGCTATGATTATCCCCGTTGGCAACAGGGCTTTGATAGCCTTGAGGACATCTTTGCTTTTGTGGCCTCTAGCCCCTATTTTCATCCTGAGCTGTATGCCTTCGAAAATTTAAACCACATTAACCGCACCCGCAATCGCAAGCGCCAAACCTATACCCGCTTTTTAGACTGGATCGCAGAACATCCTGAATACGCAGCACAGGCCACCCATCACTTTCACCCTGACAAATCCCTGTATTTGATTAAGGTGCACAACGCCTTTCCGCAGGCCGATCTGTTGGGGCAACTCAAGGCCTACGCTCAGGCGCAGGCGGCACACGAAGCCCGTGCCCAAAAGTTTAACGGACATCTGGTTAGCGCCTGGACCGACCTCAAAGGCAAAGCCCTGGGACAGGTCATGGCAGCTTACCTCAAGACCTTCGGGAGCAAAGCTGCCCAGGAAGCATTTTTTGATACCCAGACGGCCTCAGCTATTCAGGCGCATTTTAAGGCGTTTTACGAGAGTTAAACAACCAACGGTGTACCCGCACACAGTACACCAAATAGTCTGTGCCAAATTTTTGTTCGAGCATGCGCTCTTCGGGCGCAATTTGAAAGCGGTTCATATACGGCAAGAAAAAGTAACTGCTCAGCAGGGCAAACACATCGGCCAGCACAAAGCCCCAGGCAATCAAAAGCATCAACATGCCCACATAAATGGGGTTACGGGTCCAGGCATACACGCCGGTTTGTACCAGGTGCTCACTGCGCTCCGGGTGCTGGGGATCCAGGGTCGTGTGGGCACGGCGAAAGGCCACCACGCCCCACACCATAAACACCAGCCCGGCAACCGAGAAGAGCACGGCCAAACTCAGGGCATAGAGATTGCGTTCAAAGGGCAGTCCTTGAAGCTCAGCCAATACCAACATCACATTGGCAAACAGTAGCATGACCAATAAAGGGGGAATGCGGGTTTCTAAGGATTTGAGCGATGCGGCCATGATGATGAAGACTCCTCTTGCGTGTGCCCCACAGCGTAGCACGGTGCAGGGGCGAACGGATATGCTTTTCGGGTGCGTTACAATAGATAAAATCACGCATGTTCAGGATGCCCGATGAAAACCCACGACTTGATTTTAGAACGCTATCAATTGCTCCACGTATATGCCCAGCGGGAACACACCCAGACCTGGGAAGCCCTGGATCAAGAGACCCAAACCCCGGTCATTGTGAAGATCCTCGATCTGGACCAAACCGAGGACTGGCAAGCGTACACACTGTTTGAACGAGAAGCTGAAGCTTTAAAAAGCTTACAACACCCCCGTATTCCCAAACTTATCGCCTTTGTGCAAGACAAGGGTCAGGCCATTGTGGTTCAAGAGAAAATTGAAGGTGAAACCTTGCGAGCCCGCATGGATCGGCGCTGGAAAATTTCAGAAATCCAGGCCCGTGACTTGATAACCCAGGCGCTGGAGATTTTAACGGCGGTGCACAGTGCCCAGCCCCCTCTCGTCCACCGCGATCTCAAACCCGAAAATCTGATGATCAACGCCGAAGATCAACTGTACATCATTGATTTTGGGGCCGTACGCCAACAGCAAGGGGCACAGCATACCGTCGCAGGCTCCTTCGCCTATATGGCCCCGGAGCAACTCAGCGGTCAGGCCTCCCCCGCTTCCGATCTCTATGCCCTGGGCATGACCTGGATCGAGCTGTTGTCCGGCAGCCCCTTACAAAGCATTCCCCGCCAGGGCCTGTACCTGCAATTTCAAGAGGCGCTGCATGTGTCTCAGGGCTTTAAACGCTGGCTGGAGCACATGGTGGCCCCCTACCCCGCCCAGCGTTTTGGCAGTGCCGCAGAGGCATTGGAGGCCCTGAATCGGGCAGAACACTTAGCTGAAGTTGAACACCGCACCACGGTACGGGCCAGCCACGGCAAACAGGAACTCAGTCCGGCCATTTGGCTCGAAGAAACCCCCACCACCGTCAGCGTCGAAATCAAGGGAAAATCTTTCAGCGGTGCCATTATCGGGCAGCTTAGCCTGTATATGGCCAGTAGTATGGCCTGGTATGGGAGCCTTTTTTTTGGCACCCATTGGCTCCTGAACGTGATCAGACCATTGGGGGCTAATCGATATTACCCTCACAATGATACGATCGCTCTGATCTTCATGGCAATACTGGCTCCCTTTTTGTGCATCATCACCTACCGGCGCTGGTTTGGTCAATTGGCAGAACAACAGCAACTTACTGTGGATAGCGAACACTTGACCCATACCTATATCCGCAACCGGGGCATTTGGGGCGCTAAAAAAGTACAGTATCGCTATGCCCTCAAAAATTTGCGGGAAATTCGTCTGAAACCCTACCAAATGCAATTACGCTTTCACCGCCTACAGCGTGGATTTTGGGACCATCGCGTGACCTTACAGGTCCCTTTTTCTATAGAAACCCGCCAGACCCTGGCCAACGCGCTGAATACGAAAGGGGTACATACCCGTGTCTGAGATCGCGAACACCCCTGATTTACCCTGCCTTCAAGAGCGCTACCAATGCACACGCCTGCTGCAGCGGCGCGAAGGCCATGTCACCTACTGGGGCCAGGATCTACATATGGCAGAGCCCGTGATTATCAAGCAATTGAGTATGGAACATGTCAAAGACTGGTCTGAGCTGGATCTCTTTGAGCGGGAAGTAAAAACCCTTGCCAGCTTAAAACACCCCCGTATTCCGGCCTTGCGCGATCACTTTCGAGAAGAGAAAGCCTGCTTTTTGGTCCAGGAGGCCATTGTGGGGCAAAGTCTGCGCACGCGCCTTGGTCAAGGCCCCCTGAGCGAGTTACAGGTCAAACAGCTGGCCGAACAATTGCTCCACATTCTCAGCTATTTGCATGGCCTCAACCCCCCGGTCATTCACCGGGATCTTAAACCCGAAAATATCTTGCTGGACCAGGACAACCAGGTCTACCTGGTGGACTTTGGGGCCGTGCGGGACGCGACATTGGTGAACCAAATGACCGTGGCAGGCACCTTTGGTTACATGCCCCCGGAACAGGCTGCAGGTCAGGTCAAACCCGCTACCGATGTCTATGCCCTGGCCATGACCTGTATTGAGTGTCTCAGTGGCATACCACCTTATCATTTACCCCAGGATCAACAATTGCGGGTCTTGTTTCATGAACACGTCCAGGTCAGTCCGGCCTTCTTGCGGTGGCTCGATGTGCTTAGCGATCCGGTCATACAGAACCGCCCCCAGGATGCCTCAGAAGCTTTAAACTGGCTCAAAGCCCAGTCCTTACCTGAAGCCACTGAGCGCTTACAGGTGAGCTATCCCCAACCCAAACAGACCTCGATCACGATTAAAACCCAGGCCCCCATGCCCACACCCGGCACCTTGATCTGGCTCAGTTTGCAGCACCAATTGGGCCGCGCCCTGGTGCTAAGTTTTATCTATTTGAGTTTGATGTGGCCCCTCATGTTCTGGGGCGTCAACGCATGGATTCCCGGCGGCAGCGGCTTTTACCATGGAATCATGGACTGGCACCCTTTTTCACTGGGTGTTTTGGCCATTTGGGGATATCTGACCCGTCTGGAGTATCAGGCCCTCTACGCGCAGTTTAAACAGGATGTCACAATTCAGCTAGACGGCCCTGTTTTGCGCTACCAGGGTACTCCCCATACACTCAAAGCCCTCAGTGCCATTGAAGCCAATACCAGAGACAATATCAGGGTGTGGACCCACACGCAGACCACGCTATCCTTTGGCAAAAAACAGCGGGTCCGTTTACCCGTTGTGCTTAGCCCTGCAGAACAGCAATTGCTGCGACACGGCATTCAAGAACACCTAAAAAATACGCTGCCACCCGCTGAGTATCAGCAGTGGCAGCAGCATTTTTTCTAAGGCTTAAGCGTTCTGGTTTTTCATTTTTTTAGCCCAGGAATCCACCAGACCCACGGTCAGGTTAAACACAGGCTTTCCGGGACTTGAGTCGGGATCCATGGTGTAATAGCCTTTGCGCAAGAACTGAAAGTGCTCACCGGGCTGAGCATCTGCCAGGGCGGGTTCAATCAGGGCCTCACTGACCACCAGCGAATCAGGGTTGAAACGATCCACATAAGAAGCCTCTGGATCCTCATGATCATTTAACAGATGGCTATAGGTGCGAATTTCAGCGGTTTTGCAATGGCGCGCAGACACCCAGTGCAGGGTCCCTTTGACTTTGGGACCATTGGGGTTCCAACCGCCACGGCTTTCGGGGTCATAAGAACAGCGCAGTTCAATCACTTCACCCGCTTCGTCTTTAATGACTTCATCACAGGTGATGTAATAGGCGTGCTTTAAGCGAGCGGTTTTACCGGGGGCCAAACGGAAGAATTTTTTGGGGGCATCTTCCATAAAGTCTTCACGCTCAATGTAGATGGTATTGCAAAAAGGCATATCGCGCTCACCGCTTTTGCAGTCCTCAGGGTTGTTTTCGGCCTTGAGCATTTCTTCTTGATCCGCAGGGTAATTGGTAATAACCACTTTCAGTGGGTCCAGTACAGCCATACGGCGCTGCGCCACTTTGTTGAGATCTTCTCGCACACAGAAGTCCAAAAAGGCGGGCTCGATCTCGCTGTTGCGCTTGGAAACCCCAATTCGCTCACTAAAGCTTTTCAGCGAAGCGGCGGTAATACCCCGACGGCGCATGCCTGAAATGGTCGGCAGACGCGGGTCATCCCAGCCACTGATCTTACCAGATTCAATCAGGCTACGCAGGTGGCGTTTACTGGTGACAGTACCCGGTACATTCAGACGGGCGAATTCATACTGATGGGGGCGGGGTTTGGGCCAGTCCAGCTCCTCTAAAAACCAGTCATAAAGGGGGCGGTGGTCTTCAAATTCCAGTGAACACAGGGAGTGGGTAATGTTTTCAATAGCGTCAGAAACACAGTGGGCAAAGTCATACATGGGGTAAATACTCCACGCCGTCCCGGTGCGACCGTGAGCTTCTTTACGAATGCGGTAAATGGCCGGGTCACGCATATTGATATTGGGGCTGCTCATGTCAATTTTGGCCCGTACAATATGTGAACCTTCGGCATGCTCACCGTTTTTCATTTCTTCGAGCAGCTTGAGGTTTTCTTCTACAGAACGATCCCGGTAGGGGCTGTTTTTGCCAGGTTCTGTCAGGGTGCCGCGGTACTCACGAATTTCTTCAGCACTGAGACTGTCCACATAGGCCTTGCCTTTTTTAATCAGGGTCACTGCCGCATCATAAAGCTGCGGAAAATAGTCAGAGGCAAAATACAAATGATCTTGCCAGTCATACCCCAACCATTTGATATCGCGCTGCATGGCTTCCACGTACTCAGGCTTTTCTTTTTCGGGGTTGGTGTCATCAAAGCGCAGGTGGCAGCGGCCGTTGTATTTTTGGGCAGCGCCAAAGTTGAGGGTAATGGCCTTCACGTGACCGAGGTGGGCATATCCGCTGGGTTCAGGAGGAAAGCGGGTGATAATTTCGCTGTGCTTGCCAGCGGCCAAATCGGCGTCAATAATATCGTAGACAAAATTGGGGGCTGAAATGTCGTTGTCGGGTGTGTTCATGGGGGGCTCCTTCTGAAGTGTTTACCAATTATAGGAGAAAAGGCATCAAATCCATAGTGGATCTGATGTATCCTTTAGCATTATGGATTGGATTCTATTGGCCACAAACATCGCCACTGGCGCCGCGGTAGGGTATATCACAAATGCCCTGGCCATTCGCATGCTGTTCCGCGAATACCCCATTATTGGGGGTGGAGAGGTCATCAAAAGTCGCGACGAACTCGAAAAGTCCATGAGCCAGTTGGTAGAAGAACAGCTGATTACTCCCGACACCCTGCTCGAAGAATTTGAAAAGCCCGCCTTTAAGCGTTCTTTTGAAAACCTCATTCACAGCATTTTGAGTGAACACCTCAAGCAACAGATTCAGCAATTTGACACCCCCTCAGAGCTCAAAGGCTATAGCCGTACCCTGAGCAATTTGCGGCGCTTTTTAAAGTCACGACGCCAGGATGTCCTGGAAGCCTCTTTTAGCGCTCTCTTCGGCCATATCCAGGTTCAGGACGTAGTGAGTGAAGCCCAAATGCAGAGCATTTTTAATGCCATCTGGGATCGACTGGTTCACACCCTGGAATGTCACCATCTGGCCCTGGGTGAAAACCTGAACGAAACCCTCAGCGAACTCAAACTGCGGGATCTGTTTTCGCGGGATCTCGTGAAAGCCTTGCTCGAACAGGGTTTAACAGGCATTGAAGACGCCTTTTTGGCTGCCGACGGCTTTCAGCAACTGGAACACCTGGCCAAAGCCCTGGGACTTGAAGACCTGCTGGAGTCACTGGAAGCCCAATTGCGCCAACGCAATCTCTCAGAAATTTTGGGAGCCCTTTCCGAATCCGCTCCTGCCCAACAGATCTTACAGCGCCTGCTGGCTTTTTTGAACACCGAGCGCGGCCAGCATCTGGTGGCCGAATTGCTCGAACAAGGGGTTCAGGTCCTCAAAAAGCTCGAATTGCCTCTGGCCGCCCTGCTCAATGAAACCTTAGAAGCCCGTGTGGCCGAGCTGTTACAGCGCTATTTACCCACCGCATTACACCGTCTCAAAGACTGGGCCGAAAACAACCGTCAGGCCTTAGAGGATCTGGTGCAATCGGCCATTCAGGATCATTTGCGCAGCGAAAATTTGGTGAAGCACATGACGGCAACGCTGTTCAACGACCAGATTTCAAGCCGTTACCAGATTGTAGAGAACATTCTGCAGGAAGTGGAGCAAATCGCCAACCAGTCTCAGCCCGAACTGATTGAGATGATTTACCGTTTTGTGGAGAACACCTCTATTGGTCAGGTTTTTACTTACTTAGAGCATCATGCCCTGGACTATACTGCCCTGACTCACGCCCTGGTAAAACTCATCAACGCCTATGCCCCCCGCTTTGACGTGTCTCTGCTTGACCCCCTCTTGCAACGCAAACTGGACTCGTTTTCGGTGCTGCAGCCGCTGCATCTTTTGCCCCTCTGGAAAGAGGTGGTCTACCCCTATGTCAAAGCCCAGCTAGAGCGGCGGGTCTTACCCCAGGCCTCTGAGCAAATGGTGACCCTGGTGCTGGAAGTCTGGGACCGTTATGCAGACCAATTGTTCTCGGAATGGCTGCACCATGAGCACATGGACACCTGGATTCAGCGGCTTTTGAAGGGGCTCAAGCACAGCGGCTTACAGCGTCTGATTCAGGACAAAATGAAGCAGCACCTGCCAGATATTTTGTCCAACCGCACCTTGCAGAGCCTGATCACGCCCGGCGTTAAAGACGCCTTGTGGAATACCCTGGGACGCCTGTATGAGCAGCGCCTGGATGATTTCTTAGACGCTTTTGAAAAAGAGAACATGGAAGCCCTCTACGATCAATTGGTGGAGGTGTTCTTTAAGCTCACGGAACGCGAAGAAGTGGCCGTAACGGCCCGCGAAGTGCTGGTGGGCTTTATGGTGGAGCTGCTGCGTGAACACCGTTTGCTCGATACCCGCATTTACCAGACCGTCAAAGAGAGCTTTGCCCGCCTCAGCGACGACGAAATGCGCCAGGAAATGGAAGACTTTATGGGCAATGAGCTCCAGCCCATTACCGTGCTCGGGGCTGTACTCGGGGCTGGTGTCGGCGGCCTGTTAAGTATTTTAAGCGCTCCCCTGCCCATGGTCACCAGTGGCTGGCCAGCACTGGTGTTTTTTCCACTCACCTACGCCCTCACGGGCATTGGCACCAACTGGCTGGCCATTCGCATGCTCTTTAAGCCCTATTACGCCCGCTATGGCGTATTTTTGCAACGCAAAGCCCCCCATGACAAAGCCCGCCCCATGCCCTTTACGCCCGGCGTCTTTGTCAAAAACAAAGCGGCCCTGGCCGAGAGCATGGCCCGTTTTATTGACCAGAAATTGCTGTCCAAGCAAAACATGGTGGATATTTTAGAGCGCTACCATCACCACTGGCGACGGGTCATGAAAAGCGTCGTGTCTCAAAACGACTACGCTGCCTGGGACCAGCGCTTTCGTGAAGCCACCCGCCAAAGTTATGACTTGCTCACGCCCCTGATTTTGGACATGGGCTTTGCGCAACTCTACCAGTGGCGGCACGAAGTGGCCGCCTCATTGGTCAAAGAAGCCCGTGAAGTCAAACTGGCTCCTGAAGACCTTGATGCCCTCCAACACGAAATGGAGCAGGTGCTGTTGGGCAGCCAGGCCCTTGTGGAGCGCACCCTGAAACGTCTGCTTGATCAGGCCCTGCGTCAGCCCTATGCCCTGGAAGAGCAATTGGGGCCTGAGGGGGTAGCCAGTGTACAGGACATTGTCAAAGGGCTGCTGCAAGTGCTCTACAGCCAGGGGCTGCAACTTGTGGAAGACCCAGAACGGGTCCAACAGGGCATTCAGCAATTGTCGCAGCGCTGGGAAGGCTATCTGAACTTGCAATTGGCCACCCTGACACCGGGTGAAACCTTCTCAAAAGCAGGGCTGGTGCGCTATTTATTGCAATGGATTCAGGGCGACCCCCTGCAAGAAGAACTGTACAAGCTGCTGCAGCGGGCCCTGTCCCATATGTTGGACTCAGGCCAAAGCCTGGGCGAATTGTGGCAGGGGCATTTGCTAGAGCTGGTACGCCAGGAAAGCGATACCCTGATTGATGTGTTAAGTGGGTATTTATTGGAATTGGCCAGCCGCAATAAAGAGCGCATGGCCAAAGCTGTCCTGCGCGATGTACAGCGCCAGGGCTTTTTAGAGGTCATGCTGGTGAATTTCGGCGGCATTCGTCAGGACGTGGTCAAAGTGGTGGATGTGGTGGTGGACCATAAACTGGGGCCCTTTTTGGCGGAGCGCACCACCGGCCTCAAGCAATGGTGGCAAGAT
Organism: Candidatus Sericytochromatia bacterium; assembly: GCA_964229355.1. Taxonomy (GTDB): domain Bacteria; phylum Cyanobacteriota; class Sericytochromatia; order UBA7694; family UBA7694; genus CAXRDE01. The sequence goes on along the minus strand of CAXRDE010000004.1, from coordinate 180,114 downwards.
CGCTTAAACCACGAAGTTCCCGGACTGCTCCTCAGCGACCTGGGCCTTTCACCGGATTTGTTTGAAGTGCGGGTCATGCAGAAAATTTTACGGGAAAACGTGCTGACCCACCCCTACGTGTTTGAGCTGCTCACCACCCTCACCGACCACATGATCGATGAACTCTTAGAACAATTGGACATTCAAGCGCTGTTGCAAAGTCTCAACCTGTATTCCTTAGAGGATCTCTCTCAGCGTTTTGCCCCTGAAGTCGAAGCCACACGTCAACATTTGGCTCAGCAATTGCAAGTCCAACAAAGCCAGGTGCTGGCACAACTCACCCAACTGGGGCATTTTGCCTTGAATTATCAGGTGTTGGCCCGCCCCTTGCGCACCGATGAGCGCACCGCCTTTGCCCTCAAACAAAGCTTACACCTTACCCTCAATGAGCTCTATGCTTCACCCGCTTTACAGCATTTGGTGCCCCAGATCAGTGCGGAGGTCTTTGCGCCCCTACGCCAGGGACAAATTACGGAGTTTTTGGACTATACCGCGCTCGAAAAAGACACCTTACACACCATTGAAGTCTTAACCCTGGAGCACGGTGAGCGCTCAATGGCCTTTCAGGACAGTTTGCGGGAACACATGAAGCCCCTGGCCGTGGGCTTTGTGGACGTGCTCAACGAAAACATTGCCAGCGACACCAAGGTCGAGCTAGAGAATCTGGCCATTGACAGCCTGATTGACGGCCTGCGCATTAATAACCGCGAGCTGTTAGAGCCGGTGGATTTTGAAGGCATCGTCAGACGTCAGGTGTTGGCCATGAATCCCCAACGCATTGAATCCTTGTTTGACTTTGCCCAGCCCGTGTTTCGGGCCTTGATTATGTACGGGGCACTGGGGGGCGTGATTGGCGTGGTAGCGGGTGTATTGGCGGCACTGAAGTTTTAAACACCCGCTGATTGCCCGCGGTAAAACTTTGACGCGCTTGCAGGAAGCAGCGCTGCTTGAGCCAAAACCAACTCATGCGGTAATGCACAAAGGCTTGCTGGCGCGGGTTGCCCCGCGCCAGCAACAGGGCCCGTTCATAACGCAAGGCCGCCAGGGCCCAGAACTTTTCGCGCTGAGCCGCACGGGCCAGATTCACTTCAGCCTGAATATACGGTTTAAGTTTCATGGGAACCCGATCATGGGCTCGCCACCGGCCGCCAGGGCAAATAGTACACCGGGGCACGACGCCCATCGGGACGCTGCGGCTTCTGCAGATCGGGCGTTGTCGGTAAGGTGGGCACCACCACCCGAGGCACAAGGGAACGGGTTTTGGCCACTTCTTCGAGGTGACGCAAGGTATTGACCAGCACAATAGCCAAATCGTAACGGGTGGCCATTGCCCGTGGGTTGCGTCGGCTTTCAGCGGGTAAAAGATCTAAAGCTTGCAACGCGTCAATGGCGTCCTGAGGCGCCTGGGCTTTGGCCTGAGCTTCTGGAAACACCTGTAACCAGTCCAGCACCCGGTAAACCGCAAAGGCTAACTCCTGGTGTGACACCTGTTCGAGGCCCCGGAACTGCAAAGCGCGTGGAGAGGCTTGTAAAACACCCGTCGAAAGGTTTTGCAATACGGCCTGAAGCGCCCAGTGACGACGGGGGATATCGCCGGTGGGCTCCGCATAAGCCAACAGGGCAGCGGCCATACGCGGTTCGACCTGTACGGGCACCTTGTAGGTTTTATTCAGATGAGCCTGTAAACGTGCGAGCGCATCGGCCAGCTCATAACGGGTAAAAGCGCGCTGACCGCGAAAGGTCTTGTCAGGGTAAATGTCGAACAAGCCATACGTATCGACGGCTTGCTCCACCCGCAAACGCTGCTCAGGGCTTGCCTCATGCCATTTTAAATCGATGGGCTCGGCAGCCCAACTCGGGCCAGAAAGATGCCAGACAGCGCTTAGGGCAGCCCCTGCCACAAGCGTGTGTTTTAACCTTTGATACATAAAACCTGCTTCAATGTGTGTACGATATCTACCAAATCCTGCTGTGCAGCCATGACCGCATCAATGTCTTTGTAAGCACCGGGGGTTTCATCTAACACCCCTTCGTCTTTGCGGCATTCCACCCCTGCAGTGGCCTGGTGATGATCTTCGAGGGTAAAATGTTTGCGGGCTGCGGTACGGGACATAATACGCCCGGCACCGTGGCTGCACGAGTGAAAACTCTCGTCGTTGCCTTTGCCCCGCACAATGAAACTTTTAGCCCCCATTGAGCCGGGAATAATGCCCAGTTCACCTTCGCGGGCCCGAATGGCACCTTTGCGGGTCACCCAAATGTTTTCACCGCTGTGGTGTTCACGGCTGATGTAATTGTGATGGCAGTTCACCGCTTCAGCCTCAATTTCAAAAGGGGGTAGATGCTGCCGCAACATGGCCAGGGCATTGTCCAGCATGACCTCACGGTTTTTAAAGGCATAGTGCTGCGCCCATTCCACTGACTGCACATAGTCGTCAAAATCTTCACTGCCCTCGGCCAAATAGGCCAAATCACGGTTGGGCAATTGCACAAACAAGCGCTCCATTTCCCGGCGGGCATGTTGAATAAAATACGAACCAATGCGATTGCCGATGCCCCGAGAGCCACTGTGCAGCATCAACCATACCTGATCCGCTTCATCTAAGCACAGCTCAATAAAGTGATTGCCGCCGCCCAGGGTTCCCATTTGCGCCACGGGGTGGCGATGTTTGGCTAAAATTTGCGGGTATTTTTCAGCCAGCTTGTCGTATCCCGCAGCCAGCGTATCCCAGGCTTGCTCACCGCGTTGTCGATAGGGGCTGAGTGCGTCCTGGCGAGCAAACAGGCCTTTATCCCAATCGCTTTGCCCCACAGGCAAAACCGTTTCAAGAGCCAGGCGCAAGGCTTTTAAATCGTCGGGCAGGTCCTTTGCCTTTAAACTGGTGCGGGTGGCCACCATGCCGCAGCCCAGGTCAACCCCGACGGCCGCGGGAATAATGGCGCCTTTGGTGGGGATCACCGAACCCACGGTACTGCCTTTGCCCACGTGGCAATCGGGCATGGCGGCAATGTGTTTAAAAATAAAGGGCAATTGGGCCGTTTCGAGCAATTGTTGCTGGGTATTGTCATCAAAAGCCACGCCTTTGATCCAGGCTTTGACACCTTTGCCCTGGGTATTGTTTAAATAGAGATAATTGCTCATGCCACACCTTCTACCGTGTTTTAAACTGTGGCTATTTTAACATCTCTCAGAAGGCTTAAGGGCGAGAAACCGCAATATAAGCATTGGGACGGCTTTGGGCCTGGGATTTGCCAAAGGCCTGGCGGTGCTTAAACACCGATTCAAACTCCGCAAAAGACACCTGACTCGACGCGTTGGGATTATAAGGGTCTGCCAATTGCAAAGACTTATCTGCGTTAATCCCGGTCACCACGACATAGTGTCCTGTGTTGCCGATGGTCTCAGGATTATTGTCCATATACTGGGTCAATAAAATCACCGATTTGTCCTGATCCAAATCGCGCTTCATGCGTTGCAACATATCCTCTGCATTGGCCATACCCTCCACTTTTTCACGGTGAACGGTAGCTTGCAATTGCCCCTTCGACAAACGGGTCAAACTTTTTGCAATGGGCTCGGGATCAATCGCTCCCTTATGGGGACTGACGCGCTTGTCAATTTGATTCATCGCAGCACGCATCTCGCCGATGCCTTGAATATCGCCGGCCATGCCGTGGGACTTCAAGACCATCAGCGTACAGGTGGGCCCACAAGAGGAGCCTGCCTGTTGATGCAGACGGGCTCGCTCTCCCGTTAACGAAGTCTTGTTGGCCTGGTCGTTAAAATAACTGCCTTCACCGTATTTGGCGTCGTAATCTGCAAATTGACGGGTATGCCAGGGATTACTGGCTTGCTTTTGGCCAAAATGAACCCCTTTGGGATTAAAGACACCGCGCGCACGGGCCTGGGCTTCATTGCGTTCCTGTGGGTCCGCAATCATATTCAGGGTGGCTTCACGGATTTCCTGGGCCAGCTGGGTGTTTTGCAGTTTACCTAAGGCACCACTGATCTGCGCATATTCTTTTGGCGAAAGGCGATCGTTGCTAAACACACGTCGCCCCGTGTGAGTGGTGTTCTCGATCTGCTTAACCACCTTAGACAAAGCCTGTCGATCCTCAGGACTCAGGTTTTCTTGAGCCAAAGCTCCCTGTAAAGACCGTGCCTCTTGTTTTTCAAGGTGCCGATCCTGAGTGGCTTGCTGAAATTGGCGGCCAAACCCCGATTGAATAGAGCTCATGAAACCGTGGGCGTCAGGGGTGCCACTTCAGGAGCTTTGAAGGTAATGATGCTATTGTCGCGTCCAAAGCGATTGGCGCGACGATTCAGACCATTCGCAAATTCAGCTTTGGTATGGGTGCGTCCCAACCCCCCTCGCTCGGGAGAGCGTTGTGGGTCATCAACGACAATGGAGCCATCTGGCAATACTTCTTTAACCACCACATAGTGGCCTTTTCCAGCATTGCCACTCTGAACTGCGAGGTTGCTGCTGAGCAAGACCACTTTTTCACCGGCGTCTAACCTGGCTTTAATTTTAGCCAGCGCTTGATCCGCGTTGGTGGGTAAACCTTCAATTTTGGGGGTCACTTCTAAACCGTATTTTTGGGCGGTTTTGACCACGGCACTGGCCAATTGCTCTTTTGACATGGCAAAGGCACCTCTTCGGTTGCCCGTCGGCGCGCCTGTCATTTTGCGTAACTCTTGCAACGAGGGGGGCTCAATACCCAGATTCTTAATAATCATAGAGGCTGATGCAGGGCCGCAATTGGCCTGACGCTCAGATTCTGTACCTTCACCATACTGAAAGGTAAACAGCTCTTTCATATAAGCGGTGCCCTCTGCCATCCACTCGTCAAATTTTGTACCCATGGTGTCTTTGAGTTCGCCCAATTCTTCTCGCGCATCGTCATAGACCTGTGTTAGCACTGCTTTTGTACCACTTAAAGCCAGCTCCGCCTTGCGTTTACCCAGGGCAAACAGTGAAATACCCAGCGCATCTTGTCCTTCATCGTTTAAAGCATCCAGCTGAATCGTGGGAGTGGCACTGCCCTGGCCTCCCACTTGAATCCCTTTGGCGTTGTCTTCCGTCAGCTCATCAATTAAATCTTGTTCAGCATCGTCAATGGTACCGTCTTTGAGAATGGCGGTGCGAATATTGCGCACTTCGTCTACCGTGACGTTCTGCTTATTGCTCACGGCGTTGAGCGCCTGGGTTACATCGCTATTCAGGCCTTGAACACGTTGATTAATATTGGGCATCTGAAAAACCTTTCGTCAGTAAAAATCCGTGGGAATCACAATCCTCGTTATAGAACTTATACCCCATGGTAACGAAAAACTTGCGGTGTGTTCTAGCGCTTGTGTATTAAAAAACACCCAGCAAGAGGCCCAATCGCTCTCCCCAGAGGGCCATGCCCACAAAAACGCTCCACAAAGCAGCCCACAAGACAGCTCCCGCCGCCACGTCTTTGGCCAGGCCAATTTCAGGGTGTTGTTCACGAGAAATAAAGTCCAGTGTGGTCTCCAGGGCGGTATTCACAAGCTCCAGGCCAATGATGAGGGCAATTGCCAAAAATAAAATGGCCCACTCCAGCGCCGTGAGTCCTAAAATAAAACTCAAGAGAATGGCACCCAAAGCAATCAGGCCGTGCACCCGCATATTGTGTTGTGACACAAAGGCGGCCCAAATGCCATGAATCGCAAAGCGAAAGCTATGGTAAAGGCGCTTCAGGCTCATGGTCCCGCGGGCGGAAAAAACGAATTCCAGGCCAGGGTAATGCCCATAAGGGTCAGTACCAGTGTGCCAAAACCCGAGCGCATCAGCTTATCGCGCTCAGGCCCGTCAGCCTCTTTAAAACCTGCCACAAACATGCTCACCGAAATATAACCAAAGACCACGGCCACCAGCGTGATGAGGTATCCCATTTAACGCTTGACCTCGTTTTTCAACTGGGTCATTTTTTCGTTAATGCAGTGAAAAAACGCATCAATGGCGGGCTCCATGCTCTCACCGGTTTTACTCACGCTTTTAAGCACTTCAATCAGGCTCTCTTGCAATAACATAAAGGCCACTTCATAAGAAATGAGTTGGCTATTGGCAGCACCTTTGCGAATGCTAGCCACCACGGGAGAAGGCATAAAGTATGAAACGGGCATTTTTACCAGTTCTTCCAGTTGGGCACTTTGATCCAGCAGCCCAAATAAAGCATTCAAAAGTCGCTCCAGACGTTTTTGGAGCTGACTGACGGCTTCCCCCACTTCCTTAACCCCATAATCATCGCTCTTTTCTTGCCAACGTTTGGCAATCAAAGCCTGCTGTTCCGCTAAAATATCTGACCATTTGCGGGCTTCCGCTTTACGGGCCTCAACTTTGCGGGTTTCGGTTCTGGGTGCCTCAACAGGAGCGGGCGTTACCGCCGGCTTTTCAACAGGGGCCTCATAAATTTTCACCTGATTGCGCCCCAGACTTTTGGCCTGTTCTAAGGCCACGCAGGCCTGCTCTAAAACCTTTTGGTGCGCTTTGGGACTCAATTGGGTAACGGTGACCACCCCAAAACTGGCGGTCAAACCAATCGTCGAGTTATATTTGCCCGGCAACGACAATTGGGCGATTGCACGGCGCAGGGCCTCAGCTTTTTTAGCGGCAGTGGTGGCATCGGTTTGCGGACACAAAAACACAAACGACTCAGGCCCAAAGCGAGCAACGGTCAGAGGTAGAAACTCAGGGGTGCTAAGCAGTTTGGCCACCGCTTGCAAGGCTTTATCCCCCTGTTCAAAACCATGTACTTCATTGATTTGTCGCAACAGATCAATATTGAGAATTACCAGCGACAGCGGCAGGTCTGTTTTTTGGCTAAGATTTTTTTCTAAAGCCTGCTGAAAGGCACTGTGGTTCAAGAGGCCGGTCAAGGCGTCCTGTTCCTGGGTACTGAGCTGCTGCTGTTGGCGGTGCCAGGCCCCCAGAAAAAAGCCCAAATCATCAATTAAAGCCTGCAAAGCCACTTCATCTTCTGCGGCCATTTTTTGGGCAGGGGAGTAGGCCACGGCCAATTGCCCCCAACAGAGGTCTTGATGGTAAATACCATAGGTCCACTGCTGGTAATTACGTTGCTGCAATTGCACGGGGTTTTTGGGCGCCTGCTCTTGAAACGTCCCCGGCTGAGGCCAGTCGGGTAGACGCCGCTGGCTTTTTTGTAGGTTTAAACGTTGCGGACGCACAGGGTGTCCAATGGCCACCGTGCGCAGAGCCACAGACCATAGACCAAAACTTGTCAGCAAACGGTCCAGCACTTCGCTCAAACACTGCTCAAGAGAAATTTGATTTTGCAAAAGAATTTGCGCCATATCCAACTGCAGTTGGGTGCGTTTTAAACGGGCTTGCGACGCGCGCAAGGCCTGTTGCAAGGCTTGCTGTTCTGCGCTGGGCTGTGGCGGAGCCGCGGCGGTCACGGCCGGACGCTGAGACACAACAGGAGGTTCCGCTGCCAGGGCCGCATTGGTAGGCAATTGCAATAAATGATTCAAGTGAGCAACTTTGTGGGCACGCAATTGTGCCAAAGTTGCCGCAGGCTCGTCAGGGTGAGGCAACGGTTGCAGCGGCTGTAATCCAGGACGGGGCCCTGGCGAAGCAGAAGGTTCTGATTTCTGCGCTGGCGGCAAAGGCGAAAGGGCCTCCAGGGGCAGCGCCAAACGGGGTTTCTCAGCCGCAGATTGACGTTCTGTTTTTTTCGGCCCTCGACGAATGGTATTTTGTTCAAAGAGGTGTTGGGCATATTTTTCGGTAGATGAATCCATGGGGTAACCTTAAACGTTCGTTTTTAGCAGTATAAAAAATGCCATTAAAAACGTCTGTGGTCAGAGTTACAGTTTCAATTTACAGCTTTTCTGGTATGCTAAATCACATGCAAAATTGGCATCAACAGCTCGAACATCACGCCACACATCAGGGAGATAAACCCCTGTACCGTTTACTATCGCGCACCGGCGAATTGTCCCGTGTGCTCACCTACCGCGAACTGTGGCAGCAGGCCAATGGTCTGGCCCAGATTTTACAGCAGCGCTTTGCACCCGGCTCCCGTCTCCTGCTCCTCTTTGAGCCCGATCTGGATTTTTGCCTGGGTTTGTGGGCCTGCTTTTTAGCGGGCATGGTGGCCATCCCGCTTTATCCCCCGGCTGACCCCCGACTCCGGGAGCGTTTTCTAGATGTCTCCAAAGACGCAGAGGCCGCAGGTATCTTGACCACCGCCCACATTCATAAACAGGTACGACTCGCCCGCTGGTTTTTACCGGTGTTTCGTCGCCTGCAATGGATCAGCGTCGACACCGAAATCCTTCCCGCCCCGCAGGCTCTACCCCCTGTCTCAGCAGATGCCCTCGCCCTCTTGCAATACACCTCTGGCTCCACCCATAAACCCAAAGGCGTAATGCTCAGTCACCGTAACTTTTTAAGCAATAGCCATATGCTCGATGTGGCTTCACGCCTGCCCGGCCAGCACCCAGAAACACGCTGTGTTTCATGGCTCCCTCTCTACCACGATATGGGCTTAATGTGTGGCGTCATTCAGCCAGTATACTTTGGTTCAGAAAGCATTCTGATGTCTCCCCTGAGCTTCTTGCAAAAACCCCAGCGTTGGCTACAGGCCATTTCTAGGTACCAGGGCACCTATTCCAGCGCCCCCAATTTTGCCTATGAACTATGCGTCAAAAAAGTGAGCGAAGCCGATAAAGCCGCCCTCGATTTACGCAGCTGGATATTCACCCTGAACGGCGCTGAACCCATTCAGGCAGAAACCCAGCAGCGCTTCGCAGAGGCCTTTGCAGCCTGCGGTTTTAAAGCCTCAGCGTTTTTTCCAGCCTATGGACTGGCAGAAGCCACGGTCTTTGTGAGCGGTGGCCCCGCCACGCAAGCCACCCAGACCTTAAACATTTTGGCACAACCCTTAACCCGCGGCGACGTGGTGTTGGCCTCCGCTGATGCGACAGATCCCGAAGTGCACACGCAGATTTCGGTAGGACGGGTGTGGGATTCAACCCAGTTACGCATTGTCAATGAACAGGCCCAGGCCCTGCCCGAGCGCCAGGTGGGTGAAATTTGGCTACACAGTGAAAGCGTGGGTCAGGGCTACTGGAAGCAACCCGCATTAAGTGAACAGCAGTTTCAAGCCCGCCTGGCCAATGATCCCACGCATCCCTGGCTGCGCACAGGTGATCTGGGGTTTGTTCACGAAGGCGAATTGTATATTGTGGGTCGCCAAAAAGACGTGATTATTTTAAATGGTGAAAACCATTACCCGCAACGCTTTGAGCGTCTGGCTGAACAAGCCCATCCTGATTTGCGCACGGGCTGTAATGCCGCCTTTGGAGCCGGTGCCCCTGAAAAACTGGTGATCGTCCAGGAGGTGCGGCCTGAAAGCCAGGTGTCGAAACAGGAACTGATTCAGGTCATTCGCGAAAGCATTGCCCAACAGACCCGTATTCCCGTGGACCACGTGATTTTGGTACAGGCTGGACAGGTACCCAAAACCTCCAGCGGCAAAGTCCGTCGTGGTGAAACCCGCCTGCGTTACCAGAAAGGAAAACTCAAACCATGGCAAACAAAAGCCGTTTAGAAATCGAGCAATGGCTACAAGCAGCCGTTGCCGAAGCCGTCGAAAAACCCGCTCCCACCATTGCACTGGATGTGCCTTTAAGCGAGATGGGATTGGACTCTGTCGCTGCGGTGGCCCTCACCGGTGACCTGGAAGATTGGAGTGGTTTAGAAGTCGATCCCACCCTCATTTTTGACTACCCCACCATTCAGGCCCTGGCCGAATACCTAACCTCAGAACCCGCATGATAAAAACAACACAGCCCCCCTTCGCCTATCCAGAAGCCATTGCCGCCGCTGAGGCAGCCGGTGCCCTACTCATGCAGCATTACACAGGTCCCCTTCACATCGAACATAAAGCAGACGATTCTCCTGTTACCCAGGCGGATCTGGCGGCCCAACACCGTATCGTCGAGCGCTTGCAACAGTTTTACCCTGAGATTCCCATCATTTCCGAAGAAGCGCCCGTGCCCCCATTGGCAGAGCGACAAAACTGGGCGTACTTTTGGCTGGTGGATCCTCTGGATGGCACCAAGGAATTTATTCAGCGCAACGGCGAGTTCACCGTCAATATTGCGTTAATTGCCCAGGGAGTGCCCATCTTTGGCGTGATTGCGGTGCCTGCTCAGAACACCCTCTACGTGGGCTGCCAAACCCAGGGTTCCTGGCGATATCGCGAGGGGCAATGGGAACCTTTACAGTACCAACGCAAAGCTTTACAGGGTCCTTTACGCCTGGTGTGCAGCCGCTCTCACCCCAGCGAAGCCCTGCAAACCTGGGAGGCCGCACACCACATTGTTGAGCGTGTACCCGTGGGCAGTTCCTTAAAATTTTGTCGGGTGGCAGAAGGAGAGGCAGATGTGTATGTGCGTTTTCACGCCATTCGGGAGTGGGATGTGGCGGCAGGGGACGCGATTTATCGCTATGCCAGTGCCGGGGAACCTCACCCTTCAGCCCTGAAGTATAACTCAGCGGATTTATGGACGGTGCCTTTTATGGTGGGAGTAGACGAAGTGGTGCCCGTCTTGCCTTAACGCAGTAGCGCAGTGGTTTTTTCAGCAATGGCTTCTTGAACGCCCAGTTTGCGCAGGCCCATGTGGGTGAGGGTGTTAGCACCCCAGCCGGCAACGGTGCCGCCAGCGGTCACCATTAAAGGTGCCAGTTGGGTCTTCGACAGGGCCCATACCGCGGCATGACTGGCCAGTGCGCCTACGGTTCCCGATACCGCTGTAACGCTGACGTCGGCCACCACCTGGCCGGTGGCCGCTTTGATATCCTGCTGTCCCCGCATGACCTTCCAGCCATTGCGCGCCGTAGAGGTCAGGCCGCGCAACACCATGCTGCGTTTGACCGAATGCAAGAGATCATCGCCTTTAATCAGGGCCTGGGGGCTTTCGCTCTGCCGTTGCATGGCAAGACGGGTATCTTTATAGCCACCAAACAGTTGAATTGCCCCTTCTTCCACGGCACTCACCGTGGTGCTGAGAAGGAGCGTATCCACAGGCGCCAAAAGGTCTGAGCGCAAACGAGAGGTGGATTGAGGTTTTGCTGCTGCCTGAGAAACGGTTGCCGTGGGATTCACACGGGGCGTGTGTTGTAAAGAGAGCGCGGGAGTGGCGGCAACAGTAGGCATAGAAAACTCCTGAAAGGTAGATGCTTTTATTATAGTTAAGCAAACATTAAGACTTGCTAAACTTTTATATAATTTTTGATGAGTTGTCATTTTGTGCCCGTAAATATATATTGGTGTATTGAAAATGAAATGTTTTCAAACTCTAATTCAAGTGAGAATTCGCAATCATGATAAAAACCCGTTTGGCCGTTTTAAGTGTTAGTCTTTTGTGGGGTATCAGCGCGCAGGCAGCAGATACCAGTGTCCAATTTTTGCTCAAGGGCAAACCCGTACAAAGCGTGCCGCTGGATCAACTGGGAGAAGTACAAATTGTCGTTAACAGCGGCGGCCCCAGTTTTAAGCAATTATGGACAGGCCAGTGGCAAGGCCTTGATCAGTCGTTAAACGTGGTGGCCATGCCCTATAAAAAAGGCAGTGCAGCCCCGTCTTTTGAAAACTCCCACCAGTGGAAGGGTTATTCACTGTCCAGAACAAATTACGATGCCAACTGGGCCAATCAAAAAAGCCTCACGGGCCAAATGGCAAAGGCCGCCATGGTGGACGGTTTAGCTTTATTTGACGCCACGTCTGAAGAGGACTTGATTTTCACCACGCGCTTCCGCCGTCAGGTGTATACCGGTAAAGTTATTTACAAAGAGGGCGGCTATGTCAAAGAAACCCGCTGGGAGACGGCAGGACCTCACCGCGGTACAGGCAGCCTGAAGCTGCTGCCGCCCACCTTTGCCTCCAGTCTAAACCCCGAAAGTATTTTTTCAGCAGCGGTCGCCAATCTAAACTCGCCCCCCGAAAATGAGTATGACCTCAATCGGGCCATGTTTGTGTCAAGAGACTTGCTTTACCCCACATCTTACGGTGGGCGAGAGGTACATTTTAGAGGTTCAAAAGCCCTCGGCTTTTCTACGGTGCCCGGCGCAAAACCTGTATTTAACTGGAATTACCTGGACAGCGACGGCAGCCACTGGATTTACGCTAAATTTCCTGTGAAATTACAGGTGCAATCGGTCATGACCACAAAAATGGATAATTTACCCGTCCCCACAAAATTAGAAGCTGTTTTTGATTGTCCGTTGACCTTAAGCGTTAAACGCAAAATAGGTGCCAGCCAATGGCAAGCCAGTGACATTGAGTTCAACGAAAAAACGCTGACTGCCTGTCGGACACCCGAGGGGAAAACCCCCAAAGAAGTCGCAGCCTTACCGGGAACTCCCCTTATGGTAGATGACACCAAGTCTCCTACGGATCAGGCAAAAGATCTTTTAGACGGTCTTAAGGGACTCGCTTTCTAAACGCCTTGCAGGTTTATGTAGTCCCTATATTTTTGGGACTACATGGCTTACAATACAGGCATGAAAAATCGAAACAAAGGCCTCATGGCCCTCCTCTTTAGCAGCCTGATAGGCACCTTTATGTACGGACAAAACAGCCTGGCCAAAGCAGAAAACAAAACCATTCGCTTTGTCGCCCTGGGCGATTTTGGCACGGGCTCAAGCACCCAGTACGCGGTCGCCAAAGCCATGGAAAATCACTGCAAAAAAATGGGCTGTGACTTTGCCCTGAGCCTGGGCGATAACATTTACAATAACGGCGTTCAATCCGTAAATGATCCGCTGTTTCAAAGCCATTTTGAAAAGCCCTTTGCCCGTTTGAACTTTCCTTTTTACATGGTGTTGGGCAATCACGATTACCGGGGCAATGTACAGGCTCAAATTGATTACAGTAAAAAAAGCAAAAAATGGGTGTTCCCCCGCCGGTACTACCATTTTCAGAAGGGGCCGGTCACCTTTTTAGCTCTCGACACCAACACCCCCGCCGATGGCGGACAAAAATCCTTTGTAAACCAGGTTAAACAACAACTAGACACGCCCTGGTTAATCACCTTTGGCCACCATCCGCGCAAAACCTACTCCGCTTATAAAAATGCCTTGAACCCTGACTTAAAAAACCTTTTGGACGGTCTGTGTGGGGTTTCACAGTTTTATTTGGCGGGTCACGAACACGATCAACAGCATTTAAAACCCCACTGTGGCACCGATTATGTGATTTCAGGAACAGGGGCCGGTTACCGCCCCAACGGACGCGGTCCCGATACCCTGTATAGCAATAACAAGCTGGGGTTCAGCTGGTTTGAGGTTTCAGAAAAACACCTGTATTTTGCCTTTATTTCAAGTACGGGCGAAAAACTCTACGATGCCACCCGCAAATTGCCCTGACTTGAGTTTTTTGTTTAAAAACGGTTAAAATAAAGTAAAAATAAGTTGGAGTCACCCCATGTCTGTGGATTCATCATTGCTTGAAATTTACCGCAAAGCCATTTATACCGTTCCTGAGCTCGAAGCCGATATTATTATTGATCAAAAAAACCCGGTGCTTGATAAAGCGTTGAAAGCCTTAAAAACACCGGCCATCAAAACCTGGGCCTTTATTACCTCCGACAATCCCCAGTCCCATATGCGCAGTTCTGCTGAAAACACGCGGGCGTTTTTACAGCTCGAAGAACAGGTCAAAAAGCTGGAGCTGACCTATTACGAAGCCTGGGCTAAAAGCATTCGTAACGACTGGCCCCCCGAACACGCCCTGCTTATTTTAAACATTTCTGCTGAACAGGCCCTGCAAATTGCGGTAGACTTTAATCAAAAAGCCATTGTGACCGGCACCCTGGGAAAGCCAGCACAATTGGTAGAAGTGTAGGCAAAGCATGTATGCCCTGAGTTTGCAAATTACCTATGCCTTTGCGCTCCTGATGGCCCTGGCATTTGTGGTGTATTACCTGCCTTATTTGCTGGTGGGATTTTTAGTAGTGCTGGCCATTTTAGCGGTCATGGCCCTGGCAGGCTGGTTCATCTTTAAGCGCAAATACGGCGCCCTACTCAAGGTGTCAATGAATCCAGAACAGTTTATGGGCAACAGCTCTCCCTTTCAAAACGCCCAGCGCGGCACGCGTGCGCAAGAGCCTCTCGACACATCCGAGGGACCTGTGATTCAGGTAAAAGCCGAAGAGGTTTAAAGCAAAGGGTCCACATCTTCCGCGAGGCCTTTGACCGCCTCTTCTGCGGAGCGGGTGCCATCCCAAACCGGTTCTAAGGCCTTGTCTACTTTTTCCAATACCGCGTTCCAATAAGGCACCGCAGGAATGGGCTTACCGGTTTCTAAAGCGTCTAAAAAGTACTGCGCATGGGCAGGGGCTTCCGTGGGTCGTAAAAACACCTCCGACTGGGCCACATCTTTGCGAGCAGGAATAATTAATCCGGGTTCGGTAAAGGCCTCAGCGGCGCGGCGACTGGCCAAAAACTCCACCAGCTTCCAGGCTTTTTCAGGCTGATGGGTCTGTTTTGAGATCACCCACCCTGAGGCATCAGCGTCGACCACAGAGCCCGCTTCAGCCCTGGGGTAAGGCACAATGTCCCAGGCAAAGTCCAGCTCTTTGCGGTACAGCGGTACCGCCCAGCGCCCATTGAGCACCATGGCCAACTTGCGTTGCATAAACAATTGGGACATGGTCAAACTTCCGGCCTGGGCACGGGTAGGCGCCACATGGTGCTGGTGCCGCAAATCTGCAAAACGTTGCAATCCCCGCACCGCCTCCGGTGAGTCCAGTGTGAAATGTTTGCGTTCCGCATCAAAAATATCTCCACCGGTGCTCCATACATAGGGAAACCAGAATAAAAAGTAGTTCTTATGATGGGCCGAAACCCCAAACTGCTCAGGAGTTCCGTCTCCGTTCTCATCACGGGTCAGTTTTTTTGCGGTCTCTAAAAACTGCTCCCAGGTCCAGTCTGCAGTAGGATAAGGCAAACCGGCTTGATCAAAGAGATCTTTATTGTAAAAGAACACCAGGTTTGAAGCATCCCGCGGAACCCCTTGAATTTGCCCCTGCCACTGAAAACCTTCCAGGGTTTGCGGATAAAAATCTTGCGCTTGCACCATGGTGCTGCTTTGCAGATAGGGAGAAAGATCTAAAAAGGCCTGATTGGAGGCGTAGACAGGAAATTGAATATTGTTTAAAAACATCACATCTGGCGCTAAATTGGCCGCCAAAAGCGCATGGATTTTTTGAAAGTATTTATCGGGAATATGCAAAAGATCCACGTGAATATCGGGGTTTTCTTTTTCAAACTCCGCTATCAAAGGCTTTAAAATCGCCATTTCTTCGGGACTTCCCCAGGTCGAAAACTGAATGGTCTGGGGATCTTTTGCCGCAGGACAGGCGCTCAAACAGGACAGAACGAATAGGCTTGAAAGCACAGATAGAGATGATTTCCACATGCAACAAAGTATACCAGAATTCTGCTTTACACCTGAGGGATTGCTTCGTTATGCTAGGGTAATCCACTGAATAGAAAATAAGGCACGATATTCTCCATGCATACTGAATCCGCATCCTCTGACTCCCTTCCCGCATCGACAGAACCCACCCTGGCGGGCCGACTCACCGCCGCCTGGGCCGTTATTGGCTTTTCACTGTTGCTTGTACAGGCACTCTACCGGCTCTCGCCCATGGTACAAAACATGTTAGAAGAGCCCTTACAGTGGTGGCATTGGGCTTTAATTGTGCTCTGGATGGGTTTCATGGGCTACACCGAGGGGTATAAAGGCTTTCAAAAGGCCTTTTCACCGCGCTTTGCCGCCCGTGCACAGTGGTTAAAACACTATCCTGGCGGCGTATTGCGCACGCTTTTTGCCCCTTTCTTTTGCATGGGATTTTTTGGGGCCACCAAAAAACGCAAAATCGTCGCCTGGGTTTTAAATATCGGTATCATTTTACTGATTATTGTGATCCGACAATTGACGCAGCCCTGGCGGGGCATTGTGGATACCGGTGTTTTACTGGGTTTAACCTGGGGACTGTTGTCTGTATTGTATTACAGTTTTCAAACCCTTATTCAAGGTAAAACGGGGGTAAGCCCCGAGGTCAGTGAACTCGAACTGCAACGCCAGCAAGCAGCAACCCTGACCCCGGGCGTGCAGAGCGCCGCATGAAGAAATCCTGGAGCGTCTTAACCCTACTTTGGCTCAGCCTCAGCACGCCGGTGTACGCCCAGGTGCCCCCCCAGACCCAGCAGGCCCTGGTGGTGGTTACCGAAAGCTGGGATGCTGTAAAAGGACGTTTACAACGGCTGGAACGCTCTGCCCAGGGTCCCTGGCAAGCGGTGGGTCAAGCCGTGCCGATTGTGGTGGGCAAAAAAGGCATGGGATGGGGCCGGGGGTTATTTCAACTTGATGAACCCCAGGCCGATTATCGACGCGAAGGGGACAAGCGTGCTCCCGCAGGTGTTTTTTCACTGGGGAGCGTTTTTGGCCTGGCCACCGTACCCCAGGCTCAGCAATGGTTAACCTTGCACATGCCCTACATCCATTTGAGCCCCACGGTACGATGCATTGGCGATGCCCCGTCTCGCTACTACAACGAAATTCACGATACCCGTAACATTCAGCGGGACTGGTTACATGATGAGAACAACGAAAACATGCGCCGAGACGCCATTCGTGACGAAGGGGCTTACCGCTGGGGCGTCTTTGTAGAGCACAACACCACCAATGCCTTTCAAGCCCGTGACAAGATCTCGGGCTCCTGCATTTTTCTGCACATCTGGAAAGGGGACGGCTCAGGGACCTCAGGCTGCACCGCCATGGCTCAATCGGACCTGCTAAACGTCATCAATTGGCTAGACGCCCGCAAACATCCGGTGTTGATTCAGCTTCCACAAACGGTGTATAGGGACTACCAGGCGCAGTGGCACCTGCCGCCGCTCTCCCTGGCCCCATGAGCAAGCGCGATAAATTCTGGAATGCCCTCATGGCTACCGGGCGAGGGATACGCCTGTGCTTAGGCGTTTTACTCACCTGGTTTTTACTTCACAGCAGTTGGGTACTCTATGTGGGGCTGAACGATCGCCTGGATTTTCCCACGGACGTGGGTGTTGTGCTCGGTAACCAGGTGTTGGCCAAAGGCGAGCCATCTCCTCGCCTACAGGCCAGATTGGATCGCGCCGTAAGCCTGTATGAAGGCCTGCGCATTAACAAGGTGCTCGTGAGCGGTGGTTTTGATCCAGCGGGGTTTGACGAAGGCGCTGAAATGGCCTTGTACCTGCGCAAGCAGGGCATTCCCCAGGAAGACATTTTGGTCGACCATTTTGGGGATAACACCTTTTACACCGCCAGCAACACCCGCCGGGTCCTGGCCCCTTTTCCTCAGTTGCGCACGGTAACCCTCATTAGCTCCACCACCCACATTCTGCGGACAGAATTGGCCTTTCAGCGCTGCGGCTTTAAGGATTTATCCCATGCCCACGCCCGTTATTTTGAGTGGCGAGATCTGTACTGGTCATTGCCCCGTGAATTTGTGGGCTATTACGTTTACCGTTTTTGGCGTCAATGTCCGCCCCAGCAAATGTATTAAAAACGAAATAAAAAACATTCACAATAAAAAATAAAACCATTTTCTAATCATTGTATCAAAAGTCTCTAAAATGTCCCGCTGATTGGCTTTCAAGGAACAATTTTCACTTAACGCCCGTCTATAAGTGCAGTAAGATAGATCCGTCTATTGAATGAGATACTAAGCTATTTAAAAAGAAAGGAGGAAAGTACAATGAAATTCTCAGCGGTTCGCCAACACAAAAAAATCAACGCCAACTGCGAGCGTATGGTGCGGGAATACCTGGAGTTTATTCATCAGGGAAATGCCACCCAGGCAACGGTGCTGCGCAAGCGCATTGTCAAGCGATACGGTAAAGAAGTTTTCGAGATGATGGGAGTCCCAGACGATGACGAGTAAGCTTTACACAGTAAAAAACCCCGCGTGATAACACGCGGGGTTTTTTTATGGCACAATAAAGGGCATGCAAGCCATCTCCTTTTCTTCAGTCGCCATCGTCGCCCTGGGAGGAAGTCTCGGGGCCAGCAGTCGTTATCTGATGGGCGTTTTATTCCAGCAGTATGTTCCTGGCTATCCCTGGGCCACCCTCGTGGTCAACAGCATGGGTTGCTTCTGTGCCGGCCTGTTACTCGGCATGGCACTGTTCCGACTGCCCCCCCATCCCACGTTTATGCTCTTCGGCATGACCGGATTTTTGGGCAGTTTTACCACGTTTTCTGCCTTTGGCTATGAAGTACATCAGCTGTGGTGGCAAAACCGTCCCACCGAAGCCCTGCTCCATATTTTTGCAAATATGATGGGTTCTCTACTATCCGTGGGGCTTGGACTGCTCTGCTTTTGGCTCTGGATTAACCGAATCGGCAGCCCCACCCCTTAAAGCTGCGATCCGGGTCACGGAAATCCGTTCTGTTTTTTTCTACCCTAAGAGAAAGGCCCAATGACACATCTTTCGACATGGGTGTCAATCACGCCTTTCTCTGGTCAAGCCCCTCACGGGGCTTTTCTTTTTGGAGCTAGAGATTGGTCTGATACAAACCAAAGCCGGGTGTTCCGGCATAAAGCACACTGGCAGGATTCATATTACCAGCCAGAGCAGAAATACCATAGATACCCAGTGGGCTCGGATCACCCGCTGAGAAATCAAACCAGGTCGGCGAGACATCTGCAATATTTAGGGTTCGCAATCCCCCCTGATTCAGCCCTACAAACACCCGCTCACCGTTCAGCATCACGCTGGTGACGTTCTGGTTAACACTTAAAAAGAGATTGCTGGAGAGATTGCTCCAGCTGCTCCCCAACGGTGAAGTACCCAACGTGTAAATCCCATTGGCACCCGCTGCGCTGGACACCGCCAGCACCCGCGTATCGGTGGCGTAAAGATGATCAATAGGCTGGATGGCATTCAGAGGAGCCACCCCACTCAGCCCGGTCCAGGTTAAGCCATTGTCCACGCTCTTGATCACCTGGTGGTTACCGGTCGCATCTTGCACCCCGGCATACAAGCCCAGCAGGCCCAACATAAACAAGCTATGGGTGGGTTGCGTGTAACGGGCATTCCAATTGGCGGCACTGAGACTATGACAGTCTGGAGAACTACAATCCAATTGCAGAATGCCTGTATTTGCTGCGTCTTCAGCGCTGCTAATAAAAATGCTGCTGCTGGTTTCATCGGGCTTCACCACCAGATGCGTGGCTTTAAAATCCGTAGGGGGATCCGTGAGCTTATTCCAGGTTCCGCCGACAGAGGTCGGATTGTTGAGGGCATAAACGCCGCTGGGCGTAAGTACAATCAAATTGCCACTGCCATCTTTGCCCATATCCAGAATTTCTTTATGGGCCTCTGAGGGCAAGGTGGGCAGTCTCAAACTACTGCTGGCCGTGTTGTAAAACACACCCGCATAACGGGTCCCCACAAAGATGCCCGTCCCATCTGAAAGCAGCCGCGTAATTTCACCGCCACTCAGGCCGTTATTGGTGGCTGGCCCAGAAACGTCGTCAGCGAACCAGTCGTTATTGAAGTAACGCGCAATCCCGCCCTGGGTAAAGGCGTAAGCATCAAAGAGTTCTCCGCTGCTATTGTAAAGGAAGTTCACATGGTTATTGGGCAGTGGGTAACCCGTTCCGGTCACGCTGTTCCAGGTGCTATCGGGTGGATTATTATTGCTAAAGACCCCCTCTACGGTACTTGCCACAGCCCCTGTGGAGCTAAACATCAAGGCGGTAGGTTGTGCAGGCAACGGGCTTTCAGAGGTCCATGCTATTTCTGACACATTGGGCTCGGCAGGTGCTTGTACATTCAAGACCGCATCCACATCACTGGCGAACACGCTAAACACCGAACCGTCTTTACAGGCCACAAAAACATTGCCAAAGGTGTCAGCTTTCACGCGATAAGGCATGGCACTGGCAAGGGACGGGCTTGAGCCATCAATTTTGTACCATCCGTTGCCCGGGTTCTGGTTTAAACTGGCATAAACCCCGGCCGCAGGTCCTTCGGGCACGGTAATGTACAAACGTACGTCAGGCCCAAACCCCGCCTCAATGATGCTACTCACAGTGACTCCAGCCAATGACGTCCCGTTCAAGACCTGATTGACCTTGCTCCAGGGATTGCCCTGACTGTCCGCAAAATACTCTACGACCCCATCATTGGTGGCCGCAAACAAAAAGTCCAATTGCCCCAAAACATCAAAATTCATCCGGCGCTGCATAGCATAGACACTGAGGTTATCGAAGCCGTTGCCCGTGACTGCTTTAACCCAGCTACTGCCTGCGTCTTCTGTCTTAAACAGGCCCTGACCTTCGGTGCCCGCAAAGGCCACCAGACCGCTCAAGTCCCCCCCTGAACGCACCGACAAAATGCGTTGCGCCGTCAGGTTTTTATAAAGCCATTGATTGCTTCCGATCTCAAAGGTATACACCCCGTGACTGGTGCCCAAAATATGACGGTTAGAAGAGGAATCATCACGATCAAAACTCAGGACATTGGCGGTGGGCGGTTGGTAAGACGCGAGATTCCAAAAGGCATTGACTGGCGGCGTCGACCCGGCATTCAGCGTCACCGTGCCCCCGGGGGCGAAGCTCAAGGTGGCGTTATACGTACTGCCCGTACCATGGTTAATATTCACCGTCCAGGTGCCTGGTAAAATGCCGGTAAGGGTCTGGGCTTCGTCACCCGATTGGGGCGTGGCCAGGTCAAAAGCTGGCGAGGCGGCATCATTGACTGAAATGGACTGGCTGCCAGCAAGGCTCAGGTTCGTGACCGTTAAAGTGGCAGCCTCCAGGCTATAGGCAGCTAAGTCAGTGGGAAAGCTGTTTAAGTCCCCGTTGGTACTCACCAGATATTGTGCCAGATTATCGTAATGCAATAAGAGCGGGTGTTTTTGAGTATAGCTATAATCAGGGTTTTCGCCGTGGGTACCGACATCGTAAGCGGCGCCGAAAATCAGCTGATCCGCATAGGCCTGCAGAGAAGCCTGGGTCATGCCAGAAAGTAATGCAATGCCGGTAGGCCCCTGACTCTTGAGCAGGGACTGCGCCAACATTCCGGCAGCAGTGGAACGAAAGCTTAATTCTGCGGTACTGGCTTGTGCATCAGAAACATCCACGAGCCCCTTCATACTATAGCCCGAGAGACGATTATTGCTGGCATCAAAAGCATCCACCTCAATAATGCGGGTCGTGCCCTCGGGCACCTGATCAAAAGTGGCGCTAAAAAAACATTCGCCCGATACATGGTCCACGGACTGCGGCAAGATTTCAGTCAAGCCCTGCCCCACAATGCGCACCTTCACATCGGCAATATTCTCACATTGTATGGCCTGGGTACGAAAACCACTCAGACCTGGAAAACGCATCGTAACCCGAACTTTTCCGGCGCCTGCCACGGCGGGCTGGCTCTGGATCTGGCCGGTGGCATAGGCCCCCTGAGGCGTACGGGCTTGCTGAAAAACAGGATTTTGAGTGGCTGGCGTATGGGTTTGACACCCCCAAAGGCCCAGGGTTGACAAGACACTATACGCCAAGAAGGGACGCAAATGACGGTGACGTAAGAACAAAACTTTCGACATAAAATTCCTTTAAACTCCTAATTGTCCCTAATTATTTGGGTTGGGGATGTCAATGGCGCTGCTACTGCCCCGTTTGACATCGACCACCACACTGGCCGTTAATGACGTGCCATTTTCTAGCGTTGCCGTACCCGTCAGGGTAAAGCTGACGGTTTTCACGGTCTCATCCCCAAACTCGCTGCTATCTGCGGGCGCTGTCCACACCGTTTTGGCCGTATTTTCAGCAAAGCTCCCACACTGGATAGCCCCTGCAGGAGGGGTACATGACCAACTGACACTGACTGGCGTACTCTCGTCAGATAACAGAGCCTCCACAAACGCTGCATAGCCCATGCCCGGTAAGGTCGATGGCGTGGCCACAAGACTTAAACTTGAATTTGAGGTGGATCCCCCACCGCCTCCGCCGCCACTGCTTGAACTCGTCGCCGTGGGCTGAGGTGTGGGCTCCGGTGCGTTGCTTTGTTCAGGATCCGGCGTTTGGGGATCGGGTTCTCCAGGGTCTTCACCTGGGTTTTCTGCAGGCTGACTGGAAGGCGTCCCATCGGGGGAAGGATTTCCACTGCCCCCGGGCGTAGAAACCGGATCGGCCACGAGTTCAACAGGCAAGAGCTCGCTTTGAAGCTGGCTTACTTCTCCGACCTTGATAGTGACCGTTTCTTCAGACTCAGCAAGCACCCTTCCCTGTGCATCTTTGGCCAGGATTTTAACCTTTTTATCGCCCGCACGTAACGTTAAACGCACCTGTTGTGCCCCCTGACCGCGAGGCACTGTGGTCAAAAGCTCACGTTTTCCCGTTTCATCGAGAATTTCGATCTCAATCTGGGTGACGCCCGCGGGAATCACCTGGACTTGAAACGCAGCGGTTTGAGGCCACTGCACGTTAAATTTGAGATATCCATTTTGCGCATAAGGGGTGCCACAGGCGCTCAAACACAGTAAGCCACCGAGGGTAAAACGTATTACTTTTTTCATAATTATCCTTTTTGTGCTGAGTATCGCCTGTTCATCATAAGGCGCTTTTCTTTATTATGACAAAAAGATTGAGCAATGACTAAGATCTGTTACACGTTTTCGATGTGATCTGGATCAGAATTGAGCGTTTTAACGATGTCCTCTCCGCTAAGTGTTTTGCAAGCCACCCGCGCCATCAAAGGCGCTTTAGAAAGCTGCTTTCCCTATGCCATCCAGGTGGAGGGCGAAATCTCGAATTATCGCCCCCACTTCTCGGGGCACGCCTATTTCACCCTCAAAGACAGCCATGCCCAGCTGTCTGCCGTCATGTGGAAGTCTCGGGCCGAGCAGCTCAGGCAACCCCTCGAGAACGGACAAAAATATGTGTGTACGGGCCAAATCACGGTCTACGAGAAGAGTGGCCGCTATCAAATGAACGTGGTGCACCTCAAGCCCGTGGGCGAAGGCGATCTCCAGGCCCGTTATGAGGCTTTAAAACAAAAGTTTTGGGAGCTGGGCTATTTCGACGAACAGCACAAAAAACCCTTGCCCGCTTATCCCCGTCGCATTGGCGTCATCACTTCTCCCACAGGGGCGGCCATCCGCGATATTTTGTCCATTGCCAAACGACGTAACCCCGCGGTACACATGATTGTGCGCCCCGCTCAGGTGCAGGGCGAAAAAGCGGCACCCGACCTGGTCAAAGCCCTCCAGGAATTGAACACCTGGGGCGGGGTCGATGTGATTATCCTGGGTCGCGGGGGCGGCTCTTTAGAGGATCTCTGGGCCTTTAACGAAGAAAGCGTGGCCGAGGCGATCTTTGCCTCGCACATTCCGATCATTTCTGCCGTGGGTCATGAGGTGGACACCAGCCTCAGTGATCTGGTGGCCGATCACCGGGCCGCCACCCCCTCTGCCGCTGCCGAGCTGGCCATACCGCCTCGCTCCGAAATGCGCGGTCAATTGCTGTACTATCACGAAACCGCAGCCCAACAGATGCAACAGCGCTTAAAGACAGCCCGCTTAACCCTGAACGCACTGCGCCAACACCATCGCCTACAGCCACCCCAGGCTCAAATTCAGGCCCAACGTCAAAAGCTGAGTCAGCTTCAACAGCAACTCCAACAGAATCTGACCTGGAGCTTGCAACAGCAACGGCAAAAACTCCAACTGTTACGCCAACGCTTAGAGGCGCTGGCCCCCCACCACACCTTCTCACGGGGGTTTGTACAATTGGAACAAAACGGCAAAGTGGTCCACCACCGAGAAGCCCTGAAAACGGGCAAAACCACCCTTTACTTTGCCGATGGCGCTGTGGAAGTTAACCTACAAGATATTCAATACCGACTGTTATAGTCCAGGAGAAAATCATGACCGAAAAAAGTTTTGAAGACACCTTACAACACCTCGAACACCTCGTGGAAACCCTTGCCAATGAAGGGGTCAGCCTGAAAGACGCGCTGGCGGCCTACGAAGAAAGCCAGCAGCTGATTCAGGAAGCAGAGCAAACCCTGGCTGACGCTGAGCAAAAGGTGCTGCAACTCACCCAGAACGGCACGGCGTTTACCCTCGAAGCCTTTGAAGCAGAATCCCCTTAAGACACCACTTTTTTCATCATGCGATGGGGAATACGCGCATCCAAAAAAACCTCACCATAGGCTTCAAAACCCAGCTTTTCATAAAAGGGAATCGCCTCACACTGGGAACCCAGTTTGAAATGTCTGACGGCGTGCTGCTGTTGCCCTAAAGCCACCAGCCCCTCTACAATGGCCTTGCCCAGACCTTGACCGCGCCAGGTCTTGCGCACCGCGATCCGCTCAATTTTGCCCCAGGCAATATCGTGTTCATGGACCACCCGCAAGCGACCGGTGGCCACGGCCTCGGTTCCATCCATCCATAACACATGGTCACAGTCAGCGTCCAAACCATCGATCTCTTCAGCTTCTGAAACCCCTTGCTCCTCAATAAACACCTCGCGACGAATGTCAAAGGCAAGGGCCAGCTGTGCCGCATCGCGCACCACTACCACAGGTGCCTGAGAAATATTCTTAACGTCAGTCATGATGTTCTCCTTTGTTTTGACATGAACCTTCCCGTATAATACCCAGCCTATGACACCTTCGCCACGTTTAGCCTCCACTTTTTTCGACACCTTTGGTCCCTGGCTCAAGCCCCACCGTCGTGCTTTCCTGGGCGCTGTCATTCTGCTTCTTTACGGGTCCGTGGCCAAAATGTTGGGCCCCATTATTTTACAGCAGGCCATCGATCGGTTTATTTTGCCAGGCGACTTTCAGGGCTTGCTCATGCTGTTGGGCGGTTATGTGGCATTGATGATGAGCGGCTTTACCGCACAGTACTGGCAGTTGATTATGCTAGAACAAGCGGGCTTGCAAATTATTGCCCGTTTAAAACAACGCTCTTTTGCCCATGTGATGCATTTAGACCTGCCCTTTTTTGACCGCCATACCACCGGACAGCTGGTCACGCGCATCGAAAATGATGCCAACGCCATGAAGGTGCTGTTTAGTAGCGTCATCTCAAATGTGGCCAGCAACTTGATCATGATGCTGGGCATGTTTGGCGTCATGGCCTGGCAATACGACCTGCGCCTGGCGATTTATGTGGTGGGCATTTGTCCTTTGATTCTGGTGGCGGGTCTGCTGTTTCAGCGCCTGATGGCCCCCCTGTTGTTAAGGATCCGCCAACGGGTGTCCGAAGTCAACGGTTTGCTCACGGAGGTTATTCAAGGCATTGCCACCATTCAGATGTTTGCGCAGCAAGATCGTTTTATGGGCGAAATCACCCGACAAAGTCAGCAAAAAAACGCCCTTGAGGGCCGCATGACCCTGGGATTTAATAGCTTTTTTAACGTCTTGTTCTTTACCCAGGATCTGGCTTTGGCTTTGGTGCTTTGGTTCGGGGGCCAGCTTGTGATGGGGCAACAGCTCTCGGTGGGCTCACTGGTTTTATTCATGGTATTTATTCGCAGCTTTTTTGGCCCCATTATGTTTTTGTCCTCTCAATTTAACGAGTTTCAAAAGGCCCTGGCTGGTGCACAACGTATTTTTGAGTTGCTGGCAGAACATCCCACCATCCGCACGCCCGAACACCCTCAGCCCCTGCCCACAGGTCTGTGGGAAATTCGCTTCGAACAGGTTTCGTTTCGTTACCCTACTTCAGAGAGCTGGGTACTCGAGGACATTAGCTTCTGCTGCCCCGCCGGAGCGCACTGGGCCCTGGTAGGTGCCACCGGCAGTGGCAAAACCACCATTATCTCATTGCTGCTGCGCTTTTATGATCCCCAACAGGGTCGCATTTGCATCAACGGCATCGACATTCGTGAATTTGAGCTGCGCGCTCTGCGGCAAGCCATGGGATTGGTGCTACAGGATGTGGTGTTTTTTCCCGGCAGCATTCGTGACAACTTAACCCTCGACAAACCCCTCTCTTCTGACCATATGGCCCAGCGCCTGGCGCAAATTGGCTTGCACCAGCGCATTCTCAACCTGCCCTCCGGTTACGACACGCCCCTGGCAGAAGATGCCCACAACCTCTCCGAAGGCGAACAACAATTGCTTTCCTTTGGTCGCGCCCTGCTCCAGGACCCACGGGTTTTGATTCTGGACGAAGCCACCAGCCATATTGACCCCGAAACCGAAGGGCGGATTCAAGAGGCCATGCACACCGTCCTTAAAGGCCGTACCGCCCTGATTATTGCCCACCGTCTGAGCACCATTGAGGCCTGTGACCATATTTTGGTGCTGCACCATGGCCGGGTGCTAGAGTCGGGCAGTCACCGCGAACTCTTAGCCAACCAGGGCCACTATGCCCACTTACACGCCCTGCAGGTCAGCCATGCTTCAATTTAAAGACACTTTACGCTGGCTGCTGCCTTTTTGGCGTCCATTTCGGTGGCGTCTGATAGCCCTTCTGGTGTTAACCCCTTTGGCGGTACTCTTTGGGACCTGGAGCCCGTTATTTATTAAACAGATTTTCGACGCACTACAAAACGGACAGGTCAGCCGGACGTTTTTGGCCCAACAGGTGCTGATCATTTTGGCGCTGGGCGTGGGTCACTTTTTCTTAAATATGGCCCTACAAAGCCTACGGGGCATGACCAACTTCGACTTTGAACACGCCTTTCGCCTGCGCTTGTCACGGGTCATTTTGCAATTGGGACGCAGCTTTTTTTACCGCTTTCGCACCGGGGACGTGACCACCCGCCTGATTGACGACATCAGCGAAAAAAAACTGGGCTGGTTTGCCTGCAGTGGGGTTTTTCGCTTTTATCAAGCGCTGATTACCGTGGGCAGCAGCCTGCTTTTTATGGCCTATTTAAACGGTCTTTTGACACTCGTCACGCTGATTCCTTTACTCTTTGTGGTGGCCTATTATGTGGTGTCCTCACAGCGCACGGTGGCCTATGCCAAAGCCTCACAGGCCAGCATTTCTGAGCTCAACGCCTATTTAACCTCTACCCTGGACGGCATCCGCGTTTTAAAAGCCTATGGTCAAGAGCTTGCGGTCACCCAGGGCTTTGAAAAAGTAGTCGACGTCCAAATTCAA
This sequence comes from Candidatus Sericytochromatia bacterium, assembly GCA_964229355.1. Classification (GTDB taxonomy): domain Bacteria; phylum Cyanobacteriota; class Sericytochromatia; order UBA7694; family UBA7694; genus CAXRDE01. Next base: position 152,895 of record CAXRDE010000004.1, on the reverse strand, counting down.
CGCGAATTGGCGCTGACCCGTGTCAGTGCGTTTTTAGAAATTGCGTATAGCCGTTTTTCTGAGCTGGGCATGTTGAGCGTATTTTTAGTGGGTGGCTGGTTGGTCATCCACGGTAGCCTGAGTCTGGGAACCCTGGTGGCCTTTAACACCTACATTTTTATGTTGATTTGGCCCATGGTAGATATCGGACAGTTTTTTATTAAAGGCCGCCAGGCCTCTGTGTCGGTAGAGCGGGTGCGGGAACTCGAAGATTACCCGCCAGAAATCATCGACACGTCAACACCGCAGGCTTTTCCACAGGGCCCGCTGAGCCTACGCTTTGAAAATATAAGCTACACCTTTGACCGCCCTGCTTTACAAGGGGTGAGCTTTACAGCCCAGGCGGGCCAAATGACCGCCCTGGCGGGCCCCATCGGCGGTGGCAAAACCCTCTTGCTCGATATGGTTCCCCGTATGATTGAGCCCCATAGGGGCCGCATTTTACTCAATGAAGTTCCCTTGTCCAATTACACCCTTCAGGGTTTGCGGTCTCGCATTGGCTTTGTCAGCCAAACCCCTCATTTGTTTTCAGCCACCCTGCGGGACAATATTTTGTTTGGGCAGGATTTTGGTGACGCCACCGAAGCCCGTCTGCAAGAGGCCCTGCGCACCGCTCAGTTTCACGAGGAGCTCGCGCGGTTTGAACAGGGTTTGGACACCCTGGTGGGACAGCGGGGCGTGCGCTTATCGGGCGGTCAAAAACAGCGCATCGCCATTGCCCGAGCCCTCATTGGGCGACCCGACATTTTGATTCTAGATGACTGCACCTCGGCCTTAGATGCGGAAACTGAGGCCCGCTTTTGGAACGCCTTACAGCAATTCAACCCCCAGATGTTGATTCTGTTGGTCACCCACCGACGCCATACGCTGCAACAGGCAGAGCAGGTGGTTTTACTCGAAGCCGGCCAGGTGCTCTGCCACGGCAAGGGTGAATCTATGATGGAAAACCCGCGCTTTCAAGCCCTGTATGGCGATAGCCTGGTGGACTAATCCGCGACCCGACAGGTGAGGTGCTGCTAACGCAAAAACAACTCCCCTGTAATGGTGCCATTGCTGTTTTCGATGTTTAAAATTTCAAAGGGCAGCTGTACGGTGCGCAAACGCAACTCTCGTGGGCTTTCGGGGCTTTGTAAAGCCAATTGCTGTTGGGCGTGCTGTTGTAAAACCGTTTGCAGATCGTTGCGTAAACTCTGGCGGCTTTTCACCGGGTTTAAACGCTGGTTTTCGAGCAGGGTTTGGGGATCAAAGTCTTCGTCTGCCACATTGTTAAGAGGCTGCACAGCCACATACACAGGAACCCGGGTGGACTCCTGCTGCGCTTGCAAGGTAACTTCCAGGCGATATTGGCCTGTGCTGTTCAGCTTGGTCATCTCCTGGGCCAGTTGGGTAGGTGCCCATTGTAAGGCTTCTGATTGAATGCCTAACAACTGCAAGTAGTTTTGGGTTAAACGCTGAATGCCCATATTTAACTGCTGAGACTCTTGCGGGGTAAGTTCGCCATTCACCGTCAGCGCAAACAGCGGGCCCGTGGGATACAGCGGCAGGGCCGCCAGGGTTTGAGGCGGCGCGATGGCTTCAACAGTAGGGGTCGATGATGGCGTCACGGACACGGTCTGCGATGGCACTGCCAGGGGTCCCGTTGAACGTACCGGACGACGGCTTGAAAGCCGAGGCGGCGCATCCCGTTGGGGCCCCTTTACTTTTTGAGGCACGGGCTTCGCGGCACGCTTCACGGGTGCAGGCGGCGTTCCGTTGGCCAGGCGCAAAGGCACTCGGCGCTGGGGGGAGGATTGTTGACGGGGCGGCGTTTGGGTAGGCGTGACGGTCACGGAGGGAGTCAATGCGGCGGGCTCCTCGGCACGAGCAGGTGTTGTGGGGGCGGGGGATACTTCTAAAGGCTGCGTCTTTTGACTCAAGCGCTGGATTTGCGTATGGGCCAGCGCCAGGGCCTCCTGGTAATCGGTCAGGGTCTGAGGTGGTGTGGCCGGTGTAAAAAGGGCCTGTTGCAAGGTGGGTGCACTCACCAGCACCACGCCCATGAGTCCCAGGGACAAACACATGCTCAAGAGTACCGTTAAAAAGGTGCTGCTGTGTTTGGGGCGCATCCGAAAGATAGACAGCTTCCGCTTGCCGATTTTTCGTCCCCATTCGTTTCCGATATAGGCGCTGAGACCGCTGGCAATAACCAGCAAGAGACAGAGCCAAAAGGCGGGTGTCACAGATCCTACTCCTTGCGTTCACATCTTCTTTATCATAGCAAAGATGTGATCAATCAACCATACCAAACCTGGTCTTTCAACGATTCCCCTTTGGGGGTATTGTTGTCTTCTTCTGCCAGCCAGGAGTAACGGGCGGGAAACATGCTGACTTCTAACACCAGAGAAATCACATTGGCATACTCCTGGATTTGCACCAGCTTCATCACCTGGGCCCGCCGTTTTTGCGATTGTTGCAAATTTTGAATGATGTTTTGCTGTTGATGCTGCAGCTCGGTCAATTTTTGTTGTTTTTTATTGTTCCCAAAAAGTCCCCCCATAAAGCCTTTTTTGGTCTGCGTCAGGGTCATTTCATTACGGACCCGCTGCAGTTCCAACTCCATTTCCTGAATATTGCGATCCAGACGCTGGCGATAGGAGTTTAAATTGGGAAATTTTGTGCGGTAGAGATCCCCCCCCGCCTCTTGAAAGAGCTTGTTCAAGCCAAAGAGCATGGTACGGGCCAGGTGCAGCGAAGGAATATGCCGGGGCTCTACTTCAAACACCTTAATAAGGTTAAAAATAGCCGACTCCGTATTGCGAATACTGAGATCCCGCAAAGCGGCGTTATAGGCCTGCTGCGGAGAGGTGGGCTGCGCGGGACGATCACTTTTAACATAGCGCTTGTACTGTTGAGGGGTCAGGTAATGGGCCAGGACTTTCAGTAGGGCAACGCGAATTCCAGCAATAACAGCCATTAGGCAAGATCCAATCTACCCGTATAATACGGGCGTAAGTCAAGTTCTCCGGTGCCAAAACGTCGGTCAATAGGCATGTCACTGTTACGGGCAAAAAAGCGTTGTAATACAGGGTTTTCAGACGCTTGAATATCGCTAACGCGGCCTGAGGCAATCACACGGCTCTGCGACAGCATGACAATATAATCGGCGATCTGAAAGGTACCGGGAATATCATGGGAAATCACAATAAAGGTAGAGCCCGTTTCTTTACCGGTTTTCAAAATGAGTTTATCGATGGCATCGGACATCACCGGATCCAGGCCCGAGTTGGGTTCATCAAAGAGCACAATTTCAGGATCCAGAGCCAGGGCTCGGGCCAATCCGACCCGTTTGCGCATGCCGCCACTGAGTTCTGAAGGCAGCTTATGCTGGACGCCGGGCAAACCCACTTGCTCCAGTTTGCGCGCCACAATGGCCTCGATTTCAGCGGGTTTCTTTTTGGTGTGCCGCCGCAGGGGAAAAGCGATGTTATCGGCAACATTTTGCGAGTCAAACAGCGCCCCATCTTGAAACAACATGCCAAACTTTTTGCGCACTTCAAAAAGATCTCGCTGGGGAAGTTTGGTAATGTCTACACCGTCGACAAAGATAGAGCCGCTATCAGGCCTGAGTAGACCCACCAATAGTTTTAAGAACACGCTTTTACCGGTACCGCTGGGGCCCACAATGACGGTGGTCCGGCCTTTGGGGAGCTGACACGACACATCGTTAAGCACCACCTGCTTACCAAAAGCTTTGGTGACGTTTTTGAACTCTACTGCAATTTCAATGGGTTTAGTCATAAATGGCTGCCGTCAAAAAAAAGTTAAAAATCACAATGAAACTGGCTACGGTGACGACTGACAGGTTAATGGCTCGGCTCACCCCTTTGGGGCCTGGTTTTGAGTAAAAACCGAAGAAAGTCGACAGTAGACATCCTACCACAGCAAATAACGCCCCCTTGAGCATGCCGTTTAAAATATCCGACAGCAGCACATAGTTGCGCAAGTCCGTTAAAAAAAGGCCCGCATTCATTTTGAGTTGGTACACCGCCACAAAATATCCCGCGGCCACCGAAAAGAAAGCCCCAAATAACACCAGCAGGGGTGCGGCAATCACAAAAGCAATCAAACGGGGAACCATCAAGAAACGAAAGGGGTCCACCGACATCACTTCTAAAGCATCAATTTGTTCTTTGACCCGCATGGTGGCAATAGTAGCTGCGATATCTGTGCCAGGCTTGGCCGCCAGCATGGCCCCCGTCAAAATAGGGGCCAATTCACGCACGCAGCTTAAGCCCACATAAACCCCTAAAAACTGCTGTCCCCCAAAACCTTTAAAAATGTGGTACCCCACCAGGGCTAAATTGGTACCCACAAAAACGCAGACGGCCACAAGCACAGGGAGCGTTTCAACGCCGATTTTATAGAGATTGTCTAAAATGAGCGCCAGTTCGGGGCGAGAGGTGAATAAGGTCCGAAACAAACGCAGGGTAAAGAAGCCCAAATTCCCCAAGCCAATTACAAGGGAGGTTCCGGCCTTTATCATAAAGCTAAATCAGTTCGTGGTAAGGTGTTCATAGCTTTCTATAGATTACCATAAATGGCCTGAGAGATTATGCAACAGCAACGCCTGCAAATCGATTTCGTTTTGCAAAAACAACACCTCGCTCCCTCCCATCATGAAGTGCACGAAACCCTGTATATGCCGTCTCATACAGAGTTTGTGATTGAGGTCTTGTGTCGTCTGGGCTTTAAAGCGGGCTTAAGTTTGGGCATTGATGACTTTGCCCAGGCGGGTTTTTTGTATAATCAAAGTCCGTCAGAGGTGCTTGTGGTGTGTGGGGTCGATCAACACCTGCGTAGCGACTTTGAAACGGGTTGGCAACAGGTCACAAAGCATTATCAACGAAAAGTTCTGCTGGTGTCAGAGCCCATTTTTTCGCCCCTGGCTTACGCCCTCAACGCCAGGGAAAATGCAGCCCTATCTCATGAACGCTTTCTGCAGGCCTTTCAACCGGATATTGTCATGTATCTGAGTGCCTATGATGTACAGGTGGCTCGGCAGCGCTATCCTCAGCAATTAAGCCTGCTTTATAGCCTTGCGGATGCAGATCTGTTTCAAGGCCCTATAACCCCCTGGGAACAAAAAGCACAGGCCTTGCTCTGGTTAGGCAAGCGGGACGCCTGGGACTTTTCACGGCGTCGCCAACAGCATCCAGAAGCCTGGACACGCACCCAGCAAATGGCCTACTTTGCGCAACAGCAGCACATTCCCTTTCGGGGGTTTTTACAACAGTTTACTTTCCGGGAATGTTATCAGGTGGCGGATCAGTACCGCTTTCAGCTCCAACCGTTGTCAGGGTTTGCCTTTCATTCAGCGCGGGCGGTGCAAGCCGCCCTGATGGGATCCATTCCCATTTTGCTCTTGCACCCCGAAGATCAAGAACTACTGGCCATTGAAGCGCCCTTTGCGCGTCACGGACACAATTGTTTGATCGCTTTTGAAGGCCATTATGACGCCCTCCTGGACAGCCTGCAGGATAAAGAGCGCATGGCAGTTATCGCCAGGCAAGGACACGAGCTCTTACAGGCAGGCACCATTCAGAGCTGCCTTCATCAACTGGGTCTTGCCCTTTTAAAATGAGGTTTCCTGACGTTGATAACGTTGACGGCGAATCGCTCCCCAGTGGGTTTTGCGTGAAAAAGCCGCAAAGGTTCCCGAAAAGCGCCACAGCGATAAGAGTTGACGATAGCCCAGGTTTTCTACCAGCGCCCAGCCCATGAGTTGCCAAAGACTTTCGCGGTCTTGAAAACGCCGGGTATTGCGCTCTGACAAAATCAGGGCCATGACACTCACCAAAAACCCCATGGTAAAGGCCAGAGCTAAAATTGACAGTGCATAAACCCAGGACAATTGATGGGCCAGGAATAAAATAAGCACAGAAAAGTACCCCATCACCTCAATCACAGGGCCTAGCATTTCCAGAAAAAAGAAAAAGGGCATGGCCACCATTCCCACACTGCCGTAGCGGGGATTCAAAAGCATAGGCAGGTGTTTTATCAGGCTTTGTACCAGTCCCCGCTGCCAACGTTCGCGCTGCAGGTAGAGATCCCACACGTGCTCTGGGCACTGGGTCCAGGCTACCGGATCAGGCACAAAACGAATAAAGTAATCGGGTTTGTGTTGACGGCAGTAACGGTGCAAGCGCACCACCAGCTCCATATCTTCCCCCACGGTATCCGTATCGTAGCCGCCGGCTTTGACCACTGTGGCGTGACTAAAAAGTCCAAAAGCCCCCGAAATAATCAGACTGCCCCGACTCAGGTTCCAACTCATGCGGCTGGCCAAAAACGAGCGCATGTATTCCAAAACCTGCAAGGCGGCCAGGGCATTTTGAGGCAATTTAACCTTTTCCACCACGCCCTGTTTGAAAGTACACCCATTTAAAATCCTTAAAATACCACTCACAGCCACTGTATTTCGTTCTGTCAGCATCGCAAATACCATACGGGTCAGAGCGTAGGGTTCTAAAATTGTGTCTGCATCCATGACACAAAAATAAGGGGTTTGACAGTAATTGAGGGCCGCATTCAAGGCGTCCGACTTGCCCTTGTTCGCTTTGTCTATGACCCAGATGTGAGCATACTTTTCACTGCGGTAGACCTCTTTTACAGGTGCCGTGGGCAAACAATTCGGGTTCAAATGCAAAGCAGGACGCAGCGCAAATTTTTGGGTCAGCAGCTCCAGGGTCATATCCGTAGACCCGTCGTTCACAATCAAAATCTCATAATTGGGATAGTCCTGTTGGTGTAAATTATCCAGGGTGTCCTGGAGGGTGGTTTCTTCGTTAAAAGCGGGAATGATTAAGGTCACCGGCGGTAAGTCGTTGTCTTGTTTAAAGCGTTCAAGATCACTGACCTGCAGCTGCTGATAATGTTTTTTGAGCAACGCAATCGAGCACAAACCCTGTATCAGATACGCCGTATTCAAAACCACAAAGTAAAAAACCATCACATAACTGACACCGGTGGCCAGGGTTAAAAGAAGTTCGGTCATACAAAGAGTTCATCCTGACTGTAATGTTGGCTATAGCTCAATAAGCTGAAGGATACTTGTTTGTCGGTACTTTGCTTTTCAAGCCGCTCAAGAGATTGAGCAGCTTCCATCGCCACCCAACGGGACGCGTCAGAAAGGCCTAATTCTAACAGTTCAACGTGTTGTGCGAAGGGGTATTCACCCAGCGCATACATGGCATATGCCCTGAGATAATCAGAGGCATGCCCTGCAAAGGCCAGGATCACCTCCTTGAGTACATCATCGCACTGCCAGCGCAACAGAACCCGCAATAACAAGCCCTTAATGCGCACATCGGCATCATCCTCTGAAAGGGCCAGGGCAGCCAATGCGCCCGCATATTCGGGTTGAGGAGGCCATTTTTCGAGGGTCTGCAGCGCCACCAGACGCTCCCAGGTAGAGCAATGGGCATCAAGGGCTTTGCTCACCAACAAAACGGCTGCCGATTGCGGAGGCAAATGGGAGAGCAACAAAGCAATATACAGCGGCTGGCATTGCTCAAAACGCTGATAAGCCTGTACCAGTCGCTGGCAATCTGAAGCGTCAGCGTGGTAGAGCAAAGCCCGAAAAGCCACCCCTGCCACCTGCAGACTTTGATCTGCTAAAGCCTGACGCAAAAGCGGACGGTGCAGTTCTGGGGCGAGTTTGCCCAGGGTATCTGCGGCACGGGCCCGCTGAAACGCCTGCCAATGGTCCATTTTTTTTTCGGCTTGCTTTAAATAAGGGACCGCCAGGGCACAGAGTCTCTGGTAATGCTCAGAACTGCGCCAGGATAAGGGATTGCGCTCCACCTGTTGCACCAAATAGTCCAAAAAAAACAGGGATTCCCTCGCGGGAATTTTCGGCCATAGGTCCTCAGGGCGACACTGCCCCAGGTAGAGCTTAGCCAGCAAGGGATTCCAACCCGCCTCGCGGCTTTTCCATACCTGGGCTTTGTGTTCGTTGCGAAAGTGTAAGAATATACCAACCATCGCAAAGGCAAAGGTTACTAAAATTAAGGCAAAAAGAAACGATAGAATCCAAAGAAAGGCACTGGTAAATAGCATAAGGCGTGAGTCACTGTCTGTTTGTATCGTGTTAACCACACATTAAAAGAAAGCCCTTGCAGAACGCTATAGCATGCAGAACGCTTTAAGCCTTCTTTGACGCCGTTTTTATAGGCAGTTAACAAAATCCCTCAGAGCTTCAGCGGTCGGAAACAACCGGGGCGGTTTGCGCTGAAAATGCTGGGCGTTGAGGGTTTCAAAAGCGCGCTGAAAAGCCCCTGACCTTAGCTCCATAAGCTGGGGAGCAGCATGAATCTGGCGACGCCGGTTACGGGCATATTGTCGGTTCAACGCGCATAGCTCGCGATCCAGGTCTTTCTCAATAGACGCCGAAGGCGGTGCAGAAAACTCCACCAACACCACCAATCGCCGCTCTTGTAAATGGGGCCCCACCGCAAAATGCCGCAGCGAAACACCATAGCGCGTCCCCAAAATGAGAAGCGCCTTTTCAATCTCTGAAAGCAGAAGTTTTTCACCAAAAAAATCACATTTTTGTTGTGTACGGCCTGTGACCCTAAACAATGGATAAGGCGCAGTCTGCTCAAAAATCACCACATCGCCCACAGGCACACTCCAAAAGCCCGAAAAATTACTCACCACCACCGCATAGGGCATCCCGGTTTCTACTTCCCACAGGGCATAACGGGGAGGATGAGGATCCTGGAAGTGGGTAAAGGGAATGAACTCATAGAAGACACCCTGCTGAGGCAAACAGCGCAGCAGAGAAGTCTGCAAATCTTGAATGCCGAGAAAACCTTCCGTAGCCACATAACTCTCCACAAAATGTACAGGGCGGTCCAGTAACGCCTCAAAGCGGTGACGATACGGAGTAAAGTCGACCCCGGCATGTAAAATAAATTGAAGGTGCGGCCAGATCTCGTGAAGATAACGCTTTTGCCGCTGAGCCAGGGCCTGTTCACAAAAGCGCAAGAGCCAGGGCGTAATCCCACTCAAACCAGCCAGGGGCTCGTGAACCGCCAGGTGAATCAGCTGCTGGAAGCGAGACTCCTCAGCGACTTCTTTAAAAAAATCTGCGCCGGGTAGAATGCGTGGCATCGGCCCCATCCCTTCCCGGGTTATGCGTGAGATCATGGCGGTGGGATAAGCCTGCACCTCAAAATAGTCACTTAAATCTGTGAGCCACAACCAGGGTAAGGTAAAGGTTTTCCAGCGCGCTTCCGCAGCACAGCGCAGCACATTCAAAAGCCCTTGCCAAAAAGCCGCCTGCCGCATGTGTTTTAAAAACAGCGGGGTCACAGGCATATATTTTTCCTGGCCCATACTACTGCCTGAAGTATGGGCCAGGTAATGGACAGGACCGCGGGTTAAACGCCCTTCAAAATCGCCGGGATGCGGCAATAAATACCTTTGCCACAGCGATTCTGCCGAGAACAAGGGCACCTGCTGGCGGTAAGCCGCATAGGTAGAAATGCCTTGTAATTCCTGGGTTTTAGCAAAGTCACTCCCCAGGGACTGTGTGATGAGTTGCTGTAGTGTATGCTCCTGTGCCCGCTGTATACTCAAGCGATTCAGCTGGCGATAGCGCATCCCCGCATAGCAGGCAAGCACCATCCTGGAATTAAGGGGTGGTCAGCATTTTATTTTGGCGAAACACCTGTGCCAACTGCCCATGCTCCGAAGGTGGAATCAGTTCCTGAATTAAGCCCTGGGCTTCTGTTACACTGCGTACCGTGGGCCGATTATTGCGTCCCAGGGCTTCAAAAATAGTGCGAAGTCCTACGCTGAGCGATTCTCCGTCTCCGTGTTGGTCATAAATATCCCAAAACACCGCCGAAACACGCCACTCATTGGCTGGACCTGCACAAACGTCTTCAGGTACGTTTTCGATGCGAATTGGAGCACGACGGGGGACCAGATACTGATCAAAACGGGCGTCTGGATCATTCTTGTCGAGGTGCACGGCGGCTGAAAAGAATGAAGCAAAGCCTTCGCTCAGGGCAAGGGTGTCATGATAGCAGTCATCAATTTTATGCTGCCCCCCGCGAGAAGCCGCGTTTAGCGCCTGGTGGTAAATGGCGTGCCCCACTTCATGGCCATTGACATCCCATTGTTCTGCACCGGTTAAGTTCACCGTATCGCTCAAATAATAATTACCTCGCCCTGGCCACACGGTCTGAATTTGACGTTGCCACCAGTTTAAGGGGACGTTTTCACGGGCAAACAAAGCCATGGCCTGTAGATAGACATCATGAATCCATGCTGCTTTGGCATTTTCGGAGCCAGGGGTCAACGTGGTCAATCCCACATCATTGCTCTGTCCGGCCTGCACTGTGGGACCGTCCCAGGCATAGTTTTTTATATTCCAGTAGCGATTTTCAAGGGTATAACGAATGCGGTAAGCCCCTGGCGCAGGCGCTTGCATTTGCCAACGGCCATCGGGCTGGGTTTCAACACTGGCGACAACCTGCCCCTGAGCGTTTAGCAAACTGGCTTTGGCCATAGCAGCGGGCTGGGTCATGCCTTTGCGATCCACAAAATCTAGCGCGCCCTGAAGGGTTAATCCTGTATTTTGGGGAAGGGGAGCTGAGTTCAGCTGGGTTTGCGCAGCAAAGACTTGTAATTCACCCTCAGTGCGTAACACTTCTGAGGCCAGGCGATTTGCCACCTGAGGCCGAAAACCACCCGATAAATCACTGTCGTCAATGGGTTGAGTGTCTACCCCCTGCATACGTAGCGTGTTTGCCGAGGTTACGGGTAAAGGGGGATTTTGCACACGAGACTGACAGGCCAATAAACTCAGGGTCAAAGCACTCAGACCCAGGGTGGTAAAAAATGTACGCATGGATGAAAAACTCCTTGAGAATGATTTCAGTTTACCATGCTATTCCTGTTACAATTAGAGCAAACAACACCGAGAAGGAGTTTTCTGATGGCCCGTTGGGAATACAAAGTTACACAAGTTCATTTTTTATTGAATCCCCCCTTTGACGCAAAGAAACCCAAGAATGCGGAAGCCCTACAAATTTTTGACAAAATGGGAAAAAACGGCTGGGAACTTTTACAGGCCATGCCCAATAATACCGGGATTACCACGTGCTTCTGGAAGCGCGAAGTGAAAGGCCCTGTGGACGAGTGGACCACCTAAAAACCCCCATAAAAAAAGGGGGGGCAAACCGGTTCCTGATTTGGGTAAGTGTGGCGTTCCTTGGAGCCTGCGCTCTGCCCGCAGCGCTAAACACTGAGGCCCCCCCCTCCGCAGCGTCCCCCACACCACAGTCCCAGGCTAACGGAGCTGAAGTCCCCCTCGAAACCGCAGCCATCCAGCACCATGTGGATATATCCGGCTGTTGGCGACCCGTTGGCTCTGACCCAGCTTACGCTGACGGTTCCTCATTTACCATTTTTTCGATTGCTGACAACACCTTTGTGATGGGAAAAACCGCGCGCACCAGTTTTGTCGTCACTGAAGATCTGCGTTTTATCGAAGGCAATCGCGATCCGCAAAAGCCCTTTTTTCCACCCGGCTATATTCACTCCACCGGTAGCGTTAGCCCCGACGGCCTGGCCATTAGCCGCAAGCTGGTGGGAGACCCCAACGCCAGAGAGTATCGGCGATGTGAAAATGTGTTAGAAGCTTTACCCGGTATGCGCCAACCGGTCACCGCCCCTGAGCCCACGGCAGATCCCTTTGCCACGCCTTCGCCAGAAGGCACCATCGCCCCACTGATTCCGCGGAGTTCGTTGGTTACGCCTGAGCCAACCCCTTCCGTTGCCCCTTCACCTCAGGCTTCTGCAACACCCCAGCCTTAAGGATCTTTATGAAAATACCCGTTCGTCTTCTCATCACCGCTGGAGTCACCAGCCTTTGTTTGAGTGCGGTGCCCCAGAGCCCTGTCGCGGCAGCTGAATTGATTCAGCTCTCTCAAGAGGCCCAAAAGGCCGCCGCCGACGGTCGCTTCAACAGCCTGCAAAAAATTGAGAGCATTTTAAAAGAAGTTTCACTGCTTCGACAACTCCCGATTCTGGCTCCCGTCAACCTGACGGTGATTACCCGTGAAGCCCTGAAAGCAGAGCTGGCAGAAAAAATCAAAACCGAAATTTCGCCTGAAAAAATTCAGAGCGATGCTGCCCTTTATCAACAATTGGGTATGCTCCCTCAAGATTTTGACTACCCCGGCTTTATGCTAGCCCTTTACACAGAACAAATTGGGGGCTTTTACGATCCCAAAACGCAGGCTTTAAAGCTTATCGAAGGTATGCAGATGACAGGCGCTGAGCAAGAAATTCTCATTGCCCATGAACTGACCCATGCCCTACAAGATCAACACTACCATTTAGACGACTTGCTTAACGCCCCTGAGCGCAAAGCCAGCGATGATGCCACGCTGGCCTTAATGGCGCTGGTAGAAGGTGACGCCACGGTGAGCGCCATGAACTATCTCCAGGAAAGCCAACGTAAAAAACCCCTGCAAGGTTTCTTTGCCAATGTGGGTTTGCTGCTCAATCAATTCAAGCTGCTCTCAAGCTTCAAAACCTTTCAGAGTGCACCGCCATTTATTCAAGAACAGTTGATTTTCCCTTATCAGCAGGGCTCACAGTTTGTAAATTACTTTCAAAGTGAGGGCCTCAGTTGGTCAGAGATGCATACCCTTTATGACCATGCCCCTGCCTCTACGAAGCATATTTTGCACCCTCGCACCTACGCTCAGGGAGACGCCCCTATATCCATCGACTGGGATCTTTCCACCTGGTTTTCAGGGGCCCAGGTTATCAGCGAGTCGGTCTGGGGAGAGCTGGGTTATCGTCAGTATTTTCAGCGTCACCTGGATTGGAAGCAGGCCAAAGCCGCTGCTTCGGGCTGGTCTGGAGACCGTTATGCGGTCCTTTCAGGAGATGAAGGTCCTTTTTTTGTCTTTGCCTCTCGGTGGGAGAACGTGGCAGAAGCCAGTGAATTTGCTGCCGCTTACCATCAAACGCTTATTGCCCGTACCGGAAAGCAACCGGAGCTTGTGGCACCGGGTCTCTGGCGAAGTGAAAGTGAAGATTTTGGCCAGGTGTTTTTATGGCAGCAAACCGAGCAGGTATTGGTGTGTGAACGCTTGCCTCACGCTTTCAAAGACCGTTTCTCAGACCCCGCCCTTCTGCATTTTTAACCAAAAAACATTTCTTAGTTAACCTTTATTTAACCTCTAAGAGAAAGTTTTCAGAGGTCTTCCGCTATACTAAAAAGTATAAGTGAAGTGAAAAAGTAGAGGTTTTACACAAATCATGAAGTTTTCTAGCAGTTTTTTAAGCGTCTTAATGGTTACAGGTTTATTTTCTTGCCAGCAGCAAATGGCAACTTTGCCTACTGCCCCCCTGAACCAGGCGTCTTCCCTTGCCTCTACTGAGATTGCCCCCATCCCCTTGAGCGCTTTAGACAACCAGCGCCCTGACGCCATTGACCTGGGCGACACCAGCCAGGAAGAGCTGTTTTCCGCTGAGGAAAGTCAAAGCATCGCCCGCTTAATCGCTCAGGCGGAAGTCAAAATTGCGGCTGAAGACGCTGCTCACGCTGCCGAAACCGGCTCTTTTTCTACTCAGTCTGCGGATCAGGGTAAAGATGTAGACATTGAAATGTTTCTCTACCACCCCAAGTACGGCAAAAAAGCCAAGTCATGGGGAATCGACAATGCCTATGAGTTTTTGCAAGCCGGCCGCTCCCCCTGGAGACGTTGGGTTTTACGCTTAAAACTCGAAGGTTTATTTGCCCCCAAAGACTTTAGCCGCCAGGTTTTATTTTGGGTGGAGCAAGCTGACTTGCTGCGTCTGAAAGACGTGAACAAAGATCAGGCCTGGCTGCTGGTAGCCAGCGGCATTACCAGCGTACCCGATCTGGCACGTCGCAGCAGCTTTGAACTGGGAGCCATGGTGGTTTCTATGCAAATTACCGGCGTCACCTACGGCATTGATGCGCCCAGCTTAAGTGAATTACAAGACTGGGCCAAAGAAGCTCAAGGTCTTGATCCCGTTATTTATTAAGGAGAAGGCGTATGCGTATTGTTCCTGTTTCTCAAACCCCTACTTTAACCCAACAACCCGCTGTACTTCCTCGGCCCACACGGCCCGTGGCATCAGCTCCAGCGGCTGCGGATCGTTGGGTGGTAGATTCTGTACGCAAACCCGCTTTAAAAACCCCTCAATCTCCCCGCCTAAACCTGCCCAACCAGCTGTTTAAAGATGTTTTTACGCCTGCCCCCGCAACGCCAAAACCCCGCACCCAGGCAGATTATCAAAATATCTTCGACTGGGTTGAAACGGTCACGGGCAAGCCCATTGCCTATCAAAATGAGCGTTCACAAGCCGCTTACATTGCCTCGATTCAAGGGGAAGCCCAGGAAAAATACGACACCCAGGGATTTCTCAAGACCCTGGGCATTGAAGGCGCACAAACCTATGGCCGCAACGACAAAGGGGTACATCACCTGCTGACTACCATTGATTACACCCCCCACTCCGAAGAAGTCTCAAAAGTGTTACAAGCGGCTCAAAAAACCTTTTTCTGGTTCTTTGAACGCTTCCCCAAAACCTTCGATAAAGTGGCGAATCTGGCCGATAAATATTACTTTGAGCGCAAAGACACCAAAGCCCAGAGCTGGATCAACGATGCCGTCCCCGCCAAAGGGATTCCCCAGAAGCCCGTACTGCCCGCGGAACAGGTCAAAGCCCACTACCGCGACAATTTACTCAGCCGCTTTGCTTCCCAAAACATAGCCATGCAAAGCCAGGACTATTTCGACCGCTACTTTAAAAACAGCCCCCCTACAGAACTGGGTGCCCTGTTTGAAGATGACTTTCATATGGGCGTTCCCAAGCCCGGCGAAACCCCGCACAATTACGGCACTTACGCCATTGCTACCCAACTGGGCTTTAGCCATGATCAGGCCGTGCGCTTTGGCACCGCCAACTTCGATATGGATTTAAACGTCACCGAATACGGAGACACCGACGCGTTCCCCAATGCCCGCCCCAGCCGTCACTTTAACTTAAATAAACACCAGCCCGAAAAAGGGGACACCCGCTTTATTTGGGCACAACGCCATTTAGATGCAGCCCTTGAGCTGGCAAAGCGGGGTGAATTTGAACAGGCTGAGCGAGAAATTGGATACGGCCTACATAGCATTCAAGACGCCTTTGCCCATGGCCATATTCGCCTGGCTTCCCACGCCATTACCGATAACATTCCCGACGGAGTAGACTACAACCCCGTGGGCGCTTATGAAGCCACCCTTGCCACCATCGGTTACTTAAAGCGCTATATGGACGCCATTCAAGCCCTTTGATGCCCCCGACCCCAGGGGAATAGGTTACACTGAACATCTAATCTGAACTGTTGGAGTTTTGTGTATGCATCTCGTTCGTATTGCTTTAGCGACCACCCGCATGGCCGCCATGCGCCATTTTTACAATCAGGTCTTTCAGGCCAAGTTAGAGGCTGTGAACACCCCTGAAGGCACCTTCTATCAGGGCGAGCTGGGTCAGCTTTTGTTTACCCTCGTTCCCAACGATATCGCCAAAGTAGAAGCCCGCCAAAACCGTCATCAAATGACTTTTTGGGTCGATGACATTGAAAAGACCTTACACACCGCCATTCAAGCCGGAGGTGTCAAAACCCAGCAAAGCGTGGAAACCGAAATCGGCAAACTCCTGGCCATTTTAGACCCCGATGGCAATACCCTGGAGTTTATTGAACGCAAAAGCGCTTAACTTTCTTGTCCCCTCTGGTGAGAATGTGTGACAATAGCACAAGTGTTTATGATAAGAAAGCGTTAAGATGATTAAGAAAGCAATGGACTTGCCCATTACCGAAATAGAAAAAACTGCCAACAGTGCAGAATTATCTCATTACTCGGTCATGCGTAAGGAAGTTCTTGATTTTTTGTCACCTCAAGCGGGGGCGAAAATTCTGGACTGTACTATTGGTGGAGCTGGTCATGCTTCTGCACTGTTGGCTGCCGTTGGCCCAAAAGGTTTTCTCTGGGGTATTGAGCGAGACCCCAGAACACTTGAGCTGGCAACCCGTCGTTTGAGCGCGGTGGGTTATCCTTTTGCGTTAATTCATGGCAATTTTGCAGAACTCGATCACTGGGCGAAGGCCTATGACATACCGCCGTTAGATGGCATTCTAATGGACTTAGGAACCTCAATTTTTCAGCTCAAAGAAGCTGAACGCGGGTTTTCTTTGATGTCGGACGGCCCGTTGGACATGCGTATGAATCCGCAGGAAAATACGCCTTCAGCAGCAGACTTGGTGAATTCACTGAGCACGAATGAACTTAAGGCGCTGTTTAAGGAGTTTGGCGAAGAACGTTTTGCCGGACGTATTGCCCGCTGGATTGTAGAAGCCAGAGTCCAGGAACCCTTTACCCGCACCCGCCAGTTAGCAGACCTTGTGGCAAAGCATATTCCGCAACGGGATAAGATGCATCCTGCCACACGAATTTTCCAGGCCCTGCGCATTGCGGTAAACGAAGAATACAGGGCTTTAGAAGAAGTACTGCCGGTGGCTGTACGTTTACTCAAGCCCGGTGGTAAAATAGCGGTGATCTCTTTCCATTCTGGAGAAGACCGCCGTGTAAAACAGGCGTTTCGGGAAATGAGTCAAACCTGTGTTTGTCCCCCAAAACAACCGGTCTGTACCTGCGACACGCATCCATTATTGGAGCGGCCGCGCAAAATGCAGGTCCCTGGAGCAGATGAAATCCAGGAAAACCCGCCCTCGCGCAGTGCGAAACTGCGTACCGCTTATCGGATTGAGCACCCGATAGACGGTTAAGACATAAGCTGAGTTACGCATTGAACTGAACTGAATTGAGTAGAATAGGATAAGCATGGCTGCAACAAATACCTTATTAAACCAGGTTTCTCGTCTTTCATCTTTAACCATGGGTAGTAGCGCTGGCGAAATTCGCCAAATCCCCATTGGCAAACGCACCCGCACCGTGGGCATTTCAAATGTCTGGATTTTTTCTGTCTTTGGGCTTTTGGTCACCGCCTTTATGCTGTATTTTCATACCGTCTTATTGGAAAGCCATGCCAACCAAAAACAGCAGTCGATTATTCAACTGCGCGAAAGCAACGATGGCCTACACGCCCAACTGGCCGAACTCAGCACCTTGCCAGTGGTAGAAAAGCGCGCTCAGGCCATGGGCATGCAGGCAGCTGACAGCTATCGCTATATTCACATCTCCTCAAAAACCGTGGTTAGCGCCAATCAAACCGCTCAACACGTGGACTCTACCCATGCGTCTTATCCTATTCAGCCCCCGTTGGGTTTTTAAAACCATCTGAAAAGAGCCGCCATGCCACAGAGCCCGGGGTTTAAACCCTTTAACAAAACCATCGATCAACGTACACAGCAGATTTATCTGGCTGTGTTGTTGGGTTTTTTGGTGGTGGGTGCCCGCTGTGCTTACTTACAAATCGTGCGCTATCCTGACTTTAGCGCCATGGCTTCTGAACAACAGCAGAAAATGGTCAGCCTGGCGGGCAAACGCGGTATTATTACCGACCGTGAAGGCAATAAACTGGCTTTAGACTTACAGGCGTACGCGGTGTATGTGGAACCCAAGCACCTCAAGCCCGAAGAAAACAAAGAAAAAATAGCGCAATTGGCCACCATTCTGGGCCAAAAGCCCGAAGAGCTCAACGAGGCCCTCAAGAAAAAATACTGGCACTATCTGGCCCGTAAACAAGATGATGCAGTGGCCGAAAAGATTCGTAAACTCAAATTGCCCGGCATTGGCCTCTTGCGAGAAAGTAAGCGGGTCTACCCCCACAACGCCATGGCCGCCTCGCTCATTGGCTATACCGACATCGACAATAAAGGCCGTGAAGGCATTGAAAGCTCCTTTGACCAATTTCTTGAGGGCGGCACCCGCAAAGTGGGCATTTTAACCGATGCCTACGGCAACGAACTCTTGCGTACCGATGGCGACCTGCCCTTTCTCACCGAAAAATCTAAGGCCAACAAGGTCATGCTCACCATTGATGAAAACATTCAGTACATTGCAGAGCGTGAGTTACAAAAAGGCATAGAGTCCACCCAGGCCGATCGGGGATTGGTGATTATTATGGACTCCCGCAATGGGGATCTGCTGGCTTTGGCCACAAACCCGTCGGTAGACCTCAACGAGATTACCGCCAAAGGCTGGGACCCCCGCATTAAAAACTGGGGCGTGACCGATGTCTACGAGCCCGGCTCTACCATGAAAATTTTCACCGTCGCAGCAGCCCTTGAAGCGGGAAAAACCCATGTGGACGAGGTTATTCCTACTCCCACCATGATCATGCTCGACGGATGGCCCCTGCACGATCACCACCAACCCCCTGGGCGCGTACGCTATTTGAAACCCTTTGAGATTTTGCAGGTCTCCAGCAACGTGGGTTCAAGTATTTTAGGACGGCGTATTAGCCCGGAGCGCTACCGCGGTCTAATGACGCGCTTTGGCTTTGGTGTAAAAACCAGCTCAGGCCTCTATGGCGAAGTTCCCGGCATTCTACCGCCCTTGCCCTGGCGTCCGGGCCGGCATTCCACAATCACCTATGGTCAGGGTGTCGCGGTGACGCCGCTACAGATTGTAACCGCCGCTTCAGCTATTGCCAACAAAGGGATTCGGGTTGAGCCGCGCATTATTCAGCGCATCGTGTCTCCTGATGGCGATATTATTAAAGAGTTTCCCACCAAAAAATACCGCACCCTGTCCGAAAGCAACGCTGAAAAGGTCTTAGAAATGATGCGCACCGTGGTGGAAGAGGATCGCGGCACGGCGAGCGTGGCCAAAATTCCTGGATACGTCATGGGCGGAAAAACCGGCACCGCTGACAAGGTGGTCAATGGCCGTTACAATGGAGACGTAATGGCTTCCTTTCTGGGGGTTTTGCCTGCCGATAAGCCAGAATACGTTATTTTTGTCCTCTTCGACAGCCCCAAAACCGCCCACTATGCCTCGATGACGGCAGTACCGGTGTTCAAACAAATTTCACAGGATATTATTACCTATAAAGGCATTCAGCCTTCGCGCCCGGAAGAGCTCAACGCCTTAAAAGTAAAGCCCAATTAAACCCTATTTACAGCGCTTCAAGATCAAAGGATTGACGGGGTAAAAGCAGTCGAAAACAACTGCCCTCGCCGGGCGCACTGTCTAACTCCAGCTGTAACCCCAGAAGGGTGCACAAACGCTTCACGATGGACAAGCCCAACCCCGTGGAGTCCTCACCGGCAGTGGGACGCGCCGACAAACGCGCAAACTTCTTGAACATGTGTTCACGATCTTCCGCTGTAAAACCTGGACCTGAGTCAGAAATCGCCAAACAGATATGTTCTTGATCCGGTGAAGCCGTAAGCGCTACCCGCACACCACTGCCCGGGGGCGAGTACTTGAGCGCATTTGACAGCAGATTATCGAGAATTTGCTGGAGCAAACGCCAGTCGCTCTCGGTAAAAAACAGTTCGTTTTCGGGCTGCCACTGCAGGTCAATGTTTTTCTTATGGGCGTGGCGTTGGTGGTCTTTTAAACTTTGCGAAACCAATTCAATCAGATCGATAAGTTCCGGATTGTAGCTTTCTTTGCCCGCTTCAAGCCGTTGGATATCCAGCAGATTGGTGATGATATCCAGCATTTTTTTGCCTGAACGCAAGACCGCTTCACCGCTTTCCAGGTTTTCAGGATCATCGCTACTGCGATCCACCAGAGATTGCGCATGCATCAGAATCGCCGTCAGCGGATTTTTCAAGTCATGAGAGGCAATGTGCATCAATTCGGTTTTTTCGTCGTTGAGCTCTACCAACTCCTGATTAATATTTAAAATCGTGTCACGGGCCTGTTTAAGTTCAATATGGGTTTTCACCCGACTCATCAACTCGGCCATGTTAAAGGGTTTGGTGATATAGTCCACACCGCCAGCCTCAAAACCACTCACCACATCTTCTTTTTCTGTGCGAGCGGTTAAAAAGATAATGGGAATATCTTTAAGATGTTCCTGGGCCTTGATCTGCTGGCACACCTCAAAACCATTTAAAACAGGCATCATCACATCCAAAAGAATCAAATCAGGCGTGTTTTTTTGCAAATAGCGAAGGGCCACTTCTCCGTTGTTGGCGGCCGCAATGCGGTAGTCTGCTTTTTGTAGGGTGGATCTGAGGACCTGTAGGTTTTGGGGCACATCATCAACAATCAAAATAAGTCCCTTACTTCTAGGGTTCTGTAGCGTCTGCTTCGTCAAGTGCTTCCTCCATGTGGTTGAGCTGATTCAACAGTTCAGGAAACTGCACCAGATGATTGGAGACTTTGTCCATGGCAAAGTTTTGACTGGCTTGCATGATCTGTTCAGCTAACTCACAAATAAAATGTTGTTCAAAACGCGCGCCCAGAGCATCCAGTTGGGCGGCAAAGTTTTCAATTTCGTCCAATTCCAAAGAATCTTTGAGGGTCTCCCAGGGGGAGGTCAGCAACTCCAGTTCAGTGCGTAAAGCCTGTATATCTGGCCGACTCAGCACCGTATTTGCCCTCGCCTGCACTCCCGGTGCCTGTGCAGCATCGTGGGTCTCATGGGCCAGATAGGGGGCGACTTCTTGCAAAAGGTCGCGCTTCAGCACCGGCTTCCGCAAATAGCCGTTAAAACCGTAGTCTTCCGCCTCTTTTTCTTCATGAATCATTCCTGAGGCGGTCAGGGCGATAATCGGAATATCTGCGGTTTCTTTCTGAGCCCGTAAACGGCGCGTGGCTTCGTAGCCACCCATCAACGGCATTTTAAGGTCCATCAGAATCAGGTCTGGGTGGTGGCTTTTGGCCAACTCCAGCGCTTCTTGACCGTTACCGGCTTCAATAAAGTCAATGGGTGTCTTCACAAAGTACTTTTGAATCAACTCACGGTTTAAAGGAATATCATCCACCAGCAGCACCTTCGCTTTTTCAAACACAAACTCATGCTCAGGTAATTTATGTTCTTCGCCGGGGGGCAGGGCATACATGGATGCAATGGCCACCGAGGGGAACTTAACGGTAAAGGTACTGCCTTCTTCCGGGGTGCTCTCTAAAATAATTTTTCCCTGCATGGCCTCCACCAGGCGACGGGTGATCGCCAGCCCCAGGCCTGTGCCTCCGTACTCGCGATTGCTCTGCCCCTGCTGCTGCTGAAAGGCTTCAAAAATGCGTTGTTGGTCTTGCTCAGGAATACCGATACCCGTATCTTCCACCGCAATCTCTAAGCATAAACGGCTGCTGTCTTCAGGCAAAAATTCTTTTTGCACCTGCAAGCGCACATGACCTTCCTGGGTAAACTTAATGGCGTTGCCCACCAAATTAAACAAAATTTGTCGAATGCGGGTTTCATCGAGCACAATGGCTTCAGGCAATTCAGGATCCACTTCAATATGAAAATCAATATTTTTTTCTTCAAGCAGTGGCGTAAATACACGCTGCACGTCTTGCAGTAAACGGTAAGGATTGACCGCAGTGGGTTGGATTTCAAGCTTACCTGCCTCAATTTTAGAAAGGTCGAGAATGTCATTAATCAGACCCAGCAAGGTTTTTCCTGAACTGCTGATGGCTTCTAAATATTGTCGTAAACGGGGATCCGTAAGCTCTTCTGCCAAAAGCTCACTAAAACCCAAAATTGCGTTCATGGGCGTACGGATTTCATGGCTCATGTTTGCCAGGAACTCACTTTTGGCACGACTGGCACTTTCCGCCTGGCGCTTTGAAATTTCAAGCTCATGCGTCCGCTCCTTGACACGCTTCTCTAAATCCACGTTCAAATCTCTCAGCTGATCCTCAATTTGTTTTTGTTGTGTAATATCTTGAATGGCGCCATAAAGGGCTACCGTCTTACCATTTTGCACACGCGGCTTTCCAATCAAATGAACCCAGCGTTTCTCATCCTGGGCATTCCGAAAAGGCAAACGCAAATCATAAGGTTCTTGCCGGGTAATGGTTTTTTCAATGCTTTCTCTCAGACGTTTCTGAGCTTTGGGAGGAAAGAACTGAAACGCTTCATCAAGATCAAAAGGCAAGGGCTGACGGGGGTCAAGACCATGAATGGCATAAGTCTGCTCTGTCCATATAGGTCTTAGATTGTCTAAAGGGAGTTCCCACCCCCCAATATTGGCCATTTGTCCAGCCACGTGCATCAATTGCTCAATACGTCGCGATTCCCTTTGTGCCTGCTTTTGTTGAGTAATATTCTCAAAAATCCCCACAACCCAGCGCTCAGGAGACTCACTGTCTAAGTCACTGCGGTAATTGGTGATGGTCGAAGCTGAAAAATTTACCCAAATTTCTTCAGCGCTGGCAGACAGGTATCGACACTCGGTTTGCAAACGAAAAATATCGCCATCAAATAAAGACTGCAAACACCGCTTTTGCATTTCGCGATCTTCGGGGTGGCACAGCTCCAGTAAATTGAGATAGGGGGTACTTTCTACATCGTAGCCCAACATATTTAAGAGGGGCGGATTGATTTGTTGAAATGAACCTTCAGCAGTGATAATGGCAATGCCCAGAGAAGCAGATTCAAAAATATTTCGGAAAAGGCTTTCGCTATAGGTCAGCGCATCTTCATTTTGCTGATGCTCCAGGCGTGCGCTCATGGCACTGGATACCATGCGCAATAAAGACTCTTCGCTGGAGGACCAGTGTCGATAGGTCTGATGGTTTTCAAGCTGAATAAAGCCCCAGAGGCTGTTGCCACATTCAATGGGAATAATAAGTGCAGACTTGACGGTCTCATGAAAAATACTGCGTTCATGCAAAGGAAGGTTATGGGTAATCAAATTGATGGAGCGACGCTCTTTCAAGTTTTGTAACCAGTAGTCAGGTATAGTGACCTCTATTTTAGGCGAGTCTTTTGTGGCTAGGTCTCGCCAGTATTTATCCTGAACAAAATGAGCGTTTTTAGAGGTAATTGACGAAAACCGATACAGGCGAATACTGTTCACGCTGGGGATTTCACCCAGGTTTTTCAAGACACTCTCAATCGCCACTTCAAAACGGTGGATCCCCACCAGTTCATTGACCGCCCTGACAATTTGAAACAACAGCTGATCTTTGCGATAAAGCTCTTTTTCAGCAGAACGTCGCTCCGCCACCTCCATGGCCAGGCTCAGAAAGTCCGTGGCCGAAGCAATAAAAATTTCTTCTTCAGGGGTCCAGTGCTTCATGGTTTGGCGATTCAGCAATAAAAGACCATATTGTTTGCCGTCAAAGCTAACGGGAGCCGCCAAAATCCCCCCTTCTGCATAATTCAGCCGCTGGGAAAGGCCGCGGGTGCGGGGGTCAGCAAAGGCGTGAGAAATGCGTAGCATGCTTTGTTTTGCAAGGGCATCAAAAAAAGCCGGGTGATTGGCTTTTTTTAAGGTATCTCCTTCGGTGTAAGCATTCTCTACGCGACGAAAGGTGCACAATTCGCTCAATTCGTGTTTGTTTTCGTAAACCCAAAGCGCTGCAGTATCTAAATTTAAGACTTGTACCAGGGTGCGGGTTAGCTTTTTTGCAAAGGCGTCTACCTTTCCCAGACTGACGCTGGGGCTACTGCTTAATGACTTCAGGGCTTTTTTGTGATTGCGCAATTCCTGATTTTGATAATCGAGTTGCTCTCTCAGGCGCGCGTTTTCTTGTTCAAGGGCCTGTAGGCGCAGCGCAAAATGCGGAGGAGCATCAGTCATATCATGAAAGGGATCTGACATGGGACATAAGCTCCTTTAAATGAGGATATTCGAAAGATAGGGTACTCTTTGTATTATGCAAAAGATTGCAAAGACCGGGTGTTAATAAAGTATAAAAATCGCCGTCAAAACCTGTTTAAATTTGACGGCGACGAGAAATTGTACGATTAGCCGAAGTAAGCTTTTAAGCCGTCCTGGTCAGGGGTCATGCTTTTTGCGCCCTGATTCCAGTTGGCGGGGCATACTTCACCGTGCTTTTCAAAGTGCTGTAACGCGTCCACCATGCGCAAGGCTTCATCCACGTTACGGCCCAGAGGCAGGTTGTTCAAGGTGGCGTGGTGCACAACCCCTTCTTTGTCCAGCAAAAACAAACCACGGTAAGCCACGCCATCAGCTTCTACAAGTACATCAAAGTCTTTGGAAATGGTTTTATTGAAGTCAGAAACGATGGGGTACTCAACCCCTTCGATACCGCCCTGAGATTTGGGGGTGTTCAACCAGGCCATGTGCGAGAAATGAGAGTCCGTAGACACCGCGATCACTTCAGTATTGCGTTCCTGGAAAGCCTGCAGTTTTTCTTGAAAAGCGTGCAGTTCAGTGGGGCAGACAAAGGTAAAATCCAGAGGATAGAAGAACAGCACCACATACTTGCCTTCGTGATCAGACAGTTTAAAGTTCTCAATAATTTCGTTTTTCACCACCGCTTTGGCGGTAAAGTCAGGGGCTTTTTTGCCGATTAAAGACATAATTTTTCTCCGATAGATAAGGTTTTGGCAGAACAACTGCGGATTTCTGGCACAGTATAACATAGGACAAATCTTGCCCATTGGTGATTTAAGCTCTTTTTTCTCAGGCAGGTTTGCTATACTATCAAGCAGGCACCCTTACGAATTAGAGTATAGAGTTTGTATTTGATCTTACATGGCAGCTGATTACTTTCGCCGTTTGCGCACGGAAGCGCAGAGCTTTTACGGTGGTTTACCTCAAGGACGTAAAATATTGCTTGGCGGATTTTCGCTGGCTTTTTTGGTGGTGCTTATTGCCATTATTGTCTGGAGTCAGCAACCCCAGTGGAGCACCCTGTACGGCGAACTTTCAGCTCAGGACGCCGGTCAAATTACCCAGTATCTCAAAGAACAAGATATTCCCTACCAACTTGAAAACGCCGGACTCGGTACCGCCATTCAAGTACCCGAAAACCGCGTCCATGAGATTCGTCTGCAAATGGCCGCTGTCGATTTGCCCCGCGAAGGGGGCGTTATGGGCTATGAGCTCTTTGACCAGGACAATAATATGGGCATGACCAATCGGGTGTTTGACCTGAATTATCAGCGGGCCCTGAGCGGTGAGTTGGCGCGCACCATTATGCAAATGGACGGGGTAGAAAAAGCTCGCGTCCATCTGGCCATTCCCCGCAAACAGGTCTTCAGTGCCTTACAAGATCCTCCGGCAGCTTCCGTTACCCTCAAACTTCGCCCGCTCAGCCAGCTATCGCCTGCCCAAATCACGGGCATGAGTAAATTGGTGGCCAATAGCGTTCCGGGGTTAGCGGCCAAAAACATTACCATTACAGACTCCAGTGGCAAACTGCTCTTTGACGGCAGCACCGCCGACGATAACGTAGCCAATGGTGAGTTAAACCCCAAACAACTGGCCTATCAGCGCAATGCCGAAAAAGAAATTCGGCAAAACGTCGAGCGCATGTTAAGCCGTGTGGTGGGTGCAGGCCATGTCAATGTCCAGGTCAGCACGCGCATTAATTTTGATCAAGAGCAATCGGTGAGCAAAAACTTTGAGCCAAATGCCAATCCCAACGGCGAAAACACCCGGGTACTACGTAGCGAAAAAGAAATCACCGAAACGGGACAGGGCACAGAACCGGTTCCCGCAGGCGCTCCGGGCGTTACCAGCAATGTTCCCGCTTACCGAGAGCAACAAACCCAAAGCGACGCCTCTTACAACCGCCGTGATGTGACCCGCAATTACGAAGTACCCGAAACCCAGGTCACTCGCGTCAAAGAGCCTGGCGAAATTGAACGAATCACGCTCTCTGTGGCCTTAAATAGCTTATCCCCGGCCATCAACGCCCCTGAAGGTTTAGACAGCAGCGACCCCTTTCTGGTCAACCTGAAGAATCTGGCCAGTGCGGCCGCGGGTCTCGATACCGAGCGGGGTGATACATTGGCCATGTACGCGCTTCCCTTTGACAACACCGACTTAGAACAGCAGCAGAATGCGTTAAACGAAATGGATCAACGGGAGTTTTGGATTCAGGTGATCGTCGGTGTGCTGTTGGCCGCACTCTGTCTGGCGGCACTTTTCTTCCTTGTGATCTGGCGTCGGCGCCGCCAAAGCGTGGAAGGCGAAGCCGTGGAGGAGACCACCTTTTTTAGCAATTACCCAAGCTTAGAGGCTCCCGCTTTAGATCCCGCCCTGAGTGAGGCGGTCAACAAGCGGCAG
Source organism: Candidatus Sericytochromatia bacterium (assembly GCA_964229355.1). Classification (GTDB taxonomy): domain Bacteria; phylum Cyanobacteriota; class Sericytochromatia; order UBA7694; family UBA7694; genus CAXRDE01. The sequence goes on along the minus strand of CAXRDE010000004.1, from coordinate 126,635 downwards.
CAAACCGTCAATAGCCTGACTGAAATGGCAGAGAAAGAGCCCGCACAGATGGCACAATTATTACGTTCCTGGCTCCAGGAGGACGCATGAGCGACTACCGGGGCGCTCGTCCCCCTCACTTCTCTGAGCTCAGTGGCGTCCGGAAAGTCGCCCTGGTCATGGTGGCCCTGGGCCCTGAAACAGCCGCCTCGATTTTAAGGCATTTCGAAGAGAATGAAGTCGAGAGAATTACCCTTGAGATTGCAGCTTTACGACAGACCGACCATCAATTGGTCAATGAAGTGCTGGAGCAATTTTACGAGTTGGCCAGCCAGCGGGAACTTTTGACTTCTGGGGGTGAAGAGTACGCAAAAAATTTACTCCGCTCAGCTTTTGGAGACTCCCGCGCCAGTCGGGTGCTGTCTCGCTTAGAAATTGTCCGCGATACCACGAGCCTTCCCTTCGAAGCCTTCCGTAAAGCGGACCCAAGCCAGCTGGCTGGTCTCATTCAGAATGAACACCCCCAAACCATTGCCCTCATTCTGGCCTATCTCAAGCCAGAACAAGCCGCCGTGGTGCTTTCACAACTGACCCACGATATGCAAATCGAAGTCTCTACCCGCATGGCCACCATGGAGCGGGCGGGTGTTGAAGTGATCAAAGAGGTAGAGTCCATTTTGCAATCGAAATTTGCCTCGATTTTGAAACAAGATCGCGGCGCTTTTGTGGGAGGCATTAAGAGCCTGTCTGAGGTGCTCAACCGGGTCGACCGCAGCACCGAGCGCAATATTATTGAAAACCTGGAGCGCTTTGACCCTGAGCTGGCAGAATCAGTGAAAAAACTGATGTTTGTGTTCGATGATGTGGTGATTTTGGATGACCGCAGCATTCAGCGTCTGCTGCGAGAGTTAGAAAGCAAAGATCTGTCCCTGGCGCTTAAAGGTGCCAGCGAAGAGGTGCAATACAAGATCTTTCGCAATATGTCTGAACGGGCATCCACCATGCTCAAAGACGATATTGAGGCCATGGGTCCCGTGCGTCTGAAAGACGTGGAAGAAACCCAGCAAAAGATTGTCAACGTCATTCGTCGTTTAGAAGAAGCCGGAGAAGTGGTGATTAGCCACGGCGGAGAAGATATTGTTATCTGATGCCCAGCCGCCCTTCCGCTCCGTACTCAAGCAGGTCGCTTTCGAGCCCGATTATCGGCAGGTGGGAGGGAGCGATGAGACGAAAAACGCCTCATCCCCCGCTCCTACCCCCAGTGCTCAGGAAGCCCTGAGTCAGCATAAAGAAAAAATGCTTCAGGAAGCCCAGAGCGAAGCCGAGCATATTCTAACCAAAGCCCGACAACAGGCCAGTCAAATGCTGTCAGAGGCCGAAGAGCGCGTGAACACCTTAACCCGTGAAGCTCAGGAACAGGGACGTGCCCAGGGTGTGGCCGCAGGGCGGGCTGAGCTTCAGCAGGCTTTACACCAATTAAAGTCTTTGTTTGAAGAAACCCACCAGACCCGTGAAGCACTCCTGGCGGGTGCCGAGCAAGAGGTGGTTCATCTGGTCCTCGAAATTGTGAGGCGTCTGCTCAAAATTGAACCCATCATTAATGAACAGGTGTTGGTGCGCATCACCCGTCATGCACTCGAGCGCCTGGGGCAGAAGCTTGAGGTCATCATTCAGGTGCATCCTGAAGATGTGGAATTGCTTCATTTTTCGCTATCGCAAATTGAAGACCTGGCCCTGGATATTGTCATTGAACCCGTCGCAGATATTCACATTGGCAGTTGCCGGGTTCACAGCAAGGCAGGCCGCATTGACGCCGACTTAAACACACAGTTTGACACCGTTGCACAGTCTTTTTTAGCAAGGGTAGAAGGAGATCAACATGGATAAAGACAAGGAACACATGCACCCTGAATTACCTGAGAAACTGGTGTTCGTGGGACAGGGCTTACTGGGATTTGAACACCTCACGCAGTTCTCAATTCAGCCTTACGCCGCTGAAACGCCCTTCTTTTGGTTGCGCGCTGACGCTGAGCCAGACACCGCTTTCCTGGTCATGGAACCCGGTTACTTTATTGAGGATTATAGCTTTGAGCTGGGCGATGAAACCCTTCAGGAACTTGGCATTACGGCGGCAGAACAGGTGGGTGTTTTGGTCTTGCTGAGCATTCCCGACAATCCGCTAGAAATGACCGCAAATCTTTTGGGCCCCCTGGTATTTCACCGCGAACACCAGCACTGCAAACAAATTGTGTTACAAGCCGATACCTACCCCTTAAAATATCTCGTTTTTCAGGAGGTAGCCGATGCTGGTTCTCACCCGTAAATTGAATGAAGGCATTGTGATCGGTGAGCATATTAAAATCACCGTTTTAGAAATTAAAGATCAGTCCGTTAAATTGGGCATTGAAGCTCCCCGAGAAATTTCCGTGCATCGCGATGAAATCTTTGCGGAGATTTCCTCAGAGAATCAGCGGGCCAGTCAAGCGGCGGAGCCCTCGCCTGTCCTGGATCAGGCCGCACGTCTGCTCAAAGAAAACAAAGGGCGCCGTAAGCCCTCTTCATGAAAAAATGCTTAACCCTTAGCCTGGCTTTTTTAATGAGCAGCTTTCCAGGCACAGTGTTGGCTCAGAGCACACCGTCCCCTGAGACCTTAGCCCTGAGCCAGACCTTTAATGACCCCGCTCTGGCCACGTGTGCAGAGCAGATGTACACCACCCTCATGACCTACCAAATCACCGAAGCCTACAACGTCCTTCCCCTGTGGTATGTGGCCCAATACACCGCGACTTTATCAGCCGATGATCCCGAGCTGTTTCAGCAAACCTTTGCCGCACTCCCTGGGTTGAATCATTTGATTGTCCTCCGCACCGCTCCTGACCAAAAAAACATTAGCGCGCTGTGGATAGAGCGTCAGTCCACAGACCGACTGGCCGTTAAACAAGTAGAAACCGTCACCATCGCCAATTATAACCAGGTTCAACAACGCACCCAAAGCTGCGTGCTGCTCGCACAGCGCCTGTATCACCAAAATGTGCCGGAGCGCTTTCGTTCCCCCTTTCTCTCGGCAGGACTATCTCTCATGATTCCAGGAGCCGGTCATTTTTACCGCAATACCCCGGAAGGCCTTGTGTGGGGAAGCGTTTTCTTGCTCAGTTATCTGAGCATGAGCTTTTTAGCCCTGAGCGAACAAACGCCCCTTGAAAACAGTCAGTGGGGCGCCCTTATTTTAAGCGTGAGCCTCATCGATGCGCTGAGCGCCTACTTTTTGACGGAGCAAAGCGAAGCGTCCTAGGTCCCCGTGCGTTACAATAGAAAGACAATATGAAAGTGATGGTTTACCCGTGGAAAAAATGACGCCGATGGAAGCCTTAAAATCAGCAACCGCCTCCTGGCACGATGCCCTTGAGGCCCATGCTCAATCTAAAAAAATCATGCAATTAACGCTCTCTCGCACAGAATTTGAGCGCCTTATTGCTTTTCAGTATGGTTTACATCAGGCCCTCGAAGCCCAGGTTACCACGCATTTGGACGCTCACTGGCCGGAGTTAGCCTATGGCGACACCCGCCAAAAGCGGGAAGCTTTGGCTCAGGATATGGAGCAGCTCCAACTCCCACTCCCAGAAACGGTCAGTCCGGCTGACTTCATTAGCTCCCCTTACCACGCTTTAGGGGCTGCCTATGTCTTAGAAGGTTCAACCCTGGGAGGCCAGGTGATTCTTCGTCATTTAAAGCAAATCCCCGCCATCGCTCAGGATAGTCCTTTCCACTACTACGGACTGTACGGTGATCAGGTGGGCCCCCGGTGGAAAACCTTTCAAAGCGTGGCCAACACCGCCCTGGATAACGAAGAAAAAGTGGCTGCCGCAGTGGAGGCGGCGGTCGCGACCTTCCGTTTGGCCTGTCAGCTCTGTGAAGCCCTCGTTAGCGCTCCAGCAAACCCGTAAGCTTCCAGTTCCCTTGCGCATCTTGCTGCACCAAAAGCCAGTTTTCTTCATTTTTCTTTTGGGTTTCAGGGGTCTGAATATCAAAGAAGACCAGCGCCAGGCGCGTTTGTTTAAGAAAATCCGCACTGGCTTTGGTGCTGAGTTGCTCCCAGGCCCGGGGTGATTTATGTTCCAGTAACGTCAGGGGATGAATTTCGACCCGCAACTTTTCAATCACCGGAAAAGGCCGCTGTTTTGCGCCTTCGGCGAACAAAACCTGTAGGGTCTCTGCGTCCTGGATCCAGTAGTGATCCAACCAAAAGGGAAAAAGATAATGCTCCACACGCACGCGTCCCTGTTGCATGTCTTCCACAAAATGTTCCACCAACACCGTTCCCGCAGGCTTTTGCATCACTGGCTTTTCGGCAGCAAGGGCAGGGCTCATGGCCATCATGAACGCCACAAAAAAACCCTGATAAACGCGCTTCTTTATACCCATGCTAAACTGCTCCTAAAGCATTTTTGACTTACTTTCTTTGTAGCATAAGGGAGCCCGTTTATGTCTCAATTTCGTTTTTCTTTTGCCCTTCGCAGCGTTTTGGCTCTGAGTTTTGGCCTGGGGGGTCTCGTACTGCCCGCGCAGGCAGATACCCCGATCGAAGCCAACTTTTTACAAGACACCCGCCAGTTGATCTTATCGGGCAAGCGCTCGGGCGAAGGCTATTTTAGTGCCGATGGCAAACAGCTCATTTTTCAAAGCGAGCGCGATCCGCTCAACCCCTTCTTTCAAATCTATCTTATGGACTTAGAATCCGGCGAAACCCGCCGTGTATCAAAGGGTCAAGGCAAAACCACCTGCGCCTGGTTACATCCTGCGGGTAAAAAGGCACTGTATTCGTCAACCCATCACGATCCCCAAAGCGCTCAACTGCAGCAGGCCGAGCTGGACTTTCGCGCCTCGGGCAAACAGCGGCGCTACAGCTGGGATTACGATTCCCAGTATGAAATTTATGAAACGGATCTTAGTACGGGCAAGGCCAAAGCGCTCACCCAGGCCCTGGGGTACGATGCGGAAGCCTCTTATTCTCCCGACGGCAAGCACATTGTCTTTGCCTCCAATCGGGCAGCTTATGCACGCCCCTTAAACGCGCAAGACAAACAACGTCTGGCCCAGGACCCCGCTTATTTTATGGACCTGTACATCATGGACAGTGACGGTAGCAATGTGCGTCAACTGACAGCGGTGCCCGGCTATGACGGTGGACCTTTTTTTAGCCCCGACGGTAAAAAAATTACCTTTCGCCGTTTCAATCCCGCCGGGGACAAAGCCGAAATCTGGACCATGAATACCGACGGCAGCGAACAAAAACAAATTACCCGTTTAGACGTGATGTCCTGGGCACCGTATTATCACCCTTCAGGCGACTACCTGATTTTTGCCACCAACCGTCACGGCTTCGGCAATTTTGAACTGTACCTTGTGGACGCTGAAGGCCAAAAAGAGCCGGTGCGGGTCACCAATACCGAAGGCTTTGATGGCCTGCCGGTGTTTTCACCCGACGGCAAGCAATTGTTATGGACCAGCGGACGCACCAATGACGGCGCCTCACAACTGTTTCGTGCCCGTTGGAACGACGCCTATGCGCGGCAACAACTGGGATTAACGGACAAAAAAAACAGCGCAGCGGCCCCGGCTTTGCCAGCCACCGCAGCGGCCATTACCGCTGAGGACCTGTCTCGCCACGTGCATTACTTTGCTTCCCCGGCGCTCGCGGGGCGAGCCACCGGCTCCGCCGGTGAACAATTGGCAACCCAGTATAGCGCCACGTTTTTTCAGCAACTGGGACTTGAACCAGCAGGCGACGCCCGCAGCTATTTTCAGACCTTTGATTTTACCGCCGGGGTTAAACGCATAGGCACCCAGCGTTTTAGCGCCCAAATTGCAGGCCAGAACCGTCCCTATACCCATGAACAGGATTTTGTGCCCTTAGCCTTCTCAGAAAGCACCACCGTGGGACCCACCGACGTGGTCTTTGCAGGGTATGGCTTGAAAGCGCCTGCCAACGGTGATTTTAAAGGCTACGATTCTTATGTGCACCTGGATGTTAAAGACAAATGGGTGGTGGTCTTACGTTACTGGCCCGAACAGGTTTCAAAAGCCGATCAACAAGAACTCAAACGCTATGCCAACTTGCGCTACAAAGCCATGATTGCCCGTGAACAGGGCGCCAAAGGCCTGATTGTGATCAGTGGTCCCCAGAGCCCTGACAAGCAGACTCTCATTTCCTTTCAAGAAGAGCGCGCTCCCGGCGAAATTTCAATGCCCGCGTTATCGGTGAGCAATGCAGCAGCCACGCCCTGGTTTCAGATGGCAAAATTGGATCTGGCCGTCCTGCAAACGCGGTTAGATAAAGGCGAGCAGATTCAGGGCAGCGCCTTGCCGGTGAAGTTATCGGCCACGGTGCAACTCGAAAAAGTCCGCAAACAGGGACGCAATGTCCTGGCTCTGTTGCCAGCCCCCGGAGCCACCCAAACCGTGGTGGTAGGAGCCCACTTAGATCATCTGGGCGAAGGGCATACGGGCAACTCTCTGGCCCGTCAGGACAGTGAAGACCTGGTACACTACGGTGCCGATGACAATGCTTCAGGCTCTGCGGGGGTCCTCGAAATTGCAGAGTACCTGGCTAAACAGCCCGCGAGCCAACGCAAACACAACCTCTTGTTTGCCCTGTGGTCCGGCGAAGAAATGGGATTGCTGGGCTCGCATCACTTTGTAGAACAGACCCCGGCCGACACCTTTGCCAAAAAATACCTGGCGTATTTAAACATGGATATGGTGGGCCGATTTGACAAGGCCCTGGTGGTGCAAGGGGTGGGTTCAAGCCCCGGTTGGAATCGCCTTTTAGAGCAACACAATGTGGCCGTGGGCCTGCCCCTGGTTTTACAAGAAAGCGCCTATTTACCCACAGACGCCACCTCTTTTTACCTCAAAGGCATTCCAGCCCTCAGTTTTTTTACCGGAGCCCATCAGGATTACCACACACCCGGCGATACCGCTGATAAAATAAATTATCCAGCGACAGCACGAATTGTGGATTTGATGCGGCGTCTGGCCTCAGATTTGGCCACAGGTAAAAAAAGCCTTACCTATCAAAAACAGGCCCCGCCGAAGCAAGAAGCCAGCCGTGCACTACGGGTTTATCTGGGCACCATCCCTGACTATGCCAGCGGCGACCTGAAGGGCGTTAAGCTTTCAGGGGTAACCGCCGGTAGTCCTGCAGAACAGGCCGGTTTACAGGCGGGCGACGTGATCGTACGGCTCAACGGCAAAGGGATCGAAAACATCTATGACTATACCTATGCCATTGATAGCCTAAGTATCGGAAAGTCAGCAGAGGTTCAGGTCTTACGTCAGGGCAAGGTACACACGCTGCAAATTACACCGGGCAGTCGCAATTAACCGCGTTAATCTAAAGGAGAAATAGAAAATGGGCGCATGGTCCCACGAACCGTTTGGTAATGACGTAGCCTGTGATTGGGTCTACGGTTTAGAAGAATGCACCGACCTCAGCTATATTCAACGCACCCTTGAACAGGCCTTAGCCGGTGAAGAAGGTTATTTAGATGCCGACGAAGGCCAGGAAGCCGTTGCGGCCCTGGAAGTTCTGGCCAAATTACAGGGCCGCAGCACCCAAAGCGATAGCTACACCGAGGCCGTCGATGACTGGGTGGAGCAAAATCCCCAGAAAGTACCCGAGTCTCTGATGGAATTGGCACTGCGGGTACTCGGCGTTTTACGTTCCGACGATTCAGAGCTGATGGAATTATGGGCGGCCGATCCCACCTGGCAAGAAAACCTGGATGAAATCAAAGACAACTTGACATCGCTGATGGGAATGGTATAAAACAAAGGTAATCTAAACCATTGTTGGGGTACCCTTAAACACCGTGAAGTAAGCACTTTTTTTGAACGTTTTTTATCTTCTTCAAAGAAAGTGTTTTTTCATGCCGAAAATTTTATTGGAAGCCCGGGCTCTGGGTTTCGCCTATCCTCAACAACTGACCCCTTTATTTCAATCGCTAGCGTTTTCAATTCACACACAGGATCGCATTGGCTTGATCGGTGAAAATGGCTCTGGCAAATCCACCTTGCTGCAACTCTTACAAGGTCAACAAGCTCCGCAACAGGGAAGCCTACACCGCCACCCCACACTGCGCCTGGGCCACTGGCGGCAGAACCCACCCACAGAAGTCTTCAGTGTGGCCGAATTTCTCTGGCAGGCCCGTCCTGAGTTGGCCGCTTTACAACTGCAGTTGCAACAGGCAGAAAGCCTCACCCCCGAGACACTTATTGATGTATTAAACCGCTTTGAGGCCCTGGGCGGTTACACTTACGAAGACATGGCCCAGCGGGAATGGAGTCAGTGGGGTGGAGATATTCAACACTGGGACCGGCCTCTACAATCCCTCAGCGGCGGTGAGCAAGCCCGCGTTTTGTGGTGCCATTTGCGCTTGCAAGACGCCAATCTTTACCTGATCGACGAACCTGGAAACCATCTGGACAGCGACGGTTTAGCATTGTTGGAGCAGTTTTTACAAGAGAGTCCTCACCCTTACCTTTTGGTGAGTCATGATCGTTACCTGCTCGATCATTGCTGCAGCCAGATTTGGCATTTGTCACAGGGACAACTCACCCAGCTTCAGGGAAATCTGAGTCATTATCAGGCTGAACAAGAGGCCACCCAGCAACGGCTGGCCCGGCAAAGTGCCCAGCAAGAGAAAGCCGTGCAGCGCCTACAGCAAGCTGCACAACAGCAACGCACCCAGGCAGAACGCTTTGAGCATTTTAAGCCCCAACGCTCGGTCAAAAAAAATGGGGGTATTTGCCAACGAGACGAAGGTGGTGGCAAAGCCTCACTCAATGTGGGTGGACTCATGCGCAAAGCCAAAGCCACCGAAGCCCGTATGGAGCGCCTGGCTGCAGCCATTGAACGCCCCCAACACGCGCGCTCTCGTCCCCTCCACTTTCACGATGGCATTACCCGGCACCGTCAATTGCTAGAGGTGGAAGCGTTGACACTGGCTTATCAAGAGCCTTTGTTTGCCCCCCTCAACTGGCGGGTTCAAGCGGGCGAAAAATGGCATTTACAGGGCCGCAATGGCAGTGGAAAAAGCAGCTTATTACAGGCTTTGTGGCAAGCCCAAACAGAAGAAATCTTCTTCGAGACTCAGGAGGTAAGCTCTCGTTCAGGGGCGATACATTGGGCACAGGGCCTCAACGTGGCTTATCTGCCCCAAAACCCTCAGGGCTTTACAGAGCAGGAAACACCCCTGGCATGGGTTATGCAACAGGCTGAGGCCCGGCGTCCTGAGCTGGAAAAGCGCACCGAAGCCCAAACCCTGCTGGCCTGTTTACAGATTCAGGGGAGTCTCTTGCGCAGCCCGCTTACCCGCTTGAGTCCTGGCGAACGACAACGGGTATTGCTGGCAGGCTTACTGATCCAGCAACCCGATATATTGCTCCTGGATGAACCCACAAACCATCTGGCTTTATCTGCCCGTGAGGCCTTAATTGAAGCCCTACAGCAATACCCGGGAGCCCTGATTTTGGTGAGTCACGACCGCTTTTTTAGTGAACAATTGACCCAATCGGTTTTGGCCATTGACGCCCTGCTTTACAAGTAGCAGCTTTGCCCCAGAATAAGGTCCATGGCAGGCGAATTTAAAGGCTGTACGCCTTCGCCCATTAAAAACTGCCGCACTTTTAAAGCCACAGCACTGTCTCGCAAGATGCGGTAGTGGCCGAGACCTTTGGTGGTCAACACTTCAGCCCGTGGTATTTGGCCTTTTAGACGATCCTGATCGGTCCAGGGCACTTCTTTGTCATCGAGATCGTGCACAATTAAGCTGGGTTGGGTAATCCGGTGGCCCTGCGCATAAGGCTGATAATCTTTCAATTGAATGCCAAACCGCTGCTCTAAACCATGCCAGATCTGTTGAATGCTTCGGTCTCTGAGCCCCATGCTACGCATGGTATTCTCCATGACCTGTAAAATGTCGGCAGGAGCATTTAAAGTCACCACGTATTGGCTGGGAATGCCCTGAGCTGCGGCCACCAGAACGGCCGCTCCTCCTAAGGAGTGGCCCACCATGGCATGGAAGGGCCCATAAGCCGCAGTCAAAGCAGCCAGGGTTTGTACCATTTGTACCAGCGAACCCGTTTCTCCCTCTGAACCGCCGTGGCCCGGGGCATCAAAGCAGGTCACCGTGAATCCAGCTTCGGTGAGCAAATCCACCCAGTGGTAAAACTGCCCTCCGCGCCCGGACCAGCCGTGGGTCAAGACCACGCGAGGCCCCTGTCCCCAATGCCAAACCCGCACCAAATCTTGGCCCACCTGCACAACGCTTTGACTGGCACGGGCCAGCACTTTGCGCTCGTTCTGGGTGCGCCGGTACCGCAAGGGCTTTAAAAACAATTTTTCACCCCAGCGGGCAGCATGGTGGGGGTGTAGGCGATCTGTAAGCTGTAAACCCACTTTTAGCCCCTGCTGGGTACTTTTTAAAACGAACGTACGTGCTTTTTTTCGCATATAAAAAAGAGAAGAAGTCATGATGTCACTCCCTGGGTGAGGCGTTGTAAAAAACGCTCAAAATTTTGTTTGGCCCGTGTTTCGGCCTGAGGATCTTGCATAAGGCGCTTATAAAAGTGAAAAGATAAAATAAAACCATACATTTCCTGGGCACCTGCAGCTGCGTCGTACTGGGGGTCAAAGGCACCGGCTTCCTGACCTAACTGTAGGGTACGCTCTAAAACATAAATGTGCTGGCGCTGGGCTTGTACCAGCGTATCGCGTACCGGTCCGGGTTTGTCGTCGAGTTCCATGGCGGCAGCCATATAAGGACAACCCTTGCGCTGAGAGTCTTTGCTGGCCGCCCAATGCAACCAATTTTCAAACAAACGGCGCAAACGCGGGACACCACGGGGCTCTTGCAAGGCTGGTTTAATGACCGTACGGGTAAACTGTTCCGTCACCTTATCGAGGATTTGTACCTGCAAATCGGCTTTTGAATCAAAATGCCCAAAGAGGCCACTCTTGGAGAGCTCCAGCTCACGGGCCAGTTGACCAATGCTCAGGGCTTCCAGGCCCAGCTCGCTGGCGCGGGCCACAGCGTGCTCCAGAATCATTGTGCGGGTTGCTTTTCCTTTTTTCATGCTCTGATTATAAAAGAACGGCCGTGCTTTTTTCAAGAGATCCAAAAAAGATTTTTCAAAAAATTTACTCTAAGGCCTGACAGGCTTCGGTATGTCCCAATTTACAGGCACTCTCAAAATCCAGGCGCTCATCCAGGGCTTGTTTCATCTGCCCATAGGCCAAACCGCGCAAATAATACACTTCAGCCCGTTCAGCAGCTGGCATACCCATGTCTCGTTTTTGGTCCTGTTCATCACGGCGCAAGCTCTGCGCAAAATCTTCTGTTGCAGACTTCCAACGCTGCTGGCGGGCATAAAAAGCCCCGCGCGCGGCATAGGCACGGGATTTTCCGGTTTTCACCGCACGGGTAAAAAAGGCTTCAGCATCACCAAAGTTCTCACGCAGCTCTGCAATGCGCCCCAAACCACTCAGGGGTAACCAATGCTCAGGATCCAGTTCAAGAAAGCGCTGGTAATCTGAAGTGGCATGGTGCAAAGGATCTAAGTCGGGCACAGTACCTGTCAAATGCAGGGCAATGAGCGCCTCCCCTCTCAGCTTCAACACATTTAGAAGGTCTCGCTGGGGCACTTCGGGCGACCAACGCTGCAAGGCCTGGGTGGCATAGAGCACCCGATCGGCGGGGGCCTGATGGTTCAGAACCTGCTGAATACACTCCCCAAACTTCTCACAGTGCTGAGCGGCCTGCACCAGGGGGGAAAGGAAGAAAGCACCGCCCGAGAACAGGGCGGCAACAACAAAAGATTTCATGAAGACTCCTCAAACAAAGACTATGGCTAGCATACCAAAGTTGCGGGGTCTCAGCCAAATCGATTAGGGCGTAGATTCGGTTTCTAAATCCTGATCGAGTTCTTCATACAGGGCCCTCAGCTCAGCTAACAAAGCCGCCTGAGGAGGCAGGCCGTCCTGGGGTTCAAAGGTCACCCGCTTCATCTCAGCATCCTGCTGAAGTTCAACCCAGGCAGCGCCACCGTCAGCACAGTCAGGACATCCCAGACGATCAGGCAGCGCTTGCAAAGTTTCAAAATTGGCCAGGTCATTTAAACGTTGCCAGGTTTCTGGAGGCGTCGCTTTTTCAATCCTCTGTTCAGGGTAGGTCTCTGCATCCCGAGATTGGTGTACCAACTGCATGCGCTCCGCCGTCACGCTGAGACGGTGTTCGCAATAGCCCAGGCACATGCCGTAAGATAAGCCATAAGCGATCTGATTCAGCATCTCAGGCATGGGCGTCGCGGTCACCTGGGGGGTGGGTGTCGGCGTAGGAGATGGAGGGGCTGGCTGTGGCACAGGTCCACACGCCCCCAGGAGCAGCGCACTTAAGGCTGAAAAGGTGATAAAAGATGAAGTAAATGACATCGGGTTTTCCTCCGGCTTCCCTGTAGAAAGGGTTCATTTCGATCAGATGGATCTGGCACTAGCATAACCAGAATTCCGTCAAAAAGGGGTTCATCTGCCATCAAGATCACAAAAAAATAGGGAGCGCTATGATAGGTTAACGTGATGATTGTTCTGCATCAGTTTCCCCGCTTACACTGGCTCAAACAGCGTATCAATACCTGCCCCAAATACGGCTGAATGCCGTGAAAAGCCTGTTGCAACAAGCCTATGCTTTAGCAGACATCGCCGCCATGACTGGATTCGAAAGCACCCGCAGCCTACATCGCTGTTTTTCCCTGAACATGGGCTGTTCTCCCCGGGCTTATCGCCAACAGTTAAATATACTCTATCGTTAAAATGCGCAATTTTCGTCCGATCTTCCATGGCGCTATCGGATAGGCTAAAGGCAGAGGTAATAAAACAATGACATCCTACTCGCTCGTCTTTCTGGCCCAGGTGCTCTGCTTTGCGTTGGCACTGGGTCTGCCCTGGGGATGTACCCGGGCATTATCCCGGCTGGGCTTTACACGCCTGGCGGGGCAGCTTCTATTGGGGCTTTCCGTCTGGATAACAGGTGTTAGCCTGTTAGCGCTTTCAGGCCTGTTCACGGATTTTTCAGGCTTGCCACCCCGCCCTTTTTTTGTCTTGTTCCCGGCCATGATAACGGTCATCTACTGGAGTGTTCGCCCCCGTACGGGAGCTGTTTTAGCACAGATACCTCCCCGGAACCTGATCGGTATTCAGGGCTTTCGCGTGCCCATTGAACTGTTTCTTTGGCTGCTATATCTCGCCGAAGAAATCCCGGTACAAATGACCTTTGAAGGCCAAAATCCTGACATTCTTACCGGCGTGTTAGGATTGCTGCTTTACTTGCTTTGGCCCCAAATATCAAAAGCGGCACAGCGCAAACTGTGGCTCAGTTTTAACCTGATCGGCCTGGGCTTACTTTTCAATATAGTTATCACCGCATTGCTTTCGATGCCCACGGCCTTAAGATTCTTTATGAACGAGCCCGCCAACCGTATCGTCACCACCTTTCCGTTTATTCTATTACCCACCGTCCTGGTCCCTTTCGCCCTGCTGTTTCATCTTTTGTCGTTGCGACAGTTTTGGCAGTCTAAAGCCTAAACCCCCGGCTCTTTTTTGTTACACTGGCCGTATGTGTGCACAACAGATGCCGGTGGCCTGGGTTCACCTGCCTTTCTCAAACGATTTTGCCACGGTGTTACAATTCCTGCAGCACCGCTATGCCCACGTGCCTGCTCAACGCTGGGTCGAGCGGATTCAGGCCAATGAGGTCCGTTTTGAGAACGGTGTTTCCATCACCTTGAGTACACCTTACCAGGGCAATTGTCGGGTGCGTTACGCCAAGTCTCACCCCCAGGAGCCCCGGATTCCTTTTGAGGTTCAAGTGGTGTACGAAAATGAGCATATAGTCGTGGCTTCTAAACCCCACTTTTTACCGGTAGTGCCCGGGGCTGAATTTATTCAAGAGTCTCTGGTATACCGCCTACGCCAGGAGCTGGACCTGCCTGAGCTAAGTCCAGCCCACCGCCTGGATAGAGATACCGCTGGACTGGTACTGCTGTGTAAATACCCTGCGCAACGCGGCGCATATCAACGCTTGTTTCAAAGTCGAGCGGTAAAAAAGCGCTATCTGGCCATTGCCCGCGCAAGTGCCCCCCTGGTGCCGCCAGAAACCCTTTGGCAGCACCACCTGGCACCGGCACCCGCTCCGGCACCCTGGTTTGCCATGGCCATTCAAGCCGGTGAAGCCAACGCGATCACACAGGTGCGTCGCTGCATTGCCCTGGACGCGAATAAGGTCTTCCTTTGCCTTGAACCGATAACAGGACGCAAACACCAACTGCGGGTTCAAGCGGCCCATATGGGGTTTCCTTTGCTCTACGATCGTTTTTACCCCCATATGCAACCCAAAGCACCCGACAATTATGCAGAGCCCCTGCAATTGCTGGCTTCAGAGCTGGCCTTTCGGGATCCGATTAGCGGAGAATCTTTGCATTTTAAAAGCCCCCACACCTTAATGTACGGAGGTGCTGATGTACTTCGTCTACCTGCTTTGCTGTGCTGACAACACCCTGTATATTGGTCTGGCCAAAGACGTCGAACGGCGACTGGCAGAGCATCAAAACAGCCCTAAGGGCGCCCGCTACACCCGTAGCCGCCGCCCGGTGAAGCTCCTGGCGGTCAGCGAAGCCCTGCCGGATCGCTCCAGCGCAGCCCGTCTGGAATATGCCCTCAAACGCAAAACACGCCAACAAAAGTTAGCATGGGCCGCACAACATGCCCTTTGAAATCATTGCACCATTGGACCAGTGTCGACCTTTTTCGTTATCTGTAGAAGCCACTGCTACCCATTTAAGCCTTGAAGACTATTTGGCCCAACGTCTGGAGCGAACCCGCGCAGAAATTCGCCACTGGATACGCCAGGGTTATATTCGCCATGAAGGGCAAACGTTGCGATTTCGCAACCCGCCGCCCTATCCGGCCACGCTCACCATTCAGCCCCCCGTGCTCGACCCACCGACGGCCATGCCCGAGGACTTACCCCTGATAAGGGTTTATGAAGACGATTATCTGGTGGTGGTTCACAAACCCTCAGGCATGGCCACCCATCCCAGTTCAGGCTGGTGGCGAGGCAGCTGTGTTAGCGCTTTACTTCACCATATTCGAGCCTGGCCCGGCATTAAAGGCGTGGCGGGCCCCGGCATTGTGCACCGCTTAGATAAAAACACCAGTG
Source organism: Candidatus Sericytochromatia bacterium (assembly GCA_964229355.1). Classification (GTDB taxonomy): domain Bacteria; phylum Cyanobacteriota; class Sericytochromatia; order UBA7694; family UBA7694; genus CAXRDE01. The sequence continues at coordinate 111,384 of CAXRDE010000004.1, read as the reverse complement.
GCCTCTTGCTATTCGCCAAGACCCACCTGGCCCAGCAAAGGTTACTTCAGGCCCTCAAAGGGCGGGAAATCGAGCGCGAATATGTGGCTGTTACCGCCCGTTGGTCAAATACCCAGGCTGCCGAGGGGACCTGGAGCTGGCCTCTGGGCCGAGATCCGCAACACAGCCTCAAAGAATGTGTGCGCCCTGACGGAAAATGGGCGCTGACCCATTATCGTCATGTGGCTGCCAACGAAGCCTTTTCATTGGTGGCCCTTAAGCTTGAAACGGGCCGGACGCACCAAATTCGGGTGCATTTGCAACAGGCCGGCTACCCCGTTGTTAACGACGGGCTCTATGGCAACCCCAGCTCTCATTGGCCTTATCCAATGGCGCTTCATGCCTACCACCTTAAGTTTCAACACCCCATTTCTCGTACCCCCCTGTCTTTTTTCGCCCAACCGCCCTGGCTTGGCGCGTTTTGTTTAAACGCACTGCCGGCGTATCACGCATTAAAAACGTTGTGATTTTGTTATATTAAAAAAGCAGCTACCCGGTAATTTTTTCTTAATCTCTAACTAACGCATTTTTATGCTAATTTTCGTTTTTAAAACTTAATACAACGCGTAAAAACCGGATAAAACAGCCTCAAATCTTATTTTAAAACTTTAATGTTAAGAAAAATTAAACGAATATTGACACAAAGCCTTATCACCCTTTATTATTTTTGACAGAATGTCATGCGCTTTGAGCGATGGTTGGAGAACAGGCCCAACTGCCCGTTGGTATAGGAGATGTATTGAAGAGTGCTTAAAAACCGATATAAGGTTGTGCAGCACGTGGGAACCGGTGGTCATGCTTTGGTGTATAAAGCCATTGATATGCAGCAAAACCAAACGGTAGCCATGAAAAAGCTAAACGCCGTGGGCTGCTCAGGCGGTCAGCGAGACTCACTGATCTCTCGCTTTCAACAAGAATCTCTGATTTCAAAAGAGTTGTCACACCCCAATATAGTAAAGGTATTTGACGCTTTTTCGCTGGCCAATGAACATTACATTGTTATGGAGTTTATTGAGGGTGTAGAACTGGATCATTATGTCTTCCAGAAAAACTTAACCTTTCAGCATGTTTTAGATCTGTTTATACAAATGGCCGACGCCCTGGCCTATGTCCACGCCCACCATATTATTCACCGTGATATTAAGCCCGAAAACTTTATGGTGGACCACCGACACCAGGTGCGGCTTATGGATTTTGGGGTGGCCAAACAAAACGCCTGTCATGTGAGCTCCAATACCATAGACGGCTCCATTATGGGAACACTGGCGTATATGTCACCCGAGCAACTGCAAAACAGTAAAAACATTACCGTTGCCAGCGATATCTATTCGTTTGGCGTGGTCCTCTATCAGGTGCTCACCGCACAACTGCCCTTTGCCGCCAATAGCATTGCAGAGCTGATTACCAATGTCTTTACCCAAACCGTAACGCCTCCCCACTGCGTGGTCGAAGCTATTCCGGTATCGCTGAGCGCAGTGATTTCACAAATGCTCTGTAAATTGCCGGAGGATCGCTTCGAGAGTATGCTTACGGTGAAACAAACCCTGGAACGCGTACGCGACAGTTTGTCGCCGCAAACCCTTTCCCAAACCATTCAAACCCTGGTCTCAGAAACCGAAACCAGCGATAGCTTTTTTAATGATTTTAGGGGCAGCCTCTTGCCTGAAGCTCCCCGCGAAGTCCCCTCACGGCCCAAAGTCCCGCCAAAATTGTTGCAAAAATTGGGGCAAAACAAGAATGTTCTGAAATATCTTTCCACCTCGTTAATTACCGATGCCAACGATGACCTGGCCTTTTTATAAAACCGCATAAGATTTGCAAATACACTGTAGAAAGGGGCCTTGACGTGAAAAAAGTGCAGTTACTGCCGTTAAACGATCATGTGCATGTTAAAACGGAGGCCAATTTATTAGACGCACTTCTGGCCAATAAGCTGGATGTGGTGATGGCCTGCAAAGGCAGAGGTTTGTGTGCCACCTGTTTGGTACACATTGAAGCTGGAGCCGACAAGCTCACCCCCATGACGGAGGTAGAAAAACGTCGCCTGGGGCGCTTAACCTCTACACAAACCAACTCTCGCCTGGCCTGTCAGGCTCGGGTATTGGCAGACGGAATTCAGGTCAAAGTGCCTGAAGGCATGTACATCGAGTCCACGCAAGATCTCGAGAGTCTTGTGGGCCGCCGCGCCGAGGTCATGATTTTGCACCCCATTACGGGGGAATGCCTGATTCAAGAGGGCAAACTGATTACCCGTTCAAAAATCAAACAATTAGAAAGCCTAAATGCTGATGTCTTAAGTTTGCGTCAGCAATCCAGCGATTTACGTTAACCCCCAAAAACCAAAGGAGAATAATATGGTTAGCACGTTAAATTTAGGACCCACCAGTTCCAATCACAATTACTACACCCTTGAGGATTATCTCTTGACTGAAAAACAGGGGGTCATTTTAGACCGTTTCAAAAAGCGCCTGGTGTTTGTCAACGAAGATTTTATTGTGGGCCTGCAAAAAGGCTTAGAAGAAGAAGTGGACGATGTCGCTCAGATTATTATGTATCGCTGTGGTTATGAATGGGCCATGGAAGACATGAAAAACTTTGACAAACGCTTTGCGCATGAATTTGAGTGGAGCACCATTCGTAAGATGAACATGAATATGGTGCTCGAAACCTGGTGGTGGCCGCTACAGGTCAACGGCTGGGGCGCCTGGAACTTCGACTTTTCGCATAAAAAACAGGGCCTGATTTTTGTGGATCTGTATAACTCAGCGGTGGCGCAGTCCATTGGGTATGTGGGACGGGTCGTCTGTCACTTTTACGCCGGTATGTTTGCCGGGGTCTTTAGCTACCTGGCTCAAAAAGAGCTCAGCGGTATCGAAATCCAGTGTTACTCCATGGGAGAAGACTTCTGTAAGTTTTTGATTGGCAGTGAGAAAAAGGTGAACGCAGCGGATTTTTGGGTTCAAGAAGGGGCCCCCGCAGCAGAGATTTTAAACAAGGTAAAGGAAACCGTGCTGGAATGATTCAAGCCCTTGTAAATTGGTTTAAAAAACTTTTTTCACCTTCCTCCCCGGTGCGTGAAGTCACGCTCCAGGCCCCGCTGGCGGTCGATCGTGAGACCTCTGCGCTGGAACAGACGTTGGAGCAGTTTTTTCAGCATGCCCCCTGGGAAAACAAAATACCTGAAGTCGTTCCTGAACCAACACCGGAGCCCACCTCAACAGCAGCGGAAGTCACCTCAGAGACGGGTTCTGTGCTGGGACAGCCTATGGGTAGTTTTTTCACACAGTTGCAGTGGCAATCTGCTCGGGCTGAACAAGCAGTGCCCTTGGCCATTGCGGAGCAAATTCTCAACCAGAATATGCAGCACTTTTTTCAAGGCTCAAACTGGCACGGCGGTTTCAGCCCACCAGCCGTTATGCTTCCCGCGACAGAACGGCCCGTCACCGTGCCTGCCGAAACCGTAGCCAACGATTCTACAGAAGACTTTTTTGACGATATTAATTGGTAAAGAGGAAAAGCAAATGACCCCAACGTTAATGCGTGCCTTGCACACTGCCGAAAACACCTACTTATCGCCTGAAGCGCGTGAACAATGGCAAAGCTTTGCCGAAAGCGTTCCCCGCGGCATGGTGTATTTAAAACACCTGGAGAACCAGGAAATGGCCATTGTCACCGATACCACGGCGTACATTATGCAGCGCTTTCCTAAGGTGAAAGCGCGCATTGAGGGCCATGAAAAAACCCTGCGGGATCTGCAATTGATCTTACGCTACTGCGGACAGGCGGCCTTACGTCAAGACCCCCAGTTTTTAGAAGATCAGCTGTTACAGTGGCTCCGCACCATGCTGGTGGCTTATAAATTTGGCCAGGATGTGTTAAAAGACAGCTACGAAAAATTAATGGAAGATGCACGTACCCATCTGAATCCAGAAACTTATACGTGGCTGGAACCTTACTTAAAACAAGTTCTCGATATTGTACCCCAGGGAGAAAATCAGGCATGAAACTCAAAGGAAATTACTTCAATAGTCAATATATGCAATTGGCGGTTAAAGAAGGCGTTATTGAAAACCCAGCGGGTACCCGGGTTATTGCACTGACGGAAGATTTTTTAATTGGCTTTCGCAAGGCCTTAATCGAAGAAACCGGTCAGGCCCACCATGCGGTGTTCGAAACCTGTGGCAAAACCTGGGGTGAAAATATGGCCAAACGGCTTGAGCAAGAAATCGAAAAGCATTACGAGTGCAAATTCTATGAATTGCCCATGTCTATGTTTGCGGTACTGTTTAAGGCCTTCTGGGCTCGCCACAGTTGGGGCGAGCTCACCATCGACTGGGAAGAAGGCTACGCCAACGGCATTTTCGAAGTTCACGTCAAAAATCCGCCCTTTGCCTCTGTTTTTTCTCAGGTAGACACCACTGAGGATTTGGCTGAAATGAAAAAAGAGGGCCTGTTTCATGATGATGTGTTCACAGGACTTATTGGCGCCTTTTTTAGCAAATTTGCGCGCCGAGACCTCACCTGCATCCAAACGGCACAAATCCACAACAACGAAATAGAAAGTGCTTTTGTAGTGGGTATACCTGAGCGCTTACAACAGGTCAGAGACATGGTCATCTCAGGTCGCAGTCACGCAGAAATTCTAGCCCACGCCCAGGCTGTAAAGCTTTAAAGGGCAAACAAAAGAAAAGGAACGCAGCATGAATCAAAATCTAACGCAAATGTTGAAGGTGGCAGAAGGTCGCTACTTTAGCCCCGAAGAAACCGCCTTGTTTGAAGCCTATTATCAGCAACTTCCCGCACGGATGAGTCACTACAAGGTCTTAGAAAAAGCAGAGTCGTCCGTCATTGACAACACCTTAAAAGCACTGTTTCAGGGCGATCCCTTAATGGCTGGCATGACAGACTCAGAAATCAAAGGTCAACGGGATATGACCTATTTATACCGGGCAGCATCGTTGGCCATGGTGCAATGCGATCTTGATGCCCTGGCAGAAAAAGCCAGCTTCGTCTTTGAAATTTTTGAGCAACTCAAGTTTCCAGCTGCCAATTTAGAACGGGCTTACGACCTCTTGCGTCAGCATATTGCTCAGCAGGTGCCTAAATCCACCTGGGATGCGGCAGAACCTTATTTCAACGTGCTTTCGGCCACTCGCTTACGCCATTATCGTGAGTTTCAAGACAAAATGGGGACGATCACCCAAAGCCTGCTAGAACAGATGTACACCGTGAACCCACAACTCAGGGCCCTGAATCAGGACGAACACTGCAAAAAAGACTTTTACAGCCTGCTGTCTGCGTGTGCCGTGGCCATGCTGAGTCAAGCGCCCAATGCGGTCAACGATCGCAAGCACTGGCTATACGCTTACTTTAAAACCCTGCGTTTTGACATCAACAATGTCTACGACACCTATCGAACCCTGCCTGACATCTTGCAAAGCCATCTGTCGGCAGAGGCCCAGGAAGCCCTCAAACCCTATGTAAAGCTGCTGGCTCAACCATGATTCATCAAATGCTGGAAGGCCTCTGCCATGCGGTAGAGGCTCACTGTAAAACCTTAACACCTGTCACCCTGACGCCCCCCTGTGCTGAAATTGCTGGGCGATTACAAGATCAACCGGTGCACATGCTTACCCAACGCTGGCTAAGCCCTGTTTTTCAGAGTATTACCCTGGCACGGATTTTTGACGAGCGGGAGCAACTCTTATCGGTGACGTTTTCGGCAGTGCCCAGCACCCGCAATGCGTTACCGATTCTGGGCTTTGACTATGTGGGGTTTCGTGGCATGCTCTCGTTGATTGCACTGGATACATATCTCTTTGCGCCATCTTCCGAAACCCGTGCGTTTGCTGACTTTATCACCACACAACGTCAAAAAGCGGCACCGTTGATACTGCGCAAATTTCCCCATTTATCCAGTGATGCACTCTCCGCTCAGGCCCTGGTGGCGGCAGCCAAATCACCTGAACAGGTACATCTGGCTCAGCGTCTGGCTTTAGAAGAACTGCAATTTTACTTTCAGCAGGCCCAAACGCTGCCCCTGACCGCAGAAGAAAACCCTGCCAAAACGCAGCACATTCTGCGCTGGAAATCTGCCATGTTGCAGAATAAAAAAGAACACCGGGCACTGGCACAAATTTTTGGAGAAGAACAGGCCAGTCATTATCTGCAGGATTTTTTATTCGCCTGAATCCATAAGATTTTCCGAGGTGTTGTAACGGGTTTTAAACTGCTTAATATTGAGCGCGGTAACATACCCCGGCCACAACGACTGATCCAGGTACTTTAAGAAGTAAAGGTCTGCGCGCTTTTGCAATAAACTTTGCAACATGGGCCCCTGAGGCAGGGTCATGAGTCCCAAAATATGCTCCAGATCCACCAGCAAGTCCTCGCTATTGGCGTAGCGCTGTTGTGGATCTTTGTGCAGCATTTTTTGCAAGACGCTTAAGGTTTTGGCTTTCACCTGGAGCCTTGAAAAATCAGGGGCCTGATGGATATGGGCATTAATAACCTCTTGCACGGCCCCCACAAAGGGCGGAGTCCCACAGAGCATTTCATATAAAATCACCCCCAACGCATAAACGTCGACCCGCTGATCGAAATACTCATAAAACTGCTCTGGGGCCATGTACATCGGCGAGCCGTGTTCACTGGGAGACATTTTGCGGTCTTTGCTATAACTCGAAATATTAAAGTCTGTCAGTTTGTAGCTGATTTCTTGTTCGTGGGCCGAAATCAAAATATTTTCTGGCTTAAGATCCCGATGTATAATGCCCTGACTGTGAATATAGCGCAGACCCGTGGTCACCTGGGCTGCGATCATCACGGCCTGGTACTCACTTACCGTCCCCACCTGTTCCAGGTAAGCCCGTAAATCCCCCTGATTCATAAACTCAAAAACAATGGCATAGCACTGATCTGTGTAAAAGATATCCAGGGCTCGGGTCACATGGGGATGGTTCAAGCGAAAAATCAATTTGCTTTCATTCAAAAAGTTTTTTGAAATGTGATCCCCACGGCTAAACACCTTAATGGCCACCGGGGTGAGTAGTTCGCGATGCATGCCTTTGTAGACCACCCCAAAGGTCCCATGCCCCAGGATTTCCCCCACCTCATATACGCCATTGATTAAAGCGCTAATTTTTGCAGAAAGCATGATGTCTGTTTAGCGTTCCGCCTGAAACGCCTGTAAGCGCTGACGGGCTATCGCCTGAAAACGCTCCTGAAAGAAGGGGTGTCCCCCCAGAAAAATCCCCGGTAAGCCCAGCGCTTGACTGCTCCAGACCTGAAAATCAAAGCGATCCCGGTGGGTATAAATCAGGCCATCTTTAAAACCAAAGGTGGCATCAATGCTGTTGTGTACCGAATTACCGGTTAGCGAAAACGTATAGTCTGCATCCCAATGGGCCTGCCCCACATAACGCAGGTGTTCCGGGTGTTTGGCCACATAGGCCACATGAACATTTTTGTACTTCACCCTCAGATTATCTCCCCCCTGGGCCACCAGCATGCGCCACATATCTTTGGCGTCTTCACCTTGTAAGGGACCAAAGGCCGCGTCCTCAAATTGCACCTCAGGATGATAACAACTCACCATGGCCTCTGCATCTCCGCGGGCAAAGGCATCATAGAAACGATAAATCAAATCCTGATAGGCATAGATCTGCTGAATTTGTTGCAGATCAAGGGTTTCTACCGGACCTGATTGTACTTCTTTAGCCAAAGTCGCCGAGGTACATATTAAAGTGAACATCAGCACAAGGCTCATGCTTTTGGCTATTCGTAAAATATCGTTCTTTTTCATGGGTTTCTCCGAGGGGCGTCATTCACGTCTCTTTATTATAGTACTTCACAACGACATTTCCTTGCGTAAATGCCTCACCAATCGCCCGGCAGCACCCGCTTCACCAAAACGCTCTCGCCCTATCTGCTGCGCGATCTGACGGTAGGTCTGACGTTCCTTCAAAAAATGTTCAAGCTGCCAGGCCAAAAGCTCGGGCCACATCGTGGCATAAAAGCGCAGCGCGGGCCCCAAAAGCCGTTGTTGCGCTTCGCCAAAACGATAGGTGTACTGCTGCGCTCCAGGCGCCCCCGGAAAAGAGAACACAGGCACCCCGTGGGCCACACATTGCTCATTGCCGGTGCCCGAAAAACCCAGGGCAAACACCGCCTGCCTTAAGGCCACCCCAAACCCCCGGGCGGGCAGCAAACTCAGCGAAAGCCTTTCTTGATACGGAGCAAGTAGGCGCGCCAGACTATCCCTATCAATGCCCGGTGCCACCACAATGTGCCAGTGCAAAGGCAATGGACGATCTCCTTGTGCCTGGTGTAATAATGGTAAGACGTACGCCAGATTGGCAAAAACATCTGCATGACTGCCTGGCAAAAGCAAGGCCTGCGCTGGCTCAGCCACAGGCGTTAAAGCAAAATTTGGGTCTCCCACCGCGTCACGCATGGCGTTTCCCAACGCGTAAGCCTGCACCCCCCGCTGCTGTAAATTTGCTGCGGTCAGCGCGTCACGGGCATAGGTGGGAATGCCATAGTGCCGCAACAAAGCCACTTGTACAGGATCAAAGCAAGACTTGCCTTCAGTGTAGTAATCACTGAGAGCACAGGCCACAAAGCTTACCGACGCCCCCAGACGTCCAGTACCCCACAGTGCCACAAGAGGCACAATATCACCAACGGCCACATAGCGATCAATCGGCTGAAATACAGGATTTGCCAAAGCCTGCCACTGCCGCTTTAGGTGTGGCAACAGCCCCCCTTGTACATCACGCCACAGTAAGCGCGGATGCAAATAAGCGAAGCCCGCAGAAGGCGGCGTAAAGGTGTTGGCCACAAGGGGTACCCCAAGTTCTCCATAAGCCAATCCCTGTCCCACCATGGCCAGGGCCCGATGCTGATCCTGCGGAAATTGTCTACGCCAGTGTTGAATTAAAACCTGTGCAATGCGATCCTCACCGTGGCCATTGGAAACCCAGAGAATGTTCATGGCTGAGCAAACCGCAGGTAAAAAGCGTTCACGTAAGCAGCGTATGCCGTACTGTCTTGCCAAAGTCCCTCAGCATTACGGGTTTTCAGACACAAAGTCTCGTCTTTGAACGGCTGCGGACGACGGCCCCAGCACAAGAGCACCCGTTTGATAGGATGTTCAACGCTGTGACGAACCGTGCACCGCTGATGCAAAACAAAGCCCTGAATTTGAGCCTGAACCGTGTAGTCCCGCTCGCGCTCAATAGGTAAAATCACCGCCAGTTGCCCTGTCTCGTGTAAATAGCGCCCGGCTTGCTGAAAGAGCTGGGCGCAAAAGTCTGGGGATTCATGACGGGCCCGCGCTCGCGCAGGGTCTTGAGAAACATATTGTTCTGCCTCAAAAAAAGGGGGATTGCTAATCCAGAGGGCATCCTGGGCCAGAGGGATCTTTGGCTGTGACATGAGCTCCTGTAGGGCCAGGCAATGCACGTGAATTGCAGGAGCCCAGGGACTGGCCAGCGCATTTTCACGGGCCTGCTGTGCCGCCGCGGGTTCAGGTTCAAAGGCATCAATGCGAAAGTGAGGCAAAGGCTCCTGCGCAGACAAACGCTGAGCCAACATCAAGGCCAGGAGCCCCGTGCCCGTTCCCATATCCACCACACGCCAGGGCCTGGTTGCCTCAGCAACAGGCAAAGGTGCCCAGGCACCCAATAAAATGCCGTCTGTGCCCACCTTCATCGCACAACGCTCCTGCGCCAACGCAAAGTGTTGAAAGCGAAAAGTATCGCTCACAGTTCAAACCTGAGACAGGATTTTAAAGCGTTCTGTAGCCCGAATCAGGGTATCTAAGGTTCCCGGCTCAGAACCGCCGTGCCCGGCATCAGGAACGAGGGTAAGCTCTGCATGAGGCCAGGCTTCAGCCAGCTCCCAGGCGTTCTGCGCAGCACAAACCACATCATAGCGACCGTGCACAATCCAGGTGGGAATGTTTGCAAAGGTTTGCTGCATGGATTGTGCCCGATCCAACAGGGCGTTATCGGTTTCAAAAAAGGTCTTATGGTAAAAATAATGGCATTCAATGCGCGCAAAAGCCAGGGCAAAATGCGGATCTTCGAACTCTTCTACAATCTCGGCATCGGGAATCAGTTTAGAAATAGAAGCCTCCCAGACACTCCAGCGCTTTGCCGCTTCAATTTGCTGGTCTTTGTCTTCACCGGTTAGACGACGATAATAAGCAGACACCAGGTCATGCTGTTCTTCAGGGGGAATAAAATCCCGGTAAGGCGCGTAAGTATCAGGAAAAATCCGAGAAGCCCCTTGCTGGTAAAGCCACTCAATCTCCCAGGGACGCCCCATAAAAATGCCCCGCAAAATCAAGCCACTGACCCGTTCTGGAAAATCCAAAGCATAAGCCAGCGCAAGGGTACTGCCCCAACTGCCTCCAAAGAGCAACCATTGGTCAACCCCTAAGTGTTGACGCAGTTGCTCCATATCGGCCACCAGATGCTGGGTGGTATTGTCTTCTAAGCAAGCGTGGGGTGTACTTTGCCCTGCCCCCCGCTGATCAAAGAGGATAATGCGGTAGGCTTCAGGATCAAAAAAGCGACGGTGCTGCGGCAAAACACCGCCACCGGGGCCACCATGAATAAACACCACTGGAATACCATGGGGATTGCCAGACTCTTCATAATAAAGGGTATGCACCTCAGATACGGGTAAAAAACCGGTGTGGTAAGCCTCAAGAGCAGGAAAAAAGGTGCGAAGGGAAGATGTCATGAAGAAGCCTTTCTAGTCAACACAAGCAGATGGATTTCATCATACCAAAGTGCTAAACCGCTCTGGCCCAAATCAAAGTTTTTATTTAAAGCACCGGGTGCTCAGCTTCAGCATCAAGATAACCCAGGGCTTTAACGCCCGTTAAAAACGCCTGGGCTACGGTTACGGAAACCGGATTCTGGAGCTGAGATGCCATGGCATCCAGACAACCCACGGTTTCGACGACATAGCGCATCAGTTCTTCACCGGTTTCATAAACAATAAGGGTTTCGGCATCCTCTTTTAAAGCCATGAGCATGTCAAGGGCGGTAGCAAGACGATTGTTTTGCTCTGCAACCCGCCAGGCCTCTAAATCCAGTTGATGTAAATTGCCCTGCGTCCACCAGGGAGATTCTGTACTCATGCTCCTCATTGTGACACGGAAAAAGCCAAATAGACAAGTTTTCGGTATAATTAAACCAGCCGTGTTTGAAGTGAGGAAAGTTATGCATTCCCTGTTACGTCACCCCCTGTTTTTTGGACTGATTATGTTGTTAAGCCTAACCGCCTGCAAAAGCCAGGAAATGGAGCTTTATGGGAAGGTTTCAATCCTTCAGCATGAAGGACAAACCTGCTGGATTTTTACCGATGAAAATAACAATGCCTACGAGATTATCACGGCCAGCTCTCAAATTCTACAACCCGGAATGACCGCAGCGATTCGCGCTGTCGAAGTGAATCGCAAAACCAGTTGTCAATTGCCCACAGTCATCGATATTGTCTCTTACCGTCCAGTGAACACGCAAAAAGAGAATACCGATCTCATCCCACCGAGCAAATAACAGGGGGTATGACCCGCTGCCATTTATTGGCGTTTGGAGCAACGCCCTACGCAGACCTGCACTGTCCCATGCGCATCGATCAGCGTCTCTACGACGCCATTGATTCCCACCACCAGGACTACACCGTGCGTTTTTATACCTGGCCTCAAACCACCCTCTCGATTGGGCGCTTCCAGCGCCTGGATGCGGCTTTGGCACAACGCCTCCTGGACCAGAATATTGCCTGGGTCAGACGACCCACCGGCGGTCAAGCGATCCTGCATGCGGGCGATTTAACGTTTAGTGTGATTGGCCCTTTAAGCCCGGAACGTCAACATCATTTGTTGGATACCTATCAACGCATTGCCCAGGGGCTTATGAAGGGTTTACGCAAACTGGGCGTTGAAGCCGAAACCATTCTACACTCCGCCCAGGGCCAGACCAAAAGCGCTTCGTGTTACACGAGCAGCAGCCAGGCCGATCTGCAAATCAACGGCACAAAGCTCGTGGGCTGCGCACAAGTCAGACGGCGGCGGGCTTTTTTACAACAGGGAGTCCTTTATCTGCAAGCTCCCCGTGCACAACACCAACAATTGTTTGCAGAAGCCATGCCTGTGGTCGATCTTGAGAGCTTGTGTAACCCCATGCCCCCCGTGGCAGAGCTGGCACAGGTGCTTGGGGAAGGCATTCAGACAAGTCTGTTGGCAGACTAGGTTTTTTGCAAGATTTTACGGCGCAAGTACATTTGGCGGGTATGGGCTTTTTCTTCATCGGTCAGTAAGTCATGACACGCAGGACAACTGGCGCCCTCTTCAAAGCGCTCGTCTTCTTGATCGGCCTCACTGACGGGCAAACCACAGCCCCAACAGGTGGCATAATTGACGGGCTGCAACGCATGGTCCACCGCCACCCGCTCGTCAAACACAAAGCAATGCCCTTCCCAAAGGCTCTCTTCTGGAGGCACTTCCTCTAAATATTTGAGAATGCCTCCTTTCAGATGATAAACGTTTTCAAAACCCTGCTCCAGCATCCATGAAGACGCTTTTTCACAGCGAATACCCCCGGTACAAAACATGGCTACTTTTTTGTGTTTGTTACGATCCAGGTGCTCTTGCACATACTCAGGAAAATCGCGAAAACGATCCAGGTAAGGATCCACAGCGCCTTTAAAGGTGCCAATGACCGTTTCATAGACGTTGCGGGTATCAATCAAAATGACATCTTCCTGGGATACCAGTTCGTTCCACTCTCGGGGTTCGATATATGTTCCCACTTTTTTCAAGGGATCCACGCGTTCCTGACCCAGGGCCACAATTTCACGCTTCAGGCGCACCTTCATTTTTTTAAAAGGCTGCTCGCTGGCCACCGAATACTTACACTCCAGATCTGCCAGACGGGCATCGGTCCGCAAAAAAGTCAGGAAGCTTTCAAGGGGACCTTGCATGCCCGAAATCGTGGCGTTCAAGCCTTCACGGGCCAATAAAATGCTGCCGCGGATTCCCCGCTCTTCAGCAGCGGTCAAAAACACCGCCTGCAGATCTTCGTAGTCTGAAAGCTCCACAAACTTATAAAAGGTGGCAATTAAAATATCAGGGGAAACTGAGGGATTCATAGAGGGCTCCTGTCGGCTAACTTGCAATGGCCTCAGAATAGGGGTCCTCAAACGTAAAGTGATAGTCTTTGAGCGAGCGAATAGCACTGCGAAAACCAGTTTCAGCAATACGTTCCATGGACTGAGGCGAAAGATTAAAGTGATCGGCAAAAAACAGATCGTCTTCCCGCTCATCGGGATGAATATAAATATAATCAATTCCCGGTTTAAACTGCAAGCTGTCTGTTAACAAATGAAAAAGTTCATCGGCCGCTTCGCGATCTAACTTATGCTTCTGGGTGAATTGACGCGCCTTTTGCATGACGTCTTGCTTCATCTTTTGAGACTCGCGGAAGTTTTGAATCCGGGATTCAATGAGTTGATAAATCGCCTGTACCATAATGGAAGGAATCCCGTAATCCACCAACGATCCCACGTCTTCACGGTACCGGTAAGGCTGATGCGTGTAAGAGACAATCACCAGGTCACAGCCCGCATCTTCGGCAATATGAGTGGACAAGGTGCGGCGTACTTCACCGTCAAAACAATAGGTGACACCTTCTGAGGTACGCAAGGGATAAGGTTTAAACACCGGGGGCAAAGACATAGACGCGGCGGCCGCATGAGAAATTTCCACATCGGTGCTGTAGCGGGTCTGCCCCGTGGGGTCCTCGGCGTGATTCGATAAATCATGGGGACCACAGATCAAACGACCAGGGTTATCTAACAGCGTGCTCACAATATAGAGCTCTGGCACAAGATCTTTAAACTGATTGACAGGCAATACATCCCGTCGTAAAAATTGTTCCAGTTTTTGGGTGGTATAAAACCCATTGGCACAGAAAATAGCCTGCACAAACGCTTCAATCGATTGCATGCCACGTACGTGCAAAGACTTGGGCAAGCGAGGAATAAAACGCAGCAGGGTGTCCATAATATTGGGGTTGAGCATTTGCCCATAAGAAAGGGTGGGAAAGTGAGCGTTGCGATCCCGCATAAAGGCTTTGTAGATCTCTTCTACCCGATTGCCACTGGCAATCATGGCACAGGTAAAAGCCCCTGCACTGGCGCCCACCATCACATCAATCTCACGGCCGGTTTTGACTAAATCCTGGTTTTTCAAGGGCTTTTTACCCGTTTGAAAGCGAAAACCTTTGCGTTCGAGGGCCAGAGCAACCCCCATATGAAAGCACGCAGCCTTCGCTGCGCCGCCACTGGCCACAAAGCCAATTTTTTGCTTGCGCGGAAGCTTTGTGGGCATCCGTTTAGACCTGAAGTTCTTCGGTATAGGCTTCGAGTTTCAAACGAAAATCTGAAGCCATTGAGCTGATTTCTTCAATCATATTGGTGATAATATCCACGGCCTGATCCTGGTTGTAAAGGGCTTTACCCACCAGCTCCAACTGCTTCTCGGCGTTGATCTGCACCCGAGAGAAAGTCATTTGCGCAGACGCCGATAGCAGTTCTGGCAAAGCGGGCTGCTGGGCATCTTGATAATTGCACAAATAGGCCGAACAGGTAATGAGGTCCCGTCCTTCGTTAAAGCCTTCTTGCACATAGTCAATGGAAAGAGAAACCACCTCATGTAGGGTTCCCTCATCATCAATAAACTCAATTTGATACACTTCCTGGTCTGGATCATAAGACCAGCTGGCATCTAAGCGCTCTGAGAGTTCATCAATCAGGCTTTCAAATTCCAAATACTCAATCTCTTCATTGAGAAAAGAGGAGGCTTCGGGAAAAGTATCCGGAATTACGCCAGTCATTAACATGCCTTACCACCATTATCTTTCTGTAAAAACTCACCGTTTCAAATGCGGTCACATCGAATACAGCACACTAAAATCAATTGTGATAGTTTATAGACAGGATGTCAACCAAAAGTATCACAGGATCTTAATCTAGAAAGCACCAAGTATTGCCAGGATGAATGAAGCACCGCATAATTAATTATGCCACAAACCCACTCCCCTGACAGCCATTTCATCAGAAAAATGCCGAAAAAACAAGGAAAAGTCACCCTTAGAAAGCTTTGCACGTTGCTTTGCAGCCCTTCAGCCTCGCTGGAACAGGCCAACGCATTGCGGCAAGAAACACTCTATAGCGCGTTTCATTGGATCGATAAAAAAGGCAAGTCAACCCCTGTATTTCCCTTGCTTTCATTAACCCAACAAGAGCAGCTACGTCAGTATCTCTTTCCACAGGACCATCAAACCCCGCTCCTTATGCAGCTCCATCAACTGGCAAGACTCTCAGAGACCCTTCACCCCATGCCTAAATCACAAGGGGTATTCTATACCCCACCTGAGTTGGTGGACTGGCTCGTGGCACAAAGCTTTCAGTACATTACGCCTTTGCAGCATCTGCGCTTTTGCACCTACGATCCCGCTTGTGGAGCGGGTCTTTTTCTCTGGAGTACGTATTTGTATTTGCGCCAGCTTTACCCACAAGCCAGCGAAACCCAATCTCGCTATTGGCAGGAACATCTCTTAGGCACCGATACCGATGCCCTGGCCGTTGAGGTGGCGCGTTTTGGTTTAACCCAATTGTGGAAGGAAACATATCCGCAAAGCCCTCTACCTCACCACCACATTCAGGCAGGGAATGCCTTACAGCTCAGCCATCAGGCCCTTGAGCACCCCGGTTTATTTCAGCTAAACATTGAAGTTGACTTGCCGGCTCTAGAACATGTGGATCTAATTATTGGCAACCCGCCCTATGTGGGAGAAAAGGGAAACCGAGCCGCTTTTCAAGTGCTTAAACTGCCCTCCTGGAAAAAGCACTACCGCTCGCGAGGAGATCTCTATTACTACTTTTTCTACGTGACCCTACACCTTCTCAAGCAAAGTCGCAACAAAAAAGCGGTGGCCTCACTCTTGACGCCCAATTATTTTTTTAGTGCAACCCAGGCGCGACACCTACGTCAAACCCTCAGTCAGCAAGCCGTTCCGCTGGCCTGTACAGACTTCGATGCCTTGCGCCTTTTTGCGGGAGCAGGCGGGCAACACAATCAAAACCTTATTTTTCACTACCGTCATCCCCCACAAAGCATGAACACATCACTTCAAGAGGTCAAACTCCAGCGCATGCTGGAAGGGGGCAAGTTCCAGGCCGCCAAACTGCAAACGTATAGTCTGCAAAGTCTACCTGCGGACCAATGGGGCATGAAGGCCCCGGAGTATTTATTGAACTGGAGTGATACGGGGCTTTTGGAACATATGGTATCCATGCTGAAAGGGCAGCCGCTGCACGATAGCTTTGCGGTTTTCCAGGGCATTGTGACGGGTGCAGATCGTTTAAGTAAAACCCAAAAACAGAAATATGCCATTTCAGCCCCTGTGGGCAGCGATATTTTTATTTTATCTCCCACTACCTACCACACACTGCGACAACAGGGTGTGGCAGACACCTTTTTTAGGCCCTGGTACAAAAGCTCATCCATCCAAACCACCGGTACTTTACCCCACGAAGACTGGCTGCTGTATCTACAGCGACACATCACGCAAATACCCCGGGCCCTCCAGCAACACCTGCGGGTGTTTTATCCATTGCTGTCCGCTCGAAGGGAAGTGCAGCTTCAGCAAATGCAATGGTTTCATGTGCAATGGCCCCGCGTGCCCGAACGCTTTGAAGGCCCCAAGTTGGTGCTTCCCCAGCGGGCACGCAATTGCCGCACAGTATATACCGATGCGCCCTTTTACGCTAGCGCCGACGTCTATTTTATTCATACGCGCCAACCCGGCACCCAGGCTCCTCAACAGTTACAGGCGTTGGCACATCTGCTCAATCACCCCTTATATACGCTCATTCAATGGCTCACCGGCAAACGCAAAGGCCGTATGCTAGAGCTATATCAAACCCCTCTGAGCGAATTAATCATTCCCAAAATGACGCCCGCTTTCTGCCAAAAGGTGTTGGCGTATACCCATGAGGGCCCGCGCATTAAAAACCCGAACTTTTTGCAATTGATCTTAAATGCGCTGGATTATTGTCCTTCAGAAAAGCTTTTAAAAGATATCTCTGACAGCTTGTGGGAGTGGTATGAGGCGCGTTAAGATGAGC
This sequence comes from Candidatus Sericytochromatia bacterium, assembly GCA_964229355.1. Classification (GTDB taxonomy): domain Bacteria; phylum Cyanobacteriota; class Sericytochromatia; order UBA7694; family UBA7694; genus CAXRDE01. The sequence continues at coordinate 94,140 of CAXRDE010000004.1, read as the reverse complement.
CCATGAACTTGAACGACACAGCGATTGCCTTCGCTCATAAAAGCGATTTTGAACTCAAAAAAGCCTGGGTCCTCTTTCAAACCCTGGCAAACCCGCAATGGGTCAAGCTCGGAAAGTGGGCCAGTGAATTGGCTTTTGCCTTGCATTTGCCCATTGCCCCCGCCGTACGCTGGACCCTGTTTGAGCAATTTGTGGGGGGCGAAGATATTGCCGCGTGTGAAAAAACCATTCAGACCCTGGCAAGCCAGGGCGTGGGATCTATTTTAGATTACTCTGTGGAAGCCAAAAGCAAAGAATCAGACTTTGAGCACACCACCGCTGAACTGCTCCGGGTTCTCGATTATGCCCATAACAACCCCCATATTCCCTTTGCGGTGTTTAAGGTCAGTGGACTGGGCGCTCACGACATTTTACTTAAGGCCAGTAACTGGGGCAGCCTGTCGCCCAGTGAACAAGCCGCCGCTGAGCGCATTTACGAACGGCTAGATCGAATTTGCAGTCGCGCTGTCGCTGTGCAAACCCCTGTCTTTATTGATGCTGAAGAAAGCTGGATTCAGCCGATTATTGATCGCTGGGCCCTGGCGATGATGCGTAAATACAACCAGACCCAGGCCTGGGTCTGGAACACCGCACAGCTCTACCGCCGCAGCTGCCTGCAAGAAATGCAAGACGTGATTGCCCTGGCCCATCAGGAAGACTGGTTTTTAGGCTTTAAGCTGGTACGAGGGGCTTACCTTGAAAAAGAAAACGCCCGCGCAAGCGCCCAGGGACTGCAAAGTCCCATTCATGACACCAAAGCCGATACCGATGCAGCCTTTGACGCTGGCGTGACCCTCTGTTTAGAACACCTACCCCGTGTTTCCTTCTGCGCTGGAAGCCATAATCAGGAAAGTATTCGCAAACTCACCGAAGCCATGGCAGCCCAAAATCTGGCCCCCCAGGACAAACGCATTTGGTTTGCTCAATTGCTTGGCATGAGCGATCATCTATCTTTTAACCTGGCCCATGCCGGATACAATGTGGCCAAGTATGTGCCTTATGGCCCCGTTAAAGAGCTTATGCCCTATCTCATCCGGCGGGCAGAAGAAAACACTTCCGTACGCGGACAGACGGGTCGAGAACTGCAACTGTTGGCGCAAGAGATGCGCCGTCGCCAGTTGCGCTAACGTCCTTTGCAGGCTCAACATTTTCTGAGACGCCTCGGCTCTCACGTCCGTTGGAAAAGCGTCACCGAACTGCTCAGTCGCGCCATCAGCCTGATTTTTATTTTTGTGTGCGCACGTACCCTGGGAGACGCCGGTTACGGGGCCTTTAGTTTACCCCTGGCCTGGGCAGGACTCTGGGCCATGACCTTAGACTGGGGCACCCAACATCTCTTGATTCGTGAGCTGGGAGAGCAAAAATCCCCCTGGCTATTGCTCCCTCAGGCCTTTTATCTCAAAATCATCGCCTGTTTTATCTTTGGTGTGGGACTCTGGCTCAGTCGTCCCTGGGCCCCTCACATCCCGGTCCATGCGCTGTGGGCTGCTGGCCTCTGGAGCATCGCCCAAAGTTGGAACGATACCCTTTTTGCGCTGTTAAATGCCTATGAACGCTTCCGCGAAGAAGCCATTTACCGCAATGCCATGCGCTTTGTTCTGTTGATACCGCAATTGGTGATCTTGTATCTCTTTGCTGAGGTCTGGACACTGTTGTGGGTCAGCGCACTGACCCAATGTGCCTTGACCCTTTTGCTCTACGGGTATTTGCTGTATCGCCTCCGCCCGCAGTTCAAGGCGTTGGCCTCCAGGAAGGTTTTGCGTCCGCAGCGCGCGGCGCTCTGGCAACTCTGGCGCAGGGGCCTGAGCTTTTGGTGGTTTCATGTGGCCTGGCTTATCTATCTCAAACTGGATTTGGTCATGATCCCCAATTTATTAAACCCGACAGAGGACCCCCTCAAAACCCTGGGTTGGTATCAAGGGGCAATTCGCTGTTATGAAATTGTGGCCCTGATTGGCTATATTTTGAGTATGAGCCTGTACCCGCTCTGGGTGCGTTTACCAGCCACACAACGGCAGGTGTTTTGGCGAAAGCTCAACCTTTATTTATGGCCTGGCACGGTGTGTATTGCCGCCATCGCCTACGGGTTAGCCCCCTGGGGCTTGCCTCTCTTGTTGGGAGCGGAGTTTATGCCTGCCATTGCTTTGTTTCAGGTACTCAGTTTCAGCTTGCCCTGCGTGATTTTTAATCAGATTGCCTTGAATGTCCTGGCTGCCCAGCACCGTCAACAGTGGACCGCATGGGCAGCCACCGGAGGATTGCTTCTGAATGCAGGCCTAAACCTCTATGGCATTCCGCGCTATGGTGCCAGTGCGGCAGCCTGGAGCACCGTCATCGCCGATGTTTTTTTAACCCTGTGCTTTTTAGCCCTGAGTCTTCGCCCAACGCGCCTCAGCTCCCCTGCACCTGGTACACCGGCTGCCCCGTAAGCACGTACTTGCGCTCAAAAGCCGAGACAAAGGTACTGTCCGCTGACAGGGCCAATGCCGTGGGTCCCCTCACCGCTCGCCCCGCCAGCGTACAGGCCTGAGCAAACTCCTCGGCATAAACAGACCAGTTGGTGCGCAATTCAAAATGGCGGGCCGTTTCTAAAAACGCAGGAAACACCGCATGGGCGTGCCAGCGCCGCTGTAAATGCATGGCCTTGGGCCACGGATTAGGATAGAACACATAGACCTGATCAAAACGCCAGCCGTGCGCCTGAGCCAGCAACCAAAAGTCCACCAACTCCACCCGATACAGGCGGGCATTTTCAGGCAATGGCTCTGACAAATGACTGAGGCGCTGTAAAGATTTATCCAGGCCCAATACCCAGTGATCCGGATATTTTTGTGCCAATAAACGGGTGCTATGCCCGCGACCGCAGCCCGTATCTAAAATGACGGGCCGATCGCGATGGGCGGCATAGATCTGTGCAAAACAATCCCGCATAAAGGGCACGGGAGGACGTTGATACACATGGGTTAAGTGCTTTTGAACCACTGCCGTCAAGCGCGGATGGACCGTGGATTGAGCGGTGGTAATTTCAGGCACTTCACCCACCGCGTGCTTACGGCGCACGGTGAATTTCCTCTGCCATGTGCAAAAGGTCGGCCTCTTCGGTGGTGCGAATTAAATAAAAGTAGTCGCCCATGGCCCGTCGGAACAACGGAGGGTGCTCTGCCACGTGCAAAATAGCCCCGCCGAAATGTCCCAGGACTTCTCCATGAGAAAGGGCGTAGGCTTTGTTATGTTTGCGACCGACGTACGCACAGTGAAACAAGGCTTCTGCCTGGGGTGAAGAAAAGGTATTGCGCGCCACGATATTTCCCCACTCGGTGTAGAGATCAAAATTATGGCTGAAATTATACATATCTAAGCTGGGCCCCCCGGCCGGGCGCATATTTACCTCAAGGGCCACATAATTACCGTCGGGCTGCTGGAAGAACTCAAAGTGAAAAAAGCGTTCCCGCACAGCATAAGCGGCCACCAAACGGCGCCCCATGGCTTCCAGCGCCGGGGGAATTTGGCGCAAGGTATAGTAATAGACGTGCAGGTCTTCGTTCACCACCTCCATGACCCCATTGCTGTAAATCATGGATCCCTGCCAGACAATATTGCCGTCCCGATCCGTTAAACCATCGTAAGAACAAATTTTACCGGCAATGTATTCTTCTAAAATATTTTCATGGTCTGCATTTTCATGCCAGATCCGCGCCAACATCTGATCGTTATCAATCCGATAGGTATGACTGGCCCCCACACCCACATTGGGTTTGAGCACCACGGGATAGCCCACTGCTTTCACAAAGTCTTTTGCCTCTGTCAAACTCTGGACCACCCGCCCACGGGCACAGGGAATCTCCTGAGATTGAAAACGGGCTTTCATGGCCGATTTTTCTTTAATGTCCTGGATCCCCGACATGTTAATGCCCGGCACATTAAAGTCAGTGCGCAGTCGGGCTTCGGTTTCAAGCCAATATTCATTGAGAGATTCAATACGATCAATTTTTCCATAGCGGGCGGTAATCGCACCACAGGCGCGAATTAAAGCATCGGCATCATGCATGTCCGGTACAAAGAAGTAGTCGTCAAGGCTCTCCTGTACGTCGGCTGAGAGGTGGTGGGGGGGTTCATCGGCCAGACCAACCACACGCAGACCATGCTGTTGTAATGCCGCTGCATAGCGGGCCTGATGTGCCGGAAAGTGGGGGGAAAGCAAGACAATGTTCACAAAATTAAAATCTCCTTAAGCCTTTTATAACACAAATCAAAAAGAGTGGTAACGTCTCTTAAAATGCATAAAAACTTACCCAATTGAAAGGATTAAGACATCTTTTTTTCATCAAGAAATGCTATTATTGACAGTAAATTATCAGTATACCAACACCACATATTCAAAATAAGAATATGTAAAACCTGTTTTGCAGCGGCACACGTTAAAAGTAGAAAAAACAGTAAAGGGGCTCTCATGGCAGACACCACAATTCTCGTGGTAGAAGATGAACAAATGATCGCCGAGGATATTTCAGAAAGCCTCAGAGATGATGGGTATGTGGTGCCATTGATCGTCGATACCGGTGAAGAGGCCTTAACCCAAAGCTTAAACCTTCGTCCCCATGTGATCCTTATGGATATCAAACTCAAAGGGGAGTGGGACGGCATTCGCACGGCTGAAGAAATCCTCAAACAGCACGACTGCCCCATTATTTATCTCACCGCCTTCACCGACAAAGAAATTGTCGAACGCGCCAAAAACACAAACCCTTTTGGTTACGTACTCAAGCCTTTTCGCCACAAAGAGCTGCGCACCATGATTGAGCTGAGCCTACACAATCATAAACGCGAACGCCAAAGCCGCGAGCGTCAGCAAAAGGTTATGGATCTCCTGACCCACAGTCACGAAGCGATTATTGTCACCGATGAAAAAGGATGGATTCAGTTCATTAACCCCCTGGCTGAACGCCTCACGGACATCGGGGAAACACAGCGGGCCCAATACCCCCTACACCATTTAACCGAGTGGCGTCTTGCAGAGCAAGAAAGCCCCCTGGATATTTTAAAAGCCCGCGTCAATGAAACCCTCTTGTTAAACGCCAGTCATCAACCCATGAAGGTCTCTGTCAGCAAACTGCACCACGACAATAAAAAAGTCAGCGGCTATATTTTGAGCTTTTTTCCTTTGGATACACACCCCGCCACCCCTGAAGATCTCGAAGACAAACTCTTAGCCATTTGTGCCTCTTGCAAAAAAATTCGCACAGAGCAAGGCGCTTACATCAATATTGAACTGTTTTTGCGTGAAAAGTATGGCTTTCGCTTTAGTCATGGTATTTGCCCGGGTTGCTTTGAGTGTCTGTACCCCGAATACTTTAAGGACGGGCAGTAAGCTTTAACGCATCACTTAAGGCTGCGGTTTGGTAACTCAACTGCTGCAGGCATTGTTCAAGCCGATCCCCCGCCGTTTCCTCTAAAGCGCGGCCCAGCTCCGGCAAATCCTGGTGTAAGGCCTGCATCAAACACTGAATCATATATTGCTTACGACCCGAGCCTTTGTAGGCGCTGGCTTGTTCAAAAGCTGGCAACATCATCTGACGTAATGCAGCCTCAATTTCCCTTTGCAACTGTTGGCGCAAATGACTCAACTGCATGTTTCCGTGAGTTTCATAGTGTTGCAAAGCCTGTAAAAAGTCCTCTTGTTGGGGCTCTGACAGCGTGAAGTCGGAAGCAAGCTCTTTAAACAGGCGCTCGACCTCTTGTAAGTGCTCAGGCATTTGCACCTGAAAAAAGGCGTACCATTCCACCGCAAACGCCTGTTCGGCCAGAGAAAATACATCTTGCAATAAATTGACCTGTACCCCTGTGGCAGGACTTGTGTACACGCCCTCCTGGGCCACAGCCTTGGCCAGATACTGCCAGTTTAAGCCGCCCCACTGATCGCTCAAATGTTCACATTGGGCATGGAGGTCACTCAGGGCGTGCAAAAGCTTGCGCTGAAACGCCAACTGTAAACGGCCTTGCTTTTCCGCAATGCGTGCGAGCACCACGTCTAAACGCTGGACCGCCAGACGATAATCTTGATGGGCGGTCAGTGCACTCAAGGGCTGCTCTTGCTGCTGCAGCAAATGCACAAGACGTTTTACTTCACTGTTGAGTTGCTGAAAACGGGCCCGCAAAACTTTTTTGCGCGCCTGTAATCCATGGGCTTGTGCAATCTTGCCAATATACGCCTGCAACAGGGGTACCCCCGTGGTATCTGCTGTCAAAAAAGCCGGATGAATGGGCTGTTCTTTGTGTTGAAGCAGCAGGTAATTCAAAGCAGAGGTAATAAAAATAGGAGACTGGCTCAAGGTATCGGCGATCAATTGCACCACTTCTCGCGAGGCCGAGGACACCTTATAGCGATTGCTAAACCAAAGGGTTAGCTCCGACAATTGGCGTAAAATAATCTGGCGGATCTGCTGTTCTCGGGCCGTGTTTAAAGCCTGGGGAGAAACCGCTTCCGGCAATTGTAAATACTGCCGTTCTAAACCCGGTTGATAATCATCGGCGCGGGTGGTTACAAAAGCCAGCGCACTCACTTTACCGTCCATGACAATCTGATTAATAAACGCTTGATCTTTCATCAGATCGGTCACCTCTCGGGTTAAGCCCCGGCCGGTATTAAAGGTTAAACAAATAAACTCAGCCTGCTTTAAATAATCCCGCGCAATGCGTTCACGCACCGGATTCGCATCGTTTAATCCCGGTAAGTCAATCAGATGCAAACCCGCTTCAAGCAAAGGAATAGGGCCTTCAATATGCACCGCTTGTACCAGAGGCCATAGCGGGCTTTCTGCGGTCAGGTATTTACGCAACTGTTCTTTGAGTTCTTCAGGGGTTTTGGCCCGCAGCTCTAAGGGCTCAGGGGTTAATAGCTGACGTACTGAATCGGGCAGCGGCTCTTCAAGTAACACCATCAGATCGCTTAAGGTAAAAGGCATGGGAGGCTGCCCCCGCCGGGGGCGATGTAAAGCCCAGGCCTTATAGAGAAAATCCTGATAGGCAAAAGCGGATTGACCACTTTCAATGGACTGGCGAGCTTCTTCCATAAACGCCCGCTTTTCTTCTAACCAGGCCGTTTCAGGCAAAAAACGCAGGGTAGCTCGCCAGCTTTTACGGCCCGCATGGCGCAAGAGCATGGCCGCAGAGGTACAGGTTTGAAAGCTATGGGTCGGTAAGACATCGGCTTCGATCAGGGCATTGATTAAGGTGCTTTTGCCCGCACCGGTGCCACCCACAAAAGCCACCGCCACATGCTGGTGATGGTCTGCATAAGCCCGAATCGTCTCTAACTCTTGCTGCCAGCGCGCCACCACATTTTTGACCGGTCCTTCACGGTGAGCAAATTGCGCTAACACCGGTTGAATGCGCTCAATGTATTGTTCAGCATAGGCCAGGAGAGACGTGTTCATGGTTTTACACCCATTACGTAATTAAGATCTTTGGCGGTATTATACCCCACAAAAAAGCGAAGGCTAAAAAGCCTCCGCAAAAAATAAATGGGTCGAAATCAGGGCTTAGACCGAGAAAGACTCACCACAGCCACAGGTATTGGTGGCATTGGGATTCACAAACTTAAAGCCACGGCTATTGAGTCCATCGCTAAAATCGAGGGTCATGCCTTTCAGATAAATGGCACTCTTGCGATCAATGAGCACACGAATGCCTTTAATATCAAGTACGTGATCACGATCGGTGGGCTGATCATAGTCCAAATGATAAGAAAGTCCTGAGCAACCGCCACCTTTTACGGCCAAACGAATCCCCTGTCCGGGCTCATTTTGTTTGTGTAATTGGCGTTGAATTTCTTCAGCGGCTTTTTCAGTCACTTCCACCAGCGGCTTATTTTTGACGGGGTCATAAACTTGGGCTTGACTCATAAAAAGCTCCTTTTTTTCTTTATTATGCCTTAAGTCAAGGACATCAGTCTATTGCTTGGGGCATAATAGCTGTATATGCGTATTCAAGATCTTCAGCTTCAGTCACAACTTCCCAGGGCTTATGGGGTGCAAGCCATCGCCCCGCATCTCCGCTCTGCAGCCGTACTGCTCCCCCTTGTGCCCCAGGCCGATGAAGATCATATTTTGTTTACCGTGCGCACCCAAACCTTGCGTAAACACAAAGGACAAATTGCCTTTCCCGGCGGCAAGCAAGACCCTGAAGATGAAAGTCTGGCGGACACTGCCCTGCGAGAAACCCATGAAGAAATCGGCATTGCGCCGCAAGACATCGATATTTTAGGTGCCCTGCCCCCCTTTCCCACCCATACGGGATTTTTTATCTATCCCTATGTGGGTAGAATTCCCTGGCCCACCGCCCTGCATCCCGAGCCCGCTGAGATTGACGAGGTGTTTCAGGTGCCCATCAGTCACTTGCTACAACCAGATGTCTACCGTTTGGAACAGCGTACCGTCGCTCAAGAAGACTATCCTGTGCATTTTTATCAATACCAGCATTACACCATCTGGGGCATTACCGCCCACATTCTGCACGACTTTTTAGCGCGCGTGTTGGCGCTCCCCCAGGACGAAGTCTAATACAGCATCACATCCATTTTTTTGAGATAGCGTTGAAAGGCATGCATGACCCACAAATGCACACGGGCCTGGGTTTGGTTATAAATAAACCAGGGCAGGCTGGGGGTAAAATCATGAATGGCTGCCAACACATAGCGGCCACCCAGCACCTCGCGGAACTCCAAACGGCCTCTCAGCCCTGTATTTTGCTGGGCCAGTAACCCACCCGTAATATAAAACAGGGTGCGATCTGCGGTGCTGCGGTGTTCTGAGTAGGACATTTCTAATAAAGGAAACCCAATACCCATCACAAAAAAGCTGATTTTACGGGTTTGGTCCACCCGGACCCGAATAAAAGGTTTAAGATAGCGAGGCAACCAAATCGTATATTTTTCGGCAATCCATACCGCATCTTTGCCCGGCGGCAGATTCAAGCGCTGTACCGAACGCACATCTTTGATTTCAGGGTTATCCACCGATTGACGGTACTGTTCTCGTTTAACGCGGGCCTTTGCGCGCAAGGAAAGGGTTTCATGCTGGGTAATGGCCGCTTCAATGGCTGGCAATAAACGTTTGGGGGTTTGGCCCAGGGCCTGCTGTAACTCCAGGTTTCTCGCCACCATGGCGTCTTTGAGACTTTCCACGAGGGGACTGGTGAGTTCGTAAGGCGCGCCTGTGATCAAAGAAAGCCAAAAACAAGACAGCCGGGCAGATAAAAAAGGCACCGGTAAAATGAGCCGGCGCTTGCCCATCACCTGAGCGGTCATGCGCAAGAGTTCAAGGTATGAAACAATATCGGCTCCCCCAATATCATAGGCCCGGTGATAATAGCGGCCCTGCCCCACCACCTGGCTCAAAGCGTCAATGGCGTCATCTAAGGCAATAGGCTGGGTTAAAGAACGGGTCCAGGTAGGGCACAGCATAATAGGCAAACGCCGCACGAGCTTTTCAATCAATTGAAAAGAAGAGCCCCGTGGCCCCACAATCACTGACGCCCGCAGGGTGGTCACGGGTACCCCATGAGAAGCCAGGGTTTCTTCGACTTCTTGCCGACTGCGCAAATGCCGAGACAACTGTTTAGACTCCGGGATAATGCCTCCCAGATAAACAATGTGCTGAATGCCTTCACGGGCTGCCGCCCGGGCAAAGTTATCGGCCAAAATAAGATCCATATCTTCAAAACTGGCCTGGGTTAAGTGAGAAGTGGGCATCATGGAATGCACCAGATAGAAAGCATAGTCAGCACCACGCAAAGCGTGCTCCGCTTGCAAGAGCGAAAAAAGATCACATTGTCGCCAGGTCAGTCGTCGGGTACTTTCTTTTTGGTAACGGGTCAGACCCACCACATCGTAATGGGGCAAGAGACGTTCGATCAATTGCGCTCCAATAAAGCCTGAGGCACCGGCTACCACTACCCGTTTGCGGGAACTGCGCTCGGAAAATTCCTGGGTCATACTTACTCCTTTGTGAACAAGAGTTTGGGATCCAAAACCAGGGACTCAGCGCGTAACTCGGGCATTTCCGTTTCGCCTAACAGATGTCTGCGCGCGTGCAATAAGGCCCAGCGTACGGAAGGAAAGGCCAATTCATCCCAGGGAATAGTCTCCCAGGTAAAATGGGCCACCTCTAGGCTTTCAGGACCGGGTGAAAAGTGATCTCCTTTTAAACGCGCCAGATAGAGAATTTGCACCTGAGAGAGGTGTGCCAGATTGTAAATAGCCAATAGACGTTCAATGTGCAAATCGGTCTGGGCCTCTTCGTAGGCCTCGCGGCAGGCCCCTTCTTCGGTACTCTCTTCAAGCTCTAAATAACCCGCTGGAATGGTCCAGAAACCAGAGCGCGGTTCGATAGCGCGGCGGCATAACACAAAGCCCGACTGATGATGCACCACCGCTCCCACCACCACATGAGGATTCTGATAATGAATTTTTTCACACCGGGTACAAATCGCCCGCTCACGACTGTCGCCCACCGGCGTTTGATAGCGGGTGGGTGCACCACACTGGGTACAGTGCAAAATTTCAAAGCTGGTTTTGCGCATGCACCGCTCCTTTAAGTGTGTTTTAACGCCGCGATGCCGGGTAAGGCTTTTCCTTCTAAAAACTCCAATGAAGCCCCACCACCGGTGGACACATGAGAAAACTGATCCGCCAATTCCAACTTTTCAACGGCCGCCACAGAGTCCCCGCCACCCACTACTGTCAGCGCGCCTGCAGCCGTACGCTCGGCAATCATTTTGGCCACGGCTTCGGTACCATGACAAAAGGCAGGGTTCTCAAACACACCCATGGGCCCATTCCATAAAACCGTTTCGCAAGGCTCCAGGGCTTTGCCAATGGCATCAATGGATTCAGGACCAATATCGACACCGGTTAAGTCCTGTAAGTCGTCTTGTTCTTCGGCTTTAAGTTCAGATAAAATCACCGTTACCGTCGCGTCTGGCGCATCAATAGCAGCGGCCAGGACGGTATCGACGGGCAACAGCAATTGGGTGTTGTGGGTCTTTGCTGAGGCAAGCAATTGGCGAGCCGTATCAAATAGCTCCGGCTCCACCAAAGAATTCATCACTGAGATGCCCTGGGCAGCCAAAAAAGTATAGGCCATGGCTCCACCAATGACCAGCACATCGACTTTGGGCAGCAATTGTTCTAAAACGCCCAATTTTGAAGACACTTTGGCTCCGCCAATCACCGCTGCAAAAGGATGTTTGGGGGACTGCGTCAGCTGCTCAAGGGCTTCAATTTCACGCTTTAAAAGACAGCCTGCATAAGCGGGCAGATGGTGCGCCACCCCTTCTGTACTGGCATGGGCACGGTGAGCTGCTCCAAAGGCATCATTCACATAGACCTCTGCCAGCTCCGCGAGCTGCTGGGCAAAGGCGGGATCATTTTCGGTTTCTGCGGCATAAAAACGTGTGTTTTCTAACAGAAAGATATCGCCGGGTTGAGCGTCCGCAAGCCGTTTCTTGACCGACGCGCCCACCGTCTCAGAAAGACAAGTGACCGGTGCCTCCAGGAGTTTAGCCAGATAATCACCCACGGGCTTTAAGCGCAAGCTGTCTTTGACCTCACCTTTGGGACGTCCCAGGTGAGACATTAAAATAATCATGGCCTCTTGTTCTTGCAAATAACGCAGGGTAGGCAATGCTGCGCGTATGCGCTGGTCATTTTGGACTTCTCCGTCTTGCATGGGTACATTAAAGTCCACCCGCACCAAAACCTTCTTTTGATACAGGGATTCCTTTGGAATGTCTTGAATGCTTAACACCATGGCGATTACCCACTTCTTCTATTCTTTCTGCGTTAATTATAACGCAGAGAAAAATTCAGGCCATCAAAAAAATATTAAAAAGGCTTAATGCAGAGCGCCTACATCCGTTAAAAAGGCCATCACCAAACCGGCTGTGGTTTTGGCTCCCACCGGAATCAAAATCGCACGGGATTTTTCCCACTGGGCGCGCTGAGATCCTTCAGGTTTATTCACCAGCGGATAAAAGGGACGAGACTGATCTTCAAGTTGAAAAATCATCTGTTCTGCTGTCATGCCAGGCTCAAAATAGATGCCCCACGGCCCTGAGTTGGGATACGGTCCTCCCGCAGCCCACACCGATTCGGGATTGTGATTACGAGAGGGCAAATACTGCTCAAACAAACGCTCGCTGCTCAATTCATAACCGTGGTGGTACAGCACCTGTGCAGGCCTCACCATGCTCTTGGTGTGAAACGGAACCGTCAAATCTTGAATAAAGTGACTGGTGCGTCCTAACCAGGCCCAGGCTTCTTGTTGCTCTGGATGATCTGGCGGCAAGTCTTTACGCCAGTTTTTTTGAGCCAAACGATAATACTCATCGGCTTTTGAGCTGGCATTACGAAACATAAACCAGCCTTTGGTACGGCTGACCTGCCCATGCTCCAGAGCCGTAAAACGACCGTTATAAGTGGTACTGTTACGGTCAGGCCACACAGAGCCTTCGCTCAGAACCTGGCGCCAGGTTTTCATGAGATCGGCCGCCTCTGTATGCCCGTCATGACGCAAAATGCTTTCGACACTGGACTGGCCATCCTGATCCAGGTGATCAAAGTAATAGCTATGAGCATGCACGTACTGCGGATCCAAAAGCTTGGCCACCAAAGCCTCGTTATAATCCTGATTGCGGGGCTCCATTTCATCATCGGGAAGCCGTAAGGCCTGTAACATGGCCGGGCTAAGCTTTAATTTTTGCAGCGCCCGCTCACTGGCCACGGAAGCCGAATCAGCAGCGGCGTAAATCGCTGGCCCGGAATTTTGAAACCCCGGTGCCACCCGAGGGGTTGTGGATTGACACGCAAAAAGTGAAAAAGCAGCCAGGCCGGAGAAAACCATGGCCCGTGAATTCATATATTTCATAAAGACTCCCACAATAAACGTTAACTAAGGTTGGTCAGATTATCTTTATTTTACTTTGTCTTTAACCTTAAAACAAGAATGCGGTGCGTCATAAAAAACCAGTTCCCGCTGGCATATCTCCTGAATTCCGCCTCAATCCTGACTCAGCTCCCCTGAGGTATTGAGCGTATATAAGGCATACTGCTGTGGTGACTGCTGCCGATAAACAAGAATCCCCTGATCCCGGGGGCTCTCCTCGGGTGACCGCCACCATTGATGGTACAAGCGAAACCCCGCAACGTCGGTATAACGATTTGCTTGTGAGGCATGGGGGGGGCCAGCCCAGCGGGGGTTGACAACACGGTTAAAATCAATCACTGCTTCGCGTTGCGGGTCATAAGGGTTTTGCAAAATCACAAAGTCCCTGGTTTTGGGAATCTCAGACTTTAATTCATGCCAATGGGCAGGGTAACGGCCGTGAGCCTGCCGATACACCGCCAGCATGTGCATGACCTGCTGTTTATTGCGCTCGGTACTTACCGGCGGCGCAACACACGCCTGTAAAGCGGCACTTTGCGAAAGCCCAGCCAGCCCGAATCCCAAAAGACAGGCCAAAGTCAGACGCTGAGGGCGTCGATGCTTTAGCGCAAAAAGGCCCCATAGACTCAGGTACAGCAGTTTATACATCGGAAAAGCCAACCAGCTCAACAGGGCAAAAACGCCGTGCAAGTTACGTTGTAAGTAACGGCGGGTGGGCGCATGTTGCGACTGTGCCTCAGAGCGACTCAGCCAAAACCAACTTAGCAAAAGCCCCACTAAAAAAGGAGCCTGGTAGCGAGAAAGCGACGCTTCAAACACAAAGAGCGGACTGGCCAGTGGATGGCTGATCCGGCAGAGGCTCAACAGACTCGAAATGCTATGCCCAACCCAAAGGACTGCCAGGAGACCAAAAAAAACCAAAACGACACGATGAAACCACGTCATAATCATCCCCTCCCCATACCCTGATTCTAGTACAAAGAGGCTGATTTTTCCATTAAAAAACAATTTAAACTTGACAGAGGGCTTCTGATCCCTTACGATAGACTCATAATAAATTTACATTTTAGTAAAGAAGTATCCTGTGAAACACCTTCCTCTCTTTTTACTCCTTAGTTTATCGATAACCACTGCCTGTCAGCTCCCAGGCACCACGCCGTCACCCTATCAAAGTCCCGGCCCGGCCCCTGATTTTTCTTACCCGGGTCCTACCCCCACCCCCAGAAATGGAATTCCTTATATGGACATTTCTAAAAACAGCAATGCCGATGTCACCCAACGGGAATCTTTGCTGAAGATCACCCAGGCCCGTTTAAGCCCGGATCGTCAACAGGTACTCTATACATACCAAACCCTCGACCGCGCCCAGTTTAACCACACCTATCGCCCGGTGGCCGAACGCCTGAGGCAAAGTGGTCTCTGGCTCTATGATCACCGGACCCAAACCCATCGAGAGCTTCAAAAAAGCGACAATTCATATACAAGCCTTCAGCGCATTCAAAGCAGCACCTGGTGGGGAAATCAGGAGATGTTATACCTGGATAGCGAGGCCAGGCGCTTGCAGCGTCGTAACCTACAAACCGGTGAAGACAGGCCCTTGTTTGAAGGACATGTTATCCACGATTTTCAGGTGAAGGCTGGCTATGCTTTTGTTTTGTATTATGATGAAGCCTTAAAACGGCAGCGTTTAACGCGCATTCAGAAAGAGCGTGATGAAAGACTCACCGTAGACATACCTTACCAGGACTTTTATAGTCACCCAGAAGGCCTGCAGGCGGTCAGTGAAGATATTGTCTTGCTCGGGCAATCCAAAGCAGAATACCAACGCGAAAACTATCCCTTTAAAGTGGCCACAACGTCTCCCCCTCCGATACAAGACACTTTTTTGATCAAACTGTCCTCAGCAGAGGTGACGCCCTTAGAAAAAGGACTGGATTTATCTCGATATGAACAGATTGAAATGTCTGCCGACCAGCAGTATCTGGCCAGTCAGCACCAGAACAACAGCCAAATTCACACATCCACAGGTGAATTACTTTGGGAATCTGAAGGCCGCTTTGCCTGGCTTAGTGCACAAGACATTTTGATCCAAAACCGCCGTGAACTGTCGCTGGTGCGTGTAAGCGAAGGCAAAGCCCAATTGCAAGCGCGACATACCACACAAACCGAATGCACCACCATTCAAGGCGCAAACCCGGTTTTAATGACGTGCCCTTTGGGGGAGACGGAATACAGCAATAAAAGACTCACGCGCATTTTTCGCTTTGATACAATGCAGGAGCTAAGCGCTTTAACACCGGCGACGGGTGATTCAGATACCCTGACCCGCTCACAAACCCTGTTGCCTGAGGAGACAGAGCAACCGGTACGCATGGTCGAGCAGGTGGCTGAACAAAAGGGTTATACCAGCCTGAGCTACTTAGACGAAACAGGCGCGATAACGCCCCTGTTTCGCTTAAGCTTTCCAGAAGCCAACTTTGTGTTTGAGGGCAGTGACACTGACTGGCTGGAAGTTTACGATTGAACCCAGGAGAGCCCGAGGGACAGGCTGCTAGACCGTGACGGGCGCAAACAAGGCGCTCCAGTTTTTGGCCTGACGGCCTTCCCAGGCTCGGCTGTGGTAAGCCGCTGAAGCCAATAAAGGAAAGCCCAGGGTCAGTTCGCCAAACACCATTTGCTCATAAACGGTGTCCACTTTGCCCCAGGAGCAGGCTTCTTTGAGGGTTGAGCCTGACAAGGCACCATCGCGCTCGTCGGCCACGGTCATTTGAATGGCGTATTTGTGCATGGCCACCTCTTCACCCAGCAATTCAGCGGCCACTACCACATCCTGGATGAAGTTTTTGGGTACCCCACCCGCCAACATCAAGAGACCGGTATCTCCGGCTTCGACTTTGATTTGGGTCAGCTCTTTAAAGTCTTTGACCGAGTCAATACTCACGTGTTTGTCAGGTGACTTCATTTGATGACACACCAATCCAAAGCCTGCGCTGCAATCCGAAAAGGCAGGCACAAAAATGGGCACGCCATGGGCATAAGCGGTACGTACAATGGAGTCTTCACCCATTTGCTTGTGGGTCAGGTATTTGCCCATTTCGGCAATGAATTCCCGTGAAGAGTACACCCCGGCTGGGAGAGCATCAGCAATCTGGGTAATGGTGTCATCACACACCCGCAATTGGTCTTCGTCAATGTAGGTGTCATAAATGCGATCAATACCCAATTGGCGCAGCGATTGATCATCAGCGGTAATGTCCCCCTGATAATGCTGAAAGCCCAGGGCTTCAAAAAAGTCTTGATCCACAATATTGGCACCGGTAGACACGATCACGTCCACCATCTGGTTTCTGATCAGATCCACCACCACCTTTTTGAGTCCAGCTGAAATCAAAGAACCTGCCAGGGTTAAAACCACCGTACAGTCTTTGTCCGCCAGCATTTTTTGGTAGATGTCAGTGGCGCGGGCTAAATTGCGGGCTTGAAAAGCCATATCACCATAGGCGGTCACAATGGGACGGGCATCAAAGCTGGTGATATCAATATGTTTAACGGTGCGTTGCAAGTGTTGCGTTTTTTGCATGTTCAATCTCCTGTTCGGCCCGGTAATGCAGGGCCAGTATTTTATAGGCGAGTTTGGCGGCCAAAAAGTCCGCATGAAAGAGTTCGGGGCGCGGGCAGAGCTCCACAATGTCAGCACTGAGCACCTGTTTTTCGGCAAAGAGGCGGGTCAAAAGATTCATGACTTGATACCAGCCCAGACCACCGGGTTCAGGGGTGCCTGTGGCAGGCATAATCGACGGGTCTAAGCCATCTAAATCAATGGTCAAATACACCCGATCTTCGAGTTTTGCCATGACCTTGTCAATCCAGTGAGGGTCAGCCGCAATGTCTGAAGCCAGAAAGATGTCGGCCTGATCCACATTTTCACGCTCTGAGCTGTCCATACTGCGAATGCCTACGCCCACGGGCTTTGCCCAGGCTTGCATACGCGCCATGGCACAGGCATGACTGTAGGCATTGCCCTGATAGCTCTCGCGCAGATCGCTATGGGCATCAATTTGCAAAATGCTCACTTTTTCGCGAGGGAAAGCTTCACAGGCGGCCTGGCAACTGCCAATGGGTACACAGTGATTGCCTCCCAGCGTCAAGACGAATTTGCCGTCTGCAATGTATTGGCGCACCTGGTCTCGCACCTGTTCATACAACACATCAGGCGGGGCATCACATACCAGTGGTTCGGCGGTATGAATGCCCGCTAAAAAGGGTTCGCTGCGGGTTTCAATATCATAGAGTTCCATATTGGCAGAGGCATGCAGAATCGCGGCAGGGCCTTTATCTGCACCCTGATGCCAGGTACTCGTTTGATCATAGGGAATGGGCAGCACCACATAACGGGACCTTGAGTATTCCGTGTATTCGGGATATTCCGTTTCAAGGCCCCCAAAAGTCAGGGGCAACAAGGGACTACGCCGTCTGCAGGCGGTGAGCCTGGGGCATCAATGCAGCAGAGCGGGGGAAATCCAGGCCCCGTTTGACCACATGATCAGTAGGTGTTTTTGATTCGAAGACCTCGGTCAGATACTCTCTGGCATAGCTATAGTCAAAAGGCTTGCAAGAGAAAAGGTCGATAAATGCGTAGTTTTTGAATTCGAAGGTGTGAATAGAGATATGGCTTTCTGCGATAACAATAAAGCCGGTGATGCCTTTGTCTTCAGGCACGAGACCTGAATATTTGAACACATAAGGCTGGGTGATTTTGGTCATCCCGATTTTATCGGGGAGCTCGTTGAGCACATCAAAGACGAGATCGAAATCCGCCAGTTTTTCAGGGTTACAATCGTTGAGATCCAGTGTCAGGTGTGGACCAAAGAAGTTGGTTTTATCCATCTTAAACTCCAATACGTTAACATTAAATTTTTCCTCTTCTTTTTTTTGTGAGATTTGGATGAGAATTATCATAGCAAATGCTACAAATTTGTATAGGGGTTTTTTGCAAAAAAATTTAAAGATTTTTTTGCAACGTCAAAGTGCACCTTGTAACCATCCAGGATCACGAAGTTATCTATCATTCCTTGATTAAGCAGAAAGTTGAAGATTTTTTTAGAAAACTAAAACCTTTTGTATTTTTACTCATCTCCCCTTAATATGTGACGCACATCACATTTGTGGACATGAAAAAAAACTATATTTATTACCAGGGTAAAGTGTACTCAAAACATTTTACACACGTTAAAAACAGGGTTTTTAATCACTCGCATTAAAAATCATATTCACATAGGAGATTCACCATGAGCACTATCGAACAAGCTATCTTAAATGCGTCTTTAGATGAAATTGAGATGAAAGAACAAAATATTACCGTAGCAAAAACAGAGAACCCGTCTCTGGCAGCCCCTGTTCTTGCAGCTCCCTAAGTCTATAAAATAGCTAAACCAAGGAGAAGTCTTTTGGGATCTAGATCCCAAAAGGCTTACTAAATTTATTGGAATACAGACAACACAATACTGACTTACTCAATCTATGCTTAACCCAGGTTGAGCAACATTTTGAGGACACTGAAATTCAAACTTGCGTTAAGCTGGCTCTCAAAAAAGCCTTAAACCCCCAGGTCATCAACGCAGTTCCCCCCTTACTCAGTCGCCTGGTTCTTGAAGACCTTGAAGCTCCCATTCAAAATTACGAACATCTTTTTGCCGCTTGTGCTTATTTTTACACTGCTGCAGATCTTTCGGACGACATTCAAGACAAAGATCCAGAACAGCCTGTTTTACAACAAACGAGTCCAGAACAGGCCCTGAATATCGCCAATCTTCTATTGATGATGGTTTACAAAAATCTGGGAGAACTCAGCTTAGGCAACACGCACGTCCAAGAACTTTTTCAGCTCTTTACCCAGATGGGAACACGGATGAGTATTGGACAGTTTTGGGATATTTCTACCACAAACGCAACCACCGCTACACGCTTACCTCAAGAGATCGCACAATACAAGGCGGGTGCTGAGTTGGCTGGCTTCATGGCTAGCGCTCCCTGTGCTTTGGGCATAAATTTCACGCCTTTTTACCTCCTGGGAGAAAAACTCGGTATTTTGCTTCAAATTATGAGCGATTACATGGATATTTGGATGGTTCCCCACGCTCAGGCCCTGAGCGAAGACCTGAGCGTTCTCAAAAACACCCTTCCCTTACACACAGCGTTGCATGATGCACAGTGGGGAGAAGACGTTCAGATCGCGCTTTCGGGAGACAATAGCGCACCCAAGAAGCAATTTGCACTTCGCCGAATTTTGGCACAAAGCAGCGCAGCAGAAGCATTAGAAACAACCCTAAAAACATTAATAGCTGACATTGATATCCTTTATCAAGAACTCCCCCCTTTACCTCGTATTCAGCGTTTAACTCAATTTTATATCGATCAAACCCAGCAGTTATTACAGGGCCTCAAAAAGCTCAAACACATCACACCCGCCACTGCATGGTCTCCTTTTCAGTCTCCAGAACTCAGCTTAAAGATGACCTTAGACTATTTAAAATTTATTCCTGACTTCAAAGATACCTGGGAAATGCAACGGTGGGGATTTTTAGGAGAGGAAAGCTTGTGCGGAGATATTTTCAATTCTCTTTTGGTGCTTGAAGCCCTCAAAGATCAGGGCGAAGATATAAAAGCCCCCCTCCTACATATGCTAAGCCAACGCTCCGAGTACGGCTGGCATTATTACAGTAATAGTCTTAAAATACCTCCAGATAGCGATGTTTTAGCACAAGTACTTCAACTGAGCACAGAGGTAAGCCCGGCAAAGCGAAAGCAATGGATAGAGCCGGTACTACCCCTGTTATTTCAAAATATCGAAGACTCAGGTAAATGCTTTACCTGGCTGAGTCATCCTGAAATGTATCCTCGGGAACAAACAGAACAACAATGGTTTGGTAATGAGTGTATCGCCGTCATGGCGAATTTATATTATGGGCTGGCCTGCTACGACGAGCAGCGCTATACCTCAGTGATTCGACGGGGTGTTGACTATATTATCACGCAGTATAATCCCAAGACTTACCATTGGCCCAGTGCCTGTTATCCATCAAGACTCTACACCCTTTATTTGGTGGCACGTCTATTTCAGCAGCAGTCAGCAGCATTCGACTTTAAAGAAAGTATTGAGCACGTGATAAGCCAGCAATGCCTTAACGGCAGTTGGAGCAATAGTCCTCAGGAAACTGCTTTTGCGCTTTTATTTTTAAATACCTGCTCTCCCTCATCCTCTTTATCTTTAAAAAAGGGGTTAAATTTTATTCTAGAGCACCAGAACTATGACGGCTCCTGGTCCGGAGAAGATTTATTTGTTCGTCCGGGAAGAGATGCCCGCTACGAATACTTTCAACATCCAAAACTCACCACCGCTTTTTGCTTAAGAGCCATTCATAGCACACATTCTAAGGTTTAAATGCTATAGTAAAAAAATGTCTGCTCTGCCAAAGTCTGTCATTTTTTGCCCTATCACCAGCCCGTCTTAGGGTCAATACCTTAGTATGCCTGTTTTTTCACCACTACGCACAATAAAAAGTCTATTTCAGCAGCTGGTTCCAGTTCATCTGCCGCTGCTTACAAAAATCTTAAAGTACACCTGCATTACCATTATTCTTTCAAGTAGCATGGTCATCCCCATTAATGCAGCGATCGGTTTTCCTTTTGAATTAAACTTCATTATTATTTTGTCAACGCTTTTTATACTTGGTCTTTTTATTAAAATGCCCCTCTATTCTCACCACAACCAAACTGGATTTATGATCATTTTGGCCGAATTAATCACGCTGAGCATCAACTGGTTTTTTAATGGGGGATTGTTTTCTTCTGCACCTTATTATTTCTTATTACTCATTGGTTTTGCCGCCGTCATTTTGACAGGAGGATATCTTTTAGCCAGCATTTTTCTTTGTGTGTTCAGCTTGACCATCGTTATTCTTTTAGAGTCAGCCTTTCCTCATTGGGTGACGCCTCTGGCAAAAAACTCCTGGCAATTAAATACTGACATTATCTTTAGCATTGCCTTTTTGGGATCTTTGCTGGCCTGGTTTGTTAGCAAAATCATTCAGATCAATCGCCAACAATACGAGGAGGTGAAAGAAGCCAGCCACGCCAAATCACTCTTTCTCTCCCAATTGAGCCATGAGTTGCGCACGCCCCTCAACTCCGTCATTGGCTTTTCAAAAATCTTAGAAGGCCAGGCGCTTGCGCCTGCACAGGTAGAGTACGCAGAGCGCATTCATGTTAACGGCTTACATCTGCTGGCACTGGTCAATCAAATTATGGATTTGTCCATTATTGAAACCAACAAGGTCAATTTGGAATGGCAAGAGGTCAACCTGATTAAAATTTTAAAAGAGGTGGAAAGCGTCGTTATGCTTGAAGCCGAGCATAAACAACTGGACTTTCATCTGAGACTGCCAGCAGACACTGACGCGATCCATATTTACACGGATCCCAATCGCCTACGCCAAATTGTCGTGAACCTGATTAACAATGCCATTAAATTCACAGAGACGGGGCAAGTGATCTGCCGTTTACAAGAAACCACCGATGAACTGCTTATTGAGGTAGAAGACACAGGAAGCGGGATTCCAGTAGATCGTCAAAGCGCCATTTTTGAGCCCCTTTTTCGGCTTGAAAAGCACCATCAAACGGAAGGCAAAGGCATCGGGCTGAGCATCACCCAAACCCTGTGTGCCCATTTGGGTTATACCATTGCCCTTGTGCAGTCCTCAGAGGCCGGCTCTACCTTCCGTTTAACCCTTCCACGGTCTACAAAAACCGCTTAAGAACGCTGACTCTGCAGCTGTTTTTGTTTACGCTGTGCCCAGTGCAAAGCACCGGTTAAAGGCAGCGTCGTCCCAATTAAAGCGGCAAAGAAGTATATCCAAAGCGACAGGCTGCTAAACACAGTACCCACATGAATGGCCTTGATCAGGCCCAGAACTTTTTCTGCGGGCGACAGTTCAGCAAAAGGCTCGGCTTTTATCACGGCACCGGTTTGGGCATTGAGCAGCAGGTTATCGCGCACGGGCATTGACCAAAAATGGGCACGGGGTGTTTTGGTGATCTTAACAGGGGCATCTGCCTGTTCAGGAAATTGAATGCGGGTATCGCCTGCGTAGGCGTAGTACTGCTGAACCTGTTGTAAAACGGGAGCATAAGCAATCTCAGGAAGCACCGTTGGGTCTTCTGAAGAAGGTTTTTCTTGCTTTGGAGTATCGGGTTTTGCGGGAGGGGCCGAACCGTTCAGCACCACATGTACACTGTGCACAAAAGGCTCGCGGTAAGACCAGAACAGACCGCTCCAGGCCATCACCACGAGAGGAATCAGGGCATAAATCCCCAACACCAGGTGAAGATCATAATTAAAACGACGCCAGCGCACCTTCTTAAAACGCAGCAGCAAAGCCCGCCGCGGTTGCTTACGGGCTTGTAAAATCCACAGCCACAGCCCCGTAAGCGAAATCACCAGGAAGGCCACCGTCGCCGCGCCGGTAATCGGTCGCCCCGTCTCGCTGTCGAGCAATAACCACCGGTGCAAACGAAACCAGAACATAAAAAAGTCGCGGGTGGGCTGATGAATACCGCCCAAAACCTCACCGGTGTAAGGGTTTACATAGGTCTGGGCACGCCCCTGCTGAAGGATCAAAGACTCTGAAGGGTAAGCGGGGAGCGTTACGCTGGTATAGGGCTTTTCGGCCTGACGCTGCAACTGAGGAATAAGGGTGTCTAAGGGCAAGGGATCTCCTGCAGGGACTACCTGCTGAACGGAGCGGTTTACCCAGTGTTCAATGGGTACCTGCGCCACCAACAGGGTGCCACTTAAACACAATAAAAAGGCAATGACACCCGTGGCCAGCCCCAACCACAGGTGTACCTGATGAAAAAAACGTGAAAGCATAATAAAGGTCAAATCCTATTTTTAGCTTCACGTTAATCCATTGTATTAAAATTTGTCAACTTGAAAAATATTTTTTACACTTCATAATGATTTATTATTTCAAGTTCAAAATTGTTTTTCAACGGACAAATAGGCAGGCAACTCTCACAAAACAAGCGTATTGTTAAACGTGATTTTTTTAAACAATTTTTTCTATTTTTGGTTTTGCGAGCGCAGGTTCACTGCGTTCTCCCAGCTGTACTCGCCACAGATCCGCATAAATGCCATCCTTTAACAAGAGGCTTTCGTGGTTCCCTGACTCCGCAATTTGTCCGTCTCGCAGTACCAAAATCCGATCTGCCTGACGCAGGGTAGAGAGCCTGTGGGCAATGATCAAGGCGGTTTTTCCGGCCACCAGTTGGTTTAGATTCCGTTGAATCGTGCGCTCGGTTTCCGTATCCACCGCCGAAGTGGCTTCATCGAGAATCAGCACAGGGGCATTTTTAAGCAGGGCCCGTGCAATACTCAGGCGCTGACGTTGTCCCCCCGAAAGCTTAATGCCCCGCTCTCCCACCAGGGTATCGTACCCCTCAGGCAAGGTCAGAATAAAATCATGGAGTGCCGCCTGTTTTGCCGCTTGAACGATTTCAGCTTCACTGGCGTCCATTTGCCCATAGGCAATGTTTTCGCGCAGGGTGCCATGAAACAAGTAGACATCTTGACTGACCAGGGCAATTTGCTGCCTCAGATTTTGCAATTGCAGGGAACGGATGGGGTGATCATCCAATAGGATTTCGCCCTGATTGGGGTCATACAAACGCAGCAGAAGTTTGACGAGAGTAGATTTACCGGCCCCTGTGGTGCCTGCAAAACCAATAACCTCCCCCGCTTCAATTGAAAGGCTTAAGCCTTTGAGAATGGGAAGTTCGGCCTGGTAACCAAAGTAGACGTTTTTAAAGGTAATCTGCCCTTTGGCTCGGGGCAGTTTCGCCGCAGGCCGGGGGCTCTGGATGGTGGAAGGGGTATTTAGCAGGTTAAACACCCGCTGTGCACTGGCGCGCGCCCGCTCATAAAGGTCTAAGGTTTGCCCCAAACGGGTGAGCGGCCACAACATGCGCTGTACCAACATCGAAAAGAGCACCAGTTCACCCACCGTTAAACGGCCGTTCCCCTGCAAAACCCAGTAGGCCCCCAGAAGCAAAATCCCGCCAAAGCCCACCGCAATCGCCATACGAATCAAGGGAATATATATAGCGGAAAGATAAATGGCGTGTAAATTGGCTGCTTTGTAGGCCTCTGAACTTTCACGCACCCGCTGCAGTTCAAATTTCTCAGCGGTAAAACTTTGAATGACCTGAATGCCTCCCAGATTATTCTCAAGGCGACTGCTCAGTCCACCCACCGTTTGACGCACGGCATCGTAACGGGGGGCAATCAAGCGCTGATAGTAAAATGAGCCCATGAGAATAATCGGAATCGGTACCAGGCCGATTAAAGAGAGTTCCCAGGAGGTGCCCATCAACACCGTCAGGGAAAAGACAAACAATACGGCCAGTTGCAATAAATCGTTAAAGCCAGCGTTTAAAAAGCGCTCCAGTTGATTGACATCGTCATTCAAGATGGACAGCGTTTCTCCCATGCGCTGGTTTTCAAAAAACGCCATTTCACGTCCCTGGATCTTGGCGTAAGTATCCATCCGTAAATCGTGCTGCACTTCCTGAGCCAGGGATAAAAATCCCCGTTGGTACATCCATTCAAAAATGCTTTCAAGGGCAAAAATCGCCACCCCCAGCGCTGATAGGAAGACGGCCATGCGCAGGGGTGTATCCACCCCAGGAAAAGCCTGAATCCAGCCTGGCGGGGTTCCACTCACCGAGTCAATAACCCAACCCACCAGCAAAGGGGGCATGAGATCCAAAATTTTGTTTAAAACAGAGGTTCCCGAAGCAAACCAGAAGAGGGTGGCTCGCCGCTGCACATATTGAAAAAGCTGAGCCATCGCCTGGGATTTGGGAACAGTGGGGGACATAGCGTATACCTTTGCGTTGAAATCGTTGACGTTTAAAATGTATGGGTCAGTATAGTACAGAAACCGGGCCAAAAAGCCAGCTTTTGACAAGCCGCGTATAATAAACACAGTTTCACAGGAAGAGATGCATCCATGAAAAACGTTTTTGCTGCTTTTACAAGCCTCTGCATGCTGCAGTTCACGTTGGCCGTCGTACAACCCCAACAAACCCAGGCTTATAGCCAGACCCAGGCGGTTTCTGCCACGCCACTGCGGGTGGTCGTCTTACCTTTTGAAAATCTTACCCGTCAAGACCAGGATGCCTGGCTCAGTCAAAGTTTTGCCGAAAGCCTCACCATGGGTCTAACCCAGGTCAAGGCCCTACAAATTATTGAACGCAGCCAAATCGACAAATTGCTCAAGGAGCAGCAGTTTAGTCAGTCTGCCTTTGCAGATCCTCAAAGTGCCCCGACCCTTGGCAAAATGTTAGGCGCTAATGTGGTGGCCGTGGGGTCTTTTCAAAAAATGGGCGAGCAATTGCAGGCCAATGTACGCTTTGTGGATGTAGAAACCGGCAAAATTGACAATCAACGTATAGCCCAGGTGGAGGGAGCTTTTTCACAAATTTTCAAGCTTCAAAAAGATTTGGCCCAAACCATGGTTCAACAGCTCGATGTGAAGACCAGTCCCGCCGAAGTGTCTCAGGTCAACGCTGCCATGACCACCACCAGTTCCACAGAAGCCCACCGCCTTTATATCGAAGGGCTCACCTATTTGCGCTACGAGGGCAAGGTCAATTTAGAGCAGGCCGAGAAGCACTTTGAAGCGGCTTTAGCCTATGATCCCAAGTACGCCGAAGCTTACGCGGGGCTGGCCCGCCTACATTTGCGCTTTGCAAGCTTAGAAAACAGTCATTTAACCACCTCACCCGACCCCCAAAACACGAGTCAGAACCATGAGCGGTTAGCTGAAGAAAACATCCGTAAGGCCATGGCACTAAAACCCAGGCTCTCAGAAGTGTATTTGGCAGCTGGCGGACTGCATAAATTGCGGGGCGAAATGGATGAAGCCCTCAAAATGACCCGTGCCGCCCTGCAATTGAACCCCCAAAGCGAAGAAGCCATCAACGTCTATTTAAACATTCGTCTCATTCAAACCCAGTTTCAGGTATCTGTAGACGAGCTTCTCAAGGAATTCAAAGCCCTGGGCGTCAACCCCGAAGATCCCTGGCTGAAGTTTAATCTCTCCGCTGCGTCACTCTTTGAAAGCTTTGATCCCATAAACAGTCAGGGGAACGCCCGCAGGGAGTGGTCTAAAAAACTGCTCTTAGAAGCCCAGAGAGACTTGCCCCAATACCCGGGGATTCCACTGGTCCTTGCGGGTATTGCCTTAGAAGAAGGCGACCGCACCGCGGCGTTGGCCTACACCGAACAGGTGATTCGTCTGTCGGATAATTACCCTTATAACCTGGTGTCCGCAGCCCGTCTCTTGCTGGGTCTTAATCAAAAGGAAAAGGCCTTACAATTGCTGGAAGCCACTGAAATTCGCTTCCCTGAAAACCGTCAGCTCAAAATTACCAAAGCCATGCTTTTATACGATTCCCCCCGCCGCGCAGAAGCGAAAGCCCTGTTCCAGGACTTGCGCAAAACAGCCCCTGAAGATCCCTTTGTGCCTTTTAACCAGGGTTTAAGTGCCATGGTGTACGAAAAGGATTATCCGGCAGCCATTGCCTATTTTAAAACGGCAAAACAGCTATATTCACCTCAAAAAATCAACTTTTCTGAGAACTTCATTAACAGTATGTTATCCACGGCATACCTGAATACTCATAATTATCGCGAGGCGATCCCACTCTTTGAACAGCAGCTCAAAGATCCCATTTTTCGCCGCACGGCTTACGAGGGCCTGGCCCTGAGCTATAGTCGTTTGGAACGCCACGCCGAGGCCCTGCAAACTTACCAGGACTATTTGGCGCTCTACAGCGATATGGCCGCCCAGGAAAGCAAACAGCGTCAACTGAAGATCTATCATTTGCGCTATGCCTTAGCGCAACAGCCCCAAAATGCTGCACTCCTGAACGATTTGGCCCAACACTTGCAGATGCAAAGTCGTTTTGATGAAGCCCTGGAATATTATGAGAAGGCACTCAGTCTTGCCCCTCAAGAGCCGGTCATTGCCTTTAATCTGGGCTCGCTCTTTTTAGAGCTTGAACAACCCGAAAAAGCCGTTCCCCTTTTAGAGAAAGCCGTTCAATTACGTCCCAATTATCCCAACGCCTGGACCAACCTGGGCTTAGCCTATCAAAAGCAGGGCAATGCACAAGCTGCAGAGGCCGCTCTCAAAAAAGCAAAAGCATTTAAGGAGCTCTGAAAATGTCTTTCAGAAACAACACCTATGGGTTATCCTGGCTGCTGAGCCTTTGCCTGCTGCTATTCAGTTTGCCGGCTCTGGCTCAGGCCCCCCTCTACAGCCAAAGCTACGGCAACCCCACAGATCCCGGTCTGATCTTTTTACATGGGGGTCCCGGCTTTAACAGCGTTTTGTTTGAAGCAAGCACCGCACAGGCCCTTGCAAATCAGGGTTTTTACGTGATTGTCTACGATCGGCAAGCCGAAGGTCGCTCGCCCCAACGCAACGCTGAAATTTCGCTACAAACAGCCACGGAAGAGCTGCGCACCCTGTACCAGACCTATGGGCTACGTCAGGCATACCTGATAGGGCACAGTTTTGGCGGAACCGTGGGACTTCATTTTGCCCAGGCTTACCCCGAACAGGTGCGGGCTTTAATTTGGGTGGGTTCACCGCTGTCTTACCCCGATACCTTTCAGACCATCCACCGCCATTGCAAAGCTTTTTACACCGACCAAAAAAACAGCGAAGGTCTGGGCTATTTACAGCAATTGCAGGCCATGGATCCGGGAAGCTTAAAGTATAGCGGTTACAGTTTTGCACATGCAATGCAGTGTGGTTTGTATGCGCCAAAACGCACCACCCCTCAGGCTCGAGAACTTTATCAGCAAGCTGCTGCAGCCGAACGCCAGCTGACCTACCAAAATCCCCAGACCGCGGTGCAGGGGTTTTATCACAACGATCACTATACCCAGTTGGATCTCACAGAACAGCTCGCCCAAACCGCAAAGCAATTGCCGGTATTTGGCATTTATGGCACTGAAGACGGTTTATTTGATGCTGAGACGCTTCAGAGACTCTCCAGTATTTTAGGGAAATCCAGCTTTTACACCGTGCCCGAAGCGTCTCACAACGTCTTTGTGGACCAGTCCGACCCTTTCATAAAAATCTTAGCAAAAATTAAGACCGAAGTTGAACGCTAATACGGCGACAGTGGTAAAATGCCATGCTCTCTATATTTTTAGGGCGCTGTGCAGCCTTAAGAAAGATATGTTAGTTTACTAGAATAATGCAAAAAGGTTTAATTTGTGACAAGCGACGAAAATAAACGCCTCTGCGTGGGGTGGAAAGAATGGGCAGCTTTGCCCGAACTTGGGGTGGATGCCATTGAGGTTAAAGTCGATACGGGGGCAAGAACGTCGGCCATTCATAGTTTTGATTTAGAATCCTTTGAAAAGGACGGTCAAACCTATGTGCGCTTTGGGCTACACCCCGACCGTCACAGTCAAGATCCCGAGCTTTACTGTGAGTCGTTGGTAGTAGACCAGCGGGTCGTTTCCGACTCAGGGGGACATAAAGAACTGCGTTATGTTATCGAAACACCTATTGTGATGGGCGATCAACAATGGCCGATACAAATCACGCTAACCTCTCGCGAAAACATGGCCTTCCGCATGTTGCTGGGACGTCAGGCCATGCGCCAGCGCATTGTGGTGCAACCCGATGCCCGCCATTTATTAAAGCTCAATAAGAAAGATTAGTACCGTTTCCATGCATATTGCAATTTTGTCTCGCGAACCCAACAACTACTCCACCGGCCGTCTGGTGGAAGCCGGTGAAACCAGAGGTCATAAGGTGGACGTCATTGATCCCACCAAGTGCTACATGAATATTACCTCGCACCGGCCCAAGGTGTTTTACAAGGGGGGCGAAGAGCTTCAGGGCTATGACGCAATTATTCCCCGCCTGGGCACATCCACCACTTTTTATGGTTCTTCGGTACTGCGTCAGTTTGAAGTGATGGGCGTTTACAGTGTCAATGACTCCGTGGCGATTGTCAGGGCCCGTGACAAATTGCGCGCCTTGCAGTTGTTGTCTCGCAAAGGCCTGGGCATGCCCGTCACCGCCTTTGCCAATTCTCCCCATGCCATTGACCATGTCTTAGAAATGGTGGGCGGCCCCCCCGTGATTATTAAGCTCATTGAAGGCACCCAGGGTTTAGGCGTGGTGTTGGCAGAAACCAAATCCGCTGCCGAAAGCGTGATTCAGGCTTTTCAAGGACTCAAAGCCAATATTTTGGTACAAGAGTTTATCGCTGAGTCGGAAGGTACAGATATTCGCTGCTTTGTGGTGGGAGATAAAGTGGTGGGGTCCATGCTGCGCAAGGGCCGAGAGGGCGAGTTTCGTTCGAATGTGCACCGCGGAGGCTCTGCCCACGCCGTTAAAATCACCCCCGAGGAACGTTCTACCGCGGTGCGAGCGGCCAAAGTCATGGGCCTTAAAGTGGCGGGCGTAGACATTTTGCGTTCAAATCACGGTCCCCTGATTATGGAAGTTAACTCCTCTCCGGGTTTACAGGGTATTGAAAAGGCCACCGAAAAAGACATTGCCGGTAAGATTATTGCCTTCATTGAAAAGGATTACCTGAAAGTGAGCAAACCTCAGATTGCCAAAGGCTAGAGAACCTTTTGAAATCGCCGGTTACCAGATAGAACCCGGTGAACGGCGGCGCATTGAACTGCCCTTAGGAACCCTGTATAACCACCAGCAAATCCAATTGCCTTTGGAGATTATTCACGGCAAAAAAGAAGGCCCGGTGCTGCTGGTGAGTGCCTGTGTGCACGGCGACGAAATCAACGGGGTTGAAATTGTCACACGCCTGCTGGCCCGCAAGCAATTGCGTCAAATACATGGCACCCTGGTGGTGGCCCCTGTGGTTAATGTCTATGGTTTTCTCAACCACAGCCGTTATCTGCCCGATCGCCGGGACTTAAACCGCTCCTTTCCCGGCTCTGAAAAGGGCTCCATGGCTGCCCGCCTCGCCCATTTATTTGTGAATGAAGTTCTATCGGTGTGCACCCACGGCATTGACCTTCACACCGGGGCCATTCATCGCAGCAATTTACCGCAGATTCGGGTGGATTTAGATCAAGAAGGCATTTTAGAATTGGCCCAGTCTTTCCAGGTGCCCGTGATCTTAGATAACCCCACCATCCCAAACTCCATGCGCTATACGGCACAACAACGGGGCATTCCTTTATTATTGTATGAAGCTGGTGAAGCCCTACGCTTCGACGAAACCGCCATCCGCGGCGGCGTAAAAGGCATTTTGGGCGTGATGCGCTATTTGCAAATGCTTCCCCAGGCCCCCAAAACCGATCACAGCAAGGCCCTGCGCCCGCCGGTTATTTCGCGGTCCAGCTACTGGATTCGTTCACCTCAGGGGGGTGTCCTGCGCAGTCAGGCCCAACTGGGGCAATGGGTGAAAAAAGGAGATATTTTAGGCCATGTGGCGGATCCCTTCGGGGAACGAGCTGCCAATGTCAAAGCGCGTACTGCAGGCATTTTGGTGGGTATCAGCTATTTACCCCTGGTAGAAGAGGGCACGGCCCTGTTCCATGTGGCCCAGTTTGCTGAAGCCAATGTGGTAGAGGCCATGATCGAACGCTTTCACGAGCAACTTGAACAACTTGAACAAGGGTTCATGTAAACTAGAGGCAATATCGAGTCACGACTCAGGAGAACTTTGGATATGCATGATCTTAAAAATTTACGCCACAACCCGGAGCAACTCAAAAACTCTCAGGCAAAACGGGGCGGAGACCCCGCTGTGGTGGATCAACTGCTCGCACTAGACACCGAACACCGCGAATGCCAAATGCGCGTGGATCAACTGCGCCAGGAGCGCAATACCGCCTCAAAAGAAATCGGCAACCTCAAAAAGGCCGGTCAAGACGCCAGCGAAGCCATGGCTGCGGTTAAACACCTGGGAGATGAACTCAAAGCCACCGAAGAGCGCATGCAGGCCACCCAACAGGAGCGGGAAAACCTGCTGATCAATATTCCCAATATTTTAGATGAGAGTGTGCCTGAAGGCAGCAGTGAAGAGGACAATGTGGTGGTGCGTGTGGTGGGTGAACCCACCGCCTTTGATTTTGAACCCAAAGCCCACGACGAACTGGGTGTCGCCAACGGTATGATGGACTTTGAAAGGGCCGCTAAGTTAGCCGGCGCGCGCTTTGTAGTCATGCAAAATTGGGGTGCCAAATTAGAGCGCGCCATGGCCAACTTTTTTCTGGACAGCAATACCCAACGGGGTTATACCGAAGTCTCCCCACCGACCCTGGTGAACCGCGACACCATGACCGCCAACGGGAACTTGCCCAAATTTGAAGAAGACCTGTTTGGGGTCAACTTCAAAGACTACTTTTTAATTCCCACGGCCGAAGTTCCCCTCACCAATCTGTACCGCGGTGAAATTCTAGAAGCCACCGATTTGCCCAAATACTTCACAGCCCACACCCCCTG
The DNA here is from genome assembly GCA_964229355.1 of Candidatus Sericytochromatia bacterium. Classification (GTDB taxonomy): domain Bacteria; phylum Cyanobacteriota; class Sericytochromatia; order UBA7694; family UBA7694; genus CAXRDE01. The sequence goes on along the minus strand of CAXRDE010000004.1, from coordinate 62,588 downwards.
TTTTCGTGCCGAGGCCGGTGCCGCAGGCCGTGATACCCGCGGAATTATTCGCCTTCATGAGTTTGCCAAAGTCGAAATGGTCAAAATTGTGCCCCCTGAAAGCTCCTTTGAAGAGCTCGAAAAGATGGTGGCCGACGCCGAGTATTTGCTGCAAGCTTTAAAATTGCCCTACCGTGTTGTACAATTGTGCTCAGGTGACACAGGCTTTAATGCCGCCAAAACCTATGATCTTGAAGTGTGGTTCCCCAGCCAGGGCAAATACAGAGAAGTCTCTTCTTGTAGTAACTGCACCGACTTTCAGGCCCGACGTGGCATGCTGCGTTACCGCCCTGAACCCGGTGCGCCCACGGCTTACCCACACACTTTAAACGGGTCCGGTTTGCCCATTGGACGCACCCTGGCCGCATTGATTGAAAATTACCAGCAGGCTGACGGCAGCATTCAGGTGCCTGAGGTACTCAAAGCATATTTAGGAGGCGTAGAGACCCTTGAGTGAATTACCCGAAACCATGAAAGAGATGCTCGAAAAGCTTCAGGAGATGGGGCCCATCCATACCCTGATTACCCGATCCATCCAGGCCATTTTACAACCCGATGAAACGGTGCTTCTGCATTTTCAACAATTGCAAAGCAGCGAAAGCGGTAACACCTTTGGCAGCCTGGATCTCAATATTTTGACCTCTTCGCGCTTTATTACCCTGGGATTTTTTCCTTCATATCACCAGTATGATGTGAAAGACGTGCACAAAATTTCGCATTTTAAAATGATGAATCGCTTTGCCACGGGCTACGAAGGTGAAGGCGATGCCACCACCGCCGAAGAACGGGGATATAACCCTTTACAAACCGAACTGACCGTACATTTTGCCGATGAACACGGTCAGGAAGTCTTTGTGTGGAACCAGGACGCCACCAGTGCTGAGGACGTGCGCGCTCTGTTCAAACAATTGCCTGTGCTCAGCCGCATTACCGGTAAGCCACTGGCTCACCAAAAAGTCTAAGGAGCAGCTATGAATATTGATGAGTTTTTACGGGTTGCGGTAAAAAAACGCGCCTCAGATATTCACATTCGGGTGGGAACCCCCCCCATGTTACGCATTGACGGTCGTATTGTACCGACAGAAATGCGCCCCATGACTCCCGCTGACACCAAGCGAACCCTGTATTCGATGCTGTCGAACGCTCAGCGGGAAGCCTTCGAAAAGAACCAGGAGATGGACGTCTCTTTTATGATTAGCGGCCTGGCCCGTTTTCGGGTCAACGTGTTCTTAGAGCAGGGCCACGTGGGTGCGGTACTGCGGGTGATTCCTATCAATGTACCCAACTTAGATAACCTGGGGCTTCCCGAGCAAATCCGCAAGTTCACCGAAGAACGCACCGGCTTGATTTTGGTAACCGGCCCTACCGGTTCTGGTAAAACCACCACCCTGGCGGGCATGCTGGACTATATTAATGCCACCAAAGACGTACACATTATTACCATTGAGGATCCCATTGAATTTGTGTACCGTAACAAAAAAAGCGTCATGACCCAGCGGGAACTGGTGAACGATACTTCATCGTTCCCCAACGCCATCAAGTACGCCCTGCGTCAGGATCCTGATATCATTCTGGTGGGGGAGATGCGGGACCGAGATACCATCGAGTCCGCGCTCAAAGCCGCAGAAACCGGCCACCTGGTGTTAAGTACCTTACACACCAACGACGCCGTACAAACCATTAGCCGGGTCATTAACGCCTTCCCACCCCATGAACAAGAACAGATTCTCAAGCAATTGGCCTCTGTACTGCGCGGCACCATTGCCCAGCGTCTGGCGGTGAAAAAAGACGGTGTGGGCCGGGTGCCTGTCAACGAGATTTTGGTGGTGACGCCCACCGTTCGGGATCACATCTACAAGCACGAACTGGAAGCCATTTACCACCTTGTGGAGCGGGGCAAGAACGACGGCATGCAGTCCATGAACCAGGCCTTGTTCCATTACTTCGAAAAAGACATGATTTCTTTCGAAGAAGCCCTGCGCTTGTCCGATAACCAGGGCCAATTGCAGCAGTGGAAACGGGGTGCGTTCCACCTCGCTTCGGGCTAGATTTTACCGCTCTCTTCAAATATCTTCAAAAGCCGTCCCCTGTGGGACGGCCTTTTGTTTCGTTAACCCCCTAAGAAACCTTTTCCAGACGCGCATAACGGGCCAGAAGCTTGCGCTGTTCGCCGTTTTCAAAACGCACCTCTAACAGAGCCCCCTGATCATGCTCAGGGTCATAGGCCACCACCTGACCTGAACCAAAGCGGTCAGACCAGACGGCTTCGCCCACCGCGTAATCCACAGCTCCCGAGCGGGGGCGACTGGCCTGGGCCCCCTTTACCATGCGCTGATGTTCGAGATAGCGCTTCAGAGGCTCTGTCCACACTGACGTGTCGACCGGGGTTTCCTGGGATTGAAACCACTGTAACCAGGGCGATAAATGTTCATTGGCCAGGTCCAAATCAGGGCCATGATGCTGGGCCAGGGCAGCCAGTTCACACAGGTGACTCAGAGTCACGGCTTTTTCCTGGGGGGCTGAAGGCCACCACTGAGACAAATAACGGTGCAGCATCAAACTGGGTTGCGAGCGCAAAAGCCCCAACGAACGCTCCACATCCCACTGGGTCAAAGGTTGCGCCAGCGTCAAAGCCGTCTGATCCACCAACGAAAGGGTCTGATCGTGCGCGGCTTCGGTCAAAAAGCGAGAAATCGGAAAATCGTCTAAAATATACAGGTATAAATGCTCTCGGGGGCGGGTTAAGGCCACATAAAACAAACGCCGTTCTTCTTCTAAGGAGTGACCGGAACGGTAAGGGATATACCCCTGATTACAATGGGGAATGTAGACCACAGGCCATTCCAGCCCTTTGGCCCGAAAGATCGTGGTCAAAATAATGCTGTCTTCATCATGACGCTGGGCCTGGGCCAGCTCTTGCAAATGCTGGGCCAGAGCTTCGGGATTGCCTTTACCAACGGCGTAGTCTAAAAAGGCTTCCACCGTGCGTGCACGCCCTTCGCCCGTTTCAGGAAAGCCGCTACTCTTACGTAAAAACTGACAATAGCGTAAATCAGCTTCTAAACGGCTTAAAATTTCTCCCGCATCGGTGTCGACACCCGTTTCCACCAGATCTTTCACAATATCCGCCAGCACCGTCACCAATTTACGCTGATAGGGCGTATCGGCCTGCTCCGCCAGCTGACGCAGAATCAGCACCAAAGACTCGCCTTTACCGATGCGTTCGGCCACCCAATCCAACCAATAGCGATTCAAATAGCGCACCGGACGGTTAGCCAAATGCTGCCAGCGCCGTTGCTGGCCCAAAAGCACATTCGGATCCATACGCTGTCCCTGGGCCCGTGCCTGCTGCACCTCACGCTCCACCTGAGCCAAATGCAAATATTCAATCAGGGTACGAATTTCTTGTCGCTGATAAAAGGGCACCGACCCCACCAGACGATAGGGAATAAAGGCCTCAATCAACGCCTGCTCCAGATAGGGACTCTGGGCGTATAAGCGCACCAAAATGGCCTGTTGTTCAAAGCGGTAACCCGCCTGACAGGAGCGCATAATATCGGTGACCAGTTGTCGCGCCTGGGCCACTTCATCGGACACATGCCGGGCCTCAGTTTTGCCGCCGAAGCCGCGCGTTAAATGCAGTTGTTTGGGCTCACGCTGTTGATTATGGGCGATCATGCGATTGGCCAGCGCCAAATGGCTGGCCTGCGAGCGGAAGTTTTCGCGCAGCAAATACTTCGTGGCCTGATAGCGTTCCGGAAAAGACAAAATGAAGCGAGGGCTCGCACCGCGCCACTCATAAATGGTCTGATCATCGTCGCCAATCGCCATGTAATTGCGATGCCGATGGGTCAATAAATCTAAAATTTCACTTTGCACCGCGTTGACGTCCTGGAACTCATCTACAATCACACAGTCATAAAAGCCTTGAAAGGTGTGCAAAAGCTCAGGAGAACGCTGTAAGAGCTCCCAGGCCGAGAGCAGCATATCGTCAAAGGTGATCAGGCCCAGGCTGCGGCGGGTATGTTCAAAAATACGGTAGAGTTCTAAATAATAGTCCAACTCCTCAGGCGCTTTGGCTTGCTGTATACAGGCCTGTGCGGCGGCAGGCAAGGCGGGCATCTCGGGGTAAGCAAAATTGCCTTTGCACATGCCCACATAAGATAAAAAGTCTTGCTCATCTAAGTTAGGCGGCAACTCTAAGCGCTGGTGGCGCGCTTTACCCAGTGCCTGACGCAAGAGCGATCGTTCAGAGTGCGTACCCCCTTCTCCAGCCACCTGGGGCACAGGAATCAGGCCCCGCTCAGCACCTTCATGCAACATCCGAAGCCCCACCGCATGCAGCGTGGCCACCTGCACCTCTGCGCAGTGGGGCCAGGGGCTCAGGGCAGCGCGAATATCTTGTACAGTGGCACGACTAAAAGACGTGGCCAAAATACGCTGTGGCGCAAAGACCTGTTGTTGAACCAGGCGCTGAATGCGGTGGACCATGGCAGTGGTTTTGCCTGCGCCCGCCACGGCAAAAACAAGGGCAGGCCCGGTATTGTGGGCCACCACGCGCTGTTGTTCAGGAGTGAGTGAAAAGAGTGACATACATCACCCAGTTTACCAGCTTAACAGCTATTTTTCAGGAATATACACCTCAGGAACAGTGCCGTTGGCATTAAAATAACACACGAGCCAATAGGACAGCGCTTTTGAAAGTTCAGGGTTCTGCGCCGCAGTGGTCAAATTGAAGACCGCTTCAGTGTCCTGATGGGACGCCGCATACGCCTTAATTTGCTTCACCAGTTCATGAGAGGCCACGGTCCAATCGTAAAGGGCATAATGGGCTTCTAAGTCGCTGTCTACAGGCTGGATGCCTCCCATGTTCTGCACCTTCTCAAGCAACAGGTTTTCTTTTTGCGAAAGCACGCTGGCATCAGGCTTCTGAATAAAAAAGGCAGCGATATCTTTTAAAAGCAAGTGCAAATCCACCGATTGATCCAGAAAGAAGGCGCGATGCTCTAAAGCGGTGTAGGCGTCGTGTTTTTTGATAGGCCCCAAAAGATCCCGATGAGCAACTTTCCAATGGTCTGTCAAAAAGGTTCTCACCCCCGTGGAGCGCGATAGCTCTGCTTTAGACAGTTGACTGCGCTCCAGAGCCTGGGTTTCCCAGACATTTTCGCCGGGTGTATTCATGGTAAAGAAATTCAGGTCACTTTCTGACACCACCTCAGACAGGGTGCGCATATACCTGGACTCCTTCTCCAGCATGGTGATGTAGCTCTGGTGCTGGGCCTGGACTTCGGCAGCAGGAGACAATTTTTTTACGCGTTCCAGGGCTTCCTCACTGGCCTGACTATGTAAGTTCAGGCTCGCCACCATGCCCTTTTTCAATTCATCCATAACCTGTTCTGCCAGCGCCACACGTGCATCGGTGGAAAGGCCCACCCGCGAAGTGTTCTCAAGAAAACTTTTTAAGGAAAGCTGTAAAAAAAAGTTCTGGGTCAAGGTTGCCCCGAGACCATGAATGCCCAGGGTGCGAAAAGAGGCTTCAATTTCCTGAGCGTAAGTGAGCGGTTTTATTTCTTTCATGGGCAACAAGCGGCGATTACTGCGCGGGCTCGAAACAGGTGCAGGTGCAGCAGCCTCGGGATTTTCCGCATTCTGCTTTTCGGTGGATGAAGTTGCCACAGCCGACAGGGCAGGCGCCACGGTGGAGGGTTCTGGGCTGGCATCAAGGCGGCCCTGTGAAGGGGAAGCGCACCCCGCTAACCCGCTAGTAACTACGTTCAAAGCCAACAGTAAAGCGACCTGTTGAAGCCGTTTTTTATGCGTGTAAAAAGCCATAGGAAAACACCCCTAAATTTTAAGATTAAAATAGTTAACATGCTGTGATTTAAAAAATGATGCTTGCATTATAGGAGGTTATTGATACCTCGTCAAGCCAGGTAATTTTACTAATTTCATTTTCCAAAAGAATCCTGCAAGCGGGATAACTCCCCCCCAGCCTTGCAATTTTTTTAGGCGTTGTTTTTCAAACACGGTATAATAAAAGCATCTTCTCTTTAAGGTGCTATTTTCGATGCAAAACATGTCTGTCTTAACCCTCAAACCCCTTGGGCAACAGCTGGTAGAAACGGGTTTACTTACCGAGGAACAGCTGGAAACAGCGCTTAAAATACAGGCAGAGCACAGCGACAAACTTCTGGGCCAGGTGCTCATTGAACAAGGTTTTTTAAGTGAAGATGAGTTTGAAAAATTCATGCAAACCCGCATGGCCATACAACAGCCTCTGGGTGAATTGCTGATCCAGAAAGAAGTCATCACCCGCGAGCAGCTTCATGCCGCTCTGTCGGTACAAATGCAAGCGGGCCCCGCGGCTAAACCCCTGGGACAACTCCTGGTGGATCAGGGGGCTATTGCCCAGGACACCCTGGACAATATTGTCCAACAGCAGTATCAAGAGCAAGAAAATCTCCGCAAAAAGCTCAGCCGTGAAGATCAACAAAACAACCAATCTGAGCGCAGTCAGGTGGAAGATATCCAGCAATTGCTCAGAGCAGGTTTATTGTTGATGGAACTGTCTCAAGAGCTGCTGCCCGAAACCCAACAACTGCTCGCAGGCCGCTATGATGCCTTTCAAAACCTGTACCACGGTAAACGTCTCGCTTTATCTGACACCATGCAGTCGCAGGTGGGGGACTTTATGACCCTGTTTTTACCGGTGCTGGAGTTGGGTTTTCGCTTACACGGCGGTGTAGACGAGGCCCAGGAGGCCAATAACCAGGTGTTCAATGCGGGCTTTTTCGCGTTGATGGAAGCCTTTCAGCGCCTCTGTTTGCCCACCCTGAGGCTCTCTACAAACTTTTATTTAAACAGTTTGATCTTAACCGATGCCAACGATATTATCTCGCTGCGAGAAGCGCTGTATATTGTGATGCGCTCCCCCTATTTATTGCCTCACGGCTCGTTAATGGCCCTGCGTTTCTTACTCAATGAGTTCTGGGGACAGCGCAGCATTTTAGAGGCCCGCGGCATTCAAATCGTGCGCGATGAAGACGATATGGACCTGAGCGACTTTTTTAGGCCCCGCATGGATGATGTCCAGGACGATCTGCAATATATTGAACATATGGAATCTCACCTGTTCTCACAAATCGAATACAGTGCTGAAACCCTGGCCGATTATGAAGGAGAAGCCCTTGAATACAAAGTGGCTGAACTGCTCGATTATTATCGGATCTTGCTGCAAACCTACAAAGATCACCGTGAGACCCTGGAGCAAAAAGCAGAGCCAGAGCAAGAAGACAGTCCCCAAAAGGTCTAAGCATTGCCCTGGCAACATGCTAAACTAGAGTAAAAAATCCAGGAACTGTATCCGATGTCCCACAATTTAGCCCCTTTCGGCAGGGTGCTCACCGCTATGGTCACACCCTTCGATAGCAACGAAGCCCTCGATATCTCACAATTGCATTTGCTGATTGACCATTTACTCGCCCACGGGAGCGATGCCCTGGTGGTAAGCGGCACCACCGGTGAAGCCCCCACCCTGAACACCTCCGAAAAAGAACAGCTTTTTCGTGAAACCTTAAGCCATGTGCGCGGTCGTGCGCCGGTTATTGCGGGCACAGGCTCTTATAGCACCCGCGAAACCATCGCGTTGTCTCAAAGGGCAGAAGCTCTGGGTGTGCAAGGCTTGCTCGTAGTAAACCCCTACTATAACAAGCCCTCGCAGGCCGATCTGGTCACTCACTTTACCGCCGTGGCGGATGCAGTCCATCTCCCCATTATTCTATACAATCATCCCGGACGCACCGGCGTGAACCTGGGCGTGGACGCCTTGTGTGAGCTGGCGCAACACCCGCGTATTGTCGCCCTTAAAGACAGCAGCGGAGACCTGGTGGCCATTTCTGAAGCCCACCGCCGCCTGGGAGACAGCTTTTGCATCTACAGTGGTGACGACCCGCTCACCTTGCCCATGCTGAGCCTGGGAGCGCAGGGCGTGGTCTCTGTGGTGAGTCACGTGGCCGGTGACGCGGTACAAGCCATGGTCCAGGCCTTTTTTGCAGGACACATCGATCAGGCGCGCACCCTCCACGAAACACTATTACCGCTGGTACAAGCGCTCTTTTGTGCGCCCAGTCCGGCACCCACCAAAGCCGCACTGGCGCAAATGGGCCTTCAGACCGGGGGGCTACGCCTGCCTTTACAGCCCCTCAATGACTCCTTACGGGCAGATTTGTCTGCTATCTTAGAAACAACACAAGAAAAACTCAAAACGGTAAAATTATGACTCAAGAATACAGTGTCGCAGCGCTGGGGGGCCTGCGCGAAATCGGCAAAAACATGTGGCTGGTGTTTCGCGGTGACGACTTCTTAATGATCGACGCAGGACTCAAGTTTCCTGATGATGACATGTACGGCGTGAATTACATCCTGCCCGACTATGACTATGTCATTCAAAATCAAGCGCATTTTAAAGGCATTGTACTCACCCATGCCCATGAAGACCATGTGGGCTGCTTAACCTATTTGCTCGAAGATCTCGACGACTGCCCGCCCATTTATGCCTCAGAACTCACCCTGGGCCTTTTGGCAGAACGCATTACCAAAATCGACGGCAATTACAAAGACAAGCTCCAATCCATCGCCGGTCGCAGCCACCTGCACATTGGGCCTTTTGAAGTGGAGTTTATTCACGTGTGCCACAGCATTTCAGGGGCTTTGGGACTGGCCGTACACACCGAACATGGCGCCATTGTCTTTACCGGCGACTTTAAAATGGATCCCACCCCCATTGATCAGCAGCCCACCGATTATTTTAAGTTTGCCCAACTGGGTGAAGACGGTGTACTGCTATTGGTCTCTGACAGCACCAATGCCACCACACCTGGCCATACGGTGTCAGAACACGACGTGGCCGAAAATTTTCGTTTGGCCTTTTTACAGGCCAAAGGCCGCCTCATTGTAGCCACCTTTGCCTCAAGCCTGCACCGCATTCAGCAAATTGTCAACCGCTGTGTCGAGTTTGATCGCCACATTGCCTTTGTGGGCCACAGCATGAAACGCAATACCGAAATTGCCCATCAAATGGGGTATTTAAACTATCCGCCCGGCACCCTGATTGATGCCGAGGAAATCAAAAATTATCCCGATGAAAAGGTGGCCATTTTGACCACCGGTGCCCAGGGCGAGCCAATGGCCGCCCTGAGCCGTATGGCCACGGGTCGGCATCACCATGTGGAAATTCAAGCGGGGGATACCATTATTATGTCCTCCACCCCTATTCCCGGCAACGAAAAGTCCATTTATGGCAATATTAATCGTCTGGTGGAGCGAGGAGCTCACGTGATGTACGAGTCCCGCCGGGGCTTACACGCTTCAGGGCACGCCAGCCAGGAAGAGCTAAAACTCATGCTCAACCTGACCAAGCCAAAATACTTTGTGCCCACCCACGGTGAGTATCGCCAAATGGAAGCCCACGGACGCCTCGCCAAAGCCACCGGCATGACCGATGAACATATTTTTCTACTGGATATTGGCGAACGGCTCGCCCTGGGTCCCGACAAAGCAGAAATCACGGGAAAAATCCCTTCGGGATATGCCATGATTTCAGGCCGAGGGGCGGGATATTTAGAGAAAAAAGAACTCAAAGAACGCCACCGTCTGGTCAAGCAAGGCGTCATTATGGTGTCCGTTACCTTTGATGAACTGGGCGCTCCTGCTTTGCAGCCTAAAATCACCAGCCGCGGCTTCCCATTAGAAGATCAAATGGAAAACTTCCACGAGGAAATGGCCGAACAGCTGCGCCAGGCCCTGCAAAAACAGTGGGACAAATGGTATAAGCAAGACCGCGAGGTGACCCTTGAACAGTGCGAAAACTGGGTCAGTGACCACCTCAGCCGCATTATTTACCAGGAAAGCCAGCGCCGTCCGGTGATTGTACCTCTGGTGAACCAACTGGGAGCTGCGAAAATGAACAAAGCCCTGTTTCAGGAACTGTTACAAAAATACCAGGCTGGAGATTTGAGCCCCGATAAAATTCGCCTTCAGGCTAACGTTACGCCACCACGGGCCAGTGAAATCAAAGACATGGCTCAACTCGGCCATGGAGAATACAACCAGCTGAAACAGATCGGCAAACAGGCGGTGGCCAACGGTGAAGTGGCAGCGGTGGTGCTGGCCGGTGGCATGGCCACCCGCTTCCAATACCCCGAAGCCAAAGCTCTGTTCCCCATTTTAGAAGACATCACCTTTTTGGAGCTCAAAGTAAGAGCCCTGTGCGGCGCGGGCATCCCCCTCTATTTGATGACCTCTTTTCACACCCACGAGCCCATTCTCAAATTTTTAACGGAGCACAATTACTTTGGCCATGCTGAAAGCATTCACGTGTTCCAACAGTTTAAACTGCCGCGCATTAGTGCTGAAGGGGTCGTGCGTAAAGTAGACGGTCAGATAGACTGTGCCACCTCAGGTCACGGCGACTTTCCCTTCGCCTTCCGCGAAAGCCAACTGTTACAGAAGTTCATTAAAAATCACGGCAAATACCTACTGTTTTCAAACATCGATAACTTAGGCGCCACCTTTGAGCCCGCCATTCTGGGGCAGCATATAGACAGCAAAAAACAAATGACCATTGAAGTGGCTGATAAGGATCCCGGTGACAAAGGGGGCGCGCCAGCAGAGGTGAATGGCCGCCTGCAACTGGTGGAAGGCTTTTTATTCCCCGAATCCTTTGATCAAGACAGCATTGATGTCTTTAACACCGCCTCGTACATTTTCTCGGCAGAGGCCTTGCTGCAAGAATTTGATCTGCCCTGGTATGTGGTCAAAAAAGAAGTAGATGGCGAAAGCGTCTTACAATTTGAACGGCTCGCCGGAGACCTCAGTCGGGATCTCAGTATTCAATGCTTACGGGTCGAACGCGAAACCCGTTTCTTGCCCGTCAAAACCCAGGATGACGCTGAAAAAATCGCGCCTTTTATTAGAAAGCTGTACGGTCATCTATTTCAATAATGCAAGCCGCCCAACAACACCATTTACGCCAAAGCCTGCTGTGTATCACCTCAGGACTGCTGAGTGCCCTGGCTTTTTCCACCCACTCCACCGATTGGCTGGTTTGGATCAGCTTTGTACCCTGGTTGTATGTGCTTTTTCGTCACCAGGAAACACACCCGGAAGCCGGACGTTGGGCCTTAGCCAGACGCTCAGGCTTTTACAGCTGGCTCTTTGGGGCTTCTTTTTACATCGGCATTATTCACTGGCTCAAAGAACTGCATCCGTTAACCTGGCTGCCCGGTGTAGACAATAGCACCAGCCTGCTGATTGTGTACGGCGGTATTTTTGGGATTTCGTTGTTTGTGTCCTTGTGGAGCCTGCTCTATGGGCTGGTACTGGGTGCACTCAAGCCCCAGGGTGTCCTGCGAGTGGTTTACCCGGCTATTTTATGGATGTTTATGGAGTCGGTGCAGGCCATGGGGCAAATGTCTTTACCCTGGGCGCGACTGGCCATGTCGCAGTATCAGAACCTGTGGCTTTTACAGATTGTGCCCCACACGGGGCAATTGGTCATTGGCGCGTTGATTCTTGCGCTCAACGCGGCGCTGGCCCGTTTTGTACTGGCTTTTGGTCCAGACCCAGAGCCCAAACCCTATTGGAAATATCCCGGGTTTCGCTCGGGGCTCAGTGTTTTAGGCACAATCAGCGTGCTTTTACTCTATGGGTACAATCGCTTAAACACCCACCCCGTGACCGAAGCCGAGGATCCCGTCGAGGTGACCGTGGTGCAGGGCAATATACCCCAGGGTCAAAAATGGTCCACGAACGAAGAATACTGGAAAAACATTGCAGACATTTTCGGTGTTTACAGCAAAGAGACCCAATTGGCCTTGCAGCAAAGCCCGCAAGACAAGCTGGATCTGGTGATTTGGCCCGAGTCCGCTTTGCCCATCGTCTTGCGCCATATTGGCATGTACGATCAAGCCTTTGGGCAACTGGCTCAGCGGACCAACGGTTATTTTATTTCAGGTGCCTTTGATCAAGAAATACGTGGCGAAAGCCCCATTTATAACGCGGCGGCACTGTATAATCCGTCAGGTCAATTGCAAAGCTGGTATTACAAACGCCAGTTGGTGCCTTTTGGCGAGTTTTTTCCGTACCGCAACACCTTAGAATCGATTCCTGCGGTGGGTGCACTGGTGAAAAAGCTCAACCCCATGAACAGCGACACCGCGGCCGGCAGCAGCCCAGCGCTCTTTGACACCGCCTTTGGTAAAGTGGGCACCCAAATTTGTTTTGAGTCGGTGTACCCTGAGGTGTCTCGCAGCTCAGTCAAAGCCGGAGCAGACCTGCTGGTGGTGATTACCAATGACGGCTGGTATCGCGACGCCATCGCCCTGTACCAGCATTTGGGTCATGCCGTACTGCGCAGTCTCGAAAACCAGCGTTATTTGGCCCGAGCCGGCAACACGGGCATTTCTGCCTTTATTGACCCCTACGGGCGCATTTTAAAGCAAAGCCTTCCTTTAGAACAGACCTCTCTGTCTCAGGGTATTTCACGGGCCGCCTTGCAAAATCAGCCCCTGACCCTGTACACCCGCTGGGGAGACTGGCCCCTCATTCCGGGCTTCTGCTTGATTCTGCTCGGCGAAGGCCTTCGCCGTCGCAAAAGCGCCTAAACCCTTTTAAACCGTTTGGGTCGTCTCCGACACCGGGGTATCGACGAAGGCCAGACTGGTGTTCACATGCTGTTTTTCGTCAGCGTAGCGATTGGCTACACCCTGATGGGCGCCAGGAGAAGAACGAAACCAGTTGGGAATATTTGCCCGTTTGAAGTCAATCAAAAGATTGGCCGCTTCTTTGGTACTTAGGGGACGTCCCAATTCTGTGGCTTTTTGTTTGAGGTGTATTGCTGCCTGCTCGGCCAGCCCGCCCACCTGGTTTACCGTGCCAATCACCAGATCTCGCATGGCTGCGTTCTGCTGCACCTCAGGTCCCAGGCCTGCCAAATTAAAGAAGTTTTGCGCCTGACCCTGGGTTTCCTTCAACATAAATTGCTCTTGTGCCTGACCAAAGGCTTTGTTATCGCTGGCTGCTAATTGCTTCCACACCGCATCGAACTGCGCGCTGGCCAGACCGTGTTGTTGCGCAGCTGCCTTCAGCTGTGGCCCATAGGGGTTGCTGGGATCATTGATAAATCGTGCCAGCGTGCTGCCCTGGGGGTTGCGACTGATGCTGCCATCGGCATAGGTGGAAGACTCAAACTGATAAGGCCCGTACGACTTGCCCCCAAGATCGCCAGAACGGTTAGGGTTGCTAATACCGCCCACCGCATAGGGATCATCTTCTTTACGCATCACACCTGACTCATGATAAGCCGAGATGGCAAAGGTGGGCACAAACTTGTTCTCATCGTGGAAGTTGGACTTGCCGTAAACCTCGCCGTTATTGCCGGAACTGGCGTCCGTATCAATCTCGTACGCAGGCTCTGCGGAACCCGCATAGCCCCCCGTAGGAACGCCCTGTCCTGGGGCAGGTTGACCGCCAAACTGTGCCTGCGGGGCCGTGGGTCCAAAACTGGAGACTTGACGAAACACCGCTTCATTGGAGTCTTTGGGTTTACCCGTAAACAAACGCATAATCGCGTCGAGAATACGCTGAAAAAAGTTGCGCTTTTTTTCGGGTTTGTAGGTGGCCAACATACTGCGATCTTCAACTTGTGGTGGGCTGGTGTTGACCCCATTATTTCCCAGAGAGACCTGGTCAGGGCTCGAGAGTGCTGAGGGTTGGCCTGGAAAAAACTGATTCTTGATTTCTTGCACAAAGGATTTTACGCCCGGCGTGGCATCCGCAAGCGACTGTTCAATTTGGGCCATCTGCTCAGGACTAAAGGTACCGTCTGGCGGAATCGACATGGACTGAATGAGGCGCAAGGTACCAAACAAACGTTGTTTTTCTTGCGGCGTACAGTCCAGACCGTTGACCGCCTGAAACAGACGTTCATACTCTTGCGGCGTAAAGGAGCTACCTGAGGTAATGCCTGAAGCGTCAAAGCCAGGGGTGATTCCCGCGGGAACTTGCGTACTGCGCGCACTGGGGATTTGCCCTAAACCGGGTAATGTGGGAGAAGTAGGAGGAATGGACATAATCACCTCAGAATGTTTGATTTGGCGTGTTATAGGTATTGTACCCACTTTAGCATGGCTTTATGCAAGATCCCAACGCAAAAACCCCGTCACTTGCGTGACGGGGCTCTGCTAAAATCTTATGTAAACGCTGGCCTTATTTAAAAGGGTTCGCTACGGTCAGAATCAGGGCAACAACGAGACCATAAATCGCAACGGCTTCCATAAAGGCAAGAGCCAGGAGCATGTTACGGGCGATAGAGGGTTCAGCATCGGGTTGACGTGCAATTCCTTCGAATGCTTTACCACTTGCAATACCCATGCCGATAGCAGATCCGATACCAGCTAAGCCTACTGCAAGACCCGCTGCGATTGCAGACATTGCTAAAGTGCTTTCCATGACGTGTAGTTCCTTTCGGTCTATTTTGGATGTATTAAGTTTAAGTTAAATGTGTTTTATTTTTTACTACTGACACATCATACCATAACTTATTTGAGCGGGGTGTGATCTACGCAAAGAAATCCTGAAAATCTCTGTTTTTAATGGCCCGCAAACGGGTATTGAGCCCGTGCTCCGTGGCCAACGTGGGCACTGCTTTTAAAAAGCAGGCGGCCACTTCAAAAAAGGCTGACTCAGGCACCAGACCAATAAACTCTGTCTGATCAATACTTACTCCCGCCTGGGTCGCGAGGGCTTCAATGCGCTGAAAAATCGCAAACAAACTGCTGCGTGACGGGTCAATTAAGTTCATCGAGACTTGCACCTGCCGGGCCCGCGGCAAATACAAGCCCAGCGCCCGTAACCCCCCAAAGCCCCCGTTGCTTTCCCGCAGGGTAGCCGCAATCCCCTGAGCCAGAGTCAAATCTTCGCTGTGTAACCAGACGTTCCAGGCAATCAGGGGACCGCGCACCCCCATCACCGTAGCCCCGAGTCTCTCATTTGGCAATTCCGCCCCCACGTCGGCGGTACTTAGCGCCTGAGATTCATGGAGACGCCACTGCTTGCGTAACAGGGGCAAACGGTGCTCTTTAGACGCTCTGGCACTTTGCTCATAGTAAAACACGGGCAACTGCCAACGGGCGGAGACCTCTCGGGCCACCCCGTGAGAGAAAGCCACCGCACTGGCAGGCGTCATGCCCTCAAGCACCACAAACGGGCACACATCCACAGCCCCCATACGGGGATGCGCACCGCTGTGCTGACGCAAGTCAATGTGCTGTGCAGACCAATCATAAAGGCGATACACCGCTTCGGTCAAAGCAGTGGGGGTGCCCGCCAGGGTCAGCACGCTGCGGTGATGATCTGCATCGCGGTGTTGGTGCAGACAATGCAATTGGGGAATGGTCTGTAAATGCTCCCAGAGTTGATCCAGGGCCTTGTGATTGCGACCTTCGCTGAGATTGGGAATACATTCTAAAAGCGGTGTGTGTGTCATGGGAATATTTTAGCAAATTGTTATTTTTTTTGTGAAACAGGGTAGAATAAAACCATTGCATGCCACTGAGCACAAGACAACGAGGTTTCTTTATGGTTAACGTCAACCGCACCGGCCATACGCCCTACACCGGGCAACTTTCAGGCCAAAACAGCCCCACAGCCCGCACCGTCACCACAGGCGCCGCACCAGCAGCCTCACCTGCCTCTAGCAGCGAAAGCACCGGTTTTTTTGGCAAGATCAGCAGCTTCTTTCAAAAAGCCGCTGACACCATTGAAGCCTGGTTTGAACCCGTAGATCCTCAGGTCACCGACGCCAATTTTCAGGCCAATGGCACCCAGGCAACCCCTCAGGCGCAAAGTAACACCAGCCAAATGCCCGGCACCAGCGCCAATTATAACGAATTGAGCAGCTTTGTCCAGGCCAACCCCAACGTGGGATACTTCGAATTAGAGCGGGGCAACGTCAACCAAAAGTTAAGCCAATACCTCAACCAATTCAAAACCCAAATCGATGCCAACCCGGCCCTGCGTGAGCAACTGTCTCAAAGCCCGCTGGGTCAGGAGCTTCTGGCCAGCTTAGATCGCATTGCCCAGGGTAAAATGGGCACCGACGATGTGCTGGCCTTACAAAAGTTTGCGGTGGCCAGCGGCGCAAACCTTGGTTACGAAGGCAACACAACCGGCATTGACGGTCAATTTGGCCCCAAAACCCTGGATGGTGTACAGAAGGCCTTTGAAAAACTTCTGCGAGACCCCGCGGGCAGCGTACAAGACCTGGAGTCGGGCGCTGCCCTCGCCAACCAGGGTGTAGAAGACCTTCGCCAGGCCCAGGATGGCACCATCGATCGCTACGTACCCGGCGAATCTGAAGCACTCCCGGACAGTGACCCCAACCGTCCCCGGCCTGTGGCCACAGACTTCGGCAATAGCCTGGTGGCCAGCGCCCGCAATGTAGACAGTGAGATGGACAATAGCGGCAAGTGTCTCAGGGGCGTCCGCCTGGCCTTAGAAGGTGTGGGTGTTGAACTGCGAGATCCGCGCACCGGCAACAACCTCAACTCCGCTTATCAGGCGGCCGATGTGCTGGCCAACCACCATCAGGATCGCTTCACCGAGATGAGCCCTGTTAGTCGCGGGGATTTGCGTAGCTTGCCGCCGGGTGCCATTGTGGTGTGGGATCGCAATCCCGATCCTAATCTGCGCGCCCAAAATCCCAGCAACGGATTCAGCCACGGTCACATTGAGATTATTGGCGAAAACGGCCAGGCTTACAGCGACGGCCGTCAAAACTGGGGCGTCACCATGAACAACAATGGACGCTACGGTGGCTTCCGTGTGTTTTTACCCAATAGCTAAAATGCCCCAAACCCAACACTGTGCCTAAATCTACCTTGCCCAGCTTTGAGCTTCCCGGGTGCTGGATCAAAAAAATTCAGGACCTGCACCGCTCTAGCTGGCATGGGCAGTTAGAGGAAGCGGGGACTGGCAGCTGGGTGCAAAGTCTATTGCAAACCCAGGCAGGGGCTTCAGCCACTCTTGACGCTGCCTACACCCGCTATGCCCGCAGTGCCCAGCAGGCGGCTTACCCCGACGCCCCCAATACCCGTTCGGTGTCCGCAGAGCGCGTATGCTACTGGGCCATGCAGCGTCTCAACGAAGGATACACCCACACCCCCAACGAATTTGCTCTGGCCATGAGTGCGAGTTTAAGGACTCACAACGAACTCCCGGGGCGAGATCACCATGGCTGGCTCGCTCTGTATACGACAGACCATCGACGTTGGTGCATTCACTTCCGCTTGCGTCGTGCCACAGAAACGTTCCCCAATCGCGTAGACCAACAACTGGCTTGTGGTCTGCTTGGCATTGAGCTCTTATGGCTGTTAAGCCAGAATCAGCTTACCCCTGAAGCGATAGAGGTAAGCTTAAAAGATGTTTTAGAAATTGATGTCTGGCACAGCAGTGAAGGCGAAGAGCTATCGACCCACCTGCACTTGCTACGAGCTGGCTGGAGCCCGCTGATTTACTTACATCAAGGTGTGGCACAACGCTATGTCGAGCCGTTGAGAGATCAACATGTACTTGTAGCCAAAGGATCTTTCAACCCGGTGACACGCGCCCACACTGCGCTTTTAAACGCAGCTGCCTCAGCGGCCAACACCAGCACAACAACAGACACGGTGCTACCCCTGTTTGAATTGGCCTTAAACAACGCAGACAAGGGCACCGTTGCTGATCAAAGCGTGCTTCACCGCCTGGGCATGCTTGCCACTGAACCTTATGCCGTCGTACTCACGCTAACGCCCACACTGTTGAGCACCAAAGCATTATTTTTACACGCACAAGCGCAGCAGGTAGACTTTGTCTGTGGTAGCGACCTTTATGCTCGCGTGCTTATGCCCAGGTACTACACCGACACCGGAGGCATCGATCAGGCCCTCTCTACTTTGTTTGCACAAAATACTCAACTGTGGGTGGGAGCTCGCCCTGCGCATACCTATCCAGGCCTGACAGAGCAGGGCACTGTGGATCATGCTTACCTGAATCAGATACACACCCTCCCGCTGGATCTGCCAATTTCTGCTTCAGCCGTGCGTGATGCCGTTGCTAAAGATCTTCCCTGGCAACAGTGGGTGAGTCCAGCGGTGGCCGAATATATCACGACCCACCATGTGTTTCGTGCGTCATCCCAGGCGCGTCGTTCTGAGTAAAAAAGACGTGATAAGCATTTGAGCGATCGCGTCTTCGATTAGACAAAGGTCGGTGAGACATCCTCTGGCAGGCCCTGCTGTAAAAACTGTTGGCAGCGCTCCTGGTAATAACGGGCCGCAGTATCTTCGGGATTCTGGGCTAAAATCTGCGTAAACCCTTCCAGGGCATCGCTCAAATCCCGCTTAAAATAGGCTTTCACGGCGGCTTCAAAATCCTCTAAACTGCGGTAACGGGCAGCGTAGTCGACACACAGGTAAGGCTCTAACACCTCATAAATCGCGGTGCGCTCCTGCTTGCCCTTGACCCGTACCTCACCAAGGTAGCGAATGGCATATCTTTCGGGCTCGGTGAGTTCATTGAGGGTTTGCTGAGACAAAATAATGCTGGCCCCGTAGAGTTTGGTGAGCCCTTCCATGCGGGCCGCGGTATTGACGGCGTCAGAAATCACCGTGCCTTCCATGCGCTCGGACTCGCCAATGGTACCCAGCATGAGCATTCCCGTATGTAAGCCAATGCCAATTTGAATGGGGATATACCCCACCACCTGCCGCTCCACGTTATAACTGGCCAGCTCTTCAAACATTTCTAAGGCCGCATCTAAGGCCTCCTGGGCCCGGTGAGGAAAGAGTGCCATAATGCCATCGCCAATGTATTTATCAATAAAGCCTTTATGAATGCGAATGACCGGCGAAATTCGACTGAGGTAATCGTTGAGAAAATCAAAATTTTCTTTGGGGGTCAATTGCTCAGACAAACTCGTAAAGCTGCGAATATCCGCAAACATAACGGTCATTTCTTCCTGCACCTGATCGCCCAGTTTGACATCTAAAATACTGTCGTATCCTAAAAAGCGCAAAAACTCATCGGGCACAAACCGGGCGTACGACACATTTAACTTAGATAACTTAATATGGGTTTGAATCCGGGCCAGCAGCTCATTTTTAGCCACCGGCTTGCTCAAATAATCATTGGCTCCCGTTTCAAAGCCGTGCACCACGTCTTCGGTCTGGCTGCGGGCCGTTAAAAACACCACAGGCAGGGCACTGGCGGGGTAACGCTCGCGAATGGCTGCACACACTTCATAACCCGACATGTGGGGCATCATCACGTCCAGCAAAATCAGATCAAAGGTTTGCTGTTCTAAAGCCGCCAGCGCGGCCTGACCACTGTCAGCCCGTGTAACGGTGTAGTTCTGTAAGGACAGCATGTTCACCAGCACCTGCAAGTTCACCGGTTCGTCGTCCACAATCAAAATATGGAAGCTACGATCTTCGGGAATGGCAGGCAAGTTCAAGGCAGCCAGTTGCTCTGCCCGCTGCAGAGCCTCTAGTTCTAACTCCTGGGTGCCGGGCAACAGCGCCCGCAAACGGGCTGTCTGTCGCAACGCCGGTGCCGTGTTCACTGCCGTGGCCTGTTGCACCTTTGCCAGCGGCAAGGTAAAAATAAAGGTGCAGCCAGCCCCCGGTTGCGAATCCACGTCGATGTCTCCCCCTTGCAAGCGCAACAGCTGACGGGTAATGGCCAGCCCCAGCCCTGTGCCACTGTGACTGCGGGTAATCGAACCATCGGCCTGCTCAAAGGCCTCAAAAATGCGCTCCTGATGAGCGGGGTCAATGCCCATGCCGGAGTCCGTCACCCGCACCTCAATGTGATCAGCCTTGACCCTTGCATGCACCCGCACAAAACCCTCAGCGGTAAATTTAATGGCGTTGCCCACCAGATTGTGTAAAATCTGCTGCAGGCGATCTTCATCGGCCCATACCGCGGGGGTATCCATCGCGATATGGTTTTCAAGGGTCAGGGATTTTTGTCCGATCAAGGGTTCCGACAAACGCAAGACGCCATCGACCACTTCACGTAGCCCCACCGCCCTGAGATGCAACTGGATTTCGCGATGCTTGATCTGAGAAAAGTCCAATAAATCAGATACCAGATGAAACAAGCGGCGTGCAGAAGCCACCACCAGCGCCAAATTTTTGTGCTGTTCGCGAGCCAGGGGGCCAGCAGCGCCGTCCATTAAAGACTCACTGATGCCAATAATTCCGTTTAAGGGCGTGCGCAGCTCATGGCTAATATTGGCCATAAAATCGTCTTTTAAACGATCCAGCTTTTGCAGGCGTTGCACCAGATTCTCTTGCACCTGCTGGGCCTGCTGGGCTTCACGGCGGCGGGCTTGCTCAGCCACCAGCACCCGCTGTTGACCGGTGCGCATGCGCTCGGCCAGCGCCAGCGAGAGCAGCACCACCTGAATGGCGGTACCCATTTGCAGGGCATGGGTGGTCCAGAAATTGCGGGGCAAGAGATTAAAGGCCGCCAGTCCCGTGATTAAGCCCCCCAACAATAGGGTGCTCCAGGCAATTAAAAAGCTGCGGGCCTGTTCATCACGCCACCGCCAGAGGGCCACCGCCCAGATCAAGCCGTTGGCCAGCATGGCCACCCGAATATTGCCAAAAATTGAGAGACGGCTAAACAGAGAACCATCGGGCATGAGATTAAACACCGCCATGGCCAGTGCTGTCCATTTAAGCACCTGAAACACCCGGTGCATGGTGGGCATATCTTGCTGTGTTTTTAAAAAACGCTGGGTAAATTGCAGCACCCAAAACACCGAGACCCCCAAAAAGAATCCCATGCAGTGATTGTTCCACCAGACCGCCCGGGGCCAGAGGTATTCGTAGGCCAGGCCATTGGTGCTCAGTTGAAACAGACCGTGTAAAAAGAAGACGGTTAACACATAATACAAATAACTCTTGCTGCGGGTGCTCAACCACAACACCAGATTGTAAAAGAACATCACAAAAATCAGGCCGTAATAAAAGCCAAAACCGAGCTGGGCATCGCGCTCTTTGTTTAAAAAGGCGGGCAGCGCATAGAGTTCGGCAGCCACATAAAAAGCCGCAGAACTGCGCACGCGAAAATAATAGGTTTGGGTACTGTGGGGCGGAAGGCTTAAGGGAAACACAAAGTGTCGGTGAGGCACTTCGCGGCGGGCAAAGGGATAGTTGCGACCGGTCACCGTCTTTTGATACGCCCGCTCACCCACGGGGCGAAAAAACCACACTTCATCTAAATTGGGATGCCCCAGACTCAATAAGCGCTCCAGCGGACGATCTGTGGGGTTGCTTAATTCGACCCGATACCAGTGCACCCGGTCAGAAAAACCAGGGTTGAGGGCTGCCGTCGAAGCAGGCTCAAAAGGTGACCCCTGGACCGTTTCAAAGGAGGCTTGTGCAGAGGCCTCCGGCCAATAGTAAAGGGCCGAATCCAATGACGTATGGCTCACGGTCGCCTCAAGAGCCAGGGCTGCTGAACCACAGCACATCCCAAGTAACCACAGCACCAGGCCAACGCCTAAGCGCCTTACAGAAAGGAGAACAAAGCAAGTGGCTGTTTCGGTCATATCCCCCGCATCATACACCATTTTTTCACTTTCGTTTACAAAGCCTTTACATTTCACGGGTATTTGTTTAACACAAGCTCAGTATCTTAAACATATCTTCTCACACCACCGAGGTTAAATCATGTTCAAAGGTTTTCTGTTTCTTACCGCTATAACTACTGCTCTGCTCTCTGTCAGTGCCTGCGGTGAGACCGCACCGGCCAGTAGCTCCAGTGAGGCTTTAAACACCCCTCCACAAGCACAAGTTGGCCCCGGCACTCCCGGCGGGGGAGGTCCCGGCATGGGTATGCCTCCCGGCGGCGGAATGCCGGGTGGCCTTCCCCCCAATGCAGAGGAGCTAAGAATAGCGTATCCTGAATTTATTGCCGCTTTAGAGGCCATGCAAGACTTAGACCCCGAAGCCCGACGCACCGCCATGGACGCACTCTTTACCGAACATCCTGAATGGCGTGAGTTGCTCCAACCCCCCGGTGGTGGCGGCATGCCACCCGGAGGGCCCGGTGGCCCCATGGGCTCTCCTCCCCCTGCACCGGCAGCCTCTCCTGCGGCGTAAGCCAAGAAAGGAATTTTCCATCCATGATTCGTGTGCATATGATTGATGACGACGAAGACATGCATGAACTGCTGGCAGACTATTTTGAAGACGAAAACATTGCCTTCACCAGTTCTGCCAGCCCCTGTGAAGGGTTAAAATACCTCCAGAAGCATCCTATTGATCTGGTGCTTCTGGACTTCATGATGCCTGAATTAGACGGTTTTGAAACCTATCGCCGCCTGCGGGAGCAGCACCCCCTTTTGCCCGTGATTATGCTCACCGCCAAAAAAGACGACTACAATAAAATTGTCGGGCTGGAACTGGGCATTGACGACTATTTGGCCAAACCTTTTAATCCCCGTGAGCTGCTGGCCCGCATTAAAACCATTATGCGTCGCTTTGAGCGCAGCCAACAGTTTCACGCCGAGCACACCCAGTTTAAACACCTGGTTTCTGACAAACACGAGATTAAAATCAACGTGGATGGCCGCCAGGTGTGGCGCGCCAACGAAGAGGTAGAGCTGACCTCCACAGAGTTTGACATGCTGCTCTGTCTCATGGAAAACGCCGGTGTCGTTCTCTCTCGTGAGTCACTGATGAATAAAGTGCGCGGCTTAGACTTCGATGCCTTTGATCGCACCATTGATGTGTTTATTTCACGGCTGCGTCAAAAACTGGGTGACAATCCCAAAAAACCAGACATGATCAAAACGGTTCGAGGGGTAGGGTATCTTTTTACCCGCTAAACCATGCAAACTTCACGGCTTTACCGACGCATTTACAAATACATCACGCTCAGCGTGACCCTGGCGGTGTTACTCACCTTTGGGGTCACGCAGTTGTCCTTTTATTTAAGCAACCGCGAGCGCAAAGAAAACTTCACCGAGCGCGTGATCGAGCATCAGGCGGGTATTGTGTTATTTTTATTGCAAGAGCTGCATAAAACGCAGCCTTCCGAAATCCTCGCCAACCGCACCGCCCAACTGGCCGACGATCTGCACTGGAAAATCCGTTATATTCCCGCTCCCGTGCCTGAGTCCCTTCAAAACCAAATGGAAGACCGCCCCCTTACCCTTTTAAAAAAGGGTCCTGATACCCTTGTGCTGGGAAGTTTAAAACCCCATGAACCCGCCGAAGGGGTGATTGAATTTCAAATTCCTGAACCCAGTCTTGAGGGCAAAAGAGATTTCCCCTTTTTTAAAGGCCCGCCCAGAGGACCTGGAGGTCCTCCGCCACCGGGTCGACGCCCCCCCCACTTCGAAAACCATTGGATTCCCCCTTATTTACACCTACCGCTCATTCTCGTGTGCGTTTTATTGCTGCTCCTGGCCCTCTTTTTGTTCCCGCTGGTCCGCTATCTTATGCGACCCTTACGCACCTTTTCAGAAGCTTTTCAACAGGTTTCCGACGGCAATTTCAGTACTCTACCCGCCATGGATCAGGAGTTCCAACCCCTGGTGGAAGCCTTTAACCACATGACTCAGGAAATTCAGGCCATGCTCAAAGAAAAGCAACGCCTGATTGCCGATGTGTCTCACGAACTGCGCTCACCTTTAGCCCGCATGCGCGTCAGCATGGAACTCTTGTCAAAAGAAGGCAAGGGCAAAGCCAAATACATTGAGCGGGCCATTCATGAAATTGAAGAATTGGATCATTTGATCAACGACTTACTAGACGTATCTGTCCTGGATCTCAACGAAGAACGCGCGCCGCTCGAAAACATTCACTTGCAAAACTGGATAAGTGCGGCTTTAGATCGCCACCAGTTGTGGTTTGAGCAACATCAGATTCACATTGAAACCCGTTTTGCAAAAGGTGCTGAAGATATCCTGGTGCTGGGTCGACAACACCTGCTCGATCGGGCTTTAAACAATTTGCTTTCAAATGTGATTAAATATGCCCCTGAAAACAGCCAGGTGGATCTTTCATGGGAAGCCAATGCCGAGCACACCCTCGTGCACATCCGCGATCGTGGGCCTGGTGTACCTGCAGCCGCCCTGAGCAAGCTTACAGAACCCTTTTACCGGGTCGACACCTCGCGCACCCGTAAAACCGGAGGCAACGGTCTGGGATTGGCCATTGTACACAAAATCATGGCCTTGCATCAGGGCAGCGTGCGTTTTGCTCTGCCCACGGACCAGGACGGGGGGCTGATTGTGTCGCTGTGTTTTCCTTCCATTGCCCAATTTCGGGGCACCGGACGACTCTCTATTAAAAACTTGACAAATTGACAATATTTTAACAATCATTTACAAACCGTTCACATTTCACCACAAAGCGATTCACATAGCGGTGGCAAGATAACAGCATGAAGGGAACACAAGCCCCTCACACAAAATCAAAGCAAATGCTGAAAGGTTAATTCAAATGAAAAAAATCGTAACAACAGGTCTCATGATGGTACTGAGCGCAGCAGTCTTAAGTGCTTGTGGTGGTGAAAACGCCATTAACGCTGCGGCTCTGGGCAGCAACGACGCCTTCTTTAGTCAACTGGCCTTAAGTGATGACGCCAGTAGCGAAACGACAATCGCTGGTTTTGGCAAAGGCAAAATGCAAATGGGCCAAAAAGATGGCCGTGGTGGTCATGGTGAAGCCGGTTTTGGGCCTGCTGGCTTTGGGTTTCTGAGTGCTGACTTAAACCTCACTGATGCGCAAAAAACCGAGATTCAAAGTATTCTAGAAGCTGCCAAAGCAGATCGTCCTGAACCCCCAGCGGCCGGAGAACGCCCCACCCCACCTGATGCCAGTGCGATTGAAGCGGTTCAAGACAAAATCAAAACCGCCTTCCTTTCAGAGAGCTTTGATGCAGCGGCTTTGCACGCTGAAATGGAAAGCTTACACCCCGCTCCCGTAGAGCCTGCTGACCACAGCGCCCTGACCCTGGCTCGTGCCCAACAAACCCTGGACATCTGGAATGTGTTAACCGCTGAACAGCAAGCCACTGTAGCCAGCAAAGCCGCAGAGCAAGCCACAGCGATCGCTGAAAGAGAAGCCAATCGCCCTGAAGTCGCAGACAAAGGGGCCGCACATCTGACCCAGTTGACCGAAAAACTGAGTCTGACCGAGGCCCAACAAAGCGCATTAAGTGCAGCCTTTGAAGCCAATCGCCCTGCAGCTCCCGCCAAACCCGATCCCCAGGCCTTAATCACCCTGTTAAGTTCAGGTTCTGCGACTGCTGAGGCCATTGCAGCCCTGCATAAACACCCCGAAAAAGTGGACCAGAACCCCTTAAGCCCACTGGCCGCCCTGCACAGTGTGTTAAGCGCTGAACAACGCCAGGTGTTTGTGGACAGCGGTCTCTTAAACGCAGGACGCGGTCCCGGCCTGGCCGACGGCCCTATGCACCTGGGTGGCATTAAAGAAGGTGGCTTTAAGCAAGGTCCTGCTCAAGGCGGTCCCGGTCGCGGTGGCCATCCCATGATGGGCCACCGCCCTGGATTATAAAAAGTTCACGTTTTATCGCTAAAACCCTACATGCCGTACGGCACCCTAACCGTACGGCATTTTTTTTGACCCAAAGGAATCAAAGCCATGCATATATTTTGGAAAAGCCTCCTCTTCTGTAGCCTATTCACCGCCTGTCAGCCCCCCACTGTTCCGTTACAAACCCCCAACAATTACCGGTGGCGAGGCATTGACTTTACTACTCAACAAACCCGCACCTTACACACGGCCAGCAACGGCGCCCGCTATATTGGCGGTGTGCCCTATGTGAAACAGGGCGAAGACAATACCTGTGGCCAGGCCGTTATGAGCATGGCCCTGCAATTTTGGGGCCAGGATATTAGTTATCAGCAGGTGGTCAATGAAAGCAACGCCATTAATGTGGGCACCTCTTACACCACCCTACAAAATTACCTGCGCGAAAAAGGACTCCAGGCCCAAAGTTATTACCAGAGCAGCCTGGAGCAGTTGATTTCAGAAGTCGACGCCGGACGCCCCGCCATTGTGCTTTTAGAATTTGACGCTCTGTTCTTTACCCATTACGTGCTGGTGGTGGGCTATAACCCCCGACGCAACACGATTATTATGCACGAATCGCAGTCTGCGCCCTATGTAGAAATGGATGTGGATGAATTTTTAGCGCTCTGGGAGGCCCCTTCGTTAGTCGGCCTGCCGGTGTTTGGCGGTAAGGAATACCAGCGTCTGTTAATTACCGTGGCGGGTTAAAGCGTGCCATCCCCTTCCCAGCCATTAAAGGCTATGCTATGATTTTTTGACGTGCGTCGTTAGTTCAGTTGGTAGAACGTCGGTCTCCAAAACCGAATGTCGAGGGTTCGAGTCCTTCACGACGCGCTTTTTTCATTTTTTGGAATCCCTTCAAGGATTTTCAGCATTTTCACGCTTCCCCCTTATGGCTCACATCAATTCGTGTTATGATGGTGTCACTTCCCCCCCAAGGACAACCCGCAAGGGTCTATTTGTGTTGGTAAGGAAACAGATTTGCGTCGTTAGTTCAGTTGGTAGAACGTCGGTCTCCAAAACCGAATGTCGAGGGTTCAAGTCCTTCACGGCGTGCTTAGTTCGCTTAAGGAAAATCATATGGCAAAAGCAACAAAACAAGAATCGGCCCCCGCCAAAAATAAAGGCAAAAAGTCGAAGGCTCAACCCCCTGAGTCGACGCCACAAAAGCTGATTCAGTTCAGCAAAGATTCCTGGGGTGAATACCGTAAAATTCAATGGCCAACCCCTCGCCAGGTCACTGTGGAATCCATCGTGGTATTGATTACCGTGATCTTTGTGATTGCGTTGGTGAACTTTTATGATTTTATCTCAAATTTTTTACTCAGTTTTATATTGAAGTGAGGCTTTAAGAATGGCAGTTACAGGATTTGATACCCAGGGAAAACGCTGGTATGTCATTAACACGTATTCAGGACACGAAGGCAAAGTCAAACAAAACTTGCTCAGTCGCATC
This sequence comes from Candidatus Sericytochromatia bacterium, assembly GCA_964229355.1. Taxonomy (GTDB): domain Bacteria; phylum Cyanobacteriota; class Sericytochromatia; order UBA7694; family UBA7694; genus CAXRDE01. Next base: position 35,438 of record CAXRDE010000004.1, on the reverse strand, counting down.
AAGACCATGGGCATGGACAATCGCATTTTCAACATTGAAGTGCCTGAAGAAAAAGTCATCGAACTCAAAGATGGCAAGCGCAGCGAAAAAACCAAAAAAATCTTTCCAGGGTATGTACTTGTCGAGATGATTATGGACGATGAGTCCTGGTTAGCCGTTCGCAACACCCCCGGCGTCACCAGCTTTGTCGGCGCGAGCAACCAGCCCGTGCCCCTGAGCCAACGGGAAGTGAAAAAGATTCTCAAGCGCGCTTCGTCTCGCAAAGCCCGGATCGAATTCGATTACAAAGTGGGCGAAGAAGTCAAAATCAACAACGGTCCTTTCCAGGACTTCAACGGCAAGATTATCGAGGTCAACCCCGAGCAAGGCAAGGTCAAAGTCTCGGTGTCTATCTTTGGTCGTTCCACTCCTGTGGAACTGCGCTTCGATCAGATCAGCAAACCCTAGGTTTTGTATATCGAGAAAAGCCCCGGTGAAAGATTTCACCGGGGCTTTTTTGCGACTAAAGCGCGCTTTATTTGCCGTTCAGGGTCAAATGAAACACCTTGCGGTTGGCCAGTTTAAAAATACTGGCCAATTCATCTTCACCGTGCAGCTCTAACTGGCTGGCAATCAAGAGCCAGTTTTCCTGGGGATCAATCCAGTCATAGGGCAAGCTATCGAGCACCAATTTGGTCAGGGTAAACACGTCTTTACTGCTCTGGCTATCGCGAATCATAAACCACAGCTTTTTCAGCAGCTCAATATCGTGAATATCTACAGCGCTTTGCGCTTCGGTCAATTCTTCTTCTGACATTAGTCTTCTCCATCCCAGTAGTCCACTTCATGCTCCAGACGGGTCGTAAAATTCAGCGTGGCTGCACTGGGGTCTCCACCAGGAGGGGTCCCTGCAATCACTGAAATTTTATTGCTCTCGGGAAATAGCACAATATCTGGCTCTTCCATGGTGCTGATCGACAAATACGTCAACTCTTCAGTCTCTGACACATTGATCAGCTGGTGAGCATAGTCAGGGCCCGGCGGAATCGAGATCAAATCGCCCGAACTGAGCAAATACTCTTTGTCATGAATACGCAAAACCCCTTCACCGGCCAAAATAAAGAAGAGCTCTTCATTCACAAAGTGGGCGTGATAAGGCCAGGCCTTTTTACCGGGGGGAACAATCACCAACTGCGAACCCAGTTTTTGGGAACCCAAACGCTCCCCAAGGCGGGCGTGCTGGGCCGCGTATTGATCGCCCTGTTGCTGGAGCGTAAACTCCACGTCTTTTAAATTGACAATGGGAGGTAACTTAATCGCCTGGGGCGATGTCTCAGAAGAATGCGCCATTCAAAAACCTGTTACTTTCTTGGTATAGTCTTAAAAGGTATTTTAACATTATGGAGGCATCAAGATATGCAAAAGCTTGTGCTTGGATTTTTATTGGGTCTCAGTCTACACTTTTTAATGGGGGCCTATGCCAGCAATGGCAACCAACAAGAGCTGGCACAAATGCGCTCAGAAATGCGCGAAACCAACCGGCACCTGAGCAATATTGAACGTTCGCTAGACCGCATTGACGACGCCTTTGGCTCCAGTGGTCTGCGTGTGAAAGTGGATCGCTAAGTGAATACTGCCTTTGAGGGTTTAAAACAGATTTTAGATCGCATCGAAGCCCGCTGTCAGCAGGCGGGCCGTGACCCCGCTGAAGTGCAATTGGTCATGGTTTCAAAAACCGTGCCTGCAGAACGCCTGTCAGAATTTTTAGCGAATCCTTACCAACAGCCTTGCGTCTTTGGCGAGAACAAAGCCCAGGAGCTGAAAGCCAAGGCGCAGGCGTTATCTTCCCATCACGCTGCGCCTCATTGGCACTTTATTGGTCACTTGCAAAGCAATAAAATCAAGGACGTGTTGCCCCATATTGCGCTTTTGCACACCCTCGATCGCCTGTCGTTGGCACAAAAGCTGCAAGACAAACTGGAGCGCATGGAGCGCAAACTGGACGTGCTGATTCAGGTGAATGCTGCACGAGAAGACACCAAATCGGGTGTTTTACCCGAGGAGGCCCTGGAACTGTTGCTGAGGGTCAATGAAATGCCTCAGCTGGTGGTACAGGGATTCATGACCATTGGTGCCCACAGCCCCGATGAACAGGAGGTCAAAGACAGCTTTAAACGACTGGCAGACATCCGCCAGCAAGCCCGTGAACTTCCGGGACTGCGCCCCGAAAACCAGAGCTTGCCGCATTTATCCATGGGCATGTCAGGGGATTTTGAATGGGCCATTGAAGCCGGTGCCACGCTGGTACGCGTGGGCAGCGCCATCTTTGGAGCACGAAACTAAACGCCTGTTAAGGATTGTCTTTGCGACTCAGCAGCGCAACCCGCAGTTTTTCGGTGCTGGCTTCCATTTCCACCAGGGCCTCAAGCGCCATCACGGTTTCTTGAGAAACCCCCAGTATGCGCGCGGCAAACTGCACGGCAGCGTTTTCTTCGTGAGAAAACACACCGTCTGCACGGGCAATTTCAATGGCATCGCGAATCAGCGAGCGAGCACGGGCGCTGTCCTTTTTGTAATTGGGCAAGACCTCAGCAATGTCCTGAACCGTGGCGACGTCAAAGTCAGTGATGGCCTGAACCAGCTCCTGAGGCAATTGATGACGATGCATCCATCGGCTTAAGGCAGCCCATTCAGCCTCCGCAATATCGCCATCGGCCGCGATAATATATTTGAGGGCTTTAAAATAGCGCAGGGCACGGGCCTGCTCATCGGACTCCATATCGTAGCGCTTCATTACTGTGTGAATATCAAAGATCATGAACCTATCCTACTCTCTTCTGTTGCCTACCACTTATTTATCCCAAAAAGTGTGGTCATTTCTCACATCATATGCTCGGCTCACCTTACTGACAGGCGTGGCCACGACGCGCTGCAGGAGCGCGTGAAGATGCTCTGGATGGGTCACTTCAGCACGTGCCTTTAGCCCCGTTCCCATGGCCAGAGAAGAAACCGCCGTAGCCGCCACCACCTGACGAAAGGGTTCGTTATCACGCAGGGCGGGCACACTGGCCTCGTGCACCACTTGCGGTGGCGGTACCTGCGGCACCGGCGGAAGCACCGACTGAGCGCGTGCCTCCTGAATACGAATCGCTCCCTCAGCGTAAAAAACCTGCTGTTCGGGGTGAGCTGCCATCACCGCCTTGATATTGACGTAGGGGTTGAGGGTCAACAATTGGGAGTCCTCTACCTGACGTTCCTGGGTAAGCCACTCCAAATCAAAGGGATCGGGCACCGTCATCAAACGCGCTAACACCGCTTGAAAGGGCGAAACGGGTGCCCCCTGGCCAGACGCCAGCACGCCCCCTGAAGACAGGCTTTGCCCAGGGGCACTTAACAAATGAGCATCTAAAAAATGAGTGCTTAGCATGGCTTTATTCTAACATAATCTCACCCAAAAACCGACCTGCAACAATATGCTGCACCCCAGGGTGAAGACTATCTACTGTGCGCCTTTGGCGTCCTTCGGTATGCTGAAAGCAATCAATAACAATTCGAATCTAACGCTTTGTAACTTTAACCGAAGGAGCCCCACCCACCATGAAACGTTTTTCACTGAGCCTTTTGCTGCTGAGCAGCACACTCATTGCCTGCCAGGCACCCATGGGTACAGAATCTCCCCAATCCCCGGGAACTGGAACGGCAACCCCCACCGCCACCGCGATCAAAACCCTGACGGTAGGTAAATCACCCCACGGCATTTCAGCCAATACCGACTTCGTTTATAACTCCAACACCGCAGACAAAACCATCTCGGTGGTCGATAGCCGCAGTGACACCGTGGTAAAGACCCTTTCTGTAGAAGGTGCTCCTGGCTATAGCAAAGCCAGCCACGACGGCAAGTTCGTGCTGACGCTCAGCAAAAATGAAGACGGCAGCAGTCACCTGCACATTTTTGAACCCGGTCAGGACCACCGTTTGGTAAGAAGCCTTGCCGTGGGCCAGGGGGCTGACAAAATTCAGATCAGCGATGATGATCAGCATGTCTATGTGTCTTTAACGGGTGAAGCCGGTATTGCCCATTACGCTTTTGCCCAGGGCCTGGGTGAAGCACCTGCAGAACGGGCCCTGATCGCCGCCGGACCCGGCAGCGCTGACGGCAAGGGACACCGTTCTGTAGACGCCAAAATGGGTTGGCTCTTGACCCCCAACCCCGGCGACAACAGCAGCAGCCTGATTTCCCCCGAGGGCAATAGCCAGACCCTGAGAGACGGCAACAACCCGGCTCCCGTGGCCCTGGGACTGTGGAACGGCGCCCTGAACAAGGCCATCGTGGGCAATAGCGCTTCGCACACCGTCAGTCTATTTACCCCCGGTAGCGACAGCCCCGTCACCCTCAGCGATATCGGGCAAAGTCCCACAGATATCGTGACCGTTCCTGAGCTGGGTCGCGCTTACGTTACCATGGCCGGCTCTAACCACGTGGCGGTTATTGACTACGTCAACGGCAAAGTGCTGGGCACCGTCAAAACCCAGCAGCGCCCCGTGCACATTTATGCCGCGCCAGCCAAAAGCGCCATGACCGTTCAGCACGAAGGCCACGATCACAGCGAAATCACCGAAATTTGGGTGGGTAATGATGCAGGGGCTTCTGTCACCGTATTTGATGCCCAGACCCTGGAAGTGCTCGCTCACCACCCCACCGGCGTGGGACACCACAAGATGGCCTTTAGCCAAAACAAAGCGTATATCAGCAATATTACTGATGGCACCCTGACGGTGATTGCACGATGAAAAAAGCACTGTTGGGTTTAAGCCTCTGTTTCGGGCTGTTCTTGCCCAACACTGCCCAGGCCTGTCTCAGTTGCGGTTGCGGGGGCAGTGGCGCTTCAGCAGATCTGGGGGCCATTGGGGGTGCCTCCAGCCTGTTTTCGAGCGGGCAGCGCTGGTTGATTCAAAGTGGTGTGGCCTACCGCCAGGTGACCGGCTCCTTTAACGAAATGGGCACCTGGAATCCAACGCCTGAAGACAGCCTGATGCAATCGTATCAGGGGGTACTGGGCGTCAACTACTTTCTCGATCAGCAATGGACACTGGGTCTCCAGCTCCCCTTTCAGCTGAATGGCCTGCAGGGTGCTTCCTGGGGAAGCTTTGGCTCTATTGCCCCCAATGATTTACCCTTACAGTACGGCGGCGGACTGGGCGACATGCAATTGCAGGGGGCTTACAAGTTTTTTGAAAGCATGGAAACCGGCTGGGCTGCCTGGAGTAGCCTAAGCTTGCCCACCGGTCGCATTGAGCCTGAAAATGCGGCACAAACCACAGGCAGTGGCGTCGCTGCACTGGCGGGCGGCTTACTGGGCGTTTACAAACCCGCTCCCCGTTTTCAAAGCGCAGCCCCCCGCGATTTTTGGGATTGGTGGACCAGTCGCAATACCGAATACCTCCTCAACCTGGGCTATAGCCATGCGTTGAACACGCCCCCCAGCCAGGCCAGCCCGTTTTTTCAGGGCCAAAGCCTGATGGCACAGCTTCAGGCCAATGTCTCGCTTGTTCCCCAGTGGACCGTGGGACTGGGGCTTAACGGACAATTGGGCCTGTGGTCCGCAGGAAGCAGCGCCAACACCGGCGATCGTTTACAGCTATCCAGTCGCTGGCGGGTGGTGCCCAGTGTACAATACGAGTTATCCATGACCCAGGGAATACGCCTGGCCACCGGCATTGACCTGCCCACCCTGGGCAGCAATAGCCTGACAGATGTGTCGGCCCATCTGGTGTATTATCAATTTTTTGAATGAGAGATCTCATGACACTGTTTCGCTTATTCTCACAAACGGTCCTGGCCAGCAGCCTGTTTTTTTGCAGTCAAGGCTTTTTTAATCCCCAGGCTGCACAGGCTGTGGCCGCCCAGCGCTTAAAGGCTTACGCCTATGACACGGGCCTCAAAAAAGCCCAGGCCGAATCCAAATGGGTGTTGGTCAAGTTTGAACGGGAAGACTGTGTCTATTGCGGCCAAATGACCCGTGAAATGCAGAACAACGCCACCACCCGTCAGCTTTTAAACAAAGACTTTGTGTGGGTTCAGGTGGATCAAAAAGGGCAGCGCAAGGTGCGTTACCAAAACAGAGAAATCACCGAAGCCCAGCTGACGCAACAGCTCAAGGCCTGGAACTACCCATATTTGCTCTTTTTAAAGCCTGACGGTACTCCCATTGGTGGGCTGATGGGGTATCAATCGCCCCAGGCCATGCAAAGCCTGTTGACATATATTCGCAGCGAAGCTTATGAAAAAATGAGCTTTGAGGCCTACCAAAAAGGTAAGTAAGCTAAGCAAGCACTTTATCGTGAAAGACGGGTTGTTCACACAAAGCCTGCCAAATGTTGGCCAGCACGGGCCCATGGGCTTTTTTACGCAAACGCACCAGGCGAATTTCACTGCGATTAACCTGGTAGTGCTCCAGTTCATGAAAAGGCCGTAAGACACCTGTAGCCAATTCCTCCATCACATCAATATGGTGCAGCATCCCAAACCCCAGACCGGCCTGAATCAATAATTTTTTACCCGTATGATCGTTGACATACCAGGGTCGGCACTGGGGTAAAATCCCAAACCCACCGGAAGTTAAATAGGTTTCTGAAGAGCGGGTAATAATCTGAACACAACCCACCAATTCTGCAGCATCAATCCGCTGTCCCGGCGTAAAACGCTGCAATGGCGGATAGCAAGGCGACACCATGGTACTCAAGTTCAACACCGCCAGGGTATGGCTTTCCAACGGGGTCAGGGTGTTGTAACCCTCAAACCAGGGGCAAATTGCAAAGTCTACCTCTCCGGCCAATAAACGCTCAATGGCACTGCCCAGAATTCCCGATTCGAAGTGAAAGCGGGTGTGGGGATGTTGATCAAACTGCTCCCGAAACACCTGCAAATTGCGCAGATACAGGCTGCCCTGATCTACTGCAAAGCGTAAATCAGGCTCAACCCCGTGAGCCAGCTGTGTGCCCAGATTGTGCAGCGATTCGACCTGGGCCAACACATGGCGCGCTTCGCGGTAAAAGCGCTCACCCGCTGGCGTAAGGCGCGCCCGGTAAGCACTGCGATCAAAGAGCTCAAAACCGAGATCCCGCTCCAATTGCCGAATGGCAGCGGACACCGCAGGCTGGCTCAGCATTAAGACTTCGTTGCCGGCTTTGGCAAAACTGCCCGCCTGCACCACGGCATCTAACACCTTTAATTGCTCAAATTTCATGCAACACCATAAAAAAATTAAATCAAAAACATAAATAACAAGTACTTTTGTTAATGCTATTTCTTGCTTATCATAAAGGCAAATACCGTAAAAAGAAAGACCTCTTATGAAAACCACTGCAAAAGCCCCCCGAATTTTAGCTCTGATCGCCAGTAACCAGACCCCCTCTATTCATCGCCAACTCGTGGAAGCCATGGTACCCCACCTCGGTACCAGCACCCTCGACTGGCTCGATATGATGCCCTTCGATGAGCTGCCCCTGTACAGCCGCCGCCGTCAGGAAGCCGGATTCCCCGAAGCCGTGATGCATTTTTATGAGCGCGTGGCCGCCGCAGACGCCATCATTGTGGCCTCGCCTGAGCACAACGGCTCCATGCCCGCCGTTTTTAAAAACCTGATTGACTGGATTTCTCGTCACGATATGAAGTTTTTTCAGCAAAAGCCTGTGCTCTTGCTGAGTACCTCTGGAGGCCCTAATGGCGGTGCCACCAACTTACAACACATGGCCAAGCTGGTGCCTTTCTGGGGCGCCAACGTGATCGATGCCAAAAGTTTTGGTGGCTTCTATGAGCGTATCACTGCAGAAGGCGCAAATGAAGCCACTGACGCCGAACTCAAAGCCCTCGCAGAACAATTGCTCGCGTCAGTGCTTACCCCCCAGCTGGTTGAAGCATAGCCCTGTGCACGTGTCCCCAGGGTCGCGGTGTTGTCCATCCTGTGTATACTGAGATGAACGCGCCGTCGCCACGGGGCCGTTTTGCACCTTAAGGGGGATACCATGTGCTTTGTCAAAAGTGTAGAGGCTTACCTGACCGAAATCGTTGAGTTAGAACAAGAGGAACGTCCTGCACGCCGTCGGCTGATCGCCCTCTACCAGGACATGATTCGCGATCATCCATCCGCCTCGGTGGTTCCCTATGTGGGGTTGGCCTATTTTGCCTATCGCACCCATCGCGTAGAAGAAGCCCTGCTTTTTTTAAAACAGGCCATGAAAATTGAGCCCTTTTCGCGTCCGGTTCAACAGCTGTACCGCAAAATTCAATCCATGTCTGATTAAAAACTTCTGAAATGGGTATATTAATCTCATAATAAGGCGTATCTCAAACCACAGAGGCAGATTATGAGTCAAATTGGGCCAGGGCTTCCTGGAAGTCCGTTTCCTATCCCCCACACACCACATCCCCCATCAGTCCCTGAACCCCCCCCTGCAGCAGACCCTTCTGCGCAGAGCGCAGCTCCCCCCACAGCACCTGAACCCCCTTCAGAGCTCTCCACCACAGATCGGGCTGACATTGCAGCCACCGAAGTCTCCGCAACACCTACAGACCCTGACACACCTGCAGTAGCAGCAGCGGCTGAGGCACTGGCCGCTGATGCCTCCAGCGCGGAAGTTAATCCACAAGAACTGGCCGCTTTTCGCGAGGGTGAACTTCCCGAAGCCCCTGGATTTACAGAGCAAGTGGCAGCAGCACGTGCTCAAGCGATAGACGCTGAACGCTCAATCAGCAGCTTAACACCTGACCTTGACGCCGCCGAGACGGCCCTTGCAGCGGCCCGTGAAAGCCGAGCCGCCCTGCCTGCCGCCGACACCCCGGCCCAGGAACAGGAACTGGCGGCTCTGGACACCTTGATCTCAGGGACCGAAAACAATCTATCTGCACTGCGCGAAGACCTGGCGCAGGATGAAAGATTGATGCATAATCTGGATGATTTGGATGAGCATCCCATCGGTAGCCGCATTCGCGACGTGGCAGAAGGCCTGCTCGCCATTCCCGGAGGCACAGGCGTGATCTCCGGTGAATTGGGTATGCGTTCTGGCGTAGGCACCACCGCCCTCAATCTTACCGCCGGGCTCAGTATTGGGGTCGTGGCAGAGCAGGCCTGGGGACATGGCTCTTCCTTTACAGGACGACTGGAGCTTGAGGCCTCTGCAGAGCTTCAGGCTGATGTGGGATTTGTAGAGTTTAGTGCCCGTTATAACCATATTATGGCCGATGGAGTGCATATGGGCAGTGAGGCCGAAGTGACTGAATTTGTTCGTCTGGTGGGCAACCTCGGCTTATCCGTCACCGACGACAATCTGGACTTCAATGATAGCAGTGAAGCCTTGCTTAATTTCATCGAAAGCCATCGGTATACGGCCACCACCCACGAGGGCGAAGCCAGCTTAGCCATTACGTCGGGAGAACAGACCCTGGCGGGGCTGACGGTTTCTCATGGTGTTACCGAAAACACCTACGGAGGCATTGATCTCAATGGCGATGGAGATATTGAGGACAATCGTTTTTTGGGATTTGGCACCAATGAACTTGCCGCACGCACGAACGTCACCGATACCCATACCCGTGGAGAGCTTGCGGCGGGCAACCTGACCATTGCCGTGGGACATCGCACCAGTGAAATCACATACTCTGACGATCCGGACTTACAAAACACCGATCCCATGACACAAACCTATGCCGAAGTTCTGATTCCCCCTGAAGTATTTGCAAGCTTTTTGGGCAACGGTGGCGATTTAACGGCCACTGCTGCCGAAGAGTTGGCCACCGTCGCCCGTCAAATGTCTCAGGCCATCGGTCAGGTCGGAGGCGCCCCCATCTCTGGCGACGCCATCATGAACGCACTCCGCGAGGCAGCCCGCTCCGATGTGCCGATTGAAACCCAGGCCAGCGGTGGACCCCGCCTCATTTTGGGAATGCAATATGAAAATGGCAATCTCTACCCTGTGGTGGGTGTCAGCTATAAACGGGAGTTTGACGAGCGGATAGCCGCCAATGGTCTGGTGGCAGGTATAGAAGCTGAATTCCAATTTGCAAGACGCCAACGCATTCAAATTCCCATTCCGGTGGGTCAGTAATGGCCCGACTTACCGCTCAAACCGAAGATCTAATCCGCTGGGTGAATCCCGCAGGGGTGCTACAGGTAGCTGCCATGCAAATGCTCCTGGAGCAAAGCCCCCCGGAGCTGTATCTCTACCTGCATATCGTCGGCAGGCGTTTTGCTCTCTTTGGACAGGCGCCTCGCGCCGAAGATTACTGGCTTTTGCGTCTAAAGCCAGAAGAGACCGAAACCGAAGCCCTCTTTTTGCAAGACCTACAAAGCCTGGAAACCTTACTGAGCAATGAACACCAGGCCTTTTTTGACTGGTCCCGCTACGATTTGCTCCAGGGTTTCCAAAAGCCTATTGAACTGGTGACCGTTGTGGATCAACTGCAGTACCTTCGTCAGGTAAAGCGCTCCTGAAATGCAAAAAAAGCCCGCTTCCTTAAGAGGAGCGGGCTTTTGGTGTTCTATTCAGCGAAGCTTTAGATACTGGCGAGAATGGCGTTTAAGGTCTCGCTGGGACGCATGGCTTTGGCCACTTTGGCATCATCAGGGTGATAGTAACCGCCCATATCTACCGCTGCCCCCTGCACTTCATTGAGTTCCGCCACGATCTTTTCTTCCTGGCTGCTCAATTGCTCGGCAATGGGCGCAAACTTCGCTTGCAGTTCCGCATCTTCACTTTGCAGGGCCAGGGCCTGTGCCCAGTACATGCCTAAGTAAAAATGGCTGCCCCGGTTATCCAGCTGGTTCACCTTGCGAGAAGGCGACTTGTTGCTGATCAAATACTGACTGTTGGCGCTGTCCAGGGCTTTGGCAATCACCTGGGCTTTGGCATTTTGGGTTTTGTTGGCGTAGTCCTCAATGGACACCGCCAGGGCTAAAAACTCACCCAGAGAATCCCAACGCAGGTGGTTTTCTTTTTCGAATTGTTGAACGTGCTTGGGGGCTGAGCCACCCGCACCGGTTTCATACAAACCGCCACCGGCCAACAGCGGTACAATCGACAGCATTTTGGCAGAGGTACCCAGTTCTAAAATGGGGAAGAGATCGGTTAAATAGTCCCGCAGAACGTTACCGGTGACCGAAATGGTATCTTGCCCTTTGCGAATGCGCTCGACGCTGTATTTCATGGCGTCCACAGGGGCTAGAATTTTAATTTCTAAACCGCTGGTATCGTGCTCGGGCAGATAGGCTTCTACTTTTTTGATCAACTGGGCGTCATGACCACGGTTTTGATCCAGCCAGAAAATCGCAGGGCTACCGGTGGCACGAGAACGGTTAACCGCCAACTTGACCCAATCTTTAATGGCCACATCTTTGGTTTGGCACATTCTCCAGATATCGCCGGCTTCTACGTCGTGAGAAAACACGGTTTCGTCGCCTTTTTGCACGCGAATCTGACCTTTGCCGGGAGCAATAAAAGTTTTGTCGTGCGAGCCGTATTCTTCAGCCTTTTGGGCCATGAGCCCCACATTGGCCACATTCCCCATGGTGGCCACATCGTACTTACCGTGGGCTTTACAGTCTTCAACCACCGCCTGGTAAATGCCAGCGTAACAGCGGTCGGGAATCATGGCCACCATGTCTTTCAGTTTGCCATCGGGTCCCCACATTTGGCCGCCCGCGCGCAGAGCCGCAGGCATGGAGGCGTCAATAATCACGTCGCTGGGCACGTGCAGGTTGGTAATGCCCCGGTCAGAGTCCACCATGGCCAGGGGAGGCTGGTGGCTGTAAACCGCTTGCAGGTCCGCTTCAATGGCTTGCTTTTCGGCCTCAGGCAATTGGGCAATTTTACCGTACACATCTCCCAAACCGTTGCTAGAGTCTACCCCCAGTTTGGCAAAGGTGTCGGCATACTTTTTAAAGACTTCGGCGTAATAAACCTGCACACAGTGTCCGAAGATCACAGGATCAGACACCTTCATCATGGTGGCTTTCATGTGCAGCGACAACAGCACATCTTCGCTTTTGACCTGCTCAATGGTGCGGGCAAAGAAATCACGCAATTTCGACACTTCCATGCGAGAGGCGTCAATCACTTCGCCTTTTAACAAGGGGGTGCTGGCTTTGAGCACCTGCACATCACCGCTCTCTGCCACAAACTCAATGCGCACGTCGCAATCGCTGTCCATGGTAGCCGATACTTCGCTACCGTAAAAATCGCCGTCGTTCATGTGGGCCACACGGGTTTTAGAGTCAGACCGCCAGTCGCCCATTGAATGGGGATTGGCTTTGGCATATTCTTTTACAGGTCCAGCCACACGGCGGTCAGAGTTGCCTTCACGCAAAACAGGGTTAACGGCGGAGCCGAGAACCTTGGCATAACGTTTTTTAATGTCTGCTTCTGCGTCGGTTTTGGGTTCTTCGGGGTAGTTGGGGATGTCATAGCCCTGAGATTGCAGTTCGGCAATGGCAGCTTTTAACTGGGGAATGGAAGCTGAAATATTGGGAAGCTTAATAATATTGGCTTCGGGGGTTTTGGCCAGTTCACCCAACTCGGTGAGCGCATCACCGATCTGCTGATCAGCGGTCAAGTTATCGGGGAAGTTCGCCAAAATACGTCCAGCCAGTGAAATATCGCGGGTTTCAATTTCAATATTTGCCGTCGAAGCAATGGCTTTCACAATGGGCAAAAAAGACTGGGTCGCCAGGGCGGGGGCTTCGTCGGTTTTGGTGTAAATAATTTTCATAGAAGACAAGAAGCTTCCTTTCTCAAGGTCTAATTTTGATGGATGCATTCTAGCACGAAAGGCCCTGTCTCAGCGGATGCCCTGAGTAAGACCAGAACGAGCACAGTTCAAGCCCTTCGAGGTATTCTAAGCACTTCGCCTCCCGGTTTTAGCGTATAATACGTTCTATGGAAATCCATGCATATCAACCAAACATCACATTTCCACCCGTCAGGCATGCAGCCCCGACGTCTTCATCTGCGAAAGTACAGCCCTCATTTTCGCCTGTAACACCAGTCTCAGAAGGCAATCCCACAGATCAGCTTACACACAGTCCCACGGCGGCAGGTCAAAGTTTGAGTGAACTCTCTTTTGTAAATAGTCCCTCGGCTGGTTCCCGTGCTCAGGCTCTCAAAAACCTCTTAAGTGACTTGCGCGGCGCAACAGTAGATACCCAGCTACATGAGATCAACACGTTTTTTAATAACACGATTCGCTACCTTTCGGATCAGCAGCAGCACGGTGTGAAAGATCATTGGCAAAGCCAAAAAGAAACCCTGCAATCGGGTCAGGGCGATTGTGAAGACTATGCCCTGGCGAAATACCAGGCTTTGCAAGATCTGGGAATTCCTGAAAAAGAACTGCATATTTTTTATGTCAAAAATCGCAATAATGTTGCTCACATGGTCCTGGTACACACCAATGCCGCCGGCAAAAGTCAGGTACTCGACAATGAGTCGCGCCTGGTCTTGCCCACCAGCCAACGCAGCGACCTGCGCCCCCTTTTTGGCTTTAACCAGCTGCAGACCCTGGTCGCGGATCATCCGCAGGATTGGGTCAAAGGCACCAGCAAACCGGGTCTCCCTAATATTGGTCACTTTCGTCAAGTGCTGGCAAAGCCCCGTTAGCCTGTTTTTAAAGTCCTGTCAAATGTTACCTTATGCGTCTATGGGTACTCCCAAAAGATCTCTCTAATAGAAAGTGACTTGCATATGACAGCGATCCCTTTAAACACTGCAAAACTTATTATTGGCGGCAACGTCTTCGGTTGGACCCTTGACGAAGCAGCCTCTTTCAGAATTTTAGACGCCCTGTTCGAGCGGGGATTTCGCACCCTTGACACCGCCAATATTTATTCAGCCTGGGTCCCGGGCAATACCGGAGGCGAGTCAGAGCACATTTTAGGCAAATGGATCAAAGCCCGTGGGCATCGTGAAGAGCTGGTCATTATTACCAAAGTGGGGATGCCTGTGCACGGTGAAACCGGACTGGATCCCGCCTACATCCAGCGGGCCTGTGAAGCCTCTTTACAGCGTTTAAACACCAGCTATGTCGACGTGTACCTCTCCCATCAAGAAGATACACAAACACCCATTGTCAAAACCCTGGAGGCTTATCAACACCTGCTTGAACAGCAAAAGGTGCGCAGCATCGGTGGCTCGAACTACAGCTTTGAAGGGCTCAAGGCCAGCGTTGAAACCGCCCAGGCTCAGGGGCTTACCCCGTATCAGGTGTACCAACCGCAATACAATCTCTACGATCGCGAAGCCTTTGAAAAAGAGTTTCAGCCCTTTTGCCAGACCCACCAGATTCAAGTGATTCCCTATCACGGTCTGGCCAGTGGCTTCTTAACAGGCAAATACCGCCAGGCTTCCGATGCCGACCAAAGCCCTCGGGGACAGGGCATTGTGGACAAATACATGAACCCCCGGGGGCAGCGCATTTTGAAGGCCTTAGACCACCTTGCCACAGAAACCCAAACCACCCCGGCTGCCGTTGCTCTGGCCTGGCTTATGGTGCAACCCACCATTGCGGCTCCCATTGCCAGCGTCACAAAGCCCCGGCACATTGAAGACCTGAGCCGTGCCGTTGACTTACATCTTACCCCGGCACAATTGGAGCTGCTCGCAGAAGCCAGTAAAACGGAGACCGTCAAAGGATTACTTTGATTTCTACAATCAAAAACGCTTACATCAAAGCCTTTCATATTTCATATTTAATGCCTGCACAGGTACATTTTCAGGCATGATGAAGGCCAAAAAATTCCTTGAGTTTGACGTTTTGTGGCCTATGCTTTGCTTAAGTTTCTTTCAGTCAAAGCCATTATGAAACCACTGCATACCCCATGGTACATACCCAAAGGACGGGCAAGTATGAAACGTGTTCAGCAATGGATGAAGGGTGTATTTCAAGGTCTCACCACTAAGGGGGTAAGCCCATCCCTTCCTCCCAAGACAATACGCAAGACCACGATTTCATTACTTTACAGGGAGACTAAAATGACGAAACTACAGTTTCTTGTGTATGGTGTGGTAATGAAACCCATCGTCTCAAGAAGGTCTTTTCATACGCAAAAAAAAGTTCAAGAGCCCAGATCAAGCACTCGCAACCAGCGTGAAGAACGACTCATTCTGCAGCACTGAAAACTAGTAAGAGCAGCTCACCTGGAACAAGAGAGAACATTTTTGGCATTTCGTTTGTGATTCAGTGGTTCTGCGACTGACACTGAACACCCTTTCACTATAAAAGCTTATGGGATCGGCTTTGAAACCTTAAACATTAAGCGTTGATAATTTTGACCTGCCACCGGAAGAATAGACCTAATAGCTTTATTTTCCCACATTTTTTCAAATGTGAATAAAGGCATTTCAAAATAAGGCGCTTCAATACTGTCGTGTAAAATCAGGCTTTGTCGTTCGAGGTTATAGCCCACAACCACAACGTAGTGGGCTGTTTGAATACTTCCAAAGTCCAGTAAGACAGCGGTGGGGTTACCTTTATTAATTTCAGAAATAAGATTGTCTATGCTACCTTTCCTAAAATCCTGGGCTTGCAGTCCTTTTTCGCGTAGGGATTGTCGAAGAGCAGGAGCGGAGGTGGCAAGGTTAAGGGGGTTTTCCTGGTTAACTAACTGCTGATAATCTAGCCTGTTTCCCCAATAATTAGCAAGCATTGCAACGACGGCTTGACCACAAGTATTATCTCTACCTTGTTTAAAAAAGGGAACGTTCTCAATAATCTTGCTGCCATTACGATAAATGCGTATATTTGAACCGGAGTCCAGACTCAGTGTTCTAAAGTCTCCAGCTAAAGCTTGTGCAGTAAAAGGGCGTGCGGCTGCGATCTGCATATCGGAAAACTGAGGCATTTGTATTGGAACTGTTGGTGTCTTACAAGATGCTAAAAAAGACAATCCGGCTGCCATTAGAACCATATGACGCAGATAACGCTTCTGTAAACGCAATGCCTGATGTAAAACACGAGGCTCTAACCAAAAATTTTGCACGAGCACTTCACCCAGCGCACACTTCGTCTGTTGTTGCACTTCAAGGGCTTTATTTAGCTTGAGGGAGGATATTTTTCCCATGGTTTTTAACAGTTTCCCTAATAAAAGACGCTTAGAAGCTGAGAGCTTGTAAAACAACTGTTCTAACAGAGCGTTTTCTAAACTCCAAGGGTCTACTACTTGTTCCTGAACAAGTAGTTCTCCCAAGGGAACTGGATTTTCGCTTTGCTTTTTCAGGACTGAGTTTAGTTCCAATTCTTGAATAGAACCATTCCGTAAGAGTATTTCACCGATCTGTAACTTTTGATTCACTATATTCAAATCCTGATTTTTAAGTACATGATTTTTCCAAATAGGCATACAAAGAACTCCAATTTTGTCTACTACTCTCGAGAAAACAAATTTAATCTTAGGGTAAATGGCGAATACCCTCACTCAGCTAGGTAAAATGAGGACACCTTAATCAGCGAGTATCACTGATTTCGATGGTACAACCTTCCTATAAGGCAAGGTCAAGAATGAGCAAAAAACTGACAAGTTCGTTGACCTTTCCACATGGTAAGGCTATAAGCTGAATACCGTTCTTCAAACCTTAATTCACAGCGTGGTCATCATGAATCGAAAAGATTTTTTAAAATTTGGTAGTGCTTTTTCAGCGGGAATGCTCATCAATCCAGCTCAACTTCTGGCTGCGCAATCTCATGCCCATCACGAAATGGGAACAGTAGCTGCTCCATTGAGTTCTATGCAAAAAAAGCCGCTAGACTACGAAAAAAAAGGTAAATGGAAAGAGTTTGAGCTTTATATTGATATCGTAACCCATGAGCTAGCCCCTGCAATGAAAGTACATACTCTGGCCTTCAATGGGCAAGTACCCGGCCCTGAGATTCGCGTTCAAGAAGGCGATTTCGTGCGGGTTAAATTTAAAAACAAAACCGGACTGAATCACACAATTCACTGGCACGGTATGCATGTGCCCTGGCGCATGGATGGTGTACCTTTTGTGACGCAACTCCCTGTTATGCCGCAACAGGAGTTTGTTTATGAGTTTGAAGCAAAGCCTTATGGTACACACTTTTATCATTGTCACTGGGGAACTTTATTACATATGCAGTCAGGCATGTACGGAAGCCTTATTGTAGAGCAAAAAGATGACCCTGTAAAAAAGCATTTTCCCTATGAAAGAGAATACACACTCATCTATGGGGCCATGGATGTTAACTTCATGCGGAATGAACTAAATGCCATGTTAAAGCGTATGAAAGAGCGTAGTTACCTGATGATGCAGGGACGTTTTGATAAAGAACGTTTTGATCGCTTTGACTCAAAACAAGACTTAGAAGACCATATTGAAAAAGGCTATCAACCTCCTTACCTCGTCAACCGGCGTACAGAAGCAGAGCTACCTGAGCCTAACTGGTTTACTGTAAATGGTAAGTCTTACCCCGCTACGCCTATTTTAAATATTAAAGAAAACGAGAATATTCGCGTACGTCTTATTAATGCCGGTACAGAAAATCATCACCTTCACTTACACGGTCACGATTTTTGGATGGTAGCTGACGACGGTTTGGTGCTGCCTCAGTTTTGGCAACGCAATACCATCCCGCTTAGCCCAGGAAAAACCTACGATATTATCATCGAAGGTAAAAACAGAGGCATCTGGACTTTTCACGATCATGATACCCGCCGTGCCACCAATAATGGATTGTATCCTGGGGGAACCCTGATGATGATGGTTTATGACGATCTGCCTGAGGCAGAGCGAGAGGCGGTCATGATGATGGGCCAAATGCAGCACAAGGTCACCCTTCCCCAGGTTCTACTCGATCAATAAAAGTAAATGAACAGGAAAAAACCATGAAAAAGTCTTTGATTCTGCTCAGCTATTTATTGAGCCTACTTACCCCCGCTGTGTCGGCAGAAGTCTTGCCTGAAATTGAAATCAGCGGCAAAGGTGTTACTTCTGCCAATCTTAAGTGGCAAGCCAATACGGGTACGACTCGCTTAACACCCGACTACTCCGACTCTACCCTTATGCTCGGTCTACGCCAAAAGCTCTACTCTGACTGGCGCAGTTACTTTGCCATGGGCGTGCAATTGCCCGATGCCGACTCTAATCTGGGCGATCTGTTTTTAAGTCAAACCTTTTTACAACTTGAAAATCAAAATCAACGCATAAAAGTAGGTCGTGCCAATGCACAAACGTCATTGGTGATGTTTCCGACTTTGCGAGACGATGATGCCCTGAGTTTTGCTTATGTCCTAAACCCTTTTTCTGGGGGTAAAAATACACAAGACCACCAGTATGCAAACGTTTTAGAATATAGTTATGTCTACGATCAGCGATGGTGGGGGACGGTACATACTGAAAATTTTGTCGACTTCAAAAACCCCAATGCTTTTGGTATCAATGCTTTAGGTGGGACTTTGGCTTACGAAGTGCCTGCGTCCCAAATTTGGAACCGTGAGGTTCTGCAATATGCAGGGTTAAGCTTTTACAATTTTCTAACCGAACGAGATCAGGCACAACAAGCTCAGTCTCTTCAGCCCATAGACAATAGTTTAAGAAGTTTGGCGGCAGGCGTTCGTCTCAATGTGTTGCCCGATCCCGTACATTTTGTCGACCTTCGGGGTCAGGCCACTTACAATTTAGGTTTTTCTGAGGTGACCGGTATTGAAGACTACAGCGACTATACCCGCTCAAACGCCCTGGCAACCTTATGGAGTTTACGTTACCTTCACCGGCGTTTAGAGCGCCCACTTTTTCAGGTCAGTCTGAGTGGAGGCGCCCGTCTTTATCCCAATAATCCGAGTCAAAGTTCAGAGTGGATTGGGTTGCTCAACGGTTTTTATCGCATTGGTGAAAACTTAGATTTGGGTTTGCAATACCGCTATCTAAATCGCCAGGGAGACGTGAAGAGTTTACTCGGAAGCGACGAACACCGGGTACAGGTCGCTCTGGTGTATAGCTTCGATATGCGTTTCTTTGATCAATTTGATGATCGCAATTCACTCTTAAATTTAGAGCATTCTTACCTCAAATGAAATCTTTAATCTATTTAAGCCTCTGGTTCGCCGTGTTAACAAACCTAAGCCTCCCATTACAGGCCCACGACGCAAAAATAAAGAGTCACTCGATGCATCAGGAACATCGCGAAATGGTCAAACAGTTCAGCGATTATGAGCAGCAAATCAAGTCACAAATTCAAGCCTTAGAAAAAAAAGACCTGGACGAGACCCTGAAACAAACCCTGGCACTTTTGAAAAAAGTATTGGCACATCATTTAACCTTACATCAGCAAATGCTCAGTATGCATTCCCAAATGATGAAGCTCAATGCAAAAAAAGATCACCCTTAAGCTGTTTGTGACAAATTCATTTCCAGGAGTACTCTCTTATGCATGTTCCCTTTCGTTTATTGTTATTTTCTCTTTTGATCCTGGCCCTGGGATGGAGCCATTCGCTCTCCGCCTTGGCACATTCCGAACACCAACATAAGACCAAAGTCTTGCCGTCAGTTAAAGCCAGCCCCAGCAAAACAGCAACACCCGAGCCAAGGACTTCTGCAGCGATCCAAATCTCAGAAACAATCTCGCCGACGAAGTCCGGCGACGTCCATCAAACATCGAGTTCCTCTCCGCACCCAGGCCATGATCATGAAGCTATTGCTGGTCCAAGCTCCTGGTCAAAAGCCTTGTGGGGACACTGGCATCATAAAGTAATTCACTTTCCGCTTGCCCTGGGTGTTTTCGCCGCTTTGCTAATCTTCGGGGGCTTAAAATGGGATTTTTGTTATCCGGTCGCGGGCGTGGCTCTGGGAATCGCTTTTGTTTTTGGAGTTGCGGCTTATTTTTCAGGTCAGAGCATGCTTGCGGATTTCTCTGAAACCAGTCCTTATTTGCCTCTGGTTGAGCGTCACCGCCAATTGGGAATTGCCAGTATTGTCTTTCTGGGCCTGGGCGCAATAGGCATCTGGTTTGACAGAATTCAACCCTGGATGTGGATCTATGGCTTGATCTTATTTTCATTGGTCAGTGCGACCGGTTTTTATGGAGGCTGGATCGCGCATGGTTAAGGTGATGACTTCTTCTCGACGCTTGAGTAAGATTGTGCAGACCTTGATGTTGGCTGGTTTTTCTGTACCCCTGGCACGGATACGTTTAAGTCATTGCGCTTCCTGGCATTGCCGTTTGCATTGCAGCTGGTTGCGCTGGACAGGGCGTTCTCCTACTGCTTTGCCCTGGCCATTGGCATTAAAAAACGCCATGATTGAATTAGGGCCCGCGTTTGTGAAAATGGGTCAAATTTTATCGGTGCGCACGGACTTAATCCCCAAAGATTTGGCCGAGGCCTTACACAGTTTGCAAAGCGATGTACCGCCTGTGGAGAGCAGACTTATTTTTGAGGTCCTGACTCAAGAGTTGGGACAAGATCCGCATCAGGTGTTTTCAGAAATTGAAAGCAAACCTTTAGCCGCTGGTTCAATGGCGCAAATCCACCGCGCCAGATACGCAGATGGGCGCGAGTTGGTGCTTAAAATTAAACGTCCTGGCATCGATCAGATCGTGAAAGAAGATCTTGATATTTTGATTTTAATGGCCGGTCTATTGGATAAACATTTACCTGAAAGTCGGGTTTACCATCCTATCGAGGCCGCCAAAGAACTCCGAAACTATACCCTGAGAGAGCTTGATTTTGCCAAAGAAGCCAAAGTCGCACGACAGGTTCGCGAGCTCTTTAGAGATTGGGAAAAGGTACGTATTCCTGAAATATATCATGCTAGCACCGGCTTAATCGTGATGGAATATATTCAAGGCACTCCGCTGGATAATCTGGAGCAATTGGAGTCCTGGGAGCTGGATCGGCATGCCTTGATTTTGTTGGGAATGAAGGCGGTGATGGCCCAAATTTTTGACTTTGGTCTGTTTCATGCAGACCCTCATCCCGGTAATTTACATGCAACCCCTGCCGGTGAACTGCTGATTTTAGACTTTGGCATTT
Organism: Candidatus Sericytochromatia bacterium; assembly: GCA_964229355.1. Classification (GTDB taxonomy): domain Bacteria; phylum Cyanobacteriota; class Sericytochromatia; order UBA7694; family UBA7694; genus CAXRDE01. The sequence goes on along the minus strand of CAXRDE010000004.1, from coordinate 14,427 downwards.
TTGGACGCCTCACTCCTGAACTTCAGAAAAAAGCCGTCTTGTTAATGTGGGCACTCTTGAACGGTGATTTTAATATGGCCTCCTTGTTTTTATTAAAAATGGCCAGTCTAGAACCTGATGCAGATATTGAAGGATTTCGGCAAGCGATAGAATCACGATACCAGGAGTGGAAAGGTTCCAGTGTAAGCGAATATGGGTTTGCACGTCTGGTCTATGAAGAGTTTGCCCTGGGAGGGCAGTATGGAATCAATTTTCCTGCCAATCTGATTCTGTTATCCAAAGCGATGCTGACGATAGAAGGCATTACCCTGAGTGTGGATCCCGATTTAGATATCTCTCAGGCAGCGGCTCCCTATTTTAATGAGCTCAAGCAGAAATATTTTTCGCTCGAACAAATCAAACAAAGTATTCAACATTCGCTCCCTATCTGGTGGACCGTATTGGAAGGCCTGCCCCTCAATCTGGCTCAAACGCTAGAACAACAGCTTCAGCCACGCTCCCAGTTGACTCAGAGTAAACAGCACCCTCCTTCTCAGCAATCGCCCCAACTGGGCCAACAGATCTTCGCTTCTGTGGCGCTAGTATCAGGTGTGTTCAGCCTTTTCACCAAGTCAGAAGCTCCCTGGTGGCGGCACACACTGGGAATCATGCTGACCGCTATAGGGCTTTGGAAAGGGCTCTTTGCAAAAAAACAATCTCAAAGGAAAAGATATGATGAAACTTAATTTGAAATTTAGCCAGGCCAGCTGGGTGTTAACAGCATCGATCTGGCTAAGTCTAAGCTTATCTGCCTGGGCGGCTTTACCAATCGGTTCGAAGGTGCCTGAGTTTGAACTGGAAACCTCGAAAGGATATTCGGTTTCTTACCAAAAGCATTTTAAGGACAAAGTCACTTTTGTAGTGCTGAGCAATTACTGCTCCGTTGAGCTGGCGGGGGTCTGGGGCATTCCTTTTTATTACCAGTTCCACCAAAATCCTGATTTTCGTTTCGCCTTTATTTTTAGCAAAACCTGCCTGCCTGCCTATATTCCCCGCGCTTTTGTGACGAGCTCCCTTCAGAATGCTCAAAAATCACTGCGGCTACCCTATATCTTAATGGATTGGGATAATCAGGTTAGCCAGAAGCTGGGAGGGCATGCCAAATACGCGCAACTCTATCTCTTGGATAAGCAAGGAAAAGTGGCCTGGCAACACTTACTCACGGATCCTTTTAGCCCACCTGAAGCCGCCCAAAAACTAATTTCGAAGTTAATAAAAACCAAATAAGATGAGGTATTAAAAATGTCAAATAGTTTCTTAGATCCTATTGAGATGGTATCTAGGTACCGGGTTTACGCTTAACCTATGGAAAAATACAAAACGCAAGAGATCGTTAAATTAAGTGGCGTCTCCCGAGAAAGCTTACGTTTTTATGAGCGCAAAGGCTTGCTTGACCCACTGCAAAGGAGCGCATCAGGTTATCGTCAGTACAATCAAAACCACCTGAATCGGCTTTACTTTATCAAAGCGGCTCAACAGGTGGGGTTTACCCTTCAGGAGATCAAAAATCTGCTGGATTTAAAATTAGAACCGCAGGACATTTGTGAAGAGACCCAGCAAGCTGCGCAGTCCAAAATCTCAGAGATTGATCAAAAAATAACAACCTTAAGTAGCATGCGTCGCAGTCTCGTCCAGTTCACAAAAGACTGCAAACAAGGAAAAAAATTAAAGTGTAATTTTGCAGTAAAAGGAATTAGTGGTAAAGATTGCTGTTTATGATCAAAAATTGATAAAGATCAATATTTATAATGACTTTATTCAGTCTTTTTAAAAATCAATCATTTATAATAAAGTAAGTAGGGCATTTGGAGGAACATATGAAAAAACAAACAACTCTACCTCATCAAGATCAGAATATATGGAAACATCCACTGGTATTAATTGCCCTCGTGGTCGTGGCGTATTGGCTCTGGACTTATCACAGTCAGCACCTTTTGGGGTGGCTACCCTATGCCATTCTGGCGCTGTGCCCACTGATGCATATCTTTATGCATGGGAAGCATGGGCATGGGGGGCATGATCACGGGGGGCACGGGGGCGAGCATACAGAGCAGGGAGCCACGCATGATAAACAGGATCACCCAAAGGAGAGGCCTTAATGCATAATTCAGGAGAGTCTGCCTACGGGCTTTGGGTTCTGGTTATTCTCAATTCAGCGATCTTTATTATCTTTGCTTTTAGCTTTACCAAGCCCAAATCAAGCACAGACTGGCGTTCTCTGGGCGCTTTCTCGGCCTTTATCCTGGCTTTGTTTACGGAAATGTACGGTTTTCCGTTGACTTTGTATTTTTTATCGGGCTGGTTGAGCCAAAAATACCCAGGATTGGATATTTTTTCACATAATAATGGACATATCTGGAGCACTTTTTTAGGCAGTCAGATTGATCCTCATCTTCATCCGATCCATCTGTTTTCCAATCTCTTGATTATTGCTGGTTTTGTGATTCTATCTTCTGCCTGGAAAGTTTTGCACCAGGCCCAAATCCAAAACAAGCTGGCGACGACAGGCCTGTATGCCCATGTCAGACACCCTCAATATATTGGCTTTATAGCGATTATGCTCGGGTTCTTATTCATGTGGCCCACCCTCTTGACCCTGGCTATGTTCCCGATCTTGCTTTATATGTATTATCGCCTGGCCAAAACAGAAGAACGGCATGTGCTCGAAGCCTTTGGGGAGAGCTACCGCACTTATATGCGCCAGGTGCCAGCCTTTATCCCCAGCTGGAAAAAAAACTTAAACAATCGAATGGAGACCCCTAATCAATGAAATCACTCTTGGCAATTGCCTATCCTACGGTTTTAGAAGCAGAAGAAATGCGGCTAAAAATGGCCCGTTTACAACAGGAGTACTTATTGGAGCTCGAAGATATTGTCGTTGCACATAAACGTGAGGACGGCAAAGTCAAACTTCATCAGGCGGTTCACCTGACTGCCAGTGGAGCTTTAGAGGGGAGCTTCCTGGGCTTATTGGTAGGGCTCTTGTTTTTGAATCCACTCTTAGGAGCGGCTCTCGGTGCAGCTTCTGGTGCGGTTGCCGGTGCTTTGGCGGATATCGGTATTGAAGATGAAATGATGAAGCGTATGGGAGCCGATTTAGAGCCTGGCGGCGCCATTCTCTTTGTCTTGACCAAAAATATGAACCTGGAGCGGGTAAGTGCCGCGCTCCAGGGGAGTGGTGGCAAGATTATCAAAACATCTCTTAAGCACCAGGAAGCTTCTCTCTTACAAGAGGCTTTAAATCAATCTAAATAAGAAAGGGTATTCAAAACGATTCTATTTCTCGCAGATATCGCGTTTTTCTTAGAGGTGATGGTTTTTGCCGTCGGTATATACATGATTCATCACGCCAATCACCATGATCAGGGTAAGCCTTGTCGTCTGCTCAAAAGTGGTGGCTACTTTGTTTTAGTGGCTTCACTTCTGGGCATGGCCTGTACGGGCTATTACTCTGTCAAATATTTTTCGCAGGGCGCTTACCATCATGCATCTGCTGCTCAGCATATGGGGGGCGCGCAGGGCATGCATAAAATGGATTCCGCTATGATGGGCCACCGAGGAATGCAAGGCTGCTTACAAAATATGCAGGGCCAAATGATGGACTCCGCCCGGATGCAAGAGATGCAGTCTTGCCTGGAGCAACAAAAATAGGGCTTGAAGCACACCTATTAAACAAAGAAAGGAGCTGAATTTAAAAAATAAAAACGCAAGCGACGATCTGATTGTTGAGATTAAATTAAATTTTAAAAGAGGTCTATCCATGTGTAATCAAAAACAAAAAAATGAAAACCAGTTCGCCCCCAAAACAGCGGCACCCTCTCAAGGAGGCTGCTGTGGTCCCGATACAAAAAAGGAGCCTACCCCTGCCAGCTCAAGTGAAAAGGGCGATTGCTGTGCACCTGCTGAAAAGCCCTCTCAACCTGAGAGAAAATCCGGCTGTTGCGGCTGAACTTGGCAAACCGCCCCTCTTTAAATCAGCTCTGAATTTTGAGTGAATAAATGAAATAGGAATATTGAAAATGAAAAATATTAAAAAAACAGTACTGTCCCTGAGTGTTCTTGCTTTGGCTATTTTGCCTGTACAGGCTAATGAAGCCCCTGCACAAGACATGAAGATGCATCAAAATCATACTGAAATGATGAAAATGATGGCAGATTACACGAATGAAATGAAAGCAGAATTGAAAAGCCTAAACAGCCTTAAAGGTGACGCTAAAATCAATAAAATGGCTGAAATATTAAGTAAGATGCTCATGCATCAAGAGAAAATGCATGCCAATATGCAAAAAATGCACGAAAGCATGATGCCGATGATGAAGAATATGGATAAGAAGATGATGCATAATCACAAATAAGAATCAAGGCCCAGGGGCGAAATAGTAGACTCTGGGCATTAATTCCATTTATGGCCTGATTGGTTTGCTGGTGCTGTACGCTTGCAAGCACAAAAAAATATTGGAGGATTAGAGGTTCATTATGCAACAAGATTTTGCACATTCAGGCGCCTGGGCATTAGCCATTATTATGATCGTCGTCATTTCGTGGTTTCTTTACCGATACCTGGCACCCAAAACATGACGAGAATGGGCCAATGCGGGTGTTGTTCAAGCTTTCATTATTGCGCTTTATGCGGAGATGTATGGCTTTCCGTTGACTATCTATCTGCTGTCCCGCTATTTTGGACTGGACAGACCTAATCTGAATGCCAGTTTATGGTCATCCTTATTAGGAATAGGTGAGACTGGGATGATGATCGCCATGCTGCTCGGCTATGGCTTTGTTTTTCTTGGGATTGGCATTTTCTTCCAGGGATGGCGTCAGGTGCATCGTGCACGTCAGCAAAACCGTCTGGTGACAGACGGTTTGTATCGCTTTGTGCGGCATCCTCAATATACAGGCTTATTTATCGCGCTTTTTGGAGAGGGAATTGTGCATTGGCCAACCTTATTTTCCGTCGGGCTTTTCCCCATTATTGTTTTTGCATATGTCAGACTGGCAAAAAAAGAAGAGCAACGTGTACTGAAAGAATTTGGTGAAGAGTACGAGGCGTATCAGCAGCGCGTTCCGATGTTTATCCCGCGCAGGAAGGACTGGCGAGAATTTGCCCAAAACTCCAGTTTGAACACCCATGATTAGCATAACCGAGAATCACCTATTCTATATCATTGAGCCCGTTCTTCTAGCGGATTCCAATAGCAAACGTTCAGGCTCTAAAGGTGAGGGCTATCTCGGAACGCAAAGAAACTCAGAATCAATCAAGAAAGCAGAACAAAAATGAAAATGAAATATATAGGCGTCATCGGTTACGGAGTTATCGGCAAAAGAGTGGCTGATGCTATTAATAAACAAGAGGACATGAAGCTGGTCGGGGTCTGCGACATTATTTCTGATTGGCGTCTACAGAACGCCGTCAGAAATAATTATGATATCTATGCCGCCACCTCAGAAGCAGCAAATGAGATGGCGACGGTGGGTATTTCAAGCCAAGGGAATCTGCAAGCCTTTTTAGAAAAGCTGGATCTTGTTGTGGATTGTACGCCAAAAAAAATAGCTGCTCAGAATGTGGCGATCTACAAAGAAAAAGGACTTAAATATATTCTTCAGGGTGGAGAAAAACATGAAACAACAGGCCATTCATTTAGCGCTGAAAATAATTATCAAACGGCCCTCAATTTAGCGGCGACACGGGTGGTTTCCTGTAATACGACCTCAATTTTGAGAACCTTGACCCCCTTAAAAAAAGCAAATTTACTGGAGAATGCCAGAGGAACGCTGTTAAGAAGAGCCACAGATCCCTGGGAAAGCCATTTGGGTGGCATTATGAATACGATGGTTCCCGAAAGAGACATTCCTAGCCATCAAGGCCCTGATGCGCAAAGTGTAGATCCTGAGCTTGATGTGATCACCTGTGCCGTAAAAATCCCCGAAACCTTGAGTCATATGCACTATTGGCATGTGAAGTTAAGTAAGCAAGCCTCCAAAGAAGAGGTGCTTAATGCCTTTAAAACTTCCAGCCGAATCAAACTCATCCGCTATGACCAGGGCCTGGTTTCAAATAACACCATCAAAGAAATGTTTTTGGATATGGGCAGACCCTGGGGCGATATGTATGAAGTGGCCCTGTGGGAAGACATGTTAAAAGTCGTCGGCGACGAACTTTTCTACGCTTATGTGGTGGATAACCAGGCGATTGTGATCCCCGAAACGATTGATGCCATTCGTGCCCTGACGGGAATAGAGAGCGAAGGTCTAAAATCTATTGCCCAAACCAATAAAAGCTTAGGGATCGTCTAAAGGAAACGCATATGCATAGGCCTATCTCAATCAATAAAATGTCTATTATTAAAGCCAATGGAGACAAAGTCCCCTTTGAACCTCAAAAGCTGAGGCATTCTTTACAAAAAGCGGGGACTTCCCCCCAGCTGGCTCAAGACATATTAGACGCTATCAGTCAATTTTTGTATCCCGAAATCACAACCAAAGAAATCTACAAACAGGCTTTTAAACTTTTACGAAAAAAATCAAGGCCGATAGCGGCCCATTACAGACTCAAAAAGGCGATTATGGAATTGGGGGAGACCGGTTTTCCTTTTGAAAAATTTGTGAGTGAACTGCTCGCCGCAGAAAACTTTGAGACCCAGGTGGGTGTGATTGTTCAGGGGCGTTGTGTTTCACACGAAGTGGATGTGATTGCAGAAAAAGACAACCTACACTATATGTGCGAATGTAAGTTCCACAACCGCCAGGGTCGTCACTGTGATGTAAAAATCCCCCTCTACATCCAGTCTCGATTCAAAGATTTAGAAGCCCACTGGCAAAAAAGAAGCGATCACCAGCACAAATTTCACCAGGGCTGGATTTTTACCAATACCCGCTTTACAACAGATGCTATTCAATATGCCGAATGTTCAGGACTGCAATTGATCAGCTGGAATTATCCTGAAGGAAACAGCATCAGAAAACGTGTCGATAGAACCGGGGTGCATCCAGTCACCTGCCTGACTTCTTTGAGCAAAAGCGATAAACAAGCGCTGATTGACTTAGATATCATTACCTGCAAAAATCTATGCCAAAAGCCAGAAAGCCTATTGAGTATTGGCGTGTCGCAAAAACGCTATCGTCTGATTTTAGAAGAAGCAAAGTCAATTTGTAGCCTGAAGCTAAAAAACCAAGGAAAGCAGAGCAACTAATTATCATGGAACATTCACACCATAATCACAATACGACGGATTCCTCAAAAATGGATCATTCTGGACATCGGCCCGGTCACGGCAAACACGGTCATGATCACCATAAAATGATGATTGAAGACTTTAAGCGACGGTTTTGGGTTTCTTTGTTGATTACCCTACCCATCCTGATCTTTTCGCCTATGATTCAGCAGTCTTTGGGCTATAAATTAATACTTCCGGGCAATCCCTATATCCTGTTTGGCCTCTCTAGCATTATTTATTTTTGGGGTGCCTGGCCATTTTTAAAAGGGTTTTATAATGAAATAAAATCAAAAGGCCCCGGTATGATGACACTGATCTCCATGGCGATCAGTGTCGCCTATTTTTATAGTAGCGCGACCGTGTTTGGTTTGAAGGGGGAAGATTTTTTCTGGGAGCTATCCACCCTAATCGATATTATGCTGCTTGGGCACTGGTTAGAAATGAAATCAGTTTTAGGCGCATCTAAAGCACTACAGCTCCTGGTCAGCATGATGCCTGCCGAGGCCCATCGTATCACAGGAGATCAGGTTGAGGATATCAAATTAGAAGATCTCCAACAAGAAGATATTATTCTGATTAAATCCGCTGAGAAAGTTCCTGCTGACGCCATTGTGATCGAAGGCGAAAGTTACCTGAATGAATCAATGCTGACGGGGGAATCAAAACCCGTCAAAAAAGGGCTTCACGATAAATTGATCGGGGGCTCAATAAACGGGAATGGATCCCTCAAGGCCAAAGTCTTACATACAGGGAAAGACAGCTACCTTAATAAGGTCATTAAGCTGGTCGAAGATGCACAAAAATCCAAGTCAAAAATGCAAAACCTTTCAGACAGAGCAGCCAAATGGCTGACCTATATCGCTTTGTTGACTGGTTTTGGCACATTGGCCGCCTGGCTAATTGCTGGTTTTCCTTTTGTTTTTGCACTAGAGCGTATGGTGACGGTCATGGTGGTTGCTTGTCCCCATGCTCTGGGCCTGGCGATACCTCTCGTCGTGGCTATTTCAACAGCACTTTCGGCACAGAGTGGGCTCCTGATTCGCAATCGAACAGCCTTTGAGGAGTCTCGAAAAATATCAGCCCTGGTCTTTGATAAAACAGGGACACTCACCAAAGGAGATTTTGGGGTCACGCGCTACGAATCTGTCTCTGAGCTCTATCCGAAAGAAGATGTCTTGCGACTCGCAAGTGCATTGGAGCAAAACTCAGAGCACCCGATTGCCGTTGGCGTGATTAAAAAAATAAAAGAACTCAAGCTAAGCATCCCCCAGGTAGAAAACTTCAACGCGATAACCGGTAAAGGCGTAGAAGCCAGAGTAGAGACTAAAGACGTGAAAGTCGTTAGCCCAGGCTACCTTAAAGATAAAATGATTGCTATTCCAGAGCAGGCCTCCAGCAGTTCAGCAGAAACCGTGGTGTTTGTGCTGATTGAAGGTATCCTGGCAGGATTTATTGCCCTGGCCGATGAAATCCGACCTGAATCAAAGGAGGCGATCAAGCACCTCAAAGCAATTAATATCAAAGTCATGATGGCAACCGGAGACAATGAAGTGGTTGCTCAAGCTGTGAGCGACGCCTTAGGGCTCGATGGGTATTACGCAGAAGTTTTACCCCATCAAAAAGTTGAAATCGTAAAAGAGCTACAAAATAAAGGTGAGTTTGTTGCCATGACAGGGGATGGTGTCAATGATGCGCCTGCCTTGGCGCAAGCTAACGTTGGCATTGCCGTCGGCTCAGGTACGGATGTCGCCGCTGAGACTGCTGATATTATTCTGGTCAATAGTAATCCACAAGATATTCTGAATCTCATTCTATTTGGCAAAGCGACCTACACTAAAATGATTCAAAATCTTTTTTGGGCCACGGCCTACAATGCCTTAGCCATTCCTTTGGCCGCTGGTGCTTTATATTCAACCGGATTTATATTGGGACCTGCAGTAGGGGCTGTATTCATGAGTTTAAGCACCATCATTGTAGCCATCAATGCCCAGTTGCTCAAAACAAAAATAAAGCGCGTCACTTGAGATCTGATGCCTAAGTACATCACCAAAAACCAGCAATTCCGGGCCCATGATGCCCCTGCTTTTGAGCGGTCAGGTTTTAATTTTTTGCTCTGGAACTCTCTGTGTCTCGGGGGGCTGATAGGCTTGCTTATTTTACACCCGGTCAGCATGTTGATGATCTGGTTGGAATTAAAGCACACGCTGAAAACCACATTGGGTCAGTTTATTTTGGATCATCTGATGCGCTTTTTTTCTTTCGAAATGCTGCTTATGTCTGGGCTGTTTTTACTTATAGGGAGTGCGATAGGTTATTGCTTTTATATTTTGAATCACAAACTCAGAGAAAAAAGTCAAAAAATCCAGCAGCTTGTGTATGAATTAAATCGCGAAATTAAAACACTCTTACAGCACCCCGAAAATGAGCACTTAGAATTTAAATCATCGCTACGCTGGGATATTCAACAGTCTAAGCTAAACAAGATGCTAGAGCAAACGGTCTTAAAAACACTGGCCGGGCTAGCCAATCATCAGGGAGGCAGCCTCTTAATTGGTGTTGATGACAACGGTATGCCCCTTGGACTTGAAAAAGATTATGCCACCTTAAAGCGCAAGGACAAAGACGGTTTTTATCAGCTGTTGATGAATCTGGTCTCGGGTTATTTAGGGGCAGATCTGTGCAGTCATATCAGCGTGGTGTTTCATCAAGTGGAGCATAAAGAAATTGCTCAAGTCATTGTTTCTGCTTCTCCGAGACCTGTTTTTCTATTAGACAAAGGGCGCAGTATTTATTATTTACGCACCGGCAACAGCACCCGAGAACTAGACACCCGAGAAGCGCTCGGGCATATCAACATAAAAAAACGATCCCCCCAATCATGAAGGAGTCTCTCATTATGCCTCAATTAAACCAGGCGGCTTGCCCGTGTCAAGAAAACAAGCACCAACCCCGCTTCATTGTGCTGACTGGCGGCCCCAGTGCCGGTAAAACGGCTGTACTTGAAATGGTACAAAAAGTCTTTTGTCAACATATCACGATCGTCCCTGAATCCGCGAGCATTATTTTTGGAGGTGGCTTTTTTAGACGGTCAACAGCTCCCGCGATTAAAGGCGCACAACGGGCAATTTTCAAAATCCAACAGGAATTGGAGCAAATCATTATCGAGGAACAAGAGACAGCTTTGGCAATTTGTGATCGCGGCACGTTGGATGGCTTGGCCTATTGGCCCGAGTCAGAAGCCTCCTTTTGGCAGCAAACAGCCAGCTCCAAAGCAGAAGAATTGGAGCGTTATCTGGCTGTGATTCACTTAAGAACACCGCCTTTGGATCAGGGGTATAACTTAGACAATCCCGTGCGCATTGAGTCTGCCCAACAGGCCCAGGCGATTGACCAAAAATTGCTAGCAATCTGGAGCAAACATCCCAACCGGCATATTGTTGAGTCCAATGCTAACTTTTTAATCAAAACCCAGCAGGCGATCCAGGCGATTCAAAACTATCTGCCCTCCTGTTGTCAGTCTAATGCTCTTAACATCAGTCAAATAAATCCCCCTCAAAGCGAGATTCAGTCATGAATTCAGACCATTCTCATCACGCCCCTACTCTAAAAGATCCCGTCTGTGGCATGAGCGTTAGCCCGACCTCGCAGCACCAATTTGTTTATCAGAATCAGAGCTATTTATTTTGTTCTGAGCACTGCCAAGACAAGTTTTCCCAAGATCCTGAAGCCTATTTAAACCCAGGCCCCCCACCCGCACAGCAGCCGATCTCTCAGACCGCTCAGGAGCAAGTCTATTATTGCCCCATGTGCCCCGGAGTCGAACAAATCGGGCCGGGAACATGTCCCAAGTGCGGTATGGCCCTGGAACCCAAATTGCTCACAGCTGTCGCCAGCCAAACCGAATACACCTGCCCGATGCATCCTGAGATAGTCCAGGAGACACCGGGCAATTGTCCGATTTGCGGCATGGCTTTAGAGCCCCGTACGGTGAGTCTTGCTGAGCAAAAAAACCCCGAATTCGAAGTGATGTCCCGCCGCTTTTGGGTCAGCTTAATTTTAACGATTCCTTTGTTTGTGCTCAGTATGTCTGAATTGATTCCCGGTCAGCCGCTTCAGCATTTGATTTCTCACCGATTATCGCTGGGCTTGCAATGGCTCCTGGCGACGCCGGTGGTCTTGTGGGGCGGCTGGCCCTTTTTTCAGCGGGGCTGGGATTCTATTCGGTACCGCAACTTAAATATGTTTACTCTGATTGCGATCGGCACGGGTGCCGCTTATCTGTACAGCCTCATCGCGACGGTTTTTCCGGGGCTTTTTCCTGCGACTTTTCGCGGTAAAGATGGTGCTGTTGCTGTTTATTATGAAGCCGCGGGAGTGATTATTACCCTGATTTTATTGGGTCAGGTGCTGGAGCTTAAAGCCCGCAGTCAAACCAATGCAGCCATCAAGGCCTTGCTTGGACTGGCCCCAAAAACCGCACGCAAGCGCTTTGAGGACGGCAGTGAAAAGGATATTCCTCTTGATCAGGTGCAGACCGGAGACGCTTTGCGGGTCCGCCCCGGAGAAAAAATCCCAGTGGATGGACGGGTAATGGAAGGCAGCAGCAGCGTGGACGAGTCGATGATAACAGGCGAACCCATACCCGTCAGTAAACAGGCGGGTGATCAGGTGATTGGTGCCACCATCAATGGCACCGGCAGCATCCTGATAGAGGCTGAAAAAGTTGGTTCTGAAACTCTGCTCTCTCAAATTGTGCAAATGGTTGCCGAAGCCCAGCGCAGTCGGGCACCAATTCAAAAATTAGCCGATCAAGTCTCCGCCTGGTTTGTGCCTGCAGTATTGGTGATCGCAGTTTTAAGTGGTCTGATTTGGGCCTGGATGGGGCCACAGCCCAGTATGGCTTACGCGTTTATCATCTTTGTGGCCGTCTTGATTATTGCTTGCCCCTGTGCTCTGGGTCTGGCCACGCCAATGTCAATTATGGTGGCCACAGGCCGTGGAGCCAGTTTTGGCGTTTTATTTAAAAGTGCCGAAGCCATCGAAACCCTGCGCAAAGTGGACACCCTGGTCGTCGATAAAACCGGGACCTTAACTGAAGGCAAACCGAAACTGATCAGCTTGCTCCCTTATGAGAGTTGGACAGAAAGAGAGCTTTTATACCATGTGGCTAGCCTGGAAACAAGCAGTGAACATCCACTGGCGCACGCGATTGTGAAAGCTGCTCAAGAGCAAAAGATCAACCTGACTGGCAGCCAAAACTTTGATTCGATCACGGGCAAAGGCGTGCAGGGATGGATTGGAGATAAACGGGTCTTATTGGGCAATCAGAAATTGATGCACGGTGCTGGGGTTGAGACCCAGCCCTTGCAGGCAAAAGCAGACACGCTGCGTAAGGAAGGCCAAACGGTGATGTTTGCAGCGATTGAGGGCCAAATAGCAGGCCTGGTCGGGGTCGCAGACCCGATCAAAGCGAGCACGGCCGAAGCGATTGCCAGTCTACAGAAAGAAGGCTTAAAAATTATTATGCTGACCGGGGACAATCGCACCACGGCTGAGGCCGTGGCCAGACAGCTTAATCTCGATGACCTGGTGGCCGAGGTTTTGCCTGATCAAAAAGCTGAAGTGGTCAAAAAACTACAAGCCGAGGGCCGGATTGTTGCAATGGCGGGAGATGGTATCAACGATGCACCGGCTCTGGCCCAGGCCCAGGTGGGCATTGCCATGGGAACGGGCACTGATGTCGCTATGCAAAGTGCCAGTGTAACCCTGGTAAAAGGGGATCTCAGGGGAATTGTGCGGGCCAGACGTCTCAGTCAAAGCACAATGCGCAATATTCGCCAAAACCTCTTTTTTGCTTTTGTTTATAACGCCCTGGGTGTCCCCATTGCAGCTGGAGTCTTATATCCCTTTATGGGGGTTTTATTAAGCCCAATGTTGGCGGCAGCAGCGATGGCTCTTTCTTCGGTATCGGTAATTGGAAATGCTTTGCGCTTGAAAAATCAAAAACTCTGAGCACACATTATTCTAGAATAAGGGTCAGTTTTAACCCCTGTTACCACGGGTGGAGAGAGGTTCAATGTGCCAGGTTTCATAGGACATTGGACGATACATGCCTGCCTGCGCTATGATACGATCGAATTCACGTTGAGAAATTTTTTTGCCGTTACGAAACATGTTCATATCGATGGCGTTACCGAAATTGTGGCGGCTTTTTCCGGGAGGGGCAACCCATTTTCGGGCCGCTGATTCTGATCCATACTTTTTTACGGCCTGAGCAAAGAGCTGACGCTGCTTTTCTATAGAGCGAGTAGAAGAAAAAACTTCAACTCTGATACCACTTTGGCGTGCAATATCAAGTATTCTATTAAAGCCTTCAGCCGCTTCAGGCGTTAATGTGATGTCTCTACCATGAATATCTTTTCGTCCGGTATTGATTAGATCACCAGATATCACAGAGGGTCGTACAGCGGCAGCGGGTGATGGAGAAACAGAGGAGCTACTAAAGTCAACTTCTGTGGGGTTCATCGCGGCGTTGAGGTGGGTTTTAACGTGGCTTACTTCTTGCTGAATCCACTGGTTTTGAATGGAAACTTGTTCAAAAACCTGGTCTGGACTTTCTGTAAGTTTTTCAAAAAGGTCATTCAGGCCTTGAAAGGTACGGGGCCCAAATAAACCATCCATACCAGAAACGTTTTCGTCGCCTCCGATATCAATACCTGCGCCCTGAATGAATGCTTGTAAGTTAAGTATATCTTCTGAGTTAAGCTCACCTTGTTGAGCTTTTTCAATGACTTCTAAAAAAGCTTTCCCTAAAGGGTTTTGAACTATTTTCTGACGTGTGGATTCTGGCAACTGCTGTAAAAGTTGATTATAGCCTGCAATATATTTAGGTAATCCGGCTTTAACTTCGGGTTTGTTTAGGTCAAGATAGTCATGGCTTGTGGATTGATTTAAAGTTTCAGCTAAAGCATGATAGTCTGGGGAGCTACCAAAATATGGCGCTGTTTGAGATACTGAGCTTGAAGAGGGTAATGCCCGCATATTTGCCTGATTCGTAGATATATTCATAAAAAACCTCTGTGTTTAGATTAGCCTCTGTTACCACGGGTGGAGAGAGGTTCAATGTGCCAGGTTTCATAGGACATTGGACGATACATGCCTGCCTGGGCTATGA
>CAXRDE010000003.1:0-89530 GCA_964229355.1 Candidatus Sericytochromatia bacterium | reverse complement strand
CGGCGACCACCGAGATCTACACGCTCGTCTACACTCTTTCCCTACACGACGCTCTTCCGATCTGTGGAGGAATCGCCTGTGGTGGAAGAATCGCCTGTGGTGGAAGAATCGCCTGTGGTGGAGGAATCGCCTGTGGTGGAGGAATCGCCTGTGGTGGAGGAATCACCTGTGGTGGAAGAATCGCCTGTGGTGGAGGAATCGCCTGTGGTGGAGGAATCGCCGCGTAAGGTTCCTCAGGCTGCCTTTGCCCAAACCGAGGCGGTCATGAAAATGTTGCGGCGGGCTGTGGACGAGGTCCAACAGGCCGATCTGCAATTGGGCCAGCGTTTTCATTTTTCGCTGTGGCGTCCACAGGCCCACGTTCTGGAACAGTCAAAATATGTGCTAAAAGAAGCAGAAACCTTGCTTTTAATGGCCTATCGTTTGGAAAAAACTCCCCAGGCAGCCCCCCATCGGGTTAAACTGAATTTAAGACGTTGTGAAGATCGCTTGAGGATTGTGCAGGATATGCGAACCCAACTGCTCGACCACCAGCAAGACTTACAGCAACGGCACCAGCAAGCAGAGCGGGTGTTGCAGGCATTAACTGAATCGCTCAAGCAACATCAAAAACACTGGAGCCAGACCGATTTGCAGGCGCATGCCGAAGGTTTATTGCAGGTGAGAGAAGCCCTTTCGCACGCTCCTCTGGCTCTGCAAGACGTAGAAGCGCAACTGGCGCAATTGAAGAAAGAACAAAGCGAAAAGAGCAAAGCATATGGCTAGCAGAGATAAATTCACATTACTTGTCATTGCCCTTCTGATTGCCGGAGCGGCATTCATCTCCTTGACCAGGCCCATTAAAAAAGGTTTGGACATTGAAGGAGGCAGCCATTTGGTTGTGGAAGCACAAGATGTCAAACAAAAAATTGTAGATAACGAAGTGGTAGAGCCTGCCATTACCGTGAACCAGGAAGTCATGCAGTCGGCAGTAGCCGTTGTGCGTCAACGGGTGGACGGTCTGGGGGTTGCTGAGCCTTTAATTCAGCGCAAAGGTGAACGCCAAATTATTGTGCAATTACCAGGTATTGCCGATCCGCAAGAAGCGGTCAAGTTAATTGGTGAGACCGCCAAACTAGACTTCCGTAAAAAGGATCCCAAAGACCCCAATAAATGGGTGCAAACTGGTGTGTTTGGCAATATGCTAACTGATGCCCGTCCGATTAATCCAAACGGACAATGGGAAATCAGCTTTAAATTTAATGCCGAAGGGGCCAAAAAGTTTGGCCAACTCACCACCGAATTGGTGGGACAGCCTTTGGGGATTTTCTTAGATGATGCGCTGGTGTCTGCCCCCAACGTGAACTCGCCCATTACCGGTGGCGAAGGGGTGATTCAGGGGAATTTTTCGCCTGAAGAAGCCCGGACTCTGGCGGTTCAGTTAAAGGCGGGTCAATTGCCCGTGCCTTTGAAGATGGTAGAAAACCGCACGGTAGGACCTACTCTCGGTCAAGAGGCTGTTGACCGCAGCTTCCGCGCCGGTGTGATTGGTCTGGTGGTCGTTCTCATTTTTATGCTGTGGTACTATCGCGTGCCTGGTGTCATGGCCAACGTTGCTTTGTTTCTCTATGCGCTCTTTAACCTGGCCGTGTTTAAACTGATTCCCATTACCCTGACGGTTCCCGGTATTGCCGGTTTTATCCTCAGTATTGGGATGGCGGTTGATGCCAATATCCTGATTTTTGAGCGGACCAAAGAAGAACTGCGCATGGGTAAGTCCATTTTTAATGCGGTGGAAATTGGTTTTAAGCGGGCCTTTAGCTCGATTTTTGACTCCAATGCCACAACCCTGATCAGTTGTGTGGTGCTGTACTATTTCGGTACCGGTCTGATTCGCGGTTTTGCGGTGACCCTGGCCATCGGGGTTATTATTTCGATGTTTACGGCCATTACCGTAACCCGTACAATTTTGCGGGTGGTGGTGCGTTTCCGTAAAATGCGTAACCCAGCCATGTACGGTGTGAAGCCGCGCGTGCGCAAACAAGGAGCATAACAAGATATGTTTGGATTTCGGACTGAAGCAGAACGGGTCGATTCGCGTGTGCAGAAGTGTCTTCAAGAGATGCAAGATCTGAAATCCGTACGTATGGAGGACGGCAATTACCGCCTGATTCGGGGGTCTGCCGTTCTCTATTTGAGTTTGCATACCTGGGGAATGCGCGACATTATGGTGCGCTGCACCTCTTACGTGGTGGTGGGGGCCACCATTGATGCAGATTTGCTGAGCTTTTTATTGCGGGCCAATGCCGAAATCCCCTTTGGGGCTTTTGCCATTGACGAAGATGGTGACATTCTGTTTGAGTACGCGTTGATTGCGACCCATGCGACGCGATTTGAACTCAAAGAAGCCATTAAAGCAGTGGCAAAAGCGGTAGATGATTACGATAATAAAATTATCAACCGCTGGGGGGGAGAAAGCTCCCATAAAGTCCTGTTTGGCTTTGACGCGGACTGAGGGTGAGGGTTCAGACTACTTGTCTTTAACCTGTGAAACAAGTATAATCCCAATGTTAAATCTGTTTAATAATTTTAACAATCTGGAGTTGAGGGGTACATTCGTTTGAAGAATGCAAAAGTGTTGGTGATTGATGATGAGCCTTCCATCACAAGCAGTATTAAGTACGGCTTAGAAAAAGAAGGTTACACCGTTATAACTGCGGACAATGGCAGCGATGGCGCTGAACTTGCACGCAATGAGAAGCCGGACATTGTGGTTCTTGACGTTATGTTGCCTGGCTTAGATGGTTATGAAGTGTGCCGCATGATCCGTGCAGACCTGCCGGTGCCGATTATTATGCTGACCGCCAAAGGCGAAGAAATCGATAAAGTGGTGGGCTTAGAGGTGGGTGCCGATGAGTACGTGACCAAGCCCTTTAGCCTGCGTGAACTCCAGGCTCGCATTAAGGCGCTTTTGCGCCTGGTGGCCCGCCATAAAAACACCAAAATGGCAGAGCCCGACAAGATTGAAGTGGGTGAGTTGGTGATTGATCTCAAGCGCCATGAGGTGTTTATTGAGGATCGCAAAATCAACCTGACCCTCAAAGAATTTGAATTGTTAAAACTGTTGGCCCTGAATGCCAATAAAGTGCTCTCACGAGAGTATTTGATTGAGCAAGTGTGGGGTTACGACTTTACGGGGGAAGGCCGTACCGTGGATGTTCATATTCACTGGCTGCGGGAAAAAATTGAACGAGATCCTGAAAACCCCGCCCGTATTCAAACAGTGCGAGGCGTCGGCTATCGCTTTGAGCGACGGATTCGAGACGGAAAGTAAAAGAACACAGTAGACTATGGCCATGAATACCCCTCCTTCTTTGAGTAAACCCTTTTTTCTCACCCCGGTGATGATCAATGTCGTGCTCTGTGGGGGGCTAATGGCTCTGGCCTTTGTCTTTGCTTCCGCAAGCTTTTTACCCCTTTTAATGGCCTCGGGTTTGCTGGTGATTCTCGGCATGAATATTTACGGCTACCGCCACAGCTTTGAGCGCATTCGTCACGTGTCGCAAAGTTTAGACTTTATTCGCAAGCACCAAAAGCCCGACGAAAATCTGCTGCACAAAACCGGTGTGCTGGGAACGCAATTGCTAGACCTGGCCACCCATGTGCAAGAGCACGTAGTGCCCGAAGGTCGCGGCCTCAAAATGATGGCGCTGGACTTAGAAAAAAATGAGCTTGAGTCCATTATTCACTGTATGAACGATGGCCTGATTATTTACGACATGGATTTGGAAGTGGTTCTGCTCAATCCTGCCATGGCGGAAATGTTGATTCCCAGTAATCCTGCTGCGACCGGGCGTTTAATTCAAAACCCCGATGACCGTCTATTGTTTGAGCGCTGTGTGGAGCGGGAGCTGTTTAAAGAAGTGCACACCGCCATGGTGGAAGAACCCATGCTGCCCCGCTGCGATGTCATCGAATTGCAACACCCTCCTCAATTCTTAAAGCGCTATTCTTCACCCCTGTACAACCGTTTGCACAAGCAAATTGGTCACGTTATTATTTACCATGATATTACCCAGGAAGTGCAGTCTGAGAAGATTCGTTCTGAGTTTATTACCAATGCCTCTCACGAACTGCGCACACCGGTCACCTCCATGAAGCTCTTGCTAGAGACCTTGGACGGGGGCGCCAAAGACGATGAGAAAGTGCGTTCTGAGTTTATTCGCAATCTGTTGCGCGAAGCGGACCGCATGCATATTTTGGTGAATGACTTGCTGGACCTCTCTCGCTTAGAAAGTGCCCATGAAACCCTGGCCTTAAAAGCCTTAGATATTCGTAAAGTGGTGCATGACTCCATTCAAACGGTGCGTCCGTTGGCGGAGAAAAAAGGCGTGGCCATTCTGGAAAACATTGAACCTGAATTAGAAACCATTGAAGCAGACCAACTGCGTCTGGGCCAGGTGCTGATTAATCTGGTGAACAATGCCGTCAAGTTTACCCCCACCGGTGGCGAGGTGCGGGTCATTGCCCGTCGTCTTGAAAACGCCGTGGAGTTTCGGGTGCAAGACACAGGGATTGGCATTCCTCAGGAAGATTTGCCCTATATTTTCGACCGCTTTTATCGTGTGGAGCAAAACCGCCAGCGCCGCCAGAACTCTGGGGGGAGTGGTTTGGGCTTGACCATCAGTAAACAGGTGGTAGAAATGCATGGGGGAAAAATTCGTGCCACCAGCGATGGCCATGGTACCACGTTTATTTTTACCATTGCCCAGGGCCAATTGGACCCATCGGGCCAGCCGGCAGAACGCCTCACCGCTTAAAAAGTTCCGCTTTCGTTCTTTGCAAGGGGATCTCCGTATGTTATCCTTGATTTAACAAAGCTCCCCTCTCTCATGCGTTCGGATCACCGATCTGTCTACAGGACAAAGCCGAGAAGAAGTGACACTGCACGGAGGCAGAAAGTGAAACACTCCCGCTTGCTGACGGCCTTAACGCTTGGATGCTGTGCCTTTTGGACAGCATCAGCACAGGCTGCTGAAAAACACATAACCCTGCTCTTTACCAACGATACCCACAACCGTTTGGAGCCTTTTCAACATGTGGAACTCAATCAAAAAGTAGGCGGCATTGTGCGTCGGTCGCACTTCTTTCAGCAGGTACGCCGTGAAAACCCTTTAACCTTTGTGTTAGACGCCGGTGATGTGTTTCAGGGAACCCCTTATTACAACTTCTATCTGGGCGAACCTGATATTAAAGGCATGAGCTACCTGGGTTATCACGCCATGACCGTGGGTAATCATGACTTAGACAATGGGGTGGCCAACCTCAAAAAGCAAATGACCCATGCCAACTTCCCGGTGCTGAACGCCAATATTGTCGATGCCACCACGGGCAAACTGGTATTTAAGCCTTACCACATCATCGAGTCTCAGGGCCTGAAAATCGGGGTCATTGGTCTGATGAGTGAGCACGGCTGGCAAGCGGTGGCCAATGCCAATCGCGAAGGCTATCGCCTTTTGAACCCCTTTGAGGTGGCCAATCGGGTGGTGTCTAAGCTGCGTCCTCAGGTGGATCTGGTGGTGAGCTTGCACCATATGGGTATTTGGGACGATGAAGTCTACCCGAAAAAGGTGCCCGGTGTGGACGTGGTGATTGGGGGGCATTCCCATACCCAAATGGATCACGCCAAAGTCATTAAAAATGGCAATGCAAATGGCATTGAGGGCACGCTGTTGCAGCATGCTTATTATATGGGCGTTTATGTGGGCCGTATTGACCTAAAGTTTGATACGGACACCCGCAAGATTCTGAGCTATAGTTCCGGGCTAGAGCTCATGAGTGATGCGTATGATGCCGAACCCATTCAGACCATGCTCAAGGGCTATGGTGACCAGTTGAATGCCTCCATGGGCAAGGTGATTGGGGAGTCCCTGGATGCCATGAGTACCGATGGCAAATACAACGGTCCCTTTGCCCTGGGCAGTCTTGTGGCAGATATTTTGCGCAGTACGCAAAAAACAGAAATTGGCATTATGAACACCGGTGGAGTGCGTTCAGACCTACCCAAAGGCCCTATCACCGTGGGCAAAATTTACGAGATTATGCCCTTTGATAACGCCATTACCGTCTTTAAAATGCAGGGCAAGGACTTGCGTGAAGTCATTCAAACCAGCGCCAGTCGCTTAGGGGTGTCAAAAAACCTCCAGTTTTCAGGCCTGGTGTATACCGTCAAAGACAAAACTGTGACCTCAGTGAGTTACCAGGGCAAGCCCTTAGAAGACAAGCGTTGGTATACGGTGGCAGCACCCACCTACGTGTATGAAGGTAACGAAGCCATTTCTTTTGAAAAGGCAAAAGAACCTTATAGCAACGGTAAGTTTATTCGCGATGTGCTCATTGAGTATGTGAAAAAACACCCCCAAATTAAAGCACCCACGGATCAGCGCATGATTCGTGAATAACTGGTGATCATCATCTCAGCCCGATGGAGATCTCGGGTGTTAAGATGAACGTAACAATTGAACTGAATTGAAATATAAATTGATGATTTGCTTCTTTAGAAAGAGGGCCTGACGTGAGCGGCGAATGGTGGAATAAAATTAAACAGGTAATCGGAATTCCCGGTGAGGAAGACGATTTTTACGGCATTGAAGAAACAGAGCAAGGCGCAGTGGCCGTGGCAGAACGTGAAGAAGTGCCTGCCCTGGCTCCTTTGACCCCTCCCGTAGCCCCCGTAACCCCCCGTCACGGGCGTGAAACCCGCCGTGAGCAGGCATCGGGTTTAAATCAAATGATGGGCCTTTCTTCGGTGTTAACCCAGAGCGAAGTCATGATCATTGAGCCCAAGTCTTTTGAAGACGCGCTTGCGGTGGTGCAATCCTTGCGGGAGCACCGTGCGGTGATTATGAATATGAAAGAGTTGACCCCTGATATGGCCCAGCGTCTGTTGGATTTTGTCGCCGGTGCAGCTCATGCGCTGGACGGCAATCAAAAACAAATTGGTGAAAACATCTTTCTTTTCTCACCCAGCAATGTGGTCATCAATCCTTTGGGCACCGAACAGCCCTGGCTGAACCGTGATGCCAGAGATTTGTTCTTTCGCGTGAAGTAAACCCATGAAACTTGCCATTTTGGGTGGGGGTGTCATGGGCGAGGTCTTTGCCCGTGCCGTAACACAGAAAATGTTTGCACCTCAGGACGTGGTCGTACTGGACCGCAATGCCAATAAGTTGGCGCGGATTGCAGAAGATACGGGCGTTCGCACGACCCAGGACATGGCCGATCTCTTAGATGCTGAGATTGTTATGCTCTCCATCAAGCCTGACAATGTCTCAGAGGTGTTAGCGCCCTTTGTGGCTGCCCAAAAGTCTCCCCTTTTGATCTCTATTGTGGCCGGTGTTTCTTTAGAAAGCCTGGCCAAAACCATGCCTGAAGGCACTCCCATCGTGCGGGTGATGACAAATACCCCCAGTTTAATTGGCGAAGGCATGTCTGCCCTGGCGAGCAATGCACATGTTTCGCCCGCTCAGCAGGCCCAGGCCGAAGCCATTTTTTCGGCAGTAGGCCAGGCCCTGGTGGTCCCTGAAAAATACATGGACGCCGTAACGGGCCTGAGTGGCAGTGGTCCCGGTTTTTTCTTTATTGTGGTGGACGCGATGATTGAAGCGGGTGTTTTGCAAGGCCTGCCCCGTGCCATCGCCCGTCAACTGGTGTTGCAGACCATGAAAGGCTCTGCTCTACTCATGCAAGAAAGTCATAGACACCCCGCTGAGCTTCGTGATATGGTTACTTCGCCGGGTGGTACCACCATTGCCGGTATCCAGGTTATGGAGGAGTATAAACTGCGCGCCACGCTGTTAAAAACGGTGGAAACAGCCACCCGCCGCTCACAGGCTTTGGGCGCCCGTTTAAATTAAAGGAATGACCACAGTAACCCTTGCCCAGCTGATCCTAATTGCAGCCCGTGTTCTCCATTTTCTTATTCTGGCCAGCATCGTGATTTCGTTTCTGCCCAACATTGATCGCAGCCATCCGATCGTGCGTTTTATTGAGCAGGTGACAGAGCCCTTGTTTGCTCCCTTTCGTCAGATTTTGCCCACCGGGCGTATGGGGTTAGATTTTTCACCTTTGTTTGCTGCCTTCAGTATCGATATTTTGGCCCGTGTCCTGGTCAATATTTTGATCCGGTAAACAGGTAAATTGCCATTTTAGACGCATCATCTTCTTCGCCCATTTCTCGCCGAGAATTTTTAATTCGCAGTGTTTTTTGGCTGGGCGCCACCGGTCTGGGTATCTTTCTGGTGAAGACCTTGCGGCCCGCGGACTACGTCTACCCGCGCTCAGAGGCTTTATTGGGAGCCCCTCAGGGTTTTGCGTTGCCCTCTGTGACTTTTTTTGCTGCTTATCAGGCCTGGTTGGTGCGCAACACTCAAGGCTTTTATGCCCTTAAGGCAGTGTGTCCGCACCTGGGGTGTAAGCCCGATTGGCAAGCCGCTACCCAGGGCTTTCAATGCCCCTGTCACGGCAGTCGTTTTGCTGCCGATGGTGCCCTGCTCTCGGGACCTTCACTCAAGCCCCTTGAACGGCTGCCCTTGCGTCTCCACAATCAGCAATTGCTATTGGTTTTAAAAAGTGAGGCCCCCGTGCAACCCCAGGACTTATTTATTCCCTATCGAGGCGAGGCATGAAGCGTACCAGCAGTTTTTTGATGGGCTTTATTTCGCTGGTCTTGCTACTTATTTTTCATGGCCAAGATCTGGCGGGGTTTTGGAGCACGGATTCCTTCTCAAGTGGCCATTATTACCAGGAAACCTTTTTTAAGTCGCCGCAGCGCAATCAGTCCTCATCGCTGAAAGCCCTGGATGGACGTATACTGAAGAGCAATGCGCAGGAGCAGGTATACCAGTTTCAGGTGCCCCTGCAGTCTCGTATCTATTTGCAACCGGCCGTGGTCAAACAAAACAGTCTGCGTTCACAGACCCAGCGTCCTTTTCCCTATCAAAATTACTCGACGTTGGCACTCGTATTGCCCCAAACCCAAACCCGCCATGTGTTGTTTCAGAGCCAGGCTCACCCCCGCAAACGCATTGACATCACCCCTTACATCAAAGACCAGGCTGTGTTTCAGGTGGTGTTGCAGACAGACCCTCTTGCTCAGGCCTCAGAACGGGCCATTGGCTCCTTAGAGATCTTTGTGGTCGACGATAAGGTCAACGATCTGCCGCATTTGCCTTTTTATGTGCTGTGCTGGGTTGCGCCCTTTCTGGGTTGCTGGTTTGTCACCACCTGTTTAAATTATTCCTCCTCCCTTGCGTTGGGCTTAAACACGCTGCACTTGCTTCTCATTCATATTTTGACCTTATTGCGCCCCGATTTGGCGGCATTGATTCTGATGGCAGAGGTGATCACGGTGGTGGGGCTATTGCTCTTGCACGGCCTGATTCACCGGCGACCGCCGCCGCTGGCTCCGTTGGTATGGGGCGTTTTTTTACCCGCCTTGTACTGGCGCTGGCAAGAAATTCTGATTCAATTTACCCGCCCTGTACAGGATTTGCCTTTTCATGATTATTACCAACATGCGCTTGCCATGGACCTCTGGAGTAAGACTGGCTTTTTCTCGGCGATTTATCCCCAGGGAGCCCTTTACCCCTTACTGATTAAGTTAACGGGCTTCATCTTTGGTTTCTCTTTGTTTCACGTGTTCTACTTGTCGCTGTGTCTCAGCTTTTTGCTGATCCTTATGGCCATGCTGTTGGCCCGTAAACTGTTGGGCAGCACCTGGGCTGCTTTTGCGGTGGGCACCGTGCTCGCGGTGAATCCGTTTTTAATTCAAGAAAGCACCCTGTTGCGCCCTGATGTGTTGGGGGCCTGTTTGTCGTTGGCCTACTTTTATGTGGTGTTTAGTAAGATCACCGGCAGCGTGTTGTACGGTCTCTTGCGGGGATGCATTTTATTGCTCTTGATCTGGACACACCTTTCCTTTGCACCGCTGGCTTTGGTGTTATTGGCCATGGATATGGTGTATCAACGGCGACAATATCCGCGTCCTGAGGCGTCCCGCCGGGTGGGCAAGTATTACAGTTTAAAGTCCGGGTTGATTTCCCTGGTGTTGGTGATGGTGGGTATTGGCCCGGGTCTGTACAAAAATGTCGAGATGTATGGGTCTTTTTTGCCCGAAAGCACGTATTATGTGTCACGGGTGGCCAATTATGAGTTTTCTGACCGGCCGGGTTTTCCCGCCTCTTTAGATGTGCATCAGCGGGGTAAGCAGGCGGTCAATTACCGGTATTTGTCGATTCGGGAATACTTTTTACAATACCATCGTCCTGGTGAGATTGTGGGGGCCAGCGCGCTGGGCGCTTGTTTGATTGTGCTGGATAGTCTGGGGGCCCTGTGGCATTTTGCCAATGGGGAAAACATTCTGGACGTTTGGATGAATGGCTTAAGCAGTCATCACAATATGCTCCCAATTGTGGTCTTGCTCATGATTGAAATCCTCATGGCCCTTTTTTTGGCGGTATTTGCCTGGTTGCGTTATCGCCGTTATCGCGTGCTGTTGGCCATGTTAGCGGTGTGGATGCTGCCTTATACCTTTTTTCACGGTATTTTTCTGCTCAAGGGATACGCCACCTGGCAGTTTACCCTGGATCATCAGATTTTGTTGCTGTGTGTTCCACTGTTTGCCCTGATTACCGTGGATGCCTGCAAGTGGTTGGCAGAGAATCGCCACCGCTGGTTGAGCTAAAGTTGACGTCCAGCCAAGATTTTTCGTCAGCTTTTGTAAAATCCCGCTATAATGGTTAAAGTATGGTTAATTGTTATTGAAAGGTCCACTATCTATGTTGCGTCGCTTCACCCTTCCCGTGCTGGCTGCTGCCATGACTTTGACAGCTTGTGCCACCCCCCGTAATTTTAATGCTGCCCCCGGTTTTCAAAACACCCCCGCTCTAAACGCCCAATTCAGCCGTCAGAGCACCACCAACCACGAAATTGTCAACATCCGTTGGAACAGTTTACAAGAGTATCAAACCCTGGCCACTTCAGGCTTAGATATCTTAAATACCCATCCTGAGTCCCGCCAAATGGAAGCCCGTGTTAGCACCCAGGAGTTGCAGCAATTGCAACAAGAGGGTGTACAGGTTGAACGCGCAGCTTTTCAATCGCAGTCCGCTGAAACCCGGGCGCCTTTTCCAAACGGTTATATGACCTATGCGCAAATGACCCAACGTATCAAAGCATTGGCCCAAAAATATCCGCAACTGGTGCGCTTAGAAGACGTGGGCGACACCGTGAGCAAACAACAGGGCCGTGCCGACCACGATATCTGGGCCGTGCATGTGGGCGCCAACCGCAATAGCCAAACCCAGTATTTAATGATCGGTGGCATTCACGCCCGTGAACTCGCCCCTGTAGAAATTCTGATGAAGCTGATGGACCTGCTCACCGCAGGTTACGGTAAAGATCCCCGCATTACCCAAATTTTAAACAATAGCACCGTGGTGTTTATGCCCATGGTGAACGTTGACGGCCGCGTGATGGTGGAAGAAGGCGAAGCCTGGCAGCGCAAAAATGCCGCTGGCGTTGACCTGAACCGCAACTTTGACAACCACTGGAACTTCCAGGGTTTAAACGTGCCTTCGAGCTGGTTGCGTGGGGTCACTGATCCCGGTAGCCAAATTTACAGTGGTCCCCGCCCGGCCTCTGAGCCCGAAACCCAGGTGGTACAGGCCATGTTCCAGCGCTTAAAGCCTGCTTTGGCTGTAGATATGCACGCCCACGGCGATATGATGCTGTGGCCTTTGGGCTACTCTTACGAAGACAACCCGCACACCCCGGTGTTCCAGGAGCTGTTTAACCGCACCTTTAAAAACATTGGCTTTAAAGGCGGCACCAGTGCCCAGATTCTGTACCCCACCACCGCCACCACCCGTGACTACGCTTACGAGCAGCACAAAGCCATTTCCATGACCCTGGAAATCGGTGATGACTTCCGCCCCAGCTATGGCGAAGTGGAGCAAATGTGGGGTCGCATGCAGCCGCATCTGCTGACCCTGCTGGAGACCCCCGGCATTCGTTAGGTTTCTGTTAAGACGCCATTAAAACGTCACATATCACGCCCCCATTGGGATCTACCCATGGGGGTGTTTCTTTATTCTTAAGAAACTATAAATATAACACATACGTTAAAAATATTCGAAAATATTCGATATAACCCCTTTTAATTCCAGGGTTACTCTGGCTATAATAGAATCATCAAATACAGCAGCGCTGTAAATGACAAGGTTTAAACGCCGGAAGGCTTATTTCTAGCGGGTTTCCGCAAGGAAGGAATCAAAGGATGAAAAACAATAAAAATTCAACAGACGCTTTATGGTACCTATTGCAAACGCACCGCAATGTACTGTAGACTATAAATAAGATATATAAGACATTAATATATAGCGAATCTCAAATAACTTAACCAAATTTAACCCTGAACCGATGACGATCGGTTCTTTTTTTTTGCTTAAATTTCGTGCTCGCGAAAAGCTTCAAAGTCGGGCAAGAGATTGGCCTCGGGTGCCAATTGCCCGTCTTGAATGTGGGTGACCAGCCAAATGGGCAGAATCGTGGAGACCGCCCCCGGGGGGTTATAGCTATTAATAATCTTCTCTTCAAAGGGATTCCAGAAGGGAATGGTGACCTTGCGACTGCCCTGCTGCTCTAAATAGGCTTCCATTTTGTCCACTTCTTCGGCACAGGCATGCAATTGCACGTGGTCCTGCAGCTGAAACAAAAAGGCCCCGTGAGCCCGGCACTTGGCGGGCCGTGACATATACACCGAGCATTTTTCTTCTACTAAAAAGGGGCACTGGGTCGCTTCTAAGCGGGGCAAGACTTTTTTAAACTGCTCCAGCTTTTGCAGATCGGGGGCCTGTTGAATGGTATCGTGCACCTGCCAATAGGCGTCGCGGTTGGGGTTGTAATAGGCCCGTACCCGCTCGATCAGCTGGGCCTGGTCTTCAGGGGAGTAAAAACGGGTCAAATAGTCGTGGACCATTTCCCATTCGGCAGGGCTGGCGGTGGGCATTGAGGTGCCCTTGCAGCAGCGGTTGCACTGGGTGCGGCAGGCAATATGCGGATACATGTCTAAAACGTCGCTGCTCAGTTGATTGAGCAAGGTGTAGACATCGTCTAAGGTGCTGGTGGTTTGCAGCAGCAGAGAAGACTGTTGCACCCGATTGATTTTTTGGCGAATTTCAGACACGGGGCGGTTTGCATGTTGCATGGCGATACCTTCCTTTAAGGGCCGTCGATTTTATGAGGTACTATACCACCTGCCACTACTCATGACGCAGGGCGGTAATGGGATCCATTTGAGCGGCGCGCCAGGCGGGGTAGAGTCCAAAGAAAATCCCCACCAACGACGACACGCCAAAAGAGAGCACAATGGCCTGTACCGAGACCACCGTCTTCCAGCCCACGCTCCAACTGACCACACCGCTTAGAATCACGCCGGTGGCAATGCCAATCAGCCCGCCAATCAGGCTGATCAGCATGGACTCCAAAAGAAAGAAGATCAGAATGTCGTTGGGGGTGGCGCCTACAGCCCGGCGAATGCCGATTTGGCGGGTGCGCTCGGTGACGCTGGCCAGCATAATGTTCATAATGCCAATCCCCCCTACCAGCAGCGAGAGCCCGGCAATGCAACCCATGACCAGGTTAAACAGGCGCTGGGTTTTTTGACTTTGCTCTAACAATTCGGTGGGCACCACAATCTCATAATCCACCAGGCCATAATGGCGGCGGTTTAAAATGCTCTGAATGGCAACGCGGGCGGGGGCCAGATACTCAGGGCCGGTGACCTCTAGCGAGATCTCGTCAATCACATGGTAGGCCGTTTGGTTGTAAGGGCTGTCTTCGGCAGGGGTAATGCTCAATTTTTTGAGCGAGGTGCTCAGGGGAATGTAAATATCTAAGGCGGTGTTGCGGGCTTTGATTTGTACCCGCTCTTTGGTACGCAGGGGATCTTCTAAATAGCCAATGACCGTAAAGCGCTGGCCTCCCAGGGTAATTTCTGAACCCAGGGGATCTTTTTCTAAAAAGAGCTGTTGCACCAGCGCATAAGATAACACGCACACCTTGCGGTACTGGGCGATATCGTCGGCGTTGAGAAAGCGTCCGGCGGCCATTTTGGCCTGGCTTACGGGCAAATAGTCGGGAGTGGTGCCCACCACCTGGGCTTCGGGACTGTGCTCTCGGTAATAGACGGGCTTATCGAGGAGGTTTTGGGGGGCAATATGGGCGATGTAGCTGAGTTCTTCTTTGAGGTATTGGGCGTCTTCGGCTGAGAGACCCACCGAAGGGGTGCGCTCAGCCTTGAGGCGATCTTCTTCTTTGAGGGGCTCAGCGTAAATGCGGATATTGTTGAGACCAAAGGCGGCAATTTGCTCTACCGCTTCTTGTTCAGCACCCTTACCAATGGAGAGCATGGCAATCACGGCGGCCACGCCAAAAATAACCCCTAACATGGTTAAGAGGGTGCGTAAACGGTGTTGGTATAAGCTTTTGAGTGCTGACCAGAGACTTTCCCACCAAAAATTCATGAGGCCACCTCTGGGGTTTGGGTTGTATAGACCTGTTGGCCCGCGCTGAGGCCTTCGGCAATGACCACCTCGTCAGCGTTACTGGGACCGAGTTTGACCGTCTGGGTTTCACCGCTGGCCAGGCGTACAAAATGTTCACCTTCGGCACTGCGCTGAATGGCGGTGCGGGGCAATATTAAGACATTTTTCTGGGTTTCAATGGGCAGGGTAATATCCACGGTGGCACCGGGGGCAAACACATCGTGTTGGCTGGGCTCAAAGCGCACATCGAACACGCGACTCAGCCCGGCGGTGTTTTGGCGACCGCTGCGTTCGTGGGCCAGAATGCCAATCTGGGTCAGTTTGGCGTCAAAGCGCTGGCCTTTGAGGCTGGGGATGCGAATTTCCGCGGGCATGCCGGGTTTTAAATAGCGCAGTACGATTTCGTCTACTTCCCCTTGTAGACTCACCTTTTCGAGATCAGCCACCGATACAAAGGGGTTGCCCTCAAAGACGTCATCACCCACGCTAACTTGCTTGAGACCTTCACGGGTAAAGCTTTTGTTGAGCACCACGGTACCGGCCAGCGGGGCTTTAAGCACGGCGGCTTTGAGCTGCGTTTCAAGTTGTTTAACCTCGGCCTGAGAGGCATCGCGCTTTAAGCGTTTTTTTTCGCGTTCAAATTGACTGCTTTTTAGGGTCAGGGCTTTTTCTTGCTGGGCCCATTTGAGCTTGTCCTGGGCCTGTTCAAGGGCGGTGCGCGCAATGTGCAGCGCCAGAGGTGTGGCTCCTTTTTTGGCCACCTGGTACCGGGCTTCGGCCACCTGAAAGGCTTCTTCTTTTTGGGCCACCTGCAATTGACTTTGCAACACCTCAAGGCGTGAGCTCATGCCCCGTGCGGCCAGTTTTTCTTTGAGTCCCAGATCGGTTTTGGCCCGTTGCAGGGCGCTTTCGGTGAGGGTGTATTGCAGTTTGAGCTTTTTGAGTTCTTCTGCGGGGGTGCCTGCTTTGAGGGTTTGCAGTTCCAATTGCGCCATGTTGACGGCATTTTGGGCGGTTTGAATCTGTGCATCCAGCCGAATGACTTCAGCCTGTTGATTGCGATCGTGCTCTGTTAAGGCGGCGGCGTTGCTTTGCAACTCCAGTTTGCTCTCTTCTAAGCGATCTTCAATGTCCTTGGTTTCTAAACGCGCAATGACTTCCTGGGCTTTCACCGCTTTGCCTTCTTCGACCACCATGGCCAGTTTGGCATTAAAGGGGGCCGCCAGATACACCTGCTTTTGGGCCTCCACCTGGGCCACCAATTGCAGGGTGCGGGCAAAATTACCCTGGGTGACGGTCACCAGCTGGCCAGCGTCGGCCAGCTCGCTGTCGCTGCCGTTCCAGCCTTGCAGGGGTATCCTTTGGGATTGTACACCGTAGCCCAGGAGCGCCACGGCGACGAGCACCAGGGCTCCCAGACGCCAGGGGGCTGGCTTTTTGCGTTTAGACATGATCAGATTCCTCAGGGGTGGTGGGAGGCAGTCTCACCACATCTCCGGCTTGTAAGCCTTTGGTAATTTCGGTGGCGGCAATGCTACTGAGCCCGGTTTCTACCGCTTGTTTTTCGTAGCTGCCGTTTCTTTGGACCCAGCAATAGGTGGTGTCGCCTTCATGGTGCAGGGCCTGGGTGGGCACACTGAGCACCTGGGGACGGGTGAGTACTTCGATGTGTAGCGCACAGGTCATGCCAGGGCGCATCAGGGCTTCTGGAAAACCTGGCTCCAGCTCAATTTCGCCTTCAATGCCTCGCAGGGCCAGCAGGTCATTGCTTTCCTGGGTGCGTGCCACGGGCAAGAGGCGAGAGACTTTGCCGTAAAAAGGCGTTTCAGGGTAAGCGTCCAAATGAATTTGGGTGCGCTGTCCCACCTGCACGCGGGGCGCATCGATTTCATGAAGGGTGAAGCGCAGCAAGGGCTTTTTGAGGTTCACAATTTTGACCACTTCGACCCCTTCTTTGAGGGCATCACCGGCTTTAATGGGCACCAGATCCTGGCCCACCTGCAATTTGCCATAGACCACGGTCCCTGCTGCGGGACTCAGCAATTGGCTTGAGGTGACCATCTCCTGGTAATATGCCACATTCTTTTTTAAACGCTCTTGTTTACGTTGAGCTGCCTGGCTTTGTACCCGCAAGATTTTTTGATTGATCTGGGCTTCTTTATTGAGGCGCTGCACCTGTTGGCCGGCAAACTGGGCCTGTTTCTGCTGGCGGGCAATCACCGGGCCTGCGGGCCCCGCCTGGGCCACTTTACGCTCTGCCAGCAGCTGGGTTTTTTCTTCGGCGGCCAGCTTTAAGTCCAGGGCACTTTGATCGCGTTCCTGCTGCGATAAATACCCCAGGTTAAACAATCGGTTGCGTTCATCGCTTTCGAGCTTGAGCATGGCCATGCGCTGTTCTAATGACTTTAAGCCCGCTTCTAAACGGGTCAATTCAGCGGTGTCACGCTCGGTTTTGAGCTGGGTTAAGCGCAGTTTTTCTAAGCTGTGTTGTAAGCGGGCCTGCCGCACCTGGTGCTGCAAGCGTTGTTTTTCCACATCGCTCTGGTGCTTACTTAATTTGCTATCTACTTCTGCTTCTTGCACGGCAAGCTGCTGGACTTCTTTTTCCTGGGCCTGACTGGAACTCTCCAGCTTGCCCAGCAGATCGCCTTTTTTGACCACTTTGCCTTCAGGTACAAGGTTCACCAGCGGGGCATCAAAGGGAGCGCGAATCGAAATTTCCTCGGCAGAGCCGATCCAGCCGGTTTCCTGAATATGGAGGGTCAGGTCCTGGCGGGTCACCGTAAAGGTGGTGAGTTCAGGTTCCGGGGCACGGCAGCCTTGCACCGCCAGCAGCAGTCCAATGACCCAGACCCGCCACACGGGGCATTGACAAAACCTCATGGGGTGGCCTCTGCGGGCAAGACAAAGTGTTCTGTGCCCTGCCAATTGCCGGTAATGACCACTTCATTTTCATTGCGTGGGCCGGTGGTCACGGGTACTTTGACCGCTTTGCCTCCTTGCCACTGCCAGAGAAAGTTCTGATCTTTCTCACTGACGAGGTATTCCTGGGGAATCAGCCAGGCGTTGTCTTGCTGTTGGGCTTCAAGGGTTACCTCTACCTGCATTTGGGCCTTAAAGCCAGGGGGCAATGTGTCATCGTCGAGCGTGATCTCTACATCAAAATACTTGAGCCCCACGGGCTTGCTTTCATCTTTAAAACGGGCCAATTTATGCACTTTACTCACGGTTCCTTTGAGGGGGTGTTGCGGAAGCCCCGGCGCTATCAGTGTGGCTTTTTGCCCTTCTTTAATGGCGGGAATGTCAAATTCATGAATACGGGTCAAAACCTGTAATTGATGGGTTTGCGCCACCTGTACAATGGGCATGCCGTTATAGACCTCCATGCCGGTAAAAGGGGCCTGCACACCTGAAATGCGCGGATAAATAATCGTGCCTGCAAAGGGGGCGGTCATTTCGGCGTTGTTCATGCGGTCTTCAATATTGCGCACCCGGCGATTGAGTGAGGCAGAGCGCCCTTTGCTCGAGAGTTGCTGGGTCCGCAAAAGAGATGCTTTGGCGTCGCCTTCTAAACGGGTGATCTGGGTTTGCAGCTCGGCGGCGCGGGTTTCGAGCGCCGCTTTGTTGACCTCAGGCTGACGGTAGGTCAGGCTTTGTTGAATCTGTTTTAATTCGGCCTGTTTGGCCAGGGTTTCTTGCTGCAATAATTGTTGGCGGGCGCTATCCACTTCTGTTTCTGAAATATACCCTTGCTCGGCCAGTTTCTCCTGGGCATTTAAGGGCACGGCGTCAGCCTGTAAGCGGGCTTTCTCGGCCTCCACCTGAACGGCGACCCGTTCGTTTTCACGGGGGCCTTGCCGCACCTCTTGTTCGCTGAGGCGTTTGAGGGTAGCGGCGTGCTTTTGTTCGGCCAGGGTACTGCGCATTTTGAGGGTCTCAAGGGGAATTTGCATCTGACGCACCCGCATTTCGGTGCGGCTGTCGGCCATATTATTGGCGTAGCGGCTCACCTGTTCGGTAAACTGGCGGGTGCTGACCCGTGCCACCACGTCACCTTTTTTGACGGTGGTGCCCTCGGGCACCAGATACTCCAGGGTTCCCCAGAGACGGCGTGGCACCTGCAAGGTGGTTTTTTCCACGGGCACCAACTCGCCTTCGCTGTGTACCCGGTGTACAAAGGGGGCTTTTTTGAGCTGAATTTGGTTGGTGTAACTTTCGGTCTCTGTGGATTGACAGGCGCTCAGCGGCAATGCGCTGCACAGCAAGAGGCTAAGGCACAGCAATATGTGCGTGGGATGTGTCTTCATGAGAGGTACGCATCCAGAGCAAAGGCTTTGATGAGCGTGCCTTCCTGGCGGGACAGGGCGTTGAGGGCCTGAATGTAAGACAGGGTGGCATTGACTTCGGCCAGACTGGCGTTTTCAAAATCCTGCTGAAATTGTAAAACCTGAAAGTTGGTGGTCAGGCCCAAATTGAGCTTTTCGGTTTGGGCCTTTAATTGTTCTTCTGCCAGGGCTGTGGCTTCCCGGGTGGCGGCCACCTGTTTGCCCACCAGGTCCACATTGCGTACCGCCTGACGAATTTCACGGCGGATTTGCTGGCGCAAGAACACCAGTTGTTGCTCTTGTTGTTGTCGGGCCAACACCTGTTGCTGGTGCTGGGCAGCAAAGGTATTGCCCACCACGGGGATTTCGAAATTTAAACCTGCAGACCAGAAGTAGGTGTTCATCGAAAACAATTGGGCCAGGGCGCTGCCGTAGTTTTGATTTAAAGACTCTAAACCTGCTGAGCTCTGCAGTTGTAACTGGGGCAAAAGGTTTTGCGCGGCAATGCGTTCTTGTTCCTGCAACACCTCAAGGCGCAACAGGGCTGCCAGATAGTCGGGCCGCTGAGCCAGCGCCGTGGTGTAACTTTCGGTTTCATTGACTTCACGGGGCGTGTACTGGGGCGTATCGGTGGGCTCCAAAATCACGTCCCAATCCAGGGCCGGATTCTGGTCGGGGTTAAGGTACTGCTTCAATTGGTCGCGGGTATTGGCCAGGTTGCGTTCGGCGTCCAATAAATTGGCCTGACGGCTGGCAATGCGGGCCTGGGTTTGCAACACATCAATGCGCGACAAAAATCCCGCTTTTTCTTTTTCCTGGTTCATGATTAAGAGCTGGTTTAAAATTTCCAGGGATTGCTTGAGCACCACCAATTGTTCCTGGTAGCGCACCAGGTTCCAATAGCTGGCCTGTACGTCAAAGGCGGTGTCCAGAGCCGTTTGTTTCAGATCCTGCTGGGTGATTGCCAATTGCTGCTTTTGTACTTCAATATTGCGAAAGCCGTTGAAAGCATTGCGCAGCAAAGGTTGGGTAAAGCTTAAGCCCAATTGAGGCGCAATGGCGGGGTTAAAATCTACCCGTGTGGAGTTACTGTTTAAAACACTATTGTCTAAGGTGAGGCGCAAGTTCCCGCCAGTGGCAATATCTTGATCCAAATACATATTGTACTGCTGGCGGGTTTGGTTGAGAATTTCAGCGCCCTCAATAAACGAGGAAGAGGCCGGGCTGGCGTTCTGGCGTAGGCTGGCATTGGCCCCCAGGGTGAGTCCATAATTGGCCCATTCCTGGGCCAGGCGAGCGTTGCTGGCCTGAATGGCAAGGCGCGAGCGCTGCAATTGAGGGTTGTGCTGCAGGGCCATCTCCAGGCAAGCCTGTAGACTCAGGGCCTGGGTGCTTTGCGGTGCAGCTGTCTCTGTTGATGGGGACTGAGCGTATAGGGGGGAAGCAAAACCAAACACCAGGCTACCGCCCAGTAATAAACGCAAAAGCATGACTTTAAGACTCCTCTTCTGGGGGCAAAACGGGAATTTCGGGGACATTGGGGACATCGGATTCTAAAACGCCGTCGCGCAGGGTAATAATGCGTTGGCAGCAGCGGGCGATATCGGGTTCATGGGTAATGATCACCAGGGTGGTGCCCTGGGCGTTGAGTTCTTGCAACAGGGCCATAATGTCATAGCTGGTGCGGGTGTCTAGCGCGCCAGTGGGTTCATCACCTAAAATGAGGGCGGGGTCATTGACCAGGGC
This sequence comes from Candidatus Sericytochromatia bacterium, assembly GCA_964229355.1. Lineage (GTDB taxonomy): Bacteria > Cyanobacteriota > Sericytochromatia > UBA7694 > UBA7694 > CAXRDE01. The sequence goes on along the minus strand of CAXRDE010000003.1, from coordinate 68,874 downwards.
ACGGGCAATACTGACGCGCTGTTGCTGTCCCCCTGACAATTCCATGGGTTTGTGGTGCACCCGATCACCCAGACCGACCCGTTCCAGGGCTGCCTGGGCTTTGGCATCCCGTTCTGCGCGAGGGCGACGGGCATAAAACAGGGGCAGGGCCACGTTGTCTAAGGCACTGAGATCGGGCAATAAGTGAAAGGACTGAAACACAAAGCCAATTTTATGGTTGCGTACCTGGGCCAGGGTGACCTCATCAGCCTCTTGAATTTCTAAATCATCCAGACGTAGGGTACCTGAGGTGGGAGTATCCAGACAGCCCAGTAAGGTCATAAGGGTTGACTTGCCGGAGCCCGAAGGCCCCATAATCGCCACCATTTCACCGGTTTCAACTTTGAGGCTTACGCCTTTGAGGGCTTGCACTTCCTGTTGGGCCATGCGATAGGTTTTGACGAGATTACGGGTTTCTAACATGTGCTCAGAATAGCAAAAAGATGTGGGCGAAGTGTCAGCATAAGATTAACCCCAGATTAAATAAAATTTACGCGGGGTGTTAAGCGATCCAAATGCCGGTTTTTGTATAATAGGAGCACTTAACCCACGAAGGAATACGTCATGAGCGTTTCACACACCTATATTTTAAAGCCCGGTCAATGGAAAGTCGCGGGCAATTTTTATGACGCCCACGGGCGTTCCATGCCCATTACCGGCGATGTAAGTATTACCCACACCGATGAACAATGGCTGAACAATAGCCAAATGACTTTACACACCCCTGCCCCCCTTCACTTTGCCAACCTCTATGATATCGAGCCCACTTTACCCGGTGTTGAAAGCACCATCTGGGAAACCGAACACAATGCCCTGGGGCTATTGATTGGCACCCTCTTGATTATGGAAGACTGTCTAATTATGTCTTATACCGCCGAAGGCGGTTTATACATTGGTTCTGAAACCCTGCTCTATATGAACGATGACCGCTATCGCAGTTTTGGGGTTATGTGGCAAGGCGATCAAAAGATCTCTTCCTGGTGTGCTGAGGTAGAGCGGACCCGTCCCTAATGGCCAGTAAAAAGAAGCAGCGGCGTGCCCAGCAGCGTCAAGACAAACAGACCGATGCCGTTGTGGAGCAGTCCACAATAACAGAGGCTACAGAAGCTCCCCGACCTCCGTTGGCGGGCATGGACCGCTTGCTCACCCTTGTGGGTTTTGGGGTCTTGATTGTCTTTGTGATTTTAATTGCCCCGTATTTTGCCCACAAACAAGACCGCGACTTTGAAAAAAGTGCCCAGGCCTTTTTGAGCGCTTTGGCCGGGCCAGCGGGGTCCGAAGCGTCCTCTGCTGCCTCAGAGCCTCTTCGCCCTGAAGTCATCCAGCAGCTCGAGAAGCTTGGGGCTTATCCGGCGCAGGCTGTGGGTGAGCCTTTTTTGCAGGGCGGAGCCAAACAGGCCAGTGTGAGAACAGCCTTTTCCCAGGCGCAAGGGCAGGGCTTGCTCAGTGTGGGCTTTTTATTAAAGCAAGAGCTCTCTTTAGACAGCCGCTGGTATCCCGTCAGTTTTTGTCGCCCCGATCGTCAGGGCGCTCAGGTGGCCCGTGACTTTGTGGTGGCTCTTCACAAGCAAGAAGATGGGGCTGCTTATGCCTTAAGCGCAGCGGCTATCGAAGGGCTAAACAGCGAGGTGAGCCTGTCAGACTTTACCGCCGCTGCGCAAAGTTGGCGACAGAACCACCAGGGTGCTTTACAGTCTTTTCAGAGCGAGGTGCCCCTGCCTCAGATCACGGCTCAGGCGGAAAACTTAACCGCTTCATGGCCTGAGCAAAAGCTTTCGTTTTTGTTGCTAGAGAACCCTTTAACTTGCGCCTATGTCGTGCAATTTACGTTACAATGACCGCACCCCACCCAGAAGAGGTAAACCATGCATATTCTTGATGAATTACAAGCCCGTGGAATGATCCACCAAATGACCCATGAAGCAGAGCTCAAGGCCCTGTTAAGTGAGACGTCCACCGCCTTTTATATCGGGTTTGATCCCACCGCCAAAAGCTTGCATATTGGTTCCCTGGTGCCCATGATGGCCATGGCTCACCTGCAGCGCGCTGGCCACCGCCCCATTGCGGTGGTGGGGGGAGCCACGGGTATGATTGGGGATCCCAGCGGTCGCAGCAGCGAGCGCAATCTGCAAAATACTGACCAGGTGGAAGAAAACCTGCAGGGCATTCGTCAGCAATTGCAGCAATTTCTCAGTTTTGAGGGCGAGAATGCTGCGGAGCTGGTGAACAATGCCGATTGGACTGAGCAAATCAGCTATATTGACTGGTTGCGCGACGTGGGTAAATACCTCACCGTCAATTACATGATGGCCAAAGAGTCCGTGCGTCGCCGGTTAGAAGATCGTGATCAGGGCATCTCTTACACGGAGTTCAGCTATATGCTGCTGCAAGCCCATGACTTTTTACACCTGTACCGTGCCAAAGGCTGTAAATTGCAGGCGGGTGGCAGCGATCAGTGGGGAAATATTACTGCAGGTACCGATCTGATCCACAAGGCCGAAGGAGGCCAGGCCTTTGGTATCACTTTTCCGCTGGTGACGAGCGCCAGTGGTGAAAAATTCGGCAAATCTGCAGGCAACGCCGTATGGCTAGATCCTGAAATGACCTCGCCTTACACCTTTTACCAGTACTGGATGCAGAGTGACGACAATGATGTGGAGCGTTACCTGAAGTTGTTTACCTTTTTGCCGCTGGCTGAAATTGAAGCCATTGCCCAGGCCCATGCCCAGCAGCCCGAAGCCCGAGAGGGGCAGCGTCGCCTGGCGGAGGAAGTCACTCGAATTGTGCATGGTGCTGAAGCCTTACGTAAAGCCCAGTTGGCCAGTGAGGTTTTGTTTGGCCGTGAAATCAAAGGCCTGTCTGATGCTGATCTGGCGGGTATTTTCCCCGATGTGCCTTCGACCCAATTTTCAGTCTCTCAATTGGGCGAAATGACCCTTGTGCAATTGTTAAAAGACACGGGGCTGGCCAGCTCAAATGGCGAAGCGCGTCGTCTCTTGCAGGGCGGCGGCGTTTACCTGAATAACACCAAGTGCAGCGATCCCCAATTGATTTTAGATCATCAGCACCTGGCCTCTGAAACCACGATGGTGGTACGCAGTGGTAAGAAAAAGTACCATTTGGCCAAGTTTGCTTAAAATAAACCCATTAAATGCCAAACCCGAGATCATATTAACCTGATGTTAACCTTAATATGATCTCGGGTTAACTTTTGGGGCTTCAGATCTGGATTTAATTGTTCTATAATATTCTTAACAGCAAGATAACTTGTTTAACCAGTTTAAGATATTTTAAAGAGGACACTTTATTATGGGAAGCATTTCAGCCGTATCTCCAGCAGCATATAACTACAGCGTAAACAATAACCAGGCCGTCGCCCCTTCTTCTTACAATCCTTATGGTCAGAGCGTTATTTCTGACGACACCAACACCGGCGGCGGCTTCGGTGGCTTTTCCACCGACTTTACCTCGATTTCTTCCATGGCTTCTCACGCAGCGGGTGGTGGTTTCGCCGCTTACAAACTGGGCGCTCAAATGAACGGCAACATGAAGTCTATCTTCGGCAACGGCTTCAAAGGCGCCCTCACCGGCGTTAAAAACACCGCCGTCACCGGCTTAAAAGGTGCAGGTCTTTCTGCCCTGGTTTCTGCAGGGGTTTCTGCAGTGGCCAACGGTGTGGGTGTGGCCACCGGTAAAGTTGACAGCTCAGAAGCGGTCAGCAACGTGGTTAAAGATGGTATCGGTGGCGCAGTGGGCGGTTTAACCGGCGTAACTGCAGCAGGTCTGGCCAGCCTCATCCCTGTTAAAGGTGTTATGGGCCCCGTATTGACCGTCGGCGCAGGTGCTGTCGGTGGTGTCATCGGCGGACGTCTCGCCAGCAAACTGACCGAAGGTTTCTAAACCCTCTTTTATTAAGATCTCGTTATCGGCTGGTCCTGTCCTCGCCGGTCGACAACCAGGCCCCTGGAATAAAATTTCCAGGGGCCTGATCTTTTGGGTGTGTTTTTTTAAAGTGAGTTAAACGCTGGACAAAAATGTCCTGGATTTAATCCAGAACTAATATTATTAGACCCAGGAGCGGGTGTTTTTTGAGAAATGTAGCTATTACAGGGCTTCTGGCTTATGAGCTCGATTGGGGGCTAAATCCCCATCAAATGATCCTTTTAAGCTGTTTTTAAGCTTTGGTGTTTTTACCTAAAAATCCATCAAATTAACCAATTGTTAATCTTAATATAGTCTTTAATTAATTTTAGGGGCTTCAGTTTTGAATTTAATTGTCCTATAATATTCTTAACAGCAGATAAACATCTGCCGGGTTAATGAATCACTACAAATAACAATAAAGAGGACACTTTATTATGGGAAGCATTTCAGCCGTATCTCCAGCAGCATATAACTACAACGTAAACAATAACCAGGCCGTCGCCCCTTCTTCTTACAATCCTTATGGTCAGAGCGTTATTTCTGACGATACCAACACCGGCGGCGGCTTCGGTGGCTTTTCCACCGACTTTACCTCGATTTCTTCCATGGCTTCTCACGCAGCGGGTGGTGGTTTCGCCGCTTACAAACTGGGTGCTCAAATGAACGGCAACATGAAGTCTATCTTCGGCAACGGCTTCAAAGGCGCCCTCACCGGCGTTAAAAACACCGCCGTCACCGGCTTAAAAGGCGCAGGTCTTTCTGCCCTGGTATCTGCAGGGGTTTCTGCAGTGGCCAACGGTGTGGGTGTGGCTACCGGCAAAATCGACAGCTCTGAAGCCGTCAGCAACGTGGGCAAAGATGCCATCGGCGGCGCTGTGGGCGGTTTAACCGGCGTAACTGCGGCCGGTCTGGCCAGCTTCATCCCTGTTAAAGGGGTTATGGGCACCATTTTAACCGTCGGCGCAGGTGCTGTGGGCGGCGTGGTTGGCGGACGTCTCGCCAGCAAACTCACCGAAGGTTTCTAAACCTCACTTTAAAAGATCTGTTATTGGCGGGTACTGTCCTCGCCCGTCAACAACCCACCCCCTGAATATTGATTCCAGGGGGTGTCTTTTTTTAACTTAAGCTTTGTTATAAGTTAATCAGGACTTAAGTTTAAGGGGGTCAGTTTTTGGCCAAAATGCGCTATAAATAGATCAAGACACAAGAGAGCGTAAGGAGCTACAGATTATGGGAAGCATTCAAAACTTTGTGAACGGCGTCAACACTTTTCAACAAAACGTCGGTGCTGTACAGGGCGCAATGGATGCCATGGTGCCCGCCATCTACTCTGTAGAGCAAGCTGCCAACCAAATTGCAGGTGTATTCACCGGTGATACCTATCAACAACAGCCTTATTATCCTCCGACCCCCATGCCCGCTTCGTTGGGTGGCCCCAAAGCCGGTGTTGTCGGCTCTTTATTGGCCGGGGGGACCGTAGGTGCCATTACCCACCGCCAAACCGCTGATGCTTTACGCTCTTTCAAAACTGACGGTATCGGCGCGGGTTTGCGCAACCTCGGAGCAGCCAGCTTAAAGTCTGGTCTGATCGGTGGGGGCGTGATGGGCGTTGTGTCCGGTGTGAAAAACTTTGCCGCCGCCTCACGTGGCGAAATCAGCAACGCAGCTGCCGGAGCCAACGTGGCCGCGGATACCGTGGGTGGTATTCTGGCCGGTACCGGTGGTGGTTTAACCGCAGGTGCGATTTCGATGTTACTCCCAGGCAGTGGTTTACTGAGCACTGTCGGTGCAGCCGCAGCGGGTGCTGTGGGAGCCACCGGTGTCAACTTCCTGTTTGATGGCAGCGGTTTAAGAGATAAAGTGGCTACCGGTGTGGGCAATATGCTGGGAGCGACCAACAATAACTATGCCACCACACAAAACTACTACGCGCCCCAACAAGGTTACTACAGCGGTTATTAATTCCCTTATATCTAACTAAAAAAGCTCCTGCTAAGCAATGCAGGAGCTTTTGCTTTGCGACGTCATGTGCAATTTTGGAGTCGTTCAAAATGTCTCGTCGAGCTGAGGCTCTTGTAATGCTTTCTGTCGTTTATCAACAGGTATGCGATAAATCGTAGACACATCACCTTCTGGGGTGATTTTTCTGAGTGCAAAATTTAAGGCATCAGTAACAAACAAGTTCTCTGCATTGTCTTTTATAATGGATATAGGGTAGTTGAACGCCGCGTCTTCGCCATCTTTATAGCCCGTTTTAGCGCTACCCGCAAGACTTATAGCAGAGAAATCTGAAATCAGAAGAAATCACTCTATCCTCGGTGTTGATTGATAGAATCCTGGATTTGCCCATTAAAATGGAATCAGTCACTAGAAGGGAGTCGTTATCTTTTACTTGAAAATGAATATCAGATATATAACTCATTTTTTTTCTGTTCAAATCAAACTCGCTAAATGCATTTACAAAAATTTTTTGTCTTGATTTATCGTAATTAAACGTATTACGACTACAATTTTGCGTTGAAGCGAACACCTTACGGTGACCTTCAGCATCTTCCTTTATATAATCCCACTCACGATTTACATCGCTATAATCAATAGAATAGTACACTGCTGAATTGTTTGCATCTACAACAAAATCTGACACATGGGTACTATCGAATTCACTAAATGAACCAGGTACTTTGGAAGGGATTTTAAGATCTCCAAACACTTGAATATCAAATGTGTTCGTGTTTAAAATAATTACCCTATAATCCCAGTGATCTTCGTCAGGCCAGCGTATTAAAAGCCATAGCTGATTATCCAAACCTTGTTCGATGGCTGTAATCTTTAACTCTGGATTTAGACACATGCCCTGTGGGTTTCCGCTCATCGGTGACCCGAAACCCACCGGGATTTGCTGTCTGTCTGACCATCAAAAAACCCCCGGCTGAGCGGGGGTGAGAGAGATAGCGTTCGAGAGAGAAGTTTCTAGTTCCAGCGCACCACAGGAGGGGTCTGCGCGGCGGCGTCGATCAGTTGAGACACCTGACCAAAGGAGGGCATATGGTAACCATATTGCAACGCGTTGGCTGCCATGGCGGCGTAGAGAACACCTTTGTCGACGGGGTTGCGGTAACGAGACATAATGGAAACGTCTCCGGCGCCACTGACCTGGGCCAGACGGGCGGTTTGTAAATCAGCACCGGCACGCATAATGTCAGCTTGTCCAGCCCAGGCGGACAGTTGGTAGTCTACATATTGACGATCTTGCTTGTTGAGGAACAGGCCGGCACCCAGATAAGAAATCATTTTGCGTTTGAAGGGGGTGTTGGCCACTTTTAAGAAAGACTCAGAGTCGTTGACCCCAATAATACTTAAGCGGTTGGCAATTTTGTAGTTGAGAGGGTGAGGCGGACGCATGGTGTCATCAAAGAACTGGTAAAGGGGAACCTTTGCACCTGGGGTGGGGGCAGTATAGGTGCCCTGATAGCTGTCGTTGGTGCCCATGGCACTGGGGGGCGCCCCATAAATGGCGGTGTTAACGCTGTTTGCGGCCTGGGTAATGGGAGCCAGGGCACTTTGGATTTTTGCGGCGGTTGGGTTTTGATTCACCTGCATTGTTTCAAGTCCTCTTTTCTCAACGCTGTTCTCTTATGCTTTTATTATGGCACAAAGTGGGCAAAAACTTTCTTTAGCTTAGGTTAAGATACAAGTAAATCCCAGTAAAAATACACCTAGAGCATGTTATAAGGGTCAATATCGAGAGAAATGCGCTGCAATTGCCCGCCGTATTTGTAAAGCAGTGTCCGCAAGAGCGGTTTGATACGCTTAAGCTCTGGGTGTTTGATGAGCGCGTGAATACGATACAGAGATTGTAACTGCTCCAGCGGGGCATCCACAGGCCCTAAAACCCAAAGATCTTCGTCTGCCCGGGACACCAGCTCGCGAATCATGGCGCTGGCCACCTCGTGGGCTTTGTTGTGATCGGGATGGGAAAAGAGAAGCCGAGCAATGGAGCCAAAAGGGGGGTAATGGAGATCCTGCCGTTCCAGCAACTCTTCTTCGTAAAAACCCGCATAATCATGGTGCAGGGCATATTGAATGGCCGGGTGTTCCGGGGCATAGGTTTGCAAGACAATGCGTCCTTCAAGTTCACTGCGTCCGGCACGGCCCGCGGCCTGGGTTAACAATTGAAAGGTGCGTTCGGAAGCCCTGAAATCAGGTAGGTTTAGGGCCATGTCAGCGGCCAGGATTCCCACCAGAGTCACCCGTGGAAAATCCAGGCCCTTGGCCACCATTTGGGTGCCAATTAAAATGTCTGCTTCGCCTCGGCCAAAGCGCTGCAACAAATAACTGTGTGCGTTCTTTTCGGTGGTGGTGTCTCGATCCATACGTAAGGTACGACATGATTTGAACAATTTTTGCAAGAGCTCTTCCAGCTTTTGCGTTCCCAGCCCAAAGCCCTGAATTTTTTCACTGTGGCAAGCCGGGCAATGCTGTGGCGGCGCTTTGCGATAATCACAATAATGACATTTCAGCAGGTGTTCATGGCGATGGTAAGTGAGTCCCACCGAGCACAGGGGGCAGCCCACGGCTTCACCACAATCACGACATAGCCAACTGTTGCTATAACCCCGCCGATTCAACAGTAAAATGGCCTGTTCTTTGCGGGCCAGGGTCTCTTCCAGGGCGCGCTTAAGAGGGTGGCTCAGGGCCCCAAAGTTTTCGCGGGCTTGCTCTTGCCGCATGTCAACGAGCGTGACCGGCGGCATGGGGCGGGCATGCACCCGTTGCGAAAGCTGTAAATAATGCCACTGTTGGGTCTGTGCATAGTAATAGGCTTCAATGCGCGGGGTGGCGCTGCCAAAGATCACCTGTCCTTTGGTCAGTCGCATGCGCATTAAAGCCAGTACCCGCGCATCGTAACGTAAACCGCTGTCTTGTTTGTAAGCGTTTTCATGCTCTTCATCTAAAATAATCAGGTGCAAGCGAGGCAGGGGTGCAAAAATGGCGGAGCGTGCCCCCAGCACAATTTTGGCTTCTCCCTTTTCGATGCGTTGCCATTCGTCGAAATACTCACCGGTAGATAGCTCACTGTGTAAAATGGCTACTTTCTCTCCAAACACCGCACGGCAACGGCGAAGCATTTGTGAGGTCAGGGCAATTTCGGGTACCAAAAACATGCCGGTGTAGCCTTCTTGTAGCACCTGATACAACGCGTGTAAGTAGATTTCGGTCTTGCCGCTGCCGGTCACACCGTGTAAGAGAATGGGTTGTCCGCTGGGCTTTTTGAGGTGCTTTAGAATGGCCTGAAGTACGTTTTGCTGCGGACCTGTTAAAACCTGCAGGGCTTTTTTACCCTGGATATGGGCCTGGGGCGTCCGTTGCACTTGCACCTCACAAATCCGGAGAGCACCGGTATCCGCCAGACGTTTCAGGGTGTCTGGGCTGGTATGCTGCTGGCTTAAAAAATCCTGCATGAGCACCTGCCCGCCCTGGCGCTTCAGCGTCCGTAAGAGCTCTTGTTGTCTTTTGCTCAGTCCAGGGACTTCTTGCTGAAATACCAGGCCCAAACGCTGTTTTTCACTGGCCTGGGTTTTGATTTCTTCAATCACTTTAACCCAGCCCTGGTGTACAAAGTACTGCAGCCATTGTTTACCGGCTTTGCCGTACTTGCGTTCAGTGCCTTTGACCGTTTTCCAGCGGGGGGCGTTAGCGATCAGGTAAGAACCAAAGTCTTGCATATCGCTGGCCTGGGGGTGTTGCTGTTTAAGCTGCTCCCAAAAGCTCGCCGCATCGGGGAGGGGCTGAATCAATTTTTGAATGCGCGTGCTTAAGCGCCGTGGAATTGCGGTCGTGACCACCTGGCTAAAGGAGCTGAGGTAGTACTTGGAAATATACGCCAGCCACTCCAAATACAGGCGATCCATGCCCTGTTTTCCCGTTACGCTGTGAAGGGGTTTGATCTCGTAAGCAGCCGTGCTGTCAGGCGCGCGACGATAGGTGCGCAATAAATAGCCCACGCGGTTTTGTTTGCCAAAGGGCACCACCACTTCCATGCCGATGTTGAGCTGTGCCTTTAGTTCTTCAGGCACTCGGTAGGTAAAAATGGTTTGTTCCACATGGGCCGGTAAGGCCTCGATCAAAACGTCAGCACACAGTAACATACACAGCAGTATAGCTCAGCGGTGAGGACTCCGGGCTTCATTCCCGGCATAAAAAAGCACCCGCTCTGTCCATGAACAAGAGCGGGTGAAGTTTAGAGATGGTTTTTTTAGCGTGCCCAGCTGGGACCAAAGTAGTTTGTGTCAGACATGGCGTAACCGACGGTTTGCACGCCTTCCCATAAAAGGCTACCCACGCCGCCAATAATACCGCCACCGATAGCTCCGCCGCCTGCGCCCACAAAGGTGCCGAGGCCAGGAACCACAACGGTACCACCGAGTCCGCCAATGGTGGCACCGGTGCCTGCTGCACTGGCGGTGGCTGCGCCCACGGTCATTGCGGATCCGCCGAGCTGCTCTCCCCATGACTTGTACAGTTCGTCTTCGTTAATGTAATTGTTACCGTCTTCATCGAGGGGTTTGAGTTCTAGAGCATAGCTGGCCAATGCACCACCAGCCTGAGCCATTTCGTTCAGGTTAATGCCTTTATCGCTGCGGCTTTGAATAACGGCCAGGCCGTCGGGACCTTCGACCAGAAGTTCCACTTTTTCGTTTTCGGCATAGCGGCTGTCAAAGGTTTGTTTGATTTGGTTGATCTCGCGCTCAGAAGCCTTGTTTTTTTCGACCTGTTGGTTGGTGTTACCCAGGGTTAGGCCCTGGTTGGGTGCCTGGCGCTCGACTTGCTTAATAATTTTAAAGCTTTCGCCATTTCGAAGACTATTAATGCTACCCATAAAACCAAACCTCTTTATACTTCAAGTTCTTATTGTCTCTTACTTATATACCCCAAAGCGCGCGTGATCTTGCCTTTTCGCAAAATATTTATTTGTTTTTTAACAAAGGATGGGGGTATGCTAGAATTAGCAAACGCAAATAATGAAGCAATTAGACGTGAAAAAATCATGGCCAAAAAAGAGAAACCCCGGGAGTCGATTCGCAACCGCAAAGCGTTTCATGACTACCATATTTTAGAAAAATACGAAACAGGCATTGAGCTTCAGGGTACTGAAGTCAAAGCGATCCGTGCCGGTGACGCCAACCTGAGAGACAACTATGCCCAAATTAAAGATGGCGAAGTGTGGGTGCATCAGCTGCACATTAGCCCCTATAAACATGGCAATATCATGAACCATGATCCCCGTCGCCCCCGTAAATTGCTGTTGCACAAGCGTGAAATTAATCGCTTGATCGGTAAGGTGCAGCAGCAGGGCTTAACCCTTGTGGTGCTGTCGATTTACTGGAAGCGCAACTGGCTCAAAGCTGAGTTGGCCCTGGTTAAAGGTAAAAAGCAACACGACAAACGGGAGACCATTGCCAAGCGCGATGCGGACCGTCAAATGCAACGTGCAATACGCCAGCGTATTTAAACCGTTTTTGCTGCGCGCCTTTGCAGTCTTTGGCCTTTGGGGATTCACCGCTCCTCAGATTCAGGCCGCGACACCACCCATTTCTGTGGTGTTGGACGAAGCCCTGGCCACAGAAACGGGTCTCACCGCTTTACAATTGCAACACCAGTTAAACCGTTGGCAAACTCAACAAGAGAACCTGCAGGGAGATTTTTCGGCGGCTGCTTTTGCCACCTATCTTAATGACTTCTTTTTGCAGGGTGCTTATGCCTTATCAGCTGAGGTAAGTTCTCATGCAGAAGGAATAAGGGTAAAGGTTTCAAAAGCCTCGCCCTGGATTATTGACGAACTCAAAGTGACGGGTGGCTCTCCGCAGGATCGTTATTTAACCCAGCGACATTTGCAGTTGGCTCCGGGTGATGCTCTGGAACGGAAAGCTTTTCTGGAGCGTCTGGAGTGGCTAAGACAAAATCATTTTTTACCCTTACAAACTCACTTCACAAAGGTGGCTTCTCAGCGGGTTCGTTTGCAGGTCAACATTCCTTTTGGCGAAGCATGGATACCTACCGGCAATCTGGCCGCTAATCCCATTACCGGCCTTTCGATCACCGCGGGTGCCATTTTAGACAATCCCTTAAGCACAGGGCTGGTGGCCCGTGCCTCGGTTAAACGCAATAATTTAGAGCCGCCCTTTTTTCGCTCGACCCATGAGATTCAAGACTGGGAGTATGTGCTTTCTCTTTCCAGTACCCAGCAAGTCATTCCCGGAATGAGTGTGGGCATTAACCACTACAACAAGGTGGACTATATTTATCCAGGGCACGGGGGCGATAATGATCAGCTCTTATGGATTCGTTCGGTGGGCCTGGACTTTTACAGTGGCTTCCAGTTGTGGGAAGACTTAGACGCTCACCGTTATTTGCGTGGCGTTTTTAATGTCTCTCTTATTGAAGATCGCTTTTTTTCACGGCAAGATCCTGAGGGCTATCCTCAGACCCAGACCCAAAGTGGCAAAAGTGCGGATATGTTGCTCTTGCCTTCTTTTACCCTGTCTTACTCAGATATTGACGATTACCGTATTCCTAAAAACGGCCATTTTTTACAGGGTCGCCTGAGTACGGGTTGGGGTGACGCCACTTACTCTCAAGCCACGGCAACCGGCATTTCTTTTTGGTCGCCTTACGTGGATGATGCCAGTCAGTGGACCGTTTTGGTGCGTTCCGCAGCGGGAACCACCTTTGGTCAGAGCCCGCCTTTTTACCGGGGATTTTTAAACACCGGACACTGGCTGGTACGCGGGGCAACGCAGTTTTCAATTACCGAAAAACACAGCGTGCGCGTGGCGGAGGAGCTACATTATGTGTTCCGCCCCAGTGCGGTGCAGTTAGATAAATGGGCTTATGCTGTGACCCGAGAACCTCAGACCCTGGGTTTCTTTGATGACTGGGCGTTGGATCTCAATGTGTTTTTGGACCAGGGCGCTTACTGGCGTGACAGCCTGGCCTGGCAGAGCGCGCAATTGAGTGTGGGGTCGGGCGTGAACCTGATTACCCCGGGGGGATCTATCCTGGGGCTGGATTTTGCCTTGCCCCTTTACCCCATGGTTGATGGGATTAGTGTGATGCTAAGGCTTTCGGCCCCGCTCAACTTTACGCTTTACAGTGACTGGTTTAACAGTAACGGTTTTTTCTTGCGCTAGTGAGAGGGGCCGAAAATGAAGCGGTATAGCCACTAAGGCTTAGAACGTATCCACATGCTCAGGGCGGAAGCGGCTCAACACGTCGCGGGCGCGCAAGACGTCAGTACTTTCTTTGGCATCTACAATAACAATACCTTTTCCTTGATCAAAGGCGTCTCGGTAAATATCGACGCGCTCTGAGGGAATTCCCTCATCTTTCAGCAGTCCACCCAAAGCACCGGCGGTCATGCCTAAGGCACCGCCTGCCGCCATGGCTCCCACCGCTGAAGCCAGGGTTCCTGTTGCCAGCACAGGCCCTACACCAGGAATCATCAGGGCGGCTAAGCCAGCGACTGCACCCAGCACACCACCGGTAACGCTGCCTGCGTTCACGGCGTTCGGATCTTTTTCAGAGACGTTGTCTAAATCGGTTTCTCTGGCTACCGACTCTTTGGTTACAGTACGTTGGCTGGGATAAGTGGCGGTGCTGTAGGTCCGCACCTCTTCTACTTCGCGATCTTTGTCATGGTGCTTAATTAACACAGAAATATCTGAGAATCCCTCTGTGCTTAAACTGTGAATTGCTTCTTTCATTTGCTGCGCGTTTCCGAAGATAGCTGCGGCTTTGTTGATTTCCTTTGACATGTTGTAATGTCTCCTTTTCTTTTTCTATTGACACCATAACGCCAGGCGCTTATTTTTCTCAATGCGAAAAATAGCTTCTTAAGGCCCTTTTTATAGGAGTTTTAGGTTTTGGCGCGCCTCTCCATAAAATGGGTTACACTGAACTCAAAACGCTTGTGGGTAGGTCGGGTTGATATGTGGCAACATTCCTTGAAAAAACAACAGCTTCTCAGGTTTTGTGCGGGTCTTGTCTTGAGTTCGGTTTTTTGCTTTCCTACAGGGGCTCAAAATATCCCAGATGCCGTGTTTCCCGAGGGGTTTATGTGGGGAAGCGCCACGGCGGCTTACCAGGTAGAAGGCGGGATTCGCAATGACTGGACGATAGCAGGCGTGGATGCTGGTGAAGCTGTGGGCCATTGGCAGAATTATGAGAAAGATTTTGATGCGCTGCAGCAGATGGGCCATACCCTGTATCGCATGTCTTTATCCTGGGCGCGCATAGAGCCTCAGCCCGGACAATTTGATGAAGCAGCCCTGCAGCATTACCGGAAGATGCTACAGGCTTTAAAGCAGCGCCATATCCGCCCCATGGTGACGTTGTTCCATTTTACAGCTCCCCAATGGTTTGCCGAAAAAGGGGGCTGGACACGGGCAGAGAATATTGCGGACTTCGAACGCTTTGTCACAAAGGTGAGCGCGTACTTTGCCGAGGATGTGTACTATTGGAACACCGTGAACGAACCGTTGGTCTATGCCTTTCGCAGCTACGATGAGGGCGCCTGGCCTCCTTTTCAAAAAAACCGTGAATTGGCCTTGACCGTTGCAAAAAACCTGGTGGTGGCCCATGGTAAAGCTTACCGCATTATCCATCGGGAAGATCCGCTGGCCAGCGTGGGTTTTGCCAAGCACGTCAGTGTCTTAGCGCCTCACTGGCCTTTAAATCCCGCGGATCAAGCCATGACGGCTTTGCAAAGTTATTTGTTTAACGATCTCTTCTGGCAGGCTTTAAAAACCGGAGAAATGAATCTACGAATCCCCGGTTATCGTCCCATTGAGATTCCTTACGATCCCCAGTTGCAAAACACGGTGGATTATTTGGGCGTTAATTTTTACTCTCGCTATTATATTGAAGCCAGCGGTAAAAATATTGTGCCTCCAGAAGCCCCCAAAACCGAGCTTAAGTGGGCAATTTCTCCAGAAGGCTTTAAAACCGCTCTGCAGCGAGCAACACCTTATGCCCGCCACTTTCGGGTGCCGATTATTGTCACTGAAAACGGTCTGGCCGATCACGATGATAATGTGCGCCCGGGTTTTTTGGTACATCATCTTAAAGCCATGCATGAGGCCATGGCTGAGGGGGCTCCCGTGACCGGTTATTTGCATTGGAGTGCCATCGATAATTTTGAGTGGACAGACGGCTATAAACCGCAATTTGGCTTGATGACGCGGGATCGTGTTTGGCGGCCTTCGGCCTACCTTTATCAAGAAATTATTCAGCGCAATGCTTTGCCTGCTGCCTGGTTAGAGAAGTATCCTTTACAGGGAGAAAAAAAGCCGCTTGTGACTGAATGACTTGATCTTAAGCAACGCTTTTGCAGATAATGGATCACAATATGGAGAAGACGAGGCAAGAAAACCTTTTCATGTATCATTTTTTATGGGGCAGCCTACTGTTGTGTGTTGCCATGTTTTCAGGATTTCAACCGGCCCAGGCGGCCACACAAGATTTAGAGGTGACGGTACAGCTGGCAGAGCGCCAGTCCAACACCCTGATCGGCACCTCTGCCACGGCAACGGTGTCGGGCTATACCAACGGAGGGTGGAAAGAGCTGGGGCGCTTGTTACCCAACCAGGAGCTACACTTAAAAGCACTGGCTGCAAGTATCTCCGTTTTGAACCTTGATGGTCATCCCCAATACCCCCAACTGCGTGTGGACCCACCTCATGATGAGGCCCATTTAACCTTAAACAAAAAGCCGTATCGTGGCAGTCTCTACCTGGTGGCCACTCGCTCAGGCTTTGATGTGCGCAATGTATTGTCTTTGGAGCATTATCTCTACAGTGTGGTGCCCTCAGAAATGCCAGCCAGTTGGCCCCTTGATGCACTAAAGTCTCAGGCGGTAGCGGCGCGCACCTTTGCGCTGGTGCATATGAATTCGGCTTCTCATAAGCGGGGCTATGATGTGGCTGCCACCACCGCCAGCCAGGTTTATCAGGGCATGAAAGCCGAGCATCCGCGCTCGACCCAGGCGGTGAAAGAAACCCGTGGACAGGTGGTGACTTTTCAGGGACGTCCCATTGAGGCTTACTTTCACTCTACCTCCGGGGGACAAACGGAGTTTGGCGGTGATCTGTGGGCCAATCGCCCATACCTCAAACCGGTTAAAGATCTGGATCATGCATCGCCGAAGTATGTGTGGCACACCCAAATGACCCAATCGCAAGTGCAAAGTGCCCTGCGTGCCCGTCTTAAAATTGATGTGGGGCCGGTGTTGTCCATGCAGGCGGTGGGACACACCCAGGGCGGACGGGTTAAAGACTTGAAAATTCAGGGCACCCGGGGCGTAAAAATTGTTTCCGGCGATAAATTTCGCATGGCCATGCAACTCAACAGTACTTTTTTCAACGTGGGCGGATTAGACCCCGCGGGCGTGATTATTCAACCTCAAAGCAGCGAAATTCCTGAGCGCTTTGAATTCGCCGGTCGCGGTTGGGGCCATGGCATTGGGTTATCCCAATGGGGCGCTCGTCAAATGGCCATCAACGGCATGGATTATCAGCAAATCCTGAAGCATTATTATCAGGGCGTTAACGTCAACACCATTCAGCCCTTGCAAGATCCCCGTCGTTATAAGATTGCCTCTCTATGAAAGACCTCGAATTAGCGGCTTATGATTATCATTTGCCAGAGCACTTGATTGCCCAGACGCCTGCACAACAGCGGGAAAAATCCCGGCTCATGGTGTACAACCGGCAGACCGATCATTTGGAACATACCCTGTTTGATGCGCTACACGATTATCTTCAGCCTGGCGATGTACTGGTGGTGAACAATAGCAAGGTCTTCCCTGCGCGGGTTTTTGGCCAAAAATCGCACACCGGTACCTCCTTTGAGTTTTTGCTGCTGCATGAGTCTGCTCCCTTGCGTTGGGAAGCTCTGGCGAAAAATAGCAAACGCATCAAAGTGGGCTACACCTTTCTATTTGAGGAGGGGGTGGAGGCCGAGGTGCTAGAAACCCTGGACGCCGGGCATGTGGTCTTACAGTTTTCTTGTCCCCAGGGGTTTTGGACGTGGATTGAAAAGCACGGTGAAATTCCCTATCCGCCCTATATTCAATCCCGGGCGTCTCATGCGGATCGTTACCAGACCATTTTCGAAGGTCCCACAGGCTCTGTGGCGGCGCCCACGGCGGGCTTGCACTTTAGTGAGGCTTACAAACAAGCCCTTGTGGAGCGAGGTATTCATTTTGCTCCCCTGACCCTGCACGTGGGGATTGGCACTTTTATGCCGGTGCGTACCGAAAACATCACCGAGCACCCCATGCACAGTGAACATTATGTATTGCCTGAAGCCACCGCCCAACTGCTCAATGCACAGCGCTCCAGTGGCAAGCGCATTGTGGCTGTGGGGACCACGGCCACCCGTACCCTTGAGTCGGTGTATCGCAAATATGGCAAGTATCAGGCAGATCAGGACAGTACCCGTCTCTTTCTCTATCCGGGGCAAGAGATTTTAAGTATTGATGCCCTGATTACCAATTTTCATTTGCCTCAATCGAGTCTACTCATGTTGGTATCGGCATTTATTGGGCGAGATAAAATGATGGAGCTGTACAATACGGCGATTGAAAGGACTTATCGCTTTTATAGTTTTGGCGATGCGATGCTTTTATTGTGATGCTATACTAAGAAAACGAGAGAAAATCATCAGTCATGTTACAAACCCTTTATTATACGTTGTTTCAGCCATCGGTTTTTCAGTCCCGAGCATCTTTTGCCGCGCCCTGGTGGCAGGGGGCGCTGGTGATCTTGTGCGTGACGACCCTGAGTGTTTTTGCCATGGCATCGGGCTGGAATGGCCAACAATTGGGACTTGGCCTGGTATTGGCCTGGGGACAGGCGCTGCTGTCCTGGTGGTTTTTCTCACTTTTGTTTCATTTTGCCTCTGATATTTTTGGGGGCAAAGGGCGTATTCAGCACGTCTTGGCAGCCACGGGATTTGCCAGTGCGCCGCTCATCTTTTACCCGCTATTGAAAGTGTTTGCGCAACAGGCGGGAAAGCCAGGACAAACACTGGCTGTGATTGGGGCGATGGTGCTGGTCTTTTGGGCGTTAACTTTATTGAGTCATCTTTTGGCTTTGAGTGAGTCGTTTAGTCTGGATAAAGCCCTGGGGGCTCTCGTTATGACCTTGTTTCTGGTGGGAGCTTTGCTGTTTTCCGGGGTGGTATTGGGTGGTTTACAAATCGCGTTTTGGGGGGCATCTTTGTTGTGAACATAACATATTGGGGGGTAAGAGGCTCGATTCCCACACCCTGGGCTGAAGCGATGGGTGTGGGGGGAAATACCTCTTGTGTGGAAGTGGTGTCTGAGCAGGGGGAGTTTATTATCCTTGATGCAGGGACCGGCATTCGCATGCTGTCTAAAGCACGTCTGGCACAAGACATCCATGATCATCAGCGGATTCATGTGTTGCTCAGCCACACCCATTGGGATCATATTCAAGGTATTCCTTTTTTTAGTCTGCTGAATTATCCCGGTAACCACATTACGTTTTACGGAGCCAACAAAGCGGATCGCTCCTTCGAGTCAGTGATTCGGGAACAAATGAACAGTGCTTATTTCCCGGTGAGCCTTGACCAGGTGCGCGCTAAAGTGGATTTTGTTACCATTGCTGAAGAAAGCTTTCAAATTGGCGATGTGTCGATTCAGAGTCTCGCCTTTAATCATCCGGGGGGTGTTTTGGGATTTCGGCTTGTGTCTCGTGAGAAAGTGCTCGTGTATGCTACCGATATGGAGTATACCGCTGAAGCATTGCCCCCTCACCTGATCCAATTTGCCCATGAGGCAGACGCGCTCATTTTTGATGCCCAATATACGCCTGAAGAATACGGGATTAAATGTGGCTGGGGGCACAGTCATTATGAGGTGGCAACCCAACTGGCGCAAAGGGCACAGGTGAAAAAGCTTTACCTGTTTTCCCATGATCCTGATCATAGTGATGTGACGCTACAAGAAATAGAGGCAAAGTCACGTCAGGTGTTCCCAGAAACCTATTTAGCCAAAGAAAGAGACTCTTTTCGTCTCTAAAAATTGCCCCCGATAGCGTGGAGTATGTCAGGGGACACATCCAATATCAAGCTGGATGTGCTTCAATGAGAGGCAATAATATGGCTGAAATATTGTCAAAGTATGGCTAAACAAGGAGCGGTTTTTTGCGGGTTAAGTTTTGGGGCGTGCGCGGCTCGGCACCAGTATCGAGTGCTGAGACGATTCAAGTGGGGGGCAATACATCATGCGTACAGGTGACCTTATCAGATCAGACGCAGCTACTGCTCGATGCGGGCACGGGTTTAGCGCGCTTTGGTGAGCATTGCTCTGCACAGGCCACACACTTCCATGTATTGCTCTCTCACGCCCACTGGGATCATATTCAGGGCTTTCCCTTTTTTGCACCCGCTTATTTGGCCCAACACCATCTTTCTATTTATGGGCCCAGACACCCCGACTATCGTCTCAAGGATATTTTGGCGCAACAAATGAAGGCTCCCTTTTTTCCGGTGACGCTGGATGCCATGCAAGCGACCCTGGACTACCGTGAGCTGGATGAAACTACTTTTCAGATTGCTGGAGCCACCCTTACCACTGCGCGTTTTCATCACCCAGGTGGCGTTTTAGGGTTCCGTATCGAAGAAGGGGGTAAAACCCTGGTGTTTGCCACCGACATGGAGTACACCCATGACCAAATTCCTGAACATTTGGTAGCGTTTGCTCAGGGGGCCGACCTGTTGATTTTTGATGCCCAATATACCCCCGATGAGTTATTGCAAAAAAAAGGCTGGGGGCACAGCACCCACCTGACTGCGGCGCACCTGGCCCGACAGGCCCATGTCAAGCAAGTGATGCTGTATCATCATGATCCCTCTCATCATGATGGTATGTTGGCGCAGATGGAAGCTGAAGCTCAGCAAATTTTTGCGGCGAGTTATTTGGCCCGAGAGGGTTTACAGTTGAATTTAGATCAGTTGCCGTCCCCTTAAATTTTGGGTATGATGGGAGCGATAGGAGTAAGTAAGATTATGGTACATCGTCACTTAAATCGCTGTGTATTGGGCGTTTTAGGAACCAGTTTTTTGGCGGCCTCGATTTTTGCACAGGCCGGTCTGGCCCAGGAAAAGAAGCTGGGTAAAACCGGGATCTACGGTCAAAGTAGTTTAGATGCGCTGGAAGAAGCGCCAGCTCCTACCGAAGCGGAGCGTCAGGAAGAAGCTGAAAAGCAACAGCGGCTTAAAGCCAAGTATCCCTTATCACGGACTTCTTACTCTGTGGGTAACGAGCGTGCCAGCCAATTCCTTTCAAAAGGCATTCAGCAGTATCAGATTGTGCGTGCCCGCTTCACGGCGATCAACGAAATTAGCAGCGATTATGACGTCGAGAGCTCGGTGTTAAAAGTGAAGCAAAAAGGCGTTATCTCTGAGCGCCTGCTTCCTCAAGATTTGATTAAGTATGGCCCTGAATATGCCCATATTGGTCTGCGCATTCGCGCACTACAAAACACTGATAAGCTCGCAGCACAGGCTGTGGCGAGTTTTTCTCAGGCACAAGCTTTGGCTCCTGGCGTGGCCGTTATTCCCAAGTGGATTAAAATTGCCAGGGACACCCGTCAGGCGCTTCAATACCACGCTCGCTTTTACCAGGTGGCCTTAAAAGCGGTGGAGCTGGGCTACGACGATGCTCAAATTGAAAACCTGGCGCTACGCTGGAGCAGCGGTCCCCGTAACCTGGGGCCAAACTCTGAACTGACCACCCGCATTTATGCCAGGGCCTTTGAACGCCCTGAGGTGGAAGGCAAAGAGAAGAATAAAGTGAACCTGGAAGACTTTAAAGAAAAATTGCCCAATCTGGACTTTGAAATTAAAGATTTCTAATCAGGTGCAATCCAACGGGTGAGGGTGTTAAAATAGGGGGCATGAAAACACTCTCTCCCCCCCGTACCGTTGCTTTTTTATCTTTAGGATGCCGTGTCAATCAGGCCGAAGAGTCCACCTACCGCCAACACAGTTTGGAAAGTGGTTGGACCCTTGTGGATTTTCGCCAGCCTGCCGATATCTATATTGTGAACACCTGTGCGGTCACCCTGGAAGCAGAACGTCAATCCAGACAAATGGTGCGCCAGGCCAAGCGCCGGAATCCTGAAGCAAAGATTGTGGTGACGGGCTGTGCTGGACGCGCTTTGGAACGACATCCTGGCATGCAAGAAGTGGCCGATCTCTTTGTGCCCAATTTACACAAAGACAATCTGGTGGAGCAACTACAGCAATTTTTAGGCGAAGCCCCCCACCCTCAGTTTGACTATTACTTTCCCCCGGTGAGTGAGTCTAAAACCACGCGGCTGAATTTAAAAATCACCGACGGCTGTTTTGAGTCCTGCGCTTTTTGTATTATTCCCTCCCGCCGCGGGACCGTGAGAAGTTTGCCCGAAGACGAAGTCATCCGTCGTTTGCAGGCAGCCCATGAGTTGGGTTATAAAGAGGCGATTTTAACGGGTGTCCATCTGGGGGCCTACGGTCATGAACACGGCGAGCATGGGCTGGACCGTTTATTACACCGCATTAATCAAGAAACAGAGATCCATCGGGTACGTTTAAGTTCGATTGATCCCCACGAAATCAGCGAAGCCATGATTGCGGCCCTCAAAGATTCTCCGCGGATTACGCCTTATTTGCATCTGCCCATTCAGAGTGGCTCCGATACGGTCTTGGAGCGTATGCGTCGCCGCGATACCCGACAAGCCATTCTGGATACCATTCAGCGCTTAAAAGCTGCCATTCCTCATATTTCCTTGACCACGGACATGATTGTGGGCTTTGCGGGTGAAAGTGAGGCGGATTTTGAGGCCTCTTATTCCCTGATGGAGGCGCTGGGGGTTCATAAAATCCACGTCTTCCCCTTTTCTATACGCCCTGGAACCCGTGCTGCGTTTATGAAAGACCATATTGATGCAGAGACTAAAAATCAAAGGGTTCAGCAGATGTTACAACTGGATCACCGCTTAAAGACCGAGTGGATGAATCAGTGGGTGGATCAAGAGGTAGAGCTCTTGGTGGAAACCATTAGCCGCGAGGGGGTAGTCAAAGGCTACACTCCCCACTATCTGCGTGTTCATGTACACCCCGAGGCGGGAGCAGAGGCGCTAACCCGCAATCAGTTGGTTTCCGTGCGGGTGACGGCGGTGGATCCAGAGCAGGAAGTGGCCTTAGCCACAGCAATTCTCTAGCCACATTGAACCATCTTCCCAGTATTCCTTTTTCCAAATTGGAACGGTGGCTTTGAGGGTGTCAATGGTGTACTTTAAGGCTGCCAGACCGTCTTCGCGGTGAGCGCTGGCTACCGCAATCACAATGGCCGACTCGCCAATGTCCAAACGTCCCACCCGATGGACCATGGCTATGTCATGCAGTTGCCATTGTTGCAGGGCCTGTTCGCGAAGGATTTCCATCTCTTTTTTTGCCATAGGTGCATAGCATTCGTATTCCAAGTAGCGGACCGCTTTACCTAAATTATGGTTGCGTACAATACCTGAAAACGTAGAAATGGCACCCACATGGGGAGCAGATACCTGATCCATGACGTAATCAAGCGACAGCGGGCGCTCCCATATATCCACACGTGTTGTCATGTTATCCTCCGCTGACCGGGGGAATGAGGGCGATTTCATCCTGGGATCCCACTGTCATATTCAGGTTTTCGGCATAGTTTTGATTGACGGCAAAGCGACTGCTCTCAATAACGGCTTTCGCTTCAGGAAAGTCGCGTATTAACTGCTGCTGTAACTGCGCCAGAGTGCTGTGCTTGAAGGGGCTCTGCCAGCAGGGGGTTTGAAGCTGTTCTTTGAGTTGGGCAAAGGTAAGAATTTGAATCATGGGGAGATCAGTTCCAATAAAAAGTTTTTCAAGATTTGCCGTGGCGTTTCGGGTAATGTCCAGTGTTGTGCCACGGCTTGCAGGTGCACATCAGAGGTAAAGGGGCCTTTGTCAACAAACTTTTGATGGCGCTTGCGAATGATGGTGTGCAGCATGTCGACGGTGTACTCCGGGTGAAATTGAACGCCCATCAAACGGTCCAGGGCGAAAATCTGGTGGGGTGTTTTTTCAGAGGCTGCCAGACTTTGGGCCTTTGGCGGAAGCTGACTCACATGATCCTGGTGCACCTGGATGGTGTCGAATTGGGGAGGGATGTTTTTGAGCCAGGGGTGGGTTTTTGCAGTGTGCTGCAAAAAGACAGGGTGCACACCAAACTCCCAACTTCTTAAGGTTTCCACGGTTCCGCCCATGGCCGAAGCAATGATCTGGTGTCCAAAGCACAGACCCAGCACGGGGATATCCTGACGATGGCATTCGCGAATAAATTCCTCAAGGGCCAACATCCAGGGGGCACGGTCGTAGACGGATTGGAGTGAGCCTGAAATAATAACCCCTGTGGGTTGGCTTTCTAAGACGCGGGTGTAATGGGTTTTAGGGTGCAGTCCGTCAACACGATAATAAGGAATAGACAGTTCTTCAGTGTCTAAAAAACGCTGAAAGACCTGTTCAAAATGATGGTCGGGATCGTCTAGAATATCGATGAGATAAAGGGTTTTCATGTCTATCAGTATAGCAATCTGTGCACAAACCGTGAACAGATAAGTCTAGTACCGAAGAATTGCCGCCACAGGAGTTTGGGCGTTCAACGTATCCTGGGGAAGGGTATACACCTTACCGCCATTCAAAACCGTGTGAGTAGCGGCCAGGTTCACCAGTTCCTGGCCCACTGCAAGGTTTTGTTCGGTAAGAACGGTTTCGGTTTCCTCTGGAAAGGGCCGTACAAAGAGTGCTGCAATCCGGCTATTGTAGGCGGCATTGGCCACTTCTCGCATGTTACTCAGGGTCGTGGCCGTGTTTTGTTGTTGTCTGAGTTCTTCTAGTGCGTACTGACGAATATCGTCTAAAATGCTTTGCAATTGAGCTTGCAAGGCGGTGTGCAGCGCCAACTGAGGGTTTTTCCAGCCTCCCTGAGGTGTTGTAAAAGGGAGGTGGGCATGTTGCGGATAGTGGCAGTGTGCTAAAAAATGACGGAAATCTTCTGAAGAACCCGCTAAAATTAAAGGGCTATTCTGTTTCTGCAAGAAGGGGGTTAGGGTTTTGCACAGCTCTTGAAAATCTTCGGTATGGCTTAAAGATGGCAAAGCATGGGGGAGAGACACGGGTTGCATATAAAAAGCATTGGCTTCGTAAAGGGTCGGTGTATCAACGGTCAAGTCCAACACGAAAATACGCTGACATTGCTCAAAATAAGGAATGAGTGGCAACACATGAAAGTGGCTATTGACCACCACGCGATAGGGTAAGGGGTAGGGGGTGCGAATCCATTTTAAAAAGTCTGGTCCACGGTAAATCGCAAGCCCATGGCGGAGGTTCTTCCAGAAGGACGCATCCTTAAACAATTGCTCCACGGGCTGCAGAAAATCTTTGATTTCTGTCTCAGAGAGGTGCTCTACGAGACAGACTCTGGCCTGATCCAGCGCTTTTTTGAGGTGGTTCTTATCCTGGTCATGGGCCATAGCGGCGTGGGTAGGTAAAAATAAAGAAACCGCAGGGGTTTCCTGGTGATCCGCTAATTGCAGCAAATGATCAAGGTAAAGCATGGAGTACCTCATTTCACGATGGTTAGGCGTGGTCTATATTAATAATTTAAGTTTAAAAGAAAGGGGGATCGTAAGTTGTCAAAGCGAGATAAAAAAAACGTAAAAATTTTTAATGCAACCCATTTGCGTTTAAATGCTTTTCACGTTATCATTGAGCCATGTCCATTCAATACCGTTTCCCGATTCAATCACAGCATCTCTCCCTGGCGTGGGATAAACTCGGCGCAACCCTTTCTTTTGCCTGTGCTTTACACTGTGCCCTGCAGCCTATTCTACTGGCGATTTTACCGCTGTTTGGTCTGGGCTTTCTGATGAATGAAGGTTTAGAAACGGTATTTCTCGTCTTTTCGGTGGTCCTGGCTACCTACAGCGTGGCGAGTGGTGCACGACACCACGGTCAGAAACAGGCTTTTCCTGTATTGGTCTTAGGGATTTTATGCATTGGTCTGAGTCGTGCCTGGGAAGCTTACGAACCCGCCCTTGCCATTGTCGGTGCGTTAAGTATTGTCGCGGCCCATGTCTATAATATGAAGCTGCACCAGCGCTACCATCAGCATTAACCACTCTGCGGTATCATAGAGAAAGCCCCGTCATCAAGAGGATGTTTTCAAGATGCCATTACCCCTTTCCTTTGCGCGTTTTTCATTAAGTTTGCTGCTTTTAGGCGCTGTTCAGACGCCTGTGTTTGCGGACATTTCTACCGACTATCCCGATTGGCGTCAACAGTTGGGTGAGCCAAACCCTGCTAGCCTGTATTTTTATGATGAAGGCCGCTTACAGTTTCCATCGCTGCGCTTTGATGTGGGCAGTACTTTAGCTACCGATCGCTTGTTTAGAGACAGTTCTGTATTGGGCAGTGCCTTTGAACGAGTGGTTCAGGGGCTGGATGCAGAAACGGGTGTTGAAAACGGAACCGTGGCCTTGCAAGCCAGTATCGACAATCTCTTTACCCAGTTTGAAACCCCTGCCCGTTTGGATTATGATCTGGATGTCAATCTACTGGGGTTTGGGGGGGCCCCCTTTGCACGCTTGCAAATCAATGAGCGCCCCTTGTCCCTGGGCATGAGTTTAAGCAGCAATACGCGGGGTTATTTAAGCGCCACCTTTTCAGAAGCTTTCAACGATAACCTCAGTGCTCTGACCACCACTCTACCGGGTCTCCTGGCCACAGATTCTGGATTTTCGCAATTATCGCAGGATGCGCAGCAAGTGAATAATCAGGTTTCAACTCTCTCCCAAGATATTTCCCGTTTGTTCAATGACTTTCAACAGTTCCAGCAAAACCCCAATAACAATACCCCCGCGCAAGTGGCCAATTTAAGTAATCAATTGACGTCGGTGCAAAGCCAGCTCGAGGCTTTGTTGCCCTCTGCCCGACGCTTAACCGGGCTTGTGGATAGCACCACCCAGGCTTCTCGCAGTGTGCTGGGCGCTTTATCGAGCCTTCCTGGTGGTGGCGCCAATATTGAAGCGGCAGCAGATACCCATTTAACGCTTGGAGTCTCAGGGGCTTATCCGGTATACGAAACAGAAGATGTGCAGGTGGCGCTGGGGGCGCGTCTCAAATTGTTTATGATGCCCTTTAATGTGCCTTTGGAGACGCTAAACATTCAATCTCAGGCGGGTTTATTTGGCAAACTGTCGTTAACAGAGGTCACCGGACTCCAACGCACCCCTGCCCTAAACAATACTTTGAATACCTTTGAGCGTACGGTTCAAGAGGTTAACACTGTCATTGAGCAGGCCGAAGGGATTTATGAGGGCATTGACCAGGTGCAAACACAATTGAGCCAAAACAACCTGACGGCGGCCGCAGAGCAGGGCGCTACGCTGGTGGCCGATGGCGTTAGATTGGCCAGTGGATTAAATACCGCCCAACAGCAAGTGGAAGCGGCCAGTACGGCTTTGCAAAGCATTGAGAGTACCCTGTTGAGTGAGTTTCAGGATATTGCCTACCGGGGGACGTTAACCACACCTTCTGGCGCGGGGATGGGTCTTGATGTGGGCATTGATGCCTTATTGTACCGTTATTTGCGTCTGGGACTTCAAATTCAAAATCCGCTGGTGCTTTGGCCCGGTACAGAGCGACCTTTTGAGGGCCGTTTGGTGCGCAGCGAAAATGGTCAGGTTCAGGTACAGCCCACTTTGCAGGTGGACGATACGCAAGAAACAGCCGTCAACTATACAGCCACGGTGCCCTTAACGGTGCTTTTTAACGCCCGTTACCGCTTTGACGGGATGTTAAAAAACTTCCCTGGCTTATACGCCCTGTCTCGTTTTGAGTATGTAAACAATGGACGTACCCCGGCCTTTCAACTGGGCGTACAAAAGTTTTTTAACGATGCTTTTTACACCGGCGTAGGAGGACGTTTGGGCGGTGTGGGTTCGCTGGTGTATTTCGAAGGCGGACTCAACCCCATCGATGGCTTTATTTTGAATGCCCAGTTAGGGATTAGTCCCACAGGTCAGGGTTTACCGGTCCAGGGCATGGGTTGGTTGGGGCTGGCGCAGCTGGGTTTGGCTTATCGCTTTTAGCATGTTCTTAAGCTATTCTCAACTGTGGGCTTTTTGGACCTGTCCCCGTTTAAGTCACTATCTTTCGCAAGCGCCGCTGCGTTTGCAGCAGTCCTGGTCGCAGGCTGCCGGGCGGCAGGGGAGTCAGGTGCATCAGGCTTTGCATGCGGTTTTTTTGCAAGGCATGTCTCCAGAACTGGTGGTGGTCCAAAAATTGCAGGCACACTATCCTGAGATATGGCAACATTACACGCAGATCATGACCGAGCTTGAACAGCCTCCTGTAAGTGCTGCCTACAGTGAATGGGAAGGCTGTGTGCCCCTGCCAGAGGCATGGAGCTTACCCTACGTCTTGACGGGACGATTTGACCGTTTGGTGGTGCAAGATCAGGTGTGTTGGGTGCTGGATTGGAAGACCGGGCAGCCCAGGGATACCGATGCCATACATTTGCAATTGCGTTTTTATGCCTGGTTGGTGTGGCAGTTGCGTGAAGCGTATTTTCCTGAGGTCACTGAAGTACGAGCCACGGCTCATTATTTGCAGACGGGTCACCGTGAAGCACGAATACTTACCGCAGACCGCGTTGAAGAAGAAACAGATTTTTTTCGTACTTTAATAACGGCTTACCATGGGCAACAGCAGGCAGAAATTCAGGGAATCCCCCATCCCCGTTACACATCAGAGGGCCCGTGGTGTACCATGTGTGAATACCAACGACTTTGTCCAGAAGGAAAATACCATGCTCAATGACATGAAAGACTTAATCTCCCTTTGCAAGCGCCGGGGCCTGATTTTTCAGGGCTCTGAGATTTACGGCGGTCTGGCAAACACCTGGGATTATGGCCCCATCGGGGTGCAACTCAAAAAAAATATCAAAGATTTTTGGTGGAAAACCTTTGTGGAAGACCGCGAAGATGTGTATGGCTTGGACTCAGCCATTCTGTTAAACGCCAAAGTCTGGGAAGCTTCAGGCCACGTGGGCAACTTCAATGATTACCTCATGGACTGTCGCAAGTGTAAAGGACGCTTCCGCTCTGACAAACTGATCGAAGAGTACATGCATGGTCAGGGCCTGGATGGTGCTGCTGAAGTGGGGGGCTGGTCGAAAGAACAGATGGAGACCTATATGACCGAACAGGGCTTGAAGTGTCCTGATTGTGGCGCACAAGATTTTACCGAAATGCGTCAGTTCAACCTAATGTTTGAAACCCACCAGGGGGTAGTGGCCGACTCCACCACCTCAATTTATCTGCGTCCTGAAACCGCTCAGGGGATCTTCATTAACTTCCGCAATGTCATGAACACCCTGCGCCCCCGCTTGCCCTTTGGGGTGGGCCAAATTGGTAAATCCTTCCGTAACGAAATTACGCCCGGTAACTTTATTTTCCGCACCCGTGAATTTGAACAAATGGAGCTGGAATACTTCTGCCACCCTGAAGAGTCTGCAGAGCACTACAAAGCCTGGCAGAAGTTTTGTATGGACTGGTTGCTTTCTTTGGGCATTAAAGCAGAGAACTTGCGCGCCCGTGAGCACGCTCAGGATGAGCTGTCCCACTACTCTGATGCCACTTCAGATATTGAATACAAGTTTCCCTTTGGTTGGGGAGAACTCTGGGGCGTGGCGCACCGCGGCGCCTTTGATTTAACCCAGCACCAGGAACATTCCGGCACCGATATGCGTTATCAACCGCCTGAGGGTGGACCCAAGTTTATTCCTCACGTGATCGAGCCCGCCCTGGGCGCGGATCGCTTGCTGTTGGCTGTCCTGGCCGATGCTTACGATGAGGATGAAATTGGCGGTGAAACCCGTTCTGTGTTACGTCTTCACCCACGCATTGCCCCCATTCAAGTGGCGGTCTTGCCTTTGTCTAAAAAGCTGAACGATGATGCCCACAAGGTATATAAGCAGATTCAAAAAGACTTTGTGTGTGATTTTGACGTCACCCAAAGTATTGGCAAACGCTACCGCCGTCAGGATGAAATTGGTACCCCTGTGTGCGTGACCTTTGACTTTGACTCTTTAGAAGATGGCGCTGTTACCTTACGGGATCGCGATACCACCGAGCAGGTGCGCGTGCCCATTGCCGAGTTAAGTCAAAAAATTCGCGAGTTATTTGCTAAGCATGGTTAGCTTGCGGGCCTTGTGGGCCGCGCTGCGTCAGCAGCCGGCCCCGGCTTCTTCTGCAGAGCTTGCTTATGATCGTGATGGGCAAACCCATCAGTTGGTCCTGTACAAATTTGATGCCTGCCCTTATTGTCAGCGGGTGTTGGCCTTTTTACGCCAACATGCCATTCCTGTGACTTACAAAGATATTCACCAAACGCCCGCATTTCGCGAAGAGCTGGTGGCCCTGGGGGGAAAGGCTCAAGTGCCGTGTTTAAGCATTGACGGCGAGCCCCTTTATGAGTCCTCAGATATTCTGGCGTATCTGAAAGCCTATACGACAGCCTGATTATTGCCCCAACGCGTAGTTCGCTTTGTACCAGCTGAGCATGCCCCCGGCAAAATTCACCAATGAGGTGAAACCCTTGCTCTCCATAAGTGCTGCAGCGGTATTGCTGCGATTTCCACTGCGGCAGATCAGAATGTAAGTGGCGTCCTTGTCCATGTCTTCAAGGGCAGGCTCTAATTCAGAGAGCATGATTTTTTTGACGCCGGGAATCACCCCTTCGGCCCATTCATCTGGCCGGCGGACGTCGATCCAGACCTCGTTGGGACTCAATTTTTTAAAACGGGCGTAAATGCTATCGAGATTTTCTTGTTGAATCATGGGATTATCCTTGTTTGAGTGTAGATTCCTGTGGGTTACCACAGTTCAAATTGGCAGGAACGGCTTCGTCAATGCGTTTGGGTTTGGGCAAGTTGAGATTGTTCATGATCTCCACAAACTCTGCTTCACTGGTTTTTGCCAAACGGGGGTTTAAGGTTTTTTCTTCTTGAATGGAGCTCACCGTAAAACCGATATAGTTATGGGCGGGGTAGACGAGTGTGTCCCCCGGAAGGGTGAAGAGCTTTTGATGTACTGAGGCATAAAGCCGCTCCGGGCTACCTTGCTGAAAGTCGGTGCGCCCACAGCCACGAATCAGCAGTGCATCGCCGGTAAAGACGCGGTCGTCCATGACGTAAGAGATACAGCTGTCTGTATGACCGGGAGTTTCCAGGACCCGAATCTGATGCGATCCAAATTCAAGGGTGTCACCTTCTTTAACCAAAATATCTGCGCAGGGTGCGCCACCGTGGGCTGAAACCACGGACTGCGCCTGGGGAAACTCTTTTTTGAGATCAGAGACAGCGGTGACGTGATCCGCGTGAATATGGGTTTCGAGAAAATACTTCAGCTTGAGCCCAAGCTCTTTAATCAGTTTGGCATCGCGCTGGGCCTGTTCTCGTACGCTATCGATCAAGACGGCTTCTCGGGTGCTCTCATCGGCCAAGAGGTAGGTGTAAGTGCCGGTATCCTGGTCAAATAATTGTTTAAATAACATATACGTTACTCCTTTTTCCCTTTAATGCGCTGCGCTTACGCCTTGCGCGCTTTGATACAAAATAACAAATCCCATGATTAATACAAACCAGCCAAAGGCGGGTTTGAGTTTATCTCCAGGGACAAATTTAGACAGCCAACTGCCCAGAAAAACTCCCAGGGTGGTAAAGATCGAAAAACCACCCAGGAACATCCAGTCAATCACGTGCTCTCCACCCAGCTCGCCCAAAAATCCCGTGAGTGACTTAATGGCGATGACAATCAGCGAGGTTCCCACGGCTTCTTTCATGTCTAAGCCCGCTAAAATGACGAGCACGGGAATCACCAAAAATCCACCGCCTGCACCCACCAGTCCTGTGAGTAGACCCACGACCAATCCCTCAAGGGCCACCAGCAGTACTTTTTTACCCTCAGAAACTTCATGCTTTTGGGGGGCTGCTTCACCGGGTTTTCGGCCCCGAATCATTGAAAATGAGGCTGCTAACATCATGAGGGCAAAGAGCACCATAATGGCGAGGTCTTTGCTGACACTCATCCCGCCGATGTTAAACAGGGTGGCAGGCAAGGCGGGAACGACAAATTTGCGGGCTGAGAAAACCCCAATCAGGGCTGGAATGGAAAAAACAATGCCGACCTTGAAGTTGACCTGTTTTTTGCGGGCATACCCCACCACGCCAAACAGGCTGGTCAGCCCGACCAAGAAGAGAGAATAGCCCGTGGCCACGACGGGCGGAATGCTAAAAATATATACCAGAATGGGAACAGCCAGGATGGAGCCTCCGCCACCCATGAGCCCCAGAATGCCGCCCATTAAAACAGCGGCAGCGTAGCCTAGGGTTTCCATAGTGGCCTCCTTTATTGCGTTTTATGTTAATTATTATACCCCATATCCTATATTATAGGAAGGGCTATTTGGCAAATTGAAAGTAAGGGGTGTTGTCTAAAATCCACTTGAAGTGCTCCCCTTTGTCAAGGCGCGAAATCACGCAACCTTAGTTCCCTGCTTTGAGGTTTGGGCAAAATATATCTGATTGGGAGTCAGTTAACTTCATTATCTTTGCGATGTGCACCATCTTATGCCTTGAATAAGGCCTTATGGGCCCAAAAGCCCACAAACATCATCACCAAATAAACCAGAACCCCTGTGTTTAATGTCAGGGTATTGGCCAGGGCAGGCCCTGGACACAGGCCACTAATGGCCCAACCGGTACCAAACAAAAGGGCTCCAATGACCAGGGGCTTATCGATTTCTGACTTGGTGGGCAGGCCAAATTTGCCGCCCAAAATGGGCCCGGTGCGTTTAATGATCAGGGGGTAGGTGACAAAGGTGACCAACAGGGCGCCTCCCATTACCAGAGCCAGACTGGGATCCCAACGGCCAGCGGCATCTAAAAAGCCCTGCACTTTTACAGGATCCATCATGCCTGCAATGCCGAGGCCGACGCCAAAAAGAATACCTAAAATTAACGATACGCTATTTTCTTTCATGATTTAAAACCTCGCAATCTGAAGAAGATGGGTCATAATAAACATCGTAATAAAGCCCGCGCTCATAAAGGTGATGACCGATGTGAAAGAGCGCACCGAGCGACGACCCAGGCCGCAGACACCGTGGCCGCTGGTGCAGCCGTTACCCATTGCCGAACCAAAACCTACCAATAGACCGCCGATTGCCATTTGCAAAGGGGGGGCCTGGATCGCTTTTGCGCTCTGCGCTGGCAGCAGGTAAATCATCAGGGCACCGCCTAAAATCAGGCCCAGTACAAACAAAGCGCGCCAGTGGCGTTCGTGTCCTGTATTCGACAAAAGTCCCTTTGAAATGCCGCTGATCCCGGCTATTTTACCGTTGAATAAAAGCATGAGTGTGGCAGAGGTGCCAATTAAAAGCCCGCCGATAGTCGATGCGACAGGTGTGAAGTTTTCAATAATCATAAAGCCTCCGTCAGACGCTTTACCGCTTCTGAGAGCAGAGCGGGCTGTACGCCTTGTAATTGTGTTTTGATGGGATCCGGTTGTTGAACACCATTGACATTGGTAATGATCAATTGACCTTCTCCAGATTGGTAAGCATTTGTGAAATCGTAGACAGCTCCGAGAATTAAAAGCTCCTTGTTTTGCACCTGCGTTTGATAACGTCGCAATGCCGTCTGGACCTGGTAATCGACATTTTGTTCGACACCCTGGTTCCAGATGGCTTCTAGGCTCTGGTGAGACGGAAGTGCCGCAAGTAAGTTACGTAAGGGAATGGCCAGGTGATCAATTTCTCTAACAATGGCGAAGCTTTCGCTCTGGTAATTGCTCAGGGCCGCATGGACGGCTCCACAATGGGTGTGCCCCATAATCAGAAGCACAGGAGTATGCAGATGATGAATACCATAGTCTAAGGAGCCAAAGTTATTGTGCACCTGATTGCCAATATTGCGAATCGAAAAAACCGTATTGGTGGGGTCACTTAAAAAGCTATTGGAGTGAGCTCGCGAGTCAGAGCAACTGAGCAAGGTCATTTCAGGATGTTGCTCATTTTGAAAGCCTGCAAAAAAGTCATGGTTATGTTGGGCCTGGTATTGGTTATTGTCCAACAGCATTTTTTCCACCAACCCATGGGCCCGAGAAGGAAGTTGAGCTGCCTGTGTGAGGGGTGAAAATATACCCCAAAGGGTACTTGCAAGCAAAGCCTGACGCAATATTTTGTGCATGTTAAGCCTCCTTTGGACGAATGTTGAAATAGGTTTGCCAGCGCTGTTGAAAGCGGTAAGCTCTGTAGATACCGGCGCTTAAGAGTACAGGAGCCAGGGTGATAAATGAACCGCCCAGGATCATTAAGGTCACATCTTCAGGAAAGACCTTGACCAGACTAATGCCCGCAATCAACAAGGCAAAAGCGCTGCGCGCATACGCTAGCAAGGTGCGTTCATTGGCCAGTCGCGTGCGGTCTAAAGCAAGGATATCTACAAGTTTGAGGGAATGATTTGACATCGTCTGCTCCTTTCTTTCACTAATATACAATAGGGGGTATATTAGTGAAAGGGGTTAAAGGCAAAATTAAGAGTGGTCTCGCTGCTTTTTGATGTCTCCAAAGGGACCATATTTGTGCCGGGTTTCAGAGAATGTGTCTGCATAGGGACCATAAGGGGTGTCCACAGGTTTTTTACTTAAGTTGGGGTAGTCTTTTTCACGGCCTACTTTGTGAGGACGTGGCTGACTGTTAATGAACGCTGACACATCATAGGCTTCTTCAACCGATAATTTGGCGTTACCCAGAGGCATATTGGCGTGAATAAACTGAGCAGCGGTATGGACCCGATGCATGCCTGCGCCATCGTTATAGCTATCGGGGCCCCACAGCGGTGGAAAAGTATAGCCCGATGCGGGTTTATTGGGGCGCTTTAAGACGCCCGCACCTTCTGCGCCATGGCAAACAGAACATTGTTGGGTATAGATCAGCTGTCCGGCTTTGGGATCAGCTGCGCGTTCCAGAAAAGCAAGTTTAGGTGTACCCTGTCCTTCCACCTCGGGGCTAATGCCTTCACTCAGCCATTGCATATACGCCAAAATAGCCTGCATTTCAGCCCCGTCTTCAGGCAGTGGCTTGCCGTTAAGGCTGCGTTGAAAGCACCCGTTGACCCGCTCGGCCAGGCTGGTGACCCGATCTTCACGGCCCCGATATTTGGGGTAACGTTGACTGACGCCTACAAAGCCAATGGCATTGGCCTGTTTACCGGCCTGGAGGTGGCAGTTTTTACAGCTGAGGTGATTTCCCGCCACGCGCAGTTCGGGCGTTGTCGCTTCAGGTCCAAGGTATTGGGCGGTGTCTGTAATCAACTGTTCGCCATATTTGATGCGCTCGCCTTGTTCTCCTTCAGGTAACGTTGCTGGCAGTTGCCAGGTTTTTTTACCGACGGCGGGTATGCTTTTTTGAGATGATGTGGCAGCGCCTTTTTCCTGTTTGGGAGCACAGCTTCCCGCCATAAAGCTGGCACCTACGACAGCCATTGTGACCCCAAATTTATGTATCTTTTTCATCGTCCTGAAGCCTCCTGAAAGGGGGGATTAAAAAAATAAAACAACATCAGAATATGATCACTATCCCATACTTCACTCGCATTTTTACGCCAGCGCCATTGGTAGGCCAACTCCAGAGACTGACCTGAGCCGGGGAGTTGCCATTGGGCACCGATGCGACTGCGGTTTTGATCAAAGCCCTTGTCGAAAGGTGACACAAAAACCTCGTTGTCGATAAAGGGAACAAAAGGCAGCTCGGTGTGTATGAGATCAAAGCGTAGTTTATTGCGTAAACGCCAACTGTTGCGATCCGGAAACATACGATACTCGACGCGGCTGCGATTAATCCAGCGCAGGTGTTCGCCGACGTTTCCAAGAAACAGGGGCTCAAGATTCAAGCGATACTCCTGGGTGGGATGCCCGGCGGGTGCCTCAATATAGATGAGGTCTGCATAAGCGCCCAATTGAAAAAAGGGTGTAGGACGCCACACGGGGCCATTGCTAAAGCGTAAAATACCAATCCCGTCAAAGCGGGGAGCCATCTGGGCCACAGTAAAGGATTGAAACGATAATTTGCCCCAGGCTTCTTCTTGTAAGGGCATAAGCGTGGTGAAGCCTTGCCAGTATTCGATGTCGGCGTTAGCCCGGCTCGGTAAAAGAAGCCCTCCCAAAAGACCAATGAGAATGAGGATGGTGTTTAAGCGCATGAGTGAGTCCCTTTAAAACGTATGTTACCATATATCATACACCCTATAGTAAAATGGTAAAACTCATGAAGAAATTTTTTTTAACTTTGGCCGTCATTTCCTTTGCTACGGTCGCATGCCAGGCCCAAACCGAACCTCAATTGTCTGATGTCGAGCAGCAAGCGCTTTTGGTCCGTGCACGCGAGGCTTCTTCAGCCTTGATGAGTGGGCTACAAAAACAGCTCAAAAGTGCGATCAAGCAGGACGGTGTTGCTGCTGCCGTCACCACGTGTTCAGTGATTGCACCTGCTTTGGCACGTCAGAGCTCTCAGGACCATCAGCTTAAAATTCGCCGTGTCAGCACAAAAAACCGAAACCCTCAGGCAACACCGGACGCCTTTGAGACGCAGGCTTTGCAACAATGGCCTGAGCAATTGAGCGCTCCTCAGGCTCCAGAAGAACATTATGCCCTTGAAATGCAGGGCGATAAGCCAGTGTTTCGTTATGTGAAGGCCATTCGTACCCAGCAAGCCTGCCTACAGTGCCACGGTCAAGCCGTGGCTGCCGAGGTGAAACAGGCCATTCAAAAACACTATCCCCAAGATAAAGCGTTTGGTTATGAAATAGGCGCATTGCGGGGAGCGATCTCTGTGGAAATTCCTGTGGTTTTAGAGTAAGAACAATCCCGCAATTGATTTATATCAATGTTAATTAATATATCCCCTATGGTATTGTATGATCAACAAAACAAAGTGAGGAAATAACCCCATGCAGATCAAAGCCTTTTACGACGAAGCCACTTATACCTTGACCTATGTGGTCTACGATGAAGCGACCCGTGATGCGGTAGTGATTGACCCTGTCCTGGATTATGAACCCGGTGCATCACAAATTTCGCTCGAAAGCTATCAAGAGGTGGTTCGTTTTATTCGTTCAGAAAACTTAACCTTGCACTATGTCCTTGAAACCCACGCGCATGCAGACCATTTAAGCAGCTCTCAGTACTTTAAAAACGACTTTCCTGATGTGAAAGTGGCTATTGGTGAAAACATCACTGAGGTCCAAAATGTTTTTAAAAAACTATTCAATTGGGAAGATCTTACCACCGATGGCTCGCAGTTTGATGTGTTGCTTAAGGACCAGGAAGTTCTTCAAGCCGGAAGTCTGGCATTTAAGGCAATCAATACACCAGGGCATACTCCCGCCTGTGTTTCGTATCTGATTGAGGATGCCGTTTTTACGGGTGATGCCTTGTTTATTGAGGATTACGGTACCGGCCGCTGCGACTTTCCCGGTGGGAGTGTTGAGGATTCTTATACCTCCATTCACAACAAGCTATATTACCTGCCTGATGAAACCCGTGTCTTTGTGGGGCACGATTACCAGCCTGAGGGTCGTGAGTTGCGTTATGAAACCACGATTGGGGTTTCAAAAAAGCAAAACAAATATCTGCGTGAAGACACCTCCCGTGAGGAATTTGTGCGCTTTCGTACGGAGCGCGATAAAGGCCTTGCAGCTCCTAAGCTACTCTTGCCGTCGGTACAGGTCAACATTAACGCCGGGAACCTTCCCAAAGCCGAAGACAATGGCTTGTCTTATCTGAAGATACCCGTGCGGAGTAAATAGTTTTTTTAAGTTAGCGTTTTACGTTTAGCAGTTTCCCTGGCGAGGGCGTAAGTCCTCGCTTTTGTTTTGGCTTATACTGCTACTATCTATTGGGTTTTTTGTAGAAAAGTAAAACAAGGTGCGATGTCCTATGAGGGAGGAATTTCTGTGATAAAGCTTGCTGCAAGCGCGCTTCTGGGGTGGCTTCTTTCATCAATAGCCCTCTCTGTGGATGCCAGGGGCTTACAGACCTGGCCCAGGCAGGCACCTGAACAGCAGGGATTACAGCAGGAAGCTCTGGAGCGCGCGGCTGAGCGCGTGGGTCGAGTAAGCTGGCGCCAGTGTTTTGTGGTCATTAAAGGGGGGCATTTGGTGTATGAGCACTATTATCACGGGAATGCTCATACCCCAGTCTATGCCTTTTCTTTAACGAAATCTTTTGTGTCTGCATTGGTGGGCGTGGCTGTGACTGAAGGACTTTTAAGCTTAGACGAGCGGCTTGTGGATTTGGGGGTGCCCCTCACGCCCACGATGCATACCCAAACCGAAGTGCGGCATCTTTTGGGCCAGGTCTCTGAAGGACCCGTGCCCGGGCAGGCCTTTCGTTACGATAGTGGCGGAGTGGTCAATACCCTGTCCCTGGTTTTGGATGCTGCTGTAAAACGGCAGGATCCCACGCTGAATATTGTGGATTACGCACAGCAACATTTATTTGAACCGCTGGGCTTGAAAAATACCCAATGGGATATTTTGTCGGGACCACACGTTCGCGTGGGCTATGGGATTCGCACCACGGGACACGACGCGGCACGGCTGGGGCAATTGTTTTTGAATCAGGGGCAATGGCAGGGCAAAACCCTGATCGATCCAGCTTACGTGGCTGCAGCAACTCAGGCCAGTTACCCCTCAGCCAATGGCGCGCATGGCTACCTGTGGTGGCTCAATGCGCCGGTGGAACATTGGATTCGCCCGGTAATGGAAGGTTCCGGTCCGCTTATTCCAGGGGCTCCCGAAGACTTGTTTATGGCCACGGGAATGACGGGGAATTTTGTGTACGTGTTTCCGTCGCAAGATATGGTGGTGGTGAGTTTGGGGCACAGCCTCAACTGGCGTATTGAATCCTTGCTGACGGCGCGAGAAATTTATCAGGCTTTTGCGGAGGTTATTTTATGAAAACAGGATTGCACGCATGGGACGTCGATTTAACGCAGGCAGCTCCCTTACAGCGCCATTTGGCACAACAGCTGATTTTTCAGCCCTTGCAGAGGCCCATACGCCGCGTGGCGGGCGTCGATGTGTCTTATGCCCAGGATAGCGATTTACTGGTGGCGGGCGTGATGGTCTTAGATGCGGAAAGTCTGAATGTGCTTGAGGAAGCCACCTGGGTGGGACAGACGGCCATTCCTTATGTCCCGGGTTTTTTGTCTTTTCGTGAAGTGCCAGCCCTGCTAGAAGCATTGAAACAGCTCAAAACCCAGCCAGATCTTATCGTGTGTGACGGGCAGGGTATTGCTCACCCCCGGCGTCTTGGGGTTGCCAGTCACCTGGGGTTGTGGACACAAATTCCGAGCATTGGTTGTGCCAAGTCGCCCTTGATTCGCTGTCCCATGCCCGGTCCAGAGCGGGGAGACCGCGCAGCGATTCTGCACCGGGGTGAGCAGGTCGGCTATACGCTGCGTACACGTACAGGCGTGAAACCGGTGTATGTTTCGCCGGGGCACCTGATTACCCAGGATGAGGCCTGTGACTGGGTCCTCAAATTAGCCCCCAAATGGCGCTTGCCTGAGACCACACGGCAGGCGGATCGCCGTGTAGGGGAACTGATGAAGGAAGTAAAGGCCCAGCGAGGGGGTTAAAACCAGCCAAATTGATTGAAGTGGTGTTTTGCCTCGGGGCTTTTTAAGTAATCATAAAAGCCTTTGGCCGTGTGTTGACCCTGTTGGGTCAGCGCAATGCCACAACTGCGGTAAATGCGGTATTGGGGCTCCACTTCTACTTGCTCTGCCAGATTGGGGTTAGCCACCTGCCAGTGATTCCAAATAATCCAGGCATCCACTTCAGGGTGATCGATCCAGTATTGTTTGGCGACACCGCTGTTGGCGGCGCTGAAAACAAGATTACCCCGCAGATGGCGTAGGGCCTCAATGTCACCGGGTTTGGCTGCCATGTCCTCCCAGAGGCCGATTTGCCCCGCACCGTCCACCACCAGCACCTGGAGTTTGCGCTTCAAGAGATCTTGAAATCCCTGAATCTTTTTGGGGTTTCCGGGACGAACCAAAAGGGTCGAGGGGCGTAAGTATAAGGGGTAAATGCTCTCCGGCAAAACCTGCGGTAATTGTTGGGCGAACTGCGTCATCATATACTCAGCGCCTGAAAAAATAAGGTCGGCCTGTTGTTGGGCTTCGGGGAGCCATTGGCTGGTGGGGCCGGCGTGTACCTGAATTTGCACGTCAGGATGCGCTTTCATATACGCTGTTGCCGCGCTTTTGATGGCAGGGGCTGGTCCGCCGGGACCATATACATGAAGGATTGTTTTGGACAGTGCTCTGGGCGGGAACATAAGCACAAGCGTAAAAAATAAGCTGAAAAGTAAGGGTTTTTTCATAAAAGGACCTCGTGAACAGTGTAGCATTGACTTAAAAAATCCCCGAGACAAGTGATATCTCGGGGGCCAGTAATAAGGATGCAGGGACGTGTGGTTTAGTCTTCCAAACTCTTTTTGCAGAAGAACCAGTCGGTACATTCGTAGTCCGCTTGCAGGCGCGCTTCGAGGTCAGCGGCAGTTTTGGGCGGAGGCACAATCACTTTATCGCCTTTTTTCCAGGCTTCGGGGGTTGCAATTTTGTGCTTGTCTGAGGTTTGTAAGGCTTCTACCAGGCGTAAAATTTCGTCAATGGAGCGGCCGTTACTGAGCGGATAATAGATCATGGCCCGTAAAATGCTTTGGTCATCAATCACAAAGACAGCGCGCACTGCCGAGGTGTCAGAGGCTCCGGGATGAATCATGCCATAGGCGTGTGCCACTTTCATGCTCAGATCATCAATAATGGGGAACGGGATTTCCACACCGAATTTTTCTTTGATGGTATTTACCCAGGCCAGGTGAGAAAAAATACTGTCGATGCTCAGCCCCAGCACTTCGGTATTCAGGGCTTGAAAGTCTTGATGACGTTTGGCGAAGGCAATGAACTCGGTGGTGCAAACCGGGGTAAAATCCGCAGGATGGGAGAACAAGACCAGGTATTTGCCTTTATAGTCTGCCAGGCTGCGTTCACCGTGGGTGGTCATGGCTTTAAAGTCAGGGGCTTTCTCGTTGAGACGGGGCAAGCCGAAGGCTTGGGTTTCTGTAACGTGTGTATCTTGCATGGGTGTCATGCTCCTTTTGTTTTCTTAATTATATAATAATATACCCCGTATCATATATGAAATTGTTTTTTGAAATGATAGCTATTGTCGTCGCCTATCAAAAGAAAAAGCCGCGCAGATATATTCTGCGCGGTCTGCTAAATATTTATAAGTGGCTTTGAGGAAATCAGAGTTCACTTGTTTTCAGTGTAAGGCCCGGCGAGGACCTTGCCAATGCAGCAATGTGTTGCAGGGGGAATGATTTACTCGACGGGGAGGTTTTGGCTTTGCCAGGCCTGAAAACCGCCCAGGACGTTTTGCACCTGGGTAAAGCCGAGATCGCTCATCTGTTGTGTGGCTTTTTGGCTGCGATTGCCGCTGGCGCAATACACCACATAATGTTGCTGAGGATCTAATTTTTTGATTTCTTCAGCAAAATTGCTGCCCAGAAAATCGATGTTCTGAGCGCCAGGAATATGGCCCTGGGCAAACTCTTCGGCGGTACGTACGTCCAAGAGTTTTACCTGGGATTGTTGCAGGGTTTGCTGAGCGGTGTTGACGTCAATATTTGTGGCCTGTGAAGTACTGTGCGATGTTGTGACCGTCTCGTCAGATTGTGGAGACTGGGCATTGGCACAGCTGCTCAGTACAATGGCGCTGAGTAAAAGATAAAAGCGGGATTTCATGGGTGGAACCTTTCTTGAGATCGTAATGGAATGTCTTTTAATAAAGCCTTGAGGGATTGGGTTTGGGCCGGGGTATCTAAGGTGCCGTCCCCCAGTATAATCTGATCGGCAGGAAGTTGTGCTTTGGCTTGAAAAGAGCCAAAGCACTGATCCCACCAGGGCACAGAAAAGCCAAAGTTTTTCTGCTGTTCTTCGTGAATGACCGAATGGTGAATACGGTGTAAATCGGGAGTCATGAGCACTTTTCGCAAGATGTTTTCCAGGGGCTCAGGGATATATATATTGCTGTGGTTAAACAGAGCCAGGAGACTGAGGCTCAGTTCAAAAATGAGGACGTTCATCGGGCTGATACCCAGGACCAAAATGCCCAGTTGTTTAAGGCCGAGTGAAATCAAGGCCTCGATCGGATGAAATCTTACACCTGAGCTAACATCTAGCGCCAGATCCGTATGGTGAACACGGTGCCAACGCCACAGCCAGGGCCACTCGTGAAACAAACGATGCTGGATGTA
Source organism: Candidatus Sericytochromatia bacterium (assembly GCA_964229355.1). Classification (GTDB taxonomy): domain Bacteria; phylum Cyanobacteriota; class Sericytochromatia; order UBA7694; family UBA7694; genus CAXRDE01. Next base: position 27,379 of record CAXRDE010000003.1, on the reverse strand, counting down.
AATCAACAGATCTAACCCCAACAGGCTACACAACATTTCAATACCTGTGGGCCAATGTACAAGCTGCAGCAATCCCCACCCTTGAAGCTGGGCCCATTGAGCCGTAAGCAGCCCTATACCCATTAGGGTGGCTTGCACACATAGGGCGTTGATAAACCCCAGAGTAAAATTATTTGGCCAGCGCTGTATGCGAGGTAATAGCTGTGTTTTACGGGGGTAATGGCTTTCCCAAAACATCAGAATACAGACGACGCTGAAAAATCCCCAAAGCCGGAGTTGTATATCCATATGGTTATATTATCAGAGAATATTAGAGACAGGAAACAAGTTATGTAAACAGGATTTGAGGTATTTTGGGGTAAATGCGTTTTAATCTTCGTTTATATCGGGTATGATAAAAAAACGATTGAAATAAGGATACTGATTTATGTCAAAAGACACGACCACCAAACTCATTCACCGTCTGAATCGCATTCAAGGCCAAATTGGAGCCATAAAAAAAATCCTGGGCACTGATTTTGAGCAACAAGATTGTGTAGAGGTGTTGCGCCTGGTAAAAGCTGTGAATAATGCCACCAAAAAATTTGGTGAAGCCTATGTTTCAGAACATTTAAGCTATTGCATTCGCAACGATGTGCCCAAAGATCAAATCGAAGAAGGCTTACAAGAGGTCATTACTTCTGCTTTTTCTCTTTAACCTAACTGAGGCAGGGCTTGAAAAGCACCCTGCACGGGGCGTCGCAAGACATCGGGGTAAATTCCCATTTTCAAGGCCTGCAAAACACCAGCCGCTTCCCAGTAGTTGGCGACGGTGAAAATGGGGTGTTGGGGATGATGCTGCCAGCCCATGCTTTGAGGAGTCACTTTAAGGACAGATTGATTTTCTTGCACCGCAATGACTGGAATGCCCCGTTCTAAAGCATAAAGCACGCTGAGACCTCCACAAGCGCCCGCCGGGGTCACCAGTGCGTGAATATCCTCCGGGCTGAAGTCTCCCTGAGCGGCATCGACCAGGCGAGGTGCGCGATGAAGACCCATTAAAATACAGGGCAAATATGTCGTGCCTACTTCTTCTGCCGCCACACGGGGATCAAGACGATGGGTGACCAGGTGGGGAGCAAAAATAGGAGAGTGGGCGACAGGAACTTTAAATTGTGCGGTCAGTGCATGGGAAATCATCGCCTCTACCGCCCCAATGGGATCGACACCGCCGTGCTGCTCGTAAGCCTCCGTGGTGCCCTCTGGTAAGACGTCCATCCAGGTGAGCACTGCCAGTGCGGTGGCACCCGCGTTCAGCATTTTTTCACAGGCCTGGCTCAGTTGCTCTACGTGCTGGACTTCACCACTGTAACCTTCATACCCATAATTCCCGGGAAACAGCGCGATGCTTAAGGGTTTTTCAGTCAGGGTGTAGCCCACCACGTGAATCCCGGTACTTATCGCCGTGGCGTTGACGGCGTTTTCAATCATGCCCAGGTAGGGTTCACACCCGCGATCAATGACAATCCCAATGCGCTGGGGGGCTTTTTTTAGGCCCCATTCCCCTGCAAAAAACAGATCCAGGGCGTGTCCTTCCACATAATAGGTATTGTCAGGAATCACGTTAAAGCTGGCTGCGTTGACCACGTTGGGATGGGTTAATACCTCGTCTGCGACACCGGCCAAATATTTTGCAACAATGCCCCCATCTCCGGCAAACCCGCCGATTTCTGCTGCAATTCCGGTGGGAATAACGAGGGCAATTCGAAACATGGTGTTTTAATCCTTTGAGGGTTGTGGCTATAATACATCAGACTAACAGAAATGGATCTCCACCAGCATACCCGTATGTCAGAGCGTAACTTTTCTTTTGCCATTTTTTTCACGTTGTTGGGCCTGGGCGTAGGTACCGGACTCTTGTTTACAGGCCTGCTCACGTCTCCCCAGCGTTTGCAGTACCTCTATCAGCCAAGAGGACTCGGTATTTTAGGGGGTGGTCTTTTGCTGAGCCTGTTTCTGGGGGTCTCTGCGGTCACGCGACGTCACTTAATGAATGTGCTTTGGGAACTCTTGACGGACAACGCCGAGCCCAATAAGCAGGGGGCTCTCAATGAGTGTGTGATGTTAGCTACCCGTACCCGTGAGGCCCAGGGACAAGAGCTTAAACTGTACCGAGAAATCAAGCCTTATCTTCAACATGCCACGCTGCGACTGGGGTTAGACTTTTTGATCGCTGCCTATCCTGAGTCCCTGATCCGTGAAACCTTAGAACGTCATCGCGAACAGCGGCTCTGGGTCTACCGTCAATGTGCTGAGGCCCTTCGCTTTTTGGGGTATGCGAGTCTTGCGTTGGGAGCGGGTGCTGCTGCCATTGGCGCACTGCGCGCGCATCTGATTGCGCCGGGTCTTTTGCCTTTTTATATGGCCGGTATTGGTCTGCCGCTGGGGCTAGGCCTTTTGCTTTATGCGATTGTGTTTTTGCCTTTGCAGCAAAAAATGCGCTTTCTTGAACAGGACTGGTCCCGTTATGAGCAATTGAATATGATGGGGGTTTTGTTGTTGCAGGGCAAGCACCATGCGCACTACGTGGAAACCACCCTTAAAGCCTATTTGCCCCATGAGACGGCGACTTCTGGGCGAACCCCTCCAGTGGTAGCAGCGGCTCCTGTACAAACCGCCGCTCCTGTGCGTCAAGATTCCATGCCCCTTGGATCGACAGAACCCGGTGAAAATCATGTTGATCCAGCCATGGATTTTCAAGCGGCGTTGCACCAGGAAGAACTTTCTCAGGAGCCCCTCAGTCGTCAACAATTGAGTCGTTTTCGACCTGTCAAAAGGAACCTTCCGCCCTCATGATTATCTTAAGTATTGAGTCCAGCTGCGATGAAACCGCGGTCGCCATTGTGCGCGACGGTCAGCATATTTTGGCCCATGAAATTCGCTCTCAAATTGCAGATCACCGTCAGTACGGTGGCGTCGTGCCTGAGCTGGCCTCCCGTCAGCATTTAGAAGCCATGCAACCCCTGTTGAAGGTGGCCTTGCAACAGGCCGCTTTGGATTGGGATGCCATTGATGCGATTGCGGTTACCCAGGGGCCTGGCTTATCGGGGGCGCTGGTGGTGGGAGCCACTACTGCTCAGACTCTGGCCTGGCTTTTAAACAAACCGCTTATCGGGGTCAACCATTTAGAAGGCCATATTTATGCTAATTTTTTGGCCTTTGGCGACGCCATTACGTTTCCCTTATTGGTGATGCTGGTGTCCGGGGGGCATACCCAGCTGATTGAGATGCGTGGCCACGGCGACTATGTGTTGGTGGGTGAGACCCGTGATGATGCGGTGGGGGAAGCCTTTGACAAGGTGGCGCGCCTGCTTCATTTGCCGTACCCTGGGGGCCCTGAGATTGATCGTCTGGCACAAACCGGGGACCCTTTTGCCTTTGATTTTCCCATCAGCTTGCCTCACGACGATGATTTTAGTTTTTCGGGATTAAAAACCGCCGTGCTGTATACCTTGCAAGATCTAGAAAAAGCGGGGCAACCTATTCCGGTGGCAGACGTTTGCGCCAGTTTTCAACGGGCAGCCATTGGGAGCCTGCTGAAAAAAATCAAACGCTATTTAAAGCACCATCAAGTGGCTGCGCTGTCTATTACCGGAGGGGTGTCAGCCAATGCTTATCTGCGGGCTGAGCTGGATGCCTTTGCGCAAAAAGAAAAACTTCGGGTGTTTATGCCTCCGCTGGCTCTGTGTACCGATAACGCAGCCATGATTGCAGCCTGTGCTTACTACCGTTCACAGAGGACGTCGCTACACCGTGATGCTGCTGATTTTCAGGTGAAACCCCGTTGGCCTGTTGTGAAAAAAACACAAAGCGTTTAGTTTTTTGTCTTTTCCGTGACATTTTCAAATAAAAACTTTATACTGGAATCATGAAACGCACTTCTTCCATTCGTGTTATACGGGATTACCCGCGCTATGGCTTTGAGCTTTTTCTGGATAAAACCTGGGCGGGCGTAAGTCCAAGCCTGCGTGAACTGATTCAGCCTTTGCCTGTGCGCTATCTGGAGTGCTTTCGGGATCCGGACCAGGTGTCTTTTTTGCTAGAACGCTTGATTCAGGGCGGGCAAACCACGGTTTTCACCGAAGTTGAGTTAGCCCCCAGTTTTCGGCGAGCCCAGCTCACCCTGGTAAGAGACGGATCGCTGATTTGTGGTTATTTGTCCCCGGAACCTGTGGGCATTGCCCATGAACGCTTGCTTTTGCAGAATCAGGTAAGCGCCTTGTACCGTTCAGGAAACCAAATTATTACCATTATGGATCGTCAACACCGCATACTGGATTTTAACAATCAAGCCGCGATGGCGGCCTGGGTGCGTTTTTCGCGCAAAATGACACAGGGTGAATGCTTTACCAATTATGTGCAGCCCGATCGCATTGATGATTTTCACCAGAGCTTTGCTCAGGTTATTACCGGTAAAACCGTGGTCAAGGAGCGGGATATCTTTGCGGCGGATGGCAAGTCACACCGTTATGAAATGATGTACACCCCGATTTACGATGCCAATAACCAGGTAAACCGGGTTTGTTTTTCTGCGATTGACGTCGAAGAAAAAAGGCAGACGCAGCTGAAATTAGAGCAAGAGCAGGGCTTTGTGTCGGCGATGTTAAACACGACCCAGGCCCTGATTTTTGCCACAGATATTTCGGGCCGTGTTTTGCGTTGGAATCAGGCCTGCGAGAACCTGACGGGATCCACCCTCAATCAAGTGCTACACGTGCCGTTGTTCCAGTCGGAAATTCTCGCCGATGAAGACCGCGACAAGCTGCTCAACGTGTACGGTGAAAGTCATACTTTGCCTGCTTTTGTACAATTTTCACTCAAGGACAAAACGGGTGCTTTGCACCCCATTTCATGGTCTTTACAGGTTTCTACGGTAGCGGATTTGCCGACACTGGTGGTTTTCACCGGTTTAGATATGACCCAGCAGCAACAAATGGAAGAAGCCCTTGCGGAAAGTGAAAGTCTTTTAAGGCAAGCGCAGAAAATGGAGGCGGTGGGCATTTCGGCGGGCAGTATCGCCCATGACTTTAACAATCTGCTGACTGCCATTCAAGGTTATAGTGAGTTGCTGGCTATGGGTGCGCTTGATGCTGACAGCCGTGAGTTAAACCGGGAGTTGCTGAGTACCTGTCAAAAAGCCAAGCACTTAACCCGGCGTTTATTGATGTTAAGCCGCCGCGAAACCGAAGAGCAAGCACAGGTAGACCTTAAAGCGGTTTTAGAGGAGAATGCTTCTCTGTTTCAGCAATTGGCAGGTTCAGGAGTCGAGGTGACCTGTGGTGCGATGGATCATGTTTCTGTGTTTATGAACCGGATGCATGTAGAACAAATATGTCTTAACTTGATTACCAATGCCCGCGATGCCATGGAGGGAAAAGGGCAAGTGCGCTTGTCTTTGTTTCGTGTCACCTTAGCCAAAGCGCGTCAGCACCGTTTATTTGGAACGCGAGATGCCGGTGTGTACGCTGTTTTAAAAGTCGAAGACACAGGACCCGGCATTTCGCCTGAGGTGCTGCCTCATATTTTTGACCCTTTCTTTACCACCAAGCAAGAAGATCGTGGCACAGGCCTGGGTCTGGCCCTGGTGTATCGGATTGTCCAAAAAGCCGGTGGGTGGGTGGATGTGAAGCAAAGCATATCGGGCGGGGCCCTCTTTGAGGTATATTTACCCCTTTATGCTGAGGCGCAGGCCAATATTGCTGCCCCTGTACGCCCCACGCTTTTCTTTTGCAGCACGCCTGAAGCGCCAGAGCCCGAGTGGCAACAGTATCTGGAAGCAGAAAATTTCCGTGTCTTACAACTCAGTTCCCTCGAAAATGTTCCTTCCAATGCTCTGGCGATAGCCCCTTTTTCGCTGGCCAGCAATAAGCATATGAAACGGGTCAAACATGTGCTGTATCTTGCCGAGCCCGAAGAGATTGAAAGCGAAGCTTTCGAGCATTTACAGTCTCATGAAGATGTCTTAATTAAGCCTTTTTCTCACGAGCAGTTAAAGTACCGTCTTCTCACAATGCTGAGTTAGGTAATCTGATAGACTGAATAGGTGAAATACCTTGAGGAGTCGCTCAGTGAGTTATAAACGATGGATATTGTGCAGTCTGCTTTTGGTCCTTGGATTCAGCACCGCTTGCAAAGAGAACCAGACAGACGCTGGAGAAACTGCTGTTTTGCGTTTGGGCATGGTGCCCTTTGAAACCGGAGAAGAGCTTTTGAAAGATATGCAGCCTCTCATTGACGTGATTGAGAAAGGCATGGACATGGAGGTCCGTCCTACCGTGGCTGCAGACTATACCGGTGTGGTAGAGGCCTTTAAAAACAATCAATTAGACGTTGCTTTTCTCAGTCCAGCTGCTTATGTTTTGGCAAAACAAGAAGCCGATGTCAAAATTATTCTTAAATCAGAACGCAAAGGCAAAGCCACCTATTTTGGTGCCATTATTGTACGGGATGATAGTGATATTAAGACCTTACAAGATTTAAAAGGCAAACGCTTTTCTTTTGGCGATCCCATTTCAACCTCAGGTCACATCTTTGCGCGTAAGCTGATGTTAGAAAATGGCATCAATCCGGAGTCAGACCTTGAAAAATTCATTTATTCAGGGAGCCACGATGCCACCATTCTCTCTGTCCTGAACAAAAAAGTAGACGCAGGTGCGTCGTACGCAGATGATGATAAAGGGATGTCAAACGCCTGGAAGCGCTTTTTAGAGCCTGCGGATTACGAAAAAATTCGGGTACTGGCTTACACTGCTCCGATTCCCTCAGACACGATTTCAGTACGGGGAGACTATCCACCCGAACTGACTGACCGCCTGCAAAAAACCCTGATGGACTATACTTCATCTCCTGAGGGCAAAGCGCTTATTCAAAAATTATATAAGTTTGATGGCTATGTGGTGGCCAATGACGAAGACTATCAGGCCGTACGCGAAGGTTTTGAAGCAGCCGGTCTGGATTTGAAAGAAAAGTTAAAAACAGAAGCCCCGTAGTATGTTATGATGAACAGGGCCAAAAGCAGCAATATATAAGCCCTTGCAGCCTCTGCTCATGGGCAGAGGCTTCTTGCATGTATACAAATCGTATGATACAATAGTATACGCTTGAATGTTTATGCTGGTTTGGTTTTGAACTTAAAGGAGCAATACTCATCATGGATGCAGATGACTTTAAAACACTCGGAGATTGTGACTTTGGTACGATCTGGGAAGTTCAGAGCGAAAATAAAGTCGTGGTTAATGCCTATCAGGCCGCCCTTTACTTTTCGCGTGACGACTTTTTTCAGTTTGCAAAAATGGTAGAAAATGCTGTGATTGCAGCGACCGGAAAAGGCTTTCAAATGCCCACCGAAGAACCCCCTGCCAAAACTGTGGAGCCTGAAACCGCTGAACCACCGCAAATTACAGATATTCGAGCCTTTCGTAAAAGTCGCCAAGGCGACGATGATTTAGGATCATAAGGAAAACGAGGATATTTAAACAATGGCAGCAAATAATCAAGTGGTTCTTATTGGACGTGCGGGCAACAATGTTGCTGAAGACGTACGTAAGCTTCAGAGTGGTTCCATGGTGGCTGAAGTCCGCCTTGCGGTGAACCGCCCTGGTAAAGACGCCCAGGGTAACACCACCACCGACTGGGTTTCTTGTCAGTTCTGGAATAAAAATGCTGAGCGCCTCAGTGAGTTTGTCAAAAAGGGCGATTTAATCAGCGTTTCTGGCTCTATTCGTGTCGATAACTGGGAACAAGACGGACAACGTCGCCAAAAATATTTTGTACACGGTGAAAACTTCCAAATGCTGGAGTCTCGCTCTGCTCGTCAAGAACGCCAGCAGTCGGAGGGCGGTGGCTACAGCGGAGGCGGTAGCAATTATGGCGGCGGTAGCAGCTATAACGATGCGCCTTCTTCATCATCTTCAAACAGTGCTTACAACGATGAGTTTGCTCTGGATGATGACGAATTGCCTCCTTTTTAAGCCTTTTCGCCATGCGCAAGATACGTGCCCTGATTTTTGATTTAGATGACACCCTGATGGATACCTTCGGACAACTGGTGCCCGAAGCCCACCGTCAGGCCTGTCTTTCTATGCAAAGAGCAGGGCTCAATGTGTCTTTAGAGCGCTTAATGCAAAAACGGAATGCGTTGTTAAAAGCCTACCCTCGGGCCGAAGTCAACCGCCTTTTGGCAAACGCTTTTGACTGTTATGAGGAGGCGGTGGTTCAGGCGGGTATGGATGCCTATTTTAATCCCCGTTTCGATCGTCTTGAGCCTTTTCCGGGCGTCCGTGAGATGCTTGTTCAACTTCAGCAGAACTATGCTTTGTTTCTTTTAACCTCAGGTATTCCAGAAGCCCAACAACGTAAGATCAGTGCTTTGCAGTTTGAACCTTATTTTCGGGAGCTGCTTTATGCACCTTTGCACGAAGAACGGGCAAAATATCGGGCTATTGAAGCATTGGTGCAACGTTATGACTACGCTTTCTGTGAAACAGTTGTCATTGGGGATCGTATTAACAATGAAATTGTCGCAGGTAATCAATTGGGGTGCTATACCATTTGGATCCAACAGGGAGAGTGTTTGGGAATTCTTCCTGAAACCCCTGAAGAGGAGCCCCATTTTTCTACCTCCGATATCCTGGATGTCCCTCAACTCTTAACTCAACTTAAATAGGTATTTCTTTTATGAAAATTTCAGCACGTACCCCAAATCGTATAGATCTTGCGGGAGGCACTCTGGATATTTATCCCCTGTATGTTTTTTTAGAGGGTGGCTATACCCTGAATGCGGCCATTGACTTGTATAGCCAGGTGGACCTAACCCCCCGTGAGGACGAGGACTTTTATTTCGAGTCCGTGGACTTTGGTACTGAGCTGAAGGTCAGCCGAGCGGATTTATTGGCGGGCCGTGCAGACCATTCAGATTTCCGCCTGCTCGTGCAGGGCGTAAAGGCTTATTTGCCCGCGCAAGGTCTGAATATTCGTTCCTTTAATCAGGCGCCCAAAGGTTCCGGCTTAGGCGCTTCTTCGGCGTTGCTCATTGCCTTAAGTGGCGCTTTAAACCAATGGAATGCGGTATATCCTGAGGGCAATCATTTGATTCAACGGGCTGCAGATTTAGAAGCCTGGGTGTTGGGTATTCCTACGGGTAAGCAAGATTATTATGCCGCCCTGTATGGGGGGCTTCAGGCGATTCATTTTGATCAAAGTGGCATTGAGCGTGAGCACATCACCTTGCCTCCTGAGGTCCTGGAGCGTTTAAATGGGGGATTGGTATTGAGCTTTACCGGCGAAAGCCATTTCTCAGGCACCAACAATTGGAGCATGATGAAGCGCTTTATCGACGATAGTGGGCAAACCCGCGACAGTCTTCGCGCCATTCGTGATACGTCTCAGGCTTTATATCAGGCTTTACAGCAAGCTGATTTAGAGCAGGTTTATGCCCTGCTCAACCAGGAGTGGAAGAACCGTCAGGCTCTGGCTGAGGGGGTGACCACGCCTCAGATTGATACCATGATTGCCGCTGCCTCTGAAGCAGGTGCGCTGGCCAATAAGATTTGTGGTGCAGGCGGCGGCGGATGTTTATTGACCTTATGTGATCCGCAAGATCGTACTGCCGTAGAGGCTGCGCTGAGCAGCACGGGAGCCCAGGTGATGCGTCATCAAATTACCCGCCAGGGTTTGCAGGTTAACGTGCTGGATTAAAAGATGTGGCTCGGGTGAGATGGCCTCAGGTAAAGTAAAGAAACCAATAGGTCATCTCCATGCCCATGAGCAGTTTGACGCCCATACCAAACGAGCCTGTAAAAGCACTAATACAGGCTTTAATTATTAGGGGAATAGAGAAGTCTCTACCCGAGCGCAGGTAACCGATCATGGCTCCGATCCAGGAACCCAACAAAAAGAAGAGTAGTGAGGGAGCCATGGGCAGAAAGAACATACCAATCATGCCACCAATAATCATGCCCCAGAAGACCTCGTTGCTGACCCGAAAGTGCCAGGTGCGCAAGGTAGCGGCATAGAAGTCAGAGAGAAATCCAGCCAAAGCACAGGTGAAAAGAATGATCAGCAGGGTGACCGGAAAGACGGGCTGTCGTAAGCCATAAAACAAGGCTACACCCAGCATTAAAAAGAGCCCTGAACAGCGTACATAAATAGAACGGCTGGTCTGTAAGTAAGTCAAACAGACCAGTCCGGCAATAAAAAAGAGATACAATAAGGCGATCATGTCAGCCTATTTTTTCTCGACGTCGGCTTCCTGGGCGTAGTTAAACTCGGGCTTGAAGTTGGGATCCCGCACAATGGTGGGCGTCACAATGAAGACGAGTTCTGAACGGCGCTCTTGAAAATCGATGGTTTGAAAGAGCCAGCCCAGGACGGGAATGTCACCCAGTAGGGGCAGTTTTTGAATCACTTCTTGCTTGTCGTTTTTCAACAGGCCGGCAATAATAATGGATTCATTGTTCAGAACTTGTAGGGTGCTCTCGGCACGACGGGTTTTAAAGGCGGGAACCACAAAAGATCCGCCCTGTAATTGGTTGGCGATGGTAATGCTGTTGGCCCGATCAATATCGCTGACTTCGGGTTTAAGCTCCAGTTGGATAGTGTCTGTGCCTTCAATTTTGGCTTTTACCTTCATGTTGATACCGAATTCGCGCCACTGTACGTTGATACGATCCCGATCCGTAATGATTAAGGGCAACTCGCCGCCTGAGAGAAACTCGCCTTCTTTACCATTCAGCAGCACGAGGGTTGGCTCCGCCAGGACACGGGCCTGACGATTATTGACTAAGGTGTCAATGCGGGCGTTGAGTACGCTGTTGCGAATGGGGAGGCCAAAGCGAAAGGGGGCATTGGGGGTGGCTTCTGCAAAGGAAATTGAGTCAGACCAATCCACGCCGAGTTTACCGTCGTTGGTTTTTTCCACTTCTAAAACTTTCACTCTTACCGCAATTTGCTCTTTGCGGTAATTGTCTGAAACCTCGATAACATAACTGATGGGGTTTGAACTGCGATTGGTAAATACCAACACATTGGTAATACCTGGTTTTAAGGCGGTAATAATTGCCAGTTTGGGGTTGACGGGAGAAATAGTGGCCGTGGCGACTTCTGAACTGCCTACTACAAGGGTGGAAATGCCATCGGGAACGTTAAAGGTGATGGCCTGACCCAGAGGGATAACAATGTTGGGTGTACTTTGTTGTGCGCTGGCAGGTGAGGTGGTGAGCGGATTGGGCGTAAAGGTACCCATCGCTACCAATAGAGAAATTGAGGACAGTTTTTTGAGCCAGCGTTTCATATCAGTTATGTTTCCTTCGTTATGAATGAATTTATGCCTCATTATAGCAGCGTTTAGCGTTTGATGCGACGAAGAAGGGTTTGACTGAGTTGGTGGACCTCTTGATCTTTAAAAAAGTACAGTAATAAAAGGTAGAGCATGCCCAAAAGTGCGCTATACGTCATGGCTTGTAGAATGGCGCTCCATTTCTGCTGTTGCAATAAGGGCTCAAGGGTATAAAAGGCATAAGCTCCCAACAAGCTCATAGGGAGTGCAGCACCAGTAATTTTTAAAAGGTGCGCTTTGGTGGTGCCGCTCATCAGGGGGCCAATGCGTCGGCGCAGTAAACCATATAGCACCGCAAAATTGAGCCCGGCGGCCACAGAAGAGGCCAGGGCAACCCCCCCGACACCCAGTGAAGGGGCCAGAAGCCAGGAACCCAAAAACATGGCGGCGATGGTAATGAAACTGCTCAAAAAGGGGGTCTTTGAGTCACCTAAGGCGTAGAAGACCCGGATAAATAAATCTCGGATGGCATATACCGTCACGCTAAGGGATAAAAACACCAGGACCTTGTAGGTTAGCCAGGAGTCGGCGGCGTTGAATTCTCCCCGCTCAAACAACAGCACAATGGCAAAGTGACCAAAGCAAATCAAAAGCACGGTAATGGGCACGGTGAGCATCAGGATGGGGCGTAAACCTTGATTCAAGCGGTCTTTGAGGCTTTGAAAGCCGTTTTCAGGATTTGCTGAGGCACTGAGTAAGGGTAATAATGGGACCAGTAAAGCCGTAAGCAAAATACCGAGCGGGAGCTGAATCAAGAGGTTGCCAAAACGGAAGGCTGAGATGCTGCCCTCCTGGAGCCCTCCGGCAAAAAACTGGATGATGAAGACATTGACCTGTCCAATGGTAGAAGACAACATGGCGGGCAAGAGCAGGTGTAAAAAACTGTATAGATCAGGATCTCGCCAGCGCACTTCCACGTGCATGCTTTTGAAGAATCCCAATAAGGGCAAGAATTGGAGTCCCAGTTGTAAAATGGCTCCGAACAGGGTGCCCCAGGCCAGGGCCTGAGATAAAGAAACGGGATCAGGACTTGAAAAAAGCACCAGTGAAACAATGACCCCCAGACTGGCCATGATGGGGCTTAGACTGGGGGTAATGAAGGTGTTTTTAATGCTTAAAATACCGTAAAAGATACCGATTAAGCCTGAGACCACAAAGGCCGGCGCCATAATGCGCATTTGAGTGACTGCCAGAGCGACGGTCTCGGGGGGCATTTTGCCCCACAGGGCCATGATTTGAGGGGCAAAAACAAATAAAATGGCGGCAATGGCACTGGTGCTGAGCACGCTTAAAAGCATGGCGGTGGTGAGGACACGACCGTAGACTTTGTGCTGGTTTTCTTTAAAGGCTTTGGTCAGCGTGGAGACCACGGCAGAATGAAAAGGACCGTTGAGCCCTCCCAGCATAATCAGGGCAAATTGGATGGGAATAAGTGAAGCAACCTGGTAAGCATCCGTGACGGCGGAAAGGCCGCAATAATAAGCGATAACCTGGTCGCGAAAGAGGCCGACCACTTTACTCACAAGAGATAAAAGGGCAATGAGGCTGGCAGCGCGGAGGAGTGACATGGGTGTAACCTTAAAATATTCGTTAAAGAAGTATACTTTATATTAAGATGCTCTGGTTTTATATTATAATTGGATTAAATGACTCCAGATCCGTAAGGGTCTATAAGAGAATAGTAACAAGCGTAGGTGTGCCTGTATATCGCTTTGGCCTAAGCTACGCTATCACTCGTTTAAAATGTGTTTTTTACGTAAGAACTTTAAGTTAGAAAATAAGGAGCCTGGAATATGGGACTCGGTGATCTTGGTTTAGCAGCAGTAGCCTCTCTTCAATCCATTGACCGCTGGATTGCAACAATTAACTCAAACATGGCGGGTTCAGGCCGTGTAGGCTATAAAGCCAGTGAAGTAAAATTTGGTGGCGGTACTGTTTCTTCTGACCGTCCCATTGTCGCCCCTCGTCTGGGGATCAATATTGCCGAACAATCGTTGGGTGTGGCCCAGACCACCGTCGATTATTCTCAGGGAGCCGTGGTGGCCTCCACTGACTTTGCTCACCTGGCCATCCAACGGACCACCGCCTCACCCGGTATGTTTATCCTGGTGAGTAATGTGGATGCAGGCGGCGTTCCCACTGCTGACGCCTCTTATTACTATACCTTTGACGGAGAATTCCACTTTGATCCGCAAGGCCGCCTGGTGAACAACGATGGTTTATTTGTGGTGGCTGACCGTAACAATGATGGTGTTATAAACAACGAATCCGTTTTTGACATTGATATTGCAGGCGATGTGGTGAATGACCAGATTGCCCTCAACCGCATGGCCATTGCCACCTTCCCGAATCCACAATTGCAATTGGAGTTCTCGCGGTATGGCGCCACGGTCTTCCAGGAAACCGGAGCCAACAGTTTATTAGCGCCTCCCGCTGGCCGCGTTACCAACCCCGATGCTGTGGGTAACTACGATAACGTTACTGCAGGTTTTCAGGGTTCGGGCCGTGTTATTCCGAACGCGTTGGAAGCGTCGAACTCGTCTCTGACTGCCGAAACGCCCAAGCTGGCCCTGGCGCAAAAAATGTACGCAGCCATTGCCAAAGTTATTTCAGTGGCCTTACAAAACGTGGATGTGGTACTTAACCTGAGCCGTTAAGTTTTAGCAATAAATAAAAAGCACCGCCTATCAAAATAGGCGGTGCTTTTTGTATCATGGGGCAATTAACCTTTAAGGTAATACATCCACACCAATACCAGAGGTGCCAATATGCCCGCCAACGCCCAGATTCCAGCTTCTCCCAAAAGACCTTTTTTGCCTTTTTTCATCCACAGTCCCGTTACAGCTAGCAGCAGCAAGGCAATAGCATAAATATCTGCGTATAAAGTCCAGAGCTTTTTGGCGCTGTTTAAATGCAAAAAATTAAACAAGTGCAGGGCCGGACGCCGACGGGTTTGCGCCAGATCTGCTTGCCAGGTCTGTGCTTCGGTGCGGATTGTAATTTTATCTTGCGCCGTGGCCAAAATTTCGATCACGCCCTCCTCTGGATAAAACACGTTGTCAGGAGAAAAGCTTTCTTTGATTGCAAACTGTTGAAAGAGGGCTTCGCCTTCAGCCTGCGTCACTTCTTCGTCACTGGCAAAGGGTTGAATCTCTTGCTTGGTGTGCGCAATGCTGTAATTGGGATTCCAGTCTTCCATATGGTTGACCGCAAACCCTGAGATAGCATATACAATGGTGGTGCCTGCAAAAAAGTACCCCAGGTAGCGGTGGATGAGAATGTTGTAGTACTTCAGTGGACGACGTTTTTTAGGGGTACTCATGTTTCAGTCTACTTGTCTTGAATGACCACGCCAATCGGCTTGAACATATAACTGGTACGTGGACCTTTTACGCTTTTGGGATCAAATTTTTCGCCCTTTTTTTCGGCCCGCGCTTTTTCTACTTCAATCACGTCCTTCACGGGCATGACCTGTTTGACCAACTTGCCTTTGATCACTGTGTTCTTGCCGCGGGCAGACATGGGGAATACCATTTCGCCATCATTGACTTTAATAAAAAGGTTTTCTTTTTTACGGTCAGACTTCACTTTCATCCAGCATCCACGCATGGGGCAGACGTCCATCACAATACCTTCTACCTGAATCACCTTGCCCAGGTATTTCTCAGGGGCATCTAAAATCTGCGAAATTTTCACGGTGTCTTTCAGGTTAGGTCGCTCTCCAAACACCTTGTCTGCGGCCAAAGCCGAGGTGCTCAGATAAAGACTGAGGCTCAGGGCCAGCGAAAATAGCTTAAACATATGAAAAACTCCTTAAATGAAAACATAAATCAATGCATACATAGTACACCACTGGGCAGCTATCAAGGCGCTTTTAAAGGTGTTTTTCGTTTGTTAGTTAGCAAAAATTGCGCATTTGGATGTAAATTGTGCAATTTTTAGTTTCTATTATTAAAAATAAAGTGAATATTTTTAATGCTTTTTCATTATGTGTGTTTAGCTCAAAAAATAATTTTTTATACGTCAAATAGTTGCGAGTATAATTTTTTTATAACTATTTAATAGGTGAATGCTAGCAATGTTTTGCTTGACACTTGTATCCCTTCCTCATTACGCTTGATCCATTCTAAAAACGACTTTAAGTATGAAATGAATGAGGATTTTTATGTTACGCCCTTTGATCGCCCTTGCTTTCTCACTTTCTATTTTGGCGGCTTGCCAAAGCACGCCCACTGCGCCTGGTGAGGTGACAACCCCAGGTTCAAGTACTGCCAGTAGCGCGCCGGTAAGCACCGAATTGGAGCAGTTAAAAACCCAATTTGTGCAAAATTACGCGCAAAATGTATATCTCAATTATCAGGATGCCTATGATCACGCTGTAAAACTTCAAACCGCGATTGATGCCTTTTTGGCCGCACCCGATGCCGCCAAATTAGAAGAAGCCAAAACCCTTTGGCTATTGGCTCGCAACCCCTATGGTCAAACCGAAGGGTATCGCTTTTATGAAGGGCCGATTGATTCCGAAGATGGCCCAGAAGGGCAGTTAAACGCCTGGCCCATGGATGAAGTCTATGTGGATTATGTGCAGGGACAGTCTGATGCGGGCATTATTAATCAGGTGGAGGCCTACCCTGAAATCACCGTGGACTTATTAAAAAGCCTGAACGAACAGGGTGGAGATAAAAATATTTCTACCGGTTACCACGCCATTGAATTTTTACTGTGGGGTCAGGACTTAAGCGTTGATGCGGGAGCAGGCGAGCGCCCTTTTACGGACTATACCACCGCGGCCAATGCGGAGCGTCGTGGGGCCTATTTAAAAGCAGCAACCGCTCTGTTGGTGAGCGATCTTCAAAGCCTGGTCGAGGCCTGGGCACCCGATCAGGATAATTACCGCAAATCCTTTGTGGAAACGGACGCTGCTGTCTCTCTGGGTCGAATTCTTAAAGGCATTGGCACCTTAAGCGCCAGTGAATTGTCTGCTGAACGCATGGCGACCCCTCTGGACATTGGCGATCGTGAAGAAGAGCACTCGTGTTTTTCAGACAATACCCATAACGACATCATTTACAATGCTCAGAGCATTCGTAATGTGCTGACCGGTGAGTATAAGATCACAGGCAGTGATGACACTCACCAGGGTGTAGGTTTGTTGGCTTTAATGGAAGTGGCAAATGCTGATCTGGCGGAGCGTTTAAAAGCCAGCAGTGACAAAACACTGACTTTAACCCAGGCTATTCAAGCGCCTTTTGATCAAGAGATTCGTCCAGAAAATGAAGCCGGAAAAGCCCGTGTTTTGGCCGCGATTCAAGAGTTGCAGGCGCAAGGTCGTTTGATTGTGGAGGCCGGTCAAGTACTGGGCATTCAGGTCAACACCGACTTATAATCTAACCATGAAGTCTCCCGTTCAAGCCTATTCTCGCTTTTGGATCTATGCAGCAGGGGTGCTGACTCTGAGTGTATCAGCCTGTGCTCCTGAAGTGCCTCCTGTGCCGCAGTCGGCATTGCCATCGAGTGCTGCGCCACAGGAGGCCCTGCAAGCCGAAGATCAGACTGCGGCCCGGAGCGGGGGACGCGCCACCGTCTTTGACGCCGGGCAAGAGGCCTTCTCTCATCGCATTCCCAATCCTGATCTGCAGCACCGTACTCAGTTTTTTACCGGGGAATCGCTGTTTGATCAAAATTGGGTGGCAGCGCCGGCGTCTACTGTGGCACGGGATGGCCTGGGCCCCGTTTTTAATGCTCGTTCCTGTGCAGCCTGTCACGGTAAAGACGGGCGCAGCAATCCCTTTCTATCGGAGTCTGAGGCCGATCAGGCCCTGTTGGTGCGCTTAAGTGCCGACACCTCAAACCCTCAACAAGACCAACAACCCCATGCTTACTTTGGGGGGCAATTGCAGCCCTTTGCTCTGCCTCGTTTGGCGGGTGAGGGCACTTTACGTATGAGCTGGCTTCCACAGCAGGGAACCTATGCAGATGGGGAAACCTATACGCTGATGCGCCCTGAGTTTCAGGTGGAATTTGCCACGGCAGAATCCGTGCCATCGGCTCTGTTTTCTGTACGTCAGTCACCTCAGCTCGTGGGGCTGGGGCTGCTTGAAGCCATTCAAGAGGCAGATATTCTCAAGCATAGCGATCCCGATGATCAAGATGGTGACGGCATTTCGGGGCGTCCGAATCAGGTGTGGGATATTGCCACCCAACGCACTGTTCAGGGGCGTTTTGGTTGGAAGGCCAATCAGCCGAATGTTCAGCAGCAGGTGGCGGGTGCTTTTCATGGTGATCTGGGTATTACCACGTCACTTTTTCCTGTAGAAGATATTACGCCCTGGCAAGAGGCACAGCAGACAAAAGACTTTGGTGGATCGGTGCCCAATGGCAAAGATGGAGATATCTCTGAATTGCCCGATCGCTTGCTGGAACGGGTCACCTTCTACATTCAAAACCTCGCGGTACCGGCCCGGCGTCGGGTCAGTGCACCCAACGTGCAGCAGGGTGAACGCGTGTTTGCACAACTCAAGTGTCAAGCCTGCCACGTGTCGAGTTACCGCATTCAGACCGATCAAGGGCCCGATACCATTATGCCCTATACGGATTTATTGCTTCATGATATGGGGCCTGATTTGGCCGATGGACGTCCTGATTTTCTGGCCAGCGGGCAGGAGTGGCGTACGCCACCCTTGTGGGGCATTGGTCTGATCAAAACCGTGAATGGCCATACGCGCTTTTTACACGATGGAAGAGCCCGTAATCTCACAGAGGCTGTGCTTTGGCATGGCGGAGAAGCCAGGGCCTCTCAACAGGCGTTTACGCGCTTATCGAAAACAGAGCGTCAGGCGCTCATTGCATTTTTGGAGTCACTCTAATGTCTTTTTCTCTTCGACGCAAAGGCTTGTGGGCCTTTTTACTGATAGGGCTGGGAATGGGCTGTTCGCAGCGAACCCTGGATTTGCTGGGACGTAGCTTTGTGCCGATGCATTTGACTGCGCAGCAGGTCACGGACTCGACCTATCATCAGGTGATTTTACCGGGTTACCGTACCTTTAGCCAGCGGACGCAGGCCTTGCAGCAGGCCGTGGACGCGCTGGCGCAAGCCCCTGCAGATAAAACGCGTTTGGCTCAGGCCCAACAGGCCTGGAAAGCTGCCAGCGAAGCCTGGGTATTAACAGAAGCCTATCAATTTGGACCGGCCACCGAAGAGCGTTTGCGCCAGAATATCGCTTTTTGGCCCCGTCGTGTGGAGCATATCACACGGGTTTTGGGCGAGACGACACCTATTCAAATTCAACAATTGGGCACCAGTCGCAAAGGCCTGCCCGTGATGGAGTATCTTCTTTTTCATGGTCCTGAAGCCTTTACGGGAGCAGGCGCGGAAAGACGCGTGGCTTATTTAACGGCTTTAAGCCAGGATCTGGTAACGCAGGCTCAGGCCTTGCAAACGGCCTGGGAAGGGGATTATGGTAAAAGCTATTTGAGCAGCGCCAATGCCCAAAATATGCAGCTGAACCAATGGGTTGTGCTCTTAGAGAACATAAAGAATAAACGCCTGGGTGAGCCTGCTGGTCTTCTGGGGGGACAGGCCACGGGAGCGGAGACCTTAGAAGCTCCAGACAGTCAATCCTCTTTAACGCTATTAAAAGCCGCTTTGGACGGGTTTTCGCAAAATTATGCCCTGGAAGGTCTGAAAATACAGGCCAATGCGCCGGATACCGCTGAGTATGTGGTGGCCCTGGGGCACCGTGAGGTGCATCAGCAAATTTTGGCGCAAACCCAGGTGGTGCGTCAAGGTCTTGCGGCCCTTGAACCCTCTTTAGAACAAGCGCTACGGGAAAACCCTGAAGCCGTTGCCCAAAGTTACGAGGCCATTAAAACGCTCTTGCGTCTGGTTAAAGTGGACCTTGCCAATGCCTTGAACCAAACGGTGAACTTCACCGACAATGACGGCGACTAGGTTTCTGCAGACGCCCATCTGTGCGGCCTCGCTTGTGTTTTTTCGGGTGGGCTTTGGTCTATTAATGCTCTGGAGCCTGCTGCGCTTTTGGGCGCGCGGTTGGATTCAGGCTTACTATATAGATCCTGCGTTTCATTTTACCTATTCGGGGCTTGCCTGGATTAAGCCCTGGACCGCTTATGGTTTGCCGCAGTGGACCCTTTATGCCCATGTGCTGGTGCTTTGTGTGGCCTGTCTGGCCATTGCCGGAGGTTTCTTTTATCGCACCGCTTGTGCGGTGTTTTTTTTAGGGTTTACTTACCTGGAGTTAATCGATAAAACCTTCTATTTGAACCATTACTATGCCATCAGCGTATTGGCTTTGCTGTTGTGTTTTTTACCGCTGGACCAGAGTTTTTCGCTGCGGGTACCCCGTTTGCTCCCTTTGCCCCAATGGCCCTTGTGGGTGCTGCGTATTCAGGTGGGCCTGATCTACTTTTTTGCAGGTCTGGCAAAAATCAATGGCGATTGGTTATGGGCTGCTGAACCTTTACGGCGCTGGCTTCCCGCCTTCTCCAATACGCCCTGGGTGGGTGCTCTTTTTTTAATGCCTGTGCTGCCCTGGCTCATGTCCTGGGTCGGTATGCTTTTTGATCTGACCATCCCCTTCTGGATGAGCCACCCCCGCTGGCGACGCTATGCTTATGTTGCCGTACTGGGTTTTCACCTTTTGACAGCCTGGCTCTTTCCCATTGGACTGTTTCCCTGGCTGATGATGTTCCTGGCTTTGGTGTTTTTTGCGCCGAACTGGCCTTTGGTTTTTTTGAAGGGCCCACAAACACGCCTGGGGAGACCGGCAATCCATTTTTCTGAGGCGGTTTTGCTTTCTCCTGGCAGGCGTTGGGTACTGGGACTTTTTTTGCTCTGGCAATGTGTGATGCCTTTGCGTCACTGGATGTATCCCGGCAATGTGTTGTGGACCGAAGAGGGTTTTCGTTTTGCCTGGCATGTGATGCTGATTGAAAAAACAGGCTGGGTAGAGTTTACTCTGAAAGATCCTGTCTCGGGCCGTTTTTGGGTGCTTTCACCTCAGGACCTCACGCCGTTTCAGCAGCGCATGATGAGCACCCAGCCCGATATGATTCTGCAATATGCGCACCATCTGGTGGCCCAACGGGTTCAACAGTATCCCCATCTTGAAGTATATGCTGAGAGCTATGCCGCTCTGAATGGACGACCCAGTCAGCTTCTGATTGATCCGCAGGTTAATTTACGGGACTTTGACCACAATTTGTGGCCAAAGCCTTTTTTGATCCCCTTAAAGCCTATTCAATGACTTCAACAGTGATGGTTTGGGACATGTCAGGGCCATACGACAGATGGGCTCCGTTGGCAAATTGTAGGGTTAAGGTGTGCTTGCCAGGGGTGAGTTCAACCTCTGTTTCCGTTTGCCCTTTGCCAAAATGGATGTGGGTATCATCGGCGGGTAAAACGTCGCCTTCAGGTACACTGGCACCGTCAATAATTAAGTGATGATGTCCACTGTTGGGCAGCACTTCTCCCGCGGGTTGGACTTCCATGCCCTGCACTTGCATAACCACTTTTACAGGAGATTTGACCTGAGCATTGTTTTCTGGACTGGCAAAGCTCACGCTTTGGGGAAGGTTTTCACTGGCGGGTGGGGTGTCTTCGCCAGCGGTTTTTTCTTCAGGGGTATTGGCCTCTGTATTGGCCGGAATTTCAGTTTGACTGCTGGTTTCTTCGGGGGCTTTTTCGGCAGGACAAGCACTGAGCAAAGCAAAGCTCAGGGCACAACAGAAGAGGACGGCATATTTTTTCATGGTAGGTGTTTCCTTTGATTTTTTTCTAGCTTACCATGAAGTTGCGTTGTGTTACCGTAGGCCAATGCGCTTGAGTTTGCGTTGCAAGCTCTGCCGGTGAATCCCTAGCCATCGAGCCGCTTGAGAGACATTTCCCTGGCATTGCAGGAGCACATATTCGAGGTACTCTTGTTCGTGGCGCTCTAAGCTTTCCACATTGTCGTCCTGGAGCTCTGGGGTTTCATGGATATCCATCCAGAGGGCTTTTTCGATGCGCTCAATCGGCACCGGTTTGGTGAGGTAATTGACGGCCCCCCGTTTAACCGCCTCCACTGCAGTGGCAATGCTCCCGTAGCCGGTAAGTACCACAATACGACACTGGGGGTATCGGTTTAAGATTTCAGGTATGAGATCCAGACCGTTGTCGAGGTGCAAGCGCAGGTCAATAAGTGCAAAACGAAAGGCGCTAACGTCTAGGAGTTGCTGAACGTCCGTAAGACTTCCTGCTTCCCACACATCATAGCCTCGCTCTGAAAACTCCAGACGTAAGCTTTCACGCAGATCTTTGTCGTCATCCACCAGCAATAAAGCGGGGGGCGTCAATGGGGTTTCAGGGGTAGCCATAGTTGGGCGCATGCTCCTTGAGAAGATGGATTTAAAAGCTTTAATTCGCCGGACATGCTCTGCGCTAGCATAAACACCGTGTATAAGCCGAGGCCTGTGCCCTGCGATGAGGTGGTTAAAAAAGGCTCTCCCACGTGCTCCAACACCACCTGAGGCCAGCCGGGACCGTTGTCGATGACCTCTAAGACCAGGGCTTGTTTTTGTTGAGATAAGCGCAGCTGAATCCGCTTCTCTGCTTTAGGGGAGTTGTCCTGTGATTGCAATGCTTTGACGGCATTGCTGACCAAATTGTTGAGGGTATGTTCGAGCAACAGGGCGGGCACGGGAAGTTTCAGGGCCTCAGGCCAACGGTTGTCGAGGGACCACTGAATCTGCGGGTGTTTATGTTGCCAGTGTTGCCACAGGGGGAGCACAATATCGGGGGGAGAGACCGGACTTAAACTCTTGAGGGCTTCTCGGGTGGGTAAAGCAGCCAATGCTTTTAAGCGATCCTCGCTTTGGTGTAAGGCTTTTCGTGCAGCTTCAATATCGTCAATCAGTGTGTCGTCGGCCTTGCGATACAGGCGATCCAGGCGCAGACGCAGGGTGTGGAGTGGGCTGGCAAACTCATGGGCTATCCCGGCACCTAAAGCGCCCAGCAGATGCACTTTCTGGAGCTGCATTTGTTGACGCTGGAGTTGTTCCCAGCGCTGTTGGTAGCGCAAACGATGGCGGGCTACAGCGGCTGCGAGCATCCAGTTGGCGGTGATCACACCCATTTGAATGCCCCAACTGACCAGCGCTGACGTACGAATATAGGTGCCTTGATCGTTAAAAATGTAGACCACCGGGTTCATGACATAAAGTCCAGCCCCCACCACGGTCAAGTACGTCCAGCCTAAGCCTGCGGGCAGTAAAATGGCGCTCAGCGTCACATGCACAAAAATCAAAGGGTAAAAGGGGTTTTGTACCCCCTGGGTTAGGGCCATCAGCAGCAAAAAATGCACCACATCCAGCAGCAACACGCCCAGCAATTCAATTTCACGCCAGTCATCCCGTAAGGGGCGATACAGGCTTTTGCACACCAGGGCATTGATCCATCCGAGTGCCAGGCTGCTCAACAACATGCCCGAAGCCACATTGAGCGGAATAAACAACAGTTGCGCACCCAAACTCACGATCACGATTTGTCCAAGAATCATCAACCAGCGCAGCAGCACCAGCCACACCAGACGATCGGTACTTTCGTTGGGGCTTTCGAAAGGAGGCATAAAAAACTGCAACATACGTCTAGTGTAAAGCAATTGAGGTCAGAAACACAGGCGATTTAGTGCGCTGTGCCTGCCACGATTTGTTGCACTGCTTCGTTACACTGGGCCTCTAAATAAGAGACTTTTCGGTGTTCAGGGTGAGGGTTTTTTGAGCATCCTGGCAAACCATGTGGCGCACCCCGTTTTTGCCGTCGTGTTTGACTTCATACATCAGGTGATCTGCCATACGAATCAGTGTGGTGACATCGGGGGCCGTTTGAACGCAACTAATGCCCCCCATGCTGCAGGTGATAGGCCAGTTATGTTTTTCCATGGCCCCAAGCAGGGCCTGATGGAGGCGTTGCATGACCTGTTGTGCCTGGGCGGCATCGGTTTCGGGCATGAGCACACCAAACTCGTCACCGCCCAGACGGGCTACATTGTCTGAGGCCCGCAGCTGCCGGGTGGCGGTTTGTGCAATGACCTTTAAGACGCGATCGCCGGTGGCGTGGCCGAGGGTGTCATTGATGTGCTTAAAGTTGTCGAGATCGAAATAGACCAGGGTAAAGGGATGATGATAGCGCTCAAAACGCTGAATCTCTGCGTTGAGCAACTCTCGGAAGTGGCGGGCATTGGCACAGCCTGTGACACTGTCGGTGCGCGCCAGCTTCTTTTGAATTTTCAGACGCTCCCTCAGACTGGCCAGCAACTGGGCCACCACCCAATAAAAACTTAGTCGGGTGAAGCTGTCCCAGTAATAATAGGGGAGATAATCGCTTTGAATGGTGCCCAACCATCGCTCGGTCATCAGCCAGCCCAGCGCACTCAAAAGGGCCATAAAAGTGCCCAGGCGCCGTCCTCCAAACCAGGTGCAAAACAGGACGGGAGTCAGGTAAAACAGCGAAAAGTCCAGACGGGGATCCGTGGTGTAGTCCACAATGTCAATTAAAAAAATGAGCAGGATACCTGTGGTAAAGACCGACGCCAGATTGAGCTCTTTTTCAAGGTTTTTTAACAGGACTTCTTTTTTCATCGGGCTTTTCATTTCTTTTTGCGGCCTGTCTTTGGGCTGCTGCCAGCCTAAACCCTAGCCTTGAATGCGTACCTCCATGCTAGAATAGAAGCTGTTAAAAAGGTGTAAAAGGATCCAAAAAAATGCGTATAGCAGTGGGTATGAGCGGAGGCGTCGACAGTTCTGTCGCTGCAGCTCTTTTAAAACAAGCCGGTCACGATGTGGTGGGAGTCACCATGGTGATCTGGGAAGACAGCAAGTGCTGCTCTGGCGATGCCATCGAGGACGCCCAGTGGGTGGCCAAACATTTGGGCATCGAACACAAGGTGTACAATCTGATTTCTGAATTTACCCAGGAAGTGGTAAACCCTTTTGTAGACTCCTATATGAACGGGACAACCCCCAACCCCTGTCCCACCTGTAACCACAAAATGAAGTTCCACCATCTGTGGAACGCCGTCAAACAAGATATGGAAGTGGACAAAATGGCCACGGGCCATTACGTGCGCTTACAGTACAACGAGCTGGCTCAGCGTTACCAACTGTTTCGGGGCAAAGACGTCAACAAAGATCAAACCTATATGTTCTACAAGCTGAGCCAACAGCAATTGTCTGAACTGGCCTTCCCGCTGGGGGCTTTTGAAAGCAAAGCTGAAACCCGTAAGCTGGCACAAGAGCTGGGCTTAGATCCTGTCATGAACAAACCCGACAGCCAGGACCTCTGTTTTGTGGGCGATAGCCTCAATGACTTCTGGCGCAACCACTACAAAAAATCCATTGACGGCGGCGATATCGTCGATATCAGTGGCAAAGTATTGGGCCAGCATGAAGGGATTGTGCACTACACCGTGGGTCAGCGCAAAGGTTTAGGCATTGCCTCACCGCGTCCCCTCTATGTGTTAAGCATTGATGCTGATCGCAATCGCATTATTGTGGGCGAGCAAGAACAAACCTTCTCGACCGGTATGATTGCCAAAGGCATTAACTGGTCGGGTGTACCCGCCATTACCGAGCCCTTTGAAGCCTATGTGCGCATTCGTTACCGTTCAGGTCTGGTCAAGTCTCGCTTAGAGCCTGTGGATGACGACACCTTAAAGGTGTGGTTTGAAGTGCCCCAGGGTGCTGTATCTCCCGGTCAGATCACCGTGTTCTATGACGAAAACGACATGCTGCTTGGTGGCGGCGTGATCGAAGGTCCTATTGATCCCGCTTATGAAACGCCAGCCCTTTCGTTGGCGACCAACGTGGGTCGTTAAGACTCTCTCGTTTTATCACACATAAACCGGGCCCCCCAGTCATTCCAGATGAGGGGGCCTGGTTTTTTTAGTACAACATCCAATTGCCGTCAACAATAAAGCGATCTGCCTTTTGCAGGGCTATTTTGAGATATTTTTGCTTGAGCCTGACAGGAAGGTACGATTCAAAAAGAATGTACACGGCCTCATGGGTTTTCATAAGTCCTATTGTATGCATATGGTCCCCCATTTTCAGGGTGTACACAGTCAGTGTGACATGCGACCGATCTAAGGTATAGGATTTGCTTTTGTAGGCATTGAGGCCCGAGAAAAAGTTGCGAGCCGCATTTTGTTGTTCTGCGTAAGCCGAAGGAATATCTTTCAGATAGTCCAAATCATAAGACAGGGATTTTCGGTGCAGCAGAAGAAATCCTGCAACTTTGCCCTCGTCAAAGAAGTAGAATCCTTCTGCTTTACCCACAGTTTCGGTTGTCGTAAATACCTCCACCTCCAAATTGGCGTCCGTAAAACGATCCGTATTTTGGTAAAAGTTTGAGACTTCATCTGTAGAGGCCATGTAGACCCTCTCTACATCTCTTCTTTCCAGGTGTAGAAAATTATGCAAATAATAATGATCTCCGCTAGGGCAAGGTAAGTGTGAAATACAAACATCATTGGGCACGGCAATAGGTGTTATATGTGTTTGCTTTGCTAAAGCAGGATTTGAAACCATCACGAAAAGGCACAAGGCGATCCCTATTTGCATCGAAAACCTTTCTGAAGACAAGTATGTGGTTTTTTAGCGTCTGAAATATGCTTTCAAGTATGAACAAAAAACAGCTCTTTTTGCAAGGCTGTGAGTCTGGAGAAACCTCACTTACTGAGTTTTTTATAACGTTGGTTTACAGCGTGATAGTGTTCTTTAAATAATTTTGTCGCGTGTTTTGCGAGAGACTCTTTTTGTGCATTTGGATAAAGCGCCTGAAAAACCAGGGCTATTTTTGCTTCCATGCCGTACTTCGGTGGTATTTCGTAGAATCCGTAAGATTCAATGTATCCATCGTCTCGCTTGAAGTGGTAAAAATCCAGGTCCTTTTGATTTACCTTTGAAGTCTTTTCTTCAAAAATTAAAGCCTTTGATTTTTGAAATTTCTGCTGTATTTCTTGGTAGTAGGGCGTCTGCTGAGGATTAAAAATCAAGGCGCGATGGTAAATAAAGTTTGATGTTGTTAATTGGCCATTATGAACGTAATAGCCAACAGATTCTTCATCAAAAAACGCATCATCAGAACCCCGAAAAGGATTGTAGATGACTTTTTTTGCCAAAAGTTTTTCGAATGGCACATCACTCACTTCAAAATAGTCCTGACTCGCATCACTCAACATTAAAGGGTCTATCTCATAAAGACCATTGCTTCGGATATAGAGAATGATCTGTTCGATAGGAAAACCAACAAGTAAAGGTAGTTCTGTTGGATAATAGGGATTTTTAAAGTTGTCAGGTGCAGGTTCGTTAGAGGCAACCCCTACGTTTGAATCAAAAAAATGTGCTGAAGACTGAGTTAAGGCTTTTCCAGAGTAAATTTGGGATTCAAGGATTGTATCTTTGTGTTGATTAGACTTTGCTGATAGAGCAAACGAAAAAAGCAGTGTTGTTAACAGTAATTGTACTGACACAAGGTTTTTACCCATGAGAAATGACTTCCTTCCGCTATCGGTTTTCATTTCTATTTGTGTTTTCAGAGCGATCATCATCGGAAAGCCAATTTCCTTTTGCGAGCATATTGTCAATAAAAAGTATTGCCCGATGGGTGTAGGCATCAGCAAGAGATGTCGGCAGAAAACCGTCGATAAGCATGTGCACATGCCCTTCTTTTTCCAGCAAGCCATACAGTTCCGTATATCCCACTCTGTTTCTCTTATAGAGGGTTACCGTTGCTTCAGGTGTTTTTAAGCCAATTGTTTTTCGGTTGACATGAGAAATCTTGAAAACCGCTTTTTGGTCACGTAACTCTTTTTTACAGTCGTCGTATCTAATTGTTCAATATCTTCCTGCTGATTCAGAATGTTTGAGATTTTAGATGTCTTTTCTCCAAGCCAACGATGAAAGTAGACTTGATTCTGATTGGGTGAAAGCAAACCTGGGTAAGAAGGG
>CAXRDE010000002.1:0-153378 GCA_964229355.1 Candidatus Sericytochromatia bacterium | reverse complement strand
TACCCCGCTCCAGGTTAAACCGTCAACACATACCAATAATTTTTTCTTATTTTTTTCTTAACCTTCAAAACCCACACCTCGGATCCGAGAGCTTCTGTATTTTTGTACCCCTCAGCACGCTTTTATGTTTGATCCACCATCGCGAAACCATAAAAATACCGTAAAAACTTAAAATATATACCTCTGAACGCAAATATGCCGTTTGAGTTATTTTTATTTTTTTAGTCAATCGTATGGTTCCGGCCAGCATGTATGGGATCCAATACCGGCAATCGCTTGCGCACATGATGCAAATAGTCAAAATTCAGGGTTGCGATGGCAAAGCCTTCACCGCTTTCCACCTGGGCCAGAACCTTTCCCCAGGGATCAACAATCATACTATGGCCATAATTTGCCGGGTTCTCTTCAGAATAAGCATTGGCAGCAATGACATAGCATTGATTTTCAATGGCTCGCGCTTGCAGTAAAGGTAACCAATGGGCCTCGCCAGTGGTTTTTAAAAATTTAGAGGGCACCGCCACCATGGTGGCGCCCATGGTGCGACTGTACTGCTGATACAAAAGCGGAAAACGCAAATCATAGCAAATAGAAAGCCCAATGCCCCCCCAGGGTGTTGGTGCTACCGCGCGATCCTGGCGCTCACCCGCCGTCTGATAAGCAGCTTCAGACATATCTTTGTGGTGTGGGTGCTCGGCTTGCAGACAGAACAAATGGTTTTTTCGGTATTTGGCCAGCAGCTTTCCGGTTGGTCCATAGACCACACTGGTATTAAAGGGGCGGGCCAGATCTTCGGCGTTGATCTCAAAGAAGCTCCCTCCCAGCACATAAACCCCGTGAGTTTTTGCCCATTGACTTAAGGCCTTGCTGGTTATGCCGGAAAGGGGTTCGGCCACCCGCTGCATATCGGCGATCTCATGGGGACCTGAGTAGATAAAGGTTTCTGGTAAGCTCACCAATTGAGCACCCGCTGCAACAGCCTGGGTAATCCAGTGTTCAGCTTGCTGTAAATTCTCAGTTTTATGGGGGCCTGGCGACATCTGAATAACGGCCGCCCGCAAGGTCATGGTGTGTTCTGACATTTTTTGCTCCTCAAACAAGTGCAATTCGGCTTCACCCGATAAGCATTAAAGTCTTTATCCTAACAGCAAGCTTAGAAAGCAGTCTATTTCTTATGTCACGAACCCAGCTCCGTGCGCTCTCTCGATATGGTCTCAGTGTGTTGATGGCAGCATATGCCCTTCCCATGCAGGCCGCCACTTCTCCCCAGGGCGTCGCATTACCCACCACGGTCATGCCCGAAGCCTTCAAGCAAGCCGCACAAGCGTACATCAACACTCAGGATCTGTCGGGTATGACCCTTATTTATCTGGAAAAAGGTCACACGCCTGCGATCTTCAGCCTGGGCTATACGAGCCTGGACCCACAGAATCGATTTGCCATCTCACCCGCTTCTCGGTTTGAAATTGGCAGCCTCACCAAACTGTTTACAGGTTTATTGGTGGCAGACTGCGTTGCCCAGCAAGCGTGCCGTCCACAAGACACCTTTAAGCAACATCTGCCGTCCTTTGCTTTGTCAGAAGACTTAGCTCAGGTTTCTCTACAACAGGTGTTAACCCATACTTCGGGTTTACCTCCCCTGCCCCACAATTTAAGTCCCGCCAATCCACGCGATCCCTATGCAGATTATAGCGATGCACAACTCAAAGCCTATCTGTCCCAGGCCACCGTCAGCAATGTGGGACAGTACCGTTACTCAAATATTGGCTTTGGCCTGCTGGGTTACCGCTTTGCCCAAAACAAGGCCCTACAACAGGTCTTTGAACAAAAAATCTTGCAGCCGTTGCACATGGGCAGAACCTCTGTGGAGGATCTCGAAAACCGGGCCATTACCTCCATTCCCCACACCGAAGGTGAAGCCAGTAATCCCTGGCATTTTCAAGACAGCACCGCCGGTGCCGGAGCCCTACGCTCCAGCGGCGAAGACATGGCTAAATTTCTGTACGCCCAGATGTTCCCCCAGTACATCAGCTCACCCGAACTGAAACAAGCGGTTATAGAAAGCCACAACATTCTGGTGTCTCAAAGCCAGCTCAAACAGCCCATGGATATGGCCTATGCCTGGCATAAAATCAAGGTCAAAAATACCTCACTCTATACCCACAGCGGCCAAACCGGGGGCTTTACCAGCTTTATTGGTTTTGATGAAAATCGCGAACGGGGCGCCGTTATTTTGAGCAACGGCATTGCTGAGCTTGGCAGTTTGGGATTGGCCATGATTGTGCCTGAGATCCCCGCCCGGGGCCCCAAAGATTTGCGTTTGCCCGCCGAAACGCTGGCCCCTTACACAGGAAAATATGAACTGGCACCCGACGCTATTTTTACCATTACCCAACGCAATGGCTATTTATATGCTCAATTGACCGGACAGGATGCACATCGGGTCTACCCTGTGGCGGGCAAACCTCACCATTTTCGCTATACGATCGTTGATGCCATGCTGGCCTTTGATGAAAACGGTCAAGGACTGGTCTTGCACCAGAATGGGGAGCAAAAAGCCCCCCGCATTAGATAAAGCAAATAGCATTAAATGCACTACGGAAACGCCGCTGCTGGCTCAGGCACGTTCAGTGAACGTCGCACCTCAGCCAGCGGCTGTTCCCAGAGTTCTTCCCACTTCACACCCATCAGCTTTTCGCTTTGCTGACCGGCGGCCCATCCCCGGTGAATGGCGCGCATGAGTTCGTCAATACGTTCTGGTTCTCGCAAAATAGTGTATAGAAAGCCAAAACCCAACAGCAAAGCCGACAGGGGCACATTGTGCTGGGCCAAATAAAAGGCCGAAATGGCCATTTCACCAGAATCAATAGCAGGAAAACCCAATACCACGTGGTGAATATCGTGGGTCTGGCGCGCCCGTTGACGCCAATAGCTAATCTCGTCGTTATCGGTTTTTTCAAGGGGAGGATAAAACACCTGCTTGAGCTGATAATGCTTCATATGGCTGGCAAAAGCGTGGCCCAGGGTATCTTCTGGTAAAGCCAACAGCGCATCAAGATCGTAGACTTCAGGGGCTAAATAGCGCGTATGCAAGAGCTCGGCGGTGTGGGGATCTGCTCGAAAGGTCGCCAATGAAAGTTGAAAGCTTTTGTGGTTCAAAAACGATTTACCCTTAAAAATCGGGGAAATATCGTTGGGGTTCACAATCAACTTTGAAAAGCGCCCCAACATCAAAACAATGTCTTTGGCCATACGCGAAGACTTTTGCCATTGCTTTAACGATGAAAAGGCCTGCGCCGCCCCATCCCCCTCAGCGGTGGGGTCTCCTTTAAAATACGCAGCACGCAAAATTTGATAATCCATACGATCGATTTGACTCCCGGCGATTGTGACTCTTCTTCTATTTTAGCGTATTTTTTGTGCTTACCCCAGCGCCAGCTCTGCATGAAAAGGATATGACTTACGAAAAGGCTCACTGCTCAAAAGATACAACGCATTGGTTTGGTACAGTCCCTGGCAAAGCCATGCACTTAAAGGATCCTGACGGTCAAAGGCCAGCCCCAGTAAGCGACCGCCACGGGCACCCACCCACTGTCGGGCATGGGCCAATAACACCGCCACCGCACGCCGATGGGTAGGCAATACACACAAATGCACCCCACACCACAGCGCAACCGCCTGCTCCCCGGCATACAACCAGTGTTGCATCAGACGAGGTTGATAGGGCACGGTAACCTGGCGGTAAGCCCGTTGATCCCAGAGACCCAAAGCCCCCACCAGGGTGTCACCTTCAAAAAGACCTAACCAGATCTGCGCTGGCGGCAAAGCGGAGAGCTCAGACGTATAAACCCGTTGTCCCTGACGCGTAAGTGCGCATTGCTGCCACAATCGCCACCAATTTTCACGCTGTGCTGGCTGCTCCATCCGCAAGGTCCGCACCTGAAAGCGACCGCCGGCGTTTGGTGAATGTCGGGGCAAAGTTCCCACCAGAGCAGGACGGGCCATACAGGGATAAAATACAGTAGCCAGCTCACGGTTTTTTTGCATGGTAACCCAGGGGGCTAACTTTTGATTCTTACGTAAACCTGCCGGATTGTCAGCGGCAACGGTGGTCAAAAAAAGCGGATTATCCACCTGGGCTCGCGCCCATTCAACACTGGATTGCATCAAAGCGTCACCGATTCCCTGGCCCCGGGCATTCACGTGCACTTTAAGATCTGCTGTATATACTCCCCAGCGCACTTCTCCGTCAATAAAGTACTGCTCCAGGTGCACCGTCATAGCTCCCAAAAGGACGTCACCCCGACAAGCCCCCAGGACTGCTGAGCGTTTTCCCTGATACGGCAACAGGCGAAAAAAGTCCGGTTGACGGGTGAGCACAAAAGCCTGCTGATTGTTATTCACACGGGTTTGCGCAAACAATTCTTGAAGGGGGATTTGCCACCGTTTATCAAGCGTCTGGATCATCAGCCTCTTCATCAGTCTCTTCATCATCTTCGTCGCGCTCAGGGGCTTCCGAATCACGGTATCCGTCAGGATCTGTGTCGCCCGAATCTTCGCCTTCTTCCGCTTCCTCAGTTTCTTCGCTGTCTTCAAACTCCTCTGCCTCGTCTACTTCCCCTTCTTCTTCTACCTCATCCTCCCCTTCGAGTTCATCAGTTTCGCCGCTGTCCTCGATTTCGACGCCCATGTCTTCGGCTTCGGCATCTAAGTCTTCAAGTTCCGCATCTTCTAACCCCGTTTCTTCAGCCTCAGGCTCAGGTACCCCTTCATCAAGGGCTGCGGTTTCGAGTTCTTCGGTGAGCACTTCAAGATCTTCATCGGTTTGTACCGGTTGATCCATGGCCGCTGTTTCTTGCGGTTTCAGAGACTCCTGAGGTGAAGTAGGCGCAACTTCAGCAGCTTTTTGCGGTGTCACCGGGGCTTTTACCGGACTCTGAGCTTGAATTTGCGGCAAAGACTGATGTCCGCCTAAACCACCAATACTCATGGGGTTCCTCCACTGCTTTGGGCATCAATACGTTGGTACAACGCCACTAAATTTTCATAACGGGGCAATACTTGCTGAATACTCATACCCGAGCCTTCAAAAAGATCTAACTCATCGGCCATTTCATCTAACACCTGTTGGTATTTGTCTAACAGCGTCTGCGTATCTGGACTCCCGCCTTGCTGTTGCTTCAACACGTGACGCTCGAACATTTTTTCGAGATGTTGAATGCGCTGGTAGAGACTCACCATCTGTTCTGAGTGTTCACACACATCATCAAAACGGTTCAGACCAATTTCAAGTTTTTGCAAGTCGCGATCAATAGCGGCCAAATCAAAGTGGGTCGATAAGCGATCAAACAGGTCACACAAGCTCTGGTACTTTGCATCAAATTCATCGCGCAAGCGACAATAGCCTTTCCAGACCGGCTCTGCCCAGGTGGGTTGCAGACTGGGCAACTCACGGTAGGCTTTACTCATGACCTGTTGCAGCTCAATGGCAAGTTTATCGCGCTGATAAGCCAATTGCTGGGGATCAAGAGAAGAGCGGCGCACAGAAGATGCGGGAAGGGAAGCCTGAGAAACCGCCGTGCGGCGCTCAGTAGGTGACTGCTGTAAGTAAGCCTGTAAACGCAGCAGTTCTGGATGATCTGGAGCCAGACGTTGGGCTTCGCGAAGATAATGTAAGGACTTGCGGGTATTGCCCACCAGTGAAAACAAAAAAGCCTGTTTTAAATACGGTTCAGGGACCGCGCGATTATGGGTAATCGCCGAGGCGAAACAGCGGGCCGCATTGCGTAAAAGCAGACGGTCCCAGTCGTATTGTTTCGCCCGCTGTAAATACTCCACACCCAATTTATATAAACGCAGCGCCTTCTGGTGTCGCGCGTGCAAATGGTCAGAACGCGTCACCTGCTGCAATGCCTGAAGATCCATAAACCTCTAGCCTCATGCGTGTCATGCTACTTTTATCATAACGGATAGTGACAATTTTTTCAGGCTTTCTCACGGGATCCACACAAAAATTAACAGCAAATACTCTG
Source organism: Candidatus Sericytochromatia bacterium (assembly GCA_964229355.1). Classification (GTDB taxonomy): domain Bacteria; phylum Cyanobacteriota; class Sericytochromatia; order UBA7694; family UBA7694; genus CAXRDE01. The sequence continues at coordinate 147,349 of CAXRDE010000002.1, read as the reverse complement.
TGCAAGCGATCCCAAAACCTGTTAGACTGAGTTCTGCATATCATTATCTCAAATGAATGTTTACCCTCTTTTAAAAGAAATTTAAATTAACTCAAAGGAACGATGCACAATGTCTAGAAGGTGTGAGATTTCAAACAAACGCTATAACAACGCAAATCGCGTCAGTCACTCCAATGTAAAAACAAAGCATCGTCAGCAGCCCAACCTACAATGGAAACGTTTCTGGCTCCCTGAAGAAAAGCGCTGGGTTCGTCTGCGCGTTTCAACGAAAGTAATGAAGACGATTACCAAGTACGGTCTGATGGCCACCATTAAGCGTTATGGTGCTGATGCTTCCCTGATTCGTAAATAAGGTAGAAAAGGAATTAGATCATGGCTAAACCCGGAGCACGAGTACAAGTTAAACTGAAAAGTACCGAAAGCCCTCACTACTACTACACCATGAAGAACAAGCGTAACACGCCCGATCGTCTGGAACTGCGTAAGTATGATCCCGTTCTTCGTCGTCACGTTAACTTCAAAGAAGAAAAGTAAAAGCCCCGGTGCTAACGAACGCACTTAAGCTTTAAAAACCCCGCCTTTGTTTTCACAAAGCTGCGGGGTTTTTGCTTATGCGTTTTTGCTGATTAACGCTGCCAGGCCGCCAAACGCAATTTGACGTTCTCACGTATATCTTGCCAAAACAACTCGTAGTCTAATAAATGGTAGTTACCGGGCTGGGTCTCCAGCACCGGATAATCCAGAGCTCTAAGATTGGGAACCCTCAGCGCCTGATCACAAGCAGCGGTAACCAGGGACTGTGGAGCAGTTAATGCCGTGATATTTATTCCCAGCGGCTCCTGCGCAAACAGCAATTGCGAAAAAGAAAATTCTGCGCCGGTGTTGACGCCAGCAACAGCCCCCCGATGTTCAGCAGAGGTCGATGCCTGCGACGCTGTACCCCATGTGATCGGGTTTGTACACTGCCTGGATTGTTTGGGATCCACCCGTACCAGTTGATTCCCGTACCAGTGATATACCGGTTCGTGCCCCTTTACCTCTGCTCCCACGCGATACGTGTCCCAGGCTGTAATACACCCCGTTTCTGAAGGGGTTTCACAGGCCGGAATCTGATGGCGTTGATACCACGCTTCTGGAATGGCCACACCCGGTAAATAAGCCACCACCAAACGCTTCAGCAACGCAGGATCTTTGTGAATACGGGTTTCTAAAAGACGCATCGCATGCATACTGCCCTGGCTGTGACCCGCGATCACAAAGGGACGGTCTTGCGTCCGGGTTAAAAAAGAGGCAAAAGCCCGATCCACATCGCCATAAGCCATGTCAAAAGCCGGCTGTGCATCTTCAGGCTCCGCATAAAAAGCACCCAACATCGCCTGACGATAACGCGGAGCAAAAATGCGACAACAGGCATTAAACACACTGGCCTGCGTTCCCATCGAAATTTCGTCGACAATTTCTTGCGCAACCCCAGCTTCGATGGGTGCATTCCACTGCTTGCGATCAAACCAGGTGGTAGGATGCACAAAAAAAACATCTGCATCTGGAGAGGCCGAGAGCTTTTCACCGGGCGGAGTTAACTCCGCGTTACCCGGCCGCTCTGGCAAAGCCGCCCAAAATCGCGGGCGTTGATAATCCGGTGCGGCGGGCGTCAACGAATCTTTAAATCGATTTTGAGGTCCGATAAACCAGGCAGGATCACACGCAGAAAGACCGATCAGGGTACCCAACGTACTTAAACCAAAGACAAGGGGGTGTTTAAAAAAGACGCGACGAACCATAAGGGAATACCACCTGTTACATATATTTTCATATTATAAAAATAGTGTAACATCTTTTGATTCATCCTTAAAGTGCGTTACCCTAAGGAGCATATGATAAAACCCTTGCGCCCTGACGCACTGCCCTTTATTCCCACCGCATACCGCATGTCCCTTAAAGACACGCTGGTTTCTCCGGCCATTGACGCTCACGTTTACCAACACTTTCAGAAAGCAGTTCCCTGGCCCGATGCTACCGCCACGCGGGCTTACTGTGAATGGTTTGGCCATTCATCGGCAGCTACCCGCACCGCCCTTTCCAGAGCGAAATCGCAACAACACATCTGCATCGAAGGAGCGCCGCCGCGCATTATTCTGGGGAACACCCTCAAACATCAGGTCAATTACTACCTGCGTGAAAGCTTTTCAGACCACAGCTTTTCACTCATCATTACCCACTTTTCACAGGACAGCGACAGCGAACGGTACCGGGTGAAAGATCTGCTGACCCGTCTGGGTTACGTGAAATTCACCCACAATACCTATCTACGCTACGGCAGCGATCCCGCTCCCGTACTCGAATGGCTTCGTCAGCAAGATTTAAGCCAATACGTTTATCATTTTCACCCCATAGAAGACATTCCCCACACGCTCCAATCCGAACTTGCAAGCCTTTATGAACTCGCAAAATGGCGTACCGAACTCAGGGACTACAGCGACTTTTTAACAGCGTTTTTAAGACAGATTGACCTTCACAGCCTGGAAGGCTATCTCTGCTATCTGTATGTTCGCAGTGCCTTTCACAAAACCATCATGACCTGCGCCCCTTTTTTACCTGCCCGGTATTTTGCTGAAGTCACCCTTTTGAAAGACTGCTACGAACGGCTGAGCACACTGGCCCATACCCATATGAACAGCAATCTGGCGCATTACTGTACTTTTTTTGGTGCAGATTAACATCACTCGACGTGCTATTCCACACCGAAAACGCCACTGCAGGGTATGCAGTGGCGTTTTTCTTAAAATAAAAGAACGGACTCGCGTTTACTTCTGTGGGGGATGGTAAACGATTTCTAAGTCTTCGGCGGAGATTTTTCCGGCTTTGTCAATGACAGCCTGGAGGGCTTCGGTGGGAGAAACCATCATATCGCTACCGGCTAACTTAATCGCGTCAGCAACGGTGTTAGAGAACACAGGGTTCTGGGTGAGTTCACCGCCCACGGCAATCATGCCGTCTGCGTTTTTGTCCTGGCCACCCACAATGGAAAACACCATGGCAGCCGCTGGATCGCGACCGGTACTGGTACCTTCAGTGGCATAGCGTGGAGCCACAATAATTTCATCGCCACGCTTTTTCAGATCAGACAGCACCAGCATGTTCTGCTTATCGCCAGGGGTAATATCTATTTGGCGAGCGGGCAAGGATTCACTGATTTGCTGAGCATACGCATAAACAATGCTGTCTTCAGTCACATCAGGGGTACTGTTGCCTTTAAATTTTAAAATGTCTGCTTTGGTGATTTTGGTGTCATTGTCTGACAATTTCATAAACATATCTAAAGCCAGACCTGCAGGGGCCTGCTGGATATCGACACCACCGGCGTCTAAGGCTTCTTTGCTTAAACCGTACTGGTTTGCGACCTCGGTAATGTCCGCTTTGCGCTGAGCATCCACCTGAGATTGTGCATTTTCAACTTGTTTTTGGATGACTTCAGGTTTCACACGAATACTGAAGCTACCGCCACCACTTATATTTCCCATAAAAAGACTCGTCCTTTTATTTTTTTATCGTTATCTATCTTATCGTGTGATTTTAACAGATCTGACGTGAATTCTCAAAATTCTTTTGAGAAAAAAGGCAGGTAACAGGTTGCAAGCGGTTTTTCAAGGGGCAAAAACATCATTTCACCGTCTACGTACTTGATCTGGACCGCATTCAAGAGGTTCAGCACGTGATAAGGAGGGCGGTCACCAAAACGCAACTCCACCCCAGGATAAACGCTCTGCGCATAGATCTCACTGTGTAAATCCACCTCGACCCGTAAACGGCTGCCGTTGGGACTGCCCAACTCAGGCACAAACACATGCCCCTCGGCCCGTAAGCTGCCCTCACGACAATAGCCTGGTTCCCCTGTAAAAACCACATGCTGGCCTGCAGCCAAATGCGAGTTGTAACAGCCTTCACCCGTGACAAAAATATGGCCGCGGGCGGTAATCTCAGAGCCCTGGGCATAACTTAAGTAAGCGTGGTTCGACTGCTCAGGCAAACTGACCAATTCACGGGCAAAATCTTGCAGGCTGTTGAGCCAATCTACAAACAGCCGCTCACTAAAAGGCCGTTCCGTCAGATTCATCAGATGCGACAACACCACCTTAAGGGCCATGGTACGTCGGGGGTGCAATTGTTTGAGGTTTTTGTTCAGTTGCCAGAGGGCTTCAAGCTGAGCAAAAAAGGTCGAAAATTGGGTTTTGATCACCCTTAAAAAGAGGGTTTTATCATCGGTCAGCCGAGACTGGGGGGCCCGCGATCGCACCTCTCTTACCATTTGCAATAAGCTGTTCAAATCTTTCAACAGGGCGAGCACGGGCTCCGTCAACAGCATCCGCGCTGCAGCGTCTCCCCCCACCCGCAAATGGGAACGCACCACGCTGCCATGCACAATCAACCCCGCTTCCGCAGCAACCTGGCTATGTCCAATGTCTTCGGCCACTTCCAAATAGTCTTTCACCCACACTTGCGCGCCATCGCGAATGGCCGCTGCCAGTTGCAGACTGCTTTTTAAATCCACAATATGTCCTGGTCCGCCCAGAATCGGGCCCTCCTGACGTTGTAAGCCACTCATTTTAATGCCCAGGTCAGGATCCCAGACGGGCAGTCCTTCAATGAGCGCGACGGCATGATTGGCCTCAATGTCTAAACGTACACTGCGATCAGCAGCCTTGAGCTCAGGGGGCACCACCTCTTCAGGAGGAACCACCTCACCATAGACCGTCATACCCGCCCGGCTTTTCTGGGACTGCTCACGTTCCACCAACACCGTTCCGGCTTTAACAGGCTGTAAATGGGGGTACTGTAACCAGCCGTCAACACCGGTGGGTAAAGGCAAGACCTCTTTAAAGCACAGGCGATTGTAAGGGTGAATGGGTTCGGGGGTTTCAAGAATGCGTATTTTTTGGCCCGGTGCGGCCAGCGCTTGCGCAAAACGCTCAGGGTCCACGGGCTGATGAATTTTTTGCTGGCGCAGGCGCCGTTGCAGGTCGCCCCCCAACTCAGAAGAGAAGGTATGAAGCGGCACCTCTCGTTGATGAACACTGAGGTGTAAATGGCGTGTGGGTTCATGGCTTGGAATGTAAAACGCAACCCCGGGACTCAGGAGTTTAACCGTTAGATCCACCGCAAAAGGCGAAATGTGCAAGATAAAATCGTAGTGAGGAGGACGGGGAATGGGGAGAAAAAATTGAATCTGACTCTGAGCGGAAACCGCTGTGGATTGCTGAAGGGGATGCTGATCAATCAAAACATGAAGGTCAGCATCGGCACTTAGCGTTGCCGGGTCGTAACCCGGCCTGGGATCCGTAATATGAAGATCTTGACCATCAAAAGAGAGGGTTCCATGGGTATGTTTTTCACACATGGGGGAGAGCACCTCTCACGGGGCCCAGAGCCAGAAGGCGCAGCACCTTAGTACTTACGCTGTTGCTTTTTGAGTTTCTTTTTGGCACGACGCAAAACTTCTTTGCGCTTGCGCTGTTTTTTGGCACTCGGAGGCTCATAAAAGCGTTTTTCTTTGATTTTACGGAAGACACCTGCGCGGTTTAACTTTTTCTTTAAAGTTTTAATGGCCGCATCGACTTGTCCTTCTTGTACTTCAACTTCCATCATAATTCAGTTCACCTCCTCTCCTGTGCATAAAATTTCGTTGTAAGACAAGGCAGTATAGCACATTTGCTTGCGGTTCCAAGGGGTTAAAAGGGCGCTCAGCGGGATTCTTTGCGATCAGACAGTTCGCCCGTGAGATTTCCCGTTTTTAGGCGGTTTAACATCTGGGTCTTAAAGCGTTTGACAAAAGGGTCACGGGGCGCGCGCTCAAAGCGCTCATAATCAAACATCAGACGGGCCACGGTTTCTTTGGCAAAGCGATCTTCAGGATCCAGACGCAGGGCAATTTCAAGGGTTTGCTCCACTTTCTCAGGACACTGCTTTTCGTGATACACATTGGCCAGGTGCACCCGAAACAAGCTGCGGTGGGGGTACAGTTTTACCGCCATGGCAAAGTGAGAAGCAGCCAGTTCTAACTTGTGGTGCCGAAAAGCGGACAAACCTGCCTTAAACTGGGTTTGCACTTCCGGGTGCAGGGGCAATTCCTGGCGTCCAAAGCGGCGAATATCGTAATGGCTGCGCTCGACCGGATGACTGAGCAATTCATAAGCCTGGGTGAGCACCAGCAGCTGCTCCGCCGCGTTAAAGCGCACATCGTCCGCAAAGGCGTTTAAATGGTGCCCTTCACAGGCTTCAGCAAAACGGGTCTCAATTTCAGGAGCCGTGGCCTCGGGAGGCACCCCCAGACGCGAGTAATAGTCAGGCTCTAAAATAAGCGATTGCAGTTGTCCGGTTTGAGGTTGCACGCCTAACGGTTGAGTCCTTTGAGCCAGTTCAGTACAAAGACACCATTGGTGCGCGACACTTTTTCGTCGGGCTTGATTTGAGCCATGCGCTCCACGAGCACCTGTTTTTCTTCCTGGCTCATGTCACTGCGGCCCTGCCATTCAAAGAAGCTTTCCTGGGCCAGAGCATCGGTCACTTCCTGGGTAAGTTCCACCACCTCGGTAAGCTCTTCTCGGCTAAAATTGTCTTCAATATGGGTCAGGGCGGATTCGACATCCTGGTCAAACAGGGGTTTGTTTTTGTCGGCTTCGAGCTGTTCAATCTGGCGAATCAGGGCCACCAGCGGAGGTCCCTTAAGCAAACCTTTGCTTTCAATAAAATCATCAAAGTCGGGGACGTCCTGGGGATTGGGTTTCTTGTGCTGAAAGGCAAAACCAATGGGTTTGTCGTGCTGACTGAGGGTGTGGGTTTTAATAAGCTGTTGGCTTTTAAGACCAATGGCTGAGATCAAAGGGGTCGACAGCGCTGGCTCATTGCTATAAGACATAACCAGCATGTTTTTGCCATCGGGGCTCAGGCCCATCAGGTCACAGGGGTCATCTAAACTGCTGAAGCGCTTACCGGGAATCAACAGCGTGCCCTGGTGCGAAAAGTCTTCGCAGCTGAACATTAAAATGGCGGGTTCTTGATCGGGATCTGCCAACATCACCAGCAATTGGTGGCGCTCGGCGTCATAAATCAGGTTGCCCAGCACACCATGAGGCGTTGAAATGCGCTCCATTTTCTTTTCGCGGGGCTTAATGACAATCAGGTCAGAGGTTTGATGGTCGGTCACATAGGCCACATGATTTTTGCCATCATAGGCCATGCAAATGCTTTTTTGACTGCCAGGCTCGCGCACCTGAATTTTAATTTTGGTGACGTTCAGGGTCAGATCGGTCATAAACACCGTGCCCGCCGCCCGATCCATGACAAACAAGCCGTCGTCTTGATCGGCAGGAAAGTAAAAGTCATAGGGCCCCCGACTGACGTTTTGCACGGGAATCAAGGGGTTTACCAGCGTCGACATGCGATAGGGGACATTTTGCGTGCCTTTTTTCGACCACACATAGCCGCCCCGCTCTGCGGGAATCAACTCAGGACGAGAGCGATCTTGTACACCTTCAAAGCGCCCTTGCAAATCAAAGAGGGCGAGTTTTTCAGAGGCAAAAGGCACCCACTGGCCCGCAAAGACCGGGGCAGGCATTTCCAAAGCGCTCCACTCTTCGGGGTTACCGGGGTCTGTGTCGCGCTCTTGCAAAGACACACGCCCTTCCTGAGCCTGCAAAACGTACTGACATTGGCCCGCCAATAATTTGGTGTTGAGATAGGTTTGATAGGCCAGTGACATATCGCTGGCTTTGACCAGCCCCTGCTGTACTGCCAACGAGCACAATTTTTGTACAGTTTCACTGCTTCGAATGGTCATAAACATCAGCCTTTTGCATGAAGAAATCAGGCGTACACAATATACGTGCCCTCAGTATATCATGGCATCTGCCTGAGAATGCGCTCAGTCTGGCACGTGGGCCCGCAGGCGTTCATGAAAATAACGCAGGCCTTTTTCCATAACGGGTGCATAACGCCCCCGCTGATACAGCGGTGATTTTAAACCCGCTTGCACCCGCAGCACCACCCCATGGTCTTCTTTTTCGGTGGTGTCTGTATCGCCACCAGCGCCCTGCTGTAAAAGTTCAGGGCGCTGTACCCAGATGTCATAGCGAATGCGGGATCTCTCAACGCCCACAGGCTCCACCACATTCACCGACAGCCCCCAGGGGTAAAAATTCAGCATCAAATTGGGAAACAGCCAAAAGTAAAAGGCCGCCACCCGCTTGCCTGCGTCCGGGTGATCCACAGGCAAGTCAAAGGCCACCTCGTGCTCACTGGCCAGGCCGATTTGCAAGACACCATGGGCCAAAATATGGGTTTCATAGGCCTGAAAGTCGAGAGCTTTAAACAGAGCCGGGTGCACAAAGGGAATGTGCAGGCCCTCTAAGTAATTGTCGCAGTACAGCATCCAGTTGGCTGCCAGGTCATAGCTGCGGCTGTGGGTGGGCGAATAGACAAAGTCTTCAAAAGGCAAAAAGCCCATGCGTTCGTTGAGCGGAGCCACCCAGTCGGCAAAAGCGTAATCGGGAGGAAACAAGGCCAGGGCCTCTAAAAAGTGCCAGCGGTGTAAAGCCACACGGGGCAAATGGTCGTCGGCACAGGGAAAGTCTTTCACCTGTTCAAAACCGGGCATGGCCAGACATTGGCCCTGCAGGTTAAAACTGCGCCCATGATAGGGACAGCGAAGGGTTTTGGGCTGGGTCACCCCTTGCTGGTAGAGAATCGCGCCCCGATGGGTACACACATTAGACAAAGCATAGGGAAAGGCGGCACGCTGACTTTGCGGGGGAAGTAGAAGTGCAGCATCTAAAACCCCAGACAATAGGGTATAAGGTTCCCAGGCTGGCGAGCATGTCGGTGGCAACAGCTGATAGCTGCGGGCAAAAATCGCCTGTTTTTGCGCTTCAAATACAGAGCTGGAGCAGTAATAATCGTCTGATAGGGTATGCATGAGTGCCTCACATTTGGGAGTCCAACATTTTAATGCAGATCATAACATGAGCCACTCCATTTCAATGAATCGCCCCCATCTTAATCACCAAAAGCTATCTTTACAATCCACCTCCAAAATACTTTTTCCCAACAAGAAAATGACTTAAGAAACCAAAATAATTTACAAACATCACCATACTCATGTTATTCTTCGATAAGATAAATTTCAAAGTTGGCAAAGCACTCATGATTATCAACAAAAATAAATCTTTCCCTAAGTTCTTTCTTGCGTTACTACTCTTATCTTGTCAGGCATCTCCTGATCTCGCTACACAGCAAGGACCTTCTATTTCTCAAGGTAATAATAATTTTTTACAGTTGAACAACAACATGTTAAAAAAGGTCAAAGAACTGCATAACCAACTAAACACATCAAGCTTTCGCCAACAATATCATGAGCAATACTTAAAAAACTTTACCCCACTTAAAGCGCAAAAAAATAACGCCTTTCGCATTCAAAGCACAAACATATCAATATTTACCGAAGACTTTTCTTCTGTAAATTCTGGTTTTGGTGATGGAACAAATGGTTGGATAGAGTGGGGTGGTGACTACACACCTGCTCCAGGGAGCCCTGGAAAAATCACGCTTATAAATCCTATGACACATAGCCAGACACTACAAACAGGTTTAAGTAAAACATTAAATCTGCAGGGACAAGCTGGAGATACAATCATTGCTAAGATGAAAGTCAATGCTCAGTTTACCGGAAATAGCGACTCCACTTTAGTACTTTATTTCAATGATGGTTCACAAACAACTGTTGCAACAGATACAGCGAGAGGGGTCCATGCTGGTGAACAAACTTTATTCTTAGAAACGGTTATTCCTTCAGGTGCCACCCAAGTTACACTAGCACCCTTAGTCTATCTTGAACCTGGAGAGCAAGGTTCAATTTTAATTGATGAAATTTCTTTAGAAGAAATCCCTGATGATTTCTATACAAAAACACCCTTGTTACAAGAGCCTTTCGATCAAAAAATAGATAACAACTATGGTACAAACAGTCCTGCTGGAGTTGATGAGGAATTTGGGTATGATTTTTATGTCGTTGATGATTGGCCTCTTAAATATCCAAATGATGGTGCTGTCACAGTATGGAATCCTGGTGTAGGAAGCCACAGCTCTCCAGAAGGAGGCCTGATCAAACGAGTCAATCTCAATACTATTCAGTCTGGAGATCTTGTTACTGCCTCACTCTTTACTTCAGCAACCTTTACTGATCCAAATAGCACTGCTAGCTTAAAGCTAGCATTTTTTGATGTCAATGATTTTCTTTTACACGAAGAAACCAGCAATTCTTTGCGCGGCAATAATTATAAATGGCAAATTTTTGATCGAATAGCAATTCCAGAGTCTGCTAGTTACGTCAAACTCACTCCATTGGTAAAACTAGGAGCAAGTGAAACATCTTCACTTTTATGGGGTAGTTTACAGTTACATCATTACCGCACCTCACAAGCACCAAACCCATCTCAAGATATAGCGCAGGCAACAATTGGTAGCGATGGCGGTGTAGTCGAAATACCTGGGTTTGCCCGTTTAGAAATCCCGGCAGGCGCATTGACCACAAACACCCAAATTACGATAGAGAAACCCGCTGGGTTACGTGAGTCATTGCCTGGATTAGAAAGCCTGTCAACAGAAACAGCTCAGGAACCCGCACATGAGTATGCCAGTGAAGTCGTTAAGATCAGCCCTATGGGTCTTGAGTTAGCAAAGCCTGCCAAACTTTTTTTAGCACCGGACTCTACACGCTTAGGTACAAACCACCCTGCCTCTGCCCCCGTGTTCCTGACTGAAGACTTAAGTGGTGGGAAGCATTGGGAAGGAGGAACCATGGAAATTCCAGCGCCTGGTGTAGAAGAATGGCCAGAAAATCTCCCTTGTTTCATATCGAAGCTATCTTATGCAGCCCGCTTTATACCCAGCGATGTATCTCCCAGTGACGGACTCAAACCATTTATTTTGAACCACTCACCTGATGAAAGCGGCTTTAACACACAACAGTATAATCCTTATCCAACTCCTACTCCAGAGCCTTCCGTTTTTGTAGGTGATTACCCTGGAGCATCAAAGTTTATTACCTTTAGAAGTAACAATATTTCTTTTGATTTTCAAAAAGATGTTCATAACCATTTGGATTCAGTGTATCTTTATTACGACCAATTGATGTCCAGCATAAACTCTCAGTTACGCCCTAATCCCTTCTATTCACAGGCGTATGTAGACACAAATGGTGAACAACAAGTAGTCAAAGGCATTCCTGTATACTTAAGAACTACACTTAATGACATTGGGTCAGGAAAAACAACAACTCAGTTTGCGTTAATAAGAGGTTGGGGTGCCTCTAATATTGTATTAAATCTCCCTTTAGATGGAGATGGGAACGTCAAAAGAGACCGTGCTTCAGAACTATCAGCTCATGAGCTCTGGCATGCTTTTCAATACAGTAATACAGCGTCAGAGACTTATTCTAGCATACCCATAATAATGGCTAATTTCATGCATGAAGGAACTGCAGAATATATGGGTGCACTCTGCTATTACAAGATCCCTTTTCCAGGTTTAGATCCTACTCAAGCAAGCACCAATTCACCGCCTCACTACGAAAGTTTCGTAGAACTAAATCGACAGAGTATGGATATACCCATACCTGATAGACAAGATAATTCAGGCGGTATTGATCTTGATAAATATAGTACAACAAGCTTTTTTACTTCCTTAGATGCAAACTACGGTATCTTTAATAATGTTCATAAAGGAACCGCGATAGCAAAGTTAGCAGATTTTTACCATACCAACGGTTTTGCATCCACCCCAACAGCAGCCTTATCCAGTGTTTTAGGTGGCGCTGAACAAATTGATTATTACTACAACTTGTTTGGAGGCAAAGATGAAGCATCCAAATCTCATTACTATAGTCTTTCAAATAATAACTGGGGGCCTACTAGCATGGTCAAAGCAAGACAGACTTATACATTAAGTCCTCCACCAAGCAGCACAACAATTGCAAATATATCCGGAGAACTACCACGTCTTTCTACACATTATTTTCGTGTGAGATTCGAAAACTTAACTACAAACATGGAGAAAAGGCACACCGTTAACATTCGACCTAAGAAACCTACCCCCTCTTGGTCAGAGTTAAATACAAAAACTTACGTTTCAACTTATTTTACGCGCACCGAAACGCCTTCAGTAAGAGAATACGTAAATACCCACACTTTAGATCTACAGTACGGTATGTGGCTCTCTTCTCCTTTGCCTCCACATGCTAGTGGTCCCTGGTCCTATACTCCTGGGCAACCATTAGGTCTTGCTTCAGTAGAATATTTGATAGCAATTCCTAGTGTGTCAGATACCTTTTATGCCGTTGATATAGATGTCACTTGTGAGGAGTATAATGATGGTTCTTCTTATCCCTTTACTCCTGGATGGAAACCTTGTGATGAATAACAAAAAGAGTTTTAAGAAAACTTTAAAGCCTTTTTTTCTATCGATACTTGGAGTTATCTTCTTATACTTCTTTCTGGCCTGGTGCCTAGCAGAGTTTGTGGCAGATCCCCACTTGCCTTTCCAAGAACCCCTCTTTACAGAAGGAGCTTATAACGCTACAAAATTGGCAACTTTTTTGAACACAGATCCTACTTACCCTCCAGTAAAGAATGCAAAAGCTGTAATAGAAAAACTCACAGCGATTGGCATCAAAGACCCTGCGCTAAAGGAAGCTATAGATAGTGAGATTTATCCTCACCGCCTGGATGAATATATTTTAGATCTGACAGATTTTGCTCCCCTCGAAACACTTCATAAGCCGCGGCTTACAAAGGTTCGTATCAAGGGCTGTACCACAGAAAAGATTTTGTATGCCTACCTCCCCAAAACCGAGGTAGGACGCTTCGTTCTTTGCCGCGATAATCATATTTATCTCAATCGATATTGGGAAGTACTTTAGCGGTTTTATTCACTCAAGTCCCGCTTACGGGTATAATTAGGCCATGACTAAAACGACACGTAAAAAGAAAAGACCCGTTCTCAAAACCTTTCTGATTGCCATGGCCATTATCGGCATTGTAGCCATTGTTGCTATGGCCATGGCCCCGCGCTATCTGGCGCAGCAGGCCACCCAGGCCCCTGAAGACACCGGTACCTTTGTCACCCGGCAGATCGAAGAAGCGGATCTGAGCACGCGCATGCAGGCCGCCATTGAAAATGCTCCCGCGCAGTTGCCCCCCGCAGAAGTTCAGGTCGAAACCCAATACAGTGAGCCTCAGGGCAGCAGCGATGGCAATAGCGCCAACACACCCCAGAGCACCCAGAACAACACCGCCTACAGCCAAAACGACGTGGACGCTCAGGGACTGCCCCCTGCTCAAAATCAGGACAATAGCGAAGCCCCACAAGAAACCTACGGCGAGAACACCGCACAAGCTCCCGTCGTCAGTCAAGAACAGCAACCCACCTACACAGAACCCCCACGCAGCCGTCCCCAGGCTCCCACACGGGCACCTCAAAGCCAAAACGACGTGCCCCTGCAACGTCCCAGAGATTTTCAATTTCAGATCAGTCAAAACGAGATTTCAGGCATGATTTATAGCGGCCTGGTCCGGGGCACTGCCCCCGCTTATCGCCAGTCCATTCAAGGGGTTTCCACCCAAATTTCAGGGGGACGGGCCAAAATCACCGTGGCCCTTCTGCCCAAATACTTGCCCGACGCCTTTTTGCAGCGCCTGCCGGGCATTGACCGTTCCACTCCCACCGTTTACCTCGGGGGCGAAATGGGACTGAGCCTAAGTGGCAATAATGTCGAACCCCGCATTCACCGTGTGTCGCTGGGCAATATGGGCGTGCCCCTGCCCTTTATTGAGAGTGCCGTTCGGGGGCAGGTGCAGGCCTACGTGCGCAACGCCACCCGCTTACCCAACGGTCAGCAGGCCCAATTGCAGAACATTCAACTGGAAAACGGGGCCGTGCAAATTCAAGGGCGTACCCCCTAAATGTCCCATGAGCCGAATGATTTAGAGCACGTCTCTGCGTTTTTGGAGTTTTTCACCCAGGAGCCCCATGCTGCCGACTTTCTTGAGATCGGTGACAATAGCCTGCACAATACCCGCTATGAATGGCCGATTCCAGATCCGCATTTAAAAATTAAAATGCGTGAAATTCAGGCGCTCAGCAAAGGCCTGGATGAACGCTTGCCCCGGCAAACCCTTGAAGCCTCACCGCAGCACAGTTTAGATTATGCCCAGGCCCTGAACCCACAGCAATTGGCAGCGGTGGCCTGCACCCAGGGTCCGCTATTGGCCCTGGCCGGTGCCGGCAGCGGTAAAACCCGCACCCTGGTGCATCGCCTGAGCTATTTGCTCGATCTCGGGGTCAAACCCGGACGTATTTTACTGCTCACCTTCACCCGACGGGCCGCCTTAGAAATGCTGGAACGCGCTCAGTTGCTCAATCCCCAGCGCAGCGCCCATCAGGTCATGGGGGGCACCTTTCACTCTTTTTGCGCTTACCTGCTGCGCCGTCTGGCACCGCTGGTGCAGCTCTCACCCCAGTTCACCATTATTGACACCGTGGACAGCGCCGATGTGATTGATCTGATTGTGCAAGAATTAAAACTGCGCGGTAAAGACCGGGCCTTCCCCCGCAAGAACAAAATCCAGGATATTATTTCGCGCAGCCGCAATAGTCAAAAAAGCCTGGAACAAACCCTGAGCGAGCAATACCCTGATCTGCTTGAAGCCTATTTAACCCCCTTACAATTGATCGCCAAAACCTACGCCGCTTACAAACGGGGCAATCACATGATGGACTATGACGACCTGATTGAGTTTACCCGCGACCAATTGCGCGACAATCCCCCTTTTGCCCGCAAAGCCCGTAGCCTTTTTGACTACATTATGGTGGACGAATACCAGGATACCAACCTCATTCAAAAAGATCTGGCCGATTATTTGGCCGCCGAACACCGCAATATTATGGTGGTGGGCGACGACGCCCAGAGCATTTATGGTTTTCGCGGGGCCAATTACGAAAACATTTTGCGCTTTCCGCAGACCTGGCAAGATTGCCATGTGGTGCGTCTCGAAGAAAATTACCGCAGCACCCAGCCCCTGCTGGACTTTAGCAACGGCATTTTAAGTCACAACACCTTAGGCTTTCCCAAGCGTTTGTTTAGTCAGCGCAAAAGCGGCGATCTGCCGCAAGTCACCAAAGTCTATAGCACCGAAGATGAAGCGGTACATATTGCCGAACATATTTTACAGGCCGCAGAGCAGGTGCCTTTTCACGAGATGGCCGTGCTGTATCGCTCGGGGTTTCACAGTAACTTTTTGCAGGCCGAACTCATTAAACGCAATATTCCCTTTGTGGTCTATGGCGGCATCCGTTTTACCGAGCGTCGCCACATCAAGGACTTGGTGGCCTATTTGCGCCTCTTGCTCAACCCCTTTGATGCCATCGCCTGGCATCGCCTATTGCAGCTCTTGCCGGGCATTGGCCGGGTCACCGCCCGTCGCATTATTGAACACATTCGCCAGGAAGGGGGCCAGCTCAGGCCCCAGGCCCTGGGCAATAAAAAGTTTGTGCCCGCGCTGCAGGAACTGGCCACCGCCCTGCAGCATGCCAAACAGTTAGAAGCCCCCGCAGCCCAACTTCAGGCGCTGCGCAACCATTACCAACCCCTGCTCAAAGGGGTTGAGTCCGATTGGTTACAGCGCTTGCCCGATCTCGAAATTTTGCTGAAGCTGGCCGATAAATACGAAAAACTCGAAAAGTTCCTGACGGACTTTGCCCTGGATCCTCCCAGCCAGCAGTTTCAAGACCAGAGCACCCCGGTGGTGTCTCCCCTGCACGAGAAACCGCTGGTGTTATCGACGGTACATTCCGCCAAAGGCTTAGAATGGAAGCACGTCTATGTGATGCATTTGCTCGATGGTCTGTTTCCTTCCAACCGCTCGCTCAAAGAGGCCGAAGCCTTAGAAGAAGAGCGCCGTTTGTTTTACGTGGCGGCCAGTCGGGCCAAAGACCAACTCTTTTTAAGCCTGCCTTCGTACTACGCCAGCTACAACGATTTTTTTACCCAACCCTCGCGCTTTCTCGGCGAAATGTCACCCGAAACCTACCGCTTTAGCGATGGCAATCACTAAGCGTTCAGATCAGACCCGTTATAATCAGCATAGCTTTGCACTCTGAAGGATTTTAATGATGCCAACCCATAACCTCTCTGACGTGATTCTTGCCCTGAATGCTGTGGCCCAAAACCGTCTAATTTTACTGCAGCGCCTCCAGGAGATTTTTCACACCCATTTAGAATGGGCCGGAGCGCTGATTCCCTCTTACGCCCACTACCTGAGCCCCACCGATTTCGATGCCCTGGGCACGGACTTTCCCACCTTGCAGCCCCTGTTAATGGGTTACCGCAACATGGGAAAAGCCGCCTAGATAAATCGTTCAACCCTCTAGTCATAGTAATGCCCTAAACTTCTTAACAGGTGAGGAAAATGCTGTCTTTCCGCACCGCTCAACAGTTCTGCCCTGAAAATAGCAGGAAAGAGACTGTAAGTCCGCCGCCGTGCAGGATTCATCATTCCGTGTTGTGCTGACCATGCCCATAAATGTTGTATTTCCTGGGAAGTGGCCTGCAAGGCCTTATAATCTTCAGCTCGCAATAAGGGCTTAAAGAAGGTTAACACCTCAGGATTATTCTGCGAATCAAACAAGGCATCTCGGGCCGCGTACAATTGTGAGTCAGCATCTAACTGAGGCCAGTTTTTTAAACTGCGTTTGAGATATTGAGATGAAAGCAAGGTCTCCAGGGTCGGCTTTTTATCGAGACAGAACCATGCGGATTGTTTCATCTGTTTTATATCGTTCAGCGAGAGTAAAACACCGGCTTTGCGTGCTTGCTGGTAGCGCTGTTGTGCCAACTCGGCTTGACACCCACGGGCCAGTAAATGACCTTGCTGTAAAAGCAATCGCGCTCGAAATTCAGGATGGTGCTGCTCCAAATGCTGATAAGTTCTTAGCGCTTGTGTTTCTTGTAAAAAGACCTGCTGTAAATAAACCCACTGCAAACCGTTTTGTAAACTTGGAGCGCTCTGATAAGCGCGCCGGGCTTCGGCAAGCGCTTGATAAGACAGCCCCCGTAAAGCATACTCAAAAGCCAGCCATTGCTTATTGTCAGGGGCAAATTGCCGCCAATATTGCAAACGACGCCCGACAAGGTCTTTTTCCCCCTCCCAAAGATCCAGAAATCCTTCAGGGGGTGCTGCTAAAACGTCCTGATCGTGAAGCCTGTCCAGAGTGTCTTTCATTAAAGCACTCACCCCTACATCGGGCTGATTATCGAGCATCAGCACGGCATCAGCTACCGCAAAGGGCGCTTCATGACGCGGCACATTGAGCCACAACACATGGGTCAGATAGGTTTCAATACGGGATTGCTGCCGATAATCCCAGGTGTTGGTGTGCCGGGGGTAGGCAGCCTGCAAGACAGGTGCGTGTTGTACGCCATAAAAAAGCACGCTACTCACCACCAACGCCACCCCAAGCCCGGTCAACCACTGACTTGAAGTCCGAAACTGAGGTCGTGTCAGCATAAACACCCAGCCAGCCACTGCAATGGCCCAAAGCAAATAGCTTAGGCTATCTCCTTGAATGAGTAAGTAGGTCAGGCCTGAAAAACCGCCCAGCCCCAGGCCGATTTGCAATAAAGTCACAAAAGCCAACGAAGGCCCCAGGAGAAAGAAGAAAAGCACCAGGGCATAAAAACCGCTTTGAAAGACATAACCCGTATAGGCCTGACAGAGCATCACACCCAAGCCCACCGTCAAGCAGTAAAGCGCAAAATGCACCGCTACACTTACGCCTTGCATTTGCCAACGAGAGATCGGACGGGTCAACCAAAACTCCCGGCGCGCCTGCCAAAAATAAGCGCTCTGCACTTGTATTAATAAAAGGGCCACCAGGAGCCACGGATACACCGGGTCTAAATAGTCTTGAAGTACAGAAAGGTTTTCTGACCATTGATTCCCCCCCCAAAACACAGACCAAATAAGCAGCGCCAGCGGCAAAAAGCCACACAGCAAAACCAACAAAGACAAATATGTCGAGCTAGCCATAAAAAGGAGACGTCGCAAGCCGATGGGAAGCCACTTTTCCCCTGAAAAAAGCGGATAAAACAAAAACACCGACAGATCAGTGTCCGCTGAAAAAGCCCGTTCAGACACCGGAAAAACCCGCCACAGAAGCCAGGTGACCAGGTTTAAAACCACCAGCGTCAGACAGCCAATCAGCTCAGCCCACGCAGAAAACAGACTGGCCAGCATGCTGCCCAACACGATGACGCCAATACCGGATATCCATTGTCGTTTATCGGGGGTCAGGTTTTGCACACACCATAAGGAGCCATATAAGCTTAGTGCCGCAAAGGAGATAATCCAAAGGGGACTAAACCCCGAAAAAGACCATCCCAAAGCGCGCAAGCCAAAGTAAAGCAACAAGGCAGCACTCACCAGTCCCCCACACACCTTCAAATACAACCGCCACAGCATGCCACGCATTTCTTCTGAAGAAAGAGAACGCGTACTCCAAAATTCCTGGTGGCTCAAAAACAGTACCCAGGGCATTAACAGTGCCAGCAGACAGCTCTGAACCCCTCCAGCCACCAGCGCATCTTGTGTCACAATCCCCACTGAAAACACCTGAAGCAAACCACTTTGTAACAGCGCCAGCAACAGCAAAACCCCACAGGGAACCGCAAGACTCCAGGCAAAACTCCGTTTAAAGAACTGCAGATGCATCGCGGGCCTCCTGGGCTTGAAGATGAATAAAAATCGATTCAAGGTCCAGGGCTTTGACCTGCAAACTGGCCTCAGGAAAAGCGCGCATCATCTGATGCCCTAAATCATCGTGCCAATGGCGAAACACAAACTCCGCATAACCCGGCTGGCGCTGCACATCGAGTAAGGTACCTGTGGGTTGAAAAGATTCCACACCGGCCCCCATAAACACCACACGACGCACTTCAGAACGTAGACTTTCTAAATCAGCTTCCAGCACCATACGCCCCGACTGGATCAAACCAATATGGTCAGCGACCCGCTCCAATTCATTGAGATGGTGTGAAGACAAAATCACCGTGGTGCCATTTTCGTTAAGAAATGAGATCAGGCTCTCAAGAAACTGCTGACGCACCACAGGATCGAGACCGCTGGCAGGCTCATCTAAAATAAGCAAGCGCGGCCGATGTCCAATGGCCATTAAAAAAGCCAGTTTTTGCCGATCGCCTCGAGACAGGGAAAAGACCCGTTTTCGTAAGTTGAGCTCAAGTCTTTGGGCCCAGTTTTTGGCATAGGCATCATCCCAGCCCGGATAAAACAAGGCGTTTTCAGCCAATAACTGCTCGGCCTTCAACCAGGGAATCAGCGGCAGACTGTCTGAGCTATAACCGATTTGCTGACGCAAAGCCAAAGGCATACGCGAGGGTTCATAGCCCATCACCTCCACCTGCCCCGTATCGGGCCGTAACAAACGCATGATCATGCGCAGGGTGGTACTTTTGCCCGCGCCATTGCGTCCCACCAGACCATAAATAACGCCTTCTGGCACTTGAAAGCTGAGGTCTTGCAAGGCGTTCTGGCCTTTAAACCGCTTGTTTACCCCGTGAAACTTGATGATTGCAGTCATGAGGTCGTTCCTCTATTCTTTTTGTATTATTGTTCTATTTAAGTAATACAATAATACATTAACACAAAAAAAGAAAAAAGCAAGCGTTCCAGCTTGCTTTAAGCAAAGAGATGACGACTAAAGAGCCCATCCTTAAAGGGTTGGCGTATCGTCCTCCCAGGTTTCTTCGACGCGGTGTGCGCTTTCGCTGCGGTTGTAGCCTAGCCAGCGCATGTCTCGCCCATAATCTGTAGCCAAATGATCAGCCTTGGCATCTCGGCTATGGTGAGCCAGTGCAGGGGCCGCTTCATTTACAAAACTGCCCTTACCCACCCGCGTCACCAGGAAGCCTTCCCGCTCGAGTTCGCGGACGGCTTTGGCCACCGTGTTGGGATTGACCTTGGCCTGCACCGCCATTTCACGGATGGTGGGAATCGCCTCGCCCGGTCGGTAAACGCCCATCGCCAGGGCGTGTTTTAACTGTTCCATAATTTGCAAATAAATGGGGGTACCGCTCCCCGGATCAATGTTTAAGCGCACGGCTTGACCTCAACCTTCTCATGGCCCATAAAGAGCTAAATTGTAATAGTACAATAACACAAAGACAAAAAAGACCCCAAAGATATATAAAAAAAGCATTAATTTATGCTAAGCTCAAACCAGTACATTCCCCCGAGGTTCTTATGTCACCGCTTTTATTGCTTGCTCTGGTTGTTTTCGATCTTCCCGCTTTTTTACACCTTAAAAAACGGTTTTTTCCCACTGCTGAGATTTTTCAACAGGCTTTGCAATGGTCTCATCCGCCCGAATTGAGCCATCATTTGCTCCAACAGGAATGGAAATCCATCATGCCCTATTTGCGTTTGCCAGGCTTCACCGCCTGCTGTGCAGGAATACTGATGGCACAGTATGCAGCTATTCAAATCCTGCAATGGGGTTAAGCTGTAAAAGCGCATCCAGACGCGTCTTTTTCTGATGATAGTCTTGCAACATCCCGCTTTGCGAAAGCATAAATAAAGCCCCCAACCCCGTGTGCAAGACACAGGCCCGCCAGCGCTCTGAAATCCCCTGAAGCGCAAAGTTCTGGGAAAAATAAGCGTGTACAAAGGCCTGCAAGAGTTCTGTGGCTGGCACACCGGCGTCAGCAAAAAACAAAAAACTCGCCCAATCATACACAAAGTCCCCGGTACGCTGCATTTCCCAGTCGATTATTCCCGTCAGGCTTTGGTCTGTCATAAACACGTGGGCCGGCTTAAGGTCACCGTGTATCACACCCATGCCCCAAACAGTACGGGCGGTGTAAACCTCCAGGGCCGTATTCAATTGTTCACAATAGCTTTGCCAACACACGGGACTTAGTCCCTCATCCGGCGTACGCGCTTTCAGCTCTGAGGCTTTAAAACCATGCAAAAAACGCAGGTGTTGGCTCCAGCTTTCCCCATCAGGCTGCACAGCCTGCTGATGCAACAGAATCAGAGCCTGCAAAAGGAATTGAAAACGCGACGGTGAAAAATGGTACGCCAGGCTCTCACCAGCACAGCGGGCTTGTACAATCCAATGCCAGGGCGGCTGCTCTCCGGAAAAATAGACAGCTGGCACAGGCAAAAAATGTCCCCAACGGGTACGGGCCTGTATTTCCTGGTCCAGCCCCTCAGCGTGACGGCTAATCTTCAGCACCAACGCGTGCTCCTGGGCTCGAAACGCTAAGGTCTGACAATGCCAGCCCGAATCCAGAGTTTCAAAATGGCTCAAAGGAACCGGAAATAAAGCCTGCAAGAAGCGCTGTGCAAAGCCCAGATCCGTGAGCACAATACCTTAGAACGTCGGTGACTGCAGGTTTTTCGCGTAGCGACCTTGAATCACCAGAGCAATAGGCTTTTTGGTGTACTGCAGGGTATTGGCCAACACCACCAGATCGGGATCTTGCAGCAAAATACAGCCCAGCGTACGTGAGTTAGACTCATTTTGATCAATATTCCAGGGAATTTCTTTCTGCAAGCGATTATCGCGAGAGTGGAAAAGAATTTCCCGCAGGGTGGGCATTCCCCCGGCGATCAAAATACGGTAGGAACCGAAGTCCACACCGCTTTCAGGACGATCTTTTAAAGCCCGACCCATGGCATAAATACCATTGGGCGCAGGGGCATTGGACTGGGGCACAATGGCGTTGTCCTTCAGCCAGGACTCAGGGTGAGTCCAGCTGCGACGGGTATTGTTCCGGGCTTCAACGGCAAAAATCACCTCGGCCTGTTCATCTAAGGCCACCAGTAAATTTTCGGTACGGTCAAACACCATTGCTGCAGGCTGTGCTTGTTTGCCTGACTCATGCCAAAACTTACCGTGTTTAAAGGCGTAGTCCTTACCCAGACGGGGGCGCATGGACTCACGACGCTCAGACCAGGCATCTTCTTCAGGACGGAAAGCACGGGTGTCCTGATGCACCTGTTCACGCAGTTGGGGATAAATATCCGCGGTGTAATCGGGCAACTCAATGCCCTGTTGACGACGCTGAATAATTTCTGTGGCCAGTTGCTGCCATTGCGCGATCTTGCTCATGGGCTTGACCAAAGGCCGGTTGCGGCCACGCAGTTCTTTGACGGGCTCCGGGCGACAGTCCAGTTGTTCATCAGCGTCCGCTTGCAAACGGGCAAAGCCCAGGTTTTCAACCCGCACATCTTTGCTGTTTTCAAAGGCCAGCAGCGGCGTATGACAGCGGTCGTTGGCCAAAATGGTTTTTTGGGCGTCTTCCCCCACAATACGCACATTGGAGAGGTTTTTTAACAAAAGGGTGGGTTGTTCTGTAGCTGCGCGGTAAACGCCAGGCGCTAAGTGAATGGTGCGATGGGAACCCAGGGCTTGCACCAGCTCTGACATATTTGAAACACGCACATGCTGATAAGGCATGGCCGCAGCGGTGGAAGAAAGGGCGCAAAGGGTACTCAAACCGAGCACTGCCCACCGTTTAAGTTGAGGGGTCATAACAATTCTCCAAAAGACAAGTGTTTCCATTGTAGAAGGCCTTTAGCCTATTCTGCCACCGCATCTGTCACTAATCGAGCAAAAATTCTTCTAAAAAGAGAGAAATCGCGCTGTAGTAATAGTGCAAATTCATTTGTTTATGAAAACCGTGACCTTCGTTTTTGGCCAGCAGGTACCAGACCTCCTGGTTATTTTCACGCACAGTCTGCACAATTTGCTCTGCTTCAGAAGCTGGCACGCGCGGGTCGTTTAAACCCTGGGCCACCATCAGCGGGCGCTTGATCTTATGGGCATTGGTTTTGGGCGAAATATTGTGTAAAAAGGCCGCCATTTGGGGATCTCGCTCATCACCATATTCGACCCGGCGTAAATTGCGGCGATAGGACTTGGTATTTTTTAAAAAGGTCACAAAATGGCTAATCCCCACAATTTCAATGCCGCAGCGCAAGCGTTCACTAAAGTGTGTCAGGGCTGCCAACACCATATAGCCACCATAAGACCCCCCATAAACACACACCCGCTTTTCATCCAGCTCAGGGTGTTCTGCAATCCAGTCCAAGAGGGCTCCAATATCTTTGACGGAATCTTCTCTCAGGTAGCCGTTATCCATTTCAATGTATTTTTTGCCGTACCCGCTAGAGCCGCGCACGTTGGGGGCCACAACGGCGATATCTAGTTCATTGAGCCAGTACTGAAACAGCGCAGAGTACGTGGGTCGGTATTGACTTTCAGGCCCCCCATGAATATGAATAATCACCGGGTAGGGACGATCAGACTTTTGGCGGGGCTTAAAGTAAAACGCAGGAATCTGACGCTGATCAAAACTGGGGTAGTGCACCAACTCAGGCGAAGGAAAATCACGGGTATTGAGTCCCCCCACTTCAGAGTGGGTCCAGCGCAAAAGCTCCGCTGAGGCCAGCTGCAAACTGTACACATCCGCAGGATGATTCGGACGGTGCAAACTGAAGGCAATTTGCGTATCATCGGGACTAAAGCGGGGGTTACCGATTACTCCGGTGGGCAAGTTCAAGCGGCGATAAGTCTGGGTCTCTGCGGACATCAGATACAAATGACTCAAACCCTCTTCGTTGGTACAGAACAAATATTGGTTCCCCTGATGAGAGCGGCGAATGGTGGTCACGTTCCAGGGAATATCAGGGGTCAGACAACGCACTTCGTCATCGGCAAAATCCAGGTATTGCAATTGCATAAACTCACTGTCAAAATCCGCCACAAAATAAAGCCCTGAACCATCGGCGGTAAAACAGGCGCTACCATAGGCCACTTTGCCCCGGTCGGTAAACAAGGCCTGTACTTCACCACTTTCAAGATCTAGCAAATGGTAATAAGTTTCTGTAGCCGCCAAATAATCCATTAAGAGCAGCTTTTTGCCATTGGGCGACCAGGCCACCGGCCCCCACATGCCCTGCACCTTACAAATCATCTCCGGGGCTTCCGCGTTATCCACGGTCTTCAAGTAGATGTCGTGATCACGTCCATTGCGCAAGGTGCTGCTAAAGGCCACCTGCTGTCCATCAGGACTCCAGAGGGGGGAGCCGTTTTTAGATTCGCCGTCGGTCAGACACTGCCGCCGCCCCGTCTCTAAATCCGTATAGTAAATCTGATAATATTCTGCGCCGCCGGTGTCCATTGAGAACAAAATGCCCGAACGATGGTCAACTGACGGTGACAGTGGCCGATACTCAGCACTGTACAAGGGTTCAGGATAAAACGTCATTTGTTGACGCGCGGCCCCAGGACTGGCCACCGTGTGTAGTTGGTAGGTATTGCTAAAACGGGTAGAAATCAGCATGCCTTCGCCCTGGGGATTCCAGTCGCAAAAGAAAGCGGAGCGCGCGAGCATATACTGTAAAACCCGCTCACTGAGGGTATCGGGAATTTCAGGGAC
Source organism: Candidatus Sericytochromatia bacterium (assembly GCA_964229355.1). Lineage (GTDB taxonomy): Bacteria > Cyanobacteriota > Sericytochromatia > UBA7694 > UBA7694 > CAXRDE01. Next base: position 122,781 of record CAXRDE010000002.1, on the reverse strand, counting down.
ATGCTCGGTGTACATTTGTGAGGGAAGGGTTAAAGCCATATGAGAATCCTTATTTTTTATTCGTATTTTAACAAAGGTTACGGCATACAACGTGATACAATAATCCCATGTCATTATATGCAGTTATTCTTGCCGGAGGTGTGGGTGCACGTTTTTGGCCCCGCAGCCGTCAGCATTGTCCAAAACAGTATTTAGGCGTCTTCAGTGAGCAAAGTCTCATTCAAGAAACCGTGGATCGCATTGCCTCTCTGGTGCCACAGGAGCGTGTGCTCATTGTGACCCGTGAAGATCAGGTGGGTGTGTTACAAGAGCAATTGCCCGACCTTGAACCCTGGCAAATTCTCAAAGAGCCCATGGGCCGTAGTACAGCACCTTGTCTTGCTTTAGCAGCCCACACCTTATGCCAACGGGATCCTGAAGCCACCATGCTGGTCTTGCCTTCGGATCACCTGATTCAAGACACGCCTCTGTTTTTAGAGACTGTGGAACAAGCGGTGCGCTACTGCCAGGAAAAAGAAGCCCTGATTACCTTTGGCATTCAACCCAACCGCCCAGAAACAGGCTATGGGTATATTTTGTACGCCGATGCCGCTGAAAGCAAAGGCGTCCATCGGGTCAAACAATTCGTCGAGAAACCGGATTTAGAAACCGCCCGTCGCTATGTGCAGTCTGAGCGCTACCTCTGGAACTCAGGCATGTTTGTCTGGCAAGCCAAAACCTTACAATCTGAAATCCGCACCTACCTACCAGATCTTATGGAGGCCTTTAGCGAATTGCCCGCGGACCCCACAGACCCGCGTTTTGAATCTGTACTCCGCACCCTTTACGCTCCCCTTACTCCCCTTTCCATTGATCATGGCATTATGGAAAAGTCCAAACGGGTCTATGTTATTAAAAGCTATTTTGGTTGGAGCGACGTGGGCTCCTGGGAGAGCGTTTATCACATGAGTCCCCAAAATCCGTTTGGCAACGTCTTACGGGGTGAAGTTCACGCCATTGACACCCACAATAGCTACATCTATTCTCCACATCGCTTTACCGCCACCATCGGTATTGAAGACCTCATTGTGGTGGACACGCCTGACGCTTTGCTCATTAGCAGTATGGAGCGTTCCCAGGACGTGCGAGACATCGTCAAACACTTAGAAAACCTGAAGAAAGATCAACTGCTCTAATGTTAGACAGTCTGAGCTTACCTTTTCACATCAAAACATCCCTGGGCAAAGCCTTTGGACTGGCGCGTTTGGAAGCACAAGCTCTGGTCATTGAGTACCAGTGGGCAGATCGCTTTACCGGCCTGTTTCGCTCCCGCATTCGCACCATTCATATTCCCTACCTGGCCATTCAAAAGGCACAGCTTCACACCCGCTGGCACGGCAAAGGGACCCTGACCCTGCAGGCCCCAAGTTTAATGACCTTTCGCCATATTCCCGCTGCAGCGCAGGGCTTTTGCTGGCTGACGATTCAGCGTCGAGATCGAGAACTGGCACAAAACTTTTTAGATACTTTGCAAATTCATCTGTCTGAGCGTCAACTGGAACAGCTTTACCGGGGCGAACTGGAGCAAGCTTTGCACACAGAACGCATCGCGCCCTGGAGCCAAAAGCTGGCCCAGCTCCTCTCTCGGTCTTAAAGACAGGCTTAAAAATTAAGGCTTTCGCGCACCCCAAAGCCCTTTTCATCCTGGTAAATACGACAGGCCGCAATGTCAGGGTCATGTTCAAAGACCAAAATCCAGTCTTCGGACGCAGCCTGGGTTAAAATTCGACGTTTCTCTTCTAAGGTCACCAGGGGTTGAAGATCATAGCCCATGATATAAGGAAGTTTTAAGTGGCTCGCCATGGGAATAATATCGGCGCAGAACACCAGGGTATTTTTGCCATCGGAGACCTTGACCAGTTGCTGACCAATGGTATGTCCATCAGATACCCAGGCCGAAACACCTGGGAAAAGCTCTCCGGCACTAGAGCGCACCTCAAAAAGCCCCGCAGCTTTAATCGGCTCCACATTTTCCAGTAGATAAGAGGCTCTGTCTTTTTCCGTGGGATGGTAAGCCCACTCCAAGTTGCGCGATTGAATCCAGTGCCGTGCGCCAGGAAAACTGGGCACCAGGTTCTGTTCACTATCGTAGTGGGTCGCGCCACCAGCGTGATCAAAATGCAAATGGGTTAACACCACATCGGTAACGTCAGCGGGAGTCACCCCATGCTGAGCCAGGGCATCGAACAAAGGGTGAGTGCCCTGATCAATGCCATATATTTTTTGGTACTTTTCAGCAAATTTATTACCAATGCCCGTATCCACAAGCACGACCCGGTCAGCACTTTTCAGCAATAAGGTCCGCAGGGCCATGCGAATGCGATTCTCCTCATCCGCCGGATGCTCACGGCTCCATAATTTTTTAGGCACCACCCCAAACATGGCGCCTCCGTCCAGAGCAAAAAAGCCTGTATTTAAGGTGTGTACTTGATAATTTCCAATTTGCATCGCTTACCTCGTGAGACATGATTGCTCTTACGTTAGCACAAAGATATGCCAAAAGTAATCGGAGCCAGAGCAGCACTCTGTTATACTGTGATTCAAAATTATCAGGTTCTGGCCTGTAAGGATTAAGATAACGTGAAAAAATTGCTTTTCTGGTGGTGCGCTGCATTGATGCTTCTGCTCAGCGCCTGTCCCCAAAACGCGGCTGAGACCAACACAGATCAGGAAGCCTCTAAAAATACGCCCCTGCGCCTGGGATTCATTCCTTCTGAAAACACCGCCGAGATTCAGCGCAACGCGCAACCCCTTGTGGAATCGCTATCAGCAGATCTGGGGCGAGAAGTTCAGGCCGTACTCGCCACCGACTACACGGGGCTTGTGGAGGCCTTCCGAAACGGAAGTTTGGATGCAGCGTTCTTAACCCCCGCCTCTTACGTCATGGCAGCCCAGGAAGCGGGTGTCAAAGTCATCTTACGCACCCAACGGGGTGAAGTGCCTTATTATTACTCGGTTATTTTCGCCCGCAAAGACAGTCAGATTAAGTCCCTTGCTGACCTCAAGGGTAAAAGCATGGCTTTTGGTGACAATTTATCGACAGCGGGTTATATTTTTCCTTTAAAAATGTTCAAAGCAGCGGGTATCGATCCGCAAACTGACTTTGAGAACGTTTTGTTTTCGGGCGGTCACGACGCTACCGTCCTGGCGGTCTACAATAAAAAGGTCGCCGCAGGAGCCACCTATGCCAACGACAAGGCGGGTCAAGACGCCGCCTGGCAGCACATCTTAAAACCCGAGCAAATTGCAGAACTTGAAGTCATACAAGTGTCTGAACCCATTCCTTCAGACAATCTGTGCGTGAGCAAAACCTTACCCGAAGACGTGGTCAAAAAAATGCAGCAGTTTTTCTTAAACCTGCACACCACCGAAGCGGGCAAAAAACAGCTTTACGACCTCTACCGCATTGAACGCTTTGTAGAAGCCAACGATACCGATTACCAGGGTATTCGTGAAGCCTTTGAACTATCTGGTATTCAATTGAAAGCGAAAGAGCAGCCATGAGCCCGCCCATTTTAGATATTCGTAACCTGCAAAAAAGCTATAGCGATCAACGGATCATTTTAAAAGGTATCAATCTGGAGATTTTAGAGGGACAGTTTATTGGTCTCATTGGACTCAGCGGTGCCGGCAAATCGACGTTTTTACGCTGCATTAACCGCCTGGTAGATGCCAGTGGCGGTGAGATACGTGTCCCCGAAGCCATTTTTTTGGATACAAACTCCGATAAGGTGGTGGACATCAATACCCTTAAAGGTAAATCACTGCGGCGCTGGCGTCGCAAAACCGGTATGATCTTTCAACAGTTCAACATTGTGAAGCGCCTTTCGGTCATTGACAACGTGCTCTCGGGAAAACTCGGTTATACGGGCACCTTTAGCAGTACGTTACGGCGCTTTAGTCAAGAAGATAAAGAAGCCGCACTCATTAATTTAGAGCGCGTGGGCATGCTCAGCCATGCTTACAAACGGGCTGATGCCCTCAGCGGTGGAGAGCAACAGCGCGTGGCCATTGCCCGTACGCTCATGCAAAAACCCCGCTTGATTCTTGCGGACGAGCCCGTCGCCAGTCTTGACCCCAAACTCTCAGAAACCGTCTTGGACATCTTGCAACGGGTGGCCCGTGAGGATGGCATCAGTACCATTGTGAGCTTACACACCCTCGAAATGACCCGAAAATACTCTGATCGCATTATTGGTCTGGCAGAAGGTGAGGTGGCCTTTGACAATCGCCCCGAGCACCTGAGTGCAGACGTGGTTAACGCGATTTATCAACGCTATCAACAGGCCAAGTCATGAATCAAAACAACTGGAAGCGCACCGGAGAACTGCGCGAAGAGGTTCTCAAACAGGCCCCACCTGCGCCACACAAGGGAAAGCGCAAGTGGTTTTTTCTTGTGCTTGCCATTTTGACCCTGCTCTGGGCTTTTGAAGGAGCCAATTTTAAATTTCAGGAACTTGTCATTGAGTCCCCCAAAATTGCGGCCACCGTCAAGCGCATGTTTCCCCCGGACTTTACTCGGGTTCGTACCATCGAGTCTTATTCTGTTCCAGAGGGGCTAAGCCCCGGTGAACTTTTGCTTCCCCTACCCCTCGACGCCGAAAAAAGCAAACAGAAACGCCGCTGGTGGAATAACACCTTCCCCAACACCATTGTGGGAGCCACCATACAAACCATTCAAATGGCACTGACAGGGACCGTCCTGGCTCTGATCGTTGCCTTTCCCCTCGCTTTTTTAGCCGCCAGCAATACGTCGCCACACCCGGCCATTTACCAAAGCATTCGCTTTGTTATTAACCTGTTGCGCACGGTACCCGACCTCGCCCTGGGCCTGGTTTTTGTTTCTGCCGTGGGACTGGGCCCCTTTGCGGGCACCCTGGCGTTGGCGGTGCATACCATGACAGTCCTTACAAAACTGCTGTCTGAGTCTATTGAGAATATCGATGGCGGCGTGGTCGAAGCCATTCGCGCCACCGGAGCCAATTATTACCAGACCCTTTCTTTTGCCGTGCTGCCACAAATGTTGCCCGATTTAATTTCCTTTACCCTTTATCGTTTTGAGACCAATATTCGCGCCGCTTCAGTACTCGGCTTAATTGGTGCTGGAGGCATTGGACACTTACTCAACACCTCTTTCCGAACGTTTCAGTATCAAGAGGCTTCCACCATTGTGCTCATTCTGATCGTATTGGTGATGCTCGTCGACTGGTGCAGTGCCAGATTGCGCAGTTGGGTGATTTGAGATGTGCTATAATTTCTTGAACTCTAAATCACCTGTCCAACTATGGGTTAAACAACGTACAAGTGAAAACAAAATTATGAACACAAAAGGAGCTCCTACTATGCAAAGAGGGGTGAAGCCTCAGCAAAAAGGCTTGAAAGAATGGATGCTCGGGCTCTGCCTGATTCTGTTTCCATTAATCAAATCACAGGCAGCTACTGACGCTGCTGCACCCGCTGCGGCAGCAGGCGGAGTCTCTATGGGACTCATTGCTGTCATCGCTGTGGTTTTGGTACTTGTGGTCGCCGCGACCATCGTCATGCTCAAAGGCAAAGGCGGCAAAAGCGCACCACAGAAAAAAACCAGCGGCAAAGCCAGTCCTTCTCCCATCAAGAAGGCTCCTTCTCCCATTTCCGCTAAAAAACCGCTAACCCCACCACCTGCGGCTTTCACACCACCTCCAGCCCCTGCTGCTCCTGGCCGCCCCGCAGCTCCAGCTCCCGCAGCCTTTACCCCTCCACCCGCTGCGCCGAAAGCTGCTGCTCCCCCACCTGCAGCGGACGCTTCTTTCGACTCCAGTGCACTCAATAACGCCCTGGATTCTTTGCTCGATGACAAACCCACGTCAAGCCCTGCGCCAGCCCCGGCGCCGGCCGCCGATGCGGGTCTCTTTGACGCGAATCAGCTTGACAACGCCCTCGGCGATCTGTTTGGTGATGCGCCCGCAGCGCCCGCTCCTGCGCCTGCGGCAGCTCCTGCATCTGGAGACAGCATGTTCGACGCCAATCAATTGGACAGCGCTTTAGATGATTTATTCGGCGAGCCCGCCGCACCTGCACCTGCTCCAGCCCCCGCTGCAGCACCTGCGCCTGCGGCAGACAGCATGTTTGACGCGAACCAGTTAGACAATGCGCTCGACGATCTGTTCGGCGATGCTCCCGCCCCCGCTCCGGCGCCCGTCGCAGCACCTGCTCCAGCCCCGGCACCCGCTCCAGCTCCTGCAGCAGAAGGGGGTGGCCTTTTTGATGCCAACCAACTCGATTCTGAATTGGACAACCTGTTTGGAGAAGATCCCGCGGGTGAAGTTGGATCCACACCAAGCCCTGCCGCCTCAGCAGACGGCGGTTTTGATGCCAACAAACTCGACAACGCTCTCGACGATCTGTTTGGCGATGCCCCTGCGGCAGCCCCTGCCCCCGCCCCTGCTGCGGCGGTTCCCGCTCCAGCACCTGCCGCGAATAAAAGCATGTTCGACTCCAATAAACTCGACAATGCCCTCGATGATCTGTTTGGCGACACGCCCGCCCCTGCGGCCAGTCCACTGGGTGATATTGAAAATATGAGTTTTGAAGATCTGGGGGGAACCCCGGAACCTGCACCCGCAGCCTTCTCAACCGACAGCATTGGTTCAGACTTCTTATCAAGCTTTAAGCTTGAAAACGCCAGTGCCCCTGCCCCTGAAAAAACAGAAGCCCCCAAAGAGGGCTTAGCCCCTATGGGCAAAATGTTAGTGGACCAAAGCACCCTGGAAGACATTATTCGTCGCGCTGAGAAACTGGGTTCGAAAGGATTAACCACCACCCAGGTCATTCTTGCGGCTCAGGGGCAATCTTTTGATGAACTCCTCAAAGAAGTCACTGACGTACCCGGTGTTATGGGCACCTTGATTGTGGGCAACGATGGTTTAGTCATTGCCACCACCATGCCTGATGATGTGGATAAAGAAATCGTCGGCGCCTTAACCTCTTCAATTTACTTAAACTTAGATGCACAAGTGAAACAAATGCAACGGGGAGGTATGCGTCGTATTGTTATCGAAACAGATATGGGATACACCGTACTTTCAACCCTGGAAATGGGAACCCTCGTCGTCTTTGGTGAAAACAGCGCTGACTTCAGCCTGAACAAACTACTGGCTGCCGTAATTGCAATGAGTGGGAGACAATAACAATGGCCGATTACAACAACATTATGCAAACCGTGAATCAAATGACCGGTGTTTCGGGTTCTGCCATCGCAGGCACGGATGGCACCCTGGTAGCATCAACCCTGGAAACCGCACCTGCCGATCTGGGAAATACCGCAACACAAGTTTACAGCGGCATTAGCGCTCAGATTAAGCGCATGCAGCGTGGCACGGTTCGTCGATTAGTGCTTGAAACCGAAGAAGGTATTACCTTATTATCAGGATTAGCACAGGGCGAATTGTTAATCGTATTCGCCAGTGTCACCGACGGATTTAACCTGTCTCAACTGATCGAGACAGTATCTCGCTATTAAATCATAAAGAAGGTAGTCACCCCCAAGCATGGCCTTAGTCAGAAAAAGACTCGGTGAAATCTTGCTGGAAGCGGGTATGATCACAGAAGATCAGCTCGAAAAAGCATTGATTGAACAAAAGACCTCAAAAAAATCTTTGGGACAAATTCTGATGGACTCAGAAATTGTTACAGAGCACAATATCAAGTCTGCGTTAGAGTATCAATTTGGTATTTCTTATGTCAATTTGAAGACCATTACACTCACGCCGGACCTGGTAGAGTTGGTCCCCGAGAATCTCATTCGTCAACGCCAATTGGTGCCGATTAACTTTGTGGGCAATAACCTGACCATTGCAATGGTCAACCCCCAAGACTTACCCGCCATTGATGACGTACGCATGGCGGTGAGCAAAAAAATCGGAAAAAGCATTAACGTCCGTGCGGTGGTGATTACCGAAGACGACTTCTACAGCTTTTTGAACGAGCAGTTCGAAAGTGCCAAAGACAGCGCGCCCAAAGGCCCTGTAGGGATTTCTACAGATCAAGAGCACGATACCAGCGATATTCTCAACGAGATGGATGTCGAAGAAGTCGATGATGATGAAGAATACGATGATGGTGACGCCGATGCCGCACCTATCGTACGTCTGGCCAACGCCATTCTCGCCAACGCCATTAAAAAAGGGGTTAGTGATATTCATATTGAGCCCCAGGAGCACGTGGTACGTTTGCGTTACCGCATTGACGGTGTTTTGCATGAAACCGACGAGTACCCGAAAAAAATCGCCAGCGCCCTGGCTTCGCGCTTTAAGATCATTACCAACTTAAACATTGCCGAAAAACGCTTGCCCCAGGATGGTCGTTTGCGTCGCCGCTTTAACGGCCGCAACATCGACTTTCGGGTATCCACCCTACCCTCTAAGTTCGGCGAAAAAATTGTTATGCGGATTCTGGATAACTCCAACACCCAACTGGGCCTGGATATTCTCTTTCAATATCCTGAACTGCTCAACAAGGTGCGGGAGCTGGTTCAGCGTCCCTACGGCATTATTTTTGTGTGTGGTCCCACCGGTTCCGGAAAAACCACGTCGCTTTACTCCATTTTGGCAGAGCGGAATACGCCTGATGTAAACATTTCCACCGCGGAAGATCCCATTGAATACGATCTGGCGGGCATTACCCAAACCCAGGCCCAACCTGAGATTGGTCTCACCTTCGCACGCATTCTGAAGGCCTTCTTGCGACAGGATCCCGATATCATGCTCATCGGGGAAACCCGAGATAAGGAGCTGGCTCACATCGCCATTGAATCCGCCCTAACCGGTCACCTTGTGTTTACCTCTTTGCACACTAACGATGCGCCTGGCGCGATCACCCGTTTGCAAGAGATGGGCTTAGACGGCTTTTTGATCTCCTCTTCAACGGTTATGGTATTGGCCCAACGTCTGGTGAGAAGAATCTGTCCACACTGTCGTATTTTGTATGAGCCTGAAGCCAGTGTGATTAAATTTGTGCGTTACCCCTTTAAAGATGATGACGGCGTCGTGCGCGTACACAAGCACAACCCAGAGGGTTGCGAAAAGTGCAGCAGTGGCTACAAAGGCCGGTTGGGTGTTTATGAGCTCATGGTCATGAACGACGAATTGCGTGAAATCATCAACAAAGAAAGTAACAAAGACGAAATTCGTATTGCAGCACGTCGCAACGGTATGGTGCCACTCATGCAGTTTTCACAAATGCTGGTGCGCGACGGCTATACCGACTTTGATGAGGTCATCCGGGTAACCCTGACCGACGAAGGCCAGGACGACCCTGTACCCATTCAGCATTACTTCACTTTAGACGGCGCAGGCATCGACTTATGGGCCCATAACGGTCGCAAAGCAACCCCTGAAGAAGTCGAAAATATGATTGCGGAATTTAACCCGCGCAAGAAGAAAAAGAATTATGATGATATGGGAGGACCGGAAGCGCCACCCCATACGAGCAGCGCAGCGGCTCAAGCACCTCCCGTCAAAACAGCTCCTAGCCCTGAGGATCTGTCGCCAGAAATTGCGGCAGCCCGTTTGCTGGCCGAAATGACAAAACCCAAAGCAGCTTTGCCAGCCGCCGGTGAAGCCTCTCAGGCCAAAAGCAACCGCAAATGTCCGTCTTGCTATGCCACCGTAGAAGAGGGCATCGACACTTGTCCTTACTGCCTGGCAGACTTATAATCAACATAGAGGAGCAAAAAGATGGCACAAGAAATTTATATGGAAGAGCTGCTTCAGCTCGTTTTTGACAAAGACGCCAGTGATTTGCACATTGCAGCTGGTGTTCCTCCGATGATTCGTGTGGGGGGAAAACTGCAAGCCACCGATTACGAGCCTCTGACCGCCGATGAAACCCAAAAGCTTATTTTTAGCATTCTCACCAACGATCAGCGCAAAGTCCTTGAACAAACCTGGGAACTTGACTGTTCTTATGGCGTTATCGGCCTGGGGCGTTTTCGCGTTAACGTCTACAAAGACAAAGGCGCTTATGCCGCTGCCCTGCGGACCATTGCTTCGAAAATTCCTCGCTTTGAAGAGCTGGGGTTACCGCCGGTCGTCAAAGAACTGATCAACAAACCCCGGGGGCTCATTCTGGTCACCGGTCCCACCGGTTCAGGTAAATCCACCACACTGGCCTCCATGATCGACCTGATCAATACCAGCAAGTCTGAGCACATCTTGACGATTGAAGACCCCATTGAATACCTACATGTGTCGAAAAAAAGTCTGGTCAATCAACGGGAGTTGGGCGAAGACACGAAGTCCTTTGCCAATGCCTTAAAAGCGTCACTGCGGGAAGATCCAGATATTATTCTGGTGGGTGAGATGCGGGACTTAGAGACCATTCAATTGGCGCTCACCGCCGCAGAAACCGGTCACCTGGTGTTCGGAACCCTCCACACCAGCTCCGCCAGCCAAACCGTCGACCGTATTGTAGACGTTTTCCCACCTCACCAGCAAATGCAAACCCGCGTTCAGCTTTCCAACTCACTGGTGGGCGTCCTTTCGCAAACCTTGCTCCCCCGTACGGGAGGAGCGGGTGATCCCCTGGCCAAAGGCAAAGGGCGCGTTATGGCCATGGAAGTCATGATGGTTACCCCGGCGATTGCCAACCTCATTCGTGAAGGAAAAACCGCCCAGATGTACTCTGCCATTCAAACCGGTGGCAAATACGGCATGCAAACCCTCGAAATGGCCCTCAAAGATCTGTGTTTGAGCCGCCAAATTCGCTTCGAAGACGCTATTGGTAAGACCAGTCGTCCAGAAGATTTCCAGCGTCTGATGAGCGAAATGGGCGCTGGCGCCACTGCCGCCATGAAGGGCGGAGGTTACGCAGGGCGCTAACCCCCGCGTTAAACCAAGGACAGAAAGGATATCTCAGTCATGACACAATTTGCATGTACCGTACGTGATGCCAAAGGACAACAGGTCAATAAAAGCATTGAGGCCGACAATTTAGCACAGGCCCGCGCCAAGCTCAGAGAACAAGGCTTGTTTCCCATCTCGATTGAAGAGAAACAGGGCAGCGACGATATCCTTAAACCCCTCAACGATTGGCTTTTGAAATTTCAAAAAGTCAAATTAAAAGAGATGGTTATTTTTACCCGGCAGTTCGCCACCATGATTAACTCCGGGGTTGCACTCTTACGGGCCCTCAACATCATGGTGGATCAGGCCTCTTCGGATGTCTTTAAAAAAGTGCTCGGCGAAGTACGAGACGGCGTTGAGGAAGGCCGCTCTTTGTCAGAGTCCATGGCCGATCATCCCAAGGTGTTTTCAAAGCTCTATGTGAGCATGGTCTCCGCCGGCGAAATCGGGGGGGTTTTGGACGAGGTTCTGGATCGTCTGGCCTTTTTCTTAGAAAACAACGCCCGTTTAATTGGCCAATTGAAATCAGCCATGACCTACCCTGTGGTGGTTGGGGTGATTGCCTCTTTGATCTTCGTGTTCTTGCTGTATTTCGTTATTCCCATCTTTAAAGAAATGTTTGACTCCATGGGGGTAGATCTACCCACCTTCACGTTGATGCTCATTAATATGAGTAATATTATCCGGGACACCTGGTATTTGGTTCTGGGTGGTACCATCGGCAGTGTGTACGGCCTCATTGCCTTTATCAAAACCCCTTTTGGTCGCTCATGGTTTGACAACGTCATGCTCAAAGCGCCCATTTTCGGAAACATCATTCGGAAAGTGGCCGTGGCCCGCTTTACCCGAACCCTGGGAACGCTACTGCGAAGCGGTGTTCCCTTAATGACCGCCCTGGAAATCACCCAGGATACCGCAGGGAACGTGCACATTGCCAACGGGATTGCCAAAGTACGCGAAGCGGTAAGTGAAGGGGAAGGCATGACCAAACCTCTGGAGCAAACCAATTTATTCCCGCCCATGGTGACCCAGATGATCTCCATTGGTGAAGAATCCGGTAACATCGACGCCATGCTGAGTAAGGTGGCTGACTTTTACGATGAAGAAGTCGAACAGGCCGTTAAGGCATTGACCTCCCTTTTAGAACCGCTTATGATGGTAGGTATCGGTGGTATGGTCGGAAGTATCATCATTGGTATGTATCTTCCGATGTTTAGCGTTATCAGCGCCATCCAATAAGCGAGGTTGTTGTGGCAAGTCAAACACTGGTGGGGAAACAGAGCAAAGAAGCGGTCATTGCAGATTATTTGCCGCTGGTGCATCGTATTGCGCAACGCTATGTTCATTCAGCGGTACAAAACCATTACGAAGACCTGGTACAGGTGGGCAGTATTGGTTTAATCCGTGCCATTGAGCGCTTCGACAGCAGTCGCTCCGCCAGTTTCAAGACCTATGCTTCTCATGTTATTAGTAGTGAAATCCGCCATTATCTGAGAGACCAGGTGGCCACGGTCAAGTTACCCCGAGATTTGCAAGAACTCTTGCCCCGCGTACGCCAGGCCGAGCAAGAGCTATCCCAGAGCCTGGATCGTTCTCCCGACAGTGATGAACTGGCCGCTCACCTGCAAATCACCGTCGATAAACTGGAAGAAGTTTATTGTATGGCCTCCAATTATGCTCCCATCTCTTTAAACCAAAAAGCCCATCAGCACACCGATAACGATATTACCTTAATCGAAAATATTGAAGACGATAGTACACAAAGCTTTCAACTGGCTCATGAAGATCGCCTCTTATTGCAAGGAGCTCTGAGTAATATTAAAGCGCAATCCCGCCAGCTCATTGAATTTGCCTTTTACGAAGACCTCACCCAAACCGAAATCGCCAAACACTTAGGTATTTCACAGATGCAGGTGTCACGCCGCTTAAAAAAAGCCATGGGCGAACTGTGGGACACCCTCAACACCCGCGTTACCCCCTGGTAGTTTTACGCCAACCCCTGCTTTGTGTCACAATATATTACAACGTCAACAAATTAAGCACTGAAGGAGCAACACCATGGGACAAGGTTCCGAACTTATTTCTTATGTGAAATCTTTGCAAAACACCGACGAATACCAGGAACTTCGCTGGGAAGGCAGTTTTGAAGCCTATTTAGACAAAGTCTACGAAACCCCTAAAATTGCCCGTTCGGCCTTTCAACGGGTATACGACATGGTGATGTCCTTCGGCAAAGAAGAATATACCGAATATAAAAAACGCATTATTCGATACAAATTTTTTAATGATCCCTATGGAAACGGGGATGATGCCATCTTTGGTCTCGATATCCATCTGATGAAGCTGGTACAGGTGCTCAAAGCGGCTGCACGGCGTTACGGCACCGAAAAACGGGTCATTTTGCTGCACGGGCCTGTGGGTTCTTCAAAATCCACCGTGGCGCGCTTGCTCAAAAAAAGCTTAGAGCAGTACTCTCGCTCCCCTGAAGGCGCTCTGTACACGTACTCCTGGGTGATGGATGACGGCGAAGTCATTCCCAGTCCCATGCATGAAGAACCCCTCAAGCTTTTGCCCGAAGACCTGCGGGCCAGGGTCATGGAGAAAATCAACGAAAATCTGGCCCCTGAAGACCGTCTGATCATTAAAGGGGATCTGAACCCCCTGTGCCGCTATTACTACAATCACTTTTTAGAAAAGTACAAAGGCGATTGGGCCACCATGGTGGAAAAACACATTCGCGTCCACCGTATGTTGATCTCTGAGCGCGATCGTACCGGCATTGGTACCTTCCAACCCAAAGACGAAAAAAATCAGGATTCCACCGAATTAACGGGCGATATCAACTACCGCAAAATCGCAGAGTATGGCTCGGACTCCGACCCCCGCGCCTTTAACTTTGACGGTGAATTCAATATTGCCAACCGGGGGATTATTGAGTTTATTGAGGTGCTCAAACTGGATGTGGCGTTCTTGTACGATCTGTTGACCGCTTCGCAAGAACACCGTGTCAAGCCCAAAAAGTTTGCCCAAACAGACATTGATGAAGTGATTATTGGCCACACCAACGAACCCGAGTTCCGTAAATTGCAAAGCAATGAATTTATGGAAGCCCTGCGGGACCGCACCATCAAAATCGATATTCCGTACATCACCAAACTGGATCAAGAAATTAAAGTCTATGAAAAAGATTTTAATGCCGAAAAGATCAAAGAGATGCACATTGCTCCCCACACCATTGAAGTGGCTTCCATGTGGGCCATTCTCACCCGTTTAGAACAGCCCAAGAAGCACAATCTCAGCCTCTTGCAAAAGATGAAGCTGTACAACGGCCAAATGGTGCCCGGCTTCACTGAAGACAATGTCAAAGAATTGCGCAAAGAAACCGTCCGTGAGGGTCTTACGGGGATTTCCCCCCGCTATATTCAAGACAAATTGTCCAATGCTCTGGTCAAATACGCTGACGAAAACTACATCAATCCCTTTATGGTGATGAATGAGTTAGAAGCCGGTCTTAAAAACCACTCGCTCATTAACAATGAGGACGAGCGCAAGCATTACAAAGAAATGCTTGCCGTGGTCAAAGAAGAGTACGAAAACATCGTCAAAGGCGAAGTCCAGCGCGCAATTTCTGCTGATGAAGATGCCATTCGTAATCTCGCAGGCAACTACATCGAAAACATTAAGGCCTACACCCAAAAAGAAAAGGTCAAAAACAAGTACACGGGCAATTACGAGCAGCCCGATGAAAAACTCATGCGCTCCATTGAAGAAAAAATCGATATTCCTGAGAATCGCAAAGACGACTTCCGTCGCGAAATCATGAACTATATCGGTGCTCTGGCCATTGAAGGCCGTACCTTTGAGTACGACACCAACGCCCGCTTACAAAAAGCCCTGGAACTCAAGCTCTTTGAAGACCGCAAAGACTCCATTAAGCTCACCAGCTTGCTGAGTAATGTCATGGACGAAAAAGATCAACAGCAAATTGACGTGGTCAAAGAGCGCCTGATCAAAAACCACGGATATAACGAAGCTTCCGCCACCGATGTGCTCAACTTTGTGGCCAGCATCTTCGCCCGTGGGGACGCCAGAGACAGCTAATGGCTAAAACACGCATCGACCAGGATATGGCGCGCTTTAAACGCATTGTGCGGGGTAAAGTGCGCGATAACCTGAAAAAATACGTGTCTCAGGGCGAAATGATGGGCAAACAGGGAAAAGACGTGGTGTCGATTCCCATTCCCCAGATTGACATTCCCCGCTTCAAGCTGGACGGCAACAAAGGCGGCGGCGTGGGCTCTGGAGACGGCAAAGAAGGCGATCCCGTCGGACAGCCCCAACAGGGTCAAGGTCAGGGTGGCGGCGAAGCGGGAGATCAACCCGGTGAGCACCCCATGGAAGTAGAAATCAGCTTTGATGAATTTGTGGAAATCATGGCTGAGGAACTGGAGTTGCCCCGCATTGAGCCCAAAGGTGCTGAACAAATTGAAAGCATCAAAGGGCGCTATAGCAGCATTAATCAGGTGGGGCCTAACTCCTTACGTCACTTTAAGCGCACTTATAAAGAGGCTTTAAAGCGCCAGATCTCCTCCGGGGAGTACAACCCTGAGAACCCGATTATTGTGCCTATTCGCAAAGACTTGCGCTTTCGCTATCGCCAGGAAACCCCTGAGCCCATGACCAATGCCGTCATTATTTTAATGATGGACGTTTCAGGCTCGATGGAGGAAGCCCAAAAAGAGATTGTACGCATGACCTCTTTTTGGATCGACACCTGGTTGCGCAGCCACTACAAAGGCCTGGTCACCCGCTATATTATTCACGACACCGTCGCCAAAGAAGTGGACAAAGACACCTTCTTTCGGGTACGTGAAAGCGGGGGCACCGTCATTTCATCGGCCTATAAACTCTGTGCTGATATGATTCGTCAGGACTATCCCGTCGATCAGTGGAATATTTACCCCTTTCACTTTTCTGATGGGGACAATTGGTCTGAGCGCGATAACGAAGAGTGTATTCGTCTGATCAAAGACGAACTGCTACCCGCCTCAAATCTGTTTTCTTACGGCCAGGTCGAAAGCCGCTACGGCAGTGGTAAATTCATTAAAGAGCTCGAAAAGCACTTTCCTGACGAAGAAAAAATCACCCTGGCCAAAATTGAAAACAAAGAAGCCATTCTCAAAGGCATTAAAACCTTCCTGGGCAAAGGAAAATAACCATGAGCTTATCCCCTGAACTTGAAAGCACCCGTCAGGAGATCGCCGCCCACGCCCGTGACTACGGCCTGGACTTTTTTGAGGTGATCTTCGAAATGGTGGATTTTGAAACCATGAACCAGATCGCCGCTTATGACGGATTTCCGGTACGTTACCCGCACTGGCGTTTTGGCATGGAATACAACCGCATGAGCAAGGCCTATGCCTACGGCTTGCAAAAGATTTATGAGCTGGTGATCAACACCGACCCATGTTATGCCTACCTCATGAACTGCAACCGCTTTGTGGATCAAAAGACCATTATGGCCCATGTCTACGGCCATTGTGACTTTTTTAAAAACAATGCCTGCTTTGCCCACACCAACCGCAAAATGGTGGATGTCATGGCCAATCACGGCACCCAAATTCGCCGTTACATGGAGCGCTATGGCGAAGAAAAGGTCGAGGATTTTTTAGACACCTGCCTCTCAATCGAAAATCTCATTGATTTTCATACCCCGCACATTGTGCGCTATGAAACCAAAGAGAAGCCTGTGGCCGGCTACGATGATCCCCAGGAAGACATGCCCAATTTTCGCCTGAAGTCCAAACCCCACATGGACAAGTTCATCAACCCGACAGACTACCTTAAAGAGCAAGAACAACAGTACAAAGACGAACAAAAAGCTTACAAGGCTCAGTTTCCGTCAGAACCCTTTCGAGATGTGTTGCTGTTTTTAATGCAGCATGCCCCCCTTGAAAACTGGCAGCATGAAGTCCTTTCGATTGTCAGAGACGAAGCGTTATATTTTGCGCCCCAGCGGGCCACAAAAATCATGAACGAAGGCTGGGCTTCTTACTGGCACTCCACCATCATGACCCAAAAAGCCGCCAACGCCAGCGAAATCGTAGATTTTGCAGAACTGCACTCCGGCACCGTGGCCATGGCAGGCAAACAACTCAACCCCTACAAAATTGGCTTAGAAATCTTCAGAAACATCGAAGAGCGTTGGAACACGGGTCGCTTTGGTAAAGCTTACGATGAGATCGCCACCTACGAAGAAAAGAAAGCCTGGAACAAAGAACTGGGACTGGGCCGTCAAAAAATCTTTGAGGTACGCCGCGTCTATAATGACGTCATGTTTTTAGACGAGTTTTTAACCATGGAATTGTGTGAAGACATGAAGCTCTTTACCTTTGCTTATAACGGCAATACCGAGCAGTACGAAATTGCCTCTCGTCAGTTTCAAGACATCAAGAGCAAACTGCTCACCAGCCTCACCAACTTTGGCGAACCCGATATTCGCGTCACTGACGGTAACTTCGCCAACCGTGGAGAGCTGCTCTTGCATCATACCCACGAAGGGGTAGACCTCAAACAGGACTTTGCCCAGGATACCCTGCGCAATTTGTACCGCATCTGGAAGCGCCCTGTCAACTTAGAAACCCTGGTGGACGACCGCAAGGTGCGTCTGAGCTTCGACGGCACCGATCACAGCTCTAAACTGCTCTAGCTACCACACCGTGCTTTCTTGCGGCGGATAAGTGGCCCCATCGGGCAAGTGCGTGCCCGGTGCCAGGGTACTGCCCGGCTCCAGGGTGCATTTTTTGCCAATGGTGACCATGGGCGCAATCTGACAGTCCGCACCAATCCAGGTATCATCGCCAATTTGCACACCGGGCCCAATGCGACAATAGCCCCCCACATTGACGCGCTCCCCAATCACAATTTTGCCTAAAAACAAATTGCCTTTGTTTAGGTAATGGCCTGTTAATAAAGAATTGGCCCCCACAATGCAGCCTTCGCCAATTTCAATAAAGGGCAGATCCGTGAAACTGACTTTGGCAGAAATCGACGTGCCGTAGGCAAGCTTTGCCCCCAGAGCCCGCAAAGCCAAATAGCGCAACACCGAAGAGTATAAAATAAGGCTGTGCAGGGGCTCAATAAACACCAGGCGATTTAAGCTTAAATGTAAGGTCCACACATAAAAGGCCGGGCTGACGGGTGCGGTAAAGTGTCCTGCTTTCATCGCGGGCAAAAGCAAGCGTAAACAGCCCACCGCTACAATCACGCCCACCGTAAATACGACCACCAGCATTGGCATAAAAAAGCCCCACCAGGGCCAGCCCCAGGGCAATACCTGACTTAAAAATAAGGCCGAGGCCGCAGTGAGCGCAAACGCACTGCCATAGACCCCCACAGACAACAGCATTAAAAAAAGCTCATAGACCATTAAACTGCCGCGCATGACCATCCTCCTTGTTGCTTACTCAGTATACGCTGGATGATGCAGCGGTTTTTAGCTGATCATAAATCCGCCCGGATCGGTAAGCACTCAGGGCCCAAAACAGGCAGAGGATAATACCCACTCCTAACACCACCTGATCTTGCCACAGCAAACTCAGGTGAAGTCCCTGGGTCACCAGAAGGGTCAGTAGCGCTGCTGACACATCGCCAAAACGTACCAGCGGGCCGTCAATTAAGGGCTTAAAGCGAAACCGCACCTCTTCATCAGCCGCAGTATATAACAGTTCTTTGGCGGTCTTGTTTAAAGAATAATTGAGAGTACCAGTACCCACCAGCAAGCCCGAAACCAGCGAAAGCTCTAAAGGAAAGAGTAAAGCAAGTGCGGCCACAAAAAATAAGCAGGGCAAAATCAGGACGACCCAGCGCAGGCCCAACCAACGGAACAGAGGTCGTGCCACCACCAGCAGTAAAAAGGCGCCAATTAAATTGATCCATTGATTAATATCTGAGAAGAAGCCACGGGTTTTTTGCTCCAGGGCTTTTTGGTACGCAGCATACTGAGCAACCGCGCCCTGGGTTAATGCCACAGGCACCGCTTGAGAAGTCAGCCAGGCGGTTAAAGTCGATTCGCGGGAATTCGCAGCCACCTGTTTGAGGGTATACACCTGCTCAAAAAAGGGCTGATGTAAAAGGGAATGCTGACAACCGGCCTTTTGACACAAGACGCTATTGAGGTCCGCAAAGCTCTCCAGGTACTGGGTCTCGGCCAATTGCCGATCAATCACTTTCTGGGTTTTGAACTCCACCACCGTGTTCATAAAGGCCACCGCAAACACAATCACCCCCAGTCCCCGAATAAAAGGACGCTGCCAAATGGCTTTTAAGTCGGCGAAAAGGCTGTTTTGGGAGACGATGTTCGGAGAACGTTTTCCATGAGTCTGCTCTGCAGGGGTATCAGAAAATGTGCGCAGCGCCAGCGTCAGGAACCCCAGTACGCCGGCCATCATGCCCATCGATACAGCCAGAGTTTGATCAGACCAGCGGGTCTGCGACAAATAACTTGAAAACGCAGACCCGCCATAAGCACCGGCCATGCCGCCCAGGGCAATCATGGCAAACCACCGTTCCCCTGAAGCCGCCGTAAACACACTGCTCACACAGGCCCACAACACCGATATACACAACAAGAAATATACCGAAGACCACAGATAAAATGCCAGAATAATGCCTTTGCCCGCCACGGGTAGCGTGGCCCAAAAAAAGAGCTTGCAGCCCATGACCACGCCGTAGGTATAAAAAATTAAGCGCAGGCGGGGCAAACGGGCATAAAAAAAGTCAAACAGGCGCGTCACCGCCAAAGACAGAAAAGGAAAGCACAAAAAGAAGTAGGGCAACATGGCCGGGTCAAATTCTTTTAAAAAAAACGAAGAGCGTAAGGGTTTGACCAGATAATAAGAGGTCAGCAGCAAAAACAGAGCCATAAAGCACCACAATGCGCGCCAGCGCTCTTGCTGTGATGGCACTGTTAATTCATACGACGAGGCCGAAAAATCCGAAAATCCACGGCCCCCCAAATAATCAGCATCAGTGAAACCACAATCAAGACACGAGCATAGGGAAAGTGGATCAGATGCAAGGCCACACCGCCCAGCAAGGCTGAAAAGCCGTAAATTAACAGTACTGCCTTACGCTGAGACAACCCCACCCGCAACAAACGGTGATGCAAGTGGCCTTTGTCTGCTTGAAAAATAGGTTTACCACTGATCAAGCGACGAATAATGGCAAAGGCCGTATCAAAGATGGGAATGCCCAGAATCAGAATGGGTAAAAACACCGATACGGTGGCCGCCACTTTCATGGCACCGGTAATAGAGAGAGCGCCCAACATGAAACCCAAAAATAAAGAACCACAGTCTCCCATAAAAATCCGGGCCGGGTTAAAGTTATACCTTAAAAAACCCATCGTGGCTCCCACCAGGGCGATCGCCATAATGGCACTTAAATCTTGTCCCCGCTCAAAAGCCATCATAAACAGGGTGACCCCTGCAATGGTCGACACCCCCGCCGCCAGACCGTCGAGGCCATCAATCAGGTTAACGGTATTGGTAATGGCCACCAGCCAACCCACTGTAAGAATAAAACTTAACCACTCCGGGAACAGTAACATACCGCCCAGAGGATTGGTGATCAAGACAATCTTTACGCCCAGTGCAAACGCGATCGAGGCCGCAATAATCTGTCCCAATAACTTCACCTTGGGACGCAAATCGTATAAGTCGTCCAGGAGGCCTACCAGGAAAATGGTGCCGCCCCCGGCCAGAAGGCCTTTCCATTGCACAGGTAGGTTTGAAAAGAAACCAGGACGTAAAAGGTCAACCCCCAGCAAGGCCAAGAAGCAACCCAGAAAAATCGCAATGCCACCCAGACGAGGGATAGGGTCTTTATGAATTTTGCGGGTGCCGGGTTTGTCGACCTTACCAATGGCGTAGGCAAAACGGCGGACCAGAGGCACCAACAAATCGGCACTAAGCCATGCCATTAAAAAAGTGACCACAAAGGGCAATATGTCACGCATAAAGGAGAGTCCTTATTGATTTGCTTTTATTGTAGCATGACCAAAGCAAGGACTAGGACTGCGGGTAGAAAACGCGGGCGTTCTCCCAAAATGATTTGGGAAAAGCCCCTTTATCGCCGGGATCAAAATCTTTGTCGACCGCCCATAAGGTATGTACCAGATAGTTGCGGGGATTGTACTGAAAAAGTACACGGCTTCCATCGGCATAGACAAAGATATACTGATTCTTAACCTGATAAACCTGGCTGGCGGAGCGATTTTGCATAATCGCATTGCGGATATCGGCGGCCTGAGCAAAACTCCAACCTCGGCCCTGAGCCACCCAAATTTGCTTATGGATTTGGTTGGCTTTGTTCTTAAACAATTGTACAATTTCCGGCTGCATTTCACGCTGTACTTTAGCAAAGCGATCCACACGGGCCTCATACTCGGGGGGCCAACGGGAAGGCGCCGCATAGTAAGAAGTCACCATGGTATAGTCTTCACCCAACAGCGCGTGAGCCTCGGGAGTATACATCCAGGCAGCCCATAGAAAAAGAAGCGTCAGTTTCAGCTTTGGCATTATGAAAAAATCACAACGCCGGTCACGGTATCTGCTGGCGATGGGGTGGTTGAAGGCGATGGGGTAGGCGTGGGCGAGGTGCCGCCACCTCCGCCACCACCACCTCCGCCGCCACCTCCACCACCGGAGGTGGAAGACTGGCCAATCAATACATCGACAAAAACAAAGGTGTCTGGATCTTCTTCAACACTAATTTTCACCCGTGTGATGCCCTTTTCTGTTTGAGAGACCACATACTTGCCGTCTTCACTGAGTACAGCCAGCGGTTCTTCAAACTCCCAGATCAACGTATAATCTTCCAGGTTAAGGGTGTTACCGTCCAGGTCGGTAAGTATAATCTGTACCAACTGGCGATCCCCAAAGTCATCAAGTTCAATCGGCCCCTCAGGAATCAAACGCAGGCGAAAACGTCCGTCTCCCGTCTCGGCGTTGCCTTGAACCACAGGGCGTGGACTTTCAGGGCTTACCGAAGGCGAAGCTGGCGGCGATGGGGCATCTTCGCCCGTGTTGTTTCCACCGACGCTGTCTCCGCTGCCGCGATGAGGCGTCGCTGTCGGCATCACGTTTAAATTATCGAGCTCTTCAAAGGATCCGGGTTGAGCAGCGTTGCGGTTGCGATCTGAAATGCTGGTCAGGCCACCAATTCCCACGCCATAGCTCAGATTAACATCACTACAGGCCACCAAAGACAAGCCCATACAACACAGGGTAGTCAATGAAAGCGCAGAAGATAAAAAAGGTTTTTTCATAATAGATCCTTAAGGCATCTGCAGATTACTGGCAGGATGGAAACGTGGAATCCGGCGGATACCCCAGGCATTATCTACCACATAGAGACTGCCATCAGGGCCAAAGTCTACCGCCAGCGGACTGCTAAACTTGGCTGCATTAAGCGGGTCACCATTCTTTAAACCAAAGTAGTAAATACCCGTACGCGTTCTGTCAGCACCCGCCACCAGTGAAATTTCACCCTGGGGATTAATCAGGTAAATCCCCGATGCGGGTGACACCACGCTCGTGGCATTGACATATCCTGAAGGCACAAATACATTGCCTTCACGATCCACACGAATCTCATGCATATCAGCCACTACGGGTAGCGTTGTACTGGGGGAACAACCTGAACTGCTGGCATAACAGCTGTGCATATCGGCAAACACCGATACCGTTTTGTTCACATCGTCAATGCGGCGAATTAAACCATGCCCCGAATCCGCGACATAGATATAACCATTACCGTCGATGCCCAGCCCTTCAATGTGCTTAAAGTAGGCATTACCGTAAGAAACGGCTCCCATGGCCTTGGAAGGTCGAGGCAAACTACCCGGCGGGGTTCCTCCCACGACCAGCTCCACATTGCTGGTGGGGGGGGTCGTCGCAAGGTTCGCCATCCCGCCCTGAGGGAACACGTTGATAATACCCGTTTGATCCGGCACCTCTAAGTTCGTAATTTTGTAGACAAAAGAGGGAACCGACGAACTGGTATTATTGGCCGGGTTATTGCCGGTGACATAGAGCACCCCGTCACGGCTAATTTCAATGCCCTCAGGCCCCGGCAAACGGGCCAGGGTTTGAACAATAAGCTCATTCTGCGCGTTTTTGCTGATTTTACGAATGGCGTTATTTCCGGTATCTGCCAGATACATATTGCCATTCACATCATTGGCAAGATCTTCAATACTTCTGAACCTTGCTGTCGCAATAGGCCCATCCACATATCCGCTACCCAGGGTGCCAATCGGCCATCCTGCCACCGGTGAACCATCTTCGTTAAACTTAAAGACTTTGCCGTCCATCGTGGACACATAGATATGGCCCTCTCCGTCTACATTAATACCGTGCAGGCTGGAAAAGCCAAGATAGGGATTAACGACGTCTGGAACCGCACCATAGCCACCGACGGTTTCATAAAACTCTAGCGAACGCGAGAGATAATAGTTCGCCGAGGTGGCATTACCGATAAAGTTTTCCACATCGCTATAGGTCAAGCTCGCTACGGCACTGCCCGCAGGGTTGGTCACTTTAATCGAACCCAACACCTGAACGTCGGGCAATTGGGTAATGGTGATTTGCCCGTTATTATCGATGGTGTAGGCAGAAGGATCTAGCACAGTTCCGCCAATACTTACTTCGGTAACCGGCAAATAATTCGTGCCCTGCAATACCAGGGTATTTGAAGCCGAAGTGGGGGGGTCAAAGCTATCAATGGTGGGCGGAGCCAAAACAGCGACGGGCGCAGAAGCGACGCCATTGCTGACCGTCGTAATACGTAGATCCCCACTGGTGACCCCAGGGGGCACGGTTAGGGTAACGACATCGGGGTTACCGGGTGTTCCAGGAACCACTGAAAATTCAGTGACGGTTGTGCTATTGATCGTAATGGAGGTAATTTCGCTAATATTGACACCCGTTACCGTCACCGTAGCGCCCGGCGTAATCGCTGTGGGGCTTACCGTAAGGATTTTTGCACGATCCCCAATGGTATACACGGGACTTTCTAAAGGATCCAGACCTGTGGGATTCAACGTGATAGGACCTGTCGTGGCATCTACAGGCACAGTTACCGTGATGGTATTGCTGGTAACAATGGTGTCTTCAGGATCGATGGTAACAGAAGAGCCGTTAAATTGGACCGTGGTAGGCACCTGAGAAGGATCGTAGCCTGACACGGTAATCGTCACCTGTTCACCGGGATTGCCGAAAAGTGAGCTCAGGGCAGTAATTTTGGGTACCACGGTTACTTCAGCGAAATTACTGGTCTTGTCTTCAGAGGTCACGGTAATTTTGGGCGTACCGGTCACGCCATCGGGTACTTTAACAATTAACTCAGTGGCAGTGGCCGAAACAATCTCGGCTTCTACACCATCGAACATAACAGTGTTTTTGGTTTTATCAGGATCAAAACCGTCACCCGTCAACTTGATTTCGTCGCCACCGCCCGCGGTGGTTTTATCGATGGCGGTAATGACCGGAGGTAAAATAATCGGGTTTGACGTGGTGCCTTCGGTCAGGGTAACGGTTCCATTTTCATCTACGGTCACCGTGGCGCGGGTGCTCACCCCACCATTGAGACCGTCTAGTTTCACCACGGCATCCCATTGACCCGGCACAATTTGTGGCACCTGCCCTGTATCGTTGCCCGTTTCAATGACAATGGGACGAGAGGCGGGGTCGGTGATTTGCACCTGAATTTCGCTGTTGGTAAAGGGAACCTTTTGGGGGGTTTGTACCGTTAGCTCCAGATCTGCCATGTTTTCAAGGTAAGTATCGGGGACGGCAGCTGTGGTTTCGTGAATCGGAATCTCGCCCGACTGTTCAATAATAATTTGTGCAATTTTGTCAGGATCTAAGCGATCCGGATGCACCTGATACGTGGGACCTGTCGGAGGGTTTTGACCAAAAATAACCGCATCTAAAAAGTCGTTCAGGGCCTCTTCGTCTAAATTGTCGAGGATTTCTTGAATAGCTTCAGGGCTCGCGTCACCCTGGCCTTCTTCTGCAGCATCCAGCAAGGACTTAATAATTTCGGCGTAAACGGTGCTACGCCAGGTAAACGTCAGGGTGACATTGGTACTCTCAGCTGGCGAGTCGTAGACCGCCTTTAGGGTCGCACCCACCACCTCAGGGGGATCCCCCTCTTCGGCCACCTGATATCCCTGGACCGTAACCACCCGATGCTTACCCCGTGGCACCTCGTTGATCACCAGTTCTGTCTGTTGGCTTTGGTCTGCCACGGAGACAAAGCTGTTCACATTGAGAATGCGAGTGCTCAGCCCCGGACCTTCTACCCAGGCCCGCAAATTTTTAATCCGCGAAAGTTCTAGCTGTTGGGTACTAAAGTCTGCAACCGGGCGCTGAATGACCACCTGAATGCTCAGACGGTCCTGACTCCCGTTGCGCTGCAAGACACCTTTTGCAGAGTCTAAGCGATCCAGGCCGTCCTGGGGAAGGGTATGAGAATGCGTATGTTGCCCCTGGTCCGCCACGGGAATAGGACGCGCCCCGCTGTTGGGTGGTACGTTACCCGACACCCCCGTTGTATTTTGAGGCACGGTATTGGGAGGGGCCATGGCACACGATGCCAAAAACAAACTCAGGGCTAAATACGAGGTTCTCATGAATCACTTCCTACGTTCTTAGGCTAAGAGACAAAGCTGGTTGTCTATGTTATCCCATGACAAACTGTGACCTTACCTATAACCTTTATAATTTAATAGGAACTTAAAAAACAAGGCTTTAGAGTTCGGGAAGCTTCATTTCTAAAATGGTGTTTTCATTGCTTTCTGCGGGTGCTGCCGTCGCCTGAGGCGGCGGAGCAGGGGCTCGCGCAGGGGCTTTGCTAGGCCGTGCAATGGGAGCCCGCGTGGGCAAAGGGGTTCTGACTGGCACAGGCGTTCTTTCCACCTGAACATCCGACTCTCCCCCTTCTGCATAAGAGGTGGGCTGCGCAGCCGGCACCTCAGCGTCAGGAGACGGCGTCACCTCAACCACTGTATTGCCCTCTTCAGGCTCACCCGATACCTCCGCTGAAGGAGAGGCGGAAGGCGAACTCTGCGCGCCCGGAATTTCAGCCCCCGGAAAATCCTGAATGGGCAAGCGACGGGTCGCATAGGCCATAAACTGCTGCCAAATGGGAGCACAGGTGGTGCCCCCACCCCCGCGGGTCGCACTGGGATTATCGTTACCCGCCCAGACCCCTGCGGCCAGCTGGGGAACATATCCCACAAACCAGGTGTCATAAGCCTGATCGGTAGTGCCCGTTTTTCCGGCAGCCGGACGCCCAATACGGGCACGGGTACCCGTACCCGCTGCCACCACATTTTTTAGCGCCTGGGTGAGCTGGCGTACCGCCAGCGCCGAAAAGGCACGTTCCTGAGAACGCGCGTGGTCATAAATAATATTTCCCGCGTGATCCACAATCTTTAAAATCGCGGTGGGCTTCACCAAAACCCCATCATTGGCAAAGGTGGCATAAGCCCCCGTTAATTCCAAAAGATTCATTTCTGAAGAGCCCAGAGCAGAGGTCAAATCCGCAGCAATGGGGCTGGTCACACCGGCCTTTTGGGCCGTTTGAATCACCCGATAAATGCCCTCCATATGGGCCAACTTTACCGTCGGCACGTTCATAGACAGGGTCAGGGCCTGTAAAAGGGTGACATCACCATGGAAGCGACGGTTCGAGTTCTGAGGACGGTACCCGCCAAAACTCGTGGGTTCATCGCGCACCGTATCGTAGAGGCTTTTGCCTTGTTCAAGCGCCGTCAGATACACAAAGGGCTTAAAGGTAGAGCCCACCTGGCGCTGGGCCTGAAAGGCCCGGTTAAATTGGCTTTCCCCATAATTCACGCCACCCACCAGGGTACGAATGTATCCCGAACGGGGGTCAATTGCCACCAGTGCCGCTTGCTTTGCGCCACTCTGGGCGAGGCGGGCCCGTTCCTTTTTGAGCAGCTTTTCGCCATAGCTCTGCAAGTCAGGATCCAGGGTGGTGTAAACGCGCCAGCCCCCTTGTTGAAAGGGAATTTGACCGTAGTCCTGGCGTAAGCGATACATCACATAATCCAGGAAATAAGGATACGGATACGAACGACGGAGCCCCACCAAACTGATCTTTTCTTTGAGGGCGTTGTCCAACTGCTCCTGGGTAATGCGCTCATCGCGCAGCATTTCTTTCAGTACAATTTCTTTAATACTGTTTGCTTTGTCGGGGTTATTATAAGGGGACAAGTAAGCAGGACTGCGGATGACACCCGCCAACAGGGCGGATTCAGCCAGGGTTAATTGGCGCGCCGACTTACCAAAATAGATCTGTGCCCCGGCTTCTACCCCATAGACGTTGTGCCCCAAATGTACCAGGTTCAGATACATTTCTAAAATTTGTTGCTTTGAATAACGGCGTTCAAGCTGAAAGGCCAGGAGAGCCTCGGCCACTTTACGCTTCATGGTCATTTCAGGGGTTAAAAACAGGTTTTTAATGAGCTGTTGGGTAATGGTACTGGCACCGGTGAGGGCCTTCTTCTTGGTGATATTAATGTAAACCGCTCGCGCCAGACCGAGGTAGTCCACGCCCACATGCTGCCAAAAACGACCATCTTCAGCACTAATAACCGCATCTTGCACGTGCTGGGGCAGCTCTTGAAGGGGAATCGGGTCATAGCGTCCCTGCGCAGAAATACGCGTCAACAGGCGTTTGTCTTCGGTATAAATTTCAGTGGCCATGGGCAAGGTATAGTTTTCAAGCTGGCCCACGTCAGGCAATTGGCGATACACCGTAAACAGAGCAGCTCCCACCCCGGCACTGGTGGCAACCCCCAAAATCAAAAGGATCACGCCCAGGCGCACAAAGAGCTTGCGCACCCGCTGTTTGCGAGCCGCTTTTCTCAGGGTTTTTCGACGCTCATCGGTATTCATATCACAATCTCCTGGGCACTACAGACCCGATTTCGCCCGGAGGCTTTGGCCCGATACAGGGCCTGATCAGCCGCTTCAATCAGCTCCACGCGGGTTTTTCCGTGGTCGCCATAGCAGGATACGCCAATACTTAAGGTCACCTGAGGAAAGGGCTTTGGATCCATGGCGGGCACATGTAAATCGCTCACTGCCTGACGGATGCGCTCCGCCACAATGAGGGCGCCCTCGTGGGTGGTCTGCGGCAATAGCACAATCATCTCTTCGCCGCCATAGCGCGCAGGCAAGTCCACACCCTGACGACAAATATCTTTCAGTAAGCGCCCCACGGAACGAATCACCTCGTCTCCCGTTTGGTGACCGTAATTGTCATTGACCAACTTAAAATGATCAATGTCTAACATCAACAGAGCACACGGCTCTGCATGGCGCTGCAAACGGCGCAACTCATCGTCTAGCCGGTTTTCAAAATAACGGCGCATATAAAGCTGAGAGAGGCTGTCGGTGGTGGCCATTTCAAACAGACGGGCATTTTTTAAATCTTTTTGTAAAAAGGCCACTACATTCTGCAAAATCAACTGCTCGCTTTCGCCGAGCACCCCCAGACGCTGGCCGTCTTCTTTCACACGCACTTCTTTATCAAAGAGACAAAAGGCACCCCAGAGCTCTTTTTCGACCCAGATGGGGGCAATGGCCGCCGATTGAAAAGAGACGCCGAACAAGGCCCCGTGTGAGGCATCCAGCATGAGCAAGGGCACCAGTGACTCGGGGTCTTCATCGGGAGGTGAAAGCAAGTCTTGAGACGCCAATAGCGACCGCAAGGCCTCTGCCCAAACCGCTAAAGGCTCTGCATCAAAGGTTTCAGGCATATTGACAGGGGCCAAACAACGCAGCTCTGAAGAAGCACTCGCAACCCCCACAAACACACCTCGGTGCACGCTCAAATGCAGCATAAGCATTTCGGTAGATTCTTTAAGCAGGGTTTCTACATTTAACTCACCCTGTATTTTTTGCTGAATAAAATTGATATGCTGCAACGCCAGGGTATATTCCAACACCTTGTATTCGCTATGCTGTAGCTTTTGTTGATTGTCTTTGAGGGACTCTTCCGCGTTACTGAGCCGTTCTTGTTTTTCGAGCAGTCGCTCTTCCATGTCTTCGTAAAGGGCCTGACGATCCGCAAGGCCCCGCTGGGAGACCGCCAGATAGGTTTCAATGGATTTCAAAGGTTTAAGCCAATCGGACCAAAAAGTTCCTTTGGGCAAGAGCGGCAACGGCAGCGGTTCGCCCCGGGTCAGGCTTTGCAAGTAGTGGGTTAACTGGTGCCCCAACTGCAAGGTGCGCAGGCGCACGAAGAGCAAAATACCCAGAGGGAAAAAGAGGGTGAGTCCTAAAACGCCCAGCACCTGATGCATGGGCAAGGACTGCAACATCAGAAAAACCGCTGCTGAACCACTAGAAAAAATGAGAGAGGCAACACAAAGCCAAAAATACTGCATATTCTGCCCATTATATACGGGTTATCGAAAAACCGGCAACGCGGTAGCTGCCGGTAAATTCATTGGGATTAGAAAAAGCGACGGGGATCCACAGCAGAACCGTTTTGGTGCACTTCAAAGTGCAGGTGAGGTCCTGTGGAGTTTCCGGTGGAACCCATGGCCGCAATCACCTGGCCGCGGCCCACTTGCTGGCCCACGCTCACCTTTAAAGCAGAACAGTGGGCATAACGCGTACGCAAGCCATTGCCATGGTCAATGTCCACGGCGTATCCATAGCCACCCATCCAGCCGCTGTAAACCACGCGACCTTCTTTAACCGCTTTAATGGCGGTACCCACGGGAGCAGCCACGTCCATGCCATTGTGCATACGGAACCAGCGCCAGCCATAATTGGAGCTCACCACACCGGCAGAAGGCCAGGACAAACGACGTCCCGTTTTAGACACCGCTGTCTGCGGGGTCTTGCCCGTGCGCGCGGACTGAATCGCCTGCATGACGGTTACTGGTTTGGGACGCTTTTTCAGTTCAGTGGCATTGGGAATAATAATCTTTTGACGTTCTGCAATCATGTGGGGATTGTCGAGCTGATTCACGTCAATAATCTCTTGCACATTCACATCGTAACGCTTTGAAATTTCAGCGAGGGTTTCGCTTTTTTCTACAGGGTGGGCAATGCCATCTACGGGCAAAATGGTCAGTTTGGTTCCAGGCTCTAAAACGTCATCAATTTTATCACTGGCGTTATTTTTAACGATGGTATTGGGACTGACGTGGTAACGACGCGAAATTTTTTCGATGGTGTCACCAGGCTTTGATTCGTATTGAATAGGCGTGTCGTGCTCAACCACAAAGTGTTCACCCTCTTGAATCTCCTGACGGAATGCCGCAACTTTGGTTTCGGCATTCTGATACATGACCTGTTGAATGGGGGGTTGGGCTTCAGCGGGCTGCTTAAAGGTCTGGTAAGCGCCCACTATGGCAACACCGCTCAACACACAGGCAGAGGCCACTTTAATTTGGCGGGCCGATACACGGGGTAAAGCGGCGCGCTTTTGCGCTTGTAGCAAAACGGGGGCCAGGGCTGCCTGAGATTTTGGGGTGCGCTCACGGCGCTTTTGACGTTTGGCGCGCTGCTGCAGACGGCGCTGTAAACGCTGTTCGGCTTCTTTGGCAGGAGGTAAGGGAGAAAGAGGCTGAAGTTGCTGCTCCATTTTATAAGCATAGGCCTGAACTTCATGGTGCCAATCGCTTTTACAGGTGACTTCTAAGTCTTGAAACAAAAGGTTCTCTATTTCGGAAGTATAAGAATCTGAGTACATGTCAAAACCCTTCTAAAATCCGTGATAAAGACCCTGAACGTGTGGATGGCAGATGGGCAACGGTTTTTAAGACTTTAAAAACAATTTAACTTAACCACAGTCTTTTAAAAACCTAATCAACACAACGGGGTGATTCTTATCACATTATTGAGGCATTATATACCACACCTTTTTCAAACGTCAATTTTGGGGCACAAGCGTGCCCCTAGACCATGGCAAAAGCGGTGTGGGTTTCTTCCCATTCACAGTAGAATTTCATCAGAATATTTTGAGCCACTTCAAAGCGGTAATCCGCACTGGCCCGCACATCAGAAATCGGTGTAATTTCCTGACGTGCCTGCAATCCAGCGGCAGAAAAGCTTTCTTCGCTGAAGGGCTTGCCCTTCAGGAGAGCCTCGGTGCGCGGCAAACGCAGTACCACGGGCCCCACCCCCCCAAAAGCGATGGAGGCCTGAGCAATATGCCGCTGGTCATCAAGACGCAAACGAATAGCCGCCGTAAACGTAGAGATATCTAAATCCTTGCGGTTTGAAACCTTATACAACCGCAAAATATCACTGCGCTCAGGCATCGGAATCCAGACCCGGCTGATCAGTTCATCGCTGGCCATATCGAGCTGCTTATAGCCCTTATAAAACTGATTGATATTCACCCGTCGTTGCCCGCTGGCAGAGCGCAGCTCGATCTCAGCCTCTGCCACAAAAAGAAAGGGCAGTGTATCGGCAATGGGAGAAGCATTGGCAATATTGCCCACCAGCGTGCCTTTGTTTTTGATCTGAGGCGAGGCGAAAATACGCATCAAACGCGAAAACTCAGGAATGCGTTCCCGGCAAAAATGCTCCAATTGGCTCAGGGTAACCCGAGCCCCTACCACCACGTGACCCGCTTCTTCTTGCACCTGGTGCGCTTCAGCCACACGGCTTAAATTGGTGATTTTAAAAGGATTCGCTCGCTCCTTGTTGATCAGCACCCCCATATCGGTGGCCGACGAGAAAATCTTGCTGTCGGGGGTTTCCGCCTTAAACTGTGCCGCCGCCTCAAAACTGGTGGGCGCGTAAAACTCCCGCTCGGCGGTACGCAGGTGAATGCCCACTGACTGGTGCGCTGCAATGTCTTTGCGCATTTCAGGGCTTTCATAGCGATTTTGCAAGGTCACAAAGGCGTTTAAATCAATATCTTGACCCGCACTTAAAATGGGAGCATAGCCCGTACAACGGCACAGGTTACCCGTTAGGGCATTGCGAATTTGGGCCGCTGCTAAGCGTTCAGGGGGCGCTTCATCCCGCTGACACACCTGATGGTTCACAAACTCTGTCATGGCACAGACGATTCCCGGCGTACAAAAGCCACACTGCGCACCATGGTGTTTGACCATGGCGGATTGCACAGCGTTTAAGCTGCTATTGTCAGCCAGCCCCTCGACGGTCACCAGATGGGTGCAGTCCATCAAATGCATAAAGGTAATACAGGAGTTGATGCTCTCATAATAAAGCGCGTCTGCATGGCCGTCGCGGCTAACGCCTCGTAAAACCGTACACGCCCCACAGTCGCCTTCAGCACATACCACTTTGGTTCCCGTCAAGGAGCGCTCATAACGCAAATAGTCAGACAGGCTCATAAAAGCCTGTTCGCCTCTGATTTCATAACGCTTGCCGTTAATATAGACCAGAATGTAATCGCGCATGGTGTTAAAAATCTCCTTCGTAAACACGGGTGTTTTCATTATACTGCGAAACCTTGCATGCTGCTAAAATGAGGGTATGAGTGAAAATATTAATCCAAATACCTTACCGATTCAGCTGCCGCCGTCGGCCGCCATGCAAGACTATCAAACCTATATTCACGACCTTGAGCGCCAACAGGGTTGGCTCGATGTGGATCTGATTCACAATTGCTTTTTAATGGGCGAAGAAGTGGGTGAGCTTTTTAAAGCCATTCGCAAACATCAAAAATACTTTGCCCAGGGCGGCACCAATCAAGAACGCATTGCCGACGTCGCCGAAGAGCTTGTTGACGTCTTCAATTATCTCCTGGCCCTGGCCAACCGCCTGGACATTAATATGGAAGAGGCTTTTCGCCACAAGAACGCTCGTAACCAGTTACGGCGCTGGGACTAGCTACCGTAATAGGGCATGCTCAGCTCCAGATGCTTCTGGCTCTGGCGCTGGGGCAAAGCAATACTCACCTGGGTACCCCGGTTGACGGCACTTTGTAAGTCCAGATGGCCTCTGTGGGCTTCTACAATGTGCTTAACAAGGGTTAAACCCAGCCCGGCCCCTTCCTGATGCTGCCCTGAGCGGTAGGGCTGCTCACCGCTGTAAAAGGGAGTAAAGACCTGAGCCAATTCATGCTCACTCATGCCTTTACCCTGATCCTCGATGTCCACGAACACCCGTTCTCCGTTGGCGTCTAAGCGCAGACGACAGCGCACTGTTGCCCCGGATTGAGAATAGCGCACCGCGTTGTCTAACAGGTTCACCATCATATGCTGCAAGGCCTGTTTATTGCCGCTGACCCACAGCGGTTCAGCCACTGGTTCTAGCTTAATGTTGACCTCTTGCTTACGGGCAAAGTCTTGCAACCATTGCATACTCTCCCGAAAGAGCGCAAACACGTCCACATTTTCAAGATCCAATAACACGTGGCCACTGGCACTGCGCGCAAAAAAGAGCAGTTGCTCCACGCGGTTAAGCATGTGTTTATGGGCATGGCTCATTTGCTCGGTATACAGCGCCAGGTCATCTAATGCCATGGACTCAAGCTCTTCGTGCAAACCTTCGCTTAAAGACAGTACCCGTTTTAAAGGCGCCAACAGCTCATTGCTGGTATGGGTGAGAAACTTGAGCTTGGCCGCATCGGCCTGGTCCACCTGACGGTGGGCTGCACGCAGAGAGCTTTCAATGCGCTCTTCGGCGGTAATATCAAAAAACTGAAAGGCCACAATGGCATAACGGGCCTGTGCATCGTACAAGGACAGTAGATTGCGACGGGTCATTTTAACCACCCGGTGCCCCAGACGCGGGGACCAGACGTTCATGCGCTGAGGAATACCGTTGAGCGCATGAATTTGGGTCTCCGTAAGCCCCAGGTGCGAAAGCACATCATCGACGCTGCGATTTTGGGTTACAGCTTCCGCCAGCGGCATCGCAAAGATGTTTTGCAGGCTCTGATTCATATGCAAGAGCGTGGAGGGGGTATCGGTGGCCTCTAAAATTGCCATGGCAATGCCGCTTTGGACCCCATTGGTCAAGGCGCGGGCGATATAGGTGTGCTGGCGAATGTGCTGTGCCAGGGTACGGGTGCCCTCTTTTAGAATCGTCTTGAGCAAGGTCGGCGAAAACTGATCCCTGAGAAACTGAGCAAACCCCTTAATACAGGCCACATCTAAATCACTCCAGGGACGGGCATGATTTAAAACGGTTTCTTTCCAGAGCTGGAAAGAACGGCGGGGAGAGAGCGGTTTTCCGGGTTCTTGAATGACATGGGGATTACCGCCCCAGTGCACCTCGTGCAGAGACTCCTGACGAAAAGCAAATAAAACAATATCCGGTGAAGTGGAAACCTGCAAAGCCATCATGCCCGAGGTTTCTGGCGAAAAATCAGCGGGAATGGGACTGTCTTCAGACAAATGGTCGGACACAAAGAGGTCTGGATGCTCGGGATGCGGGCTTTGACGCCAGGTTTTGACAAAGTCTTGCAACCACGCTTCGCTGGGGATGTTACCGGTGGCCGCAATAACGCCCTCGGCATAAATCGCCGCCGCATGGGCATGCAAAACAGATTCCAAACCGTAATTGCCCAACAGAAGACTTTCAAGAATCTCCACGTGCTCCTGAGGGTCTAAAGCTGAAATCTGCTGTTGTTGCGCCTGATACATGCGGTCTACATAACTGGCGTCTAAGGCCTGTTGGTAATCATACCAATCTGCCAGACAGGTTTGCAGAAGCCCCACGGTTTCTAAAGCATACTCCCGTACCGCCATCGGAAAACTCAAGGGTTGGCCATGATGACAAGACAAGAGTCCCCAAAGCTCACCCTGATAAACAATGGCAATACTCAAACTTGAGCGCACACCCATGTTTTGCAAATACTCCAGATGATAAGGAGAGACCGAACGCAGGCTACAGGCGGTTAAATCCAAAGCGGCAGCAGGGTGTTCAGCCAGGGTCAGCAGGGCCACGGGAGGACACATTGCATCGTAGACCTGACGCGAAGGCACCTTAAGATACAATTGTCGAGCCACCGCGGGAATGTCAGTGGCGGGGTAATGAAGCCCCAGATAAGGGGTCCAGTCAGACCGACAACTCTCGGCCACCACGTCACCCGCTTGCTGGGCATCAAACTGATAAATCATGACCCGGTCCAGACCTAAAGCCTCTTGCAAATGGATACAAAAGTCTTGAAGGGTTTGGTAAAGGTTGCGACGAGAAGCCTTCACGGCTTCGGGTGAAGGCCGCTGGCT
This sequence comes from Candidatus Sericytochromatia bacterium, assembly GCA_964229355.1. GTDB lineage: Bacteria > Cyanobacteriota > Sericytochromatia > UBA7694 > UBA7694 > CAXRDE01. Next base: position 87,591 of record CAXRDE010000002.1, on the reverse strand, counting down.
CTGAAAACGGCGATTCGCAGGCAGCTGAAAGTGCCCTGTGGGAATCCACTCAATAAAAATCATCTCACCCGAGCGCACCGCCTGAAGCTCAAAAGGCTTACGCTGTCGAATCAGAGTAGTCATGGGTTTAAGCAGCTTGACCTGGCTGCCCACCTGGGCCAATTCATCGGGTGCAGCCAAAAGATCAGAGAGCAAAAATTCCACATACGGCCACTGGCCTTCTGTATGCATACCCGAGATAGCGGGCCAGTTTTGGCTCATACCAATCACGCTATAGCTATGGGCATCTAACACCAACACGGCACCATTGGACTGAAAAGATCCTGTTTTGTCTAAAACTTCTTGTTCGCACCGGGTATAATCAGGAACAACACCGATAACTGTCGTGGGAGAAGGACTATTGTGAGGGTTCATTTTGTGTTTTTACAACCGCATTTCACAGGGGTTTTACAAGTGTAACACAATTGTTTTTACACTTGTAACAGAAAACCCCTAAAATAATGTCAACTCAAATTGCCCTTGTACTGGGCGGCATACAGGCCCACATTCCCCTTATTGAAAGCCTAAAAAACAGAGGCTATACCGTCATACTGGTGGATTACCATCGGCAGCGGGAAACTTAACGCCATCGCCTGCGAGGTTTCAGAGCGCTTGGTGCTGCCCAGACCTTATGGAAGCGCGGTGGCTGAAAACACCACTCATAAATTGCGTATGAAAGCCATCATGCAGCAGTTTAAAATCCCCACAGCCCCGTTTGTTAGCGTTACAGGGGGCGAAGCCCCTGCGGTGGATACACTGACCTGGCCCCTTATCGTGAAGCCTGTGGATCGCTGTGGTTCAAAAGGGGCTCGCATCGTCAGCGACCCACAGAATCTGCATAGCCAGCTGCAACACGCCCTCACCAGCAGTTTAAGCCATCACGCGCTCATTGAAATTTTCAGCACGGACGCGAGGTGTACCTGGATGCCGTGGTCACCCCAAAATGCTGAAACACTGTTTTCAATCCGTAACGAACGTTCGAGAATGCATTGAAACGAGATTACTCCAAAAATCAAATTAAAAAGGGCTTTGTTATTTCACGTCAGCTTGAATAATTTCTTTTTTAATCATAGGGCCTGCCGGCCTGCCAAAAAAAGTGAAAGATAGTTTTTTAAAATGAAAAACTATCTTAAATAGAAATTGACAAAAATATCGGTCAGGCTTTAAGGTAAGAAGTATTCCAGTCTGAGGTGAACACTATGCTCGATTTTGAGGCATTGGCTGAGGCTAAAGCAGATGCTAGACAGATTAACGAAAAAGTTCAGCAACGCTTTGTAAAAACCTACGAAAGCGCCGTCACCCAGGTGATGAACCTGCACCAGCTCTCTCTCGAGGCCCCCGAACAGCGGCTGCCAGAGCGCCTGCTGCGCCAGGCAGTGGATGAACTCGCGAAAGCGATTGACCTTAAGCCCAGCGCAGCCCAATCCTACGCCCTTTACTCTTATCTTTTCTTTTTAATGGAAAACTTGCCTCAGGCCCGCAAATACCTGCAGACCGCGCGGAAACTGAATCCTGGTTTTTCTAAAATCGCGGTGCTTGAAGCGCTTTACAACGATTTTGAAGCGCTTCAAGCCCTGCATCAGCAGCTACCGGCAGACGCGGCACCCGCCCCACTCCGGATCAAGCCAATCGAAACTTTTGACGACTTTCAACTGGCCGATATTTAAACCCAATTTTTTAAAAAGGAGCAAAGTAAATGACTTCGATTCAGCAAAGACCCGCTGTTCCCTATACTCCACCGGCCCAGCCCGTTGCACCGGCAACGCCTGCCACGCCAGCACCGGACACGACTCCACCGGCCCAGGCTGCCCAGACAACTCCCACAGCCCCACCGCCAGCGCAAACTCCCGGTGAAACAGCCAGGACCGATGGCCATCAGTCTGCTGGCAATTATAGCAATCAGTATGGCCCACCCCGCCTTTCGCTGTTGACCAGCTATTCTTTTTCGCCCGACTACTCTGGTTCCATTGACGGGGCTCACAAAACCAAGGTTGGTTTGGGGTACAACCTGATGAGCGAAAGCTTTGGTCCGGGCAAGTTTAAGTTGGACATGGGTGGGGGCCTCAGTAACACCCAGTACCAGGCCGAAGTGACAGATCCCCTGACGGGCAAAACGAAAGAAAAAGACAAATCGGTCTTTAGCGTGGATGTGGACCTCAAGGCCAAGTACGATATCAAGCTGACAAGCTTTAATAACGGTCGTACGAGCCTGTTTGCGGCGCCAACCGTGATGGCGGGTGCAGGCATGACGCTTGACGGTGATCTCAAGGGCATGTACGGTGGCGGCCTCAGCACGGGCGTGGCCGGCAAAAGCGGCTGGTCCTTCAGTGTGGACCTTAACCACACCAATTCAGGGAATTTTGTGGGCGGTACCTTCCGCATTCCCCTCGGCGGACGCTAAAGGTCAATCAATTCCTTTGCCATGCGCATGGGCGTTTACTACCTGGAGAAAATGCTAAACGCCCATGACGTTCTGGATGAAAACATGCAAGCTGTTTTACGAGAATGTCAGAAGATGAAACAAATTAATTAATGGGTTAATTAATTTACGTCCACACCACAGTTGAGGCAGTACAGAAAAAACGTTTGCCCCCTATTTCAGCGGGACTTGAGTATCTGTAACGTAATCCTATAGAATTGAGACTGGAAGACTCAAAATACTTCAAGTTCATGGGGAATATATTGCATGGTTTTCAAGGGCGAAGCCAAGGGTATTGAATTTTCTTTAGACGGCCAAAGAATTATCAGTGCTGATCCAGTATTTAAAAAAGAGATGGAAATGGCCATAAATCTCAGATACGATGAGTATTCCGCTAGCGTTGTATTTATGGATAATCATATCGGCCGTTGCATTGTGAGAGATTATGGTGGCAGAGTAATTTCAGAAGAAGCAGTAACAGAAGCGCCTATTTCTGATCCAGATATTATTTATTGAAGCACCCAACAAATACCTAACCAATATTTAGACAACCCTCAGATAAGAGCCAGCAGCGGCTCCTTTTCCTTTGCGAAAATTAGCACCCTCACCCCATACCGCATGATAAATATTCAGCTTTATGCCTTGCTTCGTGGCCCTATTTGAATACCTTAGTGTTTTTCAATGAATATAACAAATTGATTGTGGATGAGATTAAAAACACCAAGTTTGGGATGAACTTAAAAATTAATTAAGGTCTTAATTAATCTGCGGAAGATATTTTTCTCTTTCAAAACAGGGTTTAATAAGAAGGCGTTTGAGCAAGCCATTGAAGACGCCCAACACACCGTGGCCCCACTGCTGTCTGAGCACCCTTTGTACGCTAAACTGGTGCCCCATGCCGAACGAAACCTCAGCTTGGCCCACCCCACAACCCATAGGCCAGAAGAAGCCCTAAAGGCCTCACCGCTGGCAGCCCGGAGATATGATGATTGTGGATAACACCCGCATGATGCATGGTCGGAATGCCCTGAACCCCCAGGACACAAGACGTGTTCTTATTCGTCTGGGGCACAACACGCAATGGCAACAGAAAAGAGAGGGCTACGCACAGGCTATGGCGCGCATTTTTAACACATGATATGACATAAGCCCCCCATAATCGGTTATGATAAAGGTAATAGATGCTGTTGAGGTGGGCCATGCGACATACACACAAATTTTTAAAGGTACTTTCCTGGGGAACGCTCGGTTTACTGACCGCCTGTCAGGCACCGACGCTGTCTTATGAGCCCGTCAACACCCGGATTCAGACCCAACTCCCCTCGAGCACTGAAGCCAATAACACGCAGGACATGTTCAGCTTTCGCTTAATTGCTCCTACCGAACATGTGGACGCCTTCTCTGTACTGCAGGTGGCGGTAGATCCTACCCCCCCTATCCAACGTACCTTGCCTGTGGATCAACTGGAAGAAGTACAGGTGGCCAAAGAAAAGATCTTAACCTCTCAATACCTGAAGCCCCAGGAAGCCACAATGCTGGCTTATGAAGTCTCGGGGATTTATAGCTGGGACACTGAAATCGCACGCCGGATTATTGTAGAGATTATGGACACCTATATGACGCGCCGCAACGAAGAGGTAGCCAGACTGCGAGCAAAAGCTGAAGCACGGGCCATTTTGTTTCAACAGCAGGCAGCACTGGCCTCTGCGGAGCAACAAAAGCAAAACGATTTGGTACGCGAACGGCTTTTTGGCAATATTCCCAACCCGCAGCCTATTACCATCGAAGAACAAAACCAGGATCGCCTCAACTACTTCCGCTATATTCAAGCCCGCCTCGAAAAAGCCCAAAAAGCTCAGGAAGAATACAACAAACAGGCCAAAGTGGTTTTAGAGCGCTGGAAGGCCGAGCAGGATCGTCAAACCCAGCTGGCCCGAGAAAAAGAAGAGCGGGCACAAGCCATCAGAGCGGCTCTGTTCAAAGACATTTTAAGCAAGCAGGGCATTGAAAGCATTGAGCCCCCTGCGCCCCCCGAAACGCCACCGGCTGCTCCTGCAGGCTTTAACACCCAATCCGTGCAAAACCAACCTTATCAGCTGACAGCCCTGAGCAATGGAGACTTTTTGCTGGAGGCCAACGCAGAACTGCCCGCCAGCCTGAGCCTTAAGGTCAAAGACTTTGACCTGCCTGTGGTGGTGCCCATTATGCCCGAAACCCATAACGGCCGTTTGCTCTTGTCGGTAACCAAAGACCCCCAGGGCCGCCCACTGGTCCAGGGCGGACTGGATGCCATGAGCGGTTTTCAATTTGACCTGCAGAGTCCCGTGTTTACCCTCAAGTACCTGGACAACCAGCAACAAGAGCTGATTTTTACTTACCCTGATGGCCAGCAAAAACGCTTCGACGTGCAGCGTTTAAAAACCATGAGCTACGCCGACACCCTGCAATGGCAAGGCGAAACCTTAACCCTGGCGCCCGCTGACTATGCCTCGCTAAAACAGCGCTTTGCCAGTATTCAGTATACCTTCACCCCTGAACTGAGCTTTATGCAGGCAGATCAAGCCGCTGAGATCTTAAACGGACTGAACCTCTAAACCATGAGCGATAGCTACGTTTTGCATGCAGGCGAAGTGCCCCTGCTGATCAGCATGCCACACAATAGCAGCACCATCCCCAGCCCGCTGGCGGAGCGTATGCATCCCTATGCTCAGGGTGCACCCGACACCGACTGGCTATTAAATCTGCTTTACGACTTTGCGCCCGCCCTGGGATGTAGCGTGCTCAAACCCCATTACTCCCGCTACGTGATTGACCTCAACCGCGCCGAAGACGACCATAACCTGTATCCGGGGGCTGACACCACCGGCCTGTGTCCGACCACGTGCTTTGACCGCCGCCCCATTTATCTGCCCGGACAAGAACCCACCCCCGAAGAAATACAAAGCCGCATTGAAACCTATTGGCGACCTTACCACATTGCCTTACAGACCGAGGTCAAGCGCCTACAACGGTCCTTTGAACACGTGCTCATTTTTGAAGCCCACTCCATTGCCTCTGTGGTGCCCCGTTTTTTTGACGGGGTCCTGCCCGAACTCAACATGGGCACCGCCAATGACACCAGTTGTGCAGTCCCGCTGGCGAAACGGGCACGTCAGGTTTTTGAAACTTCAGGGTACCACTGGGTAGAAAACGCCCGTTTTAAAGGCGGCTACATTACCCGCGCCTACGGCAAGCCCCAATCGGGGGTCAGCACCCTTCAGCTCGAAATCTCTCAGGCCACCTATATGCACGAAGAAACGGGCAGCTATGCCGAAGCAAAAGCTGCCCGTCTGAAACCCGTGTTACACACCCTATTGCGACACTTAAGAGAGGGTGTGCAAGAACTCTGCTTTAAACGCTGACGGCTCGCGCTTTTCGAACTTTTCGAACTTTTCGATATAGGCTTTAACATCAGACAACTCCGGAAAAGGCACCTCTTCAAGCCGCACGTCTTGCAACAAGCGATGGTAGCGCTCAGCCGTTTTAATCGAGGAGTTTTCACGGGCCACCTTCAAATTGTGCTCACCCATGGCTTTTAGATCCACAGCACCTGTAGCCACTTCCCGCAAGCGGTCTGCCAGAGAGGCCGCGTCGCGACAGCGATAAAACATAATCTCCACGTGCTCTTGCTCTGCCACCAGACGAAAATCACCAAAGTCCGGAGCAATAATGGCCTTACCCTGAGAAAGGGCCAGGTGCAAGGGGCCAGAACTGCCCGCCGTGGACTCGTAACTCAAGACCAGGGCCTGTGCTGAACGAATGATCTCGGGCAAATCTGCATCTTCAATCCAGCCAATAAAACGCACGTTGGGCAAATGACCATACTGTGCTTGAATTTGCGCCATATAACCGGGAGTGGCCGGGTGATCGGCTCCACCAATGACCAGCTCTAAGTCAGGGTGCTCGCGGGATAACTCAGTAAAGGTGTCTAGCAAAAATTCTAACCGCTTGTAAGTACCAAACTTACCAAAGGTTAGCAAGCGTTTGGTGTCGGGAATCACCAGCTGTTGAGCCGGGGCAATATAAGAGCCCAAACCAATGACATCCACGTTATTGGCCTGGTATTTTTGTTCTAAGATGGCCTTGTACTTGTCCAGGGTCACCACCAGGCGGTTGGACTTTAAGAGAAAACGGGTAGCCAGGTTGCCCCCCGCTTGAATCAGCCATTTATCCAGTTTGTTTTTTGCAAAATAGGGTTCATCTAAAGCCATGGCTTCAGGCAAATTGTGCAGCACGGTCACCACTTTAAACCCAAGCTTACGCAGGAGTGCGGGGGCGGTGAGGCCTAACATGGCGGGGATTTTTTGATTGCCAAAGGAGGCAAACTGCACGTTGAAAAGCACCACATCAGGGCGCAAGGCCATCAGTTTAAAGGCCAACTTGAGGGGAGTATTCCAGGCGTTAAAACGCCAGGTGCGCATCACCTTAAGGTGAGGCAGCTCCATCTCCTGGACATCGACTTCTGTGTCGGGAACGTCAGCCAGCACATGGATTTCTAAGTTTTCATCCACCCCGTGCAATCCTTCCACTAAAAATTTTCCGTACTCGCTTAAAGAGGTGTTGATTGGGGGCAGGGTACTCACAATGGCGACTTTCATCAACGGCGCTCCTCTCTTTAACTTGTTTGCATACCTGTTTGTTTGTCTGTATCTTCATCATAAACAAGCCCCCCCAAAACAAGCTGAATCAAAGCTTAAAATTGCTTAAGTGAGGTGTGTTATCATGCTGAAAAAAGGAGTTTTTTAAATGAAATTTAACCCGTACTTGCTCCACTCTAAACCTTATTTTATCGCTGCGCTCAACGAGCGTTTACAAGCCTTAGAAACCGAAGGCAAAACCATGATTTCATTGATCATGGGGGACCCGCTGGATCCGTCTTACCCCCCCGCCCGCGAAGCGGTGATTGAAGCCCTGCAAAACAACCCCGTCTCTCAATACCCTAAACCCACAGGCAGCCCTGCGTACCGTCAGGCCGTGGCCAACTGGGCCCAGCGTGTCTATGGCAGAACCTTCGACCCCAACAGCCAGATCCTGGCCTGCAAGGGTTCCAAAGAAGCGATTTTTCACCTGCCCATGCTCTTTGACTGGAGCAGCGGACAAGAGATGTGGATCCCGTCACTGTCTTACCCCGTTTACGAAGCCGCAGCCCGCACCCTGCACGTGCCCGTGCGCATTTTGCCCCTCTCGGAAGCCCACGGGTTCATGCCCGATCTGGACAGTTTTACCCCCGAAGACTGGCAAAAATGCCAGATCTTTTGGATCAACTCGCCCCACAATCCCACCACCGCCATTGCCAGCAAAGCCTATCTCGAAAAGCTCCTGGATCTGGCCAAAACCTACGACTTTTTAGTGTGCTCAGACGAATGCTATAACGAGCTGTACTACACCGACGAAGCGCCCACCTCCTGTATCGAAATCGACAGTCAACACTGCCTCATTTTGCGTTCGCTGTCCAAGCGCAGCCATATTACCGGTTACCGCATGGGGGCCATGCTCAGCCAAAACACCCAATTGATCCGCCTGCTGGGCAAAATGCGTACCCCCATCGGCGTGGGCATTCCCAATTTTATCGAGCCCGGTGGCATTGCCGCCTGGAACGACGACCAACACCCCCGCGCCTTTGCCGCCCTGTACAAGGCCCGCCGCGATCTTTTAACCCGGGCTTTAGAAGCCAAAGGCTTTGACGTCTTTGGGGCCCAGGCCGGCTTCTACTTGTGGTTTTCGCACCCGGCCCTGAAAACCTCAGACGACATTATGGAAGCCTTTATTGAGGCTGGCCTTTTAATCACCCCCGGTACCTCTTTTGGCGATGACGGCGAAGGTTACGCCCGCATGATCTATTGCATTACCGATGACCTCTGCCAGGAAGTCGCCCAACGGATCGGAAACATTCATGTCTGAACCTACAGTCCCCCTGTCTGCGGTCACCCGGTGCCTGTGGGACATGCTCACCATTGCTTCGCCCACCGGCCAGGAACAGGCCTTTAACACCTGGCTGAAAACCCAGATGCAAGGGGCATGCCCCCATTGGCAGTTGCTCGAAGCCGAAGACTCGCTGATCTTTGCCCCCGAAGCGGTGCTCAACGGGGAAGCTGACGCGCGCCCGCACATCGCCCTGGTGGGACACTCCGATGTGGTGCCCGCCCACTTTAGTCCCCGGCTTGAGGGCGGACGGCTACACGGCTCTGGTGCTTCAGATATGAAGGGCGCTTTGGCGGCATTTGTGGAGCTCTTGCGGACCCAGATTAGCGGACTTGAACAAAGCTACCGCCTGTCGTTGGTGGTCTACGCCCGTGAAGAGCAAACCCCGCTGGTAGACAATGGGCTCTACCACCTGATTCGCCACTTCCCCGCTTATTTTAAAGGCATTGATACCGCCATCATTGGCGAGCCCACCGACAACACCGTACAGCTGGGCTGTGTGGGCAGCATTCACGCCACCGTGCACGTCACCGGCAAGGCCTGCCATTCGGCCCGGCCCTGGAACGGGGAAAACGCCCTCTACAAAGCGCTGCCTTTTATGCAGCACGTGGCCGAGTTGTCACCCGTGGAACACACCGTCTTTGGCCTGCCCTTTTTTGATGTCATTCAATTGACCGAAAGCCAGAGCCAGCCGGGACGCACCTCGCTACCGGGCTGGTGGCAAGGCAACGTCAACTACCGCTTTGCCCCCGTCAAAGACGAGCAACAGGCCTGGCAACACTTACAGCAACAGCTTCAAGCGGAGCACTTTGGGGTGCAGTTAGAGCTGCTCGACACCGTACCCGCCGGTCAGGTGGTGAGCAACCCCTGTTTTGAAAACCTGATGAACCGCTTTGCCGAACTCAAGGTAAAGCGGGCCCCCAAGCAAGCCTGGACCGACGTGGCCCAACTCACGGCCCACGGCATTGCCGCCTTTAACTTTGGCCCCGGTTTAACCGCCCAGGCCCACACCGAAGACGAACATATTTTGGTGCAGGATCTTGAAGACTACCTGCAGTTATTACACCAGGGCCTTGCCCCCAAAGGAGAAACCCCATGACCTATTTTGCCCTTGGCTTACGCCGCCACAAAGACGCCCAGACCTTAGATGTGCTTTACCCTGAAATCAGTCAAGATGAAGCCCTGTGGAACCGTCTGCAAGACAAACTTGAACTCAGCGCCGAAAACCAATGGCTGGGCTTTGCACCCGAGGACCACGACACCCTCGCCGAAATCTGGGGCGATCGCCCACAAAAAACGCTGCTGACCCAGGTACTGGCCCTTGGCATGGCAACCCCTGCCTATGGCGAAATAGAACTGGGTTTGATGGTGCTGGTGGATACCACCCAGGCTGTAAAAAGCGCTGAAGAAGCCTACTTAAAGCTGCACCTGCTCTCTCACCGTCTGGTGCAGCCCCACGGCGTGTGTTTAGAGCAGGCCTTTGCCGCCCTGACCAACGTGGCCTGGACACAAAAAGGCCCCATCTTGCCCGCCGATCTGGCCCAGGAACGCATCAAAGCGATGCTACAGGGCGAACCCCTGGTGGTGAGCCACATTGACAAATTCCCCTATCTGGTCAATTATCACGTGCCCAGCGGGGTGCGTATTGCCGCCGGTGCACAGGTGCGTCTGGGGGCTCATTTGGGTGAAGGCACGACGGTGATGCCCGCGGGCTACGTTAACTTTAACGCAGGCACGGCGGGCAACGCCATGATCGAGGGCCGCGTTTCGGCCGGGGTCTTTGTGGGGCACAACTCTGACGTGGGTGGTGGCGCTTCGATTATGGGAACCCTCTCAGGGGGCAACAACCACGTCATTCGCCTGGGCGACCACTGCTTGCTGGGCGCCAACGCGGGCACCGGTATTTCGCTGGGCAACGGCTGCACCATTGCTGCGGGCCTGTACATTTACGCAGGCATGAAGGTCGCCCTTGTAGACGCCAATGATCACCCGGTAGATCGCGATGGCAACAACGTGGATCCAGGTCAAAACATTGTGAACGCCCGCGAGCTGTCAGGCCGTGACTACATGTTGTTTATTCAGGACTCACGCACAGGCCAGGTGATCTGCAAGCCCAACGCCAAAACCATTGCTTTAAATGCGGAGTTGCACAGCCATAATTAGAGGTTAGGAGTAAAAAATGGTCTACCATGTGCATGATTACGGCTACAAGCGCTTGTTTTCTAATGTCACGATTTTTCGTCAATTGTTAGAGTCCTTTGTGCCCGAACCCTGGGTCAAAGACTTAGACTTTAGTACCGCAAAAACGGTAGACCACAGCTTTATCTCTGAGGACTATAAAGCCACTGAGTCAGACCTAATCTACCGCATTCAGCTCAAAGACAAAGAGGTGCTTGTGTACTTGCTCCTGGAATTTCAATCGAGCGTGGATAAATTTATCTCGGTTCGTATTCTGAACTATATTACGAGTCTTTATCTTGCTATGATTAAGTCAGGACAAGTTAAACACAAGCTTCCCCCCGTCTACCCTATCCTGCTTTACAACGGCGATCCGCAATGGAATGCCCCCGAGTTTATTGCAGATACCATCGCAAACCATGAGCTACTGGGTCAATTTGGTATTGGTTTCAAATACTTCAAAATTGCAGAAAATGAGTATTCTTCTGAACAGTTACTCAATATGCAGAATATTGTCTCTACCCTCTTTTTAGCTGAAAACCATTACCAGCTTGACGCCCTGGGTGAAGAGCTCATGAAACTGTTTGAAAAAGAGGATCGTATCGCGGTATCATTGTTTTTAAACTGGTTCAAGATGCTGGCAGTAGACGGACGCATCAATACCAATGACTACAAAGCCTTTGAGCGGATCTATACCGACAAAACGGAGGTAAAGCAAATGTTTGTGAATGCCATCAGTGAAAAAGATAAGCGCCTAATTGCAGAAGGAGAGGCAAAAGGCCTCGAAAAAGGCCTCGAAAAAGGAAAACGCGAAGGAAAACGCGAAGGAAAGCGCGAGGGAAAGCGCGAAGGGAAGCGTGAAGGAAAGCGCGAAACAGCTCAAAAGATGAAAGCCGACGGTTTGCCCCTGGACGTCATCCGCAAATATACTGGCCTGTCTGCACAAGAGATTGCTGAGCTCTAAAAGCAACTTTTGGGCCCCAAAAGTGCCTTTAACCCATAAATTTTTAAAGAAATTTAAAGAAATTTAAGCTTACCTTAATCAAAAACCCGTCTCAAAAGCCTATCAAAGCTAGAAATGACGGGTTTTTTCGTGCTTTGGTGAGGTCGCTTACAAAAATTTGACGTTTGATGGGTTTGAATGTAAATATGTAGTCTAAGCGTTAGATGCACCCGTTAAAAAAATATCAAAGTTTTTTTGACACACTTTGGAACTTTCCGAAACCGGTGCCGTCTAAACAGTCAGACATCAAAAAATGATATCAAGTATTACTCAAGTTCAAGGAGATGAACCCTGACGATGCAAACAAGAAAAATTTTGAGCAGCACCTTAGCCGCAGCCGCGACCCTCTCTATGCTGGCCGCTTGCGGACCTGCTCCTGGTACCACCGAACCTAGCCCTAGCTCTAGCCCTTCTGTAGACGCCTCTGCTGAGCCTTCTGCTGAGCCTTCCATGGCTCCTTCTACCGAGCCTTCCATGGCTCCTACTACTGAGCCTTCCATGGCTCCTTCTGCTAGCCCTTCAGCTACCCTGCCTCCTACCCAGGAAGACATTTCAATTATCGAAAGAACCACCTTCAACGGTAAAGTTTACGATGACACCAATGCTCCTCTTGACGGCGTAACCGTAACCGCTAAGTCTCTGAACAGCAGCGTTGCTTACGAAGTCAGCACCACCACCGCTGGCGGAACCTACGCTTTCAACAACGCACCTGCCGGTGTTCAACTTGAAATTACTGCAAGCCGCAACGGTTACACCACCCGTCGTCGTGTAGAAGTACTCAAGTCTAACAAACAGGGTGATCCCGATGCGAACCGTTATGACTTCGGCGTTGCCAGCTCTAACAGCACCGGTTTCGGCACTGAATTCAACGCCCTGAGCGATAAGCCTGAAGTCACCATGGTTACCCCAGGCCGCAACGCTTCTGGCGTTAGCAACACCACCAGCTTCGTTCTGAAGTTCTCTGAGCCTATGGACCGTCAAACCGTTACCGATGCGTTCCAAATCCACGCCTTTGGTACCTCTGAAACCCTCAGCGTTGATGACGAAACCACCTTCAATGCGGCCAGCGCTTCAAACGGTAACATTTCAGGAACCAGCGGTCCTAACGGCAGTCTCGTTTGGGACAAATCTGCATTCAACGCCAGCTGGAACAGCGACGACACCGAAGTCACCATGACCTTCAAAGAAGAGCGCGCGCTGCCCACTGACACTGATTCTGACAACGTACCTGACTACGCCGTAACCTTTGAAGGCGGAACCGCAGGTCTTAAAGATAAGTCTGGCATTACCCGCAATGAAGACCACTTCAAACTGACCGAAGGACAATTTGAAGACTACTACAAATTCTCCATCGAAACCGATGAAGACAAGCCCACCGTGGAAAGCATCACCGTTGTTGATGGTGGAAACTCTGGTACCAGCAATGGTGACACCATTAAAGTACGCTTCTCTGAGCGCATGATTCACCGCACCTTAGCCGGCCCTGTAGCTGGTGGTGTTAACGATGTAGCCAACGAAGCTCCTGGTGCAGTAACCGACACTAACGACATTGGTGTAACTGGAGCCCAAGCTGCTGCTAACTACCAAATCAGCATCAATGGCGGTTCTAACGCTGACTGGAGCACTGTTGCTGGAGGCACCGGAGAAGCTGTGTTTGATAGCAACGACGCCACCAACAAAACCGTACTGCTCTTCACCAGCAGCTCAAGTGATATGGTATTTATGCCCGGTCAAAATATCGAAATCACCGTTAAAACCACCGTCCTTGACCCCGCTGGTAACAGCGTTGATTCAAGCGACAACGATGCCTCTGCTGTAGCTGGCTAAGTCTAGCTCCACACGGTAAAATAAATAGCCTCCCTTCGGGGAGGCTTTTATCGTATAAAAATATATATTTTGGCTATTAAAAAATAAAAAATTTTAGTGACGAATGGAACTTACACCCGACGCCCTCGTCTAGTAGTATGTAAGCACAACACAAAGATTAAACCATTGTGTTTAAAAGGAAAGGTTTTTTTATGACTACCCAACGTATTTTATCCAAAGTTTTTGTAGCTGCCGCATCATTCTCTGTACTGGCTGCGTGCTCGCCTACTGAAACCCCTACAACCCCAGGCACACCTTCTGCTGAGCCTACAGCCTCTACCGCTCCCTCTACCGCACCTAGCGCTTCTGCGATGCCTTCTGCAGATCCTAGCGCTTCTGCCATGCCTTCTGCAGATCCTAGCGCTTCTGCCATGCCCTCTGCGAATCCTAGCGCCTCTGCGATGCCTTCTGCAGATCCTTCTGCCACCGCCAGTCCTTCAGCGACCCTGGCTCCTAGCGAAGGCGATATCTCTGTTATCGAAAGAACCACCTTCAACGGTAAAGTTTACGATGACACCAATGCGCCTCTTGACGGCGTAACCGTAACCGCTAAGTCTCTGAACAGCAGCGTTGCTTACGAAGTCAGCACCGTCACCGCTGGCGGAACCTACGCTTTCAACAACGCACCTGCCGGTGTTCAACTTGAAATTACTGCAAGCCGCAACGGTTACACCACCCGTCGTCGTGTAGAAGTACTCAAGTCTAACAAGCAAGGCGATCCCGATGCGAACCGTTATGACTTCGGCGTTGCCAGCTCTAACAGCACCGGCTTCGGCACTGAATTCAACGCCCTGAGCGATAAACCCGAAGTCACCATGGTTACCCCAGGCCGCAACGCTTCTGGCATCAACCCTGGCACCAGCTTCGTTCTTCGCTTCTCTGAGCCCATGGACCGCCAAACTGTAGTTGATGCGTTCCAAATCCACGCCTTCGGCACCTCTGAAACCCTCAGCGTTGATGACGAAACCACCTTCAATGCGGCCAGTGCATCAAACGGCAACATTTCAGGAACCAGCGGCAACAACGGAAGTCTCGTTTGGGACAAATCTGCATTCAATGCCAGCTGGAACAGCGACGACACTGAAGTCACCATGACCTTCAAAGAAGAGCGCATGCTGCCCACTGACACCGACTCTGACAACGTACCTGACTACGCCGTAACCTTTGAAGGCGGAACCGCAGGTCTTAAAGATAAGTCTGGCATTACCCGCGATGAAGACCACTTCAAACTGACCGAAGGACAATTTGAAGACTACTACAAATTCTCCATCAATACCGATGAAGACAAACCCACTGTGGAAAGCATCACCGTCGTTGATGGTGGAAACTCTGGTACCAGCAATGGTGACACCATTAAAGTACGTTTCTCTGAGCGCATGATTCACCGCACCCTGGCTGGCCCTGTAGCTGGTGGTGTTAACGATGTAGCCAACGAAGCTGCTGGTGCAGTAACCGACAGCGGTAACACGGGTGTAACCGGAGCCCAGGCCGGTGCGAACTACCAAATCAGCATCAATGGCGGTTCTAACGCAGACTGGAGCACTGTTGCTGGAGGCACCGGAGAAGCTGTGTTTGATAGCAACGACGCCACCAACAAAACCGTACTGCTCTTCACCAGCAGTTCAAGTGATGCAGTATTTAGCCCTGGTCAAAACATCGAAATCACGGTTAAAACCACCGTTCTTGACCCCGCTGGTAACAGCGTTGATTCAAGCGACAACGATGCCTCTGCTGTAGCTGGCTAAATTTAGCGAATACGCAATAACAAAAAGCCTCCCTCACGGGAGGCTTTTTAACATGAAAGATTTGGCTCATGAACCCCAACTCCAAAGACCTTTATCAGAAAATCTTTGAACTTATTCATCACGGACAAATTCAGGTAGCACAAACTCAGGCCCAAAAACTGACGCAAGAAGCACCAAACTGGGCTCCTGGCTATACTGCGCTGGCAGCGGCGGCTGCAGAAAATGGAGACTTGATACTGGCAACAGAGGCCATGCAACAAGCCCTCCAATATGATCCCTCCAATGCCACTTACGCCTTCAACCTTATCCAACTGCTTCGGGGTCAAAACCATACAGAAGCACTTTTGTCATACTGCGAAGGGCTTACAGGCCCGGAATCCTTTCGTACTCACGATGGGGACTTTTATCTGAACATTGCCGATATATATGTACAGCAACAGCAATTGGATGCCGCTAAAGTATGGCTTAAAGCGACTCTGCAAGCCTATGAGAGTACCACCACAATGCCAGTGCTCTTTACAAACCCCACATTGCTACAGCACAGCACAACCTTTGATCTCTTCTTTAATATGGCAAAAACCAGGTCCTCTAAAGCAGCAGCCTGGATCAGCCAATATGTGATCGCTTGCTGTGAAAACCAACGCGATACTGCTGCCAGTCCTTATCTAGAAACTGCTTTAGAATACGCATTAGACACGCTCTTACCTTCTATATACAACACCCTTGATCGACTCTGGAAACACGAAAAACACCAAAGCTGTCTGCCTTACTTTGCGGCCCTTGAGCCTTACACCCCGCGTCTGCCCTTACCTCCTCACACATTTTATAGAAACTGGGGCGTTGCTGCCCATCGGCACAACCAACAGGCGCTTTTTGAACGCTGTTACCAAAAGGCTCACGCCCTTGCTCCCCATGCCCTCACCTATAAACTTGACCAGGCTTCACAATTTCCGAAGGTCTATAAGAGCCATGAGGAATTAATGCAGTATCGGCAACGCTATCAAGATCAGCTCAATGAGCTTGAGCAAGCAATGAACAAGCTTCCCACAAACAAGCCCATACCGCCGCTCATGCTAGGTTATCCTTTTGGCCTGGCCTACCAGGGATTGAACGATAAGGAGCTGGTTAGTCAGTTGGGGCGTATTGCCCACCGAGCCGTGTACAACAACAGCCCTAAACTTCACACCCTGCCCTATCGCCCCGCACAAACGGCACCCTTTAGAGTCGGGTTTGTTTCCAGTTACTTTTATAACCACTCGGTGTTTAATGCTTATGGCAATATCATTCTTGAATTGGCTAAAGATCCCGAGTTTAGCGTCCACGTCTTACACATGGGACACAAGCAAGACTATCAAACAAAAAAGCTTGAAGAGGCCGCAGCGCACTTTGTCGCTGAAAGCAGTGAGCAAGCCTGTAAAACTCAACTGCAGGCCTGGCAGCTAGACGTTTTGATTTATACCGATATTGGTATGGATTGGAACAGCTATTTTTTAGCGACGCGTCGTTTAGCCCCAATTCAGGGTTTACTTTCGGGGCACCCTGTAACCAGTGGTATTCCCCATATGGATTATTTTTTTTCTTCTGGTCATAAAGATTTAAAGGATTTAAAACAAAGCTATAGCGAAACGGTGATCATTCTTCAAGATCGCCTCTCCAAATACCCTCCCCTCCCTGAAATTCTGCCGAAGACAAATAGGCAGCTTTTTCCTGAAGCAGATGAAACCACCCACATTTATTTCTGTCCGATGACTCTGTTTAAAGTGCACCCTGACTTTGATGTTGCTTTACAAGGCATTTTGACTCACGATTCTTACGCTAAAATTTATTTTGTGCATCTGCCTGAGGATCCTGAAACATCGATAGCCTTGCAGCAACGCTTTAGTGACTCTCTGGGTGAGCTAAGCCACCGCATTCACTTTATGGATTGGATGAAAAAAACGGAGTTTCAACAGGCCATTATCACTGCAGATGTTATTTTAGACACGTTTTGCTTTGGCAGTGGTACCACAAACTACCAAATTTTAAGCCTAAATCAGCTTATTGTCACGCTACCCGGGCCCTTTTATCGCAGCCGCATCACGCGTGCATTTTATGAGCGCCTGAATATGTTAGATTATACAGTGGCTCATTCTGTAGAAGACTATATAAAAAAAGCCGTTCGTATTGCTACTGACGTCAACCATCGTCAACAACTCAAAGCCCTACTCAAAAAGAATTTAAGCAGACTCGTAAACACCGAACCACAAGGCGTTCAGCAATTAAAAGCAGAAATCAAAAGGATTTGTCAAACCCATTAAATAAAAAAGCCCCCGACCCATAAAAAGGTCAGGGGCTTTGTCCTTAAGTCACCTTAATTGGGTGGCATTGAAGGCTGTATCGCCGCAGGTGCAAGCATTTCGTTGTTGTAAATCCGTGCACTGATATCGGTCCCCATCATGGAGTCACCATCACCCAGGATGTTTTCAACGTTCCCGAAGAAGTCAAAATACTGCCAGGTGGCCACAGGCTTCTTGTTGTCTGCCAGGGCCACGTCAGCCACCGGGAAGCTCAGCAAGAAGATGAAGCCGTAAGGTCCAGAGAAGATACTCCCTTCGTTTTCTTCGGGTCTGAAGTTACCGAAGGGGAACGGTCTGAAGGCATTGGGGTTGACCAGGTTGGTACGGGCAGGGCTAAAGAGATCGTTGTCCACGCGGGTGAACACCCGCGAACGCAGAGACACGTTACTCATTTTTTTCGCCGACTGATAATCAAAATCAAGTTGATGATCGATTTCGTCGGGCGTGTTATACGGTGAGTTGTCTCGGTCAATCTCATTCCGGCCCAGTACATCCACATGGGTCCAGCTCACCACAAAGTGACCTTGATTGTTCATGTCCACCGAAGGTGCCATGGCGTAAGCATAGCTTTCACCATCGAAAAACAGTGGCATCGTGATATTATTGGCGTCATAACTTACAGCCATGGTGTCTGAAGAAGCAAAGGTGGTCGTCGGTGTGCCCTGCGGGTAGTAATGGCGGGCATAAATAGAATCAGGCACAGGCGGTAAACCGGTGGCCCCTTCCACTTCGTTTTCGCCCGCATTGGTCCAGCTCACCACAAAGTTCTTGCTGTTGGTACCCATGCTTACGTCATGCATGCCAAAGAAGTAACCCAGATAGCCTTCACCGTCATTGAGACTGTTGATGGTAAACATATCTGCAGGGTTTCTAAAGTCGGTGACATGAATAATGCTTTCACCGTCACCGTCGATGGTGGGCGTACCGTCAGCATCAAAAACACGGGCATGCAAAGCACCATCGTCACCAAGTTCAGAGTCGTCAAATTCAACCCAGGTCACCACAAAGTCACCGTTGTTGTTAATGGCAGTCTGAGAGGCCACCTGATTATCGTCTACGTCATCAGGGAATGCGACATAAAACTCGTCGGCATTCACCACTTCACCGTTAATGTCGAGCAAGCGACCACGAATTTTAGGATCAATGGTGCTGTCGCCATCGTCGAGATCATTGTGGTCGTAAGTGTCGCTCCAGGTCACCACATACTGGCCGTTATTGGTTACCGATACCGAAGGCATAAACTGGTCTTGCTGGGTCTCACGGTGAACGCGGAAAGGTACAGAATCTAAAGCCACACCGGCATTATTGAACACCTGAGCGTAAACGTTGGCATTGGTATTGCCAAAGTTTTGTTCGGTGCGCGACCACACCACCACCACGTTACCGGCCTGGTCCATATCTAAATCAAACAGGCTCTGAAAACCCATTTCAGAGAAACCCAGACCGGTAAAGGAGATTTCTTCAGAAGTGGCAATGGTGAAGGTATCGGTTTTGGGAGTTCCGTTGGCGGCATAAATACGCGCTTTAAGCCCGCCTTCACCCGACTCAGGGCCACCGAAAGGCAATTGCAGCCAGGCCACGGTGTAGTCCCCGTTGGCAGAGCGGGCAATTTTAGAGGCCGTATTAAAGCCTGCGGTGTCTTCGTTGACAAACATGGCTTCGCTGGCGGTCACATCGGTTAACACCATGGGATTTTGCGCCTGGGTTGCGGTGCCGTTGGCGCTCACCGTCAGGGTGCTTTGCCCCAACAGTTTGCCCGTGCGAGTGCGCACATAGACGGTGGTTTCACCCACCGGCACCATGGCACCATGGGTATAGCGAGACTCGCCGTCCACCAGCACTTTGTAACCGGGGCGCGAGCTAAAGTTCAGGTACAGCGGCTCACCCCATTTGGCCATTTTGTCGAGCATTTGTAAGTGAACACTCACCTGGCGCAGTTCTTTGACATCATTGCTAACGTCAAAGTCAAAGTCACCTTCTGCCACACCCTGATCGTCAACGGTAACGGTACGGCTTTCGAGCACGGTACCATCTTCTTTGGCAAGGGTCAGGGTCCATGTACCTGGTGCGATGTCGTTAATATCCACGCTCAGTCCTGAAGCCGTACCGACTGGAATTTGCATGGGTTTAGAGATGGGGTCGTTTACCATTAAAATCAGGTTTTCGCCCAACATGCGGGTACCTTGTGGGCCGCCGGTTTGACTGAAAGTAATTTCCATATCGCTGAGGTCACCCATGGCGATTTGTGCTGAACCATCGGTTAAAAACAGTTCAAAATCAGCACTCTCAAGATTGCCCAACAATAAACCGGTAGCCGTTAGGTGTTGGGTGATATAGTCGGCGACTTTTTGCGCGTCAAAGGTCGAAGGATCGCGTTCGTAGTCTTTGGTGACCATGTCAAAGTTCATGGCTCCCGCAAAGGCCGTGCTGAGTTTACTGAGATCGCCGGCACTCTTTAAAATATCCAGCACCAGCGGGTCTGCGACCAGCGGATCCTGGTCGTCAAAGGTTTCTTCTTTTAACAGGTGCAGCACCTGTGACAGTAAAGCGCTCTGGCGATCGATCGCAATACCAATAGCCAATTGATTGGTGGCTGAGAAGTAGTAACTCTGGGTGCTAAAGGCAGGCAGCATGACCTGATTGGCATCGTAGCCGGTAATTTTGACAATGCGCAGGTCACCGTCCACCACAGGCATACCCGCCACGCTGGCGGTGGCCGTACGACCGCTCACCGGCACGAAAGGTTGTGTGGTGGTCCAGGTGGTGTCGACACCTGCTGCGTTTTTACCCATCACTTCAACTTTAATAAACTTCAGATCGCTATAGGGTGCAAATTGTACGGTATAGCCGGTGGGCTGTAGCCAGTTCATTTTGAGCTGAATGGCTTCTTCACCATTGGTAACTGTTCCTTTGGCCTCGTAATTGACCGTGGGTTTTTGCAAAGGAATGGCGGTTTTGGCGTTTTGCTTTTGCGCATCTACCGCCGCATTGTTTTTGCTATTCAGGGTGGGCATTTGTCCAGGAGTTTGGGCCAGACCACACCCCACCAGAAAAAGAGACAACGAACTTGCGAGAATTTTTTTCATGGGATTTTTCATCTTATTTTACATCTCCGTTATTGGTTAAGAGCTTACCAAAGACACCAAACACAGGGTCTTCAGGGTGATCCAGATCCGCTTCCCAGACAATCACCAGATTGCCGTTGATATCCATGGCAATGTGGGCGTCGTCGCGATCATTGTCCAGACCGGTTTCGGTATTGCCCAATTCCTTGTTAATGCGCATTTCATTACCAGGCGTTAAAACTGCATTGCTGTAACTGTAGGCGCGCGCATAAACGCTGTTATCAGGAGTTAGTGCATTAGAATCCCAGCTTAAAGCAAAGCGATCGCTGCCGTTGCTAGAGACCGAAACACCGCTGACGTTACCGTCACTGTCAGTTGAGGCTTTTTGGGCGGGACTCAAGAGCGCGGCATTGCTGCTGTTATACAAATTAAAATAGGCACTGCCGTCAAATTCCCAGCCAAACACCAGCTGTCCGTTGGCCAGATAGGCCAGGTCAAAAGAGTAGGCCTCGCCCATGGCGACTACTGAACCCTGGGTACCCACAAGGGCAGAACTGCTGTTTAAGCGCTGAAAAGAAATGAGCTGCGCATTTGGATCTGGAGTCGAGATATTGAAACCGCGGTCTTCCCAGGCAATGGTGACTTCACCCGTGCTACTGGCAGCCACGTGAACTTCACTGGTGTCGTTCGCGTTAATCACTTGATCGTTGCTAACAGGGTTACCGGCAGCCGTAAAGGCACGGTAATGTACCACCGTATCGCTTTCGTCTTCGTGCTCCCAGGCCACCACAAAACTACCGTCGTTGCGAATGGCCACGCTGGGGTTGTCTTGTTCGCCGGTCGCAATAGTGTTCACCTGGAACTCACCGCCCACGGGCTGACCCGCGGCGTTATAGCGCTGGGCAAAAATACCGTTACGGTCCCCGTCTTGTTCGTCACTTTCCCAGACCACCACAAACTGGCCGCTGGCATTCATGGCCACATCGGGAGTGTCTTGTCCATTAAGCTCAAAATAGGTAACGCCGTCGCCATCACCCAGGGTTTCGGTGTCAACAATAGCGTCGCGGGTGAAGCTGTTGACCTGAAACTCAGGACCTAAAGGCACGCCGTCAGCCCGGAAGCGCTGACCAAAAATGCCACTGCCGTCGCCGTCCGCACCGGAGAGGCGATTCTCTTCAGAGACGTAGTTAAAGCACACGTCACTACCGCACAGCTCATCGGCGGTTTCACCAGTAATGGCAGGCATAGATTCCCAGATCACCACGTAGTTACCCGCTGAGTCCATGGCTACTTTGGCGTTTTCTTGCGCGCCTTCGGTGGTGCTATTGACGCGAAAAACATCAAGGCCCAGGCCCGCATAACTCAGGCTAAGCCCCAGGGTAGAAGAAGGACTGGGAGATGGGGTAGGTGTTGGGCTGGTGGTACTACCGCCACCGCCGCCACCACCGCCTCCGCCACCCGATAACACACCGCTAGACACGGACATATCGAGGGAAGCAGACAGACCAGAGGTGGGCTCAGTCACCTGAATTCTGCCGGTACCAAAGTCCACCAGGGCGGTCACGGTGCCGTCGGCACTTACCGAAAAGCGGGTGGGATTTAAACTTTCAAAGATGAGCTTTACATCTTCAACGCGCACGGCATTGCCTGCAGCGTCTTTTAAAGAAACTTTGAGCTGGGTGGTACTGCCGGCTCCTTCGTTCAAGAAGCGAGAGCTGCTCACCACAATGGAACGGATTTCGCTGAGCGCCACCACAGGCGCATTCGCAGGCGCATCAATCACCGCATTGCTGCTGCCCTCTACCACCGCAGGCGGAACAGAGGCTGCAGGTGAAGGAGATGCCGAGGTCGTAGGCTGAGGGTTAATCACCGGTTCCTCAGCAGGATTAGAAGTGGGGGTCGCTGTGGGTACAGCAGAGGGGGATGGCGTCGTAGAGGGTACCGTCGTGGGTTGACAGGCCACGGTCATCAGGACCACACTCGCAGCGCAAATCCCCTGTAAAAGTTCGCGCTTTTTCATAGCTAAAGT
This sequence comes from Candidatus Sericytochromatia bacterium, assembly GCA_964229355.1. Classification (GTDB taxonomy): domain Bacteria; phylum Cyanobacteriota; class Sericytochromatia; order UBA7694; family UBA7694; genus CAXRDE01. The sequence continues at coordinate 64,950 of CAXRDE010000002.1, read as the reverse complement.
TCCTTAATTTTTTAAATTAGGGCAAGCCTGGATCATACAAGAAAGACCCAAGCCAATCGACTTGGGTTTGTTTTGTAAATGACATTATTTCGTTGCTTTTTAACAAAGCAGCGACAGTAAAGGGCGTGCGTGTATACAGAATATCCGCGAATTTGCCGTTTGTCTACGTGACAAAACCCGTTCTATGTAAATATTTGTAAAGAGCAAAGGGTCAGGGGCGATCTTAAGCTTTTCTTAATTTATTATTTAACGCAAGTACCGCTGCTTCGCGAATTTGAGCCACTACCGGTTCGAAATAAGGAAGCTTCAGTTGTTGGGTACGAAAAATAAGCATATTGGCATTGGCTTCAAAAAGCAGCAATTGTCCATCGGGCAACAAGCAGGCGTCTATGCCCACAAAATCAAGGGGCAAACGCTCGTAGAGGGCCTTTAAAGGGGCCTGAACCTGAGGTAAGATATCGCGTTCAAAGTGTTTAAAAAAATTCATTTCTTGCGTGTAATATGCTTGCTGCTGGTCCATGTAAGTTTGCGCGGAATGAAAGTGCACAAGCCACTGATCAGAGGTGCGAAAATGGTGAGGATAGACCCGACCCTGCACCATGACCAGACGAAATTTTTGATAAACCCCGTTCACGGCACTATCAATATAGTCAATCAAATAGTACGGCCGCCCGTCGAGCGCCACCGGATAAAGGGCCTCGGGCTCGGGGCCTTTGAGCAACACGGTTTGCTTACCACCGTGTTGTCCAGCCGCTTTTAAAATGACTGGGTAACTTAAGCTGGCTGCGTCAATGGCACCAAAAACCGCTTGTGAGCTTCGTGGCTGAATGCGCAGGGTACGGGGGACCACCAGACCTTCAATGTCTTGCAAGCTTTCTGCCAACAGGTCTCTACGGGTTTGCATGATGGAGTGAGGCGGGTTAAAAACAGGTATTTCAGGATATTGCGTGGTCAAATGCACTAAGCGTTCTAAAACCACAGAGTGGCTATCAGGCTCAGCCATTTGATTGACCAGGAGATGGGTTTCAGGGGTCAGGGTAATGGGCACATCACGGGTGTCTAAAACAATCAGTTTTTTGCGCCACGTCGGCGCATTGAGGTAATTGTAAAAGTCGCAGACGCCACTGTATTTGTAATTCACCTGTCCATTGGGGTGGGCACGGGTGACCTCGACTCGACCGTCATTGGGTAAACCACTCACAAACAGTAAGTTAGGCACGACAAATGCCCTCCATATCCTGGTTACAGGCCTCATGAAGCGCTGTTTTAATACGCACAATGGCATCCAGGGGCGCCTGTTGCGTGCTGCTGCTTCTTAAAAGCAGCATATTGGCATTGAGTTCAAAAAGCAGCACGCGGCCATCGGGCAAAAGGCAACAGTCTAAGCCCACAAAGTCCATGGGCAACGCGCTATAAATCTGCCGTGCAAGGGGACTTAAAAGGGGGCCCCATTTCCCGTCAAACTGCGCAATAAAATCGGCTTCTTCGGCAAAGTACCCCGCATGCTTAGCCATAAAGGCAAGGGCCTCCGGAAAGGCGATGGCCCAGTGATCCAATACGCAGAGGTGACGCGGAAACACCTGCCCCCGCACCATGACCAAACGGTGTTTTTTGTACAGTCCCTCTTGCGCCGTTTCATAATACTGAATCAGGTAATAAGGGCGTCCGTCCAAAGCCAGGGCATCAAGAGGCGTGTGGTGATCTGGACTGTCAAGCCGCACCATTTGCTGCCCATTGTGCACACCGGCCCCTTTCACAATCACGGGGTATTGCATCCCCTCTAAAGCCACCCGCTCGGCAATGTCTTGCGGGCTACGGGGCATAAAACGCACGGTGGGGGGCACCACGAGCCCTGGAATATGCTTTAAGCGCTGATAAACCCGATCGCGACGGGTCATGGCCACCGCCTCAGGTGGATTAAAAACAGACAAATGAGGATATTCCTTCATCAGCTGTTGAACCCGCGCTAAGCCAAAGGTGTGGGTATCGGGCTCGGCCACCTGATTGATCAGATAGTGGGTATCAGGAGACAATTGTATGGGCACGGGGTGCTTGTCTAGCAAAATATGCTGGGTGTTCCAATCAGGGGGGCCCATGTAATGGTAAAGATCACAGGTACCCGGATACTTATATTTTAAGGCCCCATTTAAAGCCGCGGTCGTCACCTGCACCTGATGGTTGTCGGGTAGGCTGCTCACAAACAAGATATTTTTTTTCATGGTTTTCATGCCTTTTACAATTCAGCACAGTATAGCAGAGCAGTTGTCCTGTAACCCTAACCCGAATAGCGTCCGTATTGAGCCGCAGCAGAGCGCCTGTATTCCAGGCTATTCAGGCGTTCTTTTTGCTGAATTTCTGCCTGAAGCTGTGTTAAGGCTTCAAAAGCATCTTTATACACCAGACGCTTATCTTTGTCTAAGTGACGTTCCATCCAGTTAATTTTCAGTTCAATTTCTGCCAGAATTTCGCGCAAAAGGCCCACCGCATCTTCAGCGGTATGGCACAAAATTTCATCTTTAATACTGGAAAGATCCGTGTGCGCATATTGCTCAAACACCCGAAACAGCAGACGTTTATGGGGCGTATCGAGAGTCTGCCACTGCACTGCGGGAACCACCAATTGACAGAGGGCCTTCAAATGCTCAGTACGTCCCAGCGCACGCAGTATCTTCTGCATTTCAGGTGAAGTGGTGACTTCAGCTGGCTTTAACCAGCGCTCCATGGCAGCGGTGTCCACTTCTTCGAGCCCCAGCATTCGTCGCCCTTTGCGCTTATCGGCCAGGCGCTGTTCTTTGGCCTGCATGGCGGCAATGGGGTCAACGGTCTCGGTCTCAATAACGTATTCCACTTTTGGGGGTTCAAGCGCTTGCTTGCCCTGTTTATGGGCACGCCACTTGTCTAACCATGCCTGGCCTTCCCAGAGCCCCAGTTGTTGCATAAGCCCCTGAAACTCGGACCAATAGGACTCGTCCCACTGTTCCATTTGCGCGAGGACTCGCTTCATTTTTGAGGCCAGGCGTGCAGACAAAGCGCCCGCCTGCAACGGCGAAATTTTTTGGGTGTACATGGCCTTCAATCGGGACTGAAAGGCGTCTTCTCCCTGTTGCTGTGCCGCAATCAGGGTATACAAATGCTCAGGCTGCATCGAATAGTGAACGGCCTGCTTTTCCTGGGAGGTTTTAACTTCAGTCCAAATTTGCTTCACTGAAGCCGAGGCCGCTTTAACACGGGTTTTGGCTTCTGAAGAAGCTTTGGGCACGGCCGCCAACTCACGGGCCAGGCGTGCTTGCCGCTCCTGCTCAAGCTGTTGATAACGGGCCATCTCCTGTTGAAAAGTAGCTTTGCGCTGAGCATAACGCCAGGCCAGCTCTGCGGCGGGATTGCCAATCACGGTTTTTTTATAAAAATAAACGCTGCGCTGTAGGGCTGCGTTTTTGTCGGCTTCAAAGGGCAACACAAAGCGCTCAATCAGTTCAGGAGTCAAGGGAAAGGTGGTAGGCCGCAAGCGGTCGGTGTCAGGATCTAAACGTTGATAGGAAATCGAGTTTTTATCGCTTTGGGTAATGGCCAGTAAAACCTGTACCAGTGCATCTAATACGCTCATCTCAGAAGAGGCCATAGGAGGCACCGTCATCTCGTACTGGCTTTTGAGGCTGTCCATCACAATTTCAAATTCTGGGGTATGGGCCACGGTTATGCGCTGCAAACAGTGGTAAGCCTGCTGTAGACGCTCTAAAGAAAACACTTCAGCATAAAAAGGCGCCATGCGTTTAAAAACGTCTGCTTTTTTACCGGTCTGAAAAGCCCGCCACAGGTATTTCACCAGCGGCTGGTAAGCAGCTTCAAGAGGGTGACTTAAGGTCTGGCGGGTCAACAGACTTTGCAGGGCCTCTGCCTGAACTTCAAGGGGACTGGCATTGAGTTGAGGGACTGTGGACATGAATGGCATTCCTTTGTTTCGTCGTAGCCGTTGTGTTATGGCGACTCAGCGCAGAAAAATCTTTTTCTTTAACGAAAACAATACGAAAAATAAACGATTTTCAATTAATTTTCAAAAAACATAAAAGTTTACTCAGTTTAATTTATGGACAAAACTTCAATTTAAATATACAATAAAGGCGTCCATTCGATTTAAAAACATAACTCCAGGGAGGATCTTTTGCCATGCTTAAAACCAGACCTCAAAAGCCAGAAATAACGGCTTACGAGATGATTTCACTTCATGTTTATGCACGAGTACGCGGCACGCAAGTACCCGAAAAGCCCTTAAGATCCCACCATGAAAAAATCGCCCAACAATTATTGCAAGCTATTAAAAAAGAAAATGATAAAGATATATTAAACAACTCTCGGCTCTTTTACAATCAAATTTGCACACCAGATCGAATAACAACAGCTTTTTACCAGGTACAAGATCTTCATATTAACCGTAAATACCACATCTTTCACCTGGTCATGGGCGCCTTGCAGAAAAAATATGGCAGGCAACGTCCTTCCTCTCTACTCACGACATCTTTAGAGGATGCGTTGATTGTTTTGCTTTTAGCGCTCACCAGCTCAGAAGAAAAAGTCATTCACTATACTGAAGAAGATCCACAAACCCAAAACATTCTTCATAAAGCATTTTCCATCTCGGCAGAAACCATTCAACAGTTTTTAGAGCCTTTTATGGCTTCTCCTTTTAAAATTGATATCAAAACGCTATTGGATCAAACACTCATTATCAGAAAGCAGCGTGTTTTTGGTTTTCCAGCCGGAAAGATTAAGTACCAACACGACGAAAAAATGGAAATCTATCATGCAGCGCTCGCAGAATATCAAAAGCATGAAGCTCAACGTAAAGAAAACGCCGCCTCAAACACCTCATACGACAAACATCAGAGCTCACCCAGAGGACAAGCACAGGACAATCTACAAAAAGCTATTCAACATATCGAAGAGGCTTACTGCACAACACAAGAAGAAAAACAGGTTTTTCAGTGGGTGAGCGAAACCGAACAGATTAAAAAGTTAGAACCCTTTATTCAAGGCACTCCTGTCATTTTTGAGCAAAAACTTCAAGAGCTCTACCGTCAAAAGCTAAGCCCCGAACAAGCACAAAGCCTGGCAAAACGTATGGTAAATGCCTTTCAAGAGATTCTTAAAAACATTCAGGAACTAGGAGGTAAACACTGGATGAAGCGTTGGCAAAAAAGCCAGCCTAAGAACCAGGGAAAACAAAATGCCAGGGCTGAGCTCATCAGCGAACAAGAGACAACAAAAGCTCAAATTGACACCTGGATGGCCCAAATTGCCGTTCAAAGAGATAAAAAAGTAGGAAAAGAACAACTTCAAGCTTTTTATGACAAAGAAGATGATACCAAAGAGGGTATTTCAGAACCGTTCACGAAAGCCCATCGCCTTATTTTAACGGCTTTAGCAGAAGAAGAAAATCTCATGGCTCTGTGTAGCTACGCGATAGCCGATGATTTATGGGAGCAATTGCCTCCAATCCTTGAGGATGCACTTTTTGCTTTATTTGAACACTTTCACGATCAAGACATGATTTTTATTGAGGAACAGTGGACCGCTTTGGGAAAAAGAGAAGGCTATGAAAAAATAAGCCACGATATATTTTTAGCCTTGAAGCACGGGTTTATGGAGTTGGTTAGAAAGCATCATCACCGAAATCCGATCGCGGAAACCCTTGAGATGCTCCGCAAACAGCAGGAGGATACTGAGGCACGGCAGAAATTTCAATCTTCCGCCTATTTACGTACGCCCGCCGGTAAGTACGCACAAATACAACAAGCCACGTTTTCTTAAATATTGAATTTTTTTAAATTAATGTAGCACATTAAAAGTTTTAACGTTATGATGAAGAAGTCATTAAGCGTTATTTTTTGTTGTGGTTTACTTTTATGCATGTTCAAAAAACTTTTTTTTACTGTTTATTACTTTCTTTCGGGCTTATTCTGGGAGGGTGTCAGTCAGACACTCAATTCCTCAGCGCAGAAATAAAAACGCAAAGCTCTCTCCAGGGTCAGGTGCGCTTTCCCTCCCACTGGAAAATTCAGGCTGAGGCCAAAGACATAACACCATTTGCCACCGTCTCCTTACTTTATCCTCCGGGCCATGAAAAAGAAGAAAGTCTGTTTTTAAGCACAGCTTCTAACGCCGAAGGTTTTTTTGTATTTGAAATCCCTGCAAACCAAACGCTAGCCTCTGAAGCTGTTTTTATTCTTGAAGCCACTCGCCGGCTAACTGCCACAGGCGTAGAAGCGCTCTCTATGAGAACACTGGTAAAATGGCAAGACAACGCCTGGAAAAGCATCAGTTACCCCACAACCCTGATTAATCCCCAAACGACAGCCATCGCAGAAGTCTGCTTACTCGACAATAATGTCTCCCTTGAAGATAGCTTTGATACCATCGAGGTTATTGATGAAGAAAGCAGTGTTATACAAAAAGACCTCGGCTCTCATACCCAAGCCACCTTAGCTAAGCTTACCGAACAGATCACAGCACTGATTCATGCAAATAAAGATCCTGTTGGTGCAATGGCATTCCATCAAGGCTTTTTTCGCGCCGAACCGCGGGTCAATCATCGTTTGCAATGGCTGCTTAACCAGAGTGGTTGTGTTAACTGCTCTTTCAATGCTGAGAATTTATCAGAACAAAATCTCAGTCAAAAAGACGTTTCTGGTTCCCAGTTTGAGAAAGCTCTATTTATAAGCAGCAATCTCAGTGAAGGAGTCTTTGAGCAAATTCAAGCTTTTCAAGCGCAATTTCAGTACAGCAATCTCAATCAGACGTCTTTTGCTCAGGCAAACCTACAAGAGGCCAATTTTAACAATGCAAATCTACAAGCAGCCAATTTATCTGATGTTCAAGCCACGTCATCAACATTTCAAAATGCTGATTTGCGTCAGGCCCAGTTAAACGGTAGCACCTTGAGCCACAGCAACTTTACAGGTGCCCAGTTAAGTGAGCTTGACTGGAGCAATAGTAATATCGATCAGAGCCGCTTCCATTTTGGCCAAATGCAGAATAGCCAATTTAACGGCATGAGCATTCAAAATACTGATTTTTCAAGCGCAAAGTTACAGAACAGTCAATTTCAAAACACTTTACTCCACGATGTTCAATTTTTGTCAAGCGAACTCACCGGCAGTAATTTTGCAGGCGCCCAATTCACGGGTAACACCACCTTCAATGGCGCGCTGCTGTCCCAGGTCACATGGCCCAACGGAAAAAGCTGTGAAGACGGTTCTCGCAGCGTTTGTCAATACGAGTTTGTGGTCAATACAGACACCGAGGGCGATCAACAGTACCCCAGAATTGCCATGGCCCAGGACGGAAGCAGCGTCGTCGTTTGGAACAATGCCAGCGCCCCTTTTATTATGGCCCAGCGCTATAGCTCCCATGGTCTACCCATAGGTGCGCCGATAGACATTAGTGGAAACAATGCAGACTCAGGTGCTACCGCAGATATTGCCATGACCCCTGAAGGACGTTTTGTCATAGTCTGGACAGGTAGTGACAACGACAGAGAAGGTATTTTCGCTAAGGTTTTTGACGCAACGGGCAACGCGTTAAGCACTGAAATTCCGGTGAATGCTAACAGTAGTGGACGACAGCTTCAACCAAGTGTCGCCATACATCAGAGCAACGGCGATTTTATGGTGAGCTGGAGTGACTACTCAGGACAGGACGGCTCAGGCTATGGGGTTTATCAACGACGGTTTAATGCAGACGGCAGCGCCAAAACAGAGAGTGATACTCTGGTCAACACCCACACTTCCGGTAATCAAAGCCAGTCTGACACGGCCTGTTTTAGCCTTTATTGCGTGGTGGTGTTTACCGATAGTGATGCGCTAGACGGTAGCTTTGACGGGGTTTTTGCGCGAGCATTTCGCTTTTCAGACAATAAAGCCTCCGCAGTTCAACAGGTAAATACCTATACGGGCTCTCTGCAAAACAGGCCCAGCATCGGCATGAAAGACAACGGCACATTTACGGTCGCCTGGCAAAGCCGCTTTCAGGACGGAAATAATTACGGCGTTTATAAGCGACGTTTCGGTATTCAAAATACGGTAACGATTTCTGAAGTAGATAGCAGTGAAAGCCAGGTCAACACCTTTACCACCAACGAGCAAAGTTACCCTAGTGTAGCGATCTCCCCAGAAGGCTATGCCGTCATTAGCTGGCAAAGCAGTTATCAGGACGGTAGCTATTTTTCAATCTATGGCCAACGCTATAACCAATACGGTGAAAAATGGGGAGACGAATTTCAAATTAACACCTATAAACAGTCCATCCAATGGTATCCGGCGATCGCACTCTCTGCCTCACGACGGTTTGGCACGGTTTGGACCAGCAACGGCCCCGACGGCAACTTTTTTGGCGTTGCTGCAAAACACATGGAGTTTTAACGTATGAAACCGATTCACCTACTAACCCTTGGTTTGCTATTTGCCTGTCAGCCCCCGTCGCTCCAACAGGTTGTAAAGCAGCCCCTCATTCTCAAAGGCCAGGTGAGCTTTCCTTTAACCTTCAAAGCACAGGCATCATCACAAACACCTTACCTATCCACGGTCAGTCTTATTTATCCTTCGGAGCACCCCACCAAAGCACGGCAAACCCTGGCTACGGGAAACACCGATGAAGCGGGACAATTCACGCTAACATTGCCTGCAGACTTTGATGATGTCAACACCTGGTTTATTCTGGAAGCCAGCCGACGCCAAAACAGTCAAAATCAACGCCAACGTCAAAGCTTGCAAAGCTGGGTCAAGCCACTCAGCAATGGCTGGCAAAGTTTGAGTGGCCCTAATGTACAGTTAACCCCTGAAAGCACAGCCTTAAGCCTGCTTCTTCAATGGAATAACCTGTCTGCAGAAAACTTTACTCAAAGCTTAAGTACATCAGCTCCGATCACATATACGGTCCCTCTAACCGAAGTCAATGCGCCTGAACAAATAAGCTTTGTGAACACAACAACCGCCGTCACAAACGCCTTATTCTCTCACCTGGATCCTATCGCGCATTTATCGCCGACAGATCCCAGTCAATACACAGCAACGGTGCCCCCCACACCACAGATACTCCAGGAAACCTTATACTGTCCTTACTGTGAGCTTGAAGGCGCTGATCTTTCAGGTTCAAACCTAAATCTCAGTCAACTGACAGGTGCAAACCTGCAGTATGCCAACCTGAGTTCAAGTCAATTGATGAACGCCACCCTGGATAACGTCCAATTAACAGGAGCGCGACTTGATCAGGCCACCTGGATTAACGGTCAAACGTGTAAAACACCATCTACAAGCATCTGTACCTTTGAGCAGCGGGTCAGTGAAGATCCCAACGTTCAACAAAAGCTTCCCAGGATAGACACCGATGCAAAAGGCAATTTCATTATGACCTGGGTCAGCACAAACTATAGCGGTCAAAGCTTAGGGATTTACGCGCGTCGTTATAACGCTTTGGGAGTGCCATTGGACATTCCCTTTCGCGTCGATGATCAAAACACGGGGCAAGCCAACACCCCTGATATAGCCGTGCATGACAGTGGACGGTTTATCATTGTGTGGCAAGACAATGGCCCCGATCCCTCAGGCAATGGCTTAGATATTTATGGCCGTTGGTACACAGCTGAGGGAGAGCCTGAAGGTGAAGCATTCCGCATAAACAGTGATGTACAAAATGATCAAAAATCGCCCAAAGTCGCGCTTGATCAAGCAGGAAACACGGTTGTAGCCTGGAATAGTTTTGTATCCCCCCGATCCCTTATGTTCCGACGTTTTAATACAGCTAAAGAACCCATGGAAAATGATACCGTGGTTAACCCCACACAAGCCCTTGACCATTTCGCCGAGAGCGATCTTGCCATGAATGCCCAGGGCGACTTTGCTTTCACCTGGGCTGCTTTTGATAGTCAAACCCTGGCAAATGTGTACATCCGTACCTTTAACGCATCAGGACAGGCTTTAAGCTCAGAAGTATTGGTGAATCAAACCCTTCCTTTTGATCAAAAAGCTCCAGCTGTGGCCCTGAGTAATACAGGAGAGCTAGTGGTCAGTTGGCAAAGTGGCATGCAGGACGAAGCGGGCTTTGATACACGCCCAGGGGGAACAGGAACAGGCATTTATGCACGACGTTTTCAGGACAATGGAACGCCCTTAGATGACGAGTTCAGGGTAAATCGTTTTATTCAAAGTCAACAAGATGCACCTGCAATAACCATGGATCAAAATGGCCGTTTTGTCATTGCCTGGCAAAGCTGGGGGCATGATTACAGCACCGCACCGGATCTGTTTTTACAGCGCTTTAGTGCCACGGGTAACTTTATAGGTACTGAAACTCCTGTCAATGTGCGTGTTTCAGGAACATCCGATCAATATATCGCACTGGCAGCGGCTGCAGATACATTCACCATGGCCTGGGAGAGGGGCTTTTTTAGCACTGTTTATACGCAAACGATGGGGTGGGATTTTTGATGAAACCAGCTTTACTCTGTATACTTACTCTCTTTTGGACCAGTGGGTGCAGTAATGTATCCATTCAATACCCCAAAACGGTTGCAGCCAGTGCGAGCCCTGGCATCTCTATACCGTCAGACCCTTCTCCAGAACAAACCGCTCCAACTCAGCTTCCCGTATCCCAGAGTCCTTCTCCATTTACGCTATCGCCTTCAGAACCCCGTCCCATTTCCCCATCCCCAACGCCTCTGGCATTAATCGTGGTGACTGCACCAACTCCCACCCCAAGCCCATCAACAACCCCTTCTGCTAACGCCTCCGAAAGTGAGACGATCGCATCGGGCGGCGGCGGAGTTGGAGGAGGTAATGGTGCAAGCGCGACGCCTAGTCCCATCCGCTTAGAGGGGCAAATCCGTGGGAATTAAAAGATTTTGCGGAAAAACTGAAGTTCATTGACGCTATTGGATTCGTTAAAAAAACTGGATCCAAGATATACCGATCCGGGATACTGAGGGTCGAAGGTTAGAGCGCTTAAAGAACCAAACCCTCCCGCCCCACCAGGCGAAATCAGCACCTGCGGTGTAGAGAAATTCTGTCCCTGGTCCGTACTCGTTGCGTACACCAAAGCATTGCCTAAACTGCTTTGCTGCGCACTCCAGAATAAATACAAGGCTCCCGTTGGGCTCCAAACCAAGACCGGAAAGTCCTCTGAATAAGTCTCATGGGCCACAACAGCGTCTTCAAAATTCTCCCCATCTGAGGAACGACTCAAGCGAATATCATAAGAGTACCTGCCTTCATCGTAAGGCGTCCAGGTTGCATAAGCTACAAAAATATGGTTGGAGCTGTTGCCTAAGGTAAAGCGTGAAATATGGTAATCTCGCTCCACCACTTTGTAAGGCACCCCAAAGCTGTCCCCATTGTCTGTACTTTCAGCCATCCAAATTTCTTGCCCCCCATGCTCATACCAGGCCATATAGAGTTTATTTTTAAACATAGCCATTTGCACGCCCTCGTTTTGAATCGCATCAGAAGTCACCTGGCGAGGGGTTGAGAAATTATAGCTTTTGTCAAAATGCACAAGAAAAATTTCTCGGGCAGGCCACTCTCGACGTGCCACTGAAAAGGTCATCCATGTGCGATTGTTTTGCGTAAACAGTCTGGGTTCTGAAGCGCCGTTATAGGCTTCAGACTCTGGAATCACAAGAATAGGCACCCCCCAGCTCTCTCCGTGATCCGTACTGCGTTGAATGTAGATTTGGTCATCGGCCTCCCATACCATTAACCAGGCACCGGCAGGATCCTTGCCAATTTGAAAACTTCCTGAAGAAGCGGAGGGCTTGTGCTGAAACTCAACACTCGAAAAATTTTGACCAGAGTCCTGACTGCGATAAAACACCAGACGTCCTGCATTATTGGTGGTTAAAACCCCCACATAGGCTTCCTCACGTATCATTTTAAACGCTCGGTTTGCAGAAGAAAAGGCGGTGACCACCACAGGACCTAGAGGATTAATATCTGCAGGTATTAAGGAAGGAATGGGAGTGGGCTTTGGCGTCGGGCTTGCGGTAGGGGTTGGCGTCGGTTGGGGCGTCTGCGACTCCGAGGCCTCTGTTATCGTTTCAGACGCAGAACCTGGCGCATTTTCCTCTTCGGGCACATTTGTGGGGGCTACCGGCTCGGGAAACGTACAGTTCACCACGACCCCCACACACGAACTTGGCCCCACATCACCCACCTCAAGACGAATATCGCCCCCGGCATAAACAGTAGCCGGTGTTGGAGAGGGGCTGGGACTTGGCTCTCCAACACCCTCATCATGAAGTGAATGCAAAGGCGGCAATAAAGCCCCTACTGATGGCTGAAGTGTTTTTTCAGGAATCAGCGCATTTTGGGCTGGCTCCGCAGCAGGTTCAGAAGAAACTTTAGTCACAGCCCTTTGCGGCGCAAGCAAGGCGGGGTCACAAGCACAGCACAACAGAGAGCCTGCCAGAATGCTCCATGGGAATGCTAATTTAGAGATCATCTGAAGCGGGCTCTGGAGACTTTTTTGGCTCTGCGGCATGAAGGGAGCAGTTCACCACGACTCCCACACAGGCATCTTGCACTGAACCCGTACGAATCGTCGTATTACCACTCACTTGAGAGCATCCCCCACCTTCACAACTTTGGTTGACAGGGACAATTTGAACGTGTCTTGCAGTCAACACCCGTGTTTCTTCAGGTAAGACGTCTTCAAGTTCAGCGGTTAATAAAGCCTCATCAGAAAGGGTAATTTCAAGACGGTAAGGACCTTTACCTAATTCCTGAACGGGCAATTCCAGGGCATTTGCTTTCACCTGTCCGGTTATCCGTTGCTCACCTTGTCCGCCCAGGACTTTGAAGCTTGCCTCAGGCACCTCTAAATAGCCCTCTGCATTAACACTTAAGTTCCCCTCAAACGGTGTTTCAAGCTCTGCTGGTTTAACCCTGAGCAAAAAGCGTGCAATTTGCCCTTCTTTTTCCAGAGGATTTACCTGGCCCCCTTGTTCCATGGGGTTAATGTTTTCAACGGACTTTATTTTTTCTACGGGTTCACGAGACAGGTTAGAGGTCAGCAGTGAATTTTGCGGCGCTTGTGCCGAAATTTGGGGCACCTCTGAACGACACCCCATTACCGATAAAAAAAGGGATAGGCAAAGTCCCCACCTTAAAGCTGTAATAAACACAAGAAAGCCCCTTTTTATTGCTGTTTTGCAAGCCATTCTTCTCGATCTTTAATCAGTTGCTTAAAGCTTTCTGACTCTGGTTGCACATTATACAATGCACAATGAGCCCAAAGCAAACAAAAGGCTGGTTCTTGTAAATAAGTATAGCGCAAAATATCATCACGGGTAATTTCTATTTCAAGATCTAAAGCACCGCGGTGTACATAGCCAATGGCCTGACTCAAGTGTTCTGCAAAACGCATTAAAATAGCCTCAAGTTCCACTTTTTGTTTTGCTTTAGGCGCTTCTAAGCGACAAAGATCAATATAACGGTACGCTTGTACGACCGCATAATTCGAGTGCCAGTGGTAATGGCTTTCTTTTACGTTTAAACGTAAGTAGAGTGTATCTAAAAAAAGCTCTGCTTTGTCGTGGTGCTGTTGACGAGCTAAAGCATGGGAGTAGCCTAAAAAAGTTTTTAAAATCGCACGCATCACTTCTGGAGACTCTCCATCCCAATTGGGCAAACGCTGATGTTCTCGCAAAACACGGTCATAATGCTCACTTACATTTTTCCAAAGCGGTGCCATCTGAGAAGTAGAGCCATAGACTTTGGGGTATAAATCCATTAGCAGATGCTGAGCTCTGGTTGTCTTCGCTTTGGTTGACTTTTTAATATTTAAAGCAAGTAAAGTCACATCATCAAACTGCGCAAATAATCCCTGTTCCTGGGTATCTGTAAAGCGCATGAGCAGATGCAAATACTCGCGCTCTATAAACAAATACATACGGTACAGCTCATGTAGTTCTTCGTCGTGCAGCACTTTTTTCAAAGCCTGTAGGGTCTCTCTTACTTCCGGCATGACCTCATGACGAAGCTGGTGAGACAGCTGTTGTGCTGACGCTTGTTTGTCGGTTTCGCGATAGCATACATTTAATTGTTTAAACAAGCTGCTGTGCAAGCACAGTTGGGCATGAAGCTTAAGTTGTAAAAGCAGCGCCAGAGCAGGCTCCACTGAAATTTGTCCCTGACTGCGTTTAATAAGCAGCTCAAAGATAGTCAGCGCTGATTTTGCCCGACGGCCTGCCTCTTCATAATCCAACAGACGTTTTTCAAGACCACCCTGGGCCATAAGGCGTCGGCTGTCGAGTAACTCATTGGTCAAGAGTTGTAATTCAGGCTCTACGGGCAGCAACACCGCAGGCATATCTGGCATTTTCTGCTGATACTGACGACATTGTTCCAGTACATTCACATAGTCTTTCTGATACACAAACAAATAAAACAAATTTTGAAACGGCACCAAAAAGGGATGCTGTTCTTCATGGTGACGCACTACACGGATATTAATTTCTGTATCTTTCAGGTCTTCGGTTTTGTAACCAAAAAACTTAAGTATTTCTTGCTTTTGTTCTTCATTGGGCTTTAAAAGATTTAAAAACTTATCTAAACGGTGAATATCGGGTTTAAAGTCACCACTTTCTAAACGAGAAACCGCACTGGCAGCGCGAAAGCCGAGTACAGAACGAATTTCTTCCTGGGTGTAACCACTGGCTTTACGCAATTGTTTAATCATTCGACTCGTGGGAGCAAGGGGACGACGTTTATTTTTACGGGGCTGAGAGGACGGTGAGTTAGACATAAGACTTTACCACTTTAATACCTGTTGGGAGAATATTAACACAAAGTCAACTCTAAGTTCTCGGTTTTAGACCGTTTCTTTGCAATGAATTTATCACGAGATCACCTTATTTCCACCTCAAATAAATCGATACTATTCAACTTTAATCAAACTTAACTTTACTTGGTTTAAATTAATGATATATTATATTATCTGTTGAAAACAGCAGACATGATGCATTTCATTAATTTATTTGACAGGTTAATTTCATGAAGAAGCCATTGTTGTTTAGTATCGTTTTACTCTATGGGTGTAACCCTCAAACTTCAGAGCTTGTCTCTTCACATATGAATTTGCCTTTATCATCGAATAACAATGCTTCTTCTCAGCATCAAAACAAAGGCCGAGTAAAGCTTTTATGGGCAACACAACACGCATCTTATAATTTTTCAACCCAAGCAACCCAAGCTGATATTGCAATGTTTCGCATTACATTAAGCGGTAAGCCTGTTTTTGAGGTCAATAATGGCTTACCTGCTAGCCGAGAAATACGTGTTACCGAAGGTGGTCAAGATATTGGGAACATCCCTCCAGGAACTATTCAAGTTCTTATGGAGGCTCTGGATGATCAAGGGCAGGTTATTGGCAGCGTTCAAGCCAGAGATGTGATCATTAATGCAGGAAAAACCACCAAGATCAACTTGGAAATGCGTCTTATTGATAGCATTATTGATGAATCAGCCCCTCCTGAAGTAGGGCACTTAGAAGTTAACCTTAATATTATTGATGGGAAACTTACACAAAAGGGTGCAATTATTAAGCCTGGAGATTTTTTAAGTTTTTCCCCTGCCCCGACTCAGCCCACTGATTGTGTTGAAGGACGACCCGTTTTTTCAGGTTCCACTTCATCGCTCACAACAATCTCGAAAAACACAGATCCCTTTTTACCTCCCCCAACACTAAATTTGCAGCAATCTCCTACGATTTCAGGAAGTTCAGCAAGTATTTTAATGAAAGGATTTAATCTTGAAGAAGATCTCAACGAGGAACTCCAGGGAAGCAGTAGCGTTTGCAACCCTAATTCGTCTACAGAAACTATCCAGGAGCAGCCTGAACTACGTCAAGTCAGTTTGAATCTGCCAAAAAATATTGACGAACACGCTACTGATATCGACTTAAAATCCTATATTACAGCCCAGGTCCTTACCCCTGAAAACATATCGGTCCCTCTAACACTTGATCAAATACTTCCAGATATGAGCTTCTCATCTACTTTTCCTAATGTAGCCAGCGTAGAAGGAGAAAAACTCATTATAAACGGACCCGGTGAAACTCAAATTACGATGAACACAAGTAACGGGACGGTTGTTCATCAAACGATCTCGGTATCAGATGAATTATTTCCATATCTACCTCCCGCACCAAATTTTAATGACTTATTACAAAATACTCCCACTGCTCGTTTATCAATCCCCACTAAAGATCTTCAAGTGGGAGAAACCCTTCAACTCGTAGCTGAAGATCTACAAGGGGGCATCACTCAGTTTAGATGGGAGATCCCTGGCGCAGGTATTGAAAGAGAAAGTCTTGCGTCACAGATCGCCTTTGCTATGACACAAGCAGGAACTTTCACAGTAAATCTTAAGATAAAAAATAGCAGTGGGATTTGGACCGACGCGAATGAATCTTCTCAAGTCATTCGCGTGACGTCAAAGACGACATCACAAGACGCCTTAAATATTCAAAACTATAGCGTTAGCCCTACAGAAGTTGCCCTATCAGCAGGAGAACAACAGACATTACAATTTAGTGCCAATGCAACATCTGCACAGGACTTGAAGTATGAATGGTATATCAACCAGGCAAAAGTGGGGGAAGGACAAAAATTTCAATATTCTGTTCCTGTAGGAAGTCACCAAATCAAACTGGTTGTAAGCAATTCTAAAGGGCAGACTATAACTAAAGAAAGTACGGTTTTAATTCGAGAAAAAACGCCAAATAAAGCACCCGATATCACCAACTTTTCTGTTTCTCCAAAATCTGGCACTGTATTAAAAGGACAAACACTTCCGGTCAAATTCAATAGTAATGCTGTAGATCCAGAGGGTGGTTCTCTTAAATACAGTTGGTCCAGTAATGGAGTAGAACAGCGCACCAGTGCAAATGCTGAAATGCGTTTTGGCCCCGGCACACACCGAATTCGACTAAGTGTAAGCGATAATGCCAATCAGACTGTTTTCAAAGAAACGGTACTCAATGTCATTGAGATCCCAAACCAGGCTCCTATTATTCAAAGTTTCAGATTAACACCTGGTAGTCAAGAAGTCTCTCCGGGTCAAAATAGTCAGCAACAATTTACCAGTTCTGCTTATGATCCTGACAACCAACACCTAAGCTACCAATGGTTTAGCAACGGTACACCTATTAGCAGTGAGCCTACAATGAACTTTACTTTGAGTCCTGGCTCCCATCTGATTAAACTTCGCGTGCAAGACGAATTGGGAAGCTCAAGTGAAAAAGCGCAAACCATTGTCATTAATCAAAAATCAAATCAAAACCCTATTATTCAGAACTTTAATATTTCACCTGGCTCTGCCACTGTAGCTCCCGGTGATACCTTGCTACAAAAATTCAGTGTCTCAGCACAAGATCCTGATGGAGATGCTCTTTTCTATGAATGGTCCAGTAACGGCACGACAGTACTGGAAAGTGCAATGGGAAACTTCACCTTAAATAAAGGAAATCACCTCATTAAAGTCAAGGTTTATGACCGTAAAGGGGGGAAAACAGAAAAAGAGCAAATGGTCACAATACAAGAGCGCCCCTTTACGTATAGCACTTCAACACCTGAAGTAACTCAAGGAGGCGGAGCCTTTGGACATCTACTGCGTCTGAAAGTATTTATACAGGGAGGGCAGGCAAACTTTCGTGTATCCAAACAAGATGGAAGCCCTTTCTCAGGTAGTGGTAAAGCTATTCTACAGGTTGGTGGAGGAGAAACCTACAACACGCCCAGAACGACAGCTTCATTTACTGCCAATGTTACGCGTGAAATGAGTTTGAGTGACAACCTCAATGCCTACAGCTCCCAGTGGCCGAAAGACTACTTTGTCCGCGTTGAAAGCAAAGATAGCCAAGGACGTATCAGTCAATCTTATGTGGGTCCCATACGCATTGAACGGAGATAAAAAATGAAGTTAATATACCTTACCAGTTTACTATTATTGAGCGCTTGTAGCGCAAATGTAGTAGCGCCCCTTATCGATAATCGTGTAGGAGATAAAGAGTCAAAAACATCTTCCTCGTCCTCTCCTGTAAACGTTTTTCAACCCAATACACTTCCGGCGCTTTTACCAGCTTTACCCTCAAGTACACAAAGCCCGGCAACAGAAACTACTTCTGGTATACCAGAAGCTCATCCCCTTCAATCATTACCTCCTTTACCCGCACAAACGGCAACCCCCTCCCCTCCAATTTCAGCTCCCTCACTGCCTTTATCCAGTTTGCCCACAACATCTACCAGTTCAGAAGATACAGGTAGCTTAAGTGTTGGGTTAAGTTGGGACAAACCCTCTTTTGATCTCTTAGCTAACCAAAATGATATCGCCTATCTCGAACTCACCGTAAAGGGAACTGAAATTGCAAAACGATGGGGCAGAGAGATTACGCAACGCATTAATATTCCTGGTAAACGCCTTCGCTTAAACAGTCTTCCACCAGGCTTTATCAATGTTCGTCTCACTGCCTTTGATCAATCTGGAAACAACATTGGTGTAACTGAAGTGAGTCAAATCTTAATTCAGGCTGGTCAAGTCAGTTCAGTAAATATGCTTTTACAACTCATTGATACAATTGTAGAGGAAACCGATGAAAGCTTTGGACACTTGTCTATTGATGTAATGATTCGAGATGGCAAAACCATTACGCGTAAAAAGACTCTAGCCCCTCAGGGAGGCTATCTTCAGTTTGAAGCAGAGAGCACCTCTTGCCAACAAACGCAATCCGCTCCGCCCGATATCTTCCTACCCTCAGGTCAGCTTCCTGCTATTAACTTACCTGGTACGTTACCCAGTATCGAAATCATTGGGAGTAGTCAAAAAACCCCTTTTGTGCTTCAGGGGGATGATTTATCGGGTGCCAGTAACTCAAATATCCCTTGTAGCATAATGCCTACAGCCCTCCCAGTCAGAGAAAATACACTGGAAGCGCTCAATTTTTCTCAAGCTGCTCTCTCTTTAATACCCGGAGATAAAGTAGATCTAACAAGCTTACTCCAGATCAAGTCAACAAAGGCCTCCTCTCTCTCTGCCTTGCAGTGGTCTACAACAAACAAAGGCATCGCCCGAGTGTCTTCAACAGGAGAACTGGTAGCTCTTCAAGCAGGTGAAAGCATTGTTTCTGTCACAGTAAATGATGAGCAAGCATCACTTCAGGTACACGTACAAAACGTTCCCAAAATAAATCCACCTGCTTTCAACTTTAGCACCCCCAGTGCTCAACTCGAACTTTCACAGAAGCATTTAAAAAAAGGACAACTGCTGCGCCTGAATGCAAACAATAGCCAGGGCTCCATTTTTTCTTATTACTGGACCTTAAGTGGTGGGCTCATGGCAGCTCAGACCCTTGAGCCTTATACAGAAATGGTTTTTTCTCAAGCCGGCACCTACACAGCCAGCCTTACATTATTGGGAACCAACGGCAAGCAGTATCTGGTTGACCAACAACAAATTATTGTGGAGTAACACCATCATGAAAACAAACTTTATTCTCTTCAGCAACAGTTTCCTGGTTCTTTTTCTAGGTGCTTGTAATGCCAATGTAGTGCAACCTGAAATCATTAACGAGATTAATTTACCGGTACAAACAGCGACGAACGCCAATAGCAGTCAACAAAGCACGTCCCAAAATAACACTGTTAACCAAAAACCTATCATTCAGCAAATACAGGCTAATCCCACGCAGATTAGCAGTCCAGAAGATATTTTAACGCTACAAGCCATGATCCATGAACGCGATAACGATCCCTTACAAATGAGTTGGTCAGCCACAAAAGGTACACTATCATCCACACAAGGTGTAAGTACCACATGGAGTCCAAAAGACTCCCTAGGCAATTTAGTAAAAGGTATCGCCACTATCACTCTCTTGGTTTCAGACAATCGTGGACAAACCGCCACAGCATCAGTCAACATCAACGTCAATGCAGACGGATCTGCCAATATCAATGCGCCTGCGTTTTCTACTCCTCCAACGAATACTCAGTCAACATCTGAAACTGAATCCACACAAACCAACCAAAAGGAACTTCCTCCCCTGCCCACCTTCACGGAGGAACCTCTGTGACAAGAACAAAAAAGCATTTAGCCGTTTTATTGCTTGCATTTAGCTTATGGAACTCTGCTTGTTCAGTCAATGTCGTGGGTGGTGTTATACGCAATCAGGTCAACCTCAATACTGAGGCACAAAGTTATCTTAACACTCAAGCAGCAAGTAGTATTGATAACACAGAAATTATTGCCTACAGTCATGATTTAAGTGCTCTAAAAGCGCAATTTAAAGGCTTAATTATTGAGACCGACTCCGGCAATGCAAGTGCTTTGTTTCGGGCTCAGGGTGAGTGGTCTTCACGACTCATTATGCAGCAATTGCAAAGCTCCTCATTGGTAAACTATGCCGAACCCAATATTCGGGTGGATTTACCTCCATTATTCCAACCGCTCTCTTTTCAAACCCAAGCACTCAGTAATGACCCTTTGCTCCAAGATCCGCAAGCAACTTACCCCCTAAAATTATTAAATGCTTTTGCAACATGGGACCTTAGCAAAGGTCAATCAGAGGTTGTCGTGGCTGTACTCGATACAGGGTTTAATTTTTCACACCCCGATTTACAGGGCCAGTCCGTAGAAGGGTATGACTTTGTCAACGAAAAAGACCTTCCTGAAGATGATCATGGCCATGGTAGTCACATTGCAGGCATTATCGCAGGAAAAAACAACAATAGTCTGGGTGGTTCGGGACTTGCACCCAATGTCAAAATTATGCCCCTCAAAATTTTGAAGAGCAACAAAGGCGGTAATTTTCGCAATGCTGCCCGTGCTATACGATGGGCCACAGAAAAGGGAGCGGATGTCATTAACTTAAGCATCAGCGGTAATAGTGATAATAACGATCTTCGGACTGCTATTCAAGAAGCGCTACAAAAAAACATCGTTGTGGTTGCAGCCATGGGAAACGATGAAGGAGAGCAAGCCAAATATCCTGCTTTTTACTCAAACCTGGGTGTTATTTCTGTGGGAGCCATTAACGCGAAAAAACAAAAGGCTAACTTTTCAAATTATGGTTCCTGGATGTCAGTAGTAGCTCCTGGAGAAAGTATTGTATCTACTACTTTTCAGGGAAATAAGGAAGGTCCCTGCATCAGTGCCAGTAGTAACAGCTGTTACACCTCAGTGGACGGAACATCTCAAGCAACCCCCTATGTCTCAGCCCTGGCTGCTTTGGCAAAATCCCTTGCTCCCAATCTCAGCGCAACTCAAATTAAAAGTGTAATCGAAAACCAGGCTGAAGATTTGGGTGCTCCTGGGTTCGATGCTTTTTACGGACACGGACTGATTTCACCACTCAAAACCCTATCCAGCTTAAGTCAGGGCAATACACCTACTCCCACTTCTCCAACAAATCTATCCATCGGCCAAATTAAAGCCATCCCTTTTTATATCGAAAGTGGCGACCGTATCACCTTTCAAGCGGATATTCGGGGAAGCCAGACCAATACACAATACGGCTGGGCAGCCGGAGGGGGAAGTATAGAAGGAAATGGAAGTCAAGCGATATGGACAGCCCCAGGCCCTGGAAATTATCAGATTATTGTCGGTGCACAAAATGAAGGTGAAGCTGCAGTTTTTGCAACCACCAGTGTCATTGTGTTCCCCACCTCATCAAAGTAAAAGGAAACGAATCATGAAAACTACAATCAAAGGGCTAACTTTACTCTACTTGCTCAGCGCGTGTGCCACACAAGATAATCCAGCTGTTGAAAGCTCAGTGAGTCCCCAGCTAACAGAGGCTCCAACCCTTCAATTTTCTCTTGAATCTTTAGTCGATGAAGTCAACGGAGCATCCAGTGGTACACAACGCTTTCAAAATGAGTCCGTTAAAGCCAATTTAAGTTTTGGGCCTTATTTTTTTCTGCCCACCAACGGTAATCAACGGTTTAATCTGAGCTACCAAAAAGCGTCTGGTGATTATATTTTTGCACACATTTGGTATTATCATGCCCAAAACAAACACTTCGAAATTTTAAGCCCCGGTTGGCATTACAATAAAAACAATCTCAATGCCTATACAGGCACCTTTACATTGCCGAGTCAGGCATCTCATGTGTATGTTGGCTTTTTTAGTTTTAAAGGCGGTGCCATAAACGCTACTTTAGAAACTGCTGATGCAGCAAACAGTAATACAAGCGACATGAGCTTACAATCGAGTTTTCAAACTGCGATTAATCAAGCACAGGGTCAATTGGGTTCAGCAAAAAGCAACATTGTGGAAGCCAGTAGTGTATCGGCTTATAAACAAGACTTTGAAAAAGGTATTGTTCTCCTTAAAAAAGGACAATCTACAGCCTATGCTATCTATGGGCCGATTTATGAAAAATGGGTCAGCACAGGCAATACACAACGCTACGGACTACCTACCTCTGTCATACAAACCGGGCGTACCCTGAATGGAAAAAGCTCTCAATACCAACTCTTTGATAAACCAGGCAGCCCTAGTTTACACAACTGGGAAAAAGGATCCTTTATGTTCCTAGAAGGTATTCGTAACCTCTGGAATCAAGGAGACAACGCAACAAAACTAGGCCACCCTACCAGTGATGAAGAAAATGGCAGCCAAAGTTTTGAAAACGGGCGTATTGATTGGAATTATGGAAGCCCGAGACTACTAACAACCAATAACTCAATTGAAAATACTTGCTTTTACTACGCAGTAGGAAATCCTCCGGGAAGTTTTAGTGGATATAAAAACGATCAAGGATTCCAAAAATTTAATTATAGCGGGTATGGATGGCATTTAGGGGATGATCTTAACGGAAAATCAGGAGGCGATAAAGACCTTGGCGACCCTGTCTATGCAATTGGGAATGGTGAAGTCACTGCCGCCAAAAATTATGGACAAGGATGGGGGAATATTATTTTTGTTAAACATCAATTTAAAGGTAGAACAATAACCAGTATGTATGCTCACCTTAAAGATATCAATGTGAAACCAGGTCAATTTGTTCAGTCCAAGCAGCAAATCGGCACCATTGGAAAAGGCTTCAATAATGAGTATGTAGCTCACCTTCATTTAGAACTCCGAGAAAATGGCGAAACAAAAGAGGGTCCTGGCTATACCAAAAGTAAAGTCGCAAGTGGCCCTCAAGCACAGATTGATCCAGAGAAATTCATTTCAAACAACTATTGTAAATAAACATTTAAAAGGTAAAAAAATGAAAAGAATAAAACCTATTTCAACAATGCTCTCTCTCAGTCTTATTTCTGCCTGTGGCAGTCCGGACTTTTCAGCAAACGTACAAGCGGGAAAAAGCAATGATACACAACAGAGTACGACAGTAAAAACGTCTCAAACAACAAATAATGAAACAACAAACAGCAATAATCCCATTAAAAATAACAAGCCTGTAATTCACTCGATAAGTGCAAACCCCACCAATACAGCGGTCAGTCCTGACGATAAAATTACATTTACCGTAGTCGCCACCGATGCAGACAATGACACACTAAGATATACGTGGAGCGCCACAAAAGGCACTCTCTCGGCAACGGGTGGAGAAGTCACAAGTTGGTCTCCTTTACGAGGAGACGGGCAACTTGAAGTGGGAACCGCGACCATTTCCGTCATTATTCATGATGGCAAAGAAATTAGTACCAACTCAGTCAATATTCAAATTCAAGCCGATGGTGTTTCGGTGGACACAAATTCCCAAACCGACAAAGTTCCAGCAGAATTACAAAAAACACTTGAGGCGATACAAAATCAATTAAAGAGCCCGCAAGTCAATCCCCCTTCACAAGAAGAAAAAACATCCGAAAACCAGCCTGAAGATAAGCCCTCACAAGACAATACTAGTAACACAGAGCATGCAACCAATACCCAAAGCAACCAACAAAATAGTGAAGATCAAAAAACAACCACAGAGCCAACGATTTATCCTCTCATTGGCTTAGAGCATTACAAAATCACACCAGGAACCATAGCGGGCTCTTCTGAACAGCCCTTTATGTTCATGAGCACATATAACAAAGTATATTCTCTCGATTTTCAAAATTCGCTCCCCTTTGATCTTTATTTGGGCTCTTCTCAAAATAACTTGCAGTACGTCAAAAGCCTCAGCGGAAATAATAGTATTAGCAATACCTCTTTTACAGCATCTTCAGGAACCACGTACGGAAAACTTGTTTCATCGAACCAGACAACAGGTAGTTACTCTGTTTTAATTACCCCCTCTGCAACTCCCTCTCCAGAAGAAGACGATATCTCTGTAATAGAAAGAACCACTTTCAATGGCTTGGTTTATGACGACACAAGCACATCTCTCGATGGCGTGACCGTCACCGCTAAATCTCTCAACAGCAGCGTTGCTTATGAGGTTAGCACTGTAACCGCTGGCGGAACCTATGCTTTCAACAACGCGCCTGCCGGTATTCAAATCGAAATTACCGCTTCTCGCAATGGTTACACCACCCGTCGTCGCGTAGAAGTACTCAAGTCTAATAAAACAGGCGACCCAACTACCAACCGCTACGACTTTGGTGGCAGTGGTCCTTATGGAGATACCTTTAACGCGATCAGCGATCAACCGGAAGTGACCATGGTGACTCCAGGACGTAACGCCTCTGGTGTTTCACCCAATACCAGTTTCGTGCTCAGGTTTTCTGAACCTATGGATCGGCAAACCGTTGCCGATAACTTCGAGGTTCGGGCTTACACGACGAAAACACTGTCGGTAGATAATAAAACAACACTTTCTGGATCAAACTCCATTTCCAGCACCAGTGGTAGTCCTGTTTGGGACAAGACTGCTTTTACTACACCAACCTGGAATAGTGATCATACTGAAGTTACCTTCAGTTTTAGAGAAGAACGCATACTACCCACGGATAGAGACAGTGACCTTGTACCTGATTATCAAGTGAGCCTTAAGCGTCAAGGTGGAAACCTCAAAGACAAATCA
The DNA here is from genome assembly GCA_964229355.1 of Candidatus Sericytochromatia bacterium. Taxonomy (GTDB): domain Bacteria; phylum Cyanobacteriota; class Sericytochromatia; order UBA7694; family UBA7694; genus CAXRDE01. Next base: position 39,947 of record CAXRDE010000002.1, on the reverse strand, counting down.
GGAATTATCCGTTCTAGTAAACACTTCAAACTCACCGATGGAGACTTTGAAGAAACCTATAAATTCTCTATTAATACCGATAACCAAAAGCCCTCTGTAAGCTCTATCAATGCCCAAACTTCTGAAAATGGATCAGGTGACGGTGATGCTATCAAATTACGATTCTCTGAACGCATGATCCACTATACACTCAGTGGTTCCATTGCGGGGGGCATGGCTGGAGTAAGCTCTCAAGCTGCAGCTGCAAACAACAGCACTTACGCCGAAAACGCAGCCAACAATTACCTTATCACGGTTGTGCGTAATGGGATCCCCGTACTAGGTCCCAGTAGTTGGGCTAGCCTTGGAGGTCGTGCAGTCTTTGATACCAATGATCCCACCCATAAAACAGTGCTCCTTCTACCAGCATCTGGCTCTGATCTCTACAAACCGGGTGACAATGTCATCGTTGAGGTCAGTACAAGTGTCTTAGACCCTGCGGGTAATAGCGTCAATGCCAGTGGTAACACTGCCAGTGCCAATGCAAGTTAAATTAAAAAAAGGAGTTTTGTCCATGACAAAAAAACTATCTCTGCTTTTCATCAGTATGCTGGTGATGGGTGCTTGTTCGGGTTCATCGCCCAACGGAGTTGATAATAACACCCCACAAAGTGGCATTAGCAGTAGCCAGGATGAAATTACAGGTGAAAGCAGAAAGAACTGTCAACGTACTGCTTTTGGCACCTGTAAATGTGACTGGTGGCGTCCTTGGAGTTGCTTTTAAAAAGCAACGCCTACCCTTAAAAAGAGAGAAGGTTGAAGCACAATGAAAAAAATCACTTTATTACTGAGTAGTAGCCTTTGCGTTGCTTGTCAGACTCAGCCGCTGATGGGGGGTTCTGATGCTGTAAACGATGTGGATTTAAACAGCGTGCCTCAACTTTCAATATCCCTGAGCGATCTCGAAGCAGAAAACGAATTGGTGGGAACCTCCAATTCGTTTTCTTTGACGACCCCTCAGGTGCCTGGAAATGTAGCTTTTGGATCTTATTTTTTTGGTACGCTTTCTCAACGTACGCTCACTCTAAATTACCAGCGTGTATCTGGAGACATCATCTTTGCCTATGTTTGGTATTTTAATTCCCACACCAAAGCCTTTCAAGTACTCAATCAGGGTTGGCATTACAACAAATCTAACCCCTCTTTGAGCTATCAAGGAGACCTTACCCTACCTAATGAAGCATCCCATATCTATGTAGGTTTTTTTAGTGCCCGTGGTGGTTCGGTAAATGCCAGTTTAAAAACAACGGTCAACACGAGTACCTATAGTAAAGAAAGTATTTTTCGCAATGCCATGCTGGACAGTCCCACCCAATTGGGTTTACCCACCACAGGAATTATTCAAAGCTCAACGCCTAAGGTCTGGAAGCAAGAGTTTACCCAGGGAGCTATTCTTTGGCGTGAGGGCAGTGCAAAGGCATGGAGTCTACCGGAGCCTTTTTGGAGCGCTTGGAAGACCACAGGGAACATGACCGTCTACGGACTTCCCACTTCGAATGTAACAACAGGCAGAACCCTTAATAATCGCGTCTCAAGTCATCAGCTTTATGAGGGAGCAAATGCTCCGAGCCTTCACAGTTCCTCTATAGGTACGTATCGTTTTTACCAGCAAACCCGCGATCTCTGGAATCAAAATGGGAATTATGATCGCCTGGGCCACCCCACCAATGACGCAGAAAACAATAGCCAGTCCTTTGAAAAAGGGAGTATTCGCAATGGTGTCATTAGCATCAATGGTACGACACCTGTTTCTGACTCAAAATGGCGCAGTGCCGATTTTCAGAATGCATGGGAAAGATTAGGAACTCTTGATACCCCTGAAATATCAAACGGAAGAGCGAGTCATTTATCTCCTGCAGAAATTATCTATTACAGTGCAAAAGAAAATAGCATCAATCCAGTTCTTTTGATCGCAAAACTTCAAGATGAACAATCGCTGATTACCCAGAGTAAAAATTGGGGTACTACAGACTTTGAGTGGCGGCTTGCCCGGGCTTGTGGATACGGCGCCACAGACAGCGGAGATATCAAAACCACAACCTATTACGGTTTTTTTCCTCAATTGGTATCGACATCATATCAATTTGAAAAAAACAGAAAAGCATATCAAGGCAGTTTTCAACGTGCATATGCCTCATTTACTACAGGAAGTGGTAAATACACCAGTTTTATCAATACTCTATACCCTAAATACGCCAAAGAAATGAATCGTGTCGCTCAAAAAAATTATAGTGAATGGCCTTCTGATCTTGGCTACTTCAAAGACTTTCGAGATATATCTGTCCAAGATATTCAACGTTTTCTGGATCTGTTTGACGGAGCACTTAAAGAAAAAGATCTCTTTCGTCAACCAGGATTTACCAATAGTCGTATTCAATACCTTTAGGAGTTTCACATGAAGCTAATAAAATTCTACACTCTAATCACCAGTCTGAGCTTATTTAGCAGTTGTGGTGACTTAAGTACTTTGCTTAAAAGCACTTTGCCTATGGCCAGCCACGCATGGCCGCCAACAGAAAGCAGTGTTCCTGTTGCTATTAAAACATCTTTACCGTCCCCCAAAACAATCACAAGTGAAAATACAAAGCCCATTATTCAACAGGTGCTACCCAACCCACTTAATATTGCCACTGCCAATGATGTCATAACCTTAAAAGCCCTGTCTTACGACAAAGACAACGACACCTTGCGTTTGATATGGACGGCTACCAAGGGGAGCTTGTCGAGCAATCAAGGAGAATCAATTACCTGGAAACCCCAAAAAAGCAACGGAGAATTAGAGACAGGTCTTGCCACCATTACTGTCCTTGTGGACGATAACAAAGGGGGAATTGACAGTGCTTCGGTAAATATTATTATCGACCGGACAGGCGCAGCAAGCGTTGAGGAAAAGCAAGCTGATACAAATATCCGTGAGACTGAAAGCACCCCTTCACCCAGCAACCTTGATAACGCTCAGGCAACTCCCAAGCAAGAGACCGAAGCATCTTTAGAGCCTCAGTCAAAGCTCAAGAATATTCCTTATGCTCAAAAACTTGATTACGCATTTCAATCTGAGGATAGATATTACACAAGTTATTTAAATTTCACCGACAACCGGATTCTTTACGCTCTTAAGACAGAAGTAGGGGTATGGTATGGCGTATCAGCAAGTCCAAGAGAAAGTAATCTCAACTGGGATTTAGATCTTTATCTTAATGAAGCCCCCTTTGCTGATGGCAGTGAGGCTCAATTAAAATCTGAACACTCAGAACCGGGTGGGAAAGAAATTATTTATTTTCAGGCAAAGAAAGAAGTTTATTATGCCATGCTTCAACGCAACGCTCCCAAAGTCCAGGGTAGCGGTCCTTATCGTTTTAGTTGGTTTCTACATGAATAGCCAAGTGTACAGCCAGAGCAGCAACCCATAAAGTCACCATTAGAAGTAAGCAATACCTCCGATAATTTCTCCTCTGATAGTCAAAATTAGTGATAAAGCTTGATAGGGCACATAAAGCACTGTCCTATCAAGCTTTGAAACGTTTTTGGGAAACTTTAAATTCTTGCTCAACAGCTCCTAACCAATTTTCCCTACTATTTGAGTACTGGGCTCAGGACCAATACTGCCATGAATCGCTCCTACAGGAGAATCTCCTACAAAACCGTTAATAATTGTTGGATCAGACGTTGGTGTAGGAGATGATGGACCACCACCACCACCACCACCACCACCTCCTCCTCCTCCGCCAGAAGCTCCTGACTGACCTCCTAAAATCACAGGAATACGCAATTGCACGGTGGGGGACTCTCTTAAAGAAAGAAGTAAATCAACTTGTGCATCATTGCCCTGAGCTGTGAGCACACCCTCTGAGTTTACCCGAAGCAAACCTGGTTGCTCGCTTTCCCATACTAAGGGATGCTCAGAAAGATTTAGATTTTGTCCTCGCTCATCGGTTAATATAACCATTAGACGTAAACTGTCGCCAAAACCTTTTAATAAAGGCTTGTCAGGAATTACGCGTAAAGAAAAACGGGGCTGAGTATTATTCATTACTGGAGGTTGCACATCAGCAGAAGGAGCAACTCCTCCTTCCGAAGGAGTACCCACCTCTGTGTCACGTCCCTGCAGTTCACTTACAGGCTTTTTCACTTCCTGAGGTGAGGGAAAGATAGGCACTGAAGTAGGCTTACTTTCTGCTAACGGAGCAGACGACGATTGAATGCTAGGCTCTGCATTTGGCAGCCCTACAGGTGGCTGCTCAGAAACGACACAAGCGACAACTGCAGATAAGCTTAGAGGTAACGCAAAAAAAATCCAACGCATAATTAGCCTCTAACTAGCGACAGTGAAAGCATCACTGTCTGAGGAGTCTACACTGTTACCCGCAGGATCTAATACTGTGGTTTTAACCTCTACGAACACAGTATCCCCTGGCTGAAAAATGTTGTCTCCAATATTCGTAGGTGCTAGCAGCACTGTTTTATGAGTAGGATCATTACTATCATAGACAGCATAGCCCAGACTCCCCCATTCAAATGGCGTTCCCCCATTAATTTGAATTAAATAGTTAGCTGCCGCATCTTGAGATGCTACAAAATTATGAGCACCGGATACAGCTGCAGCTGCATGATTTGCAATACCATTAATCCCCCCAGCAATAGTACCTGCTAAGGTATAGTGAATCATACGTTCTGAAAAACGCACTTTAATATGGTCACCATTGCTAAAACCAGAATTTTCTTGAGCAATTGCCGTAATAGAGTCAATTCCCGGCTGCATCTCATCAGATGTAATCCCGAATTGATAAAAGTCTTCAAAAGGAGCATTGGTTAGTTTGAAATGTTGTTCAAAGCGCGCAATACCAGACTTATCTTTGAGAACGTGATTCCCCCCTTGAAAAGAGACGGAGTAAGCTGGCGTATTCGCCGTATTTTTATCTGAAGGAAGCGCTCTCTCATCTTTAAAAGTAAACGTTGCTTCAGAATCATCCGGGCTCCAACTTACATTAAAAGCAGTTTTATCCCAAATAAGATCACCTTTATCGGAGTTTTCCAAACGGCCATCTACCGCAGAACCACCATTAAAAGTGGTTGCACTATCAACGGTCAATTGCTCATCAGGGCCAAAGGCACGTATTTGAAATGTATTTACGACAGTTTGTCTATCCATCGGCTCAGAGAACTTTAAGACAAAACTGGTACTCGGATCAACCCCCGATGAATTACGGCCAGGGGTCACTTGAATAACTTCTGGTTTATCACTCAAACCATTAAAAGGAAGCCCAAACAGCAAAACTGCACCATCATTTCCAAAATCAAAGCGATTAGTATAGGCTTCATCTGTGGTGTGTTCACTAACTACCTCTACTCGTGTGCGGGTGGCATACCCTTCTTTGGATGCTGTGATTTCTACTTGCGCTCCAACAGGCACATCATTAAAAACATAACTTCCATCGACAGTAGTAGTTGTTGCATCATAAGGTAGGCCCGCGCTCAGAGAGCGAGCTCTTACGGTAACCCCATCAAGATGAACATTTGTGTCGTCAAACACTTTGCCATAGCAAATATTTGTGGCCTGATTGACGCCTTCTTTAACCTGATAGAGTCCTCCGACCTGCTCAATAAAATGGTTAGGGTCTTGATTATCGAATAAGGCCTGGCTCACCAAGTCTCTCAGGCCTTCAATATCTTCAGAACTCTTATCACCTAGCTCTGCAGGTATTGCACCACCTACAGCACTTTCAATGGTCAATGCCGAAGAAATACTGCTTTCATAGTGACTCATAATTGCAATCGCAGTGGTAAGCGCATTAATTTGAACAGTGGTACCCGTAATGCTACTCCAGGCACTGCCGTTCCACCGCAACAGAGTTCGCAAGGTCAATAAAGGGTGTCCTGGTCCGTCTATTCGTTTACTTGCTTCTAAAACAAAGATACTCCCTGCTGCAGTAGTAAAGTTGTTTCCCGGACTTAAAACAAATTCTCCTTCTGCATTGGTAATTCCTGTGGCAATCGTTTGGTTAGCCCGGGTGGCATGATCACTTGGATAAATCAATGACACTGTAGCCTGAGACTGAATATCTGTAAGACTCGCTTGAATGCGTAAATCTTGGGTAGGCCAAGAAACGCGTCCTTGAAGCAATGCCGAGATTTGATTGATGTGTAAGGAGTTAGGAGCATCCTTGTATTGACATGCTGATACCAATATCAGAGAAAAAGAGCATGCTAAAGGCAATAAATTTTTCTGCATTGCTTTGAAACCTCGTTGTAAAAAATTTAAAAAACCGCTTCGATTATGTTAACACAAAATCAATTAAAGTCAATAAACTTTTTAATTCATATAAATCAATAAATACAGAATATCATTATCGATACAGATAAATTTGGTGAGTACTATATTTAAGAATGAAAGCATTGGAGCCCATTGTTAACTTCGTTTCTACCTCTGAAACATCATGTAATGATCAAGAACCACCCGTAACAGTGAATAAGTCAGAATCTACATCGATCGATTCATGACTTACAAATGCCGGAAGGACAACACCTTGTGGAGTTTTGATAGCATATTTCCTTACTCCGAGAACTTAGTCCCGATTAGTGTTATAACTAGCTAGTTAAGAACTACTCAAAGGCTTCAACAAGCTACCCAACACCCGCTCACGGGCCGCAATGCGCTGACGCTGTTTGTAGACATCGTGGCTGGAGGTGCCTGAGCGATTGTTGTTGTGGGTTTCCACATCCACAATTTGCACCTCATAAGGAAAAAAGAAACGGTAATAAGGCCGTGCCGCTTCAAAACGGGCACGGGACACATCGTCTTCAGGGGCCAACATGTCTTTTTTAAAGGGATAGAGCGGGTTGGTAATACGCACCAATTGACGTACCGTAAACTGCATGGAGCGATAGGTTTTGCTGGTAAAGGGGTTGCGATTGAACATGCGATGCACCTGGCGAGGGCTTAAGACATCGCGAAATTGCGCACTGTGACGCAAAATATGTTCAAACTCGGTGTCGTTGAGCTCACGGTTGCGGTAGCGGTGAAACAACTCGCGGAAGGTTTTGCGAAACTTGTCGATGTGAATCAGGGTGTTCACGGAACGACTGGGCTTGACATTGGGAAAGGGCACCAGGTGGTGTTCTCGCAAATAGCGCAACACCAATAGAGCGTCCATGCGGTCATGGGTGACAAAGCGGACCCCAATGCGATCAAAAATATCTGCAGCGACGTTTTCTCGCTTGTGCAACAGCTTCATAATGGCCGAGTCGCGCTTTTTACCCGCTTTGGCGTTAAATTCCACCAACGGAATTGCCTGCTCACCCGTGCCCAAAAAGAGCTGATCGCCTTCTTTGTGAATGTGATGGTAATAGGGGCCCAGCACCTGCTCCTGAATGTCGGCAAAGTAGTGAGCGGAGAGATCACTGGCCACATGGGCCAGGGTATGCATAACCCGCAACACCGCACAGGCCCACTTTTGCAGCGAAGCCCGCGGATTGGAAGATGCCAGAAGCAACAGGTCACTGACATCGGCCCGCTCAATGCTGTAGGGCACGGTGAGCGGTTCAAAGGCATCTGCTAAGTCACTCAAAAAATACGTCTGAATAAATTGCAAAGCCTCTGACTTCAGCTTATAGACTTCTTCGGCTTCTTCGGGAATGTTGATATCGTAACCGTAGCTCACAATAAAGTGATAGGCATCGTCACGATCCCGAATGGCCAGACGCTTGAGATCAATGGGCGAATGGTCGGTCACCATGACCTCTAAAATGCCCCAGTGATCTGAATACAAATTCTTAAAACGTCTGTCCATTCGCTCGCCTCTTAACGCTTGGGATTCTTTTTACGCAGGCGAATCGATTTTGGAGTGACCTCAATCAGCTCGTCGTCTTGAATGTAAGACATGGCTTCTTCAAGACTCAACTGGCGGGGGGTCTTGAGGGTAATTAAGTCATCAGAACCAGCAGCGCGCATGTTGGTCAGCTTCTTGGCTTTACACACGTTAACCGGCAGTTCTTGAGGACGGTTATGTTCTCCTACAATCATGCCCACATATACATCGGTACCTGGCTTAATGAAGAAAGTACCACGATCTTCGAGCTGTTGCAGCGCATAGGCTTTCACCATGCCCTGCTCCATGGACCAGATGACCCCATTGCGCACCTGAGGCAGATCGCCTTTGTAAGGCTTATACTCATCAAACACCGAGTGCATAATGCCTTCACCTTTGGTTAAGCGCACATAGTCCGAAGAGAAACCAATCAGTCCGCGAGCGGGAATGCTGAAGGTAATAATGCTACGGTTTTCGGCGGTGGTGTCCATGGTGATCATTTCGCCTTTGCGGCGACCCAGGGCATCAATACAAGAGCCCACATAATCGCCGGGTACATCGAGCACCAGGCGTTCAAAAGGCTCCATTTTTTGACCGTCAATTTCTTTTAAAATAACGTGGGGGCGGCTGATCTGAAACTCATAGCCTTCACGGCGCATGGTTTCAATCAAAATACCCAGGTGCAATTCACCGCGACCCGCCACCGCAAAGCTGTCGGTGGTATCGCCGTCTTGTACCCGCAAGCTGAGGTTGGTCATGGCTTCACGGTACAGACGCTTCCGCAGGTGACGGGAGGTTAAAAAATCACCTTCTTTGCCCGCAAAGGGGCTGTCGTTAACGGAAAAGGTCATTTGCAGGGTGGGTTCGTCTACGATAATGGGAGGCAAAGGCTGGGGGTTGTCGATGTCCACCAGAGAGTCGCCAATGTGGACTTCGCCCACACCACTGAACGCAATAATATCGCCGGGGGTTGCTTCAGGAATTTCAACGCGCTTGAGGCCTTCGTAATTGTACAGTTTGCCCACGTTAACATTGCGACTCGCTCCATCGGCGTCAATAATAGCAATGCGATCATTGACCTTGACTGAACCCTGCAGCAGACGACCAATACCAATGTGTCCGAGGTAATCATCGTAGTCCACGTTGGTGACCTGCATACGGAAAGGGCCATCTTCGTTCACTTCAGGGGCAGGCACTTCGTTCACAATCAGTTCAAAAAGCGCCTGCATGTTATCGGTGATTTGGGTGTGGTCAGTGGTGGCAAAACCTTGCAGTGCAGAGGCAAAGACATAGGGGAACTCGCATTGTTCATCATCGGCGCCCAGCTCTAAAAACAGGTCAAGCACTTCATCAATAACGGCTTCAGGGCGGGCAAACTCACGATCCAATTTGTTCACCACCACCATGACCTTAAGCTTTTGCTCTAAGGCCTTACGCAGTACAAAACGGGTTTGGGGCATGGGGCCTTCGACAGAGTCAACAATCAACAGGGCACCGTCTACCATGCCCAGGATGCGCTCAACTTCGCCACCAAAGTCAGCGTGACCGGGGGTGTCAACAATGTTGATGCGCTTGTCAAAGTAGGTAATGGCAGTGTTTTTTGCCAAAATCGTGATGCCGCGTTCTCTTTCGAGATCGTTGGAGTCCATGACGCGTTCTTGAATTTTTTCGTGGGGCTGAAAGGTTCCGCTCTGCTTTAATAATTCATCAACGAGCGTGGTCTTTCCGTGGTCAACGTGGGCAATCACTGCCACGTTGCGAATCTGTGTGTGGTTCATAAAATTTCTGTGTTTTCTAAAGAATCACGGGTTTCCGAGGCGTTAAAGCGCATAAGAGGGAGGAACCCGTCGGCAAGCATTGTAACACCGCTCGGATAGCTTCTAAAAGGTGATTGCTTACCAGCTGAAGATCTGAGAAAGTAGCTTGCGGTTATCGGCTTCGTCTAAGTTGGCAATCTGGTTTCCATCAGAGTCTTCGTCAGACCACAGGGAGCTGTCGCCCACCACCACCACATTGCCACTGCCAAAGGGCGCCACGCCAATCAAACCAAAGGCCCCCACCGTGTTGACAATGCGAAAGGTATTGTCTTCAGTGCGTACAGGCAAAGCGCCCGGTTGCCCCAGTTGGTTAAGGCGCACAGAAGCGGATTGAAAAAATTTCAGACGCTGAATGCCCTGAACCAGGGGGTGAGCTTCGAAATTGGTGGTGCTTAAAAAGCCGCTTTGATCGGTGGCCCGCAGCGTGTCGGTGCCCAGCTCCAGGTTAAAGGGCGCAAGGATTTGGTTAGCATTGGCGTGAGAGAACCCGCCAAAGCCAGCCCACTCTGCCGTCAGCACCAGTTTTTTTCCGCTGAGTACAAAGGCCTGGATCGCCGCTTTTTCCTCCACCGAAAAGGTGGACTGGGGACTTAACACCAGCAAGCCATCCAAACTGGGCAGGGTGTTGAGCAGATCCGCAGTGATGATCTGGACTTTATAGCCTTCTGCTTCAAGGGTACTCTGTACCCGCTGGTAATTTTGCAGGGCATTGCTGCCTGACAAACCAAAGGAGTTGTGAGTAAGGTCAATACCAATGACCCGTTGGGAGGCCGCTTTAGAAAGGACCACCTGACCCAAATTCAACACTTGCCCCGGGGCCACCTGCACCTGACGGGAGCTGGCCTCGTAGCCGGTTTTTTTCACCCGTAAGGTGACCGTTTGTGCACTGTTATAGCCGAGGGTAAAACGCCCGTCTTTATCGGTTTCGACGGTGTTGGTGCCATCAAAGACACTGGCACCTGCCAGGGGTGTACTCTGGGCATCCAACACTTGACCACTTAAACCCGACAAAATGGGTTCCAGAATGATCTTTAGGCTCACATTGCGCTGGTTTTGGGTCACAAGCCTGGCCAAATCGGCGGTGCGGGATGCTTTTTGAAAACCGGTTTTTTGCACTTCAATCTGGTATTCCGCATTTTGGGGGATTTGTGTAAAGGTGGCAATCCCCTCGCTGTTGGTGCGCTCCACGCGCTGCGCCTGACTGAGACTATTGAGGGTCACCTCCACGTCGGCCACCGGCTTGTCCTGGGCATCCACGATCATTACCTGGGCATCAATGCGGGTCACGTCTGGCACGCTGGGCTGATCGCTACTGCTGCTGGCAGAAGGACTGGGCTCAGAGGGCTGATCAGGGACCGCTACCGGGGTGCATGCTCCCAAAACGGTACTGCAAAAAAGGGCCAATAAAAGCGGTTTATTCATCTTGTGCATCGTGTTGTGTCCATTGTAACGCGCGGTAAGCGTTGAGTTTTCCATATCCTGAATCTTCGTCGTAGCCCGGGGTTGCCATATCGTCAGCGGTGGCAATCAAGCGACTGCGAATTTGTGCGGGGGTCAGATTGGGCTCGCGAGCAAGCATCAAAGCCACCACGCCGGTTACATGAGGGCAGGCCATGGAGGTCCCTGAAGTGGCTGCATATACCGTGCTGGTCACCCGTTTTTGAAAAAACTCAAAGGTGTTATAGCTGGGCCAGGTGGACCAGATTTGTTGGCCTTCCTGAAGTACATTGCTGCGTCCAGCACCCCCTGGGGCCACCAGGTCAATTTGAGAGCCACCGTTGGAATAAGAAGCCACGTTGTCCTTTTCGGTGTGGGCACCCACAGCAATCACCCCGTTATAGGCGGCGGGCACCAAAATCGGGGAAATGGCTCCCTGGTCCCGCGCGCTTTCATTGCCCGTGGCAGAGACAATGGTGATATTGCGTTGTAGAGCAACCTGCACAATCGACTCCAGGGCGCGGGTGCTTTTAGAGACCGGGCCACCAATACTGATATTGATCACTTTGGCTCCCCGATCAATGGCCCGCTGAAAAGCTGCGGTCAGGGTGGCAGCGTCGGTACTGCCCGCGTAATCGGTGGCCTTAATGGGTAAAATCCGTACACCACCGCCCACCACACCGGCCACCCCTAAATTATTGTCCATGCTGGCGGCAATCACACCGGTCACGTGGGTGCCGTGGCCGTTTCCGTCTCGTCCGCCATAGTTAATCACCTCTGAAGTAAAGGGGTTACGGTAGACGTCACTTCCCTTTTGCTCGTTATAAATGTCTTCAAGCGGCTCTAAGTACTCCACCAGGTCTTCGTGGTTTGGATCCACCCCCGAGTCAATCACGGCCACCAAAATATTGGGGTTACTTTTGACCAGAGACCAGGCCTGATCAATTTTGGCACTGCGCATATTCCACTGCATCCCATAGCGGGGGTCTCGGGGACGAAAAGACTCTACTGATTGCACCTGAAAATCAGGAATTTTAAAGGTGGGATTGGCTTCAGCAAAGGCCACACCGGGCGTTGCTTCTAACAGACGAAGGCTTCTGAGCAGCGATCGGCCCACAGGCAGTTGCAGTTGATACAGGTGCGCATCGGCAGAGAGGGTCTTGATTTTCATGTCAGGAATAAGGGTTTGTAAGGAAGCCAGTTGATCGCTGGGCACCTGCACCAATACATCGCGACTGGTGGCCAGCGTGAGCTGAGACAGCAAGGCGTGAGAGGCCTCAGCCTTAACTGGCGGAGCGGCCGTCTGAGGTGAGATGGCCAGTGGGTTTTGACAGGCGGACAGTGTCACCGAAGCCAGGAGGCTCAGGCCCAGGCCCACAAGAGAAAAGCTACGAATAAAGACGTTGGACATCGTTGACTCCGGGGTAAAGTTTGAACACCCGCGCTGCCACAGCAGGATTTAACCCTGCAGGTAATTGTACACGGTATGAGTAAAACGACGTCTTTTTCACCCAGCGGGTTCCGTAAATGCGTTGAAACTTATCGAGCACCGCCTGGCTGCTACCAGGACGAAAATGCACGAGCATTTGTCCGCCGCCGTCTAAGGGAATAGGGGTCATGGCCAAAGGCCCGTTCACCGGTTGCGGTAAGCCCATGGTGGCATTGGGTTCAGCATATTCTACCAGCCCCGACTGTTCGTAACGGGCAATGGCGTCCTGGACGTCCATGCCTTCGGGCAAACGTAAGCGCACCACGCCGATACTGGGAATGCGGCTAATCTGCGAAGCCCCAACGCTCTGGTTAAAAAAGGCAATGTCTGAAGCACTGACGTCCCCTTTGAACTTGACCAGCACTTCACCAGGCATATAGTCCTGGGGCTTCAAAGGGTTACCGGCAGCATCCAGGGCTTGCAGGTTGACCACCCTGGGTTGAATATGATCTGCTACCTTGTATTCAGGCACCGGTTCCGTGGCCATCACGCTGGGCAATACTGCAAAAAGCTCGGCGTACTGATCCTGGGTTTTAAGGGCCGGCACTTCGAAGATATAGGTGTGGTCACCCACCCGTGTCATGGGGGCTTGAAAGGCGTGACTGATCTCTTGGATCAGGGATGCGGGGGTCGTGGGCTGAAATTGAACGCGCACCACCTTGTCGTGAAGGGGGTTCATCGTGGTTTGCGCCGCAGCGGTTGACACGCCAGGGGTCCCCGAAAAGCCGATAAAACACAATGCACTGAGTAAAAGACATGTTGTATATTTCATGGGTTTATTATATCAGGGGGTACAAATTGTTTTGAAGCGTTTGAGACGTTTTAGAGAAATAAAAGACCTATAAAAAGGCTTTTAGGAACCCGTTAAAACCCTGATAAGCCCGTAGATTTCGCCCCGCCCCTTGCATTATGCTAGATCCAGACACGATGTATAGCGACACATTGAAACATTAAGCAATAAGTAAAGGGTTGGTGGGATTAATGACAGATTTTTTAAACGACGCAGAAGTACAGACCAACACGCATAACGAAGCCCTGGAAGGCCGTCTCTTTAAAGTTTACCGCCAGGGCATGTACGCCTTTGGCATTGTCATGGCCGCCGGCATTATCGGGGGCACCTGGTTTGGTCTACAAAAAGTGCGCAGTCACGACGACGCCCACCGCATTCAGGTGAATTCACCCATTGAACGCCCGGAACGCATGGCCAACCCCTATAAAGATGCCCAAACCGTAGAATTTACCTTGCCTTACATGCACGGCACCAACGCCAATACCCTGAAGTATGTGGCGCAACTTTCGGCAAGTCGAGAGAAAAGCTTACCCAATCAGGGCTTTGTGGTGGAGGGCGTTTACCGTTCGGGAAACCTGGAGCATACCACCAAAATGCAGTTAAGCTGTGAGGGGCCCCTGTGTGAGCTAAAGTTTAAAATGCCCGCCCGCTACGTGCTGCCGCCCCGCCTTGACGGTCGCCGTATGGTAACCCCCAAGCGGGATTTTGAACTGTATAGCAATGGCTACGTCTTTGAGGTCAAAGACTCAAAGCTGGGCGGCATCGCACCCGCCGACAGCTCAGAACTTGCTCTGTTCAACCAGCGTGAAAACCTGAAGCCCTTTTACCGCGAAGCTTACTTCGACACCGAAGGCAAATGGATTCGCCCCAATAGCTAGAAGCTCCTGGATGCTTAGTCTGGCTCGCCCTTTTGAACAGCCTCTGTAAACCCGTCGTGTCCGCAGTATACACACTGCCCACGGCGGGTTGCTTTTACCGCGTCTTCAGGAGATTCCTGGTATTTTCCACACTGCACACACGCCTGCTCAACAGCTTGTTCGGTCACGACCGGCTGACGCAGATCCCAGGGGGGCACAATAGCCAGCCCCGGCAAAGGCGTTTCGCGTTGAAACACGCTCAATTGACCGCTTTGCTCCATATACGCCGCTTTGACCTCACCCAGTTGAGAGATTCCTTGACAGCGCAGCAGCTGAAACAGTTCTTCTTGAGACAGACGGGCTTCTGCCAGCGCATCTTTTTGAATCACCCCGTGCAACACCATCAAGATAGGGGTGCCTTCCATGGCGGTTTCAACGGTTTCATTGTGGCGCAAAAAGTAGGTGTACACGCGCTGTACAATCACGATTACCAGCAGCACCAAAATTCCGTGAAACAGCGGAATATCTTTATAAAACGTCGGATCCCCTGCCGCAGAGCCCAGCACAATCACAATGCCAAACTCTAAAATAGACAATTGGGTCAAAGCGCGCTTGCTCAAAAAACGCAGCAGCACCAGCAATACCAGATACATAACCAGCGAGCGAAAGACAATTTCGCCGTAAAATCCCCAGGGATCGCTCCCCCAAAAAAGGCGCTCTAGCGCAAAGGGCTTCATGGATGTGTGCGTTTACCGTTTCTGTGGAGGATCGAGAATTAAAAAACCAAAGGGAACCCAGGCGGCCAGAAAGGCTTCGACCGCGTAGCTAAATCGCCATCTTTCTTTGAGAAAGAGCAGACCGGTTAGCGCACAGTAGACCACAAACAATAGCCCGTGCGCCATGCCCACATAACGCACGGGCAGGGGTTGGTCATAAAGGTATTTTAAAGGCATGGCCACGGTCATGAGCACGATCAGCGAGAGACTTTCTACCATACCCAGACGGTGCCAAATTTTTTCAAGAGCGGTCATCTTAAAAAGGCTTCACAATCACAAAAAACACAATGGCGGCGGTCAATACCCAAAGCACGGCATTGAGGGCGCGGGCTTTACCCAGACTCACTTCGCCCCCTTCAGCCAACACACGGCGGCTTTTTGCCAGTGCCCCATGGTAGCCACAAATAAACACCACAAATAAAAGTTTGGCATGCATCCAGCCCATTTTGAGCCAGACCGGGTTTTGCACAAGGCTGGCAACCCCCAGCACCAACACCACCAGAAGCAAAGGGTTGGCAATTTTTTTCAGTAAAAAGTGTTCAATCTCTACCAGGCGGGCTTTGGCCGCTTCATGGGTCGCCTGAATATGAAAGGGCAACAGGGCCGCTAGCGCGAACAAGCTGGCGATCCAGGCCATGGCCGACAACAAATGGGCCGCCTTTGTAATAGAGACCAATAAGGTCGTCGAGTCCAACATGGAAAGTTCCTACTTTGTGAAGAATTTTTGCTTTACGCTCAGATTAGCACAGCAAGAAAGGGTTAACATGATATGCATCAAGCAGGAGCCCTTTTATTTTTATGACTCAAGATTTCATGCCTCCGGTCACGGCGCGTTTGGCGTTATTGGCCCATTTGCAGAAAGCCCTCACCTTAGAAGGCTTAATGCCCATTTCCCAAAGCGCCTTGCTCCACGATCTGTTGCGGCAGCTACGGGCGCAGGTCAGCGCAACGTCAAAACTGCGGGCTCGCTTTAGCCACGGCTTTAACACCCAACGTCAGGCGGCCCACTTGCTGCGTCTCTATCTTGAAGCCGCTCGCTATGCCTGGTGGGCCGAGCACAAAGAGGTGATTCCTGAATTGCTCAGTCTGGCAGAAGCCGCCTGGGAATATACAGACCACAGTCAGAGCCGCGATAGCCTGCGCACAGACTTTGCCCGTTTTACCCAGCAACAGCAACAACAGCGGTTTCACGAGGCCCTTCAACAGCTCCAAGACCCCTAACCTGTGCTATGATTGGCCTTTGAAATATCCCCGAATCTCGGAGCAAACCCTCGGAGTCAAACCATGTTAGATACTGTTCATGCCGCCCGCGAAAAAGCGCTTGAAGCCATTGCTTCTGCCCAGTCCGATGCGGACTTAAAAGAGGTTCACAGTACATACCTCAGCAAAAAAGGGCTCATTAAAGGCTTTTTTGGCCAAATGAGTCAACTTCCCCCCGACGAAAAAAAAGAGGTGGCCCAGGTGGTCAACACCACCCGTTCCGCCATCGAAACCGCCATGAAGGATCGCGAAACCGCACTCAAAGCCAATCGTTTTGCGGACATCGACAGCCGTGAATGGCTTGATGTCACCGCCCCTGGCAAAACTACGGTGCGCGGTCATTTGCACCCGCTGACCCAAATTCAATACGAAATTGAAGATATTTTTCGTTCCATGGGCTTTCAGGTCTTTGACGGCCCACAACTCGAAGACGATTACCACAATTTTGAAGCCCTGAACATTCCCAAAGATCACCCCGCCCGCGATATGCAAGACACCTTCTGGCTCGACAATGGCCGCCTCTTGCGTACCCATACCTCATCGGTGCAAATTCGCGCCATGAAAAACGCCACACCTCCCCTGCGCGGGATTTCCCCCGGTCGGGTGTTCCGTTATGAGGCCACCGACGCCTCTCACGAGAACACGTTTTATCAGGTGGAAGGCTTAATGATCGACAAAGACATTTCAGTGGCCAACCTGATTTACGTCATGCGGGCCCTGCTGCGCGAAATTTTCAAGAAAGACGTGGAAGTGCGTCTGCGTCCCGGGTTTTTTCCTTTTGTGGAACCCGGCTTTGAACTGGATATTAGCTGCCTGATCTGCAGTGGCGACGGCTGTGCGGTCTGCAAACACGAGGGCTGGGTCGAGCTCTTGCCCTGTGGTGCGGTACACCCCAACGTGCTGCGCGCCTGTGACATCGATCCCGATGTCTACACCGGCTTTGCCTTTGGCCTGGGCCTTAACCGCCTGGTCATGATGCGCTATGGCATCGACGATATTCGCCACTTCCAAAGCGGCAACCTGAAATTTTTGGAGCAGTTTTAGACATGAAAGTTTCATTGGATTGGATTCAAGACTATACCGGAGCCATTGACGGCAATCCCAAAGCCATTGGCAGTCGCATGACCCTGGCCACCGCAGAAATCGAAGGCATCGAATTCCACGGTGAAGACCCCGTCTACGACATCGATAACAAATCCCTGACCCACCGTCCTGATCTGTGGGGGCATTATGGTTTTGCGCGCGAGTTCGCGGCGGTCTACCGACAAAGTCTCAAACCCCTGAGCGCATTAACCCAGGGCGACTGGGCCTACCCAGAACAAGCCACTGACCCCTTGCAAGTCCGCATTGAAGTGGCCCCTGAAATTTGCCCGCGCTATAGTGCCGTGGTCATTGACGGAATTCAGGTGGGGCCTTCGCCCCAGTGGCTGGTGGATCGGCTCGAAAAAGTGGGCGCGCGCAGCATCAACAATATTGTGGACTTGACCAATTACGTCATGTTTGAATTGGGGCAACCCATGCACGCTTTTGATCGCCAGCGTATTGCCGGGGATCGCATTACCGTGCGCCTGGCTCAGTCAGGAGAAGCCTTTGCGGCTCTCGACGGCAGCGAACACAAACTCACGGACACCATGATGGTGATTGCCGATGCCGAAAAAGCCGTGGCCCTGGCCGGTGTCATGGGCGGCGCCAATTCCGAAGTCAATGAAAGCACCACCACCTTAGTGCTTGAAGTGGCGAATTTTCACGCCACCCACGTGCGTCGCACCGCCGCCGCCTTAAACTTGCGCAGCGAGTCTTCGATGCGCTTTGAAAAGGGCTTAGACCCGCTACAACTGCAAACCGTCACCGAACGCTTTATGACCCTGCTCAAAACCATGTGTCCCGAAGCGCGTCTGTTGACGCCTTTCCTCAGTGCCGGCCTGAGTCACAAAGCCCCCACGCAAATTGAGACGTCTTTTGACTTTATTAACCAACGCCTCGGCACCCAACTGCCCCACAGCGAAATTCGCGACATTTTAGAGCGCCTGTGGTTTACCGTGGAACCCTTAGATGCCGACAAGGGCGACCAGGGCCCCCTGCGCGTCACCGTGCCCAGCTTCCGCGCCACTGGCGATGTGTCGATTCCCATGGATTTAGTAGAAGAAGTAGGCCGGGTCTTTGGCTATGACAATATTGAGGCGGTGGCCCCCCATATTCCCGTACAGCCGGTAGAGGTTTCTCCGCTGCACCGCTTGCAGCGGCAATTGCGCGACATTTTAAGTCGTGATTTGGCCTTTTATGAGGTGTATAACTACGCTTTTGTGGGCGATCAACTGCTCAGCGCGGTGGGACTCAATCCCGAAGAGCACATCGCGTTGGCCAATCCCCTGGCCAGCGACCAAAATCGTCTGCGCACCAGCTTAATGCCCAACCTGCTCAAAATTACCGCCGAAAATCTGCGCTTTCAAAAAAACTTTCAGTTTTATGAGCTGGAACGGGTATTTGCCCCCAAAGCCGCTGGCCGCTTTGAGCACGATCGTTTTGCCCTGGCGGGCATGATGACCCAAAAGGCATGGAGCCAGCAGAGTGCAGACTGTTATTACGGTTTAAAAGGCGCCATGGAGAATCTGTTTGCGCAATTGCCCTTTGCAGAGCGTTTGCGCTTTCGTCCGGCCACACAGGTGCCCAGTTGGGGTCACCCTGGCCGCACCGCCCAATTGTTTTTGGGCGACCAGTCTGTGGGTTATGTAGGCCAGGTACACCCGCAGATCACCGAAAACCTCAATATAAAAGCGGTGGTGGGTTTCTTTGACATCGACGTGGATACCCTACTGGCGTGTCAGAGCGCTGAAGCCAGCTTTGAAAAGGTGCAGCGTTACCCCACGGTGCCCTTTGACATCAGCATGATTTGCGAGGCCAAAACCCTCATTGCCGACGTCGAAGACACCATCTGGGCCGTCGACGATAAAGTCAAAGCGGTGGAACTTTTCGATGTGTATATGGGTGACAATATTGGCGAGGGCAAAAAGAGTCTGGCCTTTAAAATCACCTTTGCCGCCCCGGATCATACCCTGCAGCCCGAAGAAATCAGCGACGTGCAGCACCGCACCATGCAGGCCTTAGACGCCGCAGGTTACAAAGTGCGGGATGGCGCAGCCTAGCCCATGAACACGCCCGACTACCGTTTGAGCTGGGCTACGGACATTCACCTGGATCAGTGTGATGACGAGGCTTTTGACCACTTTATTGCCGAGGTCAAAGCCGTCCGGCCAGACGGGGTGTGTTTAACAGGGGATCTCTCCGAAGCGCCGCGCTTGCGGCAGGATTTAATCCGGGTTGCTGAGGCTCTTGAAGTACCTGTGTATTTTGTATTGGGCAATCACGACTACTACCATGGCAGCATTGCCGCGGTGCGGGAGCAGATGGCCGCCCTAACCGCTGAACACCCCTTGTTGCATTGGTTGCCCGCCACGTCTGCCACCGGGATTGCCTTAACCGCCACCACGCGCCTGATTGGCCACGGCAGTTGGGGGGACGGGGGCAATGGGCGGGTGCAAGAAAGCTGGATTCGCCTGCAAGACTTTCGTAAAATTGCGGAGTTAAATACCGCCAATGGCGACACCGATGCTTTAAGTGCCGAAGCACGGCGAGAAAGACCACTCAGTGAAGCCCTGATACAAAAGCTAAAGGATCTGGGCGAAGAAGCAGCCGTGTTTTTAGAGCCCCGTCTCATCAAGGCCTTACAGGCCGCACCCCAGGTGTTTTTACTGATGCACCCACCCCCTTTTCGAGAGGCCTGTCTGTATGGCACCGACATGGCCGATGACCACTGGGCCCCCCACTTTACCTGTCGGGCGGTTGGCGACATGCTTTGCCGCGTCATGAGCCAACACCCGCAGCATCGCTTAACAGTATTGGCGGGCCATACACACAATGTACACGACGCCTGGGTTTACCCCAATATTCGGGTATGTGTCGGAGCTGCCGACTACGGCAGCCCCCGTCTGGCCAACACCTTTAATCTGTAGGGTGGCCTTCATCGTACCAGGCCAGCATGCCGCCATCAAAATTCACCACCTGTGAAAAGCCTGCTGCTGCCATCATCTGCTGCGCGCGACCGCTGCGGCCACCGCTGCGACACACCATCACATAAGAGGCATCTTTGTCTAATTTATCTAAATGCTCAGGCAGTTCCGCCAGCATAATGGTTTTTGCCCCGGGAATCACGCCTTCTTCCCATTCTTCGGGTTGACGCACATCGATAAACACGTCTTGATTCGCTTCATAGCGGGCATAGATTTGTTCTACGGTTTCATTTTTCATGATAGGACCTCACCTTTGGGTTTGTCTTCATTTTAACGGCAAAGCCAGGTCGCGAAAACCAGCCCACGCCAAAATCGGTTAAAATACCCACAAAAACATGTCGAAGGTCGAGGCCCATGACACCATCTAAACATCAATCCCCCGCCGAAACCCTGTCAGCTCACTTTGCCATCCCGGACACAGACACCTGGAAGGCCGTCGCTGAACAGGCGCTCAAAGGCGCAGACTTCGAGCGTACCCTTTATAAAAAAACCTATGAAGGTCTGACTTACAAGGGACTTTACACCACCCGGCCTCGCCAGGAAATTCAAATTCAGCCCCGTGAAAGCTGGCAAATTTGTCAGTTCTATCGCGATCCCGACCTGGCCCGCTGTTTACAAGAAATTACCCATGACCATCAGCAGGGCTTAGAAGCCGCAGAAATAGACGGCCGTCTCTGCGGCGAAGCCGATTTATTGCAACAACTTCCCCAGGCCCCGGCAGATCTACCCTTGTACCTGCGTGTCCACCACATGGGACCCGAGCTGATGGAAGCGGATTTACCCGTTCAAGGTATTTTGCTGGATCCCATCGGACACTGGGTAGAGGGCTACACCGCCAGTTCCATTCCCGCTTACAAAAGTTTGCGCCGCTTGTTTCGTCAGCAAGCCGAGCGGGAGCGCCCCCTGCGCTATCTTTTACAGGTCTCAAGCTTGCCCTATGCCGAAGCAGGAGCCAATGCGGTACAAGAACTCAGTTTTATTCTTGGCACTTGCGTGGAAGTCTTTCAAAAACTTTTAGATACCGGCGTCAGCTGCGAAGCCATTTTGGCGGCCACCCGCGTCAAAACCAGCGTGGGCACACAGTTCTTTATGGACTTAGCCAAAATGCGGGCCCTGCGCTTTTTATTACACCGTCTGGCACGGGTTTACCAGTGCGAAGCCCAGAGCATGACCATCCACGCCACCACCCTGCGGCGCAACTTTAGTCGCTACGACATTCATAGCAATTATCTGCGCCAAACCCTGGGCGCCACTGCAGCGGTATTGGGTGGGGTCGACGGCCTGGCCACCAACGCCTTTAACGAGGTCAATGGCATTCCCGATCGCTTTGCCCGCCGTATGGCCCGCAATATTCAGCTGGTGCTCAAACACGAAACCTACTTTGCTCCCCTGCTGGATCCTGCCCGTGGCAGCTATTTTCTCGAAAACCTGACCCATGAACTGGCTGAAGCGGCCTGGGCACACTTTCAGGGCATCGAACAACGGGGGGGCCTTGAAATGGAGCTGCGTACCGGACGTCTGCAACAAGAAGTCTTACAGGTCGCCAGCCTGCGTCAGCGCGCCGCCGAAACCCGCAAAGATGTCATTGTGGGTACCAATCTTTATGCCCTGGCCACGGAGTCTCTGCACACCAGCCATATTTTACCCACCTCCCAGGTGCCTGACTACCACGTGGAGAACGGTATTGACCCCTTACCTCCGCAACGGCCAGCCAAAGCCTTTGAAGACCTACGGGAACAAAGGGCCTGGCAAAATACACACGTTCATTTGCTTTGCCTGGAGCCGGGGTATCGTCCACGGGCAGAGTTTATGGAAGGGGTTTTTGCCTGTGTAGGCCTTGTGCCTGAACGCAGTCCTGTATTGGCCAGCCCGGAAGGGTTGATGGAGTATGTTGCGCAAACCATGGATGTTTCCAGCACCGGCGCAACGCCAGCCACGCACTTTGTCTTTTGCAGCAGCGACAGCACCTATGAGGAGCTCTTGCCTACGGTTCTGCCCAGACTCAAAGAAGCTCACCCTCAGGTACAGTGGATTTTGGCCGGAAACCCCGGCGAGCAAAAAGCCGCATACCAGAAACTGGGTCTGGATACGGCCTTTTATAGAGGGTGTAATGTCTTAAAGGGCTTAGAAAGCTTGCTTAAACCTGTAAAGCGTTAACCAATCGCTGAATTTCAGAGCGATCGCTTTTCGAAATATTTTGGGGATCAAGCTTTGAAATTTTCAATAGGAGCTGGCCGACTTCAGGTTTATCGAGACGTTCGTCTTTAAAAAGACTATTGTTTAGGGCCGATTTAAAGTTAGTGCGTTGCTCGGGATTCACATGCATGAGGCCGTTAATCAGCTTATCTATAGCCGTAATACCGACGCCCATCTTGCCTTTTTCACCACCGATGCGAGAGGCTTTAGCCATGCGATTGTCTTCATTTTCTCCAAACGTCATAATATTTTGCTCAATATCAATCACTTCCTTTCCCTGATATACGCTGAGCTCTGAGGGGGTTTTCACCTTAAACAACTCCAGGGCTGTCACACCAACGTTCCAGGTATCCGACCGGGAATTGACACTCATTTCTTTATTAATCTCCTGGTAGCGCTGTAAGTAGGCTTCTTTCTTTTGATCCCGCTCTACCCGAGCCAACTTCATGGCTTCTTCACCTTGCTCCTTTTGAAGTCTGGAAAAAGTCTCTTCTTCACGACGCGTCAACTTATTCACTGGTGTATTTTCAAAAATCTCCAGACCTTCGCTTTGAATTTGCTCATTAATGTATTGTTTTAAGAACTCAGGATTCAGCTTTTCCACCATTTCTGGAGATTTATAGATAGGATGATCATTTCCTTTAAGCTTCTTCACCGAACGGGAGTCTCCCAGGCCTGAAAAACCAAAGTCAGTTATTTTTGCCTTTCCATCTGAACCCAGCAATATATTGGGCAGTTTTAAATCAAAGTGATGGCCCTGGCGTTCATTTTGAATATGATCCATGCCCTGTAAGATCCCCTTCATGAGATGGGTGGCCAGCAGTTCTTTGACATCTGTAGGCAAGATACCATTATCGTGTAGCGCCCACATGTTGTTTTTTACGCCGAGCAGTGATCCTGCTTCAGCCATATCTTGAATAATATACAGCCGATTATTTTGTCCGCGAATTGCACCCACCAGCGGGTTGATATTATCGTGTCCTTCAAAGCCCTCTATTTCAATTTGTGCCAATAACTCTTCGGCAGCTTCTTTGCGTTTCGCGAGAGTTGTGGACTTGAGCTGCTTCAAGACGACTTTATCTTGTGGATCATCCACGTTGGTATATGCCACAATATATGCAAACCCACCTGTGGCAAGATATTTGGGTTCTCCATAGGTTTTCCCTTTAATTTCAAGGGTTGTGGGTACTTTAACATCGCCGGTAGAAGTCCGAGAAGTACTGACTTGTCCGCCAAGTCCCTGGTTAATGCCCTTCAACACCGCCTTTTGCAGTAAAACATTGCTCTGTTGGGTCTGCGTATTCATCGCGTTGATAATCTCTTGATCGTTACGCACCATCAACTCCAGTCCCAGCTGGCTCTTTAGCCCTCCGACCCCCTTAACCATCTGGGCATAGGTTTGCTGAATCTTATCTAAATTGTCCTGAATGGTGCGCGCATTTCCTCCAGCACCTGATTTCGCGGATTTAACGCCTTCCAACAGATTTTGAGATACGACTCTGACAAAGGCCTGTTTGCGCTCAGACAAGCGCTGCATGTCTTTGGTACTATACCCCTTTAAACTTTTGAGCACGCGCCCGGCCAGGTCTTCCACCTCTACAGGAGACATATTTTTTATGGTATTCACGAAATCGCTGTCGCGTCCCTGCTCTTGAACCCAGGCTTTGACCTGCTGGCCCAGCAGCTCTTCGGCTTGTTCATCGGTCTTTGAACCAAACTTGGTTTGGGTCGCAGATTCATAAGTACTCAGATGGCTACGCAGCGCCGTTTTTAAATGTTCTTCAGCCTGAGGACGTGCACGTTGCAAAGAAATAACGAGCCCAGAGCGGTCACTGGCTAAAGTATCAGGTTCTAGCTGCTGGAGACGTTTACCCAGACGTTGATCGGACATTCTCTGGTGTACGGGATCCATGATTTTGGTTTCAAGCTTATGGTCCTGGGTAACTTTGTTATCGTGCAAAAATTCCGCATTGGAGCTCAGCAGCGTCTTGTCTACAGTGTCTGTCTGCTTAAGATTGCGTTTCGCTTGCTCAAGATCATTAAGGCTGGGCACAAAACGCCCTTGCTCTTGAAGCCGGTTCACATCTACATCATCAATCAAAGTGTTAAGCGACTCGCCGGTTTCTACCAGGTTAATCAGGTTTTGCTCACCCAGCAGATGACCTTCTTGTTGGAAGCTTTGTTGTCCCTTTTCGACAGGGGCTTGCTCTCCCTTGTTTAAAGACTGTTTTACTTCTCCCAGTTCTTGCTGTAAAGGTTTTTTTTCAACAGAAGATTGAGAGGGTAGCCCCGAAGAAGTGGTCGACCCGTGAGTTACGTTCATATTTGACATAATAAAGCCCTTTATCCACATGCATTTAAATTGAAACACAGTTATTTTAGCGCAGATTTTTTCAAATGGCACTTTCAAAATTTAAGGCTGTTTTCAAAAAACACCCCGAAACATCTAATGAAGTCCGGGGTGTTGGTAGACGTTGTTTAAGGTTTATTGCAAAGCACTTACCAATCGCTGAATTTCGGCTCTATCAGCGGCCGATAAAGCGGCTGGATCAACCTTTGAAACCTTCAACAAAAGCTGGCCGACTTCGGGCTTGTCTAAGCGCTCATCGGCAAAAAGGCTGTTGTTTAAAGCCGCTTTAAAGTTGGTGCGCTGCTCAGGGTCAGGATGCATCAGGCCATTGATTAACTTATCGACAGCAGTAATGCCCATACCCATTTCACCATCTTCGCCGCCCATGGGTGAAGCCGAGGCCATGCGATTGTCGTAATTCTCACCAAAGGCTTTGACATTGTCACCTATTTTTGAGCTAAAGTTTTCATCGTAAATTTTATGATCTGAAGGGTGCCTCAATTTGAACAATTCCAGGGCTGCAACCCCCGCATTCCAGGTATCAGCGCGGGAGCTCACCTGCAAGGCAGGGGCACTGGTCAACAACTCTTGATACCGTTGTACATAGGCTTCTTTCTTCTGATCCCGTTCTGCCAGGGCGGCATCTACAGCCTCCTGGCCCTGCTCTGCTTTGATGCGACCAAAATGTTCTTTTTCTGTGGGGCTCAGCGATCGAACGGTCGTATCATGAAAGGTGTCTAAACCTTCTTCTTGGATCTGTTGATCAATGCGGGCTTTAATGCCCTGCCTGGAGACCCCCTCCACCATTTCTGGTGATTGATAAATCGGGTTATCGTTGCCATCTAACTTGCTCACATGGCGCGATGTACCCAGACCCGAAAAGCCAAAGTCCGTGATTTTTGCCTCGCCGTCTGAACCCAATAAAACATTGGGAAGTTTTAAGTCAAAGTGATGGCCCTGGCGCTCATTTTGAATGTGGTCCATGCCCTGTAAAAGCCCCTTCATGAGATGGGTGGCCAACAGTTGTTTGACCTCTGTGGGCAAGATCCCATTGTCGTGTAAGGCCCACATTTTGCTTTTAACACCTGACAGAGAGCCTCCGTCAGCCATATCTTGAATAATATACAGCTGATCGTTGTCGCCCCGAATCGCACCGGTTAAAGCGTTAATATTTGGATGCCCCCCGTTGCCTTCAATTTCAATCTGATTCAACAGTTCCTCGGCCGCTTCTTGCCGCAAGGCCAGCTGGGGTTTATCGTCGTCGTTTTTCAGCTGCTTCAGCACCACTTTGTCATGGGCATTATTGGGATTGGTGTAAGCAATAATATCGGCAAAGCCACCTGCGGCCAGATATTTAGGCTGCCCATAGGTTTTGCCGTTAATTTGAATCTGCTCAGGGACTTGCAGGCTCTCTTTGCCCTGAGGTGCAACCCGATTTGCACTCACGCTACCCCCAAGGCCCTGATTAAATCCTGCAAGCATGACTTGATTCAACAGTACGTTGCTCTGGTTCTCCTGGGTATTCAGCGCGGCCAGGACCTCACCATCGCTGCGCAGCATCAGTTCACGCCCCACCTGACTGTTCATACCGCCCGCGTCTTGCACCATTTGCCCATAAGACTGCTGAATATGTTTTAAATTATCTTGAATCGAATGGGGATTACCCGCGGAACCAGGGATCGCCGACCGGGCACCCGCCTGTAAGTTCTCAGAAACCACCCGTACAAAGGCTTGTTTACGGGCAGATAGAGACTGCATGTCTTTGTCACGATACCCTTTGATATCTTTAAGCAACGTTGTCGCTACCTCCTCCACCTCAGCGGGTGACATCGACACGAGGGTCTGGACCAGATCACTGTCACGCCCCTGATTTTGTATCCATTGCTTGACCTGGTCGCCCAGCGCAGCCTCACCGCTCTTGCTGGTTTTAGAACCCATAAGAGCCTGGGTTTTATGGTCATAGGCCTCAGCCGCTCCGGTTAAACCCTGTTGCAGCTGCGCACTCACCTGATGGCGCGCCCGCTGGATCGAAACCGCCAAACGGCTTTTGTCTTCACCCAAACGCGCGGGTTCCAGCTGTTTGAGGGCAGCCCCTAATTGCTCATCGGTCATTTTTTGGTGTACGGCGTCTACTGCTTTGGTCTCCACATGGCTCGACTTAGCCGCCAGATTATCTTGCTGTACCTCCCGGGCCCCAAAATGTGACAAGGTGGTTTTATCTACCGTGGCGGTGGGTTTTAGCTCGGCCTTCGCTGCAGATAACGCCTCAATATCAGGCACAAGCCTGGCCTGGTGCTGTAGGGTTTGAGGCTCTGCATGATCAATCACATTTTCAATGATCCCTTGTTCTTGTCCTCCCCCCACAAGCTGCTGATTTCCCAGTTGATTGCCTTCGGTTTGATACACTTTTTTGGCATCTTCAGCCGTTTTTGTAGGCACAGCGCTCGGGGTTGTCGGTGCCGTTTGTGGCGTTGCCGAAGGGGCATTTACTGGAGGCGTCGCATTGACAGACGAAGATAAACGCAAATTGGACATAAAGAAACTCCCTGGATACTGATTATTGATAGGATACAGCTATCTTACCCCAAAAGAAGCAAAAAATAACACAAATCAAGTAAAAGGAGGTCCCAGAGCCCAGGTAATAAAAGAGTAACGCACACCGGACAACACCGGCTCTACCTGATGCATCAGGTATGCGGGAAACACCAGCAAATGGCCCTGTTGTTGCAGTTCACGGGGGGTCGAAGGGTAAAGATGAAATTGTCCGCCAGTAAAGGTATTGGGGTCACTTAAAAAGACCAGCAAGGTCAGCTTACGGTTGGTACAGCTATCACTGGCGAAGTCATGGTGCCACGGCGAACACTCCCCCACCTGATACGTACAAAAATGAGGGGCTTCCACCCCCGTGATTTGAAAACGATAGTGGTCCTGATTGACCTGTTTGAGCACCGGCAAAATGCGTTGCATCGCCATTTGGGTTAGCGGGTCCTGGGACGGCATCATACGGCGCACCCCCTGTGGCAGCTTACGCCGTTCTTCTTCGCTAGAGGTATACACCGGCGGATAATGAGAGCCCGCAGCAATGATTTGCTCACATTCCTGGGGAGAAAAAACAGAGGGGGTTAAAAAAGGATACCTTAACATGGCATTGATCATGGGCGACTCCTGTGTCTCAATTGCTGAACGCGCTGTTGTATTTCCAGCATGAAGTGCTGGTATTTGGGGTGGTTAAACAGTTTACCCAGTGTAACCACCAGTTGCTCTGTGGCATGAAGCTCTGCAGCTGACACCTCGCGCTGTGCCAGCACTTCAAAGTAAAAGCCCCACATTTTCGGAAAGAACACCCCTTGCAACAAGCCTGTTCGCAGGCATTGTTCGGCCTGTGAAGACTGGTGTTGCATTAAAAAAAGCGTGGCCAATTCAAAATAGGCCTCTGCAAAATGGGGCGTCTGTTGTGTACAGGCCTGAAACGCCTGCTGGGCCCTGGCGTAATCAGCTTGTGATTTAAACCAACAGCCCTGTAAAAAGTGAGTTCCCCCGTGAACTTGCTGTTGTAACAGCGCAGGTCCCCCATAAGCAGCCTCCTGATAAAACAAATGCAAGCCGGTATAGCGCAAAGGCAACACAAAGGCCGATTGCTCATCGGCTAAAAAAGCCTGGAAATCGGCGGTTTTCAAATTTTGCCACAC
Source organism: Candidatus Sericytochromatia bacterium (assembly GCA_964229355.1). GTDB lineage: Bacteria > Cyanobacteriota > Sericytochromatia > UBA7694 > UBA7694 > CAXRDE01. Next base: position 11,375 of record CAXRDE010000002.1, on the reverse strand, counting down.
CTCCGTCAGCCGTTCGGCAAGCGCCTCATGATCACCACTCAGATAATGGCTCCAAGCCAGGTTGTACACGTAGAGCCAGCCATTCACAAGAAAAGAGCGCTGTGCACAATAAGCCTGATAAAGCCTTTGCTGAAGTGTCTTCAGGGATGAGGTCACGGGCGGTGGGTCCACTAAAAACAAGGTCACATCGGTGGTGGTGACCAGGGCCGCATTGTACAGGGCCAGGGTAACCGGTTTATCCGCCAGGGTCTCGTGAAAATAGCGCAGTGCAAAACGCCGCCAGGCCGGTACAGTGGTGGTATTGAGCAGGGCCATCAAGGCTACAGAAAGATCGTGATGGCAGTCAGGTTTGGGGCGCGTGGGAAGATATTTCTCTATCTGCTGTAAGAGCGCTGAAAACTGATGGGTATACGAAAAGGCCTGAATGGTCTGTTGGGCAGAAGCTGCCATACTTGCCCGCTGGGTTTCATGATCTAAATAGTAACGCAGGCGCTCTGCCACATTATTCGCCTGGTAGGGCACATACGAGAGCTCTGGCGTGAGCACCTGCGACACCTCTAAATTGGTGTCTTCGACAAAAAGCAGAGCACCGCAAGCGGCAGCCTCGTAGGAGCGCAAGTTCATTTCCTGGCGCAAGGCATGGTTAAAGGCAATTTTGCTGCGCGACAAGAGTTGTAAGTAATATTCATGAGAGACATCAGAGGCAAACACTGTACGCAGATGAGGTAAGCCCGCCAGGTGAAAAAGGTATTGATTGCGCGCAATGTATTTTCGGGGATTGTGCCCGCCCACAAACAGCACATCAATATCGCGCACGGGGGCTGGCGGGGGAATCTTTGTGGGATCAAAACTATAAGCAGCACCATAATGCACCCGTGACTTCAACACAGGATCTTGCACCAGTTTGCGCCGCAGTTTTTCATCACAAAAAATCAGGTCAAAGGCGTGTAACAGGGGACGCAAAGCCAAATAATGGTCGTGCCAGTCAGAGACCATGAGAACGCAGGGAAGCTTAAGCGCTTGAAGGTCTAAGGGCAAACCATAATGCAGGCCCCACCACAGCACATAGTCCACCGGGTGTTGGGCGGCATAATGGTCAATTAAAGGCTGTAAAAGCCCCTCTTTACCAGGTCTAAAGCAAGGGGACTGGGACTCAAGAACTGCATTCGCGACCGCAGGCACCACACCCGCGAGAGCCTCAGGCGCCGCAAAAAAAGGATGAACCCGGGAATGATCTTGATAGTCGCCCAAACAGGCCAGGGGGTTTAAAGGCGAGGTGTACGAGGCCTTGCCCACCTGAACCGTGGGACTTAATGGCCCCACCAACACATGGGCTTTAGGTTCAAACACCTGAACACTCCTTTCGCTCCCAAAGAAAAAAGGCTTTCCTCTATTGTAGCGGAAAGCCTTTTTAAAAACCGAGCGCGCGTTTATTTAACGTCGAGCAGTTCTACTTCGAATTTCAGTACCGCATTGGGAGGAATCACACCGCCCGCACCACGAGAACCATAACCCAACTCAGGGGGAATCGTCAGGTTGCGCACGCCACCGACTTTCATACCGGCAACGCCCTGATCCCAACCTTTAATCACCTGTCCTGCGCCAAGGCGAAAGCTGAAGGGTTCGTTGCGATCTTTTGAAGAATCGAATTTAGAACCATCGGTCAGGGTGCCGGTGTAATGCACCACAACGGTATTTCCGGCTTTGGCTTCGGTGCCTTCGCCCACTTTGACATCTTCAATGATGAGTTCTTTGACCTGGGTATCTGTATTTGACATGTTACTTCCTTCATTGGCCGGGGTACTGGCCTGGTTATTTTGTTCACTGGCACAACGGCTGGCACTGAGCATGAGCACCGCACATAAGGTGACCAGAGCATAACGATAAAACATAATTTTTAAGGCTCCATTTTTGGCAAACTTAGGGCTCAGTATACTGGAGTGTTTCAAACAAAGAAAGCCTTTTGAAGACGTGCTATAATGCCGAGCAAGATTTGAAATGGAGAACATACGCAATGGAATCAATTCAATTAAAACGCCCCGTAGCCATTAAGGCTATTGTGACCGAAAAATTCAAAAGTGAAGCCACCAAAGAAATTCAACAGGCTTTGCAAAATCTGGACTTAGGTCTGCAACAACTCGAGTTTCAAGGCAAACGTGCCCTGAGCGATCTCGACAAGAATGCTGAAATTCCCAACAAAGAACAAGCCCGTCAAAACCTGCAGGGCCAAATCGATCAACAGCGCGGCCAAATCAACAACCAAAAAGCGGAATTGCTGCAACGCCTGAACGTTATTGGCCAGCTTGAAATGGACTCTGAGTTCTTACAAGCCACCGTGGACAATTATGTCGACGTCAAAGTAGGGGACAACCTCTACAACAAACTTTCAAATACAGAAGTGATAGTCAAAGATGGAGTTGTTGTCGAAATCCGCGGCGAAGGATAGTCCTTACTTTACCATCGCAAAAATCTTAGGTGCCCACAGTTTAAAAGGCGCTCTCAAAATTCACTACATTGGGGATTTTCCTGAGCAATTGGAAGTACTGGAAGAGGTGCTGGTGCAGCAAGAACCCGACGGGCCGATTATTCAAGGCCCCTTTACGGTAGAGCGCGTCAGTCATCACAAAGGTCAGGTCTTTTTGCTCAGCCTTGCAGAGATCGATAACCGTACCGCTGCAGAGGCGATGTCGAAGCTGTTTTTGGCTATACCAAAAGCCGCCGCGATAGACCTGCCTGAAGAAACCTATTATGTCCAGGACTTGATCGGCTTTGTGTGCAAGGATACCCAGGGACAGGTGCTGGGCGAAGTGGCGCATATTATTCAGGGCCATCAAGACCTTTTGGTGGTCAAAACCCCTGAGGGCAAAGAGCACTGGGTACCTTTTGTTTTCGAAATGGTGCCCGAGGTGCATGTGGAGCAACGCGAAATGGTGCTTACTCCCGCGCCAGGGCTTTTTGATCTTTAAATCCATGGGTCGCTTAAATTTACAGGGACCCCTTTACGAAACCTCCGGGTACGCCAGTGCTGCCCGGGGGTTTTTTATGGCTCTGCACGAGCATTCTACCCTGCCCCTGCGTTTGACCCCGCTCCGCTGGAACAGTGGAGCACCCGCCTGTCTGGATCAAAAGACCTATTTGACCCTGCAGGACTATGCCCAGCAGCCTGCCGCTGCAGAAGACACCTTACTGCACTGGAGCATTGCCCCCGAATTTCAGGGGCGTCAGGGCCATCGCCGGGCCATTGGTCACGCTATTTTTGAGACAAACAGTTTGCCTCAGAACTTTGTAGCGGGTTGCAATCGCATGGACGCCGTGATGGTCCCCACCCCCTTTCATGAACAGAGCTTTCGGGAGGCAGGGGTAGAAGTCCCCATCGCCGTCATTCCTGAAGGTGTCGATACCGACCGTTTTCAACCTATAGGCCCAACCCTGAGCACGATTCCTGAGCGTTTTACCTTTTTATGCATTGCCCAGATTACCTACCGCAAAGGGCTAGACCTGGCCATTTCGGCGTTTTTAGACCTATTTCAACATCACGATGATGTGCAGTTGGTCCTGCGCTGCTATCTCAAAGACAGCAGTCCTCAGGATATGGCCAAAGTGGCCCAGGTGGTCAAAACCCTGCGCAAAGAAAAAAAGGCTGACAAAGGCCATATTTTCCTGCTGGAAAATGTCCCCGATCCCCACCTGCCCGCTCTGTATCGCAGCGCCCACGTGCTGGTGGCTCCTTTTCGCGGCGAGGGCTGGGGCTTACCTATTACCGAAGCCCTCGCTAGCGAGCTTCCGGTGATTGCCACGGGCTGGGGCGGTCCCATGAGCTATTTATCTGAAGACATTGCCTATTTACTGCCCTATGACCTCAAGCCTATTCCCGACGATATCCCAGACTATTTTTTAGGCGGTCCTTTACTTGCGGCCCGCCAGGAAAAACATCTGCTGGCAGAACCGCATTTAGACGCGCTAAGATATGCCATGTGGGATGCTTATCAGAATTATTTTTTACATAAAGCACGGGCCAGCGCCGGCCGTCAGCACTTGCACCAACACTTTCGCTGGGCGCATGCTGCACAGCGCTTTGCACACTGGCTCGCCAAAGGAGTTTAAGCCCATGTCTGAAACAGAAACACACACCCGACGTTCCCCGGTGGCCCTCATGATCGGTATCGGCTTGCTGGTCTTAGGCGGCGGTATTTTTTGGAGCCTCAGTGACCAGATCGGCCCCTCAGATACCCCCACCGCCACCAGTACCGAAGCCAGTGACACCCAATACGGCCTCGAAGGTCAAATGGCACCCGCTTTTACCCTCAAAAACTTACAGGGCGAGTCGGTCAGCCTCTCAGACTACAAAGGCAAAGTGGTCTTTTTAAATTTCTGGGCCACCTGGTGTGAGCCCTGTAAAGAAGAAATGCCAGCCATGCAGCGCTTGCGTCAAAAGCTCGACGGCAAACCCTTTGAAATTTTAGCCGTAAGTTTAGACAAAGATCCCACCCAGGCGGTGCCTGCCTTTGTGAACAAAACGGGGCTAAATTTAAATTTTCCGGTGCTGCAAGACAGCAATCAGGAACTGGCCAAAAACAGCTACCGCACCACCGGCGTGCCGGAGAGCTTCTTGATCGATGCCAACGGCAAAGTCGTCAAGCATGTGATTGGTTCTTTTGAATGGGACAGCCCGCAAATTACCCAGTTTTTTGAAGAGCTGATTGCCTCGGGGCAGGATGTCTAAGATCGGGTCTGGCACACGGTACCTTATAAGCGCGCTCTTACTGACAGCCTGTACCATGCCGCTCCCCAGAGACGTTCAAACCCCTCCCGTGATCATCCCGGATGTACTCCCGGGAGGCGAAAGTCTGGCTCAGTCTGTTATTCAGAGACAGGGCCGCTACGGTGAGGGGATTCTGAGCTATTTAGACGTGACCACCTGCACCGCAGAAAACTGTATTAATCGCTTGCCCAGCCTTAGCCCGCTCTTGCGCTACGAGTTTTTCTTTAGCGATAAAAGCCCTGTGCTGGGCCAGCAGCCGGTCTTTAACAATCCAGCCAACAGCGCCATCTCTCCCTTTCGTCGGGTGATTCAGGTTACCGTGCCCGACGGCTACCAGCCCAACACACTCAAGTCGTCTGAGGACGTACTCAACAGCGGGTTCCGCACCGAAGCCACCAATCGCGTCGAAAACAACCCCCTGATTGCGGACAGGCTGAGAGACACCACCCAGCAGACCCAGGGGTTCGCCTGGTCAGAAGGGGAAAACGTGGCCTACCTTGAGTTGGGCACGGTGCCTTATGCGGTAAATCAAAACCGATTGGGCGTGGGGGTCGCTTATTTTATGCGCAATCGCGACCGTACCGACTTACCCTCCCAGCCGCTGCCCATTTTCGACTCAGTGCCCGGCGATTTACTCTACAGCCCCATTCGCCAGGTGTTTCGCGCCGTCGCTGAAAACCAAATCGAAACCCTCAGCGAGGACCCGAGTGAAGGCATTCGCTCCCAGGAAGATCTCTTGCGGGCCGTTAACGAAGGGCTTTTTGAACTCGAAGACACCCAGGAGTATTTCAACTACCCTGTGGTGGCCCTGCAATCTTCACCCACCACTCCCACCGAAGAGCCGCTGTCGCAGGCCCGCTTTGATCTGCTGTTAGGCGCGCCTCAAAACCTTCCCCTTTTGCCAGAAGAACACTACTACGCACTCTGGGTGACCAACACCTTAAATCAGGCCCGTTTGCTGCTGCAGTTTCGCAGTAATGCCAACGGGGTCCTGAGCAACCTCAACGGAGCCCCCCTGGACATTACTGAGGCTATTTTTCGGTTTTCAAACGCAGAACTGGGCAGTTTTCGGCAATTTTTGTTAACAGTAGAACAAGAGCAAGTTACACAACCTACCGGCAGTACACTCCTTGAAGCCACTTATGCAGGTCGCAGCGACACCCTCTTATCGACACCGTTTAACCAGACCTATTCTGCGCTCCAAAACGCCACTTTTATGCTGGTGGCCCCCACGGACCTTACCGGCATCAATCAGCGCAGTGGGCTGTGGTTCGTGCAGCGCACCGACGAACGCACCCAGAGTGTTCCGCTCTCGCTCAATTTAGAGCCCGGCGTCATTTTGTCTTTACCGCCCCGGGGCTGGGTGTACAACGGCTGGGTGCGCAATAGCGTGAGCGATGAGCTCTGGCTAGAAACCGGGCGCTTTACCGCCGTCAATCGCGCGGATCAACAAGCCCTTTACTACGATGACACCGTGACCGCTTACCCCTATCCGGGAGAAGACTTTCTACGCAACGCCCCTCAAAACGTGTTTTTTCCCGTGAATATTCCCAGTACCGGAGAGCGAGAAGTGGTCATTTCCCTGGAGCCTGAAAATGTGGATACCCAACAGCCCTTTTTTCCGCTTTACCGCAAAACGATTGCCAAGGGAACGCCTCCTCTGACCAATCAAACCTTACCCTTTACCCCGGTGAATTTTCCCACCCTAAATCTTCGTTTGGAGCGCATCAATGCCAATTAAAAAAGCCCTTGTATTTTTAATGGGTCTGAGTCTCCTTGCGCTTTCGTGGCACCCACCGCTCCAGGCTGCATCTCAGGTGCCCTCGGCACAGGTTCCCGCTCCCCGGCCTGCAGAAGGGCTATGGTGGGATCGCTACCGCTTGATTTTGCCTCCCCATTATGCCAGTTCCACAGCGCCGACCCTGATCCTCAGACAAGCCGAGGGTAAACCGGAGCATTACACGCTCTTGCCTGAAGGGCCTCTGGCCAGCGTCGATCCCGACGCACAGGCCACCCCCTACAGCCAATACCTGAGCTTCCGGGTCTTAAAAGGCCCCCAAACCCGCCATGCAGACTGGCTCGAAAAGCGCATCCAATACGCTCCCAGCCTTAAAACCACACAGGGCGTCACCGGCATACAATTGGCTCCGGTCCTGGACCGCTATTTTGCCACCGAGCAGCCCCTGGGCGTGCAATACACTGCCGACCAGCGTCCCCAACTCACCGTCTGGGCCCCCACCGCCAAAGCGGTACGGGTCATTGTGAAAGATGCCCAGGGCAAAGCACCGGCCAAAGCCACCCAGTTTATTACGGTGCCGTTGACCCCTCAGGCCAACGGCCTGTGGCAAGTGACAGGCCCCCGCCAATGGAATCGGGCCTATTATCAGCTGGAAGTGGAGGTGTACCAACCCCAGACCGATCGCTTTGGAACCTATCGCACCACCGATCCCTATGCGGTCTCTCTGAGCACCAACAGCCAATGGAGTCAGTTTGTCAATCTCGACGACGCGAATCTTTTTCCGTCCACCTGGTCAGCGGTTCAGCCCCCTGCAGCTCCCGAAGACTGGGTGATTTATGAGCTGCACGTGCGCGATTTTAGCCACAAAGACCCCCAGGTTCCGCAGGCCCATCGGGGCAAGTTTACGGCCTTTCAGCAAGCGGGACGGGGACGCCAGCACCTCAAAACCCTGGCCGAAAAGGGTCTAACCCACGTGCACCTTTTGCCGGTCTTTGACATTGCCACCCTGCCCGAGGTCAATCCCCTCATCCCCGATTTTACGCCCCCTCAGGGACTGTCGAATCAAGCCGATCCCCAGGCTTCCATTGGGCAGGTGCGTCATCAGGACGCTTTTAACTGGGGCTATGATCCCCTGCATTATGGGGTGCCCGAGGGCAGCTACAGTACCCAACCCGAAGGCGTTACACGACTGCGCGAGTTTCGTGAGATGGTCCAAAGCCTACAAGATATAGGTTTGGGGGTTGTTATGGACGTGGTGTATAACCACACCCACGCCAGTGGCGATGCCGCCCAATCGGTACTCGACAAAATCGTGCCCGGTTATTATTACCGCTTAGATCCCAAAGGACAGGTGCAGCACACCAGTTGCTGCCCGGACACCGCCAGCGAGCGTGCCATGATGGAGCATCTGATGGTGCAAACCCTGGTGCGTTGGGCCAAAGCCTATCATGTGAGCGGCTTTCGTTTTGACCTCATGGGACACCATACCCGCGAGAACCTGGCTGCCGTACGCAACGCCCTGGATCAACTCACCCTGGCCAAAGACGGCATTGATGGCAAAAGGATTTACCTCTATGGGGAAGGCTGGCGTTTTGGCTCCCTGAACGCCATTGCTCCGGCGCAGGCCATGCATCAGGCCAACGCCAGCGGCAGCGGCATTGGCACCTTTAATGACCGTATGCGCGATAGCCTGCGGGGTGGAAACTTTGACCACGCCACCCGTTCAGATCAGGGCTTTATTAACGGCCTGTTCTTACAGCCCAACCACAGCCCCTGGAACAGCGATACCCCCGCCACACCCGAGGCGCAAAAGGCCCAACTGGAACAGTACACCCAATTGATTCGACTCAGTATGGCTGGCAATTTGCAGCACTATGTGCTGTCCGGTCAAACGGGTCAACAGTGGGCCTATCGAGGCAATCCGCCTGCGGGCTACACCCGGGACCCCCAGGAAAACATCAACTATGTGTCTGCCCACGACAATTACAGTCTCTGGGATCAAATCGCCGCCAAGGCCCCCGTCAAGACACCCGCCTGGGTGCGCGCTAACATGCAACGGCTGGGCCTAAGTGCCGTGCTATTGGGACAGGGTGTTCCCTTTCTACACGCCGGTTCAGAGATTTTACGGTCAAAATCAGGCGATGGCGACAGCTACGATTCAGGAGATTGGTTTAATGCCCTGGATTGGACCTATCAAGACAATGGCTGGGGCAAGGGCCTGCCCGCCGCCTGGCGCAATGAAAAAGAATGGCCCTTTTGGTCGCCATTGTTAATACAACCCCAGTTTAAGCCCGACAGCGCCTTGATTCAACAGCACCTGTCCGAAGTCCAGCACTTACTCCAGATCCGCAAGGCCAGCCCCTTGTTCCGTCTGCGCACCGCAGAGGCCATTCAACAGCAGGTGCGCTTTCTCAATGCCGAGCAGCCCGAAGCGCAGCGAACCCCTGGACTCATCGCCATGCATATTCAGGATCTCACTCACCAGGACCCCCAACGTAACGCCGTGCTGGTATTGCTCAACGCCAACCCCGGGCCCGTGCGTTTTGAACATCCCGCTCTTCAAAACCCGAACTGGCGGGCTTTTACTTTACCCCAGGGTGAACAGCCTTATCCGGCCATTGCCCAGATTGTTCCCGGCTACGGCATTGCTGTTCTGGAAATACCCGATAAGCAAAACAGATAACCCGTCGTTCTGAGAGGCTAAGCCGAGAGATTAGCAAGATATTGAAATCTTGCTGCCAAAGACCAAACGCGGCTCTACCCGTCAGTCTCTTCCTGAGGGATGCCAAAAAGGCTGCCTGAATAACCCTTAACTGACTGCTGAAGTATGGAATTATAAGCATTCCTAAAGTGACCTAACATTTAACTTGACAGATAAATTTTCAGTGTTATCCTTTACTTATAAAATGTAAAAGGTAAAAAAATGAAGCAAAAAAAATCTCCCTATATGTAATCACTTTATCTTTACTTGGAGCTAATGCCTGTCAATCTTCTAAAGCACCATCTTCTCTTGATAAAAATAATTTTTCAATCTCTTTTTTGAAGGGCGAAGCGTTAATTCCCGAAACAAAGAAAGAAATACTTGAGTATAAAAATCAAGACCTTTCCCATATTCCTGAACGCGATCCTGAGGCTTTAATCAAAAACAATATTGTCTTAGGTACGATTACTGTGATTTATGATGACTCTGTAGCTATGTTTCTTGACACGAATTCACAACAGTTTAAAAACAGCAATTCGCAGACAAAGGAAGTGGACAATATTTTAGAAAAATACAAAGTTCTTTCCAAATATGACCTGGCGCAAGGGATGAGCGAAGAAGAAATTAGAGCTGATCAAGCACGTATGGCAGCTGCTTTTGAAGGTGATATTCCTGATAGGCGCTCTATTCATACCTACAACCTTCCTAAAGAAGCCGATCTTATTAAATTACTAAAAGAGCTAAGAGCATTACCTTTTGTACGTGCTGCCGAACCTGTTTACACCACAGAGCTAAGCTATACCAAGACGCAGCTTTCATCCATTAATGCCTCTACGACAGGTACTCCACCTACTGATCCTGTATTTGGTAGTGGTACACCTACAGCGAATTGGTGGTACTTTAAAAGACACCAGGTATTTAAAGGCTTACAAGAATTCGGCACTATTACCACGGCCAAAACACCTGTAATTGCCGTGATTGATCAAAGTTTTGATACAAATGCTGCTGCTATTGATAAACCAAACTATTTGACAGGTAAGCGCTTTTTATCTTGTTCCGGTGTTAACGTAGGTTGTATAACAGGTGGCGACGTAACGCCTGATGTGGGCACAACATCTTCTCATGGAACCAATGTAGCGACAGTGCTTGCAGCCCCCAATAATAATGGTCAAGGGGCTTCTGGCTTTGCTCCTTTTGCTAAAGTACTGCCTTATAAAGTAACACTCACCTCAGGTATACCTGCCACAGATTATTCTATAGCCACAGCAATAAGAGATGCAGCTAGCAATGCTGAGGTAGATGCCATCAATCTTAGTGTGGCCTCTGAAAGCAATACGTGTCCAAAACCAATAAGCAGTTCTGTAGTTCGCACAGAAGTTGCTTCTGCCTATGCTGCTGGTAAAGTCGTTGTTTTTGCCGCTGGTAATGCAGGAGTAGATGTACATGGCCCTAATAGATCTCCCTCAACATCAAATTGTAGTGCTCTTGGAGATGGAGGAGCTATTATCGTAGGTGGCTTAGCCGATGATACAAGCGTGACCCCGAGTCGAACGATGGCCTGGTCAAGTACAAATTTTGATACGACAACTACCAAAATAGATATTGCGGCAGCTGCACAAAATATTTATGCTTCCGAGTATGACCGATCAACAAATAGCCGTTCTTTTGGAAATAGCAATAGTGGGACATCTTTAGCTGCACCCATGGTAGCTGCAACAGCAGCTATGATGAAGCGTTTATACAAAAGTGTGAATCCGGGATTCACATTAAGTGCATCAGATGTACAGGCTATACTCCTTGCTTCTGCTGATGTAAGTCGGTTTAGTAATTCTAGTTCAACTGCACCAGAAACTCAATTTATTGGTCGACAGTTGGCTGATCGAAGTGATAATGATGGTCATCAAATGGTCGGTGCAAGAGTCTTAAACATGCATAATGCAATGGTTATGACAAAGTATTTGAAACAGCATCAAGCCCTTGTGCGTTTACATAATAGTGATAATAAGTCTCAGTCTACGGTCAACTCAGTATGGTGTCAGCGACAATGCTAAGTTAGACGAAAGCGTCAGAAAAAAGTAGACACTTTTGGCAGACAAGAAGCCATAGAAAAAGAGAGCCCCCACAAACACGAATCTGACAGGGCTCTCTGGAGAACTATGGTACCGCAAAACATA
>CAXRDE010000001.1:0-65975 GCA_964229355.1 Candidatus Sericytochromatia bacterium | reverse complement strand
CGCTCGGGCTTTTGCTTCTGCTGTTGGGGGGGCTTGGGAGTGTTCTGTACTGGCGGGGGGGTCAGGGGTACATATCCATTAAAATCATGCAAAATTTAATGCAGCTCGGTGTGGGGACTGTTTTGCCCACCGTTTTGTTTTTTTGGCTCTATCACAGGCTTTTTTTGAAAAAGTGCCCCCGAGATGACTCGAACATCCGACCTACGGTTTAGGAAACCGGCGCTCTATCCACTGAGCTACGGGGGCATTTTTACGCTATTTTAACATGGTCTTTTGTAAACTAAACACTATGAAATGCTGTCAACATATTGATTCACATACGCTCTTTTTTGCAGACCTGCCCCGACAAAGTCCGGGCAATGCCAATTGTACCCAAAAAATCCTGGGTGCTGTGCGCTCTGAGTTGCCTCCCAATGCCCGTGTTTTGGATGTGGGAGCCGGCACGGGTGAACAGACCTTGACCTTGCTGCGGCAGCTTCCCACGGCCCGTGTGGAAGCCATTGATAAAGAAACCAATTTTTTGACACAACTTCAGCAGCGCGTCGAACAGGCGGAGCAAGGCGGCCTTGCCGGACGCTTGAAAACCTGCTGCACAGACTTTCAGACTCATGTTTTGCCCCCCCAGACCTACGACTTAATTTGGTCTGAAGGTGCGCTGTATTTCATGGGCGTGCCAGAGGCGCTGGCGCATTTTAAGCCTGCCCTGAAGCCTGGTGGCTTTGTTGTCTTTAGTTCGCTGACCTGGTTGGTGGACGAACCCAGCCGAGAGGTCCAGGCCTACTGGTCCCAGCATTATCCGCAAATGCCCACATTAATGGAGCAAATGGCCTGTTTTCAAGAACAGGGTTATACCTTGCTTGAGGTGCAGGTGCTGCCGGAGACCATCTGGTGGGAGTCTTACTACCATCCGATTCAACAGGCGATTCAGGCAGCCCGACAACAGGTGTCGCCGCCAGAAGCGTTGATTCAACATTTAGAAGCAGAAATAGAAATGTACGCCAAATACGGAGCTGAATACAGTTATGTGTATTACGCCCTGCAGTTGATGGTATAATACAGAGCAATTTCTGTGAAAGCGAAAGCACCGCATGTCCCCTTCTCGCTCCTTTGGTCTGGATGTGGGCTCCAAAACCATAGGTGTCGCCGTGAGCGACGCCCTGGGTTGGACCGCCCGGCCTGTAAAAACAATTCACCGCAAAAGCTGGGCTGAAGATCTCGCTGCCTTACAGGCTTTAAAAACCGAGTATAATCCCCAGCTTTTGGTGGTGGGTTTGCCGATGGGCAGCTCAGGCGAAATGACAGAACAAGCCCATTTTAACCGGCGCGCCGCAGAACGCATTCAGCAAGAACTCGATCTGCCGGTGATCTATCGCGATGAAAGCTTTAGCTCTGAAGAGGCCAGTGAGCTCTTGCGAGAAATGGGCATGGGGCGTAAAAAGCGTCGCCAAAAACAGAAACACAGTCTGGACGAACTGGCTGCCGCCAGGATCTTACAGGATTATTTAGACGAACAACACCGCCTGCAACAGGTTAGAAACAATCAGGATTTACAAGAATAATACTATGGCACTAAAACGTTCTCATTTTGCAACTGCACTTACCGATGTCCCTGTGGGAGAAACCGTCACCGTTTGTGGTTGGGTTCAAGGTTATCGCGATCACGGTGGCGTCATTTTTATTGATTTACGCGATGGTTCTGGCTTGCTCCAACTGGTGTTTGATCCCAGTGTAGAAGCCAGCGTGTGCGAGCCTGCATCTCGTCTGCGCAATGAGTACGTGATTGCGGTGCAGGGCCAGCTTTCTCAGCGCAGTGATGAGAATGTCAATCGCAAATTACCCACGGGTCATCTGGAATTGAAAGTGCATACGTTGGAAGTGCTCAACGTGGCCAAGACCCCTCCCTTTGAAATTGATGATAACCTCAATGTAGACGAGAGTCTTCGTCTGAAGTACCGCTACCTTGACTTGCGCCGTCCGGCCTTGCAAAAACGGCTGAAAATGCGTCATAAAATCACCCAGACCATTCGCAATTTCTTGAGCAATGAGGGCTTTTATGAAATTGAAACCCCCATGATGACCAAAACCACGCCCGAAGGTGCCCGTGACTATCTGGTGCCCAGTCGCGTGCATCCCGGCCAATTCTATGCTCTGCCCCAGTCTCCTCAGATTTTTAAACAGATCCTCATGGTGTCGGGTATGGAGCGTTATTTTCAGATTGCCCGTTGTTTTCGGGATGAAGATCTACGTGCCGATCGTCAGCCGGAGTTTACCCAGTTGGACTTAGAAATGTCTTTTGTGGAAGAACCTGATGTTTTGGCCATGAACGAGCGTATGATTCAGCATTTGTTTAAAGAGGTTTTGGATGTGGATATTCCTACACCTCTGCCCATGATGAGCTACGACGAAGCCATGTCACGCTATGGCTCAGATAAGCCCGATACCCGTTTTGGCCTTGAGTTTATTGATTTCACTGAAATGATGAAGTCTGTGGACTTTAACGCCTTTGCATCGGTCGCTCAGGAAGGTGGAGCCATTAAAGGCATTTTGCTTCAGGGCGCCAGCAGCCAGATGTCACGTCATGAATTGGACCAATTGCGCAACAGCTCCATTAAGTACGGTGGCAAAGGTCTGGTGTGGTTCAACTACAAAGAAGATGGCCTGAGCTCTCCGGTGGCAAAGTTTTTTAGTGAAGCAGAACTGGCCACCATTCAAGCCCAGTCCGGTGCACAAACGGGCGATATTGTGATTATGATGGCTGACAATTTAAAGGTTACCCACGAGGTCCTGGGACGTTTGCGTCTGGATCTTGGTAAGCGTTTTGACTTGATTGACAAAAGCAAATGGAATGCGCTGTGGGTCAATAAATTTCCCATGTTTGAATGGGATGAGCAACGCAACCGTTGGCAAGCGCAACACCACCCCTTCACTTCCCCCTTGCCTGAGCATTTAGAGATGCTGCAAAGTGATCCTGAAAAAGTGCGCACACAGGCTTACGATCTCGTGCTCAACGGAGTGGAGCTGGCCAGTGGCAGCATCCGGATTCATCAGCGAGACATGCAGTCTAAAATCTTTCAGGCGTTGAATATTTCTGATGAAGAAGCCCAGGAAAAGTTTGGCTTTATGCTGGGAGCCTTTGAATACGGTGCGCCACCCCATGGCGGTATTGGCATTGGTTTAGATCGCCTGGTCATGATGATGGCCCAGCAAGATACCATTCGCGAAGTCATTGCCTTCCCCAAAACCCAGGCTGCCAGCTGTTTAATGACTGAAGCACCGGGTTACGCAAATGCTGAGCAAATGGCTGAATTGCATTTGCGTTCAACGGCGCCCCCAAGAGTCGCAGCGGCAGCCCCAGTGCCCCAGGAAGCCTAACACGCCATGCAGGAGTCAGAAGCCGTTCTGAATGAGCTGGTATCTCAGGTGCAGACCTGGGCTTACCAGTGGAATGAACGTCACCAGATGCTTCTGGCCTCTGCTTTTCAGGATGCAGGCTTGCCTGTCATTGTGGAGGTATTGAGCCGCCTTCATGTCGATGCACCCGCGCACTTATTAGAAGCCAGTGCGCGGGTTATTTTGAGCGATTATATTTCTCGTTCTCAGGGGCTTGATTACTACCGTCAGGATCTTTGGGCTCTATTGCCTGTGCATCCTTTGCGGGCTAGCCTACGGGCTTTGTTGACCCACGTGTTAATCCTGGCCCGCCAACAGCCGCGCAGCCACCCCGAGTTTGAAAGCTACCATGCCCTGGGGCTGATGACCGAAGAAGTGATCGCACAACTGGACGCAGGAGCGACCGGGGGAATGCCTTCAGCTCGTCGCAAGCGTCGCAAGGCCTATACCATTAGTTTAGCCAAAACTGCAGAACTTCCCGATTTGTCTGCACTAACCCTGGAAAACCAAAATGCCCACCCGCCCAGGCAGGTGGATTTTCCCGTGGTGGAGCGCCGCAAGGGAAAACGCTCTGAAACCCTGAAGCAACTGCCGCTGTCGATTCAGTTGCCCGCTAGCCCCGCCCTTAAAAACGGTCAGGACTGGTTATTTGACTGGGAGCTGTGGCAAGAGCCAACGGGCCTGGACGCGCGTTTAACCCGCCCGCGGGATCAGCTTTTCTTTAAGTACTTGCCGCCCCTGCACGATTTAATCAGTACCTGGTTTGAGGCGGATCGGGTCAGCTTATCTGAACAGCGTTTGGAGTGGGCAGAGTTATGTAAAGATCTTTCTGCAGAAGGTATTTTACTGCTGAGCAGTGCCTTATTACCCCATCCGCACCAGGAGAGTTATTTACGTCACGCTGCCTTGCTCTTTCATCTCAAGTTATTGCAGCTGCCTCTGACCGAGCTATTGCACACGCTTCGCACCTGTTTTGGCGAGTCTCACGTGGCGGTACAACGTATTTTGCCAGCCTTCGGTTACTTTCTGTCTTGTGCCAGCTATAGCTTTTACGGGATTCAAACCCAGGCGCTGAAGCGTTTGAGTAATAAAACGGGCTACCTTTACCCCCTGATCCTGGAAGAGTGGGCTAAAAATCAGCGGATTCACCATTTTATTTTGGATTGGCTACCCCGAAAAGAAAAGCATACGGCAAAATTACTGGCCAGTGAGGACTGGAGCTTTATTTTTTACATCCTCAACAAAACCTGGGCGCAGAGTGTGATGCGAGATGTATACGGTGTTTTTCATGGCAGTTCGGCCTTTGGCAATCAAATTATTGATACAGATATTGCCAAAGGCTTTGGCGATCTCACGGCCAGCAAAGGCAAAAGCTTTTTGGCCACTTCTCAAATTGCAGATCTGCTGCGTCAGCAAACCCGTCAGCCCGCGCAAAGTTCTCCACAGCAGCGAGAACAGCAGTATGTCCAATATGTGCAGGACCGCTACCGCAAAGATGTGTTGCGTAAAGAGTTGCGTCCCAATTTGAATGCCTCAACCCTTAAGCGCATTGAGCGTTTTACCCAGAGCGCCATGCAACGGGGAGAGCAGAGTCAACAAGGCTTGCAGACCATCTGTCAGTGTATTGGCTGTGAGGTCTTTCAAAGTTTCTCTCATTTAACGCCTGATCGCTTTCGGTGGTTGGGTTATGAGTTGACCCGGATGCTGTTACACCTGGGGGCTCCTGTGGGCGTATCCCAGTCAGAGGTAGAAGCCATTCTCAAAGGGCTCGTCCATGCAATTTTGTTAGAGAGTGCGCGTTCGCTTAAGCAGCGTGCCAATAGCAATCACATGTTAGGGGCTTTGCTCTCTACCACCTTGCAAGCTTGCTTAGACGATGCGGTCTTACAGCAACGGGATCCACTCTGGCTTAAAAACCTGGTACAGGACTTTAGTGCTTTTGTGGATCAGGCCGCAGCTGAAGTGCTAACGCCCTTTTATATCGAGGTCATTGAAAAGCACCTGGCTGAGGAACCCGTCCTTTCATGAAATACCGTAGCTTAGCCCAGCTCAAGCATGAAGTGATTACACCCTTGCAAGAGGCCTGGCAAAGCCGTCAGGTGATCAAGCGTTTTCCACACATGGAGGCGACGGTAAAGGCTTATCGAGAGATGTACCCCTATGTCGGTTCCAGTACCTCTGTGTCTGTCAATGAACGCATGGCAAAGGGCATTGAAGATGACGCTCTGACCTATGGCGAGACCCGTTGGCATAGCTTTTTAAAACTGCTGGATCACATTGAAATCTCTTCGCGAGATCGCTTTGTCGACCTGGGCTGTGGGGCGGGGTTTCTCTGCTTTTTAATGGCGCAGGGTTATGGGGTTCCCGCATTGGGAGTGGACCTGATTGAAGGCTTTGTGGGGAATGCCCAGCAGATTTCAAATCGTCTGCAGTTAAATCAACCTCGGTTCAAAGTGGCCAATTTTTTTGACCTGGAGTTTCTTCCTTTCAGCATTTTATATGCCACCTGCACCTGTTTTTCTGATGAGGTGGTGGAGCGGCTGGCGGACAAAATGGAACATACTGCACCGGGAACCCGCATCATTACCGTTACCAACCCCATTGAGGCTCCTTATTTACGCCAGCGTAAACACTTTAAGCTGAAGTATGACTGGGGTCTAGATTATGTTTTTGTGGCCGAGCGAAAGTCTTAGCTTCTGCTTTGGGCAGCGGGGCCCTGGGGGCTTGTTTGGTAGGTCCTGAAAAGACGTTAGCATAGGTAGCGCCATATCCCTGGCTTACGGATTCATCCTGAAACACCCAGTCCATCAGCTGATGTTTGACCTGGGATGGGGTGTCCCATTGCATTCTTTGATCACAATAGCCGTGGTAGAGACTATACGCTTCTGGAGCCCAGACGCTGATGCGGTGTTGCCGTACCCATCCGTAGAGGGTATCGTTTTCTGGCTGAGGTGTAACCGGGATATACAAGTCCGGGTCTGTTTGTTGCCGTTTGCGTATGGGATTCTGCAAGGCCTGAAGGGTAGACTCCAGAGCGTTTTCGGGAACCAGCAGATGAAGACAACGGTGGGCGATATGTTCGGGGAGTTCGGGCAAAAGATCGATCAGGCTGTCCTCGGGGCTGCGCTGCGCCTGGAGAATGACCAGGTTGTAGATGGACCACAGGCCTGTTTCATGCCAGGTGTTGACCAGCATTCGCAAGCGTTGGATGGCCTGCTGTCGGCTGTGGGGCAGATCCTGGGCAGGTAAATAGCTGAGAAACATGGGATGGTGAGCATAATCTAAATTCAGAGACTGAGCGAGAAGGGGAGAAAAGAGCTGAGGGGCCATGTGCTTTTACCTCGTTTTTCTTTTATTTTAAGCAAAGACGGGCTTTTTGGTTATAAAAAGACTGTAAAAACCTTTAGGAGATTATGGAGAGGTTAAATAAGAATTAACATTATATTGAGGGATCTTGAATTTAAGAAATATTCACCTATACTGAAGTTAACAGTAATAAATTAAGTGATTTGAGGTTTTTAGGGATGAAAAAGATTGCCGCTTTATTCAGTGTACTTTTAGTGGCTGCGCCGTTATCGGCTTGTGGTTCACGGGCTAATTTTGCTGCAATGCCTCCGCAGCAGGCCATGATGATGAATCAACAACGGGCCATGAACACCAACAACCAGATTACCTCTCAGTCCCTGTTGGGGATTAACAAAGAGTTAAAGCGTGCCGTAGAAGCCAACTTTGCCGCCAAAGACGCCAATAAAGATGGTCTGATTATCCCTGCGGAGTTTCCCGTGGAGTCTCCTGAAGATTTTAACCACTTTCGCAAGCTGGATGCCAATCGCGATGGGCAGCTCAAAATCTCTGAAATGTCTGACAGCATTCTTGGACGCGCCGCCGACATTTTACAGCTAAAAGCCACTGCAGCCTTTTTGTTTCATGAATTGGATGTGGACGGAAATAAACGCCTTACCGCCACTGAAATTACCGCCAGCAAAATTCCCGGTGTGGCCGGTAACTTTGACCGTTACCTGGGCAAATCCTTAATTACCCGTAAGCCTTTGACCTATCTTCGTAAAACCGACTTTGAAAACCTGGTGGCTTACGCCCTGTCTAACCCTGAAGCAGCTGCCCAAACCGCTGCCGAAGCGAACACGGCGCTGGGGATTTCACCGGTGATGATGGGTGATGCCCAATAAGGGAGACCACGTCTTAAAATTTTGTAAAAGCTGTCTGATGAGAAATCGGACAGCTTTTCGTATGGTTGTAGGGCGTAAGTCCAGGTATAGTGCAAGACTTCAGGGTTTTTAACCGGGGATATCTCTTTCATTTCGTTGGGGCAACCCCTTACAAGGACTATCATAAACCCTTGCTGTAGTATAAAATGTAGTTAACATAAATTAACACGAAGTAAAACTTCACTCTAGGAGCATCATATGTTCGAGCGGTTTACCGAAAAAGCCATCAAAGTTATCATGCTAGCCCAGGAAGAGGCCCGCAGATTGGGACACAATTTTGTGGGTACCGAGCAAATTCTGTTGGGTCTCATTGGAGAAGGCACAGGCATAGCAGCAAAGACCCTGAAGAGTTTGGGCGTCACCCTGCGGGATGCCCGGGTCGAAGTCGAAAAAATCATTGGACGGGGTTCTGGTTTTGTGGCCGTTGAAATCCCCTTCACCCCTCGGGCTAAACGTGTGTTGGAATTGTCCTGGGATGAAGCCCGTCAGCTGGGCCACAACTACATCGGAACGGAACATCTGTTGTTGGGGTTGATCCGTGAAGGCGAAGGCGTGGCTGTACGGGTTCTTGAAAACGTGGGCGTGGAGCTTCCTCGCGTGCGTTCTACCGTGATCCGTATGCTGGGTGAAACCACTTCGTCTAGCAGCAGCCCAGCCCGCAGTAAGACGCCCACTCTGGACGAATTCGGGACCAATCTTACCCAGTTGGCCGAAGACAATCGTCTGGACCCTGTGATTGGTCGAGAAAAAGAAACCCAGCGGGTGGTTGAAATCCTGGGCCGACGCACCAAAAACAATCCGGTGTTAATTGGCGAGCCTGGGGTAGGTAAAACCGCCATTGCTGAAGGTTTAGCCCAGCTCATTGCCGTTGGGGCCGTTCCCGATATTCTTGCAGACAAGCGCGTGGTAATGCTGGACATTGGTTCTCTGGTGGCCGGTACCAAATACCGGGGTGAGTTCGAAGAGCGCCTCAAAAAGATCATGGAAGAAATTCGCAGTGCCACCAATATTATTTTGGTGATTGACGAAATGCACACCTTGATCGGAGCCGGAGCTGCAGAGGGTGCCGTAGATGCGGCCAATATCCTTAAGCCTGCCCTGGCCCGCGGCGATCTGCAGTGTATTGGGGCCACCACTTTAGATGAGTACCGTAAGCACATTGAGCGCGATGCGGCTTTAGAGCGTCGTTTTCAGCCGGTCAATGTCGATCAGCCCTCCGTGGAAGACACCATTTCTATTCTGTGGGGTCTACGGGATCGCTACGAAACCTATCACAAACTAAAAATCTCTGATGAAGCGCTCTTTGCCGCTGCTAAACTGGCGGACCGCTACATTTCTGATCGTTTCTTGCCCGATAAAGCCATTGACCTGATGGATGAGGCCTCTTCTAAGGTGCGCTTGCGTCATTCTATGCTTCCCCCTGAAGCCAAAGAACTCGAAAAAGAGCTCAAGGACATTGTGCAGCAAAAAGACACTGCCATTCGGGATCACGATTTCGAAAAAGCCGGTGAGCTGCGGGATGAGGAGCAAGCCATTCGCGATAAAATTCGGGAAATGACCCTGGCCTGGAAAGAAGAAAAAGGCCAGTCTCAAGAGCTGGTGGTTACCGAAGAAAATATTGCTGAAGTGGTGGCGGGCTGGACCAAGATTCCTGTCTCTAAACTCACTGAAGGTGAAACCGAGCGTCTCTTGAAAATGGAAGATGTGCTCCACGAGCGTATTATTGGTCAACAAGAGGCAGTCACCGCTATTTCTAAAGCGATTCGTCGGACCCGTGCGGGTTTGAAAAACCCCAAGCGCCCCATTGGTGCCTTTATTTTCTCAGGCCCCAGTGGTGTGGGTAAAACCGAGTTGGCGAAAGTGCTGTCTGAGTTCTACTTCGGCAGTGAAGACGCGCTCATTCGCGTGGATATGTCTGAATTTATGGAACGCCACTCAGTCTCGAAACTGATTGGTTCTCCTCCAGGCTACGTGGGACACCAGGAAGGCGGGCAGCTTACTGAGCAAGTGCGCCGTAAACCGTATTCGGTGATTCTCTTTGATGAAATCGAAAAAGCCCACCCCGACACCTTTAACGTGTTGTTGCAGATCATGGAAGACGGACGTCTGTCTGATTCTCGGGGCCGCGTGGTGGACTTTAAAAATACCATTCTTATTTTGACCAGTAATATTGGGGCCCGTGCCATTGCCAAAGGTGGCGGTGGTTTAGGCTTTACCACCAGTGAGAAGAACGAAGCCGATGAGCGCCAGGAGCGCATCCGTGAAAAAGTCATGGACGAGTTAAAGCAAAATTTCCGTCCAGAGTTTTTAAATCGGGTGAGCGAGATTGTGGTGTTCCATCAATTGAGTCGTGAAGAGATCAAAGAAATCGTTGATATCATGATGATTGAAGTGGACGCCCGCCTGAAAGACGCGGAAATTCAAATGACCTTTGATGAAAGCATTAAAGACATGCTGGCCAAAGAGGGTTATGATGAGAAAATGGGTGCGCGACCCTTGCGCCGTGCCATTTCTCGTCTGATTGAAGATCCGCTGTCAGAGGAACTGCTGTTGGGCCGTATCCCCACCAATACCCCGTTGGTGCTTAAGGCCCGCGAAGACAACACCATTTACTTTGAAAAGGTAGAAGCTGTTGCTGACTCTGACGCCTCCGAAAAAGAAGCCGTAGAAGCCTAAGCTTCTTCTCTCAAAAGCCCAGGTGTGAATACCTGGGCTTTTTTTATGGGAAATTTTTAAAATAAACGGATTATATCTGAATCTACAAAAGGGCCTATTGCGGCTGTGAAGCGCTTTGCGTACACTACTGCATAATCAACACAGCAAGCCTGTGTGCGAAAAGAGGTTCTTATGGAAATTACCCTGGATCAAGTGGCCCAATACCACGCTCACATTGATGTAAGTCCCATGCATAAATTGGTGATGAATGCCATGGGGCGTGTGGAGTTAAGTGAGCTGGCGGTGAACCGCGACTTAATTAAAAGCATCGATTTCTCCTTTTCGGATGAACTCGATGTGGCCCCTGAAGCCACTGCCCAACAAAAAGTGGGGGTGTGTTGGATTTTTGCAGCCATGAATATGCTGCGCTATTACACCCAGAAGAAGTTGAATGTGGAAAGCTTTGAGTTTTCAGGACCTTATCTGATGTTCTGGGATAAATTTGAAAAAGCCAATTATTTTCTCGAAAAAATGATTGCTTTTCGCGATCGCACCTATGATGATCGTGACTTACGCCAGTTTTTGAATAATCCCCTGCCCGACGGTGGCGATTGGTATATGTTTGTCAATCTGGTGAAAAAATATGGCCTGGTGCCCGCCTCGGTGATGCAGCACACGACGTATTCTAAGGACTCCACTTTACACAATCAGGTGTTATCGAGTAAATTGCGCCAATATGCTGCCGAAATACGTACCATGGCAGCAGCGGGTCGTCCGCTGGCAGAAATTCAAAAGGCTCGCGAGGGTTATGTGCAAGAGCTTTATCAAATCATGGTAATGTGTTTTGGCACACCGCCGTTGCGCTTTAACTGGAGTTACCGGGACAAAGAAAAGGTCTTTTTCCGTGAGCACGCGATCACGCCCCATGCCTTTTTTGAAAAGTATGTGCCGGTGGATTTAGATGCTTACGCCTGCCTGTGGAGCTCTCCCATGGCAGATACGCCCTATCATCATACCTATACGGTAGCCCATACCCGTAAAATGGTAGGCGGCGAGCGGCACCATGCGCTGAATTTGCCCTACGCAGATTTTAAGGCTTATGCCCTTAAAAAGCTTAAGAATCATGAGCCGGTGTTGTTTTCTTGTGATGTGGGCAAAGACAGTCTGCGCAAAGAGGGATTGCTTGTCAAAGGCATTTACAGCTACGATTTGCTCTTTCAAACCCACCTGGGTATTGAAAAAGCCCAGCGCCTGGAAATGGGCGAAACCAGCATGACCCATTGCATGCTAATTGTGGGCGTGGATTTAGATGCCGAGGGCAATCCGGTCAAATGGAAGGTGGAAAACAGCTGGGGTGCCGATGTGGGCAAAAAAGGCTATTTTGTGATGTCCGATGACTGGTTCGATGACAATGTGTATCAGCTCATTGTGCCCATCAAGTACCTGAGTGAAGCGGAACAGCAACAATTGGCACAGGAACCCACGGTGCTGCCGTTATGGCATCCGATGTTTTAAGGCTTTAGTCCAGGGTTTGTCGTTCCAAATCCAGAAGCAGGGCGCGGGGGTCTACGGTGCCCCGCTCCCCCAGGTCATCGTAATGGCGATCTAACCACCGGCGCATTTCACGACGACCCTGCTTGCGCAGGTGGTTTAAAAAGCGCCAGCGGGTGTCAAATTTTGAGGCCACCGAGAACCGTTTCATCACTTCATCGGCCCGCAAAGAGTGTAAATAAAAATACTTTAATTCGTCGCGGTATTCGTCTTTGATCCACTCTTTTTCGAGCAATTTTTGCACAAAGGCAATGGCACGAATATCTTTCAGCAGTGAGGCATTGAAACTAATTTCATTAAGACGGTTCATAATGCCATGGGCGGTGGTGGGTACCTCTTCGCGAATGAGCGGATTAATATGCACGATTAATACATCCCGCGAAACCATTTGGCTATTGAAAGGAAACAAGGCCGGGTTGCCCATATAGCCACCGTCCCAGTAATACTGTTCATCTACTTTGACGGATTTTGAAATAAAGGGCAAACAGGCAGAGGCCATGGCCACGTCCAGGGTCAGTTCTGGGGTGCTAAATACTTTTAGATTACCGGTTTGTACATGGGTGGTGGAAATATAGAGCTGGGTCTTTTTACACTGGCGCACCACTTCAAAATCAATGGTGTCAGCCAAAATATCCCGCAAGGGGTCAAGGTCGAAGGGGTTAAACTGGTACGGCGAAAACAACCGTGTCCACCCTTCTAAGACGGTGTAAGTCATTTGCGAAAGCAGATTATGTACCTGAGGCAATTGGGGCGTGGGAAACAATTGCATGGGATTATAGCGTTGCCCCACATCCGAGACTTGTTTCCAAAACCCTTCTAAGACTTCAATGGCTTTTTCGGGTCCGCCGGTGGTCAGACCATAGGCAAAGCATAGCGCATTCATGGTGCCTGCGGAGGTGGCGGAAATGGCTTCCACTTCAATGCGTTCGTCTTCAAGGAGTTTTTCGAGGACCCCCCAGGTAAAGGCGCCGTGGGCTCCTCCACCCTGTAGGGCGAGATTAATGCGTTTTTTTTTCATGCTGAGTAAGCCAGTTTTCCGTCAATGCGATAGAGATTTTCGGTTTTAATAAAGTCAAAGCCTGCGCTGCGTAAGCTTTTGAGTAGCTGTACCAGATCGTGATGGTGCACCTGGTCTGCTGTATAGCGGCAATGCCAGTGATCACAGCAGCGGGTTTCAGGGAAAGACTTTGGCCATACCACCACGCCCAGATTGGTTATCATTTCCAAGGTCCAGGGGGCACCTTTGCGGGTGACAGGCACATGAGGTAAGCGACGGGCCAGTTCTTCGGGGGTGCCCTGGGTCCAGTCCAAAAACACGTCCACCCCCACCAATTCCCGCTCAATCTGGGGACGTTGGTAATCAAAGCGCGTGGGGGTATTGCGTTTGCTAAAGTGGACGGCGGGTAAATGCCGGGGCTTGCGTCCCAGACGCTCAATCAAGGCCTCGCCAAAGGCGCGAGTGCCTAACTTCTGATAACTTAAGCCCTCGCGAAAAATATCGGCGGTGTGTAGGCCCTCTTCTAAGGTGGTCAGCCAGGCATTCTGAATATGCTGAGCCACTTCAATTTGTTGCAAATGCACCAGCATCATCACGGCGGCCAGGATCAAACCTGAAGGGTTGGCAATGTCTTCACCGGCGATGGTGGGGGCAGAACCATGAATGGCTTCAAACATTACACAGCGATCGCCCACATTGGCAGAGCCGGTTAAACCCACCGAACCGGTGGTGAGCTGGGCCACCAGGTCTGAAAGAATATCGCCGTAGAGGTTGGGAATCACAATCACATCAAACTTTTCGGGGTGTGAGGTCAGGCGGGCAGTGCCAATATCCAGGCTTTGGTGCTCGTACTCCAGCTCCGGGTAATCCTGAGCAATCTCTAAAAAGATTTGCCGAAAAAAGCCGTCGGTGAATTCCATAATGCGATCTTTGGTAAAAGCGGAGACTTTACGCCGCCCGTGCCGTCGGGCGTATTCGAAGGCATAGCGAATAATTTTTTCACAGGCGGGACGGCTGACCCACTTAATACTCTGAACCACGTCTGTGGTCTGGCGGTACTCGACACCGCCATAAATGTCTTCTTCGTTCTCGCGAATAATCACCACATTCATGGTGCTATAGCGGGTGTGCACATAAGGGGCGTACGACACACAGGGGCGTACGCTGGCATAGAGTCCCAGTTGCTTGCGCAATTGCAGGCTTACCGAGGTAAATCCCCCGCCCTGGGGCGTGCTCATGGGGCCTTTTAACAGCACCGGTGCCTGGGCCAGATGTTTCCATGCCGCTTCAGAAATACCGGTGGGTTCCCCCTGTTGGTAAACCGACTCACCCATTTCTACTTCAGAAATGCTTAAGTCAGCCCCTGCAGCGGCCATAATATCCAGGGTTACCTGCATGATCTCGGTGCCGATACCATCTCCTCGGGCAATGGTAATCGCCGCCATTACTGATCGCCCCGAATCGGAAAGACGGGAATGAGTCCGCCTCCAGCGCTCATATTAATGACTTTGGAGTCTGAAATCCGTCCCAGACAGCCCGCATATTTACCGTTGAAGATATAGGGATTAAGGTTGAGGTTTTTGGGGAGCATTTTGACCTCCGCTTCGTGAATGACGGGGAAGTCGTAAACGGGAATGGGAATGGCTTCCTGCAGAATCCACCAGGGACAACCCATGGCGTGTTGAATCATCTCATGCCATTTGTCCGCCTCGGTAAACTGGCCCACATACACTTCATAGCCTCCTGCTGCGCCCGTGGGCTTGAGCACCAGCTCTTCACGGTGTTTGAGGGCATACTCCTGTAAAGCGATGGTTTCACCGTCTTTTGAGACCGTAATGGTTTCATCCATTTTGCGGGTCCAGGGCAGATACTCATTTAAGCAAGCCGCTTCTTCAGGAGTGAAGTAGTGGTGATTGTCTTCGTTGCTTAAAAACGATAGCATTTCTTTTTGAGAGCCCAGCGTGGCCCGAAAATGGTTAACGGCACAGACTGCTCCGTCTTTAAGGGCCTGTAAAAAGTCCTGCATTTCCTGGGGAAAGCGCTTAAAGAAGGTAAAACGCAGACTCAAATTGACAATGTCAAAGGGAACATTGCCCGAGTAGAGCTTGCCCTTGCGGTATTCAAAATCACGGGCGTCTACCAGATTGGCTTCGAGGCCCTGTTCAATGAGGAAATCTCGGACAATTTCGTTGTCAGAACCGGGCACCATTTCTTTAAAACTGACAATGGCCACGCGGGGCTTCTTTTTTTTGCCCCCCCACTCGGCATAGGCCTCGAGTAGGGTGTCTTTCAGGGCGTGTAACATGGGCCGATCGGGAGCCGGGCAGTATTTGGCAATGAGATCTTTATAGAGAGGTGACTGTCGGGCTAAATCCTCATAGGTATCTACCCAGCCCCGGCCGCCGGGATTGTCGGTATTAAACTCAATGAATTTTAAGGTTTTGCCGTCAAACAGGGCATCGTGTCGACTCAGGCGCGTGGGCTTGAGGTAGCCAGGATCCCATTGAATCCATTCCAGGGGGATTTCAGGATAAGGAAAATAGCTGCGTACATACGGATCTTCGAAGTACAAATGAATGGCTTTATCGAGAATTTTGTCCAGTTGCTCGGCCACCTGGGCAATGCGCTCCATGGAGCTTTGCTTGAGAAACATGGGGGCCAGGGTGACCGGCAGGATGTTGCCTTCGCCCAGAGAACAGCGGCGTTTGACCAATTGCTGCATAAATTGCTTGCGGTGTTTGATCACCTCTTTGGGATTGGCCTGCATCCAGGCAATCACCTCTTGTTCAGCGGTTTCAAAAGATACTTTTTTTGGCATGGTACTTCCTATTCGTTTACAAAGGTGTTGAGAGGACGTCGTTTGGGCTCTCCGGCCTGGCGAGGTAAGGTTTTGGGGGTTAAACTGCGTTTTTCAAAAATCAAGAGCACCCGCTCTTCGCCTTCGGGGGTTTTGAGCACAACCGGCTCGCGCAGGCGGCCGCCCATCAGGCCTGAAATTTGCTGAATGTGCTCCATCTCTTCCTGATAACCGGGGCCTTTCATGGCAATGAACAAACCCCGTCGTGCCACCAGAGGCAGGCAATACTCAAGCAAGACGGGCAGACTTGCCACCGCACGAGACACTACCACCGTGTAGCTTTCGCGATGATCTTTGTGCTGCCCGGCGTCTTCGGCACGCATGTGAAGGGTTTTGGGGGTGTGCAACAGGACCGGAAACTCACGTTGAAGTTTTTCGCTCATGTGGGCAATGGCCTTGAGTTTTTTGTTGACAGCGTCGAGTAGACTCACTTCTAAATCGGGGCGGGCCAACCACAAGGGTAAGCCGGGGATGCCTCCGCCGGTACCCACGTCCAGCAGGCGAAGGGGCGTATCGGTGGGGGTGGGTAAAAAAGGCAAGAGGGTCATGCTGTCCCACAGGTGTTTGTAGGCAAAGGCGTTGGCGTCGGTAATGCGGGTCAGATTCATGGTCTGATTGGCCTCAAGCAGCATGCGATAAAACGACTCAAAACGACGCAAGGTGTCGGCCACATCCATCTGATGTGTATGTTTATAAGGGGCAAGCTGTTCAGACAGCTGTTGAAAAGCGGTTAAAGAGAATTCCACTGGGTACCTTCGGATAAAAATATGTAGATTTTGGCGGCATCATGTGCTGTGCTTCCGCCCGGGCACAAAGTTCACTGAGCGGAGTGGGTTGTACAAAAAAGGCGACACCGCCACGGTTTAATAAATCATACTGTACTGCGGCTATATCTGTGGAGAAATGCAGATATTTTGTTTGCTGAGCTTCTGTGTGAGGCAAGCCAGCCAGGCTTTCTAAAAAGTAGGTATGCAAGATGTCCAGAGCCAGTTCATCAGAGGTCGACGACTCGGTGATTTTCCAGGCCTGGGTGCCTCGCTGCACAATCCAACAACGCTCAGGACTGCTCAGGGTTTGCTCCAGTGCTTTTAGATCGCTATGGGCCAGGGGGGTAACGTGGTAGTGGGTGCTTAACGCCTGTAAGTAGGTAGACCACTCCGGAAAAACAAACTCAGGACCCAGATAACGGTGGTAAGGTAAGATCTTGAGTCCCGGCGACGCTAAGGGGGTGACATAAGCAAACACGTAACGGCTTTTGGGGCTCTTGTGCGTTTTGGCGTAGGCTCTGGCTGCTGCATAGCGGTGGTGGCCATCAGCTAGATAAAAACGCTGGTGTTGGAGGGTGTTTTGGATATAAGGGTGTAAAGCGCTTTCGGATATGCGATACAGTTGATGTGTGATGCCCTGATAGTTTACGTCAAACAAAGGGGATTGGTTTTTTAAGGCTTGCTCCAGCAGTTTTTGTAGGGTGTGTTGAGGGTCAGGATACAGTAAAAAGAGAGGGCTGAGGTGGGTTTCTGTGGCCGCCAGTAAAGCGTGGCGATCGGCAACACGGGCCGGTAAAACAGCTTCATGGCCCAATATTTCAGTGTCTAAAATGTCCAGGCTCAAAAATAAATCCAGACGTTGGTGAGGTTGGCCTCGAAATGAAAATCGCTGAGCGTTGACATAAAAG
Source organism: Candidatus Sericytochromatia bacterium (assembly GCA_964229355.1). Lineage (GTDB taxonomy): Bacteria > Cyanobacteriota > Sericytochromatia > UBA7694 > UBA7694 > CAXRDE01. The sequence continues at coordinate 48,624 of CAXRDE010000001.1, read as the reverse complement.
GCCGGGGTATCATCCTGCGTGAGTAGGCCCTGTTCAAACCATGTGGTGAGACGTTCCTTGACTTGCGCATAGGCCAGGTTGAAGTCCAACAGATGGTAAGCATGGGGGTGTTGTGAAGGCGGGGACGGAAGGCCATCCGGGGAGATGACCACCTCTGCGAGCTCTGAAGCCTCTGTGTAATAGCAGCCGCGAAACGCCTGGACTTTAGCCATCAAGCTCTTGGATTTGGTGGCGGGGAATAAAAGAGCGGACCTTTTGAATCAAGGCTTTCATATCGGTTTTCATGGTTAAGCCTGGCTGATTGGCTGAGTATTCAATCAAGGCCGACCAAATCAGTGCCCACTCATCGTAATCTAAAATGGTTTCGCCCAGAAGCCGCGAAAAAGAGAGATTCAAAGCCTGTGCCAGGCGTTCAATTTTTTCCATGGGCCAATGGGACAATCCGACGGTGTCACCGGACTCGATGGCTTCCAATTCCGGCAGGGCAATACCCGCCCGCTCTGCAATCACTTCTAAACTGAGACCCTGGGCTTCACGGGCCTCTGCAATCTGTGTGGCCACTTGTCTTAACATCTAGCTTGTTCCATTCTTTTCGTTGCTTTCAGAAGACGTTCGCATTTCTTGCATCAGCTGCTGTATGAAATGTTTTTTGTCTTGCCAAAGCTCTGTAAATAGTTTAACAAGTTCCGAATCAAATTGTGAACCGGCGTGGCGCTGAATTTCTTGCACCGCGTATTCGGGGCTAAAACGGGGGCGATAGGCCCGATCGCTGGTCATGGCATCAAAGGCATCAATAATGCGTACCATACGGCTTAAGTAAGGGATTTTTTGTCCTTTTAAACCTGAGGGGTAGCCGCTGCCATCCCAGTTTTCATGATGGTGCAAAATAATCGGAACGACGGGAGTGAAGGCCTTGATATGCTGCAACATATTGGCGGCAATTTGGGGATGGGTCTGAATATAAGCTTTTTCACCTTCGGACAATTGTTGCGCTTCGGCTTTTTGAAGGACCTCGTCTGAAATGCCTAAATAGCCAATGTCACACATTAAACACGCTTGCTCTAACACCTGACAGAGCGCTTCGGGTAAAGCCAGATTTTCTGCAAATAAACGGGCGTAGGCGGCCATGCGCTGTGAGCGACCGCGCATAAAGGGATCTCGCACCTGCATGGCGGTGGCAAAGCCTTGCATCACATCCACATAAATGTTTTCTAATTGCGACTGCTTTTGCTCATTGCTCTGGTAAGCGCGGTGCAAGTCTTCGGTATACCGCACCAATTGCGATTTGAGCTTGCTCAGTTCCCTGTCTTTTTGGGCATGGGCATCTTGCATTTGTGCCAGGGTTTCTCGAAATTTGACCTCAGAAAGCTCTTCTTCTTTGTAAAGGGGGAGCCATACGCTGAAATTGGTGCCAGAGTACCCGGTGAGCTCGGTGCTCATTTCGAGGGTTGCACCCATGGCATGACACAGACGCTGTACCAGCGTGAGCCCTAATCCCAGCCCTCCTTTTTCACGAATAAGGTAGTTTTCTTTCTGATAAAAAGGATCAAAAATAAGGGATTGAATTTCTTCGGGAATGCCCGGGCCAGTATCTGAAATCAGAAGGTGGAGTTTTTCGTATTGCTCCATGACCAAAATGCGCACATGACCTTGCTCAGGGGTGAATTTAATGGCATTGCTGAGCAATTGCAAGAGCACTTCAGAAAGTTTGCTGGGGTCCACCATGACCGGGGGAAGCTCTTCTTGAATGGACACTTCAAACACTTGTTTTTTTGCCTGATAGGTATCGCGCACAATATTGATAACACCCAGGACCAGGGCTTTGACATCGGTACGCTGTATGGCATGGCTTTTGGGAGCCTCTGCAGGATTGGCTTCTAACTCACTGAACGTCAATAATTCGTCGATGGTGGTATTGAGCTGTTGCACCCCTTGATCAATAATGCCTAAAAATTTGGGGACCTGGGCCTGCATTTCGGGGTTTTCGTAAGCGATCTCGAGCATCTCGAGAGAAGCTGAAATGTAGGTTAAGGGGGTTCGCAATTCATGGGACATTAACGAGACCAGAGAAGATTTTAGGCGCTCAAAGTTTTGGGCATGATCAATGGGATCTGACATCCCGTTTGCATCAGAAAAAGCGTGTGTCATATCATTCAATATACCGGATAACCTTGTGTTTTTGCTATGCTAATGTATCAGACAAATAAGGCGAGGTTATATGCAGGCTTATCAAGCTTTCTGGCAAGACACCCATGCCTCTGATTTCACTTCTGTTGCGATTCATTGTACCTTACATGGGCACAAAGGGCTCTGCTTTTCGCTTCTTGACACAGCGCACTGTTGGGCTTTTGCGGATTTAAAGGTGGTAGAACATCAGGAAGGCACGGCCTTTGGCCTAAGGTGCAAGGCTTTCCCTCACCACCTGATTTACAGCACGGACTTTGCCCTGTTAGATCATCTTTTGCCCTATTTGAGTGGAGAACCGCGCCAAAAAGCCCTGGCTCTTTATGCGCGTTACCGCCCCCAGCGAAGCAAGTGGCTTTTGACGGGGGTGCTGTTTGGCATGCTGCTGTTCGCCGGTGTGCTCTGGCTTTTTTTCTGGGGGCAAATTCAGCTGCGCAAACAGCAATTTGCCATTACGGAGCCCGCTCTAATTCAAGCATTAGGCGAGCGACAACGGGCGCAATTTGAGCAAACGGCCTTTCTCTGCACGGATGCGTCACTTCAGCACTGGGCTGAGCAGGTGTATCAAGACTATGTAAGCTATGTGCCAGGTTCTGAACTCAAAAAGCTACAGGTTTTTGCCAGCCCGCAGGCCGAGGCTTTAATGCTGCCCAACGGAGAACTCTTTTTGAGCACTGCCCTGTTGGCTGAAATGCCCAGAGCTACCCTTTTGGCCTTAATCAGTCATCAAGAAGGGCATTTACGACTCAACCATCGCCTTGAGAGCCGCATTTACGAGCAGGGCAACCGTATCTTTTATCGCCTTTGGCAAGCGACCGATACCCGCGACTTTTTACTCAATGCGCCTTTGTGGGTGCATTACAGCCGAGGCCAGGAAGCGGCGGCGGATCACTGGGCTTTTACCCATTTAAGCGCAGCGGGGCTTGAACAGACCGATTTTCAGGGGTTTGCAAAATACATGGTGCAAAATGAAACCGTCGCTCAGCGTGAGGGCTTTACGAAGCGGCACCCTATGGCCACGGACCGATTGCAAAGTCTAGATCAACGCGGCGCTGCAAAAAAATCAACAGGTGAAATAAATCGCAATGCCTTAAGGAATATGTTGGAGATTTGCGAAAAGCTTCGGGACACGTAGGTTTCGGATATCAAATTTCAATAAAAACAAAAATTCTTCAAACACTTCAAGTTATCTCGCGTGTTAGCCTTAAATTATTAAAACGGTATCAGATTTAGTAAGGAAAATGAAATATGCAAGGTATTGTCGAAAAGATGCTCAACGATATTCCTGGTGCCATTGCCGTCTGTGTGGCGGAAATTGATTCTGGGATGTCCTTGGCATCAAAATCCAACAGTACGGGCTTTGAGCCTGAGTTAGCAGCAGCGTACAACGCAGAGGTTGTTAAGCAGAAGCAAAAAGCAAAAAAAGCTCTCGGACTTGAATCCGAGGATATTGATGACATTTTGATTACCTTGACAAATCAGTACCACGTCATCATGGTGGTTCCAGGTAACCGTTACTTTATCTACGTGGCGACTTCCAAAGACAGCAATCTGGCCATTATTCGAGCAACGCTTCGAAAAATGATGCAAGACGTATCTTCCCACGTTTAGAACTCCTAAAGACACATAAGATGCCCCTACGAGGATATAATGGAAAAAAAAAGAGTCGCGTTGGTTGATGATGACGAAACCATTTTAGCTGCATTCGGTTCTCTTCTCAGATATGCCGGGTATGCTTGCTTTACCTATCAGGATCCCTTTGACTTTATCAAAAATATCGGTCAGGAGAATCGTTTTGACGTTGTTGTCCTGGACATGAACATGCCAAAAGTGACAGGCATTGAACTTATAAGTTGGATAAGAAAACGTGATCCTGAGCTTCCTATTGTTATGATGACAGCCTGGGGTAGCGAAGATATTGAAGAACTCGCTTACCGAAGTGGAGCCAACTTATTTTTACAGAAGCCAGTTTCTCTGGATGCTCTCACGCGTACATTGCGCCTCATCACAACAGATGGCTTATCGGGCGAGGTATTTCACGTCAACTTTATGGAATGTATTCAAACCCTGGGGTGCGACAGCAGTCCCAAAGTATTAAAAATTCAAGAAAAAGGCTCAAGTGAATTTTTTATCGCATTAAAAAACGGTATGTTGGAGGGACTATCTCATCAAGTGGGCGAGCAGCACGTTCATGGCCTCGACGCTCTTCCTGCTTTTAACGAAATAGAAGATGCAACCTTTAGTGAAATCATTGAAAACGTCCCTCAACACCTATCAAGCCAAAACCTGTCCATCCCCCTACCAAAAATCGTGCTTGATATGGCTCAATACCAGGACGAAAAATCACTTAAAGCTATTCGTGCGCACACCATCGGGGTGTGGGGAAACGCACAAAAAAAAATGTTACTAAGCAAGCTACTTAACAACATAGGGTTAATCGCATCAGAGGACATTAACGCTTGTCAAGCGCATCTGGTTTTAGACAGCAGTGACTCAAACCTGGAGAAAATTCTGCTTTCTGGTAAGCCCATCTTGATGCGAGAGCAAGATATTTTATCGACTTCAGCGATAAAAAAAACAAATTCTCTAAACGTGATTACAGGCCTCTTTGAAAAGCCAAGCGACTGGATATGCTATATTAAAAACCATTTTAGTCGGGGTGTGTCAGGCACGTTTAACAATATATCTGTCTTTCAACTTATTCAACTTATATCTCAGGCAAATGTTACTGGATGCATAAAATTAAAAGATTTTATTAGGCAGCAAGAAAGCTGTCTTTATTTTGTACACGGTAAACTGATCGAAGCAATTTGCCAGAGCGCAAAAGAAGAACTCTCTGGTAAGCAAGCTCTTTTCAATTGTATACGCATACGGAGAGGCTTTTTTCAACAAATCCACTTTGAAGAGCCCCCATCTCGTCAGCTCGAAAGCTATACCACTTCTCGTTTGCTCATGGATTTTTCGCGACCATTTGAATTGCAAGAAACTTTTAATAACAAAATCGATGACTTATTGTCTCCGCATTTGTCTTCCCATATTTAGGCTTGCGAGCTTTTTATTTGCTTTCAGGTTCCACACTTTTTAAAAAGACCTGACTAGAAATTACAAATGCCGTGTTATACTTGCGTTATCCCGTGCCGCGAGCACACGTTGAAAGGTGATGTTTAAACATGCAAGATCTCGTCGATAAAATGTTAACCAGTATTCCAGGAGCCATCGCAGCCTGTGTGGCTGAAATTGATTCGGGTATGGCTTTAGCCTCTAAATCAAACAGTGCTGAGCTAGAGCCTGAGTTGGCTGCTGCTTATAACGCTGAAGTGATTAAACAAAAGCAAAAAGCAAAAAAAGCCCTGGGTTTAGAAAGCGAAAATATTGATGATATTCTGATTACCCTGACCAATCAGTATCACGTATTGATGCTTGTTCCTGGTAACCAGTACTTTATCTATGTGGCCACCAGTAAAGATGGCAACCTTGCCATTATTCGTGCCACCCTGCGCAAAATGATGACTGAAGTTAGCAGTAAAGTCTAAGCTTAAGACTCACTCGACATAAGCAAAAGCCCGGTAAAAACCGGGCTTTTATCTTTTTGAGACTAAGTTTTCTGCTGCATGGCGTGTAGAATGTGATCGGAAATTAAGGATGGGTCTTCCAATCGATTTTCTAACTTGCCCTCAATCAACCCCTCTAAAAGCATCTTTGTCGAGGGGTAATAACTTAAAATACGTTCTTTAACGGCCTCTTTAATCGTATAGTGTGCTGCAACAATCTGTTCACTCGGGGTTTTAAAGGCGAGCACGGGCTCACCCAGTAACAGATAACAAAACAAATAGCCCAAAGCCCAAAAGTCACTCTGGGGTCTGGCGGTTTCGCCCAGTAATTGTTCCGGGGCTAAATAGCCGAGGTATCCCACAGGAATACGGCTTTCTTGAGAGTAAGATTTTTGAATAAACCTGGGGGATGCGATAAGGTCAAACAAATAATCGTCAGTGAGCAAAATTTCGCGATCTGGTGAGAAAAAAACGTTGTGAGGATGGATGTTGCCATGGGCAAAGCCATTTTTGTGCAGGGGAGTTAGTAAATCCACCAGCTTTTGTAAAATGGCCAGGGCCTGAGGCAACTGCATTTTTTTACGGCTCTGGATAAGCTCAGCCATGCTTCGGCCCTGCACAAAAGGACGGGTCGCTTTGATCTGGCCCCCGGTGAAGTCAAACTGAGATAAAACCAGCTGTGAATTTATGGGTTGGAGCAGGCTTTGACGCGCTTGCAAGAGATCCGTTTGTGCATATTTACCTAAGCTTTTCTGGGCAATCAGGTGGTGCACGAAGGTGCCCGCTGCTTTGCTTTCGTACTCCACGCGAACAGCGGGCTGTTCTCTTAAGAGACGGATCTCTGCTGAGGTGGAAGCGAGGGGAGCGGGCTTGTCTTTTGGGGTGGGCTTTTTTTCTGGGGTAAAAGTATGGGTAAAGGCGTGCAGTGAATGAGAGCTGCTTTGCTGAAGACTGGGGTGAATTTTCTCGCAAAACGCAAGGCAGATATCTTGAAGCAACATTTCATTGGCATGCTCTTTTTTCGACACAAATAAAAAGTGGATGTTTTCATAAACAATACCCAGCTCCACGTAGCGCGGGTCTAAATGTGCAAGATAACGATTCATATCGCCAGGATAACGTTGAAAAAGTCTGATGGCTTCATGGGCATAGTCACTTAGCGCCTGAAGGTCGACCTGTTTATCCACCGATAAGTGACGAAACCAGGATGCGGTTTGTTCTTTATCTTTGCGGGCAATAAAGCACACAAGATCAGGGTGATTTTTTTTAAGTTCGTCTAATAAAAGTTGACTGGTGTTGTTCATGGTTTCAAGGGTTTAAGTGAAAGCTTTCTTTTAATTCCTCTTCTGAAAGATAAAGCAGTAGGTTTTCGAGCTCGGTTTTGACGTGTTGCATGCTGCTGTAGCGTCGCTCTTTGTCAATGCATACGCATTGAGAGACCAGGGCGCTTAAGACCACGGGGACGCGAGGGTTGAGAAGATGAGGCAATTCCAGTTCTTCTTCGAACATGCGTTCAATGCGTTCAGAGATATTTGAAGATTCAAAACAGGTTTTACCGGTGAGGGTGTAATACATCAGTGCGCCAAAGGCGTAGATATCGCTGCGGGTATCTACGCCGCCCTGGGCACTTAATTGTTCGGGAGCCATATAGGTTAATGTTCCCGCGCTGGGACCTTCATTTTGGGCACTTTCAGGATGGGCCAGACCAAAGTCGGTGATTTTTACCACGTCGGGTGCAATCAGGATGTTTTCGGGTTTGATGTCCCGGTGGACCAATCCTTGCTCATGGGCGTACACCAGTCCTGAAGCCACTTTAATAAAAATGTCCAGAAGGTTTTTCAGGCTCAGGGCGTGTAATTGCAGGTGTTGACTTAAGTCGGCTCCCTCAATTAATTCCATCACGATAGAACAGCCTTCATCATTGGGATGAAAAATAAGATCATAAATTTCAATGATGTAAGGATTTTTTAAGGCGGCAATGGTTTTGGCTTCTTTGACAAAGACATTTTTAAAGAAGTCTTTTTCTGCCGCGCTGAGATGTTGAATGGACATTTTTTTGATGGCCACTTCACGATCGAGCAGGTTGTCCCGTCCCCGATAAACGGTGGCACTTCCGCCTTCACCAATCACGTCTAAAAGGGTGTAGCGTTCTGGAATCAGAGAAGGGCTGGCCTCAGTATCTGTAGAATGGGGTTTCTCCTGAAGATAGGTATCTAAAACTTCTTTGATTTCGTTGGCTTTAAAGGGTTTGAAAAGGTAGTCATTGACGCCCAATTGCAAACTTTTGCGCAGGTCTTGATAGGTCTTACGGGCGCTTAAAAACACCACCGGCGTGTGTTTCAAATGCGCATATTCCCGCAGCTTTTCTACAAGGGCATAGCCGTCTAAATGCGGCATACTGACATCTGAAATAATTAAATCGGGGTGGTGGTTTTCAAGAAAAGCCAGTGCGGCTTCGGGGTTGCATTCTACAAGCACCTCATCACAGCCATAATTTTTAATATAGGCTTCAAGGACGGCACCAATCGATGGATCATCGTCTACCACATAAACAGAGGTCACAAAAAGTTTGCCTTTCGAAGAGGGTATATCTCAAAATAAGGTATACTCCCGTTTTTACACCATCTATTTCTGATGTAACTGTTCTTTACATTGTACCAAAAAAACCATAAAAAAATATGCGAATACACAAGATGAAAAGCGTCATAAAACCTGGTATTACAACAAAATTGTTAAATTAATCTATTAATAATAAGAATTTTGACGCTATTTGTTTTTTAAGGTGTTTGTTATATAATAAAGCCAACACACCGTTAAACAGGTGGTTTTTTGTCACTTTTTTGTTTTAATAATGTAACTTAAGGATCCTTTTGTGAAGACTATCGCCCTTATTGATGATGAGCAATCGATTCGGGAAATGCTTGATGCCTATTTAACAAGAATGGGTTATCAGTGTACCGTTTACGAACACCCCTTGTTATTTACCCAGGATTTGCGCAATGGCAAACATTTTGACTTTGCTATTACGGATATCCATATGCCTAAAGTAACCGGTCTTGAGCTGGTAACCTGGTTAAAGCGTTACTACCCCAGTCTGTGTACCATTGCCTTGACGGCATATAACAGCCAAGATATTGAGTCCGTGGCGTATCAGGGAGGAGCGTGCCTTTTTTTACAGAAGCCCGTTAAGCTCGATCAATTGCATCGGGTGTTGCGCTTGCTTTCCCAAGAAGGGCTCTCTGGAGAGGTTTTTCATGTGTCTTTGGTGGATTGTCTGCAAACCCTGGCCTGTGATGCCAAGCCGAGGTCTCTGAAAATCCAGGAAAACGGCAGTAGCCATTTTATGGTGGCCTTGCAAAATAATATGCTTCAGGGCCTCAGCTATGAGCATGGCGGAGAACGCATATGGGGTGAAGCGGCGTTTGCTCACCTGATGACCATTGGAGATGCCACCTTTAGTGAGATTACCAGTGAGCAGGGAAACCTATTGCTGGCCCAGAGCTTAAATATCCCCTTGCCACAGATCGCCTTGCATATCGTTCAGTACCAGGATGAGCAGACAGAGCAGCCGATTAAAGCGCAAACTCTGGGGGTTTGGGGGCCTGACGCGCACAAAAAACTGCTAACCCAGATCTTAAATAACATGGGTTTTGACGTGTCTGAACACGTCGAAGCTTGCCATGCCCATTTGATTCTAAATACCACACCTGATCATCTCTCAAAAATTTTACCCTATCAAAAACCCGTTTTGATTGCAGACAAATATTTACCTTTGTTTTCTCAACAATTGGGGGCCTCTCCCCCTGATTTCGTGCGATCGGTGGCCTTGACGAGCGTTGCTGAATGGGCGGCTTACATTAAAGCGCACTTCATCCGTGGCTTATCGGGAACCCTAAAAAAAGTGAGTGTTTTTCAATTAATACAGCTTGTTTCTCAGGCAGGCACCACAGGGTGCATTAAGCTCAAAGATTTAATTAAGCAAAAAGAAAATACCCTTTATTTTGTGCAAGGTAAATTGGTGGAAGCCACCTCTCAGGGCGTGGACAAACTTGTGGGAGAAAACGCTTTATTCGACAGTATGCGCATTCGTATGGGCTTTTTTCAGCAGACAGCTTTTGAGGAGCCCCCCTCACGCCAATTGGAAAATTACTCGGTGACCCGTTTACTGATGAATTTTTCGCGTCCTTTTGAGTTAGAGGAAGCCTTTGCTCAGAAAATTGAGGGTTTGCTGTCTTCGCCGCAAACTTAAATTTGCGGGGGCATTTGGGCGTTGTCAAAAAGCGCCTGTAGCGCATGTAAAGGAAGCCCCACAATATTCTCATACTCACCTGTTATTTCGGTGATGAACGCACCGGCCTGACCCTGGATGCCGTAAGCGCCTGCTTTGTCCATGGGCTCACCGCTGTCTACATAGGTTTGTATTTCATGGGCACTCAGGGGACGCATGGTGACATCGCTGCTGCCATGGTGCGTATAAACCCGCAAAGGTTCGCTGCATTGGATTAAGGCCAATCCGGTAATGACCTGATGGGTGGCGCCGCTCAGGGACTGGAGCATGGCCACAGCATCCTGGGGGTCGCGCGGCTTGCCGAGAGCAATGTCTCCCAAACAGACCATGGTGTCCGCACCCAGTACCCAGGTATCCTTCTGTCCCAGGTAGCGCTGGGCAATGACGATGGCCTTTTGGCGAGCCAAATCTTCCACTTGAGCCGCGAGGGTTTTTAGCTCAGGATTGAGGTGCTCTTCGATATCACTGACTTCAATGGAGAAGTCAGGCACCAAATGTTTGAGTAGTTCATGACGGCGGGGTGAACCCGAGGCTAAAATAAAGGGCATAACAAAGTGTTCAGGGGGTTATTCAAGGCTTTCGCGGGTGCCTTCCTGGGCGTCCTCAGGGGGGGCTACCTTTTCGGATTCCGCAGGTTCAGTTTTTAAGCGAGGTGCTGTTTCTGTGGGGATGGCTTCGGGTTGGACGGCTTTAATGGCCTTTTGATCCAGGTTTTGCTCCACCTGTGCGGCGCGACGCAGGTTAATATCGCTAAAGTCTTCGGGGTTTAAGCCGGTGTTGTCTTCCACATTATCGAGGTTGCCTGAAAACTCATCGTTAATTAACGCTTTGTTTTTCTCGTCAATTTTTTGATCGATCAATTGGTCTCGGGTTAAAAAAGGCGAATTGGCAAGGGCTGGATCAAGGGATGCACCGGTGACCAATTTATCTAAATTGGCTTCGGGAGCATTGGGGTCAAAGGCTGCATCAAGGCGGGCGAGGCTGGCATCGATTTGGGCTTCAATTTGATTGAGACGATCCAGGTCGAGACTTTCGACGAAGCCCTGGTTGGGAGCGCTCGCGCCTGGGGCGCTATCTACGTCGCTAATACCAAAGGTGCTGGGCACACGGGAACACCCACTTAGACTTGTGGCTGCTAAGATCAGAATGCCAAAATATTTTGCTTTCATTACACCGTGCACCTCCTATCTTTCACTTGATTTTCGTGCTTAATCCATAGATATCCTCATTTTAACCCAAAACGGGGTGAAACTCAAGGTGCGCTACATCAAAAGGTCATCAATAATCGCAAAACGTGCAGGCATTAAGGCTCGCCATTCCTCATGCTCGGGCGTATCTCGGCTCAATACCCAGGCGGTAACCGCTTCAGCGAAGTCTTCAATGCCTTCTGCGGAACCATTGATACGGGCGTACTGAGAGGGCGCCAAACGGTCTTGCTCCATGGCGGCGATCCAGTTTTTCCAGGCGGCAGACTGGGTGTCTTCGCCCATTTTTTCGAAAGCCAGCAGGTGAGCACTTTCGTGGATCAGGGTGCGGTAGAAACTTTCCGGGCTTCGTTCCTGAGGGTAAAGGGTTATTTTTCCGCCCGGTGAAGCGGTCATGTCGGCCTGGCGGGTGATGGCCCCTTCTTGTACTTCGAAGGTATAGGGTAAGGGGTTTAGTTCAAAAGAGCGGACCACCCGTTGCAAAGGAGCGGGGAGGCGGCTTGCGGCTTCCCCCACATGCTGAAGCAGGGCTTTGGCTTTAGGCAGGTCCTGAGGTTGGTACACCCTGATGTTGTTTTGATGAGATAGGGTCAGCGACAACGTCTCTGTCTCCTGGGTAAGGGATTGCAGGGTGGGGGTATTGGGGTCCCAGGTTTGATGGCGGCTTTCAAAGGTATAAGGTTGTGACATGAGCGTCTTGAATTGGAAAGGGCCTACCGGGGGCAGTTCCCGAATGCTTTCCACAAGACTTAGCTCATTGACTGGCACCGCAGCCAGAAGATAGGTCTGGGGATCGGGGCGCATGGCGCTGTTTTGCAGGCGGGCGATATCTTTCGCGTCAAGGCCGTTTTTATCCTGATCTAAGTGCTTCCAGTGGTGCTTGAGCTTTTGACGTAATGCCTGTTGTGTGAAACGCGCTTCGGGGGAAAGGCCGGGATTTGGGGTTGGCAAGGCTTCGAATTCAGAGGGGCTGAGGCGGCCATCGTGATTACTATCGCCTTCACGCATGAGAGACTCAGCGGCGGTGACGATATCCCGCACATTATTGAGCAAGCGAATTCGTTGCTCTCCGAGCAGAGAGCTCGGACGGGCTGCCCCATGGTAGTGGTCCTGGGGCAGCGTCCTGGGGCTTGCTTGTAAAGACGCTTCTTCCCGTTGGGGCTGAGGCTTTTCAATGTGCATGGCTGCTGTCTTCGGCGTCAGCTTAGGGTGTTGGGATTGTCCTTCAAGGCGCATCAGTCGGAGAGCCCCCCTAAAATATCTGCAATCACTTCAAAAATCGAGCCGCCCAATTCAAGGAGCCCTTCAAGGGCTGAAGTGCTGGCTTCAGCAGCGGCCCCCAGAATTTCAGGAGCTGAGCTGATGACTTCGGGCAATTCACTTAAAAAACCGCTAGAGGCCTCTGCTAAGCCACCGGCCACTTCGGCCATGCCCATGGCAATTTCCGGGGTGGCTTCGAGGACTTCTAAGGCAATCCACAGGTCGAGCACGTCATCCATGGGATCAAATCGGCGGGAGCGTCCCCGCAGATCGCTACTCAAAAATCCAGGGCCTGTACCCATGGGGGCTCCCGGCAAGTCCCGGTGATTGATTTGCCAGAGTTGTGCCAGTTCATGACTGTCAAACCAAACGCCCTGGCATTGGTGACACACATCCAATTTTAAGCCCGCATAATTTTTGCTTTTCATGGGCTTTTGGCACACCGGACAATCGAGCGTATTGGGGTGTTTACAGTGACCGCAGGCTTTGGCGTCGCGCGACATGAGTTGATGGCAGCGGTGACAGGGCATGACAAAGACATCGGCTTTAAAGGTCACTTTTTCGGCCAGCAAATAGGGGGGCATTTCTCGCAAGAGATTGACTTCGCGGTGATCAAACCACATGCCCTGGCAGCGTTGACAGTGATCCAAAATGAGGGTGGTGCCGTCGCGCTTTTGAAAGCGCAATTTTTGCAGGGGAATGCCCACACACACCGGACAGGGATAAAAGTTTTCAAGCACTTTGGGCGGCATGCTAAAACTCCTCTAGCCCTTTGGCCTGGTGTTTGTGAGACAATTGCTGCACCTCTGGAAAGGTGTAAACCAACAAGCCATCGTCCGTTAACTGGTGTTCGGCCAGATGCTCCAGAGCCAGACGATCCAGGGCCGCTTCGGCTTGTTCCGCGCTCAGGGCAAAAGCCTGGGTGACCTCTAGAACCGTTAAACGACCCTGGTTTTGAGCGGCCAGCCGTAAAATTTCTGCACGCAGGGTTTTGTGGGCCAATTGTGATTTACTGGCTTGCAGGGTTTTCTGACTTTGGCCTGCGGAGCGCAATAAATAAAAGCCGCCGCCCAGGGGCAAAAACACGGTCAGGCACAAACTCAAAAAAATGACCAAAGGGCCTTGCGATAAGCTGGCCTGGGTAAAGCCCAGGGCCATAAACCCACCGATAATCATGAGGGCAATGCCCGCTGCTTTTTGCATGGTCCTTACTCCTTTGTACGTGCCATCTGCACTCTCGTATTTTAGCGTATCTCCCCCGTGAAAGGCATCCCAATGCTTGCGGTCCATAGGCATTGCGCTTAAAAAGGCATAAAAATGTCTCTTAGCAACAGGTTTTGCATCTTTGTCTGCGTTTAGGCTACAGTTATCAAGTATTACAGAAAGTTACACCATGTTAAGCACAAAAGAACGCCAGAAACAGCCTACCCCTGCGGGAGTTTCTTTCGAAACGGGTGAAAACCACGTGCGCTGGACCCTAAGTGCCCCATCTTCTGACCCAGAGCAAAAGGGGCCTTCACGCGCTGTCGGGCTGGCTTTAACCGTGATTGGGATTTGTGCGTTGGGCATTGGTGTGTTTTTTTATGGTGCCTTTTTCGGTTTTAACGGGGTGAGCCTGGCGATTTTGGCCTCAGGTCTGCCACTCGGACTTTTTTTGCTCTTTTTTGTAAAAGCCCGTTTGTGGGGAAATACCTCTCCCCACCAGGAGTGGTTCGTGCATTCAGAGGCCCTTGAACATACGTACGTCTCGGGGTGGGGACAGCGGAAACGTACGGTCTATGCAAAAGAGAATATCAAACGTCTTGCCTTTTTTCCGGATCACTTTTTGATTGAATTGCACGAGGCACAGGGCGGTTTTTCAACCCGTATCATGCGTTCGCCAGTCTTGCTTTCAGAGGAAACCTTACATACCCTGGTGTCTGCTTTAAGAGAACAGGGTATAAAGGCGGTGTGTTAATTTTCGGGCTCTTCAAGTAAACTGCGGTTTTTTTCTTCAAACTTTTGATCGATCAACTGCTCTTGCATGAGCTGACGGGAATGCACGCCCGTGGAGTCTAAGGTGTTTTGGTGGCGCAATTTATCTAAATCAATGGCGTCGTTATCGATCAGGGCCTTGTTTTTATTAACGATGGTCTGGTCAATGGTTTGTTGCTGAAAGGTATTGCGACTGAAGTCCTGGCCCGGAATGGGTTCGGCTTCAGTGATCAATTTGCCCAGGTCGATATCGGCCTCAAGATCGGGGTTTAAAGCGGCATCTAAACGCTCTGTGATCTGTTCGTCGATGGCTTCAAAGCGTTGGTATTGGAAGGTTTCTAAAAAACTGCGATTGCGCACGCTGCTGGTGTCCACGGGAGTGGCGTCGGGTACCATGGGCACGCGGTCACAGGCGCTGGCGATAGCCACCGTGCAAAACATGACGAGAAGTGCTCTTGCTGAGGCGATTTTCATGGGGGGCCTCCTGATGCTGTTTTCTTTATCTTACCCGAAAACCCTCGCGAAATACCAGTTCACTTATGGGCTTCTGAGGGTAACACAGGTGCGGTATAGTGCTCACAGTCAACGCAAGGGAGTCATCGAACATGAATATTCTCATTACGGGTGCCACGGGTTTTCTGGGGTATTGTCTGGCGGAGCGCCTGGTGGCACAGGGACATACGGTGACCACCACCGGACGCAATCCGGAGATGGGACTGCGCTTAAAGCATTTGGGAACGCGCTTTGTTTCGGGGTCGATTAATGATCAAGCGCATCTTCTGGCCTTGTGCAAAGGGCAAGATGCAATTGTGCATACGGCGGGTTTGTCGTCGCCCTGGGGGCGTTATGAGGACTTTTACCGCACCAATACCCTGGGCACGGAGCAGGTGGTGACTGCCGCACTGACGCAAAACGTTCCCCGTTTTGTGCACATTTCGACACCCAGTATTTATGTGAAAAACGCAGATTGTGAAGATATTCGCGAAAGCGATCCGCTGCCTTCCACCTTTATTAATGCCTATGCGCAAACCAAATACGCCGCTGAACAGCGGGTGCTCGCGGGCGCTGAGCAGGGCTTAGAAACCGTCATGCTAAGGCCCCGGGCTTTAATTGGGCGGGGAGACACGGTCATTATGCCCCGTTTGCTCAGGGCCTTTGAGACGGGCCGCCTGCGCCGTATAGGTCATGGCCAAAATCGCGTGGATTTAACCCCGGTGGACAATGTATGTCATGCCATTGAATTGGCGCTGACCCTGCCCTCAGGCAGTCCGGCCCTGCAAGAAGCCTACAATATTAGCAATGGTGAACCTGTCTTGCTGTGGCAAACTTTGCAAACCGCGTTTCAGCGCTTGCATTTGCAGCTGGATCTTCGCAAAGGGATTCCCTTTGCCGTGGCCGATGCCGTGGCTGCTGCCCTTGAGGCCAAAGCCCGCCGTCAGCCGGGACAGCCGGAGCCGCCTTTGACCCGTTATAGTGTGATCATGATGAGCCGTTCGCAAACCTTAAATATTGACAAGGCCCGTGAAAAATTGGGGTATGCTCCCCAGGTCAGCGTTGAGACCGCCATGAACGATTTTATCACCTGGTGGCGCCAAACCCATTGGTGCTGATTGTATACTAAAGGCAAAGGTCTATATGAAGAAGGTAAAATTATGTCCCAGGGTCTGGCCCGTCACAAAGCCCATCAAGAAGCGCTCAATGCTTTAGGAAAGGAGCTGGCCCGCCGCAGCAAGTCGCAATGTGAACTTTGCGATGCGCGTACAGCCTTAACCGCCTATGAGGTGGCGCCCGTGCCGGAAAGCCCCCGGTTAGAGCAGACGCTGTTTCTCTGTGAGGATTGTTTGCAGCAAATTGAAGACCCTTCACAGATAGATGCCAACCACTGGTACGGACTCCAGGAGAAAATCTGGAGTGAACATGCGGTGGTGCAGGTGATGGCCTGGCGGATGTTGCAACACTTGAAAGCCGAAACCTGGGCCCAGGACCTGTTGGATCAAATTTATTTTGAAGATGAGGTTTTACACTGGGCGCAACAGGGTGTAGAGGGAGGTGCTAGCAGCGGCGCTAAAACCTTTGATAGCAATGGCACCGTCTTGCAAGACGGTGACGATGTGCACCTGATTAAGGACCTGGACGTGAAGGGGACTTCTTTTACCGCCAAGCGGGGCACTCTGGTTAAAAATATTCGTTTAACCGATGACCCCGGCTATATCGAAGGGCGGATCAATAAAACCGTCATTATGTTAAAAACCGAATTTATGAAGAAGGCTTAAACCATGCGCATTTTACTGTATACGGGCAAAGGGGGTGTGGGCAAGACCACCCTCTCCGCAGCGACGGCCTTGCAATGTGCGGCCCAGGGCCACCGTACGCTGGTTATTAGCACGGACCCGGCCCACTCGTTGGCGGATTCCTTTGACATTCAGTTGAGCTCTGAGCCCACGCTCATCGTCGACAACCTGTGGGCCCAGGAAGTGAACGTGCTCAAAGACATTCAGCGCTATTGGGGCGAGCTGCAAACCTCGCTCAGCGCTTTGCTGGTCACCCGCGGTTTTGATCATGTGGTGGCCGATGAACTGGCGGTCATGCCCGGGATGGAAGAAGTCTGCGCGCTGTTGCACGTGGATGAAAAAGCCGAGTCCGGGGACTATGATGTGATTATTTTAGATTGTGCGCCCACCGGTGAGACCATTCGTTTAATCAGCATGCCCGATGTCATTGACTGGTATTTGGAGCATTTGTTTAAAGTCTCTATTGAAAACATGGGTATTTTGCAGCCGGTGGTTAAAACCGCGCTGAACTTGCCCACTCAGGCCATCAGTAAGGCCATGGGGACCTTGTTTGCCGGGGTGGCACGGGTGCAAAAACGCTTGCTAGATCCCCAGCAGACCTCCATTCGTATTGTCATGACCCCCGAAAAAATGGTGTACAAAGAGGCCTTGCGCTCCTTTACCTACTTTTCACTCTTTGGGTATAACGTGGATCAAGTGCTCCTCAACCGTGTGGTTAAAAACGCAGAAGGCTCTGATTTCCTGGCGCAAAAACAAGCCCTGCAGCAGGGGTATATTGAACAGGCCAGAGCGTCTTTTCATCCCATTCCCGTGCGGGAACTTCCCCTGTTTGCCGGTGAAATTGTGGGACAAGCTCACTTGCAGCAGGTGGGCGCAATGGCTTTCCCAGAGGATCCGGCAGACATTCTCTTTCACGAGCAGATTCAAGAGGTGGAAAAAACGGAGACGGGCTATACCTTGCGGCGACGTTTTCCAAAATTTGAGGTGGAGCGCTTTGACCTGCGCAAAAAGGGCGATGAGTTGATCCTGACCATTAACAATGTCCGTCGCTCGATTATTCTGCCTGCCACCCTGGCACCGCTCAATCCCATCGGGGCCCGTTTTCAATCGGGT
Source organism: Candidatus Sericytochromatia bacterium (assembly GCA_964229355.1). Lineage (GTDB taxonomy): Bacteria > Cyanobacteriota > Sericytochromatia > UBA7694 > UBA7694 > CAXRDE01. Next base: position 30,758 of record CAXRDE010000001.1, on the reverse strand, counting down.
GAGCTTCACATTGACTTCGCCCCCTGAGTTTATACCGGGCGGGCGGGCACAGCAGGCGCAAGCGCACCAGCGCCTTTACCTGCAGTGCAAGCAACAGGGGCGTTATACCGATGCCCTTTACCACGCCCAGCAGGCCGTACAGATGGCCCCCGAACGCTTTCATGTTTGGGGAAACCTGGCCAATATTCAACGGGATTTGCAGGACTTTGCCCGTGCAGAGCGCAGCTATCAAGAGGCCCTTCGCCGCTGTGTAGATCCGCAGGCCAGGGCGCAATTGCGCTTTAACTGGGCCCTGTGTCAATTGGCACAGGGCAATTATACCCAGGGCTGGCAAGGTTTTTTGGCCAAGTTTGCCGGTGGGCACGAACGTCCGGCGCCCGACGCTTTGCAGGTGCTTCCCCGTTGGCAGGGCGAAACGTTGGCGGGGAAACGGGTGCTGGTGCAAGCCCTTGAAGGCTTTGGGGACTGTTTACAGTGGCTGCGTTTTGTGCCTTTATTGGGCCAGGCCACCGGATGCCAGCAGGTGGGGTTTTGTAGTCACCCCGAGTTAAGTTCCCTGCTTTTGCCACCGGGTGCCCGGGCCTACAGCCCTTTGCACTGCGTCACCTTTTACAAGGATGCTGAGACCGCCTTGCACCAGGACGCCTTTGATCTTTGGTTGCCCTTGTACGCTCTGCCTCATGTGTGTCGCGCCCAGCTCGAGCATTTGCCCTTGCCCTGGGCGCCACTTTTTCCGGCGTTGGTGGACGGCTTGCCTTCACCCGCAAAGAACGAGGAGACAGGCTTTCGACGGGTGGGCATTGCCTGGCAGGCCAATCCCCTGGCCCCCACAGCCCAGCGGCGCAATCTACCACTCCCGCAGCTTGTGGCGCTCTTACGGATCTTGTCTCAGCAATACCCTGAACTGCATTTTTACAGTTTTCAATACCATCTTTCAGCCGGGGATGAGCTTGAATTACAGCGGGTGGCTGCGCAACTGCCCTTAACGGATTTGAGGCCTCAGCTGCACGATTTTGCGCACACAGCGGGCTTTTTACAGCAGATGGACGCCCTGATCACGGTGGATACCGTCATGGCTCACCTGGGTGCGGCGTTGCGGGTGCCGACCCGTCTCTTGCTTTCTTATGTGGCGGACTGGCGTTGGTTGAGCTCGGTTTATCGCCAGAGTCCCTGGTATCCCGCAGAACGCAGTGATTTTGTTTTATTCCGTCAGACCGAGCCGGGAGACTGGCCGTCTGTGTGCGATGATGTTGTGCTCTCTTTCGAGGGGCTGTCCTCTAGGTAGTGTACACCGAATTAAACAGTACGTAGTCTGTGGTGAGATCTGCACCGCAGGCGCGAGCCTGGTGTTCACCCTGTCCCATATCTAGTCGGGTGACCACATGGGAGTCGCGCAATAACTTTTTGAGATAGGCGCGCTCGTAATCCTGAGGGACACCCTGTGAGAGTAATTTCACCTGCTTGCTCTCATTGCCCAAATACAGATCTACCGTGGTGTAATCAAAGGGCACACCCGCATTGCCTGCGGCACAAATAATGCGACCCCAGTTGGGGTCCCGGCCAAACATGGCGGTTTTGACCAGGGCAGAGCTGGAAATAGCCCGGCAGAGCTTGCGCGCGGTTTCCTCGCTGGGTGCGTTCACCACGTTATATTCAATAAATTTAGAGGCGCCTTCGCCGTCAGAAACAATCAGTTTGGCCAGATGCGCCATCATTTCATCCAGGTGGGCTTCAAAAATGGCAAATCCGGGATCACTTTCCTGGGTAATGGGGGTGTTCTCTGCCAGGCCGTTGGCCAGTACGGCCACCATATCGTTGGTGGAGGTATCGCCATCCACGGTAATCATGTTAAAGGTATTGTCCACCACTTTTTTGACGGTGCGTTGCAAGAGTTGCGGGTCAATGGCTATATCGGTCACAATAAAGGCCAACATGGTGGCCATATTGGGGTGAATCATGCCTGAACCCTTGGCAATACCGCCCATATTTATCATGCGCCCATCCCATTCAAACTCCAAAAATCCTTCTTTGGCAAAGGTATCGGTGGTTAAGATGGCATTGGCGGTAAACGAGCCCGCCTTGGACTTGTTGCTGATTTTGGGGGCCATGTTGTGAATGCCTTTGACCACGTCGTCGGTGGGAAATACCTTGCCGATGACCCCTGTAGAGGCCACCAGCACATCGTGAGCAGGGATGTTGAGGGCCTCGGCGGTGGCGTGGACCATGGCCTGGGCACCCTGGTAGCCCTGGGCGCCCGTGCAGGCGTTGGCATTGCCCGCATTGATCACAATGGCCTGGGCACGGTGATCTTGAATATTGGCCCGAGACACCTTGACGGGTTCTGCCACCACCTGATTCTGGGTAAAGACGGCGGCGGCGCTGGCGGGAACTTCGGAGTAAATCAGGGCCAGATCCCGGCGCAGGGATTTAACGCCGCTGTGGGATCCCCAGCATTTGATGCCTCTGACGTTGGTAATATTTTTAATCATGATGTGTTTTGTGTCTCTCTTTTTGTTTAGGGGCTCAGGGGCTGCTGTTGAAGCCCCATGTCTTCGGGCAGTCCCAACATTAAGTTCATATTTTGAATGGCCTGTCCGGCGGCCCCTTTGACCAGATTATCCAGCGCGCTGATGACCAGCAGGGTCTCGGTGCGTTCATCCCAATCCACGTACAGGTGGCAGTGGTTGCTGCCGCGCACGGCCTTCAGGGTGGGCGGCTCGTTACAGACCCGTACAAAAGGGTGATGACGGTAGTAGTCTACGTAATGCTTCTGCAGCGCTTCGGGGCTTGTTTTCAGCCGATCAGGATTTTTTAAGCGGAGGTAAAGGGTGGCAAAAATACCCCGATCCACGGGCAATAAATGGGGGGTGAATTGCACCGTGGGTGCCTGAGGCTGAAATTGCTCCAGAACTTCTTGAATTTCGATGGTATGGCGATGGCTTTTGAGGCCATAGGCCTTAAAATTATCGTGCACGTTGGCAAAGTGGGTGGTGGGCGTGGCGCGAACGCCGGCACCGGTCACACCGGTTTTTGCGTCCACAATACAAAAACTTTTACTTAACTGCCATTCTGGGGTTTGTCTGCCATCCATCAAGGGCGCCAGTGCCAACAGGGTTGCGGTGGGAAAACAGCCCGGATTGGCTACCAGGCTCGCGTCTGCAATACGGGAGCGAAACAGTTCAGGCAGACCATAAACCGCTTGCTCAAATCCCGCCCTGTAACCATGGGGCTTATGATACCACTGGGTATAGACCTCGGGACTACTTAGACGGAAGTCCCCTGAAAAGTCAATCATGCGAGGTGGATTCGCGAGGGTTTGTAGACGCTTCACGTAGTCCATTGAGACCCCGTGGGGCAGGGCCAAAAACACACAGTCCACGGCGATGGGGTTTTCGAAGATGCTTTCTACAGATTGCAGGGTCAACGGGGTGGCGGAAGCAAAGGCGGGATGTACATCACCAAAGGTCTCTCCAGTGCGAGACTCAGAGGTGATATAAGCGATGTGAATCTGGGGGTGGGCGCTTAAAAGGCGCACCAGTTCAGAGCCCGTATAGCCGGTGGCCCCCATAATGCCCACACGAAAGGTCTTCATGGGCTTGCCTCCGTGAGCACCTGCTTTAAGGTGTCCAGCACCTCTGTGAGCAAAGCCCGTGGAATATTTAAAGGGGGTACGAGACGCAAAACATTGTCGGCGGTGGCGTTGGCAAGAATACCACGCGCCAGCAGTTTTTCGACCACCGGTTTGGCACTTGCTTTGAGCACTACACCGATCATCAGACCCTGTCCCCGTACTTCTTCGATCAGCGGCAACTGCCACTGACGGATTTCGCTGCGCAGCCAGTGGCCCTGGCTGCGGGCTGTGGCGAGTAGTTCTTCGTTGTGAATGACCCTAAGGGTTGCCAGAGCTGCCGCACAGGCCAGTGGGTTGCCCCCAAAGGTGGTGCCATGATCCCCGTAATCAATGACTGCGCTCAGCTTGTCATTACAGAGGATGGCTCCAATGGGGACGCCGCTCCCCAGACCCTTGGCCAGGGTTATAATATCGGGTTGTACCTGCACGTGATCTTTGGCAAACCACGCTCCTGTGCGGCCAACTCCTGTTTGCACCTCATCAAAAATCAGGGCCACGCCTCGCGCATCGCAGAAGCTGCGCAATTGGCGTAAAAATTCAGTGTGCGCGGGACGCACGCCTCCTTCCCCTTGAATGGGTTCGACGACAACGGCGGCCATGTCTTCGCTATAGGCTTTCTCCAGGGCGGCTATGTCGTTAAAAGGCAGGGTTTTAAAACCCTCAGGTATGGGGCCGAAACCTTGCTGCATGGCGGGTTTTCCGGTAGCTATGGTGGCCAGGGTTCGGCCATGAAATGCCCCTGTGAAGGCATAAATCGTGCCCCCTTTGCCCTGCTGATGGGCATATTTGCGGGCCACTTTAAAGGCGCCTTCCAGGGCTTCAGCGCCGCTATTGCAAAAGAAGACCCGCGCCAAACCCGATAAGTTCACCAACTGCTCGGCCAGTTCCATCTGGGGCACGCTGACGTAAAAATTGGAGATATGGATCAGCTGTTCTGCTTGTTTTTGGATGGCAGCCACCACCTCGGGATGACTGTGTCCCACATTGCTGACGGCGATACCCGCCAGCATATCAATGTAACGTTTTCCCTCCACATCCCACACTTCACTGCCCTGCCCTTTGGCCAGGGCAATGGGGTAGCGCTTAAAGGTGGGAAGATAATATCGGGCATCCATGGCGTGCAGGTCGGCGTTGGTGTAGGTGTCTGGAGTGCTTTTGGGATTAAGGGTGGAGGTTTGCATGGGTAATTTGGGTTCCTATCGTTGCATGGTTGAGTACTTGCTGGAGTTGTTCGGGGCGGGTACCGTTAATAATGCGGGCGCGTCGAGCTCCCGTTTCTAAGGCCACGGCACAGGCCTCGAGTTTGGGGATCATGCCCCCTTGAATGCGGCCGCTTTTTTGTTGGGTGATCAGCTCTGACACATTCAGGTGGCGAATCAGGCTCTGGGGGTCGTGGCGATCTGCTAAAAGTCCGTCCACGTCGGTCAGCACCAGGAATTCTCTGACCTGTAAGGCACCCGCCAGGTGTCCGGCAAACAGGTCGGCGTTAATATTGTAGCGTTGGCCCTGCTTATCGTTGGCCAGGCAGGTGATCACAGGTAAAAAGTCGCCGCTGAGCAGCGTATGAATCAGGCGAGGGTTGACTTCGGTCACATCCCCTACATGGCCGAGATCATGGTGGACCCATTCTCCATTGACACTTTCGCGATACTGACGTTTGCGCGCCGTGACGAGCTGGCCGTCCTGACCAGAAAGCCCCACGGCGTTGACACCCAGGGCCTGTAGCTCGCGCACCAGATCTGCGTTAACGGTAATTTTTAAGGCGGTTTCTATGGTGTCTAAGGCTTCGGCGGGCGTTTTGCGGTGACCTCCAATAAACGTAGAGGCGATACTTGCTTTATCTAAAGCCGCCTGAATAAATGGGCCTCCGCCGTGCACCAGCACGACGCTATGTCCCTGGGCTCTGAACTGGCAGAGCTGCTGCAGTATGCTTCGTTTGAGTTCAGGGTGAGTCATGGCGTTGCCGCCATATTTAATAAGATAGATTGATTCGTTATTCATAGTTTTATTCTATTTTTAATTGTTAATACCTATTATAAATATAGCAGTTGTTCAAGCTTTGTTGAAGGTGTGGTACAACTTAGAAAAATACAGGAGCAAAAAATCATGCATGTGTGGATGGACGGTGACGCTTGCCCGGTGGTCATTAAAGAGATTTTGTACCGTGCCGCCCAGCGCCGAGAATTGCCCTTAACGGTGGTAGCCAATCAGGCCTTTGCCATTCCCCAAAGCGCCTGGATTGATTTTTTGGTGGTGGCCGATGGCTTTGATGTGGCCGACAGTGAAATTGTAGAACGCATTCAGGCGGGAGATGTGGTGGTGACCGCAGATATTCCCCTGGCGGCACAGGTGGTGGCCAAAGGAGCCTGGGCCCTTGATCCCCGTGGCACCTTGTATACCGAAAAGAATATCAGTGACCGTTTACAATTGCGCGATATGATGGCTGCTATTCGGGATACCGGGGTGGAAACGGGCGGCCCCCCACCTTTTAAGGCAAAGGATCGCCAGCAATTTGCCAATCAACTGGATCGCCTTTTAACCCAACTGACCCGTAAATAGCCCAAGATCGTAAGGGATGCGGGCACTAACAGCCCATTGACCACACAGCTCACCCATCACGCTGGCAAATTTGAAGCCGTGACCTGAGCAGGCACTGAGCGCGAGGATCTGGGGTTGCTCGGGGTCGGTGTACCAGCGAAAATGACCGTCGGGGGTATTGGTGTACATGCAGACCGTGGTCTGGACGCAGGGGCCCATGGGCACCTTAAAATACTGCGAAAGCCAGTGGGCCATTTCTGCAATTTCGGCTGTGCTCACCTGTTGTTGGGGCAGTGCATCGGGTGCAAGCACAGGACCGGGCTGATGTAGGGCCACTTTAAAGCGCTCGCCCTGTAAGGGAAAACCGTACAAAAAAGCGGTGGGGGCCATTTCCAGCAGAAAAATGGGCAGCTCGGCCAATGCTTCACGGCTGGCCGCAGGGGGGGCAAACCAAAACAGGCTTTGGCGGGTGACCTGCAGCTCTTTACGAGCGGGGGCGTAGGTGTACGGCATCCAGGCACCGGTGGTTAAGATCAGTTTCTGGGTGTGGACTTCTCCGCGATCGGTGTGAATGACCACTGGCTTTACGTCGGTTGCGTTTTGCCAGCTTTGGACAGCGGTGTTTTGCCAGACTTCAGCCCCTTGTGTAGCGGCCAGACGCAATTGGCTGGCAATGCAGCGCTCCGGCAAGAGATAGCCCGCCTGGTTTTCGTAAACCCCGGCATAGCCTTCAGGCACCTGCCACAGGGAATCTTTACGCCAGTGCTCAGTATCTTGATAGGTGTGGGGCAACTGGTGGGTGCGTACAGAGTTCAGGGTGCCTTGAATAAGCTCGCCGTCTTCGGGCCCCAGCATGAGGCCGCCAGTCAGGTGCAAGAGCGACTCCCCCGCGCGCTGTTCTAAATCTTGCCACAATACATAGGCCCGCTGTAGCAGGGGCACATACCGGGGGTCTTCAAAATACGCCTGCCGAATAATGCGGGTTTCGCCGTGCGAAGATCCCCGCGTATGGGGGCTTTCAAATTGTTCAATGCCCAACACCTTTAGACCGGTGCGACTCAGGTATTCCAGTGCTGAAGCGCCCATGGCACCCAGCCCAACGACAACCACATCATACATGGCGGGTTACTGTATTAGAAGCGGCCGGTAATGCCGATGCCGAAGCGTTGGCCACCGGGGTTGCTAAAGCTACCGTGGGTATCGTTAAAGATTTTTTCCTGGCTGGCATAACCAAAGGCGTCAATTTTATCGGTGATTTTGAGGTTGATCTTTTGTTGGCTCTGTAAACGCAAACCCTCGGGGCTTTCAACGGCATTAACGCCGCCGCTCAAGCTCCAGCGGTTGCTGGTGTAGCTCAGACCCGTGCTCACGCCCGTGGCCTCTAAGTTATTGACCTGGGCCACCATGTACTGGGCGCCCACGTGGGCATCAAAGCCACCGCTCTGGTAATGCAGGCTGCCGTTGACCCCCACATTGGAGTACAGGCCGCTGCCGCCGGTGCCGATACCATAGGACATGGCCATAATATCTGGCGCAATAAAGGCTTCACTGCGGTAGCTGAATTTTTCGGTGAGCTTGACATCTAAATGCTGAGACAGGCGCACGTGGGCGTGGGTTAAGCCCGAAGAAAGACCGGAATCCATGCCAAATTTTCCGTCCACCTGGCGACCGGTGCTGTCGGTGCCTTCGCCCTCAGAAAAAGCCAGCGCAGCGGTCATGTCCCCAGAAAGGACGGTGCGGGTTTCTTGCTCACTGCCCAGGGTGGCCCGGAAGGGAGTAACCTGTCCTTCGGCATGGAAGCCAGCCACCAGGGCTTCATGGTTTTCCCAGGTGTTGCCGCCAATGCTGTGATGGCCTTCTTCAGGACGATACTGTAGACCCACGGACATTTTCATGCCGTTATCGGCGTCTCCCGTGTGGTAGCCCACGGCAGCGCTGACGGCGTTACGGGCTGTGGGATCCGGGCCGGTGCCAGTGTCGGCGGTGAGTTTAACGCCCCAGTGTTCGCCCAGGGCGGCTTCTAAGGCGACACCGGCCTGGTTGTCCCAGCTCACGCCGTTTTCGTGCTTTAGACGCAAGGTCTCGGTGTAGAGCTGGTGCCCGGTGGTGTAGTACAGCTGTTCAATCGAACCCTCGCTATCGGCTTCAGGGCGGGTATAGGGGTTGATTAATTTGGCTTCAGGCCGGACGGCCAAAAGGGCCTCTTCGTGAGACAGGGCGGGACGGCCCAGGACTTTGGCAATGTCTTCGGGCGAATAATGGGTGCCGTATTCTACCAGGCCAAAGCCCTCACCGTTTTTGCCTTCGTAGGTGGCAATGGCGTGCAACACGCCCTGGGATTTATAACCCATTTGGCGGGCGTTATACCCGTTCTCTTGCAGGGCAAAGGCCTGTAACTGACCAATATCACGGCAAATGGCGCTCATGGTTTCAAAGGTTTCGCGGGGTGTCTGGGTGCCGCCGGGACCTTCACCGCCGCCCGCGCGATCGTAATTGTAGAGCGTATTGCCAAAGGGGCGTCCAAAGGCTGCCACCTTATCGGGGCTGTCCATGCTGCTCACAAAATCTTCAAAAGAGGTGCCCGCTGGTGGCGTGTAGGTGCGTTGAACACTCACCTGAAGGGGCGTTTTGGGATCACGCACGGCCTGGCTGTGGTAGCCGCCAAAAAGATCTTCAGACACAAAGCGAAATTCTTTGCTGACGGGCTGAGCCGCTTGTGAGGTGTTGAGTTTGAGTTGACTTTCGGTATTGACGGTGGGCTCACTCGGGGTAGCGGGAGATGCGCTGGCCGCTTTCGCCGGTTGGGGTGGGGCTGCCGGTGCGGTCGCAGGCGTTACAGAGACAGGACGGGGGGTGGAAGATGATTGAATATTGCTCATGGATTTATTGTAGCCTAAAAAATGCAGATTCTTGTGTTTTTTTGTGTTTTTAGGCCTGTTGCCCATAGAAAAACATATACACTGTAATGGCGAGAATAAAGGCCATAAAACCAAGATGCAACCAGCGGGCGGGTAGCTTGTGATTGAGCATGGCTCCCAGTGGAGCACCCACCACCCCGGCCAGGGCCATGGCCACCATGGGCCACAGATGATCGTGCAGAGCGGCTTTTAAGTCCCCAAACAGATAGTGCTGCAAAATGCCTGTTAGACCAATAAAGAAAATGGCCACCAGGCTGGTGCCTGCGGCTTTTTTAAGGTTGAACCTGGCCAAAATAACCAGCAGTGGCACCATCACAAAGCCCCCACCTACCCCAAAAAGACTCGAAAACACACCGGCAATCAGGCCGGTGGTCATCAGGCCGGTCAATGGCGGCTTAAAGTCAGGCTCCCAGGTCTGCTGGCCCTGCTTTTTTTCGAGATGTAGGCGATAAGCAAAGATCCCCAGTACCAGCAGCATCAGGCCCGAGAACAAAAAAGAGAGCCATTGGGCGGGTAAGGCCACGCCAATTTTGACGCCCACAAAACTGGTGAAGAACGCAGCGGCGGACATCCACAGGGCGCTGGCCAGGTGAATATTGTCCTGGCGGTAATGTTTGACGCTGCCGCTGGCGCTGGCAAAAACGATGTACACCAGACTCATGCCCACGGCGTGGTGAATGGGAATGCCGAGGAGCAGCAGCAGGGGGACCACTAACGTGCCGCCGCCCACACCAAACAGGCCTGACAGTACGCCCGCACTGAGGCCACTGCCCACAAAGGCCAGAATCCAAACAAGATTTTCCATAGGCATCAGCATATCAGGTTTAAGGTGTGCTGTCGTTCTTGCTAAAATGAAAGAAAACGGTAAGCAACAGGAGCTCAGTGTGTCACAAATGTCTTTGGATTTTGAACCCTTGCGGGTGGCAGTCTTGACGGTGTCAGATAGCCGGACCTTGCAAACGGATCGCTCTGGAGACACGTTGGTGGCACGTGTGCAAGATGCAGGACACGTGTTGGTGGATCGGAAAATCTGTCCCGATGACATTGCACTGCTGACGCAGCAACTTCAGCAATGGATTGCTGATGCGGGGGTTGAAGTGGTGCTCACCACAGGTGGCACCGGGGTCACCGGACGAGATGTGACTCCCGAAGCCTTTGCACAGGTCTGGGAAAAAGAGATTCCGGGGTTTGGTGAGCTGTTTCGCATGCTATCTTATACCAAGATCGGAACCTCCACGATTCAGTCACGGGCCTGTGCCGGTGTTGCCAATGGCACCTATCTGTTTGCCCTGCCAGGCTCTACTGGTGCGGTGAAAGATGCCTGGGATGACATTTTGGTTCACCAGCTGGATCGGCGGCACCGACCTTGTAATTTTGCTGAGCTCCTGCCCCGCTTGAAAGAGGTGTAACATGGCTTATATCGACTATTACAAAGTCCTGGGCGTCTCTAAAAGTGCCTCACAGGACGACATTCGCAAGGCCTATCGCAAACTGGCCCGTCAGTACCATCCCGACTTAAACAAGGACAATGAGTCTGCTGCCCAGCGCTTTAAAGAAATCAACGAGGCCAATGAGGTTTTATCGGACGCTGAAAAACGCAAAAAATACGATACCTACGGCAAAGACTGGGAGCACGCGGCCCAGTTTGAACGCATGCGTCAGCAAGGCGGTGGCGGTCGTGGTGGTTTTGGCGGCTTCGGTGGCGGTGGCGGTGATTTCTCTGACTTTTTTCAATCCATGTTTGGCGGCATGGGCGGTTTTGGTGGCTTCGGTGGCGGGCAACCCCGCGATGTCAAAGGCCAGGACGTTCAAGCTGAGGTTCATTTAGAGCTGCGTGATGCGGCTGAAACCCATAAACGGACCCTGAATATCAACGGCAAGCAATTGCGTGTCACCATTGAAGCGGGCACCAAAGACGGGCAAACCATTCGCTTACGGGGCCACGGCCAACCCAGTCCCATGGGCGGCTCGCCCGGCGATTTGTACATTACCTTTCACGTTAATAAAGACCGTGATTTTGAGCGCAAAGAAGACAATCTCTACACCCAGGCCGAAGTGGACCTGTTTGACGCCCTTTTGGGGGGTGAAGTGGACGTAAAAACCCTGAGTGGTACCGTGCGCTTAAAAATCAAACCGGGTACCCAAAGCGGCAGTAAAATGCGCTTAAAGGGCAAGGGCTTTCCCCGTTATAAAGCCAGTGGGGCCGGTGACCTCTATGTGGAAATCCAGGTCAAATTGCCCGAACAACTCAGCGAAGCCGAAGAGAAATTGCTACGGGAGTGGCAGGCTTTACGGCAGGGTGCGGCAATACATTAAGACACTTTGCAAGGCGGTAAATCAGCCAGACTGCGCGTTTTACCGTCTTCTTTCCATTGAAAGGTGCGTAAATCAAAGCGAGGGGTAAGCAAAAAGAAATTTCCCTCGGCCACGGTTTTTGCGTAGATACCCACATAGAGCGGGCCTGCGGGCAAATCCCCCGTGCGGCAGCCATGGTTTAATGCCAATCTGATACTTCCCTTGCCTTCTCCTCCTGCGTTGCGATGCTGTTTGATGCGGGTTTGCCAGCTTTTTAAGGCCTCTACATCTGCTGGTGGCAAGCGGTAAACGGTCACATTATTCGCAGTCTTTAAGGGGGCTTCAAGCCGGGGATGGTGTTCCATTTCAAAGGTGAAAGTTGCTTCTACATCGTTGCCCAGATGCGGGGTGGCGCGGGTCACCTGATAGCCCAGGGTCAGCGTGGCCCCTTTCTCTTTTAGGGGTAAGGGCGTTGCTTCGGTGACCGCAAAGCGAAATACACCAGGATCTGTGTTTAAAGGATCGTTGAGCAACAATCCCATGGGGGTGCTCATGCATCCTGAGGCCAGCAGCCCCACGCTCAATGTCCCCAGTAATTTCAGCAAAGGGCGTTTTAACTTTATTTTTAGCATCGAAGGCCTTCTCAAGGTTTAGATTTTGGTTTAAAATATTAATGTAAAACATGAATAATATAAAATAAAACATACATAATGGCAAGTGAAATGATGAAATTATCTTATCGTGGTGTAAGCACTTTGCTTCAGGGGCTTTGTACCCTGGCTCTGGGGGCGTTGCCTCTTTATTGGGTCTCTTTGGGGCTGCGTCCTGAGGTCTGGCAAAAGGTGTTGACCCGCGCCCTACCTTTTGATGTGCAGTGGCAAACGGTACAGGCCTGGCAGTGGCAGAGTGTGTGGGCGCTTTCCTGGGGTGGCGTACTGCTCGTGTGTGCCTGCCTTTACACGCTAAAGCCGGTGCTGAAGCAATTTGGCAATCGTCAATTTTTTAATGGTGACAATAGTCTGGCCCTGCGGCGGCTGTCGCGCTTGTTGTGCTTGCAGGCATTGGTTCACCCGCTTTTGGTCAGCGGTGCCAGCCTTCTGTTATCATGGAATCATCCCCCCGGACAACGCTTGCTGAGCGTGAGTTTTTCAAGTCAAACCTTTCAATTGATGTTGATGAGTGGCTTAATGCTCATGGTGAGCGAGTTGCTTGTGGAGGGGTGTGGTCTGGCCGAAGAAAACCAGCAGTTTGTATAGGAGCGCCCGGTTGTGATTGAAGTGGACTTAGATATTATGCTGGCGCGCCGAAAAATGAAAAGCAAAACCCTGGCGGCCGAGGTGGGTATTAGTGAACAAAATCTGTCTTTGCTCAAATCGGGCAAGGTCAAAGGCGTACGTTTCAATACCCTGTCCAAAATTTGTGAGGTATTAGACTGTCAGCCCGGTGATTTGCTGCGTTTTGTACCCTCTGAAGAAAGTGAGTGATTTCATGAATAATAATGATATTTTAAAGCGTCTCCGCTATATTTTTGACCTGAGCGATGGAGATATGCTGGCCATTTTTGCCCTGGCCGAGCGTGAGGTGGAACCCACGCAATTAAAGCAGTGGTTTCAGCCTGATGAGTCGCCCACCTTTGATGCGCTCAAAGATATTCAACTGGCCACCTTTTTGAACGGGCTTATTAGCCATTTGCGAGGCAAAAAAGAAGGGCCAGCGCCCGCACCAGAGCGCAAGCTGACCCACAACTTGATTTTGCGCAAGTTGAAAATTGCCCTCAATTTACAAACCGAAGACATGCTCGCCATTTGGGAACGGGTGGATTTTCGTCTGAGTAAACATGAACTGAGCAGTTTTTTCCGTCAGCCCGGGCACCGCAATTACCGTCTGTGCCAGGATCAGGTGCTGCGGAATTTTTTGCAGGGCCTTCAGCTCAAGCTGCGCCCTTCCACTGAAGAAACCGCGTGAACCCCTTTCCTCCGTATCGCTGTCCGGTGTGTCAGGACCCTTTGCAAACGCCTGCTTTACCGAAGCAGCCTTACCGCTGTGCCCAAAACCACAGCTTTGATCCCGCCAAAGCGGGTTATTTAAACCTGTTGCTGAGCCAGCAAAAAAAGAGCAAGCAACCGGGCGATAGCCCCGACATGGTTAAGGCCCGGCAAGACTTTTTGAATGCAGGCTATTATGCGCCCATGGCCCAACGGGTGGCCGAGGTGCTTTATGGCCTGGTGGCTCCTTCAGCGCAGCCCGCTCAGATTCTGGATATGGGCTGTGGCGAAGGCTATTATGCCGCTCAGGTGCTGGCTGCCACACCCCCGGGGCAAGCGGCACTGCACCTGAGTGGTGTGGACGTGTCAAAAACAGCGGTAACCCTGGCCGCCCGTCGTGGCCTCGCTGCTCGTTCTGGCCTTGCTGCGCAGTGGGCAGTGGCCAGTGTGTATCAATTGCCCTTTTTTGAGGCCACCTTTGATCTGGCGCTGTCGGTCTTTTCGCCGGTGTCACCGGGCGAAACGGCGCGGGTTCTCAAGCCGGGCGGTCATCTGGTGATGGTGGGGCCAGGTCCCACCCATCTACAGGGGCTGATGGCTGAAATCTATGCGCAGGTGCAAGCCCATCAGGGCAATCCCGTTTTAAAGCACCATCTGGACGAGAACCAATGGGAGCCGGTGGCGACCCATGAGGTGTGCTTAAGCCTTGAAGTCCTGGGCGCAGATATTTTTAACCTACTGACCATGACACCCTATTATTGGAAGTGTGACCCTGAAACCCAGGCGCGTTTTCAGGCCATGGAACGTTTGTACACCCCGGCCCATTTTGAGATTCAGGTGTATCGCCGTCTCGCTTAGGTGTCGATCTTAGGGGATCTGATAGCGGTCGATGACCCTTTCATTGAAATTGCTGTACACCTGACGCACCGTCATCAGATGCTTGCCCGCCTGGTCGTAACGGACGGCATTGCAATTCATGGCGCGTACCTCACCATAGCTGGTTTGGGGTTGGCCATTACCTGTTCGGTAGACTTGCACGGGGTTGCCACGTCCTGTACCACAGGCAGCAATCTGTTGACTGTCTGGAGAAAATTGTATCCCTTTGACAAAGGTGTCTTTGCCCTTGCGAAAGGCCTGAGACCAGAAGCGCTGGCCGGTTTGCCAGGCCCAGAGTTGTACATCGGCCTGGCTGCTGGCGGCCAGGTATTTGCCATTGGGGCTAAAATTTAAGGCCATGACATCGCCTGCGGTGGCCCATTTTTTGAGGGACTTGAGTTGACCCGGTTGCACCGTAAAGATCTCAACGCCGTGTTGGCGATTCGCGCTACCCACGGCCAGGTGTTTTTGGTCCGGGTGAAAGTCCAAAGCGGCAAAATAGCGCTGGGCGGCAGGAGCACTGTGCAAGGGCGCTGAGAGTTTGCGGGTCTTGAGGTCATAAAGCCAGAGCGCATGTTTGTCGGGAGCAGGGGTGCCTGCCAGGGCCACCTGGGTATCTGAAAGGGCCAATTGTTCACAGCCCTGGCCCACCTGCACCTGGTGAGTGACCTGCCAGCTTTGGGTGTCAAAAATACGCATTTGCCCGCTATAATCGCAGGCGGCCAGGGCCTTGCCGTTGGGCGAAAACGCCAGCGAAAATACCGCTTTGCCCCAGGCCTTGAGACGCTGTTGCGGAATGAAGTGTTCTTGTTCAAACACCTGAATAAAGCCTGCAGCACTACCTGCGGCCAGCCATTTTCCCTGGGGATCGGTGGCCAGGGACCAGAAGGTGCCTTCGGTGCTGTTCCAGCCGCTGACCTGTGCGGTGGCCAGGGCGCTGGTCATCATCAGCCCCTGAAGGGCCAGGCTTAAAATCAGGGACGTTTTAAGACGCATGGGGTGACCTCGGGCTGTGCAAACGGGCGAAGTTGCGAATTTGAATGGCCAATTCTTCGGACATTTCCATATAGGGGCAGTGGGTAAAATGGTCGGGTTCTTCCAAACGAAAATGCGCGGGCTTATGGGTGCGGTAAAACTCCACGTGCTCTTCTAAAATACGGTCCTGCTTGCCCCAGATCATCAGGGTGGGCACGTGAATGGACTGAATTTCTTCGGGGGTGAGCAGGTGGTCGGGGTCAAAATGGTCAAAGATGCGGCGCACGTTTTCGTTGGCATAGCGCAGGCGAATTTCGGCCTCCATCAGGCGACGGTGCATGGGGGGCTTATTGTACAGGCGATCCACAAACTCTCCGGGGCGCTCCTGGGTGGCGGTGGCAAAAATTTGGCGCAGGCGGTTGAGCTTTTCGTCATCGACAGGAGCGCCGCCGGGAGAGGACAGCACCAGGGCCTGCACGTTTTGTGGGGCGTGGTTGGTGTAGCGAATGGCCGCCAGTCCGCCCAGGGAATTGCCAAAAATGAGGGCGGGTTCATCGTCTTTGAGAATGGTGTCTAAGGCTTCAAAGAGCATGTTGTTCAGGGGGGTGGGCAAAACCCCTGAGCGGGGGGCATCGCTGAGCCCGTGTACGGGCAAGTCCAGGACCACAATGCCACGGGCGTATTTACGCAGGGGACGAAACAAGGGCGTGAGGTCAGCGCCATGGGCGCCCAGGCCGTGCAAAAACACCATGACAGGTAGCGAACCGTGGCTTTTGGCGCGGTAATAGTGCACGCGACCTTCGCGGGTTTGAACAAAACGGCTGATATAGCCATCGGCCTGTAAGAGGTGGCGGCTGGCTTGTAAAACAAAAGTTGACAGGGCTTTTTTCGGCATGGGTCGATTTCCAGTATCCTTCGGGTTAGGCTTATTATAGCTTGCTGGTCAATTGAGCTGACCTTTTTTGCTATGATTTGGAACAATATTCTGAAACAGAGGATTTACAGATGCTATCGATTGGTGCCATCAACCTGTTGGTGCCTGATTACGATCAGGCCATTGCATATTATGTGGACAAACTTGGGTTTGAGCTGCTGGAAGATACCCCCATGGGGCCAAACAAACGCTGGGTGGTGGTGTCGCCTTCGGGGGCACAGGGTTGTGCGCTGGTGTTGAGCCAGGCGCACAGTGAGACCGAAAAACAAACGGTGGGCCAGCAAGCCGCTCAAAAAGTGCTGCTGTTTTTGCACAGCGACGACTTTTGGCGAGATTACCATCGCTATCAGGCCGAGGGCGTGAACTTTTTAGAAGCGCCTCGCGAAGAGCCTTATGCCACGGTGGTGGTTTTTCAAGATATTTTTGGCAACCGTTGGGATCTTTTGCAAAAAAAGAGGAACTCAGATGTTTAGCGCTTACGCCAGTACCTTAAATGCCAGCACCCTTTTGATTGCGCTGGTGATCTTACAGTCTGTGGTGGCCACAGGGGCGCACCGGGCTCAAAAAAATGCGGTGCCCGGTGTCGTGGATGAAAGCCTGGGCCATGGTTCCTTTGTGTTTCGCTCTCACCGCACCTTTATGAACTCTCTGGAAAATGTACCCATTGCCCTGGCTTCTTTTGTGGTGGCCGTGCTGCTGGGCGTTGACCCGGTGAAATTGGCCTGGGTGGCCTGGATTTATGTGGGCGCACGGGCCATGCATATGGTGCTCTATTACGCCATTGCCACCGAAAAAAATCCCAGCCCCCGCAGCTATTTCTACATGATTGCGCTATTGGCACAATTGTATCTGGTGGGGCTGATGCTTTGGTCGTGGTAAGAACTCACGTAGGACAACCCTTGCGCCGTCGCTGTAGATAGACGATCCAACCGGCTATAAAAAAGCCGACGGCGGTGGCCACAAAGAAGGGGCGGTAGGGGCGCAGGGCTTCGAGCTGAGAAATATAGCTGCCACTTAGTCCCAGAGAGACCAATAACCAGGGCACGCCACAACAGAGCTGTGCGCCCAGAGCACTGGCCAGCATGCCCCACCAGGACCAGGCGGGCAGTTCAGTGTCTGCTGTGGGGGCGGGGCTGATTTCTTCGTAAGTCACCCCGGCCAACGGATCAGGCTGTGACATGTTGTTTTATTGCTTCCCTTTAAAGTAGGTCTCAAAGTCCATGGTTTTATAGCTTTCGCTGGATACAAAGCCGAGCAGGGCTTCAAAGGGTTTGGGCTCTACATAACCCGGGGTTTTGCCCAGGGGCTTGCCTTCGGCACTTAAAAACACCAGGGTCGGAAAACTCGACACCTGATACTTCATAAACAGGTCTTTTACGGTCAGCTTTTTTCCGGCAACGGTAAAGGTCTCGTTGCTGCCTTCGGTAATGCGCACGGGAATAAACTGTTCGTTGAGCAGTTTTTGGATGGGAGCCTTGCTATAGGCTTCTTTTTCGAGCTTTTTGCAATAGGGACACCAGGTGGCATGAAATTGCAGGTAAATGGGGCGCTTTTGGGATTTGGCCTGGGTCAGGGCCTGATCATAGGGCACCCACTGAATGCCCTGGGTGGCTTTGGCGCTAGGGGCAGCCTGAACGGGTAATCGACTTGAAAAGGCCTGAGGCACGAGGAGCGCACCTGACACAAGGGCCCCCAACAGCAGTTGAAATGATGAACGCATGGTAAAGCTTATCTTTCGTGTTTTCTTGAATTATAGGGTGTAGGGTATGTTTTTTCAAGTCAAAACACGAAAGATAGTCCAGGAACGGTTTTATTGGGGATCGTTGAAGGCACCCATGAACAGAATGCTTTCAGTATCCCGATCGTAAATGGCGTACATAAAGGGGCGATCCATGATCATTTCAAAGGGGTCCTGGGGCAGTTGTACGCTGGTGGCACCTACGGTAATGGTGGTAACCGCCGCGGCCTCGGTGCCTTTCTCATTGACCTCAATCACCGCATCTTGCTTGACGCCGCTGACATAGGGCTTCAAAGACGAGCTGGGAGGCAACAATGCGCCAAAGTCGGCGTCAAGTTCTGAGAAGGCTTGCGCCATGCCCAGACGCTTGAGGGTGTCGTTGAGCGGCAGATTATTGCTCAGCTTAAATTTGGGCAGACCCACGCGACCGTCACGGGTGCGCAGGCTGGTCATGAGGTTTTGCCAACGGGTAGTGTCGAGTTCGGCAATCCAGGCGGCCAAATCGGTGCCTTTGGGCGGCATAAAGGCGAGCATCTCGGTGCGTTCAGCTTCACCATAAGGCAGGCTAACCACCTGGGTGCCGTCCACTTCACCGTAGCGCCATTTGTCGTAATGATGCATAATGGCCTGGTTTTCCTGGGTTTCATCGGCTTTATAAAAGGGGAGGCTTTCGGTTTGGTTGGCTTCGAAGGGCGTGGACCAGTCGCCTTTAAAATAAATGGCGTTCATGAGCAGAAGAATGGTATTGGGATCAATCTCTTCAATCACTTTGGGAATCAGACCGCGGGTGTTATCGCTGGCCCAACGGTTAATCCGTTCTACAGCGCTGGGACTGCCAAAGGGCAGGCCTTCGAGGGCAGCATCATAATACGCTTTGTTGGCCTGTGCAAAGCCATCTTGCAGGCTTAAGCCTGTGGGGCCCCAGAGGGCATTGGCCAGTAAAACTTCAACGCCTTTGCCCTGGTTTTGCAAGCGCTTCCGCAGGGTGAGGTGGCCCTGGTTGACGGTGTCCTTCAGATCCAGTCCCGTGTACTCCAGGGCTTTGGCCATTTCTTGCTGGGTTTCGCCACTGGCGCCGTTGTAGAGCATGGACAACGCAATGGAAACACTCAGGGGAGACACAAAGAGGTTTTCGCGCGGGCTTTGGCTGACCAGGTCTTGAAAGAGTTTTAAACCAAAGCGGGTGTTGGCATCGGGCAGTTCGCTGTCCCGCAGATTAGATAATTCGTTGGCGGTGGGCGCGCTTAAGGTGCGTAGCCCCCCATTGGAACTGTCGGGATTGGGGCTGTTGGTATTTTGGCAGGCACTCAGGGCACTGAGCCAGAGGGCACCCAAAAGGGCATATTTGCTGAGACTTTTCATGGTGGAGATCCTTTCCTTACGCGTTGCCGCATTTTAAGAGCATCTTACACCCTTTGCCATCAAAAACCCAGTAAAAAAAGCAAAAGCCCCTCTAAAAAGAAGAGGGGCTTCATAAATAAAACCGGGGCCTAAAGCGATGCTTTAGACGAGATTTTTGGATTTGAGCCAGTCTTCGTTGAAGGCTTTGCTCAGGTAACCCCGGCCACTGTCGGGCAAGAGCACCACCATGACGGCGTCATCGCCCAATTTGTGCTTTCTGGCGTAGCGAATGGCACCCACCACGGCGGCGCCACAGGAAACGCCCACAAACAGACCTTCTTCCTGGGGCAGGCGGCGGGTCATATCAAAGGATTCCTGATCATAAATTTGGACCACTTCATCCACCACGCTCATATCGAGGGTGCCGGGCATAAAGTCTTCACCAATGCCCTCTACCAGATAGGAATGAATATTGTTGGGGTCCGAATAAATGGATCCTTCAGGGTCTACACCAATAATTTGGATATCGGGGTTTTGTTCTTTGAGGTAACGTCCCACACCGGTAATGGTGCCGCCCGTGCCCATGCCGGCCACAAAGTGGGTGATTTTACCCTCGGTTTGTGCCCAAATCTCAGGCCCTGTGGTTTCGTAGTGGGCCTGGCTATTGTGTTGGTTGTCGTACTGGTTGGGCGAAAAGGCCCCTTCGATTTCCTCGGTCAGGCGACGGGCCACCGAATAATACGACTCGGGAGACTCGGGGGCTGCTTCGGTGGGGCAAATGACCACTTCAGCGCCAAAGGCTCTCAGGGCATCCACTTTGTCCTGGCTGACTTTTTCGAGGGTGGTAAAAATACATTTGTACCCCCGTTGCGAGGCCACCATCGCCAAACCCATACCCGTGTTTCCGGAGGTCGGCTCCACAATGGTGCCCCCTGGC
The DNA here is from genome assembly GCA_964229355.1 of Candidatus Sericytochromatia bacterium. GTDB lineage: Bacteria > Cyanobacteriota > Sericytochromatia > UBA7694 > UBA7694 > CAXRDE01. The sequence goes on along the minus strand of CAXRDE010000001.1, from coordinate 10,590 downwards.
TTGAGTTTGCCTTCGCGCTCAGCGGCGTCAATCATGTACACGCCAATGCGGTCTTTGACGCTGCCGCCGGGATTAAAGTATTCCACCTTGGCAAGCATGAGCGCGGGCACGTCATCAATGACTTTTTTGAGACGTACCAGGGGGGTGTTCCCCAGAAGATCGAGAATGGATTCAGCGTATTGCATGGGAGCTCCTTAAAGTTTGCTGGCCATCAGTTGCAAGACCTTGTTGGCATTGCTTACATAACGGCTCATTTGATTGGGGTTTAACGGGCGGTGGGCCATCATGGCCAGTTCGTAAACGTGCTCACAAATCAGGTGAACCTCTTGTTCAGCACCGGCTTTGCCCGCCAGGTTTTGCAGGTTCTGGATCAACGGGTGGTTGCTGTTGAGCACCAGGGTATGCTCGGCCAGCATTTTTTCGGCCAGCTCTTCACCGCCCTGACCTTGCTGCATCATGCGGGTCATTTCATACATGCGGCGGGTTTGTTCAGGCAAAACAATCAGCGCGGGCACTTCGTCAGATTTAAGGGCCTGGGCCTTGACGGTGAGTTGTTCTTGCTTGAGTTCCCGTTGAAAGAGGTCTTGCACGGTTTCTTCGCCGGTTTTATTGGTTTTGGGGTCTACCAAAGAGGCTTTGTCTTCGTCCACCAGCAGGTCATCAATGCCAGAATCCACACGGGCAAATTTGACGTCATTGTTTTTGTACTCTAAGTACTGAATAAAGTGACTGTCGATCAGGGTGTTGAGGTAAATCACGTCAATGCCTTCGGCTTTGAGCATGTCTACATATTTTTGCTGGCCGCTTTCACCAGAGCTATAATAGACTTTTTTGTCGAGTTTGGTGTTGCGTTCCAGGTATTGATCCAGGGTGACATAGTCGTCCTGGCTGGTTTTGAAGATCAAGACGTCTTTGACTTTGTCGTGGAATTTCTCATCTTCCATGACACCAAATTTAATAAAGGTGTGAATGTCTTCCCAGGTTTTTTCGAACTTTTCGCGGTCTTTGGTGTACATCTGCTTGAGGCGGTCGGCCACCTTGCGCACAATAAAGCTGGACACTTTTTGCACGTAGGGGTCGTTTTGCAGCATGCTGCGCGACACGTTTAAGGGAATCTCGGGGCAGTCAATGCCGCCTTGCAGGGTGGCCAAAAAGCGGGGCAAGAAGTCTTCGGTTTGGTCAGATACAAACACGTTATTGCAATAGAGTTTGATCTGGCCTTTGGAAGGATCCATTTCGTGGGTCAAGCGGGGGAAGTACAGAATGCCCTTGAGGCGGAAGGGGACTTCCACGTTGAGGTGAATCCAGAGGTGTGGCTCAGGGGAGAAGGGAAAGAGATACTGGTAAAAATCCAGGTATTCTTTTTCTTCTACATCGTTGGGGCTCTTGTTCCACAGGGGCTCTTGCTTATTGGCTTGCTCTGTTTTAAGGTAAATGGGGTAGGGCAAGAAATCGCAGTATTTGCGAATCAGGTGTTGCAGGCGAGGTTCTTCGGCAAATTCCACTTCGTCAGCAAACAGGTGCAGTTTGATGGTGGTACCGCGCTCGGTGCGTTCGCCGTCGCTGAGCTCAAAATTGGGGCTACCGTCGCAGGTCCACTGGACCGCTTTGGCGTCTTTTTGGTAAGACAGGGTTTGAATCTCGACCTTTTCGGCCACCATAAAGGCCGAGTAAAAGCCCAGACCAAAATGTCCAATGATTTGGCTATCGCCTTTTTCTTTGCTCTGGTAGCGCTCCACGAATTCATGGGCGCTTGAAAAGGCCACTTCGTTGATGTATTTTTTGATTTCATCAGCGGTCATGCCGATGCCTGAATCACTGATGCTGAGAATCCGTTGGTCTTTGTCGTAATCAACGCGAATGGCCAGTTCGGCATCGCTTTTTTCGGCTTCACCAATCATGGTGAGGTGGCGAAATTTATTCATGGCGTCTACGCCGTTGGAAATCAGTTCCCGTAAGAAAATTTCTTTATCGTTATACAGGGCTTTTTTTACGAGCGGAAAAATGTTTTCCATTTGTACCGAAATGGTACCTTTTTCTTGAATTGTAGACATACTCAAATCACATCTCCTTTTGCGCATCAGCGCTAAATTATGTTTGAATTAACTTAAGTTTAACATAAACACCATCTGAAAATGGATAGGTTTTTTGCACAGGTTTTTCTTGAGAGATTTTCGCTGAGTCTCTTCGAGATGTGACGGGGATCATGTTAGAATGCAGCATTCTAACTTTACGCAAGGAAGTATTTCATGTCAGAGAAGAAACAAGCCGTTATCGGCATCATGGACCCCAATAGCTTTTCGTTTCGAGCAGCTTTAGAAGGTCTGTTGAATCACATTACACCGGAAGTGAAATACAAAGGTGAGACCTACGAGATCGTGCCTCGCCGCATCGTATCGCGTCCTTATGATGTTTTAAGTGCCAAAACCTCTTGTAATGCGATTTTAAACCGTGGTGCGCACTGGAACCCTCACCACAATTCTTTTTTCCATCTGGTAATGCCTCACACCTATATGATCAACGATATGGTGTCTTTTAAGTCCATCGACAAAAACACCAGCTATGGTCATATGAGCGAACTGGGTATGCACATTCCCAAAACCTGGGCGATTCCCCAGGCAGATTATAGCGACTTGTTAGAATCTGAGCGCATTGAGCCCGATCTGATCTTCCCTGACTATGAGCTCTTTGATCTGAGTGCCATTGGCGAAGCGGTGGGCTACCCTGCTTACATGAAGCCTCAAGACGGCGGCGGCTGGGTTGATGTAGAGCGTGTGGAAAACGAAGCAGAACTGCATGCGGCTTACCACAAAATCAAAGACAAGCCCGTGAACTTGCAGGCTGCTGTGGACTTTAAAGAGTTCGTGCGCATTGTGGGTGTGGGTCCTCAAATGATGCCCATGCACTATAACGCCAGCGCCAAGCACAGTCATGACCGCTATCTGCGCAAAGAAGGCATGGCCATTGAGCACAACTTCTTGCCTCCTGAGCAATTTGACGAAGTGATGAAAATTACCAAAGTCATTAACGCGTTCTACAACTGGGACCACAACTCTTGTGAAATTCTGATTGATCACGATGGCGTGGCCCACCCCATTGATTTTGCCAACGCTTATCCTGACAGTAACGTGACCTCTCTGCACTTCTACTTCCCTGAACTGGTGAAGTCCATGGCACGCTGGTTGATCTTTATTGCGGTCACCGGTCGTAAAAAGCCCCTGTTTGCCCAATACTGGGAGCAAATGCACGCCATTAAAGCCGAAGGCGACAAAAAAGGGTGGAGCTACCACCAGTTGCTGGATGCTTATGCAGACCTGGCTGACGAAGCCTTCCAAACCAAAGAATTTAACGCTTTCTGCGCAGAGCAGTTGCCCAACTTTGAAACCGAAGCCCTGGAATATTTCTCAGGTGATGGTTTTGGCGATATTCTCTCTGAAGCGGTGGAGCGCTACTTCAAATTCCAACACGAGTGGCCTGAAAAGAAAATGCACTACCATGGCATTCATCAATTCTGGATTCACTGCGAAAAAGGCCGCTTAGGCATTGTGGATGAAGTGGAAGAGCCTGTAGAAGCTGAATAAGCTAAATCGGCCCATTTAAATTTTTAAAGCCCCCGGTGTTTTGACGCCGGGGGCTTTTTCGGGGTTTATTAGAGACTTCAGGCTTCGGGGTTTTGCTGCTGACGGGCCAACATGTCTGCGGCCAGTTGCGCTGACATTTCTTTGGCCTTGTTCACATAGGCCGGGTTTTGATCGAGGGTGCGTTCGGGATCCCATAACTCTGCCAGTTCACGGATGATTTTTTTGTCACGATCCACAAAGATGTCAACGATTTCGCGGGCATCGGGGTCGGCATAACCCAGGGCCTGAAAAGCATAATAGGCGGCACGGGTGGCGCTGTCAAAGGTCTCGCGCACAATGTCGTTGACGCCGGTCTGAAACAACTGGTACACATGCACCCGGTCATGGGCGCGGGCAATAATGTGCAGGTCAGGCCGAACCTTGCGGGCAAAGCGGGCAATGGCCAGGGTTTTTTCTTGATCGTCAATGGCAATAAACAAGAGTCGGGCCTGGCGTAGCCCTGCGGCTTCGAGCAGATCGGGGCGGGCCGCGTCGCCATAAAATACCTTAATGCCAAAGCGCTGCATCATATCCACGGCCTCGGCACGGTAATCAATGACCACGGTTTTATAACCGTTGGCCCGCAACATGCGGTTGGCGATTTGTCCAAAGCGACCGGTTCCTGCAATAATGACGTCCCCGTGGGTATCAATGGTGTCGGCTTCTCGCTCGGGCGTGGCGGCCAAACGGGGCAAGAGCACGCGGTCTAATAAGATGAACACAAAGGGGGTGAAAAACATGGACAGGGTAATGATGAGCAATAGGGTCTGGGCAAGGGCGGGGGCTAAAATGGCGTTCGCCAGGGTAAAGGATACCAGCACAAAGCCAAATTCACCGGCCTGGGCCAGTCCCAATGCAAAGAGCCATTTATCGCTGCCGCGCAGCTTAAAAATGTAGGCAATCAGTCCCAGCACCGCAGCCTTAATGGCCATAACCGCCAGGGTTAAGCCCATGATGCTCCCGAGGCTATCAAGCAGGAGGTTGACGTTAATGCTGGCACCCACGGTAATAAAAAAGACGCCGAGCAAGAGTCCTTTAAAGGGGTCCAGATCGCTTTCGATTTCATGGCGATACTCAGAGGTGGCGAGCACCACACCGGCAATAAAGGTGCCCAGGGCGGGAGACAGACCAACCAGACTCATCAAGAGGGCTATCGCAATAACCATGGCCAATACAGCCAGTGTAAAAATTTCACGTAGCCGGGTGGTGGCCATAAAGCGAAACAGGTATTTTGAAGCAAATACCCCGCCGCTAATCACGCTGGCGATGGCAGCCAGGCTGATCAGCGTGACCTGCCAGCCGGGCCGGCCTTCCACAAGCGACAGTGAACTGTGAGCGTCAGCGTGATGACCCATCAGTTCAGGCAGGGCCAGGAGGGGGAAAAGGGCCAAAATGGGGATAACAGCGATGTCTTGAAAGAGGAGCACAGAAAAAGTGCTTTGCCCCCCATCGGACTTTAGAAGGCCTTTTTCACCCAGGGTTTGCAGCACAATGGCGGTGGATGACAGCGCCAGAATCAAACCGATGGCGATGGCCTGGGACCACATCACCCCCAGAACCATGGCTCCGCCCATAAAAGCCAGTGCGGTGAGACCCATTTGAAGGCCGCCCAGCCCCAGCAGCTTCCAGCGCATTTGCCAGAGGTGACGCGGTTCAAGTTCAAGCCCCACCAGAAAAAGCATCATAACCACGCCAAATTCAGCGATATGTTGAATGCGTCCGGCTTCAGCGCCCACCAGTCCGGTGAACGGGCCAATCACGAGTCCCGCCATTAAATAACCCAGAACCGATCCCAGGCCCAGCTTGACCGCCAGGGGAACGGTGATCATGGCGGAACCCAGAAAAATAAAGGCAAACAGTAGATATTCAGTCACAGGAGCTTACGGGGTTTGGGCTTGAGATAAACTGCCGCCAAAAGAAACTTCCAGGTTAATAAAACCCAGCAGTAGGTTTTCCTGGGTGGAGTTTCCAATGCCCATACCAAAGGCGATATGCGAATAACTTCCCTCGGGGGATCGGGTTTCTAGACCGTAGAGAAGGTGGGTACTCCAGTAGGGAGCCAGGACGTATACGCCTGGAGCGACTCCTGGATGATGGAACACCCGCCATTCGGTAAAGCTTGCGTTATAGGTTTTCTGGGGGTCCAGGTAGTAGCGGCCAAAAAGCCCCACCGTGGGCCAAAGTAGTACATGGCTCGCGCTAGCCCCCACGGCCCACTCGGGCTGAAGGTTGTGTAAAACAGAAAGCCCTAAGCCTTTGGGAAATCCAAAATCGACGCTAATGACCGTAGGGCGTTCACTGCGGATTTGAACGGACGCGTTCTCCGCAGGAGGCGTCTCGACAGGTGACTCCTGGGCCACTGCGCTGAACGACATGCTTAACGCAAGCAATAGGCTTCCTGACCAACGCTGAAATGTCTTCATGGGTGTTTTACCTGTGCTAACGGCTGCGCTGGCGAGAATGCTGACGGGTGTTATTGCGTCCGCCCCGTGAACTGTTGCTTTGGCTACGGCGGTTAGACCGTTGCCGTGGCGGGGTAAAGCTCTTCATGGGGTCTTCTCCCTGGTTGCGCTCTTCGGGATTGAAGTCCAAATAATCGAGCTCATCTTCGGGGTTGCGATAAAACGCGTGAGATTCTGACATGCGCGGTTCCGCTTGAATTAAGGAATAACTGTGACGTTTGCGGAAGGCATTGGGATCGTTTTCTGGTTTGAAGCGGGGGGTGGGCAGCTCACTCACCACCACATCGCTGCGGCGTCGTGAGGTTCTGCGGTCCCGTTCGGGAGCCTGCTCCTGGGTTGGTTTTGAGCGAGAGACCTCAGGCGGGTGTTCTGCTGCTTTGAGGTTTGCTTTGGAAGAGCGTTCTCTTTTCACGACGTCTTTTTTGATGTCTCTTTGCTTAGGGGTTGCACTGCGACGGCGGGTGCCTTTTTCAGAGGGGCTTTTCTCAGCAATGCGCTTCTCAGGGGGCAAGACTTCTTTGACGACCTCTTTGACTTTGACGGCTTCTACAGGGGGCGCTGCAACGGTTTTCTTTTTGGTTTTTTTAGGGCTGGCCTTGGGCGCTTCTGCCTGTGCTGCTTTGGCTTTGGGGGCTGGCTTGTCTGGTTTAGGTAGAGACGTTTTACTTTTTTTTGGGGCCGTCTTTTTTTCTACGGGAGTCTCTGCCACCGGGCTTTGCTGTTTTAAAGACACCACATCAATGCTGTTGCCAATGAGCTTTTCAATATCTTTCAGGTATTTCTTTTCGTTGGAACTGGTAAAGGTAAAGGCCACGCCTTTGGCACCTGCACGGCCTGTACGGCCCACACGGTGTACATAGTCTTCGGCGTGGGTGGGGGTGTCGTAATTGACCACGTGAGAAATGTGGGAAACGTCAAGGCCCCGGGCGGCCACATCGGTGGCCACCAGCACTTTGTACTCGCCGTTGCGGAAGGCTTCCAAAGCGCTCTGGCGCTGAGATTGGGTTCGGTTGGAGTGAATACAAGTGGCTGCCACGTGATTCTGAATCAGGGTTTTGGCCACCTGATCTGCACCGGTTTTGGTACGGGCAAAGACAATCATGGACTCAATGTCGTGGTTTTGAATAATATGCATCAGGGCATCGGGTTTTTCGTTGGGAGAGAGCAAGACCACCGACTGATCCACGGAATCAGAGGCTGCATTTTCAATCCCAATGCGAATCATTTCGGCATTGTTTGTCAGCGACAGGGCCAGTTTTTTGATGGCTGAAGGCATGGTGGCCGAAAATAAGAGGGTTTGACGCTTTTTGGGTAAAAAGGTCATGATTTCTTCAATGTCGGGTACAAAACCCATATCAAGCATGCGGTCGGCTTCATCTAAAATCAGGTATTTCACATCGTAAAGGCGAATCGCAGAGCGTTGTAAAAGGTCTAGCAGTCGGCCAGGCGTGGCAATCACGACATCAATGCCTTTGGCCAGATGGGTTTCCTGCAGACGCGAGCTGGCGCCACCATAAATGGCCAGACAGGTCACGGGTAAATGTTTTGCGTAATCGTCCACGGCAATCCGAATTTGCTCTGCCAGTTCACGGGTTGGCGCAATAATCAGCACCTGGGGATTTTGTTGGCCGCCCTGAATGGCGTTTAGCACAGGCAGAGCAAAGGCTGCGGTTTTACCGGAACCGGTGCGGGCACAGCCGATGACGTCTTTGGACTCAAGTAAGAGGGGAATGGTCTGGGCCTGAATGGGGGTGGGGGCTTCATAGCCCATTTCCACAAGCGCCTGAAGCAGTTCAGGCTGAAAATTAAAATCTGAAAATTTCATGGGGATCCTTTGGTATAGCTTGGAAGACAGTCAAACGATTGAAAAGTCACGTCAGAGCTGACGGAGCCACAGGGCAAAATAGCCTGTTTATAAGAAGAATAAGTGGATAAATGCTTCAATCCTGTCATCCAATTTTAATATATATTATCGAATAGATAGCCTTATTTTAACATTTTAATGAAACCTTGTCCAGCAATGTAAAAAACCGTACGTCAGCCGCTTCTCAAATCCTATGACCCTTGCTAAACTAACGAATATTTTCTTTCATCAGCAAAGGTATACATCATGTACAAGCGTTTATTTTCACTGTTTTTAAGTCTGTGGGTGCTGGGGGCCTGTCAAAATGAATCGGGTTCTGCTGAACCTGCAACTTCCGCCAGTGTGCAAGCCGAAACGACCTCTACAGCTGAGGCCAGCTCAACTGAAAAAACGCCCCAGGAGCTTCTTTTAGGCCGCTGGGTGATGCCCGCTGATCCTGATACCGGTTTTGAGCCCTGGAGCTTTTTTGATGCCGAAAAAAGTTACAGTGATGGCAATGAAGAGGGCACGCCTTATGCTATCGAAGGCGACAAAATCACTTACAAGAGCGAATACGGCGAGCATACCAACCGTATTGTGGAGCTCACTCCGTCCCGCTTCGTGGAAGAAACCGAAGACGGGACGCGTACGGAGTGGACTAAAGCAGACCCTGAGTAGGGCCTTACTGGGCGCGCATTTTTTCTACACGGCGTAGCTGGGTGGCATAGTGCGTTTGAATAGCATTGGTCCATGAGGCGGTGGTGGAGTATTTTTTACCCGCCTGGGTCAAGGGCGTGGCGGATTCATTGGCCAGGTTAATCATGGTGCGTACCGCCGCTTTATAGGACTGGGAAAAGCTCGGTAGTGAACCGTCTTTTAAACGCAGTTTGTTAATGCCTTTGGCCCCTTCGTTAAAATGCACACTCCAGGGATTGGCCACGTTTTCGGGACCTAAAGACTTATTGTTGTTGGTGTTGCCGTAAGAGGATTCTTGCTGCATAATCGCCAACATCATCAGGGGATTGATGCCCATTTCCTGACTAATGGCGAGCATCTCGGACCCTTTGCCCGCGTGGGGCGAACCATAATGCTTTAAAATGGCGTCAATTTCTTTGGCGCTGACGGCATTGGCATCGTAAAAGACAGCCTTTGAATCAATGTTTTTCAGTTGTGAGGTGGGCGTGAGCTCGTCTCCAAAGGAGACGTGGGTGGCGCTTTTTCCTTGCGCTGAGAGGGGGGTTACCTGGTCTTTAGCGGCGGGCGGAGCCGTCTGGGGTTTCACGATGGGGGCTGTCGGTGCCGCAGGACGCTGGGGGCTAGATGGGGTAGGGGCGGTAAAGAGATTTTGGAGCCATTGCGAGGGGCTATTAACCTGGGTCATAAAACACATCCTTCATTGAGATATTGATAGATCGAGATTTGGATTTAGAATGATTATAGGCAAAACGGGGGACCATCTGAAGTGATTTTTAAAGATATTGAGCAACTCGTTCCGCCACAAGGGGCAGATAAAAATCTTTGTGGGCTTCATATACATCACTCATGCATTGAAACCAATACAACAAGGCGTCTTCGATCTGGATTGTTTCTGCGCAGAGTGGAAGACGTTCTTCATGGGCTTCTCGCAAACGCAAGCAGGCGTTTAAAAAGTACAGGGTATGCGCATGGTGTTGATTCAGCGCAAGATACCAGAGCGCCTGAGCAAAGTAGACGTCCATGACCGTGGCGGCATCACTGGTCGGGCTGAGGTTACTGACCAGATCATTTTCCCCGTTGAGCAGGTGGGTATAGTGTGCCAGGGTCTGCTGCTGGTGAAGGGCGCGGTCACTTTCTAACAGCACCACAGCCACCAGACAACGCATACGCAGATTAACATCTCCTTCAGGGTAGGTTTTGCGGTAATCCGCTTGAAAGTCTTCAAAAGCGCTGAGGTCCCATTGTGAGAGGTAGTGACCGAGATATAAACCCAGTTCCGCGCTGGGGTGAGTCTCGTAGAGCTCCTGGGCCTGGTTCAGGTATTTTCCTGATTTACGCCCTTGAAGCACCACCTGTTTGAAGCTTTCGAGTATGCGCCGGTGCTGTTTTTCTGTTGGCGGGGGAAACGCCGGAGCCAGAAGCGGCATTTGAAAGGTGGGATAGGTGGGCGGATCCGCACTCTCCTGCATCTGGTGATAGAGCTGTTCCAGATTGACCTGGCTAAAGGCATCCAACATGATCTCCGTGGTCAATACGTCATCCATCACCTGAGTTCCTTCTGGGGGATTGTTTTATTCCTCCTATTCTACCGGATTCGGGCGTCTGATTCTTTGCTTTTTCTAAAAAAGGATGGGGTTTAAAACACGTTGGTGCGCACACCAAGGGTGAGTCCCACGGTGTGTAACCAGTTTTCATTAAAACCGTCTCCCTGATTTTTGGGGTCATCAGAGGTGCCTACTGCACCGCCACCCACATAGCGCAGGTTGGCATACACGGCATTTTTGTCGTTGATGTCCCAGCCAGCGCGTATGTTGGCATCTAAGATAGAGCCAATGACGTCGGTGGTGCTGCCGTTAAGAATAGAAATCGGTGCGTAAAAACCGTCCACTTCGCTGCCCCACCAGAATTTTTCGTCAAAATAGTGTTTTGAGCGAAACTTGAGAATGGGTACGGGACCCACGTTGCGATT